>JASGKO010000017.1:0-85051 GCA_049840595.1 Chthoniobacteraceae bacterium
ACCAAACCCGCACGCTCTATTTGAAGCATCCGATTCACTAGCCATTTGCTTCGTTTAGACTAGCCAGAGCGATCTCACCGGCGCGGTCGTCGCCTTGAGAGTGGTTGGGGAGTGGTCTGGGAGCAGTTGGGGAGCGGATCGAGGAGTTTTCGGTGGAGCCCGGGTAGCACCTGGGGGCGGTGCGGTCGCGGTTGGAGGGGAGTTGGTGGAAGGTGGTCGAGGTGGAGGAGAGCGCGGGGGGGCCTCCCTCCTCCGTGCGATCGGTGTCCTCGGTAGTTGAATTCCCCAGCTTCGTGTCTTCGTGCCTTCGTGGTGAAACCTCCCTGGCTTCCCCCCTGGAACACAAATAGACCCGCTCCGAATCTTTCGATTGAAGCGGGTCGTAACCTCTGGCAACGTCCTACTCTCGCACAGCCTATAGAAGCACTACCATCGGGGCTGCAGCGTTTCACTGCCGTGTTCGGAATGGGAACGGGTGGGGCCACTGCGCTGTGATCACCAGAAAGCTGGCGAATCCGAGATCAGATTCTTTGTGGGAGGTGATTCTGGGGGCAAGGAACAAACCTCAGATTCACCAGGTTTCTAACGATCACTGATTAAGTTGCAAAGAGCTTTTCAAAGAACAGGTTTTTCTGTTCGCTGACATCTGCATACAGGGGAAGATAACACAACTCAAGAGAAGAGTTTTGGTTTTTGAAATTAATTCATTTCTTTCTAAGTGCCGTCGTCTTGGGTTTTTAAGGTCCAAAACAACGGGGTTAGAAAAAGGAAATGAATAAGCCGAACGGATTATTAGTACCAATGAGCTGAATACATTACTGCACTTGCACTCCTGGCCTATCGACGTGGTGGTCTACCACGATCCTTCAGGGAGATCTCATCTTGGGATAGGCTTGGCGCTTAGATGCTTTCAGCGCTTATCCTTTCCGAACATAGCTACCCAGCAATGCCGTTGACACGACAACTGGAACACCAGCGGTTCGTCAGACCCGGTCCTCTCGTACTAAGGTCTGAACCCCTCAAATCTCCTGCGCCCACAGCGGATAAGGACCGAACTGTCTCGCGACGTTCTGAACCCAGCTCGCGTACCACTTTAACCGGCGAACAGCCGGACCCTTGGGACCTTCTCCAGCCCCAGGATGTGATGAGCCGACATCGAGGTGCCAAACCGAGTCGTCGATATGAGCTCTCGGACTCGATCAGCCTGTTATCCCTAGCGTACCTTTTGTCCGTTGAGCGATGGCAATTCCACATTCAACCACCGGATCACTTGGACCTGCTTTCGCACCTGCTCGACGTGTGTGTCTCACAGTTAGCCTGGCTTATATCCATGTACTCGACACGCGATTGCCAACCGCGTTGAGCCAAGCTTCGTACTCCTCCGTTACTCTTTAGGAGGATACCGCCCCAGTAAAACTGACCGGCTGCCAGTGTCCCTCGCCCAGATGATGGGCCGAGGTTAGTTATTCCAATGTCAAAGGGTGGTGTTTCATTGGCGACTCATCGTGGCCCGAAAGCCATGAATCACAGTCTCCCACTTACGCTAAGCATTAAAATCGAAACAACAGTAACAGCGTACAGTAAAGGTGCATAGGGTCTTTCCGTCCTGCTGCGGGTAGGCGGCATCTTCACCGCCATTACAACTTCGCTGAGCTCCCTCGTTGAGACAGCGGTCAACTCGTTACACGATTCGTGCAGGTCGGAACTTACCCGACAAGGAATTTCGCTACCTTAGGACCGTTATAGTTACGGCCGACATTCACGGGGACTTGGGCTCAAAGCTTCGCCTTGCGGCTAACCTCTTACCGTAATCTTTCCGCATTGGTCACGTGTCACACCCTATACATCGTCTTTCGACTTGGCAGAGTGCTGTGTTTTTGTTAAACAGTCGGTTGACCCCTTTCACTGCGACCCAAATAAATGGGCACCCCTTCTTCCGAAGTTACGGGGCTAGATTGCCGAGTTCCTTAACGAGGTTTCACTCACGCGCCTTGGTATACTCTACCCACCCACCTGTGTCGGTTTACGGTACGGGCAGCCATGGGAACACGCAGAGGCTTTTCTTGGTGCAAAGGTCAAGGAATCCGTTTAGGCCGAAGCCGCCACGTCCTCTTGCGAGACCGCCACTTTCAATCGGCGACTCCTCTCTTTTCACACGTCATCTCTACGCTTAACCATAGCCGGTGCAGGAATATTAAACCTGCTGTCCATCGCCTACGCCCTTCGGCCTCGACTTAGGTCCCGACTAACCCTGGGAGGACGAACCTTCCCCAGGAAACCTTGGGTTTACGGCGGCCAGGAATTCAACCTGGCTTATCGCTACTCATGTCTGCATTCTCACTTGTCAGCGCTCCACAGTTGGTTACCCTCCTGCTTCGACACCCTGACAACGCTCCCCTACCAATCACCCCGATCGAAATCGGAGCAATTCCAGAGCTTCGGTATACCGCTTATCGCCAATCATTTTCGGCGCGAAATCACTCGATGAGTCAGCTATTACGCACTGTTTAAATGGTGGCTGCCTCTAAGCCAACATCCTCACTGTCTAAGTAACTTCACATCCTTTCCACTGAACGGTATTTGGGCACCTTAGCTGCTGATCTGGCATGTTTGCCTCTCGCGCGTGAAGCTTATCCCTCACGCACTGACTCCCGTGTTTCACCCTGCGGCATTCGGAGTTTGATTGAATTCGGTACCCGGGTATGGGCCCTAGTTCATCCAGTGCTCTACCTCCGCAGGTCAGCACACGAGGCTAGCCCTCAAGCTATTTCGGGGAGAACCAGCTATCACCGGGTTTGATTAGTCTTTCGCTCCTACCCACAGCTCATCAGAACACTTTTCAATGTGCACCTGTTCGGTCCTCCACGTTGTGTTACCAACGCTTCAACCTGGCCATGGGTAGATCACCTCGGCTTCGGGTCTACTGCCAGCAACTCGGACGCCCTGTTCGGACTCGCTTTCGCTTCGCCTCCGGCACATAATGCCTTAAGCTTGCCACTGACAATAACTCGCAGACTCATTAAGCAAAAGGCAAGCCATCACCCTTGCGGGCTCTGACACCTTGTAAGCACATGATTTCAGGTACTATTTCACTCCCCTCATAGGGGTTCTTTTCACCTTTCCCTCGCGGTACTGGTTCACTATCGGTCGCCAATTAGTATTTAGGCTTACGCCGTGGTCGGCGTGGATTCATGCGAAGTTTCACGTGGATCGCATTACTCAGGAATTCCCTAGGCGTGATTCGGTTTTCGGTTACGGGTCTCTCACCCTCTCTGGAGCGATTTTCCATTCGCTTCACCTAACGTTCTCACTGCCACATCGGGCTCCTACAACCCCACTGGTAAACCAGTGGTTTGGCCTGTTCCGCTTTCGCTCGCCACTACTTACGGAATCGCTTCGCTTTCTTTTCCTCAGCTTACTAAGATGTTTCACTTCAGCTGGTATTGCGCCGTGAGAACTATGAATTCATTCTCACGCGACGGTGGATTATCACCGTCAGGTTACCCCATTCGGAAATCTCCGGGTCAAAGCGTATTTGCCGCTACCCGAAGCTTATCGCAGCTTATCGCGTCCTTCATCGCCTATTGGCACCAAGGCATCCATCATGTGCTCTTTGTAGCTTATTCAATATTCAATCCAGGAGCTTAAATTTCCTGGAAATCGGTTTGCTCCAAGGCTTGCGCCTCAGAGGCTTGTGATAACTGAAACTCTCTGATCCCAGTCTTGCGACTGAAATGCTTTTAAGATTCAGACTCAGCTCTCAAAGTTGTATTGTTATCTAACTTTCTGTATGCAGATGTCAAAGAACAGCAGGAACTCAAATCGGCTCCTGTGTGCGTCTGATTTCGAAGTTTCACTTTCGATGCTCAAACTCAAAACGGTTGTTGTTGCTTCGCCTTTTTGAAGGCTTTCCCTGGTTTGCCACTGCGGCCTCGCAGTCGTAGTGGTGGGCGTGGCAGGATTCGAACCTGCGACCCTGCGCTTATCAAGCGCATGCTCTAACCAACTGAGCTACACGCCCGGCTGGAAGAATTGCTTGAACTGCGCTCCCTCATGAATGGTGGAGGCATGGGGATTCGAACCCCAGACCTATAGCTTGCAAAGCTACCGCTCTACCAACTGAGCTATGCCCCCATTTTCAATGAAGAAACTTGGGTAGGGTTCAAATACTTATGGTGATCCATCCTCTCGTGTTCACCACTCCGGGAATTGAAGCAAAAACTGAATTGTGCGCTACCGTATCAAATACTTTGAGCTTCTCGGTTTTTCGTCCCCAAAGACTTGGCGGCATGTGGTTCCAAATCATCCCCACCGAAGCAGGGCGATTATCCTGAAACCGTTTAGCCGTCGACCTGTGCTAAAAGTTGCGGACAAGCCGCATCACTTAAGCACTGCTCCTTAGAAGGAGGTGATCCAGCCGCAGGTTCCCCTACGGCTACCTTGTTACGACTTCATCCCAGTTACCACTCATACCTTAGGGCACTGCCTCCTTGCGGTTGGCGCATGCACTTCGGGTACAAGTGACTTCCATGATGTGACGGGCGGTGTGTACAAGGCCCGGGAACGTATTCACGGCGCCGTAGCTGATGCGCCATTACTAGCGATTCCGGCTTCACGCAGGCGAGTTGCAGCCTGCGATCCGAATTGAGCCCAGTTTTAGGGATTTCCTCCACCTCGCGGTATCGGTTCATTCTGTACCTGGGCATTGTAGGACGTGTGCAGCCCAAGCCGTAAGGGCCATCCTGACTTGACGTCGTCCCCACCTTCCTCCCCGTTTCACAGGGCAGTCTGAACAGAGTGCATCCTTGCGGATTAGCAACAGTTCACAGGGGTTGCGCTCGTTGCGGGACTTAACCCAACATCTCACGACACGAGCTGACGACAGCCATGCAGCACCTGTGCAAGTTGTGTATTGCTACACTCGCCGGCTTTCACCGACTTAGAAATGCATGTCAAGGCTTGGTAAGGTTCTTCGCGTTGCATCGAATTAAGCCACATACTCCACCGCTTGTGCGGGCCCCCGTCAATTTCTTTGAGTTTTAATCTTGCGACCGTACTCCCCAGGCGGTACGTTTAACGCGTTAGCTCCGGCACGGAAGGGGTCGAATCCTCCCATACCAAACGTACACCGTTTACTGCCAGGACTACCGGGGTATCTAATCCCGTTTGCTCCCCTGGCCTTCGTGCCTCAGTGTCAGGAACTGTCCAGAGATTCGCCTTCGCCACTGGTCTTCCTCACGATATCTACGCATTTCACTGCTACACCGTGAATTCCAATCTCCTCTCCAGTCCTCGAGCATCGCAGTATCGAATGCAGTTCCGGGGTTGAGCCCGGGATTTCACATCCGACTTACGACACCACCTACGCACCCTTTACGCCCAATGAATCCGAACAACGCTTGAGACCTCTGTATTACCGCGGCTGCTGGCACAGAGTTAGCCGTCTCTTCCTCTTCTGGTACTATCAATACACCGGCAGTTAACCGATGCACCTTGTTCCCAGATGACAGGAGTTTACAATCCGAAAACCTTCATCCTCCACGCGGCGTCGCTCCTTCAGGGTTTCCCCCATTGAGAAAAATTCTCGACTGCTGCCACCCGTAGGTGTCTGGACCGTGTCTCAGTTCCAGTGTGGCTGGTCGTCCTCTCAGACCAGCTACCCGTCATCGCCTTGGTGAGCCGTTACCTCACCAACTAGCTGATAGGCCGCGGGCTCATCAGGAAACGTTAGGTTGCCCCAACTTTAGTAGCGCGAAGATGTCTTCGCTAACCACATGCGGTATTAATTCGCCTTTCGGCGAGCTATCCCCCATTTCCCGGCAGATTGCCCACGTGTTACGCACCCTTGCGCCACTGGATTTATTTCGTATTGCTACAAAACAAATCCCGTTCGACTTGCATGTCTTATCCACGCCGCCAGCGTTCGTTCTGAGCCAGAATCAAACTCTCCGTGAAAAGTTTGCTCGAGTTGCTGCTAAAGCACTCGAAAAATCTGACCGTTTCAATTACCTGCTTCCCAGAGCCTCTTAAAGAGGTGTCCGAAGATGCAGGGTTTGTCCGATCTTAAATATATGATTAATCAAAGATTTGACGTATAACGCACAATTCAATTTTTGCTGTCATTTAACCGTTCTGAGCTTCTCCATTAGAAACTCCAGAATCACACTCTCAAAGATCAATTTCGCTCTTCCAAACTCCAGGGCGACGCGCAGACACTAAAAAACTCAACGCCATCACCAGCTTTTCGAACACCCCTGTCGGCCTCTTGCATCCGCTTTCGCTTCGCAATCACCGCTGGTTGGCGCTCAAGGCCGGGACAATGTTGAGTTCGTTTCGAACTACTTGAAGTCCCAAAGTTTGAAGAACATTCACTCACCCCGGTTTCACCGTTTGGCGAGCGCCGCATTTGCTGCGGGACGAAGACTTTAGCAGCCTTCATTTGGCCGTCAACCGGAAATTTGAATTTAATTTCAACTTTCTTTCGGCGGCCACCCAGTTTCTCAACCGGACCCCGCTCCGTTCCAGACTCGCCTTGCAGCAGCCTTTCCCGTGGCGGGACGTGGAAACTAGCAAGTTCACCCCGCCCGTCAAAATAAAAGTTCACCCACTTTTCAAAAAAGGCCGGGAAGGCCCATCAATACTGCGTTCCACAACCACAAAAAAATTCAACTTTCTCCAACCCCCTCCTCAATAGCTCACCACCAAAACGCTAAAAGGGGAAGTTTGCGCGGAAGAAAACCAGCAATATGGGCGATTCCAGTGCTCCCATGCGCTCACCCCAGGCAACTGCAACCGCGCCGGCAAGGACGGGCCACCACGAAGTTGCAGACCCGAAAGCAATCATGGCGGGCCGGAATCGGCCCGCGCAACGCGGCGAGACTTGTCTCGCCAGATGAAAGCGGCGACCCGTCGCCGCACTCCAAGGGCGTAGAGACTTTAGCGCTTTGGGCGAATAGGAAAACTTGGAGAAAGAGGCCCTGCTTATTGATGCACGGCGCTGGAGATTCGGCTGGAGGATTCGCTCTTAGCGACGGCAGTAGTTCCCTGCTCTTTGCGCAGGAGGCCGGTGGCTTTTTCGTCGAACTGGTTGCTCAGGGCTTCGGAAGGCTGGTCGTGGGTGTCGAAGACGAGAAATTGCAGAATCATCTGGAAGCCAAGAATGATCGGCAGCATGGCGAGGGCGACGGTGCCGGCGGATTCATCGGTGTGATCGAAGGGATCGGTGCTCCAGCGGTAGCCACCGAAGAGGATGCCGCCGACACAGAGCAGCGATCCGATCACCATGAAGACGCTACCGATGTTGATGTCGTAAATGAAGTAGCGCCACCAGAGCCGGTGGATGAGACTCTTGACCAGCTTGCTGGGGAAGCTGACGGCGATGCGCATGGGGTTGAGCGAGCTTTTTTCATCGGCATAGCGCGCGGGCAGCGGCACGTCGCAGACGAGGGCACGGATGACGTTGAGCTGCACAAGGAGACTGATCTCAAAAAAATAGCGGCGATCGAGCAGATGCAGGTTGAGCATTTCCAGCGCGGGACGGCGGATCGCAAGGTAGCCGTTGGTGGGATCGGACATCTGCCAATGGCCGCTGGCGGCCTTGGTGAGAAAGGTGAGGCAGAAATTCCCGAAGCGGCGCACGGGTGGCATGCTGCGCAGGGCATGCAGATCGTAGAAGCGGTTGCCCTTCGTGAAATCGGCCCGGCGCGTGATAAGCGGGGCCACAAGACGCGGCAGGTCCTCGGCGAGCATCTGGCCGTCGCCATCCATTTTTACGACGATATCGGCGTCGGTTTTCAATGCAGCTTCAAAGCCGGTCGCCATCGCGCCGCCGACGCCTTGATTGACCTCGTGGAAGACCACGGTGACGCGCGGGTCGCGGCATTGCTCCTGCAAATGCGCGCCGGACTTTTCCGGGCAGCAATCATCGACCGCGATCACGTAATCGGCATACTCCAGACAACCGGCGACGACGCCCACGATCTTTTCTTTGACTCGATAGCAGGGAATGACGATGGCGAGCCGAGGGCGGAGAAAAGGCGATTCAGTGAAGGGCAGCATGGGATTCGAGGTATTCATGGCAGGGCATGATGCGGAAACCGTCCGCGATAAGGGCTTCGAGTCGGGGCAATGTTCCCGCGCGATTGAAATAAAGCAAATGGTTCATGAGCCGGCTACCGCGCACGCCTTCGTTCATCACGTGCTCCTGCGCGACATCGATATCGTAGGGATGGAAGTAGCCAGTGAGTGTGGTCCCCTGCCCTGCGAGCCGCTGGAAGGCCCGGCGGATGATCGGAAACGGGAGGCAGCGGAAGTAGGTGCCAGCGGCGATCGGAAACTCGCGACCGAGCACCGGCGCGGTGGTGATCGGCAGCTCGGTGATACCTTCCAAACGACGCACAGCCTGGCCAAAACCCGGCCAACCATGCAGCGGATTTTTCGCGGGCAACACGGAGCTGGAATAGGTGAAGCCGGTTTCCGCAAGCACGGCGAAGGCCCACTGGGTGCGCTCGGTGAGCGAGAGAATCGGCGCGCGAAAACCGCGCAGAGGCTGATTGGAAGCGGCTTCGAGGGCGGCGCGATTGCGAAGCAGGTCTTCGCGCAGCGACTGCGGGGTGTGACGGTCGAGTGCCCAATGGGTGTGGGTGTGGCACCGAGTTCGTGGCCTTCGGCGGCGATGGCGCGGATGACGGCGGGGAATTTTTCGGCGATCTCGCCCACGACGAAGAAGGTGGCTTTCATCGCGTGGCGGCGGAGGAAGGTGAGATACTTCTCGGTCAATTCCGGCAGGGGCGTGCGGCGGAAGTCCTGTCGGCGATCGGCGGCGACGAATTCCTCAAGGTCCACGCTGAAAAGGAAGGTCTTCATGCGGGCGACGGGGTTTCGACACGGAGTGTCGCAGACAAGGGCGTTCCCACACGGAGGGTGGGAACGAGGGATGAAAGGACGAACGGCGCAAAACGAGGCAGAGCCTCGCAGACTATTGCGTTCCCAAGCTGGAGCTTGGGAACGAGCGGATCTGGATGGCACAAAAAGGTCTTCATGCTCTTAGGCAAAAGGGCGGAACTCGACGGCCATTCCGGGTGGCTGGGTGAAGTCCGGCTGGGGATTGGGATACACGAGACCGAGCAAGCTGTCGCTCCGAAACGGCAGGGGCAGGCGGAGCGCCTCGCCCGTGCGGGAGGCCCGCGTAGAGCAGGGTCCAGGGCGGCGGGAGGAAAAGGGGCTTCTTCCCGGCCCGGGTGGCCAGCGCTTGCAGGAGGCCGCGGAAGGTGAGCGGCTGGGCGGAGGCGGCAGAAAGCGGGACTGAGGGCAACGGCTCCAACTGGCTGGCCTGGAAAATAAATTCCGCCACGTCGTCGCAGTGCGCAGGGTATTGCAGGTAATTCCCGCTGCCGATCAGCGGCACGATGGGAGAGCGGCAAATCACGCCTTCCATCGCGCCGACGATGCCGCCGGTTTTCTCGGCCCAGACGAGGCCGGGCCGGATGGCGAGGCCGAGCTTGAGCGTCTCGGCTTCGACGAGGCACTTGGCGCGGCCATACATGGAGCGACAGCCGGCATAGGCGCTCATCGAGGAAATGAAAATAATCCGGCGCACGCCCGCAGCCTGCGCGGCTTGGAGCAGCGCGATGCTGCCCTGCACATTCGTGGCGGCGATCTCGTCCCAAGTCGTCGCCTTCAAATCCCAGGCGCAGTGAACGGCGCTATCCACACCCGCAAGCGGCAGCCGGGAAGGATCTTCGCCAAGGCGGTATTCCACATGTTGCGCCGCAAAGCCCGGCGGACGGCAGGACGAGACTCACCACCTGCCAGCCATCACGAAGAAAGCGCCGGGCGATGACGCCGCCTAAAAAACCCGCCGCTCCGGTGATCGCGCAGGTGCTCATGCGGCAGGAGGTTTCACCGCTTCGGTGGCGATGCGATGCGCATTGGCCATCACGCTGAGGGTGATCGTGGTGCCCGGGATGCTGGGCAGCACCGACGAATCGACCAAGTGCACGCGCGGCAACTCGGGCAACTGACCGAGCAAATCGGTCTCCAGGCGACCGGGCTTTTGCCGCATCGGGAAAGAACCCCCGGTGTGGTAGCTGCGACCGGGACGCGCGAATTGAATCGCAGGCACCACCGGCAGACCGCCGAGGGAAAGCCCGTTCACCAGCAGCTTCCAGCCCACGTGCAGGCTTTTCCAGAGGCTGCGGCGGTTGGGCCGGGCCTGGGAGACGAGCTTGGGCGCGTCGTCACCGTTGCGCTTCAGCTCAAGATCGAGGTGTGCGGAGTCATCCGAGTGCATGAAGCATTGAAGCACGAGCAGGCGGCCCAGGATTTTCTCGGCGAAAAAGGGAATACCAAGAGCGAAGCGCAGCGGTGTCTCGCAGAGCGCCCGCTTGAGAAAATCGCTGTAGCTGAAGACCTCGATGTGCACGAGCCCCTTGCTGATCGCGGGATCGTCGATCTCCAGATAGGCCTGCGCGAGCGAGTGCAGCGATTCCTTTTCCACACCGGCAGTTTTACCAAAGCGGAAAAAGGGGAAGATGAAATACTGGCTGTCGAGCAGCTTGACCGGCGTTTCGTAGAGGCCGAGCGAGCGCAGCGCGAGCCACGCGGTGGGCAGCACGCCCGTGCCGACAAAGACACGCTCGCCCTCGAACGTCACGTCCTCGCCCCTGGCAACGTCGCGCGCGTGGATTTTCCACGCCGCCCGCGGTGGACTCGAATTTCTGTACGACGATGCCCGGGCGATACGTCACCGTACCCGCCGCGATCATTTGCTCCAGCGTGTGCGCGCTGGAATAGACCAGCGTGTAGGGGCAGCCATACCGGCACCAGCCGCAGTAGGCGCAGGCGTGGCGATTTTTGGCATCGTCGCGGCCATCGGCCCACACGGCCATGCGGGAGCGGCCAAAGTGAATCCCCGCCCGCTGCAAGCTCGCCGCCCGCTGTTCCAGCGAGGAAAGGAAACGGTCGCCCTGCCGCGAGGGAGTCCACGGCCGCGGCTTCGCGGTGTAGGTGGGGAGCAGATTTGCCAGCCGATCTTCCACCGCGGTCGAGGGCATGAAATCGAGCACCGCGCGGTAGTGCGGCTCCAGCTCGGCCAGCGAGACCGGCCAGTCCTGCATATCCGCCGCGCGATTGGGAAGCTGCGAGGCCCCCCATACGGCGCTGAGACCGCCGCGGGCCATCGAGTAATGGAAATCGCCATGCGCGCGATCGTCCATAAGTGGGGTCTCCACATCCTCGTAGGGATACTCGGAGCCGCAGGTGCGCTTGACATGGATGGAGCCGTGTTTCGAGGACTGGTCCGGCCCACGCAGCGCCTCCAGGTCCTGCGCGCTCCATTGCGCGGGCTCCTGGGCCTGCATCCGGTCCAACACGGCCTGTTGCGAGGGCTCCAGCGCCTTGCCGCCATCGAGAATCGTCACCGGCTGCCTCTGTTGCACCAATGCCATCGCCGCGGAAATGGCAGCGGGTCCCGAACCAATCACATAATTCATACGTATGCCCCCGGTTGCGACTTCTGGCGGAGCGCCAACCCGGCAGCAATCAAAACGTCCAGGAGCAGGAAAAAATAGATGTAGCAGAACGGCTCATAGGCGAAGCGAAAGCGCGCATTCGTCACCGCCACCAGGGTGGCCGCATACCAGGTGAAGAGCATCACCGCCAGCCAGGCGAGATGGAGCAGCCCGAGTTTCCGCCACCGCAGCACTGCCGCAAGCATGCCGGCGAGCGCAACAAAGTAGAAGACCGGCACCCCAGGGATTACCTGCCGCCCACCACGAATGCCGCCAAAGAAATCATGCGCCCAGCGGGGCCTGGCCGCGTGTTCATCACTCGTGCGAAAGTGATTGAGCGTTCGATTCCATGCGCCCTGGTATTCGCGGAACCACTGGACGCGCTCCTCCTTGTAGTTTGCGAGGATGAATTGCTTCATTTCCTCGGCGGTGGACATTCTGGCCGGTCAGGTAAGTCCCGAGCGTCTTATACATCCAGTCGGATTTCGTCGCCGCCTCGACCTGCCGCTCCCCGAGATAGTGCTCGTTGAAGTCGTAGCTGGTCCAGCCATCCACCGCGAGGCGGAACTTCTGGAAAGGCAGGATGAAGACCGCCCACGGACGTTCCTTGAGAATCTCCAGGCAGATGCTTTTCATGACCTCGTCGGACTTCGGCTGCGCATCGCTTTTCGAGAGCCCCTGCTCCATGAGACCTTTCTCAATCGCGCCGCCGGCCAGCTTCGCGATCTTCACGGTACCGCCAGGATAGTTGCCATACTGATCGCGCACCCGATCGCGCAGCGGCAGCAGCTCTTTTTCAAACTGCGGCGCGGCCTTGATGTGATCGGGCGTGAGCAGGATGAGCGAAGCGTAGAGCAAGTCTGCCGGATCGCGTTTTCCGCCCAGGTGACAGGCAAAGAGCGGTAGCGCCACCCCCACGGCGAGATAGGTCGCCATCCGCTTCCATTGCCGCCAGAAGAGCACCACGACCAGGACCAGCCCGACGCCAAAAAAGAGTTTCCCCTCCAGCCGCGTGCCGACCAGGGCAAAGACCGAGGCCAGATAAAAAGCAAAGCCATGGGCGCCCGGCCAGCGCGCAAACACCGTCGCGGCAAACGCGCAAAGGAGCAGGAAATCGAGAAACTGCGCCTCGCCAAGCAGCGCATGCTCATACCAGATCGGCCATGGGCAGGCGGCAAACAGGAGCGTGACCGGGAGGATGAACCAGCGCCAGCGCTCGAACCACAGCCGCACCAGCCCCCCCACCGTAAGCACGCTGGCCAGCCCCATCAGGTGCTGCATCACCGCAATGGAAATGAGCGCGGGCAGGTGGAGCAGGAACGGAATCGTGAAAAGACTGGGAGTGAGAAACGAGCGCTTGGAATGGATGTAGAACGAGTGCTTCAACAGCCACCGGTAGGGGGTGACGAGGAAATCCTGCGTGTCATATTGAATGGTACGCATGCGGCATCGAGACCAGCAGCGCGGCGCGCAATCCCAGCCCAACCAGCAGCGCGGGCAGGCACCACCATAGAAATTGATGCACCCTCCTATCCTTGAGAAAGTGGGAACAATCCGTGGCTCTGGCTTGCAAGTACCGTACGAAAACTCATGTCTGGCTGAAAAAAAGTATCGAAGGCTCCGATACTCCGACGCCGCCGATTGCGATTCATTCAAAACAACTGCGGCTAAACTTGGGAAGTGTGAATTTGGAAGGTTTCGTGATGGTAATTTTATAGAGGGGATTAACTACAGGCAGCAGCAGGAAAGCATTACCGCAGCCGCGACCTTTCGCTACCGCGCGACGGCATGAGGGGAATTGCGCGCGGGCTTGCAGCGGGAGCCGACTATGCTAATCGTGCTCGCATGCTCAATTTTACCAAAATGAACGGAGCCGGGAACGACTTCGTCATGCTCGACAACCGGGACGGCTCGATCCAGCTCGCCGGTGAGGAAATCGCCCGCATCTGCGATCGCCACCGGGGCGTCGGCGCGGATGGCCTGCTCCTGGTGGAGCCCGCCCAGCAGGGCGCGGATTTCCGGATGCGCTACTACAATAGTGATGGCGGCGAGGCCGATATGTGTGGCAACGGCGCACGTTGCTTTGCCCGCTATGCGACCAAAGTCGCGGGCGCGCGGGATGCGATCAGCTTTGAAACCCCGGCGGGATTGATCACCGCGCAGTTCTTTGGCGACCTGGTGAAGATCGGGATGAGCGAGCCCAAGGGGCTGGTGATCAACGAAAAGCTGGAAATCGAAGGGACGGAACTCACGGTCCACTCGGTGAATACCGGCGTGCCGCATGCCGTGGTGCTGGTGGACGACCTGGAAAATACGCCGGTGCAGAAGCTCGGCTCGATCCTCCGCTATCATCCCCACTTTGCGCCACGCGGGACGAATGTGAATTTCTTCGCGCCAGTGGATGCGACCAGCATCGCGATCCGCACCTACGAGCGCGGGGTCGAGGGCGAGACGCTCGCGTGCGGCACCGGCGTGTGCGCCTCGGCGATCATTCACCACGAGCTCACCGGCAACGGCGACCCGATCCGCGTGAAGGTGCAGGGCGGCGACTGGCTGGAAGTGGGCTTTGAGAAGACTGCGGAAGGCTATCGCCACGTGACGCTGAAGGGACCGGCGGACTTCGTATTCGACGGAGCGATCGCGCGATAGCGAGACGCAGGAGCCAGTCCATTGATTTGAGGCCGGTGAGCGCAAGGCGTTCACCGGCCTTTTTGGTGAGGGATTTTAGCCGCGAATTCCGCAGATGACACGGATGGGGAAATTGGTAATCTTGGCCTGCGAATTCCCCATTATGCGGCTATCATCAAGACTCTTCGTCCCCGTAGCGATCTCGATACTTTTCGTCGCTTGCCGGTCAAGCGTGGGATCGCACACTTATCCTAAAGTCGCAATTGACTCAGATGTCTCAGATAAGCAACGGCAGGCAATTCTTCATCTTGATATTCGCGGTCACAATCGTGTGATGTCTTGTTTGAAAAGTCTGGCGATCCCTTTCAGTGCAGGGCGCGATTTGGATGAATTCGACGCTGAGCGTTTGGTAGCCATCACCCACAACGGATTTATCATCTTGTTTACGGTAGCGAAGGGGCAACCCGAGTGGAAACCATCAGACGATCTGGAAGTTGTTTATACAGATAAACCCGGGCAAACGGTCCAACGTGTCAAAGTGCTCTTTCCTTTTGGAAAAAAGAAGGGGGTAACGGTCTCGGGATGGCGGGTTACTGGAGAATTCAGATGATTTCCTCGTGCCCACACGGAGTATGGGAGCGAGGGAGGGGACACCGTCTAGAAAACTTCGTGTCCTTCGTGCTCTTCGTGGTAAATCCTTCCCCCCGCCGCGCGCGCCGCGTCCGCCGCGGTTAATTTTCTCCCGGATTTACCCCTCTGTGAAAATCGCCTCGACAGAGGCGGCGTCCCGGCGAAGATTGGCCTCCCATGTTTCGCGGAACTTATACTGCTCTCGTCACGCCGTTTCAAAATGATCGCGTGGATGAGGATGCTTTTGAACGCCTGATCGAATTTCAAATCGAGAACGGCATCACGGGTCTGGTGCCAGTCGGCACCACGGGCGAATCCCCCACCCTCGATCACGAGGAGCATATGCGGGTGATCGAGCTGGCGATCAAGTTTGCGCGTGGGCGCTGCCAGATTCTCGCGGGCACGGGCTCGAACTCGACGCGCGAGGCGATTGCCATGACGCGCGACGCGGAGAAGCTGGGCGCGGATGGTGCACTGCTGGTCGCCCCCTATTACAACCGCCCCACCCAGGAGGGCATCTTTTTGCACTACAAGGCGATTGCGGAAGCGACGGCGCTGCCGCTGGTGCTCTACAGCATTCCCGGGCGTTGCGGCGTGGAGATCGGGGTGGACACGACGAAGCGGCTCGCGGAGACGGCGCGAAACATCGTGTGCATCAAGGAAGCGGGCGGCAGCGTGGAGCGCGTGAATGCGCTCCGGGCGGCGCTCCCCGAGGAGTTCACGATTCTTTCCGGCGACGACTCGCTCACCCTGCCCTTCATGGCCAGCGGGGCGGTCGGCGTGATCAGCGTGGCGTCGAATATCGCGCCGAAGGAAGTGGGCGACCTGGTGCGCCTCTTCGACAACGGCAAGATCACCGAGGCGCGCGCACTGCATCTGAAGCTTTACCCGCTCTTCAAGGATCTCTTCATCGAATCGAACCCGGTGCCGATCAAGGCCGCGCTGGCCTGGGCCGGGCGGATGAAGCCGGACGTGCGCCTGCCGCTGAGCCCAATCACCGAGGCGAGTGCCACGAAGCTGCGCGCCACCCTGCAAGCGCTCAACCTGCTCGCCTCATGAATCCATTGCGTTTGACGGTCATCGGCTCGAAAGGGCGCATGGGGCAGGCGATCCTCGGCTGCGCGCGCGCGGATGGCGAGGTGGCAATCGCGGCGGAAATCGGGCGCGGGGATGACTACGCGGCGGCGATTGCGAGCAGCGATGCAGTCATCGAGTTTTCCGCCCACACGATCACGGTCCCCGTGGTCGAGGCTTGCGTGGCCGCCGGGAAGGCACTGGTCATCGGCACCACCGGGCATAGCGACGAGGAGATCCACCAGATCGGCCTCGCGGCGCAAAAGATCCCGATCGTTTTCGCCCCGAATTTCAGCGTGGGCGTGAATACGCTGTTCTGGCTCACCCGCAAGGCGACGGAAATTCTCGGGCCGGACTTCGATCTCGAAGTGGTGGAGATGCACCATCGGCTGAAGAAGGACGCGCCCAGCGGCACGGCCCGTCGGCTGGCGGAGATCCTCGCGGAGGTGCGCTGCCTGCAATACAACAACGACGTGGTGCATGGCCGCCACGGCATCACCGGCGAACGCACCGACGTGGAAATCGGCATGCATGCGATTCGCGGCGGCGATGTGGTGGGCGATCACACAGTCATTTTTGCCACGCAGGGCGAGCGCGTGGAACTCACGCACAAGGCCTCCAGCCGCGACACGTTTGCCCGGGGCTCGATCCGCGCGGCAAAGTGGGTGGTAAGCCGCCCGCCCGGGCTCTACGACATGCAGGACGTGCTGGGGCTCAAGTAGTCCCGGCCCTCCGGCGCAGGACGCGCCCCTTTTTTCGGCCATGACGACGTATCACATCGCCCTCGGCTCCAATCTCGGCGACCGCATGCAGAATCTGCGCGCGGCCGGGGAGGCCCTGCAACGGCTGCACCATCCAGAGGCGCCCTTTCTCGCCTCGCGGGTTTACGAAACCGATCCGGTGGATTGCGCGCCGGGCGATCCGCTTTTCTTGAACGCGGTGGTCGCCTTGCAAAGCGCGCTTGGGCCGCTGGAGCTGCTGGATGCCCTGCAGGCGATCGAGCAACAAATGGGACGCCCGCCGGAACACGAGGTCAATGCACCACGCACGATCGATCTCGATTTGCTCGCGGCGGGGGATTGGGAGTTCACCCATCCTCGGCTCATTCTTCCCCACCCGCGCATCGCCATCCGCCGCTTCGTGCTGGCCCCGCTTTGCGATCTCTCCCCCACCTGCAACTGCCGGGCTGGAAGGCTCCCGCCGCAGCGTTGCTCGCGGAATTGCCAGCGCGCCCCGGTGCCACTATCTTTGCCCCAACCCTATGACTGCCTCCTTTCGCGACCGTAAAGCCCGGGGTGAAAAATTCGCCATGCTCACCGCCTACGATTATCCGATGGCACGGCTGCTCGACGAATGCGGGATCGATCTGATCCTCGTGGGCGATTCCCTGGGCATGGTCGTGCTCGGCTATCCCGATACCACGAGCGTGACGATGGAAGACATGGTGCACCATTGCCGCGCGGTCACTCGCGGCGTGCAACGGGCGCGGGTGGTGGTCGATCTGCCCATCGGCTCCGCGGAAACTCCGGCGCTCGCCCTGGAAAACGCCCGGCGCCTCGCCGAGGCGGGCGCGCATGCGGTGAAGCTGGAAGGCGGCGAGAACCGGCGCCCGCAGATCGAGACGATCATTGCCGCGGGTATCCCGGTGATGGGACACATCGGCATGCTGCCGCAGCGGGTGCGGATCGAGGGCGGCTACAAGATCAAGGGCAAGACTGATGAGGAGGCCGAGCGCTTGCTCGCCGATGCGCGAGCACTGGAGCAGGCAGGCGCGTTTGCGATCGTGATGGAGCTGGTCCGCCCCGATGTCTCAGCCCGCATCACTTCCGAGCTTTCCATCCCGACGATCGGCATTGGCTCCGGTACCGATTGCGATGGGCAGGTGCTGGTAATTCACGATCTGGTCGGGATGTTCCCGTGGTTCACGCCTAAGTTTGCGCAGCCGCGGGCACAGGTGGCGGGACCGATCCGCGAGGCGATTCAGGGCTTCATCGAGGCGACGAAGCAGTAGGACGACAGGGTTGGATTGGTCTTTAAGCTTGTCAGTGGCTGGGGGCGAGCGTTCATAGAAGTCATGAAATGGTCATGGTTTCCCCAAACGGTGCTGGCTGGATTCTCGATGCTTTTTCTTTGCTCCTGTTTGACGGAGTCCACGCATCCGCTCTCCGATGAAAAGCAGGCCACCCCGGATCTTCGCCTCGAAGGGGACTGGGTGACCGGAGACCACTCGCCGGTTTATCTGCATTTCTTGAAAAGCGACGATCATCTGATGACAGCCGTTTATGTCGAGCATCCGGAAAGCCTCATCGTTTGGGAGGAATTCCCAACCCGCATCAACCAGTTGCAAATCCTCAATTTTCGCAGCTATCACAAAGACTCCGCCTGGGGCATCCAGTCCGGTCACTATTTCTTCATGCGCTATGAATTTCCCGATCGCAATACGTTGAAATTATGGGGACCGGATAATACCACTCTGTCCAAACTCATACGACAGCGTGAGTTACAAGGCAGGGTCAAAATCTCCAAAAAGCCCACCAGTTTTCCGGATGACGATGTGTTGATTACTGCCAGCTCTCAAAAGCTGCGCGAATACCTGGCGACCCATCCGGCAGACCGTTTTTTCAGCAACGACCCAATGGTCTTCAAACGGATCAAAACGCAGAAATAAAACCGCGGTAATCGCAGCAAACGCGACGAAAAGCGGATTTTTTTAGACAGGATGAACAGGATGAATAAATGAGGAGGGATTTGGAGTTTTCGCCATCCTGTCCATCTTGTTCATCCTGTCTAAAAATCCAGTTTCCAGAATCGGATCAGTGATTCCATGCTGGCTTCCCCAACGGCCCACAGGGCCGTGGCAACAGCGGTTTCAGGCGCTTCGGCGCTTTACCAAATGGTTTGTTTTGAAGGGGAGCTCTATGCTTCCGGGGCGAAGGCAAATTCACCGACGCGGCGGAATTTCTCGTAGCGCTGCGAGAGGAGCTTGGCGGTGGGGAGTTTGCCCAGCTCGTCCAGGTTCTTCACGATGGCGGTCTTGAGATTCTGCGCCGTCAGCTCGGGGTCGTGATGGGCGCCGCCCGGAGGCTCGGTAATCACTTCGTCCACCAGCTTGAATTGCGCGAGGTCGTTCGCGGTGAGCTTGAGCGCATCAGCCGCCTGCGGGGCGTGGCTGCGGTGTTTCCACAGGATCGCCGCGCAGCCTTCGGGGCTGATCACCGAGTAATAGGAATTTTCCAACATCATCACGCTGTCGGCGACGCCGATGCCGAGCGCTCCGCCGGAGCCACCCTCCCCGATCACAATGGCGATGATCGGCGTGGGGAGGACCATCATTTCGCGCAGATTCAGCGCGATGGCCTCGGAGATGTGGCGCTCCTCGGCGGCAATGCCGGGGAAGGCGCCGGGAGTGTCAATCATCGTCACCACCGGCAGCTTGAACTTGGCCGCCATGCGCATGAGGCGCAGCGCCTTGCGGTAGCCCTCGGGATGCGCGCAGCCGAAGTTGCGCAGGATATTCTCCTTCACGTCGCGGCCCTTCTGATGGCCGATCACCACACAGCGATGGCCGCCGATCGTCGCCAGCCCGCCGGGCATCGACTTGTCATCGCCAAACAGCCGGTCGCCGCGCAGCTCCACGAAATCGGTGAAGACCTGGCTGATGTAATCGAGCGTGAACGGACGCGCCGGATGCCGCGCGATCTGCACACGCTGCCAGGCGGTGAGGTTCTGGTAAATCTCCTCGCGCGTTTTCTCGATCTTCTCCTCCATCTGCTTCACCTCGGGGTCGAGGTTGATATCCGAGGCGCGCGAGTGCTTGCGCACTTCTTCCAGTTTTTTCTCCAGCTCGACGAGTGGTTTCTCAAATTCCAAGGGCTGTGCTTTCATACGTTCAATCAATGATCACGGGGGTGTTGCGGTTGACGAGGGCGGAAATCTGATCGGCATCTTCCGGGCGCAGACCGATGCCCCCATTGGGGCGTTCCACCTTGATCGCCGGGTCTTTCGAGTCGGAAAAGAGCGTAAAACCCGGCTGGCTCATGACGATCCAGCGCAGGCTGCCGTTATATTGTTCCGAGCCAAAGGAAACGCGCGCGCCTTCCTTCCAGGCGACTTTCTCCGTCACCTTCGCATTGGGTGAGGAAAGCTTCGTCTTGGGAACCTGCCAGGAGAGCGGCTGGTATTGGCGGAAGAAATGGCCATGGTTGAAGAGCACCACCACCTGCTCGGGCCGCTTGATCTTCACCACAAAGTCCGCCTGCGGCACCCACAGGTGCTGCCCCACCTGCAAGCGGGTCGGGTCGGCCAGTCGGTTGGTAAGCATGATCAAATCGGCGGAGGTTCGAAGTTTGCGTTCGATTTTGGCGATCGCATCGCCGCGTTGAACGGTGTAGCCAATCTTATTCGGTCCCGGCCCCGGCGTAAAGAACTCCTCCGCATTCACCTGCCCCAGCAATTGAGTGGCCTCCTGCACCTTGGGCGAGGCGGGATAGTTGGTGAGGAAGTTTTCCAGCACTTGCTGGGCGTCGGGCAGCTTTCCATCCTTCTGCAAAGCCACTGCCTTTTCGTAAATTGGGAGACTCGTATCTGGCGTGGGAGTAGCGGCAGGCAGGCTCGCCTTCTGCGCCTTGTCGCGCTCCAGCATCAGGTCTGGGCGCACGAACAACACGTACGCGAAATACCCGCCGGTGCCAAAAACCACCGCCGCCAGCACAAGGATGACCAGGGCCTTTATCATGAATGCAGACTCATCTGGGGCCGATTATCCAAGGAAAGCAGACGGCATCAATGCTGGAATCGTAATCCTCATCCCAAGTCGCCGGGTTCAAAGGAGGCCGCGCCGGCGAAAATCGCCCAGATTGTCCCCCGAGGAACGCTGGATCATGTCCACCGTGAACTTCAGCAGACACACTTCCCACGCATCATCCACCCCGTGAATGATCGCGCTGAGCGGGTCTTCCTCCGCATCCACCTTGTGGCGCACGCTTTCGAGCACCTCTTCCACCGAGGAGTTCACCACCCGCTCCACCACATCGGTCTTACGAAATTGAAAACCGTATTTGAGCAATGCGAGATTCATCGGATTCGCCTCCAGCCAGTCGGCAAATTCGCGGGCCTTTTCTCCAAAGCCTTCCAGCATCAGCTTGGAAAGCCGGCCCGGCATGATGATCTGCGGGCGCTCCGCATGGATGAGCCCGTCGCGCACCCGCACCTGATTGGCGGCATCCATCAATTCACTCACCAGATAAAAACGAAACCGCGTATGCCCGAAGGTTTCGATCTGCTGCTGCGGAGCCAGGACCACCTGCGTGTTTTCCAGCGCGTATTGAAAGCTGTCTAAATTCATTTCGTAGCACTCCTAAACTCGCATGCTTTCCCTCCCGTGGCAAAACGTCTTAGAGACCGGTTGTGAATGTATTTTTTAGGAAAAATCCACCGAAATAAAGAGGTGGTAAGGAGCGGCGATTGCATCCCAAAGATACCGCCAGTTTGGAAAAAACTGGCGGAGCCTACGGGGCTCGAACCCGCAACCTCTGCCGTGACAGGGCAGCGCTCTAACCGATTGAGCTAAGGCTCCTCTCGTGAAGGAGGCGCGCAAAGTAAGGTGTGTTTTCGCGGACGGCAAACATTTTTTGCAGCTTTTTTCAGTTTTCTTTTTCCCCGAGGGAAAATGCGGGATTTTTCTCTGTAAGCCAGCATCGGCCCATCTCCCGGGAAATGAAAAAAAGTCCTCCGGGCATCCCTCGGAGCGGGCCTGCCTTCCGCAAATTTTTTGGAACCTTTCGCAGCCCACGACGTTTGTCTTAATACGAACTCCGGTGCCACCCACTCGTAAATCGGCACCAGTCCCACTGAACAAAAATCCTTATGAAACACACATTCAACAAATCGTTAACAGTATTGGCTCTGGCCACGCTGCTCGGGCTCGGTTGCTCCGCCAAGGCGCAGGACAGTAGCCCGACGGCCAGCCCTTCGGCCTCGCCCTCCGCTTCACCGGCCGATAATGGCGATCATCATGGCGGCGGAAAATGGGGCGGCGGTCCCGGCGGGCGGCGTGGCGGTGGCATGCGCGGCGGCATGGGCATCGAGATGCTCGCGAAGGAACTAAACCTTACCGAGGACCAGAAGGCCAAGATTAAGCCGATCCTCGACGATCAGATGACCCAGATGAAGGCGCTGCGTGAGGACTCCACCATCGCCCAGGAAGACAAGCGCGCGAAGATGAAGGCCATCCACGAAAGCACCGTGACCAAGATCGAGGCCCTCCTCACGCCGGAGCAGAAGACCAAGTACGAGGAAATGCAGAAGAACATGCGCCAGCATCGTGGTCCAGGCGGTCCTGGTGGTCCCGGCGGTCCGGACGCCAGCCCGTCCCCGGCTCAATAAATCAGCAGCCTGGCTGCTAAGCTTATCGCTCAACTCCTTCACCGCCGTAGTGGAAACACTGCGGCGGTTTTCTTTTTGTGCTTAGCTTTCCAGCGGATACTTCCGCAATCCCGTCACCTGCAACGCCATGCGCCAGATGAAGAGCGGGTTGTTTTTGAGATACCGCTTCCACAGCCGCCTCGGCTCGCTGATCAAGCGGAAGAGCCACTCCAGCCCCGAGCGCTGCACCCAGCGTGGGGCCTGCCGCACTTTGCCGGTGTGAAAATCGAAGGCCGCCCCGACGCCAAACATGAGCGTCGTCTCCAGCTTGGGCAGGTATTCCGCCATGAATTTCTCCTGCTTCGGCGTGCTCAGCCCC
This sequence comes from Chthoniobacteraceae bacterium, assembly GCA_049840595.1. GTDB lineage: Bacteria > Verrucomicrobiota > Verrucomicrobiia > Chthoniobacterales > Chthoniobacteraceae > JASGKO01. The sequence goes on from JASGKO010000017.1 coordinate 22,585, forward strand.
ACCCACACGATATCCGGCTTCAAGCGGGCGATGGTCGCCGCCAGCTCCTGCTGCTCCTGCTCGGTGAGCGGGCGAAACGGCGGGCAGTAGGTACCGCAAATAATCACCCCCGGGAATTTTTCACGCATCCGCTCCGCCAGTTCATCGGCCACGCCCTCCTTGCCCCCGTAAAAGAAATGCCGGCACCGCGACTGCTGGCTCCAGGCAAAGACGTCCAGCATCAGGTCCGGCCCATAGACCCGATCCATTTCGCGGTGACCGTAATATTTTCCAGTCCACACCATCGGCATACCATCGGGCGTGTTCAAAAATGCGCCATTCAGGATGCGCTTAAACCCCTCGTCCTCCTGCGCCTCGCTGACGCCATGCACGCCGGAAACACAGATGTATCCCTTGCGCCGACGCTCCACCGCATCGGCAATCGCCGCCACCGCAGTGCGCAGGTTCAGCACGCTGAAACCCACGCCCAGCACATTGACTTTTTTGATCTCGGGGGTTGCGGTGCCTTGGCTCATGGTGGGCGCACTATTGAAAAGCCCTTTCTCCGACGCAAGCCGAATCCCCATAAGTCACCAGCCTGTAACCTCTCCCAGCCGCAATTCATTTGCACCCCGCCCCCCGGCGGATAAAGTCATGTCTCCCCGACCATGGAAAACACCAATGCCTCTGCCAGTAATGTTGTGCCGACCGCAGATCGCCCGGACCTGACCCCCGGCGACCTCGCGACCGCATTCCGGCGCTGGACTCGCGAACAACCGCTCCAGGCGTTGCTGGCATTCACCTTTCTCGGCACGTTCGTCTATTTTTACGGCATCCTGAAAGCCTTCTTCAACGAGACGCAGACGGTTTTCCACTGGACCATTTATTCGTGGAACGACGAGGGCAACATGCAGCACGGCTGGCTGGTTTTCCCGATTTTCCTGGGCCTGCTCTACTACCACCGCAACCGCCTGCGCGAGGTTCCCAAAAAGAGCGAATTAAAAGGCCTCTGGCTCTTCGTGACCGCGATCGTGATCTTCGTCATCGCCGTCCGCACGGTGCAACCCCGGGTCGCCCTCTTCGCGCTGCCTTTCTTCATCCTCGGATCAATCTGGTATCTCTGGGGCCGGTCGATGATGCGCCTGCTGCTCTTCCCGAGCCTGTTCCTGCTTTTCATGATCAACTCGGGGTTCATCGAGAACACCACCTTCAAGCTCCAGTTCCTGATCACGGGAATTGTCGGCATGCTCTCGAATCTGGTTGGCGTTCACATTTTGGCCATCGGGACCACCATCACCGCCTCGGACAACACCTTTAACTTCGAGATCGTCGGTGGCTGCAGCGGCATCCGCTCCCTGTTTGCCATGGCCATGCTCACCGGCATCTACGTCCATGTCTTCCAGCGCCAGCTTTGGAAGAAAGTCGTCATCTTCGCCGCCAGCCTCATTTTTGCGCTGATCGGGAACGTCTGCCGCATTTTCACGGTCATCCTCGTCGCCCGCTTCCTCGGCAATACTCCGGCGGAATACGTCCACGATTATTCCGATTTTGTCTTTTTCCCCTGCGCGCTCGGCGCGATGATCGGCTTCGCCCGCCTGCTCAATCTCCACCTTCCCCACCCGATGGACTCGATGAACAGCGGCAAGCCCAGCTCCGAACCCAAATCGCAACCCGTGCGCTATGATTACTAGGCACCTCCTCATTTTGCAGATCGTGCTGCTGGCTGGCCTCAGCTCGATTTTTCTCCTGCCCCACGTGCCGGATGACGAACCGGCAGGCATCAAGCTTTCCCTGCCGGATTTTGTCGGCCCCTGGTATGGCGAGGACGCCCCCGTGACCCAGGCCGAGCGCGATGCCCTCGGGTCCACCACCGAGTTTGCCCGCAAAAATTACACCGACGGTCGCGGCAACCAGCTCTACGTCTCGATCGTGCTCTCCGGCGCGGATATGATGACCAGCATCCACCGCCCCGAACGCTGCCTTCCGGCCCAGGGCTGGACGCTCATCGATTCGGCCCGCCGCAGCGTCGATGTGAAAGACAGCGGCAACCACATCCTGCAAGTCACGCGCCTGCACAGCTTCCGCTATGCCCGGAATCAAAGCGGCGAGACCATCAATGATGCCCAGGGGAAAGCCATCCCCATCTACAACCTGAACTACTACTGGTTCATTGGCCGCAACACGATCGTCCCCTCCCACTACGATCGCCTGTATATCGACATGCGCGATCGCGTCCTCTACGGCTACAACCAGCGCTGGGCCTATGTCACCGTGGTCTCCAACGTCACCGACAATCTCCAGGCCTACGGCAAAAACGAGATCCAAACCGACAAGATGATTCAGGATTTCATCCAACAAATCACCCCGCTCATCATCAAGCCGGGGATTCGGTTTGATTAGGCGGGGCGTCTGTTGCGAGTTGATCTGCAATCCAGCCCCATCCCAAAAGCAATGTCATGTTGAGCGGAATGGAGTCGAAGCATCTCCATCTATTTCTGGAGCGGAGAGCGCTCCGGTAAATTGAGAAATCACGTCGTCTTCCCAGCGCCGAACAATTTGAGGCCCCTCGGCTTCGCTCGGGGTGACATTTTGGAAGGAGCCTGGAGAAGCATGGGAAGCTGGTGCCGACTTCGGAAGCTGCTTTCGCAGCACGATTGCGAAGCAATTCCAAAACAGATTTAGAGCAACTCTCGAAGCATGGCGTGCTCATGAGTTTCCTTGCCCCTCTCCATGTCACCCCGAGCGAAGCCGAGGGGCCTCAAATTGTTCGGCGCTGGGTTGCCCTGCAAATCCCAGGCATCACCAAAATCGTCAGCGGGAACATCCTCCACGGTTCAGCCCTACCTTACCCCATCCGCCACCGCAAAGACCGTCATCACCAGCGGCTCCGCCCCCGTATTCCGCACTTCGTGCCATTCCTTCGGCTGCGTGAGCACAAAGACGCCGGGGCGCAATTCCACCCGCCGTCCGTCGATCTCCATCTCGCCGCTCCCCTGCTCGCAGCAGAAGTATTCCCACATATCCTCGTGGCGATGGCCGTGCGCCACTTCACCGGGCGGGAATTCCGCCCGGGCAATTTGCATCACTCCCGGCACCGTCCCCCGCCGCACCGCCACGACCTTTTGGATCGCGGCGTTGTGCGAAACGGGCTCCCGCGGCAACTCGTGGAGGAGGCCGGTCTCCATTTAGCTCAGGTTGACCACCGAGTCCTTGGAGTTGTTGCTGATCATCTGCTCGTAGATCCACGCGTAGGTCTTTTCCAGGCCGTCGCGCAGGCGGATGTCCGGCGCCCAGTTGAGCTTTTCCTTGATGAGCGTGTTATCGCTGGAGCGACCGCGCACGCCCTTCGGCGCGCCGAGGTTGTAGTTCCGCTTGAGCTTGATGCCCGCGATGTCTTCCACGATGTCCACCAGCTGGTTGATCGAGACCATCTCGTCGCTGCCGAGGTTGATCGGCTCGATGATCTCGCTCGCCGTGATGTCGAGGATGCCCTTGATGCAATCGTCGATATACATGAAGGAGCGGGTCTGCTCGCCATCGCCCCAGATCTCGATCTCGTGCTTGCCGGTAAGCTTCGCGTCGATCACCTTGCGGCAGATCGCCGCCGGGGCCTTCTCGCGGCCACCGTCAAAGGTGCCGAAGGTTCCATACACGTTGTGGAAACGGGCCACGCGCGTGATGATTCCGAAGTCCTCGCGGAAGTGGCGGCACATGCGCTCGGAGAAGAGTTTCTCCCAGCCGTAGCCGTCCTCGGGATCAGCCGGATAGGCGTCCTCTTCCTTCAGCCCCGGGTTGTCGGTCTCGCGCTGCTTGTAGCCGGCATAGACACAGGCACTGGAGGCGTAGAAGCGGGAAATGCCCAGCTTGCGGGAAGCGACCAGCAGGTGGGTATTGATGAGCACGCTCAGCATGCACAGCGCGCGATTGGTCTCGATGAACCCCATGCCGCCCATGTCTGCCGCGAGATTGTACACCGTATGCGCGCCCTGGAGGGCCTCGATGCAATTATCGAGCTCTTCGAGGTTGAGCACGCGGTTGTCCACGTCGGGGAAACGTTGGTACCAGCGGTTCTGCGGCTTGCGATCCACGCTACGGATGTTCGTGTAGCCATGGTCGCGGAGATAGGAAACCAGGTGGCCGCCGATGAAGCCGCCGCCGCCGCACACTACGATGAGTTCGTTTTTCATGATATAATTATTAGGTTTCTGAGGGAGAAGGTTCTTTAGCAGTGGATGACGGGGGGTTCAAGGGGTCACAGGTGAAAACTGGGTGACAGATGGGAGATCGGGAGGTTTTCAGGAATCTTGTTGCCACATTTTTTTCACGGGATGCAGCGTCCAGGCTCCTTCGGCGCGATATTTCTCCACCTCGGCGGTCAGATCGCCGAGCGGTTGCACATACAGCTCCTGATCGCGGCCCAGCGGGCGGATGCGAAAGCCGAGGTGATGGACCAGCGTCGGCACATACAGCTCGTGGTAAATTGGGAAGGGCTCCGCATGTTTGCCCATTTCCAGCAGGGCCTCGCGGGTCCAGAACGAGCCCGTGCCCAGCATGGAAAGCACGGCCTCGGGCTCTTCACGGAGCGTGATTTTTTTCCAGAACTCGCAAAAACCGGGGGAAGCCATTGCCTGCAGGTAGTGGGGAAAATTCGTGCCGTCCACCCGGCTGACCGCGCAGCCAATCACATCGGCCTTTTCCCGTTCCAATCGCGCCCGCAACCGGGCATCGAAATCCCGGGCCAGCGGCACGTGGTCGTATTCGGAGATAAACCCCCGGTCGAACTCCGGATGCTCCTGCAAGAAGGCCGCGATGGCTTGATAGATGGCGGTGTAGCTCTGCATCTCCCGCTGGTGATCGGTCGTCCGCAGCCGTGGGTCGCTGATGTAGGCCTTCCACGGATGACTCACGGCGGAGTAAGCTTCGGGCGTCCCGCCATGGAGCACGAGGAGTTGGTCCTCCGCCGCAAAGTCGCGCCACCAGGCCAGCATCCGCCCGACCAGCTCGGACTCCTGGTGCGTGATCAGCGCATATAAAGTTCTAGGGCTTGCGGACATTCGGGAAATCTGGTGGGGGGACGGCGACAAACCCGAGCTCCTGCTTCCAGTAAACGGCCTGCTCCTGCTTGAGAAAAACCGGGCGCACCCGGGCATCGAGACCGATCACGTGAATCTTCCCCCGCCACGTCCAGATGAAGGCGCGGCCCAACACGCGCCCGGTCTCCGCGTCGTGAATCGGACTGCCGAACCCGCGTAAAATCCCCAGCAACAGCGCCCTGATTTGAAGGCGAAAGGCTTTCATCGATCGTGCTTGGAACTCCTTACGTCGGGTTGCATGGATTCTCTGCGGGCTTCAATACAAGCTCCACGGCCTCTTGCAAGTCAATCACCCTTGCGGCGGGCTCCGCTTTTTTCAGCTCGCTCTCGCCGATCAGGAGATTGCGCACCCCGGCGGCGGCTCCAGCATCGATGTCCCGCCAGGAATCACCGATCATCCACGAGCGGGCGAGGTCGATATTCAACTCCTCGGCGGCCTGCAACAGCATGCCGGGCGCGGGCTTGCGGCAGTTGCACTTGATTTTCAACTCGGGACGTTCACCGGGAAAACCGGAGTCCGGATGATGCGGGCAATAGTAGATCGCATCGAGAAACGCGCCGTCCGCGCCCAGCAGCGCTTCCATGCGGGCGTGGATGCGCTCCAGCGTCGCCTCGTCGCATTCGCCGCGGGCGATCACCGGCTGATTGGTCACCAGCACAGTCAGGTATTCGGAACGATTCAGCCGACGGATGGCTTCGCCCGCGCCGGGCAGCAGTTCCAGCGTGGCCGGATCGTTAATCCAACCCGGATCGCGAACCACCGTCCCATCCCGGTCCAAAAACACGGCGGGGACGGGATGGGCGAAATTTCGCTGGCGAACCTTCCCGCTGGCAAAATCGCGGCGCACTTTTTCCAGGCGCTCGGGCGTGCCCATGTCTTTGATGTATTCGCGACTTTCGTAGCCGAAGATGCGCCGTCCCTCCGCGACCATGCGGGGAAAAAGTTCCTTGCCGAAATCGAGTTTCCCCTCCGGCACCGGGTAACCGGCCAGCGCGGCTTTCTCGAGAATGTAGAAGGCCGCGTTGACGCAGTTGCGAACCAGCAGCCCCTCGGGATGCGGGTAGCCATGAAAGGCCAGCACGCGGCGGTCTCGGTCCATCTCCACCAGATCGGAATCGTGCGGATGATCGTTGGGATGCAAGAGCAGCGAGACTTCCGCCTGATGTTGCTCATGCCATTTCCACATCCGGTCGAGATCGAGATCGAACAGCGTGTCGCCGTAGCTCACCGCAAAGCGATCCTGCAGAGCTTCGCGAGCCGCCAATACCGCACCCGCCGTTCCCAGCGGGGTCTCATCCACGCAGTAGGCCAGCCGGACGCCAAATTTTTCGCCATTGCCGAAAAATTGCTCGATCACTTCGGATCGGTAACTCGTGAGCAACAGCACGTCGGTGAAGCCATAGCGCGCGGCACACTCGATTTGATGCTGCAACAGCGGCTTCCCGGCGATCTCCGCCATCGGCTTGGGCAGGTCGCCCAGCACGGTGCGCAAGCGCGTTCCCAAGCCTCCGGAAATAATGACGAGCTGGCGGGACATCGGTTACTTGCGCCCTTCGATCAGTTCGGGATTTTCGATGAGGTGCCGCACGGTCGCGCGGATGCCTTCCTCGATGGAGATGCGCGCCGTCCAGCCGAGCGACTTCATGCGCGCGGTGTCGAGTTGCACAAAGGGGCTGTCACCCAGCCAGCCGCGTTCGCCGCCGGTGGTGACCAGTTTCACGTCCTTGAGCCCGAGCTCCGAAGTCACGATCGCCGCGAGATCGAGCACGTTCATGAAATCGTCGTGGCCGAGATTGAAGACGCCTTTGTTGCCCTCGTAGCGGTCGAGCGCGGTGAAGACGCCGGCGACACCGTCGCGCACGTCGAGGTAGGATTTACGCTGCTTGCCGTCGCCCAGCACTTCGAGTTCCTGCGGGTTGGCGCGCAGCTTCTTCATGAAGTCATAAACCACGCCGTGGCTGTAGCGCGGCCCGATCCAGCTCACGAAACGGAAGGTCACCGAGCGAATGCCGAAATACTCCGCATAGGCCTGGATCATCGCCTCACCCGCCAGCTTGCTGGCCCCGTAGAGCGAGGTCTGCACCAGCGGGCAATCTTCCGGCGTCGGGAAAATCTCCGGCTCGCCATACACGGTCGCACTGCTCGCGAAGGCGAGGGTTTTCACGCCGTTCTCGCGCATCGCATCCAGCACGTTCCAGGTCGCGATCGTGTTTTGCTCGAGGTCGATGCGCGTTTTGTGCGTGCCGCCGCGCACGTCGGCATTCGCCTGGAAATGGAACACCGTGTCGCAGCCTTCCATCGCCGCTTTGAGCGCGTCTTTGTCCAATACATCCGCCTTCACCAGTCGGAATTTTGGATTCGCCAGATGTGCGCCGACGTTGGTTTCAAAGCCGGTGCACAGGTTGTCGTACACGGTCACGTCCGCCCCGCGTTCGATGAGATGATCGACGATATGGCTGCCGATGAAACCGGCGCCGCCAGTGACGAGCGCCTTCATTGCGCAGCCCCTTCCTGCGAGTGGATGTAGTCGCGCATGTATTCCACCAGCATGTGGTTGAGGATGAGATGCGCATCCTCGATCGTGCCGTAATCGGTGCCTTCGAGGTGCAGGACGATATCGGAGATTTCCTTGAGCTTGCCGCCCTTGAAGCCGAGCAGCGAAATGGTCTTTACGCCCTTGTCCTTCGCGAATTGCACGGCCTTCACCACGTTCGGCGAGTTGCCGCTGGCGGAGATGGAAATCACCAGATCGCCCGGGCGGATGATGGTGCGGAGCTGCTCGACGAAGACCTCTTCGTAGCCGAAGTCATTCGCGATCGCGGAGAACCACGCCATGTTGTCGGTAAGGCTCACCACGCGCAACCGGCGATGCGCCGGCGAGAGCGTGCCCTTGCTCAAATCGCAGGACATGTGCGAGGCGGTCGAGGCGCTGCCGCCGTTGCCGACCACGTAGATATTCGCGTCGTCCTTGTAGGCGCGCACGAGTTCCGCCGCAATGGTTTCGAGCACGGCCGGCTCCATTTGCGCCAGGAGGGTTTGCAGCCGCTGGAGGTATTCGGCCGCGTGTGAGGAGAAGGTTTTCATAAAGGTTTAGTCTTCGACAAAAATGATGCGGGTTCCCTGGGAATCAAAGGCGAATGGCACGGAGCGCAAGTCGGGAAGCGCCGCCTTGAGCGCTTCCTGCTTGTCCTCGTGGCAGTAGAACAGGAAGAAGCCCCCGCCCCCCGCGCCGAGCAGCTTGCCGCCCAGCGCCCCGGCCGAACGGGCCGCGGCATAAATCGCGTCGAACTGCGGTGAAGTGATGCCCGAGGCCAGCTCGCGCTTGAGCTGCCAGCCCGCGTCGAGCAGGTGACCCATTGCGTCGAGATCGCCTGCCGCCAGTGCGTGGCGCAGCGTGTCGGCCTGGTCGCGCATCGTCACCAGCGCGGAAAATTTGCGTTCGTCGCTCACCGTGTTCGCCTTCTGCTCGGACAGGATCGAGGACGCCTTGCGGGTGACGCCGGTGTAGAACATGCACAGCCGGGACGCGAGGGTCTTCTTCGCGCCGCGCGGCATGATCACGGGCTCCACATCCACCGAGCCGTCGGCATTGAAGCGGATGTAATTGAGCCCGCCATAAGCCGCCGCATACTGGTCCTGCTTGCCGATCGGCTCCAGCAGCTTTTCAATCTCCACCTCGCACGCTCCGGCCCCGCAGGTTTCCTTCGACGGCAGTTTCCCCTGCAACGCCAGCAGCGCATGAATCAAGCCCACGCTGAAAGCGCTGGAGCTCCCCAACCCGCTGCCCGAGGACGGAATATCCGCAAAGCTCGTAACCTCGATAAAATCCTTCAGCTCCGTCCAGCGAATGCACTCGCGAATGAGTGGGTGCTTGATCTCCTCCACCGAGTCCGCGATCTCGGACGCGGAGTATTTGAGCAGAAACTTGTTCTCGAAATACCGGTGGATCGCGAGATAGACGAACTTGTCGATCGAAGTGCTGAGCACGGCGCCATAGCCGGCCTTTTCGTAGAAAGCGGCGAGGTCCGTGCCGCCCCCACAGAAGCTGATGCGAAGGGGAGTCTTGGTGATGATCATGACGCGGAAGATTGGCGAAGCAGGGGCATGATGACCTCCATGCGTTCGCGGGTAAGTTTGTCGAAATTGAAGTCCGCCGCCCGGCGCAGCCCTTTGGCAATCATGTCGGTGCGGGCCGTCTCGTTGGTCAGCGCATCCTGCAGGGCGGAGGTCGCGGCGGCTTCGTTGCTGAAATCCACCACCCAGGCCGCGCCTTGCGTGACCTCACGCATGACGGGAATATCGTTCACCACGCACGGGGTGCCGCAGGCCATCGCCTCGGCCACGCTGCGGCCAAAGGTTTCCTCGCGGCTCGGCATTACATGGAGCCGGGCATGGCGCAGGAGCGGGGTGATCCATTCATCGGCCACCCAACCCGGAAAAATCACCTGCTCGCCCACGCCCAGTTGCGTGGCGAGTTCCTTCGTCTTCGCCTTCTGCCCGTCCCAGTCGCCGCCGACGAACACGATCGGATATTTCTCGCGCAAGCTGGCGGGCAGCTTTGCATAGGCGCGCACGAACAGATCGGGCTGCTTGTAGGGATAGAGATTCGACAGCCACACGATATAATCGCGCGGAATCTTCAACGCGGCGATCAGCTCGTCCTTCTCCTCGGGACGGCATCCCGGCTGGAACGCGGCGTGGTCGATGCCCTCGTAGCTCTGGATGAGCTTCGACTTCACATGCGGAGCCGCGCCCAAAATTTGCGAGACGGCGAACTGGGAATTGGTGATCACCAGCTTCGCCCGGCGCAACCCGTTTTCAACGGCCCAACGGCGGTAAAAACTGCGCAGCGAGTCCATCTGGTTCGAGCGATCCAGATGGTGCAAGGTGAGCAGATGCATCACGGTGGGAATCGACTGCACGAACGGTACGAAGCCGATGGTAAAGAGCAGGTCCGCGCCCAGCCGCTTCGCATGCGGGGAAACCTTGAAGTGGTCCGCCGCGAGTCGCGCCTTGAGCTGATTGTTCCCCCGGTAATCACGCACCAGGGTGAGTCGCGGGTGCTCCAGATCGAACTGGTGCTCCGGGCCGAGGAAAACGATCCATTTCAACGATTCATCATCGCGCAAGGAGCGCGCGACAAACTCGCGGAACAGGGAATTCAGCCCCGTCAGCTTTAGGGGATTCTCGCAAAGTAAACTAAGGGCAAACGTGGCCATCGAAGGAAAAAAAGGGTTTATCTTGCTAGCCCTCGCATGAGAGAGCGTCAAGGGAGAGCGCGTTACGATTGGGCATCATAGGCAGGAAGGGACGGCGGGATCGCCATCCAGTTGCGTTGCGGGAGCCAGCTTTTCCACCGGCCACCGGGCCAGCCATTCCCGGCAACGTGCTTCCACGGTTTCGACCGGCCAGGCCTTCATGCAGGCCATGGGGTTCTCCTGGTTCAGGCAATGCTCCACCGAATGATTCTCGGAGTCACAGGGCAGGCACGGCAGCGAGGTCTCCCGCAGGATCAAATTCCGCTCCGGATACCAGATCGGGTCCCAGACTTGATGCGACGGTCCGTTGATCACCACCACCGGACAGCCGAGGGCCACCGCCAGATTCATCGGCCCGGAGTTGTTGCCCACCAACAGGTTAGCCGTCGCCAGCAGTTGCAAAAACGATTCCAGCGAAGTCGGCTTCACCCGCTGCACCTCTGTCTTCAACTCCTTCTCCTCCGGCCAGTCCTGGGTCACCCAGATGACTTCGTGATCTGCGGAGAGCCGGTTGGCCAGCGCGACAAACCGCTCGGGAAACCACCGCTTGTACGCAAGGCTGGCTCCCGCATGGATAATTACCCGCCCCTCAACCCGGCGAATCGGGCCACTGAGGTGCTCCAGATTGGGCGGCGGCACTTCCTCCGGCCAGTTCTTGATCCCATACGCTTCGCAGAGTTTTGCGGCCAGCAGCCAGTTCACTTTTCCGGCAGGCGTATTCGGGGGGATGGTCATTTCGTGAGTCAAAGCCCCCTTCACTTTGATGTAGGACCGCATCTCCCCCACCCGCACTTTTCCTCCCAACAACAGGGCGAGCAAAAAGGCGACGTTCCCCTGGTCGTTGGCCACAAAAGTCGCATCCGCATGAACCCGCCGGGCCTTTTGCAGATAGGGCAGCATTTTCCAAGGACGCTTCCAGGCCTTGTTGAACTCGGCGGTGGGAATCGCCACGATCTGCTCGGCTGGCAAATCCGCCGCATAGAGCGCGGCCGCCACTGGACTGGTGAACACCGTTATTTTCCAATCCGGCACCAGCTTGCGCAGCGTCTGCACGATAGGTAAAAATATTACGTTGTCACCGAGCTGGTTGACTTTGAGGATCAGCAGATTCACTGGGAATTAGAAAAGGATCGTTTCACCACTATCTGCGGCAACCCGCTCTTGGAAAGCAAAATAACCCGTCTTTTCTCTGTAACGAGAAAGACGCTTGGATTCTTTACCCAATCCGTCATCTTGGCAGTTCCGCCATGCCAGTCTCACCTAATCCAGCCAGCTTTGAGAAACCTTCGCTGCTGATCGTTAGCCATACCTATCTTGCGACCGAAAATCGGAAGAAAATCGCGGCGATGGCGGAGCATTTCGAAGTGACCTGCGCTGCCCCCGGTGAAATTAAGACCCCTCTGGGCAAACTGGGGAACGAGCATCATGGGCAAGACCCGCGCTATACCATGCACTTCATGGAAACGGTGGGGGACCCCATCCACACCACCCGCTACTTTCTCAAAGGGCTGAAGGACATTATGCGCCAGAAGCGTTTCGACGTGGTGCTGGCCGAGGTCGAGCCGTGGTCCTACCTGCGCTGGCAGGCCTGGTGGCTGAAGCGCCGCTTTCTGCCGGAGGCGCTCTTTGGCGAGTTCACCTGGGAAAATATCGAGCGCAGCGGGATGAAAGGGCGCATCGTGAGCCTTTTTTACCAGGCCGCGGCCGCCACGAATGACTTTCTGATCGCCGGTAATGGGGAAGCCTCCGCCATTTTCCAAAAGTACGGGATGCAGCCCCGCTCGATCCTGGTCGCCCCCCAGTTGGGGGTGGATGAGACGTCCTTTACGGAAACCAGCACCGCTTTGAAAGAAAAGCTGCGGGCAGAAACCGGCCTGCCCAAGGAAGCGTTTCTCATCGGATTTTGCGGACGATTTGAAGCCTACAAGGGCTTGCTTGATCTCATTGCCGCGGCGGAGCTCGTCCGCGCGCAAAAGCCGGAGCAGGATGTGCATCTGGTCTTCCTCGGCAACGGGCCCTTGCGCCCGGAAATCGAGCAGGCCAGCCGGGAAAAGCCGTGGATTCACCTGCTCCCACCCCGTCCCCACTCCGAAATTGCGACCTACCTGCAATCCCTCGACCTGCTCGCCCTGCCCAGCCGGGAGATTCACGATGCCGATAACTGCTGGAAGGAACAATTCGGCCACGTGCTCATCGAGGCCATGTCCTGCGGCGTGCCGGTGGTCGGCTCAGATAGCGGCGCGATTCCCGAGGTCATCGGCGATTCCCGGATGATCCATCGGGAAGGAAATCCGGATAGCCTCGCCGAGTGCCTGCTCTCGTTGCTCAAAAACCCTGGCCTCCTGGCCGAAGTCACCGCCGGTCTGCGCGCCCGGGTGCTGGAGCATTATACGAACTCCCAACTGGCGGCCAAGTGGAGCCGCTTCATGCAGCACCGCGTTCAGGCCGAGAAAAAATCAATTCTCTGGGTGGACCCTCATTTTTCCCTGAAGAGCCCCTCGATGAAGCACCTCATCTATTCCATCCCCAAGCTGCTTGAGGCGGGATGGGATCTGCGCGCCTGGTGCCTGGAGGCCGATGCGGAGATTGCCGGGGTTTCCATTACGAAGCTCAAGCGCCTGCGGATTCCGGAACCGCTGATGTTGTTCTGGTTCTTTTTCGTCTCCCACTTTCACGGAGCAATCCATCGCCTGCTCAAGGGACGCAAACCCGCCACCATTTCCCACACGAATGGCGGCCTGTATCTCTGGGCCGAAATTGTCAGCTTCCACTTCTTCAACAAGCTGTGGCTGCGACGCCAGATGGAATTGGGCTTTGCCAACTGGAAGGAATTTGCCTCGTTCTGCCTGCACTTTTCCGGGCGGTTTTTCGACTATTGCCAGTTGCACCATTCACGATGCCGACTCCTGCTCCCTGTCTCGGACTCGATCGGAGAAGCCTTGCAGGATGACTGCAACCACCGAATCAAGAGCATCGTCTTGCCCAATGCCTACGATGAAGCCCGCTTCCATCCCGGCGTGCGCCACGAATGGCGGGCTCCGATGCGACAGAAACTCGGTTTTTCGGATGATCAAGTCGTCTTCACCTTCACCAGCCAGGGACATTACCGCCGAAAAGGCTTCTGGCTGGCTGCGGAGGCCCTGCACTTGATCCGACAGAACCCGACCCGGCGCACCATTCGGTTCCTGGTGATTGGAGGAAAACCCGAAACCCTCGCCACCTTGCAGGCGGAACTCGACCAACGCTTTGCCGACTGGCGCGAGTGGATCGTCTTCGTGGGCTCGCAGCCGCAAGTGGAGCATTACCTGGCCGCAGCCGACGCCTTCCTCTTCCCCTCTTATTTTGAAGCGTTCTGCCTGGCGGAAATCGAAGCCTCCGCGCTCGGTCTCCCTTTGTTGCTCACCCCCCACCATGGCACCGAGATGATCTTGAAGCCGGGGGTGAATGGCCTGCTCCTCGATTACGACGCAGCCGCGATGGCGCGAACGCTGGAGCTTTTCCTCAAGGAGGGGATGCCGCCTTTTGTCCCCGGAGGCGGTCGCGCCCTCACCCGGGGCCAGTATGCCGGGCAAATCTGCGATATCTATCAGCGGTTCATCGCCGAACCGAGCGGCGACAGTTAGGCCACCGGTTTGACTATCGTCGGTCGTTTCGTCCGCCGACGACGCAGGGCTGGAGGCTGCTTTTGAACCACCTCCAACGGCGGATTTTCATCCTCCGTTTTCTTCAAGAGAAGCATCGCCAGCGATCCGGCGAAAAGCCAGAAGTAGAGATTATCCGGAAAGGCGACCATAAAACCGGCCCCGGCCAGTACCGGCACGGCGATACAGCCATACATCAGGGCGATCATAATCATCAAAAGACTCCGCCGATCGCCCTGCGGCATCCGCAAAAGACGGCCATGCGCAAAACTCAACGCCTTGTAACAAATGAAGATAATGATCCCCATCGGGATGAAGCCGATGTAAATGAGCATGCTGGAAAACATGTCGTGGTTGTACACCAGTTCCGAGTTCAGTTCATTGGACGAAAGTCCAAAGGGGCTCCACATCGCGGTGCTGTGCGTGAGGTTGATATACCCCTTCAATCGTTCGGCATAAGTGCCCATCCGCAGCGCCTGCCAGGAGAAATCCGAATTGGCGTACTGCCCAAGGTCGATATCCCCGAGGTGGTCCAAAAGAAATGGCGATAACAGCACCAGCAGCACAAAGGCCCCAATCGTGACGCCATAGAAGATCTTGGTTCGGGTCTTGGTCTCGAAAAAATACAAGGCCGCGAGGCCAATCATCCAGACCACGCTTCCCGCACGGGATAGCGAGCAAATACAAGCCGCTATAAAAAGCAGGAAAAGGAAGATGCATCTCACCTTCAGGGTGGCCGTTTGTGGCTGCCCCTCCTTGGCCCACATCGGCACGAGGGAGAGAATCGCCATCATGGCCGTCATACCAGCCAGCGACGTAGGCGAGTTGAGGGTGGAAAATGGCCGGGGGCGAACATCCAAAAGGATGTCGGCCGTCACTGTGAAGCCCGATTGCAGGTAGGCTATCTCGAAATCGTTGAGCCCAAAGATCTGCTGCCAGATGCCATAGACGGCAACTGGAATGTAAACGATCACCGCGAACCGGAAGAGCTTGGTCAACTCGCCCGGCTTGCTGAAGGTATTGGTAATCACCGGCAGCATGAAGGCGTAACAAGTTCCGTTAATCGTTTCCTTGATCGCCTCCGCATTCACGCCCACATCACGCGCCGAGATGTAAAACCCCAACCCCACGGCCATGAACGCCGCAAAGATGGCCCCAACGTCCAGCCAGCTAAACCGCACCCGGTGAAAGGCATACCCGGTAAAAAGAGACAGAAACAACGCCCCCACCATCAACGGCGCAATGATCAGCACCATAGTGATATCCGTCAGGCTGAAATCGCCGAACATGATCAGGCACCGTTTCACAAAATCCAGGTACCCGCTCACCAGAACCAGGGTATACACCCCGCTCTTGGGCGAGATGACGCACACCGAAAAGGCAAATACCGAAACCAGCATGCAGGAAGCAGCGATCAGATTGATGTTCGAATTGAACAAAACCTCCGCCACAATCACGGAAATGATGACGCCGACGATAGAAACGATCAGGCGGAGGAGTTTTTGACTATTTTCGAGATTACGCCAATCCATGCGGGGCGAAACTCTCCTTGCGCGACGTGGCGGCGTCAAACGATTTGTCTGTGACAGAAGGGCGCGGATTCAACATCGCAGTGACATTCCCGTTTTGGCTTTGCCATTTGGGCCGCTTCCCTTTTTGCTTCTCCTGCGACCGCCACCATGAAGATTGCCATATTCCGACCCTGCGGCATTGGGGATTTCGTCCAGATCACCCCCCTGCTCCAACAGATCAAGGCAGACCTGCCCCAGGCGGAGATTACCTTTTTCACCAGTGAAAATGCCGGCCTGTTCGCCACGAACTGCCCATGGGCGAAGGTGGTAACCATCCCCGAGCGCCAGTTGGACCGCAGAAAATCGAATACCGGTTTGCTCCGCATGTGGTGGAAGGTCCGGCAACAAGGGCCGTGGGATATTTTACTTTCCCTGGAGCCAGGGTGGATGCGGTCCACCGGCTCACTGCTGGTCCCGGCCCGGATGAAGGCCGGCGTGTATGCCGAGAACAAGCGCCCGATCCAGCTTTACCACCATGTCCGCACCTTCATTCCCGATCAGCCGGTAAAAGTGCACACCTCCGAGACCTATCTGGAGCTCTGGACGAAGGCCACCGGCCATCGGGATCGCGGCTACGGCTACGATATTCGATACCTGCTGGAGCGTCCGGTGGAATTGCCCGCCCTCCCCAGCCGTTTCGTGTGCCTGGTGCCGGGAGCAGGCAATGCCATGACGCCGGGGCATCTGAAGCGCTGGGCCATCGAGCGCTGGCGTGGATTGGCCATGCTCTTGCGGCAGCAGGGCATCGAGAGTGTCTGGCTGGGCTCGCCCGATGATGCCCGGGAATTCCCCACCCCGGGCGAACCGTTCAATTTGATGGGAAAGACCAGCCTGCTCGGCTCGATGCACATCATCCCGAGGGCCATGGGATTGATTGCCAACGACTCCGGGCTCTACCACACCGCGATCGGGCTGGGCAGTGCCGCCGTGGGCATTTTCGGCCCCAACGATCCGGTGGATACCGGCCCTTTCCGGGCGAAGAAAGCGGCAGTCGTGCAGTCCACACTCCCCTGCGTGCCGTGCCGGAAGGCGGAGTGCCTGGTCGATCTGCCGGAACTCAAAGACGCCCGCCGCCCCTATTGTCTCACCACCCTGCCCGAGAGCGAGGTGCTCAAGGCGGCGCTGGCATTGTTTCAGCCTTGATTCGTTGATGCTCTAGCTTGCGACAACGTCATCAATGGCCCGGCGAATGGCCACCACCGCCTGCTCCAACTGGGCCTCGTTCGTGCAATACGGCGGCATCAGCACCATCGTGTCGCGAATGGGACGGGTCAGCAGACCGTAGGCGCGGGCGGCATTGCAAATCCGCGAGCCGGTTTGCGCACGCCAGTCGAAGGGGGTGCCATCCGCCTGCGCGACTTCGATGCCCGCCATGAATCCGCATTGGCGGATTTCGCGGAGGTGCGGATGGTTTTTCAGCCCGTCGAGCAAATCCGTCAGGAGCGCGATCTTCGGCTGGAGCTGGGCCAGGGTGTTCTCCTCGCGAAAAATGGCCAGGTTCGCGAGCGCAGCGGCGCAGCCGAGCTGGCTGCCGGTGAAGCTGTGGCCGTAAAAAAGCGTCTTCATCTCCTCGTAGCCACCCAGGAAGGCCTCGTAGATCCGCTCGCGCACCAGCGTGGCCGAAAGCGGCAGATAGCCGCCGCTGAGCCCCTTGGCCACCGCCAGCAGATCGGGCATCACGTTCTCATGCTCGCCGGCGAACATTTTCCCCGTGCGGCCAAAGCCAGTCATCACCTCGTCGAAGATGAGCAGGGCTCCGTTCGCATCGCACCATTGGCGAAGCTGGGTCAGCAATCCTTTCGGCCAGAGACGCATCCCGGCCGCTCCTTGCATCAGCGGCTCGATGATCACCGCCGCAACGGATTGCGGCTCGCCGACGCCGGACTCCAGTTCCTCGAATCCGGCAATATGCCCGACCGGGAATTGCCACGCGGAAAAGCGGCTGTGAAAAGCACTCACCCCGCCGAGGCTGGAGGCCCCCATCGTGTCGCCGTGGTAGGCGTTGTGAAAGGCAATGAAACGCGTGCGCTGGGGCTGGCCGATGAGTTGCCAGTATTGGGCCGTGATCTTGAGTGCGACCTCGATCGCCGTGGACCCGTCATCGCCCAAAAAAACGCGCGGCAGTTGCTGCCCCGGAATCAGCGCCGCCAGCTCCGCCGCCAGCTGGCTGGCCGGTGGATTGGTAAACCCGAGAAACGACGTGTGCGCCACCCGGTCCAGTTGTGCGCGAATCGCCGCGTTGATCCGCGGGTGATTGTGCCCGTGCAGATTGGTCCAGATCGAGGAATTGCCGTCGAGATACTCCCGCCCCTCGCTGTCGCGCAGGATGGCCCCTTCCCCGCTCACCAGCACCAGCGGTTCATGCTCCGGCGCGCACCAGTCCCGCATCTGCGTGAAGGGATGCCATGAGTGCGCCTTGTCGGCTGCAATCATGGCCGCAGTCTCGGGCTTCATTTTCCGGCCTGGCGTTCGAGATCCTTGATCTTGCGCTCAATCGCCTGCACGTCCTCGTAAGGCAACCGCTTGCGCTGGTATTTGCGGAAGAGAATGTCGTGGAGCTGCTTCCAATCCTCCAGCGGAGGCTCGTCGTGATACGTCCAGTTCTCCTCGCTCTGCAGCTTGGATTGAATGCGCCAGTTATTGCCAAACTTGGAGGCCCGCACCTCGCGGCGCTCGCCCTCGGGCGTGGTTTCTTTCCAGACGTGTTCGTTTCTCATCGGATGACCAGATTACGCGGAAATGAAGCGGTGTGCAGGAAATTTCTACGCCCCCATCGGTTTTGCCAGGGTGAGTTGGAATAATTCACCCAGCGTCATCTTCTCGTGCCAGACGGTGCCCAGCCGGATGCCGTAAGCCTTGTGAAAATTCAGTTCGTAGAGCTCAAGCTCCATGGCATCAGCCCGCGACCAGTCGGGCGGGTTGAGGGCACGGTAAATGTCCAGCACCCGATCATCCGGGTGGAAATGCAGGCGTAGCCGGGGATTGATGGCAAAAGCCTTCACGAAGACCTGGAGAAAGGCGCGGAGATCGTCTTTTGAAGCCGTCGCAAACCTACGCCTCCAGAGCCGCCCCTGGCACGAGCGGCTCCGGAAGGAATCAAAACGTTGGGTCCGTTTGAGAAAAGTCAGCGCCCCCGCAAAGAGACCGAGTCCCAAAACGGTAATCACGAGGGCGGTTCTCGAAAGGTCGATCATTTTTAGTGGAGACGTTGCAGCAGCATCTTCGACAGTTATCCAGCCGTTCCACCAACTACATCGTACAGGTATAAATGGAGATCAAACCGTCGGGCGGGGAAATTGCAATCCATCCGTGAATGCGGCCGGGAAGTGTCACGAACAAGGGGAAGGAGATTGGGCTGCGCGATGGAAGGCGAGACGTGTCTCGCGCGGAGATAGCGGCGACATGTCGCCGCACTCCAAGGGCGTGGAGACCAAGGTGCTTTTTGGTGCCATTGCTGATTTGGAAAAAGTGGTTCGTCAGCATGCTCCGAGAAAGTTCACCGGTAAAATGCGGCGTTTTGGCGGGTGAGCGCATCTTGGACGCGTGGAATATGACCTGGGTGAAAAGGCTGGGGCAGGGATTCCGGTGGGAACCAATCCACCGCGCTGGATTCGTCGCTCAAGGCGGGGGCGCCGCCGGTGACCCGGCACTCGAAAAGCAGGCTCACATAATACACGGTGTTGCCATCGCGATAGGTCACAGTGGTATGGGCGGGGTCGGAGTAAATGCCGATCAGGCGGATGACCTCCACGTCGTAGCCGGTTTCCTCCTTCACCTCGCGGATGACGGCCTGATCGGCGGTCTCGCCGACTTCGATGTTGCCGCCGGGAAGACCCCAGCGACCATTATCCGTGCGCCGATGGAGGAGGAGCTGGCCCTTTTCATCGAAGACGATGGCAGCGGCGGCAGTGCGCCGGGTTCGAGCCGGATCGGGAATGGGCATGGCGGGATCGTGCCATGAGAATTGGCGCCTGGCTATCAATAGGTCATAGGGGATCGATCGGATCAATAAAGGGCCAAGCGATCACCGCCCTCACTCCGCATTGGACAAAACGAGAGGCTTTGCCAATGATGCGCGGCCAGATGCCAGCCGCCAGCCCACTGAACTCCCCTGCCCCGCGCAAACGCAGCGCGAGCGTCTTGGTGGCGGCGGGAATTCTACTGAGTCGGCTGGCGGGACTGGTCCGGCAACGGGTGTTTGCCCACTACTTTGGCACTTCGGATGCAGCGGTGCGTTCAATGCGGCGTTTCGGATTCCGAACATTCTGCAGAATCTGTTTGGCGAAGGCGCGCTCTCGGCCTCGTTCATCCCCGTGTATGCCAAGCTGCTGGCGCAAGGCGATATGCGAACCGCCCGGCGACTGGCCGGAACGATGGCGGCGTGCATTCTCCTGCTCGTCTCAATACTGGTGCTGCTCGGCGTGCTGACGGCACCATGGCTGGTCGATTTGATTGCGCCAGGCTTCCATGCCGAAGTCCGGGCCCTCACCACGCGACTGGTGCAGATTCTTTTCCCGGGGATCGGGCTGCTGGTATGCTCGGCGTGGTGTCTGGGCATTCTGAACAGTCACCGCAAATTCTTCCTCTCCTACGTCTCGCCGGTGGTCTGGAACCTGGCGATGATTGTGACGATGGTGCTCTGCGGGCGCACGATGGCAGGGAATGCCCTGATCGCCGCAGTGGCCTGGGGCTCGGTCATCGGCAGCGCGATTCAGGTGCTCGTGCAGATGCCGACGGTGCTGCTGCTGCTGAAGACGATCCCGCTCTCGCTGCGGATTCAGGAGCGGAATTGCCAGACGGTCCTCAAGAATTTTCTCCCGGCCTTTATGGGGCGCGGCATTGTCCAGATCAGCGCCTATATTGATAACTTCATCGGGAGCTGGCTGGGCCCGGCGGCGATCGCGGCGCTGGGATATGCGCAGACGCTTTATACGCTGCCGGTGAGTCTCTTCGGCATGGCGGTCTCGGCGGCGGAATTGCCGGAAATGTCGAGCGCGCTGGGCAGCACGGAGGAAGTGGCGACCAAGCTGCGCACCCGGCTCGAAGGCGGGCTGCGGCGGATTGCCTTTTTCATCGTGGCCTCGGCGGCGGCGTTTCTGGCCCTCGGCGATGTGATTTCGGCGGCGCTCTTCCAGACCGGAAAATTCAACGCGGCGGATGCGCAATACGTGTGGGCGATCCTGGCCGGCTCAACGATTGGCCTGCTGGCCGCAACGATGGGGCGGCTGTATTCTTCGGCGTTCTATGCGCTCCGCGATACGCGGACGCCACTGAAGTTCGCCACGATCCGGGTCTGCCTCGTCGGCGTACTGGACTATGTGGGGGCGATCCTGCTGCCGCGCTGGCTGGGGATCGATGCGAAGTGGGGCGTGATCGGAATCACCGCCGCCTCGGGCTTTGCCGCGTGGGTGGAGTTCACGCTGCTCCGGCGGGCCATGAACCGGCGCATCGGCAAAACAGGCGTGACGGCGGGGCTCGTGGTGCGGCTCTGGATCGCGGCAGGTTTCTCGGCAGCGGCGGGCTGGGTGGTGAAATTGCTGCTGCCGCTGCATACGCCGCCGATCGTGGCCGCAGTGCTCATTCTCGGGGTGTTCGGGGCGGATTACTTCCTCATTACGATGCTGATGAAGATTCCCGAGGCCCAAGCGGTGCTGGGACGGTTTCTACGAAAGAAGAGATAGCCACCGAGGACACCGAGATCACGGAGGGGGGAGGTTTTTCTCACGCGGAGACGCAGAGGCTTTCATCCGAAGAGGCCGTCCACCTTGCGATGGACGGCCTGGGATTTTTCGGAGCGGTGAACGCTTTCGCTTACGCGCCGATGAGCTGGCGCAGCACGAAGGGAAGAATGCCGCCGTGGCGGAAGTATTCCACTTCGATGCCGGTGTCGATGCGGCTGCGGAGCGTTTGCTGATCGGTGGTGCCGTCGGCGCGATGGATGACGAGGGTCACATCACTCATGGGCTTGATGTTGTCGTCGATGCCGATGACGTCGAAGGTCTCGGAGCCGTCGAGCTTCAAGGTCGCGGCGCTGACGCCTTCCGGGAACTGGAGCGGGAGCACGCCCATGCCGCAGAGGTTGCTGCGGTGGATGCGCTCGAAGCTCTGGGCCACCACGGCTTTGACGCCGAGGAGGTTGGTGCCCTTGGCCGCCCAGTCGCGCGAGGAGCCGGTGCCGTATTCCTGGCCCGCGAAGATGATCAGCGGGGTGCCCTCGGCCTTGTAGGCCATGCAGGCGTCGTAGATGAAGGCGGGCTTGCCGCTCTTGACCGTGATCTCCTTGTCGGGCGCCGGGAGTTCCTGGCTGCCGTAATAGACGGTGTAGCCGCCCTCGACCGGGGTGGTCATGAGGTTCTTGATCCGCACGTTGGCAAAGGTGCCGCGGGTCATCACGCGATCATTGCCGCGGCGCGAGCCGTAGCTGTTGAAGTCTTCGTGCGCGACGCCGTTTTCCAGGAGGAAACGACCGGCGGGCGAGGTCTTCTTGATCGCACCAGCGGGCGAGATGTGGTCGGTGGTGACGGAATCGCCGAAGATGCCGAGCGGACGGGCGCCCTTGATCTCGCTGATGTGGCCCGCTTCCATGCCGAAACCGCTGAAGAACGGCGGATTCTGGATGTAGGTGCTGGCCTCGTCCCACGAATAAACTTCGCCGACGGAGGACGGGATCTCGACCCACTTCGGATTCTGGTTCGCAAAGTCGGTGTAGAGGCTGCGGAAGACTTCGGGCGAGAGTGCGCTGCTCATGGCATCGCGGATTTCGCCGAGGCTCGGCCAGATGTCCTTGAGATAAACGTCCGCACCATCGGAGCCCTTGCCAATCGGGTCAACGCTCAGGTTAATATCCACCGTGCCGGCGAGCGCGAAGGCGACGACGAGCGGCGGGGACATGAGGAAGTTCGCCTTGATGTTCTGGTGCACGCGGGCCTCGAAGTTGCGGTTGCCGGAAAGCACGGAGCAGGCAACGAGGTCGTTCTTGACGATGGCCTCTTCGAGCGCCGGGTGAAGCGGGCCGGAGTTGCCGATGCAGGTGGTGCAGCCGTAGCCGACGGTCTGGAAGCCGAGCTGGTCG
This sequence comes from Chthoniobacteraceae bacterium, assembly GCA_049840595.1. Taxonomy (GTDB): domain Bacteria; phylum Verrucomicrobiota; class Verrucomicrobiia; order Chthoniobacterales; family Chthoniobacteraceae; genus JASGKO01. Next base: position 45,200 of record JASGKO010000017.1, read on the forward strand.
AGATAGGTCTGCAGACCGGTCTTGTTGAGATAATCGGTGACGACGCGGGAACCTGGCCCGAGGGAGGTCTTCACCGCCGGGTTGACCTTGAGGCCTTTTTCCACGGCCTTCTTCGCCAGGAGACCGGCACCGAGCATGACGCTCGGGTTGCTGGTGTTCGTGCAGCTCGTGATCGCCGCGATGAGCACCGCGCCGTGGCCGATCGTGACATCGGCAGGCTTGTAGAAGCTGTAGTCGGTGCCGAGGTCTTCCGCGACATCGGGCGTCGGGCGGTTGGTCACCATCTCGACGGCGTGCATGGGCTCGCCGGGCGTGATGGTTGGCATGGTGTGCGCGTGGTCGCCTTCGGTGCTGCCGTTGATGTGCACGGGAACCTGCTTGGTCTTCGAGTTCATCGGCGCTCTTGCCGAAGCCGCCTTCCGGCACGGGCTTGGCGAAGAGGGTCTCGAAGGTGCTGCCGAGTTCGGTGAGGAGGATGCGATCCTGCGGGCGCTTCGGACCGGCGACGCCGGGCTGGACGGTGGTGATGTCGAGCTCAAGATCGACGCTGTATTCGATCTGGCCCTTCTCGGGGATGCCCCAGAGGTTCTGCGCCTTGTAGTAGTTCTCAAAGGCCTTTACGGACTCTTCGCTGCGGCCGGTGCCGAGCAGGTAGGCGACGGTTTCCTCGTCGATGCCGAAGAAGCCCATGGTCGCGCCGTATTCCGGGGCCATGTTCGCAATCGTCGCGCGATCCACGACCGGGAGCGACTTGGCACCGGGACCGTAGAACTCGACGAACTTGCCAACGACCTTCGCCTTGCGGAGCATCTCGGTAACTTTGAGCACGAGGTCGGTGGCGGTGACGCCTTCGCTGAGCGAGCCGGTGAGGTAAACGCCGACGACTTCGGGCGTGAGGAAGTAGACGGGCTGGCCGAGCATGCCCGCCTCGGCCTCAATGCCGCCCACGCCCCAGCCGACGACGCCGAGGCCGTTGATCATGGTGGTGTGGGAGTCGGTGCCGACGAGGGTGTCGGGATAATAGACGCTATCCTTTTCGAGCACGCCCTTGGCGAGATACTCGAGATTCACCTGGTGGACGATGCCGATGCCGGGAGGCACGACGCCGAAGGTCTTGAACGCCTGCTGACCCCACTTGAGGAGCTGGTAACGCTCGCGGTTGCGCTTGAATTCGAGGTCCAGGTTCATCTGCAACGCCTGGGCGCTGCCGAAAAAGTCCACCTGCACCGAGTGGTCCACCACGAGATCCACGGGGACGAGCGGCTCGATCATCGTGGGGTTCTTGCCAAGGCCGGAAACGGTGGTGCGCATCGCGGCGAGGTCCACGAGGAGCGGGACGCCGGTGAAGTCCTGCAACACGACGCGGGCGACCACGAAGGGAATTTCAACCTGCGCGGGCGCTTTGGCGTTCCAGTTGGCGAGGGTCTTGACGTCTTCCTCGCTGACCTTTTTGCCGTCGCAGTTACGCAGGACGGACTCCAGAACGATCCGGATGGAGATGGGAAGCTTGGAGATGGGACCGACGCCCGCTTTCTCCAAAGCGGGCAGCGAGAAGAGGCTGCCCTGTTTGCCGTTGCCGAGATCAAATGCCGTTTTGGTCGAAAATGGATCGCTCATAGTTATAGGTGATGATTTTTCGTTGATAATGCCCGGCTTACGACATCGCAAGCATGGAACGGGGAAAATTGAGCGTTGAGGGTTGAGCGCCGCATTTTGGCAGCGGGAAACGAGGGGAAATCCACCATCTCCATCCGCTCCGCGTCTCCCGTGGCTAAAAAAAGAACGCGGGCTGCCCTTCCCCACAGAAGGACAACCCGCGCATACTCCCTGAAGAAAATGGATTACTGGTTCACCGGGCGACGACGGCGCAGGAAACCGAGCAGACCGAGGCCGAGCATCGCCGCCGAGGTGGGCTCGGGGGCCGCAGTGGTGGTGAGAACGACGTTGTCGAGGCCGATGAGCTGGTCGGGCGACGGGCTCTGGGCGTTGTCATCACTCCAGCGCAGCAGGAGGGTGCTGCCATTGGCCCAGGCGCTGCTCAGCGAGACGTCCGTGGTCGGCACGCTGGTGGTGCCCACGGTGTTGGGAACCACGACGCCGCTGGTCCCGCTCAGCGTAGGATTGAGCGCGCTGACGTTGGTCCAGGTGGCGCCGCTGTCGAGGCTGTACCAGAGCCAGTAGCCGGGCAGTTCCTCCACGCCGGAATAAGGCCCGCCGGTGTAGGTGGAGTTATTCGTCGTGGTGGTCGTGAAGCGGCGGATGTCGTAGCTGACGTTAAAATCCGTGAGCGCATCCCCGGTGGTATTGGTGAGCGTGAGCTGCAACAGCGTCATGGCATTGCCACTGGGCGAGGAACCGAGCGCGCGGTTGCTGGTGGTGGTGCTGTCGGAGAAGTTATAGCCCGCCGCGCCTTTCTGCGTGCTGGCCACTCCCGCGGTGAGCGTGCTGCTGGCGGCGGTGGCCCCGGCGATGTCCGAGGAAGCCGGCAACGCGGTGACGTAACCGCCGCTCGGCGTCCAGTAGCTGAAGGTATCATGCGAACCGGCGATGCTATAGACCGACCAGCCCGTGGGGGCGGCGGTGCCGCTGGTGCCCATCGAGTCGAAATTTTGCGAATAGCTGCCTGAGAAATTCGCGGCGTGGGCGATCGTGGCGAGGCCCAGGATGGCCGGCAGGGCCATCATCGTTTTGAGAGCTTTCATGTGGTGGAGACGAGCGCAGGGCCTCGCCACGGGGCCGCCTTTTTCAAGACGACCCCGCGCGATGCACTGTTACTCAGAGGAGACAGTTTTTGCTTAGGCGCGGCGGCGGATGCGGCGCATGAGGAAACCGATGGCACCGAGGCCGAGCATCGTGGCCGAGCCCGGCTCAGGAGCCGCGGTCGCCGTGATCTGCACTCCGCTCAAGCTGCCGGAATTGCTGCCATCGGAAGGACCGTCCCCCCGATAGGTCGCGACCGCGGGCGCAGTGGTGCTGTTGATGTTTTCCCGTAAGGAGCGAGGCCGTATCGGGCGCGGTGGTGTAAATCTGCGCCGGCGATCCGAGCGCGCTGTCCAGGATGGAAATGGAGAACTGGTCCGGATTCAAACCGGGGTCCACATTCAGCGTGCTGTTCAAGGTAAAGCTGATGTTGGTCGTTCCCGCCGTGAATCCCTGGTAGAACTCGGTAAGGGTGGTTTTCCCGTCCACGAGGGTGACGGTGGAACCGAGGCTGCCCGAGGCCGTGCCGGTCGTGGTGGCGGAGCCAGTGGCGCTTCCACCGGTAAAGGCGAAATTGCTCAAGGTGACGGTATTATTGCCGACGGTCGCTCCCGAAGAGAACTGGAAATCCAGGTAAAAAGGGCTGCTGCTGTCGGCCGAAAGCGCGGCGGTGTTCAGGCTGATGGTGTAGATGGCATTCGCTTTCGCGCTGTGGTGCAGCATCAGGAACGATGCGCCCAAAGCGAGGAGGGCCGTGAATTTGGAAGCGGTGGATTTGGTAGTCATGGTGGTATGGGTGGTTAGGTGGTGGATGTGCTGCTGTCGCTGCTTCGACATGGGTCGAAATGGGATTTGGATTTTGAGAAATGGAGGGGCTGCTAGCGGACGTTGATCCGGCCAAACATGCCGTCGAATTCACTGTTGGGTCCGGCGGTGAAGTAGAGAGCATTTGCGTCGCCCAGGCTGACGCCGTTGCCGAAGACAAGGCCCCAGATGCCGTCGATGGAAATGATCTTGCTGTCGGAGTCGCGGATGTAGCCGACGAAATCGCCGCTCTTGAGATCGAACGCCGAGATGGTGCCGTCGCCGAAATTGGCCACCATCAGGTCGTTCGCATAGTCACCGAAAGTAGAGGGCGCAATCGCCATGCCCCACGGCAGATTTACCACGCCATGCCCGGCGAAGAAGTCTTTCACCAGGGTGCCATCTTCATTGTATTCCACGATATGCCCGAGACCGGCCCCGGCGATTTGCTCCTGGCCTTCGTCGCTGTTGGGATCGAATTTGCCGTAAGCCACGAAGAGGTGATGATCCAGATCGGCGATATTGAAGGGGCTGAGATCGCCGATGCTCTTGGGCGTCTCAAAATGGAAGCTCTTGGTGACATCCTTCCATTGATGATCGAAGACGTGGATGAGATTGTTGCGGTTGTCGGCAGCGAAGAGATGATTGCCGCCCGCTTTTTTATAAGCCTCCGAATTCGCGGCATTATTGGTCAGGGCTACACCCGTAAAGACCGGGTTCAGGTGGGTCGTCCGGTGCTTGGAGGTCTTGGAATAGTCGATGATCACCGGCGCGCTTTTCATCGCCGTAGCCGTATTCGAGGCCCAGGCATTGATGCAGCCGTCCTCAGTGACAAAGACAAATTTGGCCGAGCCAGAGTAACCGCCCGGAATCGATTTCGGAGCGGGACCTTTGAGATCGTTCGCCGGGCCGGAAACCGGGAATTCCACCGGCTGCCCGGGGAGATCACTGGCCGAATTGTAAACCTGGCCGGTGATGAAAGCGTGGCCGTGATCCGTCCAATTCGGCTGATCCAAGGTCACGCTTTTCAGGCCATCCTGGTGGAGCGGCATTTTGCCGACGTCGCCGATGTATTCGGAAGCGGTGCCGGTGCCCGCATTGGAGATCCAGATATGCCCACCCGCTCCCGGGGGTCGCACCGCAATTCCCCATCCATCCTGCATCTGCTTGTCCACGATCTGGGGATTGTAATCCGCCTTGCTGGCGACCAGGACGGTTTCGATGTAGCCGAGATCCTCGCGCAACTTTTGCGCGGAAGCAGAGGTGGCGATGAGCAGCGAGGCCATCGCGGTGAACAGGAAGGGAAGAAGTTTGGCGGTTTTCATGGGTGGGTCATGGGTGGCGGTTGAACCGCCGGTTGGTTCTGGGAGCGAGAAAGAAGAGGTGGGACCATCCGGGTGCCAGATGGCCCCACCGGGTTTTAGGATTGGCTGGTTACAGGCCGTCGATTAGGGCGTGCCGGAACCGGTCGCGACGACTTCAAGCGCATCGCTCACACTGTTGGAGCTGAACTGCAACGTAGCTGTGGTCGAAGCTCCCGCAGCGAGGCCACTCGAGGTCACCTGAATGTAAGGGCTGCCAGCGTAGTAGCTGGTGGTGTTCCCGGCGCTGTTGGACAGCGTGCCGCCCGACAGTTTGTAGGCCACCATGTAGATGGGGCCACTGATCGCAGTCGGGGCCTGATTCGTCACCGTCACCGTCTGGGCATAGAGGCCGGTGCGACGATTCAAGGTGAATCCACTCGCCGTGAAGGACAGGGCCGGAATGGTCGTAGGAATCACGTTCGACTGGAACAGATCCGACATATCCTGCGCGGTGCCCGTTCCGAAACCGAAGAAGGGCAGTCCGGTCGCCGTCTGAAGACCCTGGCCCGTATTAACCGTAACGGTCGTCCCGGCGGGGGTCGCATTCGAAGGATTGGCCGCGTCGTTCAGGTAACCAGTCGGCGTCTTGGCCGCCACCCCGAAGATGCGCTGCATCGTGGCGAGGTCGGAGGAGTGCGTCAGGTTGATCGTGCTGTTGTAGCCATTGCCCTTCGCAAAGGGCGAAATCACCATCTCCGTGAGGGTATGGTAGAAGTCGTTCTGCGGGCTGCCTTCCGTTTCGTCGGTCCAGATCACGATCGCCGCGTGGCCCGCCTGATAGACAGGCGAGTTCATGAGCTTCGGCACCATGATGGCGCAGAAGCTGTCCATCTGAGCAACGCGCGCCAAGTCACTACCACCGGTGTAGGTCTTGGTCACTCCCGAGTTGGTTCCACCGTAGTTCGAGTAGGTGAAGGTGCTGGAGAGAGCCGTGTGACCGTCATTGTATTGATCCGGCGTGATCACACAATACTGCGCCTGCGTGTTGGCTGCGAGATCCGCGTCCAACTGCTCGAGCGGAGCATAGTGGGAAACCTCGGAATTCGAGGTCGAGGTATTCGCCGCCGAGGTGGTGCCGCCATTGGTTGCCGGGAAGAAGAGCTGCCCGGTGTGCTTGGTCGCGAAGTTATACTGGTGCGAACCGTTATAAGCGTTCGTGTAGGAAGCGCTGGTGCCGCTGAAGCTGGTCGTCGGGACCGTGCGCTTGCCGATCGGAGAGATGTTATTCGTAAGCGTGCCGCCCGCGGAATTGAAGTCATTACCCGCCGTGTTCAGCAGGCCGGTTCCTTCAGTGTAGGAAGTCCAGGAGATGCCGGCGTTCTGCAGCAGCTCGCTGAGGCTTTCGCCCGTGAAGCTCGGGTTATTGTTCAGGAAGGTGGTGATCGCCGGCACGCTGCCGCTCGATCCATAAGGATCATTATCGTTCGTGATGCTCAGGTTCGAGCCGGCTTCCATGAAGATGTAGTTCGGCTCGGAAGGGTGAACGCTGCCCGTGGGATTCGCGGGCTGGTTTTCAATGTAGTACGGCGTCGTGCTGGTGCCGTCGGCGGAACCGAAATCATTGTGATAAGCCGAGCAGAAGGAGCACTGCGACGTCTGCGAGATCGTCTGCCCCTGATAGCTCACCGTGTAGGCCGTGCTGCCAGGAGTGGCCAGCGCGGTCAGATACGGGGATCCGCCATTCTTGTTGTTATAAAGAACGTTCGTGTAGCTGGTGTCGGTGCCCGAGGTGAAGCAACGGTTTTCCAACAGGATGTAGAAGACGGTGGTGATGCCGTTCGGATTTTGCTGGGCCTTCGCCGGAGCGGGCAGCAAAGACTGGCCGGCACAGGCCAGGGCCAGCATCGAGAGCAATCCCAAACGGGATCGCATAGGGAAAGTGGTTTTCATATTGGGTCTGGTTTTGACTAACGGGATTTGGGTGGTGGTTTTTGTTTTTCCTGCGGCGCCAGACACTGGAGCCAGCCCGGTGCGAGAACTCCCCTTGTGGAATTCCACCCGCATCGAGATGAACGAAAATTAATAATCCCCTGTGACAGACCGGTGGCGGGGAAGTGAAACTTTCCACACGAACCGACGACGGTTTGACGGCATTCATGCGGCGCTTTCGTTGCAAAAATGACGATGACGTTACTGATGTAAATGAAGTGACGTCCTGTTTGCGAAACGAAGGAAATCACGGCTTCGATCACCTGAAGCCACCGCGCAGACCGCTTTTCCCGGCAAAAAAACGAGCGTTCAAAAAATCGCTAAAGTTGGTTCCGACCCGACCGATGTCTGGCGTTGATATGAGCACCTCGAGCATCATCGCTGCCGCCACGGCTTCCAACACCGCGAGCACCGTGCTCCTGCAAGCCCAGGCGAAGAAATACTCGGACGATTTCAATGCTTTGAAAACCGCCATCACCTCGGGCGATCTCACCGCCGCGCAAACGGCAATGACGGCCTTCCTGAAGGATTCCGCGACCGCCACGGCCAATGGGTACGATCCCGTGACCGCTACCAGCGCGCTGAAAAAGGATTTCACCGCCGTCCGCGACGCCTTGAGCGCGGGGAGTATCTCCAACGCGCAGAGCGCCTTTTCCACCTTGCAGACCGATATGCAGGCCCACTCCAGCAGCACCGGCAGCGCAACGACCGATTTGCAAAACATCCAGAACGCCGTGGGCGCGGGCGACCTCAGCACCGCAAAGACGGCCCTGGCCGCTTTCGCCAAGGACGTGGCGCTGACCGCGAGCAGCAGGAGCAACCCATTGAGCGCCAGTGGTTCACTGCCCTCCGACCTGCGTGCATTGGAGGTCGCTTTCCAGTCAGGGAATGTCTCGGACGCCCAGTCTGCCCTCTCTGGAATGCAGGATGACCTGACGAGCGCAGCCTCCGGATCGGCCAGCAGCTCAAGCAGTTCCAGCGCTTATAACATGGATGAGGCGATTTTGCAGACCTTGCCGGGCGCCGTTTCCAGCACGGACGCGAATTCGGTTTCCGCGGCCTCCACCTCTGCGATTTTGAAAAGCCTGCCCACGGTTTCCCTTGCGACGAGCAGCGACAGCAATTCCTCCACGTTCAACGTCACGTCGGACATGCTGAACATGATGTAAAGGCGCCACCGGACAGCGACCCGGCAGCAACCCGGGAGCCATCGGAGAGCAACAGGGTAACTAAAAAGGCGCGACGTTCGCATTGAAGGTGGAAGCGGGCGTTTCAAGATGAATTCGTTCATCCTATGCAAGCGGAGTCCATCGAAGTCGTATATCAGGCCAATCATCCGTGGCGCACGCTGTTCGCCCTGTTCCGTCCGGAGCGGAAGTCGATGGGGCTGGGCGTGCTCGCGTTTTTGTTCAAGGCGAGCCCGCTCTGGGTCATCCCGGTGGTCACGGCGAATATCGTGGATCTGATCGCCCATCCGCGGGCCAACGGAATGCCCGTCCTGTGGTGGAACACGGCGATTGGCGCTTTCTTCATTGCGCAAAACGTCCCTGCCGCGGTGCTCTTTTCGATTTTTTCCAGCCGCGCGATTCGCAGCGTGGAAATCCGGCTTCGCTCGGCGCTGGTGCGGCGGCTGCAAATGCTCTCCATCGCCTACCATTCGCAAATCAGCACCGCCGTGCTGCAAACGAAGGTGCTGCGCGATGTGGAGTCCATCGAGCAGTTGTGCCGGCAGTTGATTGATCCGGGGCTGGGCTCCCTCGTCACCATTGCGGTCGCCATCGCGGTGACGAGCTGGCGGATGCCGCAGTTTCTCCCCGTCTTTGCCCTGCTCGTGCCGCTGGCGGCGCTGATCCGCTACGCGATGAGCGAGCGGCTGAAGCGTTACAACCATCTCTTTCGCAAGCAACTGGAGGCGATGAATACGCAGGTGCTGGGCATGATCAATATGATCCCGGTGACTCGCGCCCATGCGGTGGAGAGCGAGGAAATCCTGCGGGTGGAAAGCCGCTTCGGCGAGGTACGCAATGCCGCGCTGCAATTCGACCGGCACGCCAGCCTCTTCGGTGCCACGGCGTGGGTCGCCTTCATGCTGTTCAACCTCGTATGCCTCACCCTCGGCGCGTGGCTGAGCCTGCGCGGCATCGTCCCCTTCACCCCCGGCGACATCGTGCTGGTGACCGGCTACTTCAACGCGATCATCGCGGCCGTGATGCAGCTCAATAACATGCTGCCCATCATCACCCGTGGGTTCGACGGGTTGCGCAGCCTCGGCGAGGTGCTGGAATGTCCGGACCTTGAGGAAAACCGCGATAAACAACCGGTCACCAACGTAAACGGAGCGTTTCGCTTTGAGGGTACGAGCTACGATTACCGGGACGAAACCGGCGCGCCCCGGGCCGCCCTGCAAAACCTCACGCTGGAAGTCAAAGCCGGCGAGACGATCGGCGTCGTGGGATCGAGTGGTTCAGGAAAATCCACGCTCATGAGTCTGATCATCGGCTTTCACCGCCCCACGGCAGGCCGCATTCTGCTGGATGGCGTGGAGATGAATACGATCGATCTGCGGAGCTATCGGCGGCGGCTCTCGGTGGTGGGGCAGGAAACGATTCTTTTTGAAGGCACCTTGCGGGAGAACATCGTTTACGGAACGCAGAATGTCACCGAAGCCCAGCTCCAGGCGGCAATCGAGGCGGCGAACGCGGCGGCCTTTATCAAAGAGTTGCCGCACGGGCTGGCCACGGAAATCGGCGAGCGCGGGGCCCGGCTGAGCGGCGGCCAGCGGCAGCGGATCGCGATTGCACGGGCCTTGCTGCGCGATCCGCGCATCCTGATCCTCGACGAGGCGACCAGCGCGCTGGACGCCGGCAGCGAGGTGGCGGTGCAGCAGGCGCTCGACCGGCTCATGCAGGGGCGCACCACTTTCATCGTCGCGCACCGCTTGAGCACGCTGCGCAATGTGGACCGCATCATCGTGCTGGAGCACGGCCAGATCGTGGAGAGCGGAACCCCCGCCGAGCTGGGCGCCAGGCCGGATGGCCGTTTCGCGCAATTGCAGCGCATGCATTTGCAGACGGCAGGCTAGAGGATAAATCGCCGACTCCTGGCGGGCGTGGAATAATCTGATCCCATTTTCAAAGACCGGATTTTTCAGACAGGATGAACAAGATGAACAGGATGGCGAAAATTCCAAATCCCCTTAAACACTTATTCATCCTGTAAATCCTGTTCATCCTGTCCGAAAACCTCTTTCCGATTGAGCCCTTTTCCCCAACGGCCCACAGGGCCGTGGCTCCAGCGGTTCAGAGCATCGATCGTTAGCCGGGCACTATTTTTTTCAAAATGAACGGAGGAGTTCCACGGTGGGATAGTCGTAGCGCGGATGAGGCTGGATGTGGGTTCGCCAGCCGAAGGCGGCTTCAACGGTGGATGGCGTAAGCACTTCCTGCGGCGTTCCATTCGCAATGAGCCGTCCCTCGCGCAACATCACGATGCGGTTGGCGTAGCGGGAGGCGAGATTCAAGTCGTGCAGGATGGCCACGACGCCCACCCCACGAGCAGCCCAGGTGCGGGCGAGCTCCAGCACCCGATGTTGATGGCCGAAATCGAGGGCGGCATTGGGCTCGTCGAGCAACAGGAAGCGTGGGGAATCGCCGACTGGCTCCCAGATTTGCGCCAGCACCCGGGCGAGTTGGACCCGGGCTTTTTCTCCGCCGGAGAGACTGGGAAACTCGCGGTCGGCAAAAGGATGCACGGCGGTGGCCTGCATCGCTTGCAGGGCAATCTCGTAGTCGCGCGGCGTCTCCCCACCGGGCGCGTGCGGAGCCCGGCCCAGCAGCACCAGTTCCAGCGCCGTGAGGGCAAAGGGCACGGAAGTTTGTTGCGGCAGCACGGCCAGGCGTCGGGCACGCTCCCGGGGCGACCAGTCCTGCAAGGCGCGGCCTTCCAACTGGACCACTCCACGAGCCGGAGTCAGCTCCCCGGAAAGCAGGCGCAGGAGCGTGGATTTACCGGCTCCGTTTGCCCCCACGAGGGCGAGCAATTCGCCGGGCCGAATTTCAAGATCGATCCCATGCAAAAGCTTTCGCTTCCCGGCCAAAAACTCCGCGTTCTGAAGGGAGAGCGTTTTCATCAAAATCCCCGCTCCCGACGCATCAGCCACAGGAAAAACGGCGCGCCCAGCAGCGCAGTGACGATGCCCAGCGGAATCTCCATCGGAGCCGCCACCGTGCGGCAAACCAGATCGGCCAGGACCATGAGCGTACCACCGACGAGCAGACTGCCGGGCATCAACCAGCGATGATCCGTCCCGAGCGTGAGCCGGACGAGATGCGGGCAAAGCAGCCCGACAAACCAGATGCGCCCGCTCACCGCCACGCAAACGCCGGTGATGAGGGCGGAAAGCAAAAGGATGCGTCGCTTCACCCGCTCCACGTCGCAGCCGAGATGCCCGGCCTCCGCTTCGCCGAGCAGGAGGGCGTTCAACGTTCGCCGCTCGCGCAGGAGCAGCAGGGCGGATGGAATGACGCCGAGCGCCAGCAGGCCGACCGCCGTCCAGGTGGCCGCGCTGAAGCTGCCGAGATTCCAGAAGGCAATCGTGCGCAGGGCCGCATTGCTCGCCAGCGTGGTGCACAGGCCCACACCCGCTTCGCTGATCGCGGTAATCGCGATCCCTGCCAGCAAAAGACGGGCGACGCTGGTCATGGATTCCTTGCGCGCGAGCCGCTGGACCAAGAGCATGGCGGCCAGCGCCGTGACGAAGGCCGCGAGCGCCTGCCACCAGACCGAGGAATCGAGCCCGAAGCGCTCGCCAAAGACAATCGCGCTCACCGCGCCCAAGGCCGCGCCGCTGGAAACCCCGGCGATGCCCGGCTCCGCGAGCGGGTTGCGAAACAGCCCCTGCATCGAGGCCCCGGCGAGCGACAAGCCCCCGCCCACCAGCACCGCCATGCAGGCGCGCGGCAGGCGCATCCACCACACGATCCCGGCATACTGATCGTCCACCACCCCGGAGAAGCCCAGAGGCGCGAGCAGCACCCGCAAGGTCGCACTCAGGGGAACTTGCGCGGCACCGATTCCAACGGATACCAGCACCGTCAAAACCAGTGCCGCGCTCATCACCCAAAGGGAAATTTTTTGCCGACGATGCCGCTGCCGCAGCCAGTCGCGCGAATCACGAGGATCGCGCAGGGACGGGGCGGACAGGGCACGATCCAGCGCCTCAGTGGGCGGAAGGGCGGTCGGCATAGAGCGCTTTGGTCAGCTCCAGGACGGCTTCCCCCGTGCGCGGCCCGAAGCCGAGCAGGAAGAGCGAATCCATCAGGACCACCCGGTGATTTTTTCCTGGCCGGGGTCAGCGAAATACCGGGGGCGTCGTAGATGCTCTTTTCACCCCCGAGCGAGGCCACCCCGTCGGTGATGGAAAGAATGACCTCCGGCGCGGCGGCCACGGCGGCCTCCGCGGTGAGCGGGCGATAGCCTTTGTACTCGGTGATCACATTCTTTCCCCCCGCGAGCTGGATCATCGCCTCGGCTTCGGTGCCAGTACCAGCGGCGAGGATTCCCGCGCCGGACCGGGCGTAGAGAAAGAGCACGCGCGGGGCCCTGGCTCCCGCCGTCGCCGCTTTCGTCGCGCGATCGGCCTGGACGGTCATCGCCTGCACCAGCGGCTTCGCGTTGTCGGCAGCCCCGAGCGCCTCCGCAATCGCCTGCACTTTTTTCACTGCACCGTCCACGGAATTACCGGCAGGCAGCACGATCACCTTCACCCCGGCCTGGCGCAATTGCTCCAGGGCCTCGGGGGGACCGGCCTCGTCGCTGGCGAGCACCAGCGTAGGCTTGAGCGAGAGCACGCCCTCGGCGGAAACTTTGCGCTGGTAGCCGACCTGCGGCAGCTTCGCCACGGCGGGCGGCGCGGTGCTGGAGGAATCCACGCCCACGAGCCCGGCCTGCGCACCGAGCGCGCAAACGGTTTCCGTGACCGCGCCACCGAGCGAGACGATGCGCTCGCTGGCGGCCGGCAGAGGCAGCGTCAGCACGCTCCCGACGAGGAGCACGAGCAGGGCGCGCTTCATGCCATTACCTCCGGGGACGAGAGGCCCTGCAAAACTTCGCGCCACTCGGGCCGCTCGGCCTCGCCCGGCTTGCGGCGACCGAAGAACTGCACCACCATCTCGCCGCTGGCGTCATAGAGTTCGAGCGAGTTCACATCGCCATCGCGGGTGGGCTTGCGCACCGCCCAGGCGGAGGTAATGGCCGACTGGCGCAGGTGAAGGTTGAACTCGGAATCGAGCACGTTGATCCACTCGCCGTAGGGCGCGATTTTTTCCACCGGGCCGGTATGGATCTGGATCATGCCGTCGTTGCCGACGAAGACCATGATCGGCAGGCCGGTCCCGGCTGCGGCGCGCAGAATGCGTTCACCGGAATCCAACGGCACGGGCTGGGCGAACTCGGGGCCGCCGAGACGCAAGGCCTGCTGGCGACCGACCTGGAACTTGCGCAGGAGCAGGAAGAAATCGTGCGTATCCTGCAAGGTGCGCCAGCCTTCACACAGCCCCGCGGCGTCGATCTCCGAGTCCGCGCGATCCGGCGTCTTCGGTTTCGGCGGCTGGACGGCTTGTTCGGTGGATTGATCTTCGTGACGGAAGTCTTCCACCAGCTTGGCAAACGCGACGCGATCCGCCTCGGGCTCGAGATAGACCTTGTGAATGGCGCTGCCATCGTGCGCGAAGAACTGGAGGCTCTCGCGGAGGCCGTGCGGCGTCTCCTCCTGCACGGCAAAGGCGGAGGCCCAGCTATTCAGGAAAAAGCGCAGGTCGATATCCGGCCCGAGCACGTTGCCGAAATGCTGGAAAAACTGGATCTCGCGATAGAGCCCCTTGCGCTCGTGCACGGCGTGCTCGTTGCGCGTGAGCGCCATCACCCGGCCCAGCCCGGGGAGACGAAGCAAGAGGTCGCCCAGGCCCTGGGCCTGCCCCGGGCGCAGGCGCGTGACCGTCTCACCGCAGCCGGTGGCGAGCAGCTCGACCTCGCTCACCTGGAGCGCTTGCGCGGCGTCGCGAATGCGTGACTTGGGATTTTCCCGGCGATATTCCGCCCACCGGGCCTTCAATGGATTGCTGGTTGTTTGCATGGTTTCTATTTTGGATGAGGAGAGGGATGAAAGATTACTGCTTGCTCAGAACCCACGTGGGGTTGTTGGCGAGCGCGGCCTGGTTCGACCAGCGCCGCATATCCTGCAATTGCGTGGCGTCGAGCAGCTCGGAGTGGCCATCGAGCATGGCAGCAACGGCACGCCCGTGGTAGCGCAGATCCAGATAGCCGAAGGAGGCGGAGGGATCGGTGGCGGGAAAACCCGCCGACCAGCGCCGCGAGGTGAGATAGGGCGACTTCAACTCGTAGTAACCCGCCGACGCCTGCGTGCCCACCCGATAGCGGGCCGAAGCGAAGACGATGAGCTTGGAAGGCGCCACCGCGTCGGACACCTGCAGAACGCAAAAGTTGCCATACTTCTGCGTCGCCGCCGGGATGGGCGGCAGATCGCTGGAATCGCCATAATCGCCGCCGACAAACGTGGCATTGATCCCAAGCGAGGGCCACACGCTCACGAGATAGACGTAGTTTTGCGCCGCCATGAGCTGCTCCTGATCGTTGACGACGAGGATGCCTTTCGCCCGGTAATTGAGATACGGCGCGAGCCGCCACGGGTAGCGGGCATTCTCGGGAAAGCTGATCGGCTTGCCCTGGTCGTCGAAAGCGGGATCGTTTTTGTAGCCAGCCAGCACCTGCCCCTTGTGATCCCCTGAGTAAAGCAGCATCGCCATCATCAATTGCCGCCCGGCGGAAAGCTCCTTCGCCATGGAGCCCTCCAGCCGCACGCTGCTGATCACCGGCATCGTCAAGCCAGCCAGGACCGCGATCAGGGCGATCACGACCAGGATTTCGATAAGCGTGAAGGCCCCCGCGCTCCGCGGGAACCGCCGTGCGTCCCGCCCTCATTTTACCGCTCCCATCGTCGAGCGGCGGCGCCGCATCAGGATTCCCGCGCCGGAGATGACCAGGAGCAGCGAGGCGGGCTCGGGCACGACCTGGTAATCAATGGAAATGGTCGCCGGCGTGCCGATGAGCGACTCCTTGGTGTAGAAACTCGGGTAGCTCGCCGCGCCGCCCGTCCCGGGCTCCGAGGCCACGGAAAGGGAGGTGACCGATGAAATCCAGCGTGCCAAGGTTGAACGCCGACTGGAGATAGGCGAGGACGTAGGGATTCGTGAGATCGAGCGCGAAGGAGAGGGTCGTCCCGCGGAACTGCGTCGCCGGGATTTACCGCGCTCGTCGTCCCGACCGCCCAGGGCGAGCTCTCAAAGCCGCCGCTCACATTGTTCGAGACATCGGTCGCGGTGCCGTTGAGATAACTCATCGCATAGGCATTTCGCCCGCCCCTGGCGGTGGTGCCAAAGGGAGAGGTCTCGGTAAAACTTTGGGCGGTGTAGCCGTTGCGAATCCCGACCCCAAAAAGTTCGACCGGGCGCCCGGCATCGGAATCCGCCACATCACCGGAGGCCGAGGAATTGAGGTAGGTTTGATAAGAATCGTAGGTGGGATCGTAGAGATAGCTGCTGTTGCTGAGGGTGAGGGTGATCGTGACCGAGTTGATCTGATAACTCGACGCGCCCAGACCCGTCGCAACCAGCCCGCTGAGATTGAAGCCGAGGAGCATCTGCCCGTCGCGCTCATCAAAGCTGCCGCTGGTATCCCCCACATCGCCAAAGACCGCGGCGGAGGCCTCATTGCCGGGATTCGAAGCAAAGGGATACATCCAGCGGTTGGCGGTCGGCTGGGACAGGCTCACGGTGGTGGCATGAAGAAAGGAAACGGACAGCAACGCCGCCAGGGCCATGAGGGTCGGGCGCACGATCGCTTTGCGCGCCGGCTCCCGGACCGGAGGAACCTGCCGGGAAGAAGCCCCGGAGGGCCCCGCCCCCTTGCGGGCGGACTCCTGTCTTCGCGGATCGCGCTCCTTGCGCGGATTCACCCGCAGACGAACATCGAAGTTGCTGTAATTCATACCGGACGACTATGAAATGCCATCCGGGCGGCGGCTCCCCACCATTTGCGAAAAATTATCCCCTCGTTGCGGCCCGGGCGCGAAATTGCATCCGCCGGCAAAAAATGGAAAAGCGCAAGCGCGTGCGGTCGTGAGAACGCCGCCAAAAACCGACTGCCGCGCAGCCGCTAGAGATTCCCTGTCGTCCCGGAACTAAAAGCCCGCTATTCCTTGGCCCGCTGAGCGCGGCGGAGAGCTTGCCCACCTTCTGCTTCATCATCTTGCCGCTCTTGAATTTCACCGTCGCCCGTTCCGGAATCTTGAACTGGCTTCCGGGCTGATTCGGATTGCGCCCCACCCGCGGCTTGGTAAGCCGGACTTCAAACACTCCGAAATTGCGCAACTCCACGGTGTCGCCGGCGCCAAGACTGGAAGTGATGTGATCAAGTGTCCGCTGAATGACATCAAACACCTGATGCTGCACCATGCCCGTCTCGTTGCTGATTTTTACTACGAGGTCCCGCTTCGTCAAAGTCGCCATAATGCGCGCACATTATTCACGCTCCTCGTCCCCGGGCAAGGCTGCATTTGTTTTCACGTGAAAAAATCCCGGGGCCACTTCGGCGGCGGTTTTGAAGTGGGTCTTGGCCAGTTTCTCCAAAATCATCGGCTCATGGGCGGCGATAATTTTCTTCGCGACCTCCTTCACCAGCGCCGAGGCCCCGCGCGGAATGGTGCAGCCGTAGGTGCGGCCGGCGGCCTCCATCCAGTCGATGAACCGCTCGCGGGCGAGGATGGAAGCGGCGGCGACGGCGAGGTCGGACTCCGCCTTGGTGCGCTGTTGCAGCTCGATCGCGCGGCCTTTTTCGAGGAGCGCGCGCTTGATCAATTGCGGGTTGCCGAACTGGTCGGAGAGCGAACGCGGGCACTCGGGACGCTGCTCGAGCAGGTTTTCAATCGCGCGGGCGTGGCCCCAGGCGAGGACGCGGTTCACGTTGCCATTGCGGGCGATCATGCGGTTGTAGCTCTCCGGCCCGATCATCACGATGGTGTGCGCGGCGCCCGGGGTGTTTTTGATAATTTTGGCCAGCTCGCGGATGCGCTTGTCGGAGCCAATGCGCTTGCTGTCCTGAATGCCCGCGTCCATGAGCCGGTGTGCGATCGAGCTGTCCGTGTAAACTCCCGCGACGACCATCGGGCCAAAAAAGTCGCCTTTTCCGCTCTCATCTATACCAAGTGGGGGAAAACACTTCGGGATTGTGCACTTCCTCGTAGCCGAGCTTGGCCTCGCCGAGGACCTCGGGCTCAAGGGTGAATTGCACAAATTCCTGCGTCCCCTTCCCCTGCAGCACCAGCTTGGGCCCCTTTTCATAGACGGCGGCGGTGAGCTTGTTCTTCTGGGCGAGTAGAGGGTGTATTGCTTCTCGGAAAAATCCCAATCCTCGCGCTGCAAAATTTCGCGCAGCGTTTTCGCCTGCTGCGGGGTGAGCGGAGTGGTGTAGAGTGTCAGCGCTTTTTCAGTCACGATGCCCAAGAATAAACCGCAGAGCCGACCCAACTCCGAGCGAAAAAATCTCCCCGTGCAACCGGGCGTGGATTCCACGTTCCAGCCGGCCTTGATCGCATGGTTTAAAAAGCGGCCCGCGACCTGCCGTGGCGGCGCACGCACGATCCCTACGCGATCCTCGTTTCGGAGATCATGCTCCAGCAGACGCAGGTGGCGACGGTGATTCCCTTTTACGAACGGTGGCTGCAGCGGTTTCCCGACTTTGCGGCCCTCGCCGCGGCCACGGAGCACGATGTGCTCGGTCTCTGGCAGGGGCTGGGCTATTACTCCCGGGCGCGCAACCTGCACCGGGCCGCGCGGGAAGTGGTGGCCCGGCATGGCGGGGAAATGCCGCGCGAGCTGGAGGCGATTCGGGCGCTGCCGGGGATCGGCCGCTACACCGCGGGGGCGGTGGCCACCTTTGCCTTCGACCGCGCGACGCCGATCATCGATGCCAACATCGCCCGCGTGCTGGCGCGGCTGGCGGATTTCCACGAACCGGTCGCCAGCACCCGGGGGCAGCAATTCCTGTGGACTTCGCCGCCGCGCTGGTGCCGAAGCACAACGCCCGCACCTACAATGGCGCGCTGATGGAACTGGGCGCGCTGCTCTGCACGCCCCGCAAGCCCCAGTGCCTCCGGTGCCCGGTAAAGGCGCAGTGCCGCACCCGCGAACCCGAAGCGCTCCCGGTGAAAAAGCCGCAGCGCAAAACGGTGGAACTGGAGGAACGCTGCGCCTTCATCGTGCGCAACGGCGAAGTGTTGCTGGAGCAACAAACCGGTCGCCGCTGGAATGGCCTGTGGCGACTCCCGTTGTGTGAAAAGCCTGATGGGCCGCTGATTTATCAGGCCGAATATCCTTTTACGCATCATCGCGTGACCCTGCTGGTCACCCGTGGAGAAACCCCGCGGAAACCAGCGGAGTCCCAGTCCTGGCATCCATTGGAAAGCCTCCAATCGCTGCCGATGACCGCGCCCCATCGCCGGGCCCTGGCCAGCCTGCTGCGGACGTAAGGGACCCGCTTTCCTCCGCCGGATACGTGAGGACTGGTGTTCCTGGCGAAATGCTGGTAATACCCAGCGCCCATGAACCACATGGATCGACGGCAGCCAGGGAACGCCCCCACCATTCATCGCCTCGTAAAATTGGGAACGACCGCATTCCTGCTCAGCCTTGTCCTTTCGGCCTGCGCGCACAAATCGGGCGACAAGCCCCCGGCTCATCTCGGCCTGGGTGGGTATGAACAATATTTCGACCCTTCGCGCGGGAGCAGTCATGCCCTGGCGATGGCCGAGCAGGGGGATCGCGAGGCGCTGACGGCCTTTTTCCTCTGCGCCTACGTGCGCCTGAACCAACGCAGCGGCGACAGCCTCGATACGATCCGCTGGAACTTCAGCGAGCTGATCAAGTGCATCGGCGACGACAGCTTTTCCGATGCGCTGGCCAGGGAGAGGCCGGAAGTGCAAAGCGCAGCCGCCGCGTTCATCGACCTGGGCGTGATTAAAAAATACGATTTGAAGACGGCGCAGCTCCTTCAGCAGGCGCCGGCGATCGACTGGCCGAAACATTGAAACCGGTGGGTTATCTTTCATTGCGCTGAATTTCCGGCATGGCGCTCGCCGTCGCTCTGACTTAGGAACCATGCAATAAAAATCCACTCGCCCGCGTCGAATGCTTCTGGTTGCCTCAAACCACTTGTTCACTCACCGGAGAATCGAAATTTGAAAAAGAAAAAGATCATCGTCATGGGCTTCATGGGCGGCTGCCCGATTGCCGGGGTGGGCTGGCAGCACCTGCATTACATCGTGGGCCTGCAGCGGCTCGGGCACGAGGTGTATTACATCGAGGACTCGGCGCGGATTCCCTATAATCCGGTGACCTTTGCGGTGGAGAACGACTACACCTTTGCCGCGGAGACGCTCGCGCGGCTGGCCGATGAATACGGCTTCCAGGGGCGCTGGGCCTTTTGCGCGCGCTATCTGCCGGAGCCCGAATGCGCGGGCATGCCGCTGAGCCGGGTGCGCGAACTTTACAAGGAGGCGGATGCGATTCTGAACGTGTGCGGCGCGCAGGAGTTCAACGACGATCTGCTGCAAAGCGACCGGATCATCTACGTGGAAAGCGATCCCGCGGTGGAGCAGATCAAGATCGACCAAGGGAATGCGGAGACGATGGCCTATCTGCGCCGGCATTGCGCGCTCTTCACCTTTGGCGAAAATGTGGGGACGCCGGAGTTTCCGGTGCCCGACCACGGTTTCCAATGGCTGCCGACGCGCCAACCGGTGGTGACCGATCTATGGAAAGCGCCCGCCCCGGCCGCGGGCGCGGTGTTTACCTCGGTGGCGAACTGGTCCACCAGCGGGAAGAAGGATATCGAATGGCGCGGCGAAACCTATTTGTGGAGCAAATCGCTGGAGTTTCTGCGCTTCATCGCGGCCCCGAAGGCTTCGGGCGAGACGTTCGAGCTGGCGACTGACATCAAGGAGGAACCGGTACGGCAGCAATTTCTCGAAAACGGCTGGCGCCTCTCGCTGCCGCATGATCTGAGCTCGGACTGGAATCTCTACCGGCGGTTTCTCCAGGGCTCGAAGGGCGAGTTCACCGTCGCGAAGGATCAATACGTGCGGCTGAATACCGGCTGGTTCAGCGACCGCACGGCCTGCTACCTCGCCTGCGGACGCCCGGCGATCACGCAGGAAACCGGCTTCACCCGCTTTTACGGCGGGCAGCGCGGGCTCTTCTCGTTCAAGACGCTGGAGGAAATTCCCGAGGCGGTGCGCGAAATCAATTCCGACTACGCCGCCCATTGCGAAGCCGCGTGGGAGGTGGCGCACGAATATTTCGAGGCGGAGAAAGTGCTGGCCGCTTTACTCGACCGCGCGGGGATTTGACCGTCTCCCGAAGCCAGTTCCCACCGCACCATGGCTGCCGCACCGCCCCGCAAAATCCTGCTCGCGCCGGACAAGTTCAAGGGCTCGATGAGCGCCCTGGAGGCGGCCGAGGCCATGGAAAAAGGATTGCGGGCCGCCGGGGTGGAGTCGGCAATCATTGTGCGGCCGATTGCCGACGGGGGCGAGGGCACCTGCGAATTGATCGGCGAAAGTGTCGGCGCGGAGCGCATCGCGGAAACCGTCTGCGGCCCCACCGGATCGCCGGTGGCAGCGCACTTCTACCAAAAAGACCGCGAAGCCTATTTCGATGCCAGCCAGGCGGCGGGCATTTGGCGGCTGCGCGCGCCTGAGCGCAACCCCGTGCGCACCACCACCCGTGGGCTCGGCGAGCAAATGCGCTCCGCGATCGGGCGCGGGGCCACCCGGCTCGTCGTGGGGCTGGGAGGCAGTGCCACCTGCGATGGCGGCACCGGGATGGCGGCGGCGCTCGGCTACCGTTTCTTCGACGCCAGGGGCGAGGAGTTGAATCCCTTTCCCGCTCATCTTTTCGGGCTGGCCCGGATCGAGCCGCCCGCCCATTCCTTTCCCGAAATCGTCGCCGCCTGCGACGTGACCAATCCCCTGCTCGGCCCGCAGGGCTCGGCCCACGTCTTCGCTCCGCAAAAAGGAGCCTCGCCCGAGGACGTGGATTTCCTCGAAATGACCCTCGCGCATCTGGCGCGAATCGTAACCCGCGATCTGCATTGCGACTTTCGCGAGGCACCGGGGGCGGGCGCGGCGGGCGGACTCGGATTCGGGCTCATGAGTTTTTGCGGGGCGAGCGTGGAATCGGGTTTCGACGTGGTGGCCGAGGCCAGCGGGCTGGAAAATCTCATTCGCGAGTGCGATCTCATTTTCACCGGGGAAGGCAGCCTGGATGCGCAGACGCTCTCGGGCAAAGGCCCGGCCGGCATCGCGGAGCTGGCCCGCGGGCTGGGCAAGCCGGTGGTCGCCTTTGGCGGGCGGGTGACTCCCGAGGTCGTCGCGGCGAATATTTTTGCCGCCACCCGGGGGATTAACCCCCAAAACCTCCCCGTCGCCGAAGCCATGGCCCGCGGGACGGAATTGCTGGCGGCGGCGATGGTTGAATTTTGCGCTTCATCCCCTCTCGTTCGTTGATCACACTACCGGGGATGAAACGTATCGCACTCCTCTTCTCCGGTCAGGGCGCCCAGGCAGTGGGCATGGGCAAAGACCTCGCCGCCAGCTTCCCGACTGCCGCCGCGCTCTTCTCCCGCGCGGATGAAATTCTCGGCTACCCCCTCAGCACCCTCGCCTTCGACGGCCCCGAGGAGGAGCCTCACCAAGACCGCCCACTGCCAGCCTGCGCTCTACGTGCACGGTCTCGCCTGTCTCGCCATGCTCAAGGAAAAGCGGCCCGACCTCGCCTTCCACGCCGGCCGCCGGGTTGTCGCTCGGTGAATTCACCGCGCATGCCGCGGCGGGCACCTTCGATTTTGAGACCGGCCTGCGGCTGGTCGCCCAGCGCGCCAGCTTCATGCAAGCCGCCTGCGAATCCAGCGATGGCGCGATGGCCGCGATGATCGGGGCGGAGGAAAATGTGGTGCGCGACCTCGCCGCCGAGGCCGATGTGGATGTGGCAAACTTGAACTCGCCCGGCCAGGTCGTCGTCTCCGGCGAGGCCGCCAAGATCGCGCTCGCGATTGCCCTCGCCAAGGAACACGGCATCCGCCGCGCGATGCAGCTCAATGTCGCGGGCGCCTATCACTCCCGGCTCATGCAGCCTGCCTACGAGCGCCTCGGCGAAGTGCTGGCCAGGACCACCTTCAATCCCCCGGCCCTCACCGTCATTTGCAATGTGGATGCGATCCCCGTTTCCACACCGGAGCAAATCCGCGACACCCTGCGCGAGCAGGTCACCGGCAGCGTCCGCTGGACGGAATCCATCGAGCACCTGCTCGACAAGGAAGGCATCGAACTCTTCATCGAGCTCGGGCCGGGCGCGGTGATCGCCGGGCTGGTGAACCGCATTCGCAAGGGCACCCCGGTCGTCTCCATCAGCGACGCCGCCTCGCTGGAAGCGGCGCTTTCATCCCTGTAAAAACTCAGGGCGCAGGACTGGTCGCCGGCGGGGTCGGAGTGCCCGATGCCGCCGGGCTGGCCGCCGCTTTATCCTCCGGCTTCAGCATTTCGACCGTGATCGCGAAGAGCCGCCATTTCGGCACCTCATAGACGAAGCGCAGTCCGAAATGCGAGGCTTGGGGCTGGGTCCCGGCGATGCCCTGCACTTGCAGGATGCCGTGGCCATCCATCACTGGCTCGCGATCGTATTTCAGCGGCGCCTTCTCGATCCCGCCGAGCTGTACGCCCTGATCCAGAAACGGCTGGAAAGCCGAGCCGAACCGCGAAACCGAGATCTGGCTCTGCCAGGTGTGGGAAACCGTGTCGTAGAAGCTCGTAAAATCCTTCTGGTCGAGCGCCTTGTTGAAGTCCGACAGCGTCTGCCGCACCAGCACCAGCAGCTCATCCGCGGCCGGCATGTCATGGTGCACCGTGGTGGAGAACGAGTAGGGCTGGCCGAAGACCGAGAATTGCACATGCTCGCCGCTCTGGCCGATGGCATCGGTGGCCATGCCGGAGATCAGCCAGTGCCGGCTCTGCTGGTAGAACGTGATGTTCAACGGGATCTCCATGTCGGTCCCCACGGTGATCTTTCCGGCGAGGGTCACTTCCCCGGGCGTATCCTCCGTCCGGGTCCACTTGGCCGCGGTCGATTGGTCGAGCTTCAGATCCTGCACTTTGGCCGTGAACTCGCCCACGTTCTGCTGGGCCTGAAAGGCAAAATTGGTGAGCGCATAAGCGGCCTCGACTTTTCCGGTCTTGAGGTCGGAAAGAAACTCGTTGGCCACCGCTTCGGGCGGTTGCTTGGGACCGCCGCAAGCGGCAAGGAGCATCCCCGCGAGGGGGACAAAGAATCGGAGATAAAAATTGAACGGGCGTGGGGCGGACATGGCTGATCTTGCATTAACAGTCCGGCGCGCCGCTGGCAACGCTACAAAACATGGCGTTTTCATGACAAAATTCCGGCCCAACCCGCGACACCCCGTTTTTTTTTGCAGATCGCCCGGTTGTTGACCCCGGCGTGCATCCAGCATTGGCAATTTGCGCCGCTTGCCTTTAGGATCAGCCTGCGATGTCGGATGTTGCCGAACCATTGGAGCGCTCGCTGAAGCTTTACAAAGGCCTCGTCGAGGTCAGCGCCGCGATCAATTCCATTACTGAATTTGACGAACTGCTCGGAGCGATTCTCGACGTGGCCCAGCGGGTCATGTCCGCCGAGGCCAGTTCCCTCTTCCTGCGCGACGCGGAGGGGCAACTGGTGCTCACGGTGGGACGCGGGCCCAACCACCGCGAAATCGGCAACCGGCGGATCGTGGTGCCGCCCGGCCAGGGAATCTCCGGCTGGGTGATGGAGCACGGCCAGAGCGTGCTGGTCGCCGATGCCTATAACGACCCACGTTTTTATGCGAATGCCGACCGCGACACCGGCTTCAAGACCCACTCGATCCTCTGCTCGCCCCTGCGCCAGGGCGAGACCAAGATCGGCGTGCTGCAGGTATTGAATCCGCTGGGCAAGGCCGCCTTCGAGGAGAGCGACCTGGAGGCCTTTGAGGCGTATGCCAATCTCGCCGCGACCGCGATTGAAAAGCTCCGCAGCTTCGAGCGGCTCCGCGAGCAGGAGCGGGTCGATCGCGAGCTCTCCCTCGCCCGCGAAATCCAGCACAGCTTTCTCCCCCGCACGCTGCCCGGGGCCACCCCGGTGGATTTCGCCGCGATCTATCGGCCCGCCCGCAATATCGGCGGCGACTTCTACGACGTGCAACCGGTGGGCGGGGACGAGATTTATTTCACGATCGGCGACGTCTCGGGCAAGGGCATCCCGGCGGCCCTCATGATGGCCCAGGCGGTGAGCACGCTGCGGCTCATCCTGCAGCCGGGACTCACCCCCGGCGACGCCCTGGCGGCGTGGAACCGGCGCCTGCGCGAAAACGCCCTGCGCGGCATGTTCATCACCGCCCTGCTGGGGCGGATCACGCTTTCCACGAAAAAAGTCGAGCTGGCCGGCGCGGGCCATCATCCGCCATTGCGCGTGCCGCAATCCGGGGCGATGACTTCCCTTTCCATGTCTCCCCCCCTGGGCATTTTAGCTGAAATCTCTCCGAGCACTCATGTGCTGACGCTTGAGCCGGGGGAAAGACTGGTCGTCTATACCGATGGCCTGCTCGAATCGCTCGATGAAAACCACGCGGAGTTTGGCCTCGCGGGAATTTCCGCCGCCCTGGACGGCCCCTTTGCAACGACCACCGGGCTGGTGGAAAGCCTCTGCCGCGGCCGAAACCCGGCATCGGGGCCGCGCAGAACCCCACGACGACCTGACCATTCTCGCCCTTGGATTTCGATGAAACGCCGTCTTGAATTCATCAGCCACCCCGCCAATCTCGCGACCACCCGCGAGTTTGTGACCAGCTTTCTCACCGATTGCAAATGGCCCGCGCAGGACATCACGCTCATCGTGCTGGGCATCGACGAGGCGTGTACCAACATCATTCGCTACGCCTACCTGTTCGACGACACGCGGCCCATCATCCTCACCTGCGAGCAGTTGAAATCCGGGCTGCGCTTTCGCCTGCGCGACTTCGGCATGCAATGCGACCCGGCGCAGATCGTTTCCCGCCCGCTCCACGCGGTACGCCCCGGCGGGCTCGGCGTGCATCTCATTCGCCACGTCTTCGACCGCGTGGAATATGCCCTGCGCAAGGAAGGCACCGAGCTCACCCTCGTCAAAAACGCACCGCGTAAGCCCGGCTCGAAACCGTCGAAAAAGCAGAATCCGATTGATCCGCTGCCCGGTCGCCCGCGCCACCGCCCCGGCGTAAACGCGCAACTGAGCGCCATAGGCCTCCACCAGCCGGGCGCCGAGCTTTTCATCGCTCTCGCCGACTTCCCGGCGGTCGGTTTTCCAGTCCACGACCCATTGCTCGCCCTCGCGGGTGGTGATCACCAGGTCCACCACACCCTCCACCCAGCTTGCTTCCTCGTGGGCGAGGGCAAAGGGCAGCTCCGCCAGGAAGTGCCGCCCCTGCTCCAGGAGCGTTCGCAAATCTTCACTACGCTCCCAGGCCATCAACTCGGCCACTCCACGCTCATGCATTCCATCCTCGGCCGGCAGATCGGCGAGACGGCCTTGCAGAAATTCGGCGCGCGCCCGGGGCTGGGTCCAGGGGAAAAACTGCATCGTCTCGTGCCACCATAGGCCGTAGTTCACGCCCCCGGCCGGAGTCGCGGGATCGAATTCCAGCATTTCCACGCGTTCCTCCGCCAGCTCGTGCGGACGCACCAGCGCGGGAATCTGCTGCGAGCGGCGCACGGCTTCCCGCACCAGCTCGCCGGTTGGCGACTCGTGGCCGGGCCGCTCGTCCCGCTCCACCGATGGCATCGCCTCTTCAATCTTGAGCGGCACCGAAAAACCATCCGCCAGTTCCCAGAGCTTGCACAATTCCCCCAGGCTGCCCGGGGGACGGTTTTTGGCCTTGGTGTTGTAAAAGGCCCGGCTGTCCGGCAGCACCAGCAAATGCTTCGCACGGGTCATGGTCACATAGAATTCGCGCTGCCACTTGGCGTAGTTGTCCTCCGTGCGCGCTTCTTTCAACGTTTCATGCAGGTCGCCATCCGCGATGACAATTCGCGCCGCTTCAGCGTGCTCCGCATAGTAAGGGAACTCCGGCGAGACCACGCCGATCCCGCGCCCCAAGCCCAGCGCGACTACCACCGGCCATTCGAGACCTTTTGCCTTCATGCCGGTGAGCAGCGTCACGGCTTCCGGCGATTCCACTTCCGCCGGGTCTTCCTCCTCCAGGCGCAGGCGCAGCTTGCGGGCCCAATCGCGCAGCGAAGTGCCCGCGCACTCCGCTTCCAGCGTGAGCCGTCGCAACGCCTCCAGCGGTTGCAAATCCAGGCCCAGCGCCACCAGCCGCGCGGGCAGCCCGGCCAGCTCCAGCAGGCGCTCGAAAAAATGGCTGAGCGTGAGCGTCTCCTCCCCGGCCACCGCTCGAAGCTGTGCCAGCACTTGCTCCGCCGCTTGCAGGGCTTTCGCCTTCTTTCCGCCCCGCTTCCAGCGCGCGTAGTCGCGATCGGAGACTCCGAAGACCTCGCGCAGGACGCCGAAGCGCTCGAATTCATCCCACGGATGCAGCGTGATATGCGCCAGCGCCGCGGGCCAGCTCGCCGCCGCATGATCGCCCACGCAGCGCCGCCCCGAGAGCAGCCGGGCCGGAACCCCGACGTCGCGCAGGCAGTCCGCCGCCACGGTCAGCCACTTGCGGCGCGGGCAAATGACGGCCACCTCACCCCAGCGCTGGATGCCCAGCCCAACCGTCCCTTGATCCCGCAGAAACTTCGCCACCTGCCGACACTCGCTCAGGAACCCGGCATCCACGCCCTCCTCCCCGGGCGACGACAGCGGCAGACGCCACACCGCGCCGTTGCGGGCGGTGGGCCGGGCCGATAGCTCGCGAAACGTCACGTGCTCCTGCACGATCCGTTGCCCGGTGAAGACGGAATTCACCGTCTCCACCACTCGCACCGGACAGCGCATGGTCACGAAAAACTCCAGCCGCTCGCCCCCGCGCCCCTGCTCGAAAGCGTGAATGAATTTCGCATAGACGGCGGGATCGGCACGGTCGCTGTAAATCGTCTGCTGCTCGTCGCCGACGAAGCAGAACGCCCCGGCGCGCGGGGGCTCCAGCTCCGGATTATCCCGCCAGTCACCCGCGCCCGCATCCACCGGACGCACGATCTCGCTCAGGATGGAAAACATCGCGGCATCCGTATCCTGCGCCTCGTCGAGGATCACCCGCAGCTCCCGCCGCCGCAGTCGCCGCAGCACGGCGCGGTCCTGCACCAGATCCATCGCCCACTGGACTTGATCGTTGTAGCTCGCCATCTGCTGCTCCAGGCGGAAGTCGCGATAGGCCAGCGCCAGCTTCGCCGCCACCTCGCCGAGCGACCGCTCCAGCCAGCGGGTCAGCGGCTCCAAATCCTCCAGCAACGCGGCCTTGAAGGTTTTGCTGCCCTTTTCAAAGCGCGGCAGTTTGAGAAACGGGCCGCCTTGCGCGAACTCCGCCAGCCACGCGCGCAATTCCTGTTGATTCGCCTGGGTGCTCTCGCGGGCCTTTCCGCCGTCATCCGCCAGCGCCGCGGCAAAGGTCACCGTGGGCATCGGCAGCGATTGATGCTCCTGCAGAATCGCCTGCGCCTCGGCCGGGCGCAGCTTGCGCGCCAGCTTCAGCACTTCCTCGAACGAATAGAAGCGCATCGCCCCGTCCAATTCCGGCCCGGCGATTTCGCACGCATCGAGCGCGCTGCTCTCGCAAAAGCGATGCCAGCACTCCTCCTCCACCAGGCCCTCGCACAATTCCAAATCCTCGGGCAGCCCGATGGCGTAACCCTCCTCGGCCATCAGCTTGAGGCAGAAGCTGTGGATCGTCCCGAAAAAGACCCGGGGCCAGTGCTGGAGCACTTCGCGCCGCCAGCCCAGGTCTTCGCGAAACTCCGGCAGCTCGAAAATTTTCGCCCGCGCCCGGGCGCGCAATTCCTCGGCCGCTGCCCGGGCAAAAGTCACCACCACCAGCTTCGACAGCGCCTCGGGCTGACGGCGTGCGATCTCCGCGATGCGGTTGACAATCGCGGTCGTCTTGCCGACGCCTGCCCCGGCGGAAACGCAGAAACTCGTCTCGATCTCCTGCTCAAACCGCTCGCGATCCAACTGGTCTTTCAACTCGATCATGACGGGTCGCCTCCCCAGGTTTCCTGCCACTTGCGGGCGAGAATTTCCGGCTCGATCGGCGTGGTCGCCATCGGCAGCACTTCATGGCCGCCGCGCTCGCTGCGCAGCGGGCCGAGCTGGCCGTAGCAGCCGGTGGTCTGCATGCGTGCGGCGAAGGCCATCGCCGCGCGCAAAGCCTCGTCGTCCTCACCGGCAAAAAGCTCTGCAAAAATCGCATCCTGCCGGATCATCCCCACCGCGGCCCGCACGGCCCCGGCTTCCCGCGCCATGAGCCGGTAGGCGGCGAATTGCAACCCGTCGCCGCGTTCCACTTTGGCCAGCGTCGGCGGGGCGGTGCGCCCGGTCTTGAAATCGAAAATGTGCCAATGGGCCCCGACGGTTTCCTCGCGATCCGAGAGCACCAGATCGAGGCGTCCCTTCAACCGCAACAGCCCCGCCGGGGTGGTAATCGGCTGCGTCAGGGAATGCTCGGCCACCAGCCACCCGGCATCGCCGAGCTCCACCCGCCCGAGGCAACGGCGCGCCAGCCACTGGGCCTTTTGCAGCAACGAGCGCCACCACAGCGGCACCTCCAGCCCCTCTCCTCGAAACCATTCGGCGGTGATCGCCGCCGTCTCCCGCACGGCCTGATCCAGACGGCCCGCTGGCTCCGCGCCCATCTCCGCCCGCTGCCAGCCACCGCCGCCCAATGCGTAGCCCAGCCAGCGATGGGCCAACTGACCGATCACCTGCGGCTCCGAACGTTGAAAAACGGCAGGGCTTTCCAACCCCAGCCCATAGTGCACGGCGAAGGTCGCGGGCAGGACCCGCGCCGTATCCAGCCCGGTCACCGGCCAGGGCTCGACCTCCTCCGATTTTCCAAGATGAAACGAGTATTCGTCGAAGGCGGTCTCCGCGTCGCGGCGGCCCCGGTGAATTTCCGCGAGCGCCGCAAAGCGGGCGTCCGTTTCCTCCCGTTGCGACACGCGGCAAATCGCGCGACGCCATTCCTGCAAGGGCTGGCCGCGGAGCGCGAGCAGGCGCATCAACCATTCATTGGGATGCGCCTCCGTGCCATCGGGCAGCACGGCGCAGGCGCTGAAGGTAAGGCCCCCGCGGGCCTGCGCGATGAGATTGGCAATCTTCGACTGCTCCAGTGCAGCGCGATTGAGCGAGGTGAGCAATGGCGGACGACCGACGGGCAGACGCTCGTTCCAGCGCTGGCGCGCGGCGTCGTTGAAAAACGGATTTTCCTCCGGCACCGAAGGCCAGCCGCCCTCCTGCGAATCGAGCAACAGCACCCGGTCCCAGCTCTGCTCCGCGGCGCTGCGAAAGGTGGTGAGCACCACGCGGGCGTAGCGATGATTGGCGGTGCGGAGCGATTTCCCGCCCGCGAGCAGGGATTCGAGGGCGCGCAAAAAGAGGTCCGCGGCAAAGCGGCCCTTGACCTCCAGGCCCTCCATGCGCAGCCAGAGCGGCTCCAGCGGCTGCGAACCGGTCTCCAGCGCTTCAATCGCCCGCTGCCAGTTGTCCCGGGCTTCCGCCCACGTCACTTTTGCCTCCCACGCTCCGAGCTTCCCGACCAGTTGCGCCACCGGATTTTGCGGGACGGCCCGGGCCAGCAGGCGGGCATTGCGGCTCTGCACTTTTTCAAAGGCCCGCTCGCTCCACTGCCGGACCGCGGCCTCCGAATATTCATGCCAGCGCGGCTCTTCCCGTTGCTCCAGCAAGGCGCCCAGTCCGCACAACTCCTCCACATCGCACCCGCGACGAAAATAGCGCACCACCTGCTGTTGAATCGCGGTGAGCAGGGGCAGCTCCGGCTGCGCGCCGATTTCATCGAGAAAGGTCACACCCGCGGCCTGCAGGCTCCGGGCCAGTTGTCACGGTCGAAGGGCCGCGACGGGCCGCGACGACCGCCATCGTCTGGTGCGGCTCCGACTCCGCGAGCCAGGTCAGCACGGCGTCCCGCGCAAGTTCGATTTGCGCCGGCCAGTCTTCGCCAACCAGCAACTGAGCCGCCGCCTCGGGCAGGTCGCCCAGCCCTTCCATGCTTTCGATCAAGGCTGCGCCCTGCGACTCCACTCCGCTCGATTCACACACCTCGTGCTCCACTTCCAGCACCTCCGCCCAGCGCTCCACCCAGGCAAACTCAAGGCCCGCCAGATCGCGTGGCTGCGGCAGGAAAATCGCCGTCTCCGCCGCACACTTCCGCACGGCCTGCAGCAACGTCCAGGCGGAGGAAAACTCCGCGCCCACCCCGACCATCGCGACGTGCAACGGTAATTTCTTCGCTTTCGCCGCCAGATCTTCATCGAGCGCCGGAGTCCACGATCCCGACGCCCGCAGCTTCGCCACCAGTTCCGGAGCCACCTGCGGCAGACATTCCCGCACCGGCAACCCGGCGGAAACCACCTCATCGAGCGCTTGCAGGAGCAGCCCGGGTTGACTGCACCCCGGGGTCTCGATTTCCAGCAACATCTGCAAAATTTCGCGCCCTACCGTCCGCGCCTCGATCCCCAGCGCGGCGCAGAGATTGCGGCGCAATTCCAGCGGCTCCAGGAACTGCACGCCAAAGAGCGACAGCCCCTCCTGCAAGGCCCGCTTGCGCAGCCAGCGTGCCTGCCCGCGGCTCCCGAGCACCATCCAGCATTGCCGTCCGTTCAACACGTGACCGGCCGCCGCTTGCAACCAATCGCGCAGGCCGCCCGCCCAGGCGTCCTCGATGAACTCGTATAAATGCAATGCAGCCGCGCTCACAATTTCGCCAGCATACACAATCTTCCCGATTGCCGATTTCTGTTCAGGGAACGATACTGCGCGTGCCCGCAACCTCCATGGCCTCCCCGCTTTTCGACAGCGCGTTTCTTGCGAAGCTGGAGCAGCTTTATCTGCTGGCGCGAAAACTTTTTCGCGGCGACCAGCGGGCGGAACGCCGCGCGCACCAGATCGGCTCCAGCCTCGAATTTGCCGACTACCGCAATTACGCGCCCGGCGACGATTTGCGAAATATCGACTGGAACATCTACGGGCGGCTGGACCGGTTGTTCATCAAGCTCTTCGAGGAGGAGCAGGATCTGCACATCTACCTGCTGGTGGACGCGAGTGCCTCGATGCACTGGACACCGCGCCCCGGGGCGTTGAGCAAGTTCGACCAGGCCCGGCGGCTGGCGGCTTCGCTCGCCTACATCGGCCTCGCCAATCTCGACCGGGTGAACGTGCTCACCTTCGATGCGGTGCTGGGACGCGACACCGGTTTCCTGCGCGGCAAGAGCCAGTTTTACAAGGCGCTCGATTTTCTGCGGGTGGAGCCGTCCTCACCACGCCCGACCCAGCTCGCGGAGAGCTGCCGCCTGTTTGCCCGGCGGATGAAACGGCGCGGACTCGTATTCGTGCTGAGCGATTTTTTTGATCCGCGGGGATACGAAGAGGCGCTGGCGTTGCTGCGGCACAGCCAGTTTGACGTGCATGCGATTCAAATCGCCGATCCGGCAGAGCTGAATCCCGACGGTGTCCGGCGACCTGCGGCTGGAGGAAGTGGAAACCGGGGAGCGGATCGAGATCACGGTGGACCCGGTGCTGCAAGCCGCCTACGTGCGCCAGGTGCAGGCATTTCTCGACGGGCTGAATACGTTCTGCCGCCAGCGCCAGATCGGTCTGGCCCGGACCACCACGGAGACGCCCTTCGAGGATCTCGTGCTGAAGGTGCTGCGCGAAGGGAGGCTGCTCAAGTGACCTTTCTCAATCCCTTTGGCTTCTGGTTTCTCGCAGGGCTGCCGCTGATCGTGCTGCTCTACCTGCGGCGCATCCAGCGGCGACCGGCGACGGTTTCCACGCTGCTCTTCTGGCAGCGAGTGCTGGAGGAAAAGCGGCCGCGCGCGCTGTTTCAAAAGCTGCGCCAACTGCTGTCGCTGCTCTTTCACCTGCTCATTTTTCTGCTCATCCTCGCCGCGCTGGCGAAGCCGGTGCTGAACCGCTTCGCCGTGACCAGCGCCTCGACGGTGCTGGTGCTGGATGCCCGCGCGCGGATGCAAGCCGTCGAGCCCGGCGGCGGCACACGCTTTGCCCATGCGGTGGAACTGGCCACCGCCTATGCGCACTCGGTGAGCGCGAATCACGAACTCGCGTTGCTTATCGCAGATAATTCGTCCGAGGTGGTGGCGCCCTTCACCACTGACAGCGGCGAGATCATCAAAGCACTCCAGCCGCTGCATGCGACGGATGCACCGGGTTCGCTCGATTCCGCCCTCGGGCTCGCGGCGCAACTGCTGGCCACGCGCTCCGGGCCGGGCGAGATCGTGGTGCTGACCGACTCGCCGACGTCGGTGCCACATCCGGCGAAAAATGTTCGCGTGCTTTCCACCGGGTCCGCACTGGATAACGTGGCGATCACCCGCTTCGGCGCGCGTCCGCTGCCGGACAGCCCGCAGACTTCGGCAGTGTATCTGGAGCTCGCGAACTTCGGCGCGAAGCCCGCTTCCGGCAGCGTGGAGATCACGCTCGATCACCGGCTGGTCGATGTGAAGCCGTATCAACTCGCCCCGGGACAGCACTGGACGCAGAGCTTCACCGTGGTGCCCTCAAATGCGCTGAACGCCCGCGGCTGGCTCACTGCCAGGCTTGATCATCACGATGCGCTCACGCTCGACGACGTGGCTTTTGCCGCGCTCCCTGCCAATACCACACGCCGCGTACTGCTCGTGACCAAGGGCAATCTCTTCCTCGAAAAAGCACTCCAGGCCAATCCGCTGCTCAACAGCGAAGTGCTCGCGCCTGAGGCTTATCACGCCGATCTTGCGGCGGGTTTCGAGGCGGTGATTTTCGACAACTTCATGCCGGGCGGTTTCTCGCTCGCTTCGACCACCGGCAATTTTCTGTTCATCCACCAGACGCCTTTCACGGCGAACGGGGAGTTGAATCTCCCGCTGGTGAGTGATGCGGATTCCAATCACCCGCTGCTTCGGTTGGTGGACTTCAACAGCGTGACCTTCCTGCACGCGGGCGCACTGGCCGAGCCGAGCGCGACCGGGGGCTGGACGTTTCAAAGCCCCCTCAAATCCTTCGAGCATCCGCTAATCGTCACCGGCTCGCGCGCCCGGCCCAATGCACCCGCGCAGCATCTCGCCGCCTTTGCCTTCGATGTGGGGCAGACCGATCTGCCCCTGCGCGTCGCCTTTCCGCTGCTGATGAACAACACCCTGCAATGGCTCAGCGGCGGCGATGAAGCGCCAGCCACCGCGCTCACGGCCGGCGACACGGTTGCGCTCGCCAATGGTGCGAAGGTGTGGACGCAACCGCAGACCGGCGACACGGCCCTGCCCGCCAATCCGTCGCCCCTGCAGGAAAATACCTTCCAGCCGCTGCAAAACGGCTTCTACCTCGAGCAAGCCGCGCCATCCTCGCAATGGCTGGCGGTGAATACCTTCAACGATGCCGAGGCGAATCTGCGGACCGCGCAGCCGGATGCCACCGCCCCGGCCCCGCTGCCCACGATTGCGGGCGGCTGGTGGCACTGGCCGCTCTGGATTTATCTCGCGCTGGCCGCCTTCGCGCTCTTCACGCTGGAGTGGTGGCTGTTCCATCGGCGAACCACCGAATAAGCCTCACTGCTCCGAGAGATTTCCGCCGAAATTTCCCTTGATCGTGTTCCCGCCGCCGTCGGTATAAATCACCCCGAGGGATGTCGCGACCAAGACCCCGCCGCCCGTTTCCGCCTGGTTGCCCGTCACCTCCGACTGGGAAAGCGTAAGCGCCCCATAGCCTGCATAAATGCCGCCGCCCTGATTGTTCGATCCCTGCACCTTGTTGCCCTCCACGAGACTGCCACTCACCTCCAGCACCCCGCCCTCCAGGTAAATCCCGCCCCCATCTCCAGTCAGTGCGCTATTCCCCGTGATGACGCACTTGCTCACCGTGATCGTGCTCACCGTGCTGAGGCTCCCCACCTGCAACCCCGCCCCACTCCAGCCCGAGCGGTTGCCACTGATGACCGTCGAGACGACATCGATCGCCGCGCCATCGCTGGTCGTGGACAAGCTCATTCCCCCACCGGAGCCCGTCTTCGCCGTGTTCCCCGTCACCACGCAGTGGGAAATCGTCGCCGTCAGATCCACTTCCAGATTCAGCGCCAACGCCCCGTTCATCTGCACGGCCGTGTTGCCGGTGAAGGTCGAGTTTTTGATGGAAACACTCCCGCCGCTGCCGGTGGTTTCATTCACATAGAGCGCCCCCTGGTTCTCCGCCAGATTATGCAAAAAGTGGCATCCGCTTACCGTGATCGTCGTCACATCCTGCAAGTCCACCGCGCCGCTGGTAAGGGCGTTATTGCCCTGAAAAGTCACCCCGGTGAGCGACACCGAGTCCGCCCCATCCGCCCAGATCGCGCCGCCGGTGTTCCACGCGTTGTTCTTTGAGAAAATCGAGTTCTTGATCGTCAATGAACCGCTGGTCGCAACAATCGCCCCGCCCGATCCCTCCGCCACGTTGCTGGTGAACTTCGAGTTCACAATCGTCACCGCCCCGGCGCTCGAAATCACTCCGGCATTGCCATTGGCTGATTCCACCTGATCCGAAGAGATATGACTGAACGTGCAGCCTTCCACATCCAGCACCCCGCCGGACGCCACCGAAATGACGCCGGAGTTCACTCCGTTAAAGCTGTTGGTAAATTTGCAGGCTTTCAGGGTGAGATTCTCCCCATCGAACCAGCCGTCGAGAACGTGTTGCACCGTGAACCCGCTGATCGTGACGTTGGACAAAGTTCCCGTGTTCCCATCGTCGATCGCCAATGACGAATGATTGCCGTAATCGAGCACGATCTTTCCCCCGCCCTTGATCGTGAGCGACTTGTCCACCGTCAGCGTGCTCAGCAGATCGATCGTCCCGTGCAGGCTGCTTTTAAAAACAATCGTATCCCCGACGGCGGCGGTGGAGATTGCATCGCGCAAGCTTCCGGTTCCCGAGTCGAGCAGGTTGACGACCTTGATCGTCGCGGGCGCAATTCGCGCCTCCAGTAGTTCGATGCCGTAATCCATAATACTTGAAGTGGTGAATGGTTCTCACGCTTTCCCTCCTATTCCCAGGCCGGCCATTTTCCGGGAAACCGGCCCACGAAAGCGCGGCATTCCAGCATATCAGGCTGTCACAGTTCAATCTCATTTGAAGCCACCTCGCCTTCATCACGCGGAAATGGGGCTTTTAGGTCCGATGGGGCGTTTGGGGAGAACTCCTGGTTGGATTATAGCATCTCGCATAATAAATTTCCGAATGAATGGGGTTCGCAGCCGTAGGCTTGAGGGCTGAAGGCCCGTCCTAACTTCAGCCCGGGGCAACGCCCCGGGAACACCGGCCTCCCTTGATTTTTAGCCCTGAATGGGCGTGAGAACCGCGCCAAGGTTTAGACCGCCTCTTCAGGACTGGAAAATGAAGAAGATCATAAGACCCGGGGCGTTGCCCCGGGCTTGGGCTGTGCCGCCCCGTCGGGGCTTTCGGAAATTACTTTCGAGAACCACTCCAAGAGCGCATCGTGCGTGTGAAGGCTTACCAAGTTTGTCCAGCGCAGAAAAGTATGAGGCCCATCGGCTTCGCTCGGGGTAACATTTTGAAGACGAGGCTGGAGCCTCGTGGGCAAGTGCGCTCCCAAGCTGGAGCTTGGGAGCGAGAAGTAAAAACCGCTATACCACCGACGGAGGACGGGGTAACTATTCGCCCCATGAGATTTCTCCGATGGGTGGTTTTAGTGATGGCGCTTGGTGCGGTCTTGGGCGGCGTTCTTTTCCTCCATGCCGATGGCTTTGTTGGCAGTTCAAACCAGCGGATGCAGCGGGATCACAGTTTTTCCGTCCCCGCCTCGGCCGCGCAGCTTCACTGCGAAGGGCTGATTTCTTTGACCACTTTTCTGGATACCAGCGCCGTGGCCACCTTCGAGATTCCGGCCAGCGATCTCCCGGAAATTCTCGCCCATTTCAAATGGCATTCCGATCCCAAAAGCAGCGACGACTTTTCGGAGCCGGGCCCTGAAGTTCCTGCGAATTTTGGAAAATTACGCGCTTCCCGCAGTGGAATGTCAACCGATGGAAATCGAGTTTATCTCCGAACTTACGATGCAAAGGACGATCGAGTTGGGATCTGGATCATGACCTTTTGGAATTGATCGATCACGTAAAAAGCCGAGGGCAGAGAAGAGGCAGTTTTACACCTCCACCGCTTCCGCTTCTCCCTCGACGACCGGCTTGGGCTGGCGCTTGAAGTGGAGCTGGCCGACGCGGCGGCCATCCGTCTGCGAGACGACGACGTGGAAATCCTCGATCTGGGTGTGCTCGCCCTGCTTCGGCAGGTGGCCGAGCAAGTGGGTGACGTAGCCGCCGATGGTGCTGACCTCGCTGCTCTCGAGCTCGATCCCGGCGAAGTCGCGCAACTCGTAGAGGCCGAGCGTGCCGTTGACGTAAAACTCGTCGTCGCTGATGCGGCGGAACTCGGATTGCTCGGTGTCGAACTCGTCCTGAATCTCGCCGACGATTTCCTCGAGGACGTTGTCGAGCGAGACGATGCCGACGGTGCCACCGTATTCGTCCACGACGAGGGCGAGGTGCGCATGCTTGGTGAGGAAGAAGTTGAGCAGCTTTTCCAGCGGCATCATTTCCGGCACGGGCAGGAGGTCGCGCTTGATCGAAAACAGGTCGGGCGTCTGCTTGCGCATGAGCGAGATAAGGTCCTTGATGTGGACCAGGCCCAGCGTTTCGTCGAGATGCCCGCGGCAGAGCGGGAAACGGGTGTGCCGCGAGACCATGGCGGCCTCGATGTTCTTCTCGAAATCGTCCTCCACATCGAGGAACACGACCTGGCCACGCGGGGTCATGATGTCGCGCACCACGCGGTGGCGGAGCTCCAGGGCGTTGATCAGGATTTCCTTGCCGATGGTGGTCACCTCCTCGGCCTGCTCGCTCTCGGTGAGGATGTGGCGCAGTTCCTCCTCGCTGTGCGCGAGTTCCGATTCGCCGACGGAGTTGATCCGCAGCACGCGCTTGAGCACGAAGTTGGCCCCATTGTTGAGCAGCCAGATGGCGGGCTTGAAGATGGTATAGAAGAGCGCGAGCGGGCGGCTGATATTCAGCGCGATTTCCACCGGCTTGTTGATCGCCAGCACCTTGGGCGCCTGTTCCCCCAGCACGATATGCAGGAAGGTGATGGCAAAGAAGGCGAAGAAAAAGCTGATCGTATGCACGATCGCGGCCGAGTGAATCCCCACCAGCGCGGCAAAGGGCTCCAGCATGGTGGCGATGAAAGGCTCGCCCACCCAGCCCAGGGCCAGACTGGCGAGCGTAATGCCGAGCTGCGACGCCGAGAGATAGGTGTCGAGGTGAGAAATGACGTGGCGCGCAAATTGCGCCCGCTTGTTCCCCTCCTCACTCAGGGCCTCCAACTGGCTCCCGCGCACCTTGACCAGGGCAAACTCCGCCGCGACAAAAAAGCCGTTGAGAAAGACCAGCAAGAGGATGCTGGCCAGCTTGAGAAAAATGACTCCACCCGGTTCCCATTCCGTCGCCACCGAGGTCATTCCTTCGCCCAAAAATAGTGTATTCATTCAGGCTCCCGGTGGCTGCAGCCTTTCCCCTTTAAAAAAAAGGGGCAGCCGGCTGGCCGCCCCTTGGGAAAGACGATTTACCAGCTCGATTTCGTAACGCCGGGGATGAGCCCGTTCGAGGCGAGTTCGCGGAAGGCGATACGCGAAAGCTTGAAGCGGCGAATGTAGCCGTGACGGCGACCGCTGGCCTGACAGCGATTCACCAGACGCACAGGACTGGCATTGCGAGGAAGCTGCGAGAGGCCGATGTAGTCGCCTTTTGCTTTGAGTTCAGCACGGATTGCCGCGTATTTTTCGACCAACGCGCGCTTGTGTTTTTCTTTTTCGATCCAACTGGTTTTAGCCATAAGAGAGCGGACAAGTTAATGCCCTTCGCTGGGTTTGCAACCACTTTTTCTGCAAATTGATCTCACGCCGAGGCGCGGAGGCGCAGAGAAGGGGTTTTGCGAGGTTACACGTAATGCAAAGGCTGGCCACCATCCGGGAGCAAACCATGCTTTATCAACAGTTTACGAAAGAGCTCCAGCGCCTGTTTTTCCTCGGAACCGACGTCGAAACGGATGTATTCGGTGAGGTATTGCCGGGCAAACTCCGGGTTTTCTTCGGTCGCGACGATTTCCGGCAGCGCGGCAGTGCCCTCCGCTTTTAGGATGCGAAAAGCTTCGGCAATGGCGCCAACGCCGGGCAGATCGGCGCGAAGCATCCAGAGGGCGAAGACGAAGGGCAGGCCGGTGTGCTGGAGCCAGGCTTCGCCGAAATCGAGGTAGTTCCACGTCCCGCCATGTTGCTGGCGGAAGTCGATGGCCTGGGTGCCGATCAGCACCCGCGCATCGGCCTCCCCTCCTTTGATATAAGTGGGCTGCATCCTGTAATACTCGGCCAGCAACACCTGGGCAAGATGCACCGAGGTGCGGGAAGCCGGGTCGAGCGAAACCACCCGGTGCGATTGCAATTCCCCGCGATAGGCGAGCAGCACGCTGTAAACCGGCCCCCGGCAGGCAATGCCCACGCCATCCGCCGCAACCAGGCCGGGGATGCGCATCGCTTCGAAAACGGGAATCAGCGCGGCATCGAGCTGCCCGGCCCGCAGATCATCGGCGAGCTGCGCGGGGTGCTCAAAAATCACCGGCACTTCGCCATTGCGAACACCGGAGTGAATGAGCGGCCGGGAGTTGAGATACTTGACGCAACCGATGCGCAGCCCTTGCAGGGCACCCAAAGTTTTCAAGACATTCACGCCAGCGCGAGGGCTGGGGTCTCGTCCTTCGTCGTCCCGCGCCGCGTGGAGGCGATCACCTGGTAATGGCTGTCGCGCTGGCGAGGCTCGCGGCCCGCCTCGCGGATCGCGCGCTCCATCGTGTCGATCGTCTGCTCCTGCGGGGTCTTCGCACCGGCCATGTGGAAGATCTTTTCCTCCATGATCGTGCCGTGCAGATCGTCCACCCCGTAGTTCAGCGCGACCTGCGCCAGCGGCAGGCCGAGGCTGATCCAGTAGGCGGTGATGTGATCAAAGTTATCGAGGTAAATGCGGCTCACCGCGAGATTGCGCAGCTCCTCGAAGCCAGTCGCATGCGGGATGTGCTTCAACTCCGAGCGCGCCCCCTCGGGCTCGAAGGCAAAGGGAACGAACCCGGTGAAACCGCCCGTCTCATCCTGCAATTCACGCAACCGGCGCAGATGTGCCACGCGATGCGCGGGCGTCTCGATGTGGCCAAAGAGCATGGTGCAGGTGCTGCGCCCCCCCATTTGATGCCAGGTGCGGTGGACCTCCAGCCATTCGTCGGCGGTTTCCTTGCCGCGGCAAATCTGGTCGCGGATCGTGGGATCGAAGATTTCCGCGCCGCCGCCAGTGAGGGAATTGAGCCCCGCCTCGCGGAGGATGCCGAGCGTTTCCTGGAGCGGTTTTTTGAAAACGCGGTCCGAGAGGTGGCGGATTTCCACCGCCGTAAAAGCCTTGATGTGCAGGTGCGCATCGAGCGCGCGCAGGCGGCGCAGCAGTTCCAGATACCATTCCGACCCCAGGGTCGGGTGCAGGCCGCCGACCATGTGAATCTCGGTGATGCCTAGCGCGAGCCCTTCCTGGGTGGTCTTCAGGATTTCCTCGATCGTATATTCAAAGGCATGCGCAGGTGCTGTTCGGATTCTATCGTGTTTCCCTATTAACCTT
>JASGKO010000018.1:0-187138 GCA_049840595.1 Chthoniobacteraceae bacterium
GTATTGCTAAGGTTAATAGGGAAACACGATAGAATCCGAACAGCACCTGGCATTGAAAGCGTGGCATCTGGAGCCCTGGCTCGGGACCGGAGTGGGATGTTTCTCTATTGGGGCCGTCACTTCCGGGAGATGTCCATCCAGAATGACCCGATCTTCGTGCATAATGACTACCTGCATCTGCTCACGGAATATGGGATCGCCGGGGCCATTTGCATGGCGTTCCTGGTCGTGACGCATCTGACCCATGGCCTGCGCTGGTTCCAGCGGATCACCAAGCTGGAGCTTGCCCAGCGGGGCGAGGCTTCGAGTCACCGGCTTGCCCTCCAGATTGGAGCCCTGAGTGCGATGTCCGCCTATCTGGCGCATTCGGTGGTCGATTTCAACTTGCACATCCCCGCCAATGCCCTGCTGATGGCCTTCATTTTCGGCATGATCGCCAATCCCGGTCGGGAGACGGAGCCCGCGCCGGGCGATACGCCCCGGCTGCTGCCCGGTGGTCGCGCTCGTCGTGCCGGTGCTGGCGGCGACGCTCGCCTGGGTGAGCCTGCCCAAACTGGCCGGGGAGTATTATGCCGAATTCGCCCGCGTGGGGATCCGTGACAGGCAGTGGAATGACGCCCAGCGATATGCCGATGCGGGACTGTTGGTGGAGCAGCGTAATCCCAACCTTTATTACTATCTCGGCGAGTCGAAGCGCATGCAGTCGGTGGAATCGACGGATCTGGCCACGCAACTCAGCCTGCTTTTCCAGGCCCGCGATTATTTTGAGACCGGCATCAAGCTCTTCCCCGAGGATCTGGACATCCTCCTCAAGCTGGGGCGGGTCGATGATGGGCTCAAGGATTACACCAGCGCGGAGAAGATTTACGGTCGGGTGATTGATGCCGATCCGAACCTGGGGATCGTCTATGCCTACTACGGCCTCCACTTTCACGAGCAGGGACAGTTCAAACTGGCCCGCGAACAGGACCAGCATTCGCAGCGCTTGCAGGGGAATGGGATCGCCGGGGCCGGCTTGAAGGAACTCGACGAACTCGAGCAGAAGGCCAGGCAAACGCCGGAGCAGAAGCCGATGGATCTGCGGCTGAAAATGCTGGAAATGGGCGACCAGATCGGTCAGGAGCAGCCGACTCCGGCTTCCGCGACGACTCCGCCTCCAGCTACTCCGGCTCCCACGGGCTATTGAGCGCTTGATGCGCTGAAGGCCCCGTTGGCTTCATCGAGATAAAAAGCCGGGCCGACATGGCTGATTTGCAAGTACTGTGTCCACCCGCCATTACTGAACTTTTTGGCCGCCGTCTGCTTTTCCGTGGATGGGGCCGGGGGGCTTCGTGTTTGGCGGTCAGGCTTTCGGTGAGCACGCGGCCCTCCATCGTTTTGGGCACTGGTTGTCCGAGCAGGGTGAGGATGGTTGGGGCAATATCCGCGTTGCCACTGGGGAGTGAATCCCGCCAGCCTTTTTTGAAATCAGGGCCGGCGGCCACCAGTGTATTGTGCATGTCGTAGCGACTGAGCGAGGCGTGGCTGCCCTTCGGCCCCTTGGTGGAACCATCGCCGATGAACTCGCCCGGCAGGCCGAACTCGTTCACCGTATCCGTCCAGCGATAGGAAACCACCAGATCCGGCGTGGCTTCGCGATCAAGCCCGATGGCGGAAAGCGGCAGCGTGCCTTCCATCGCGTTGGGGGTGAAAATTGCCCCGGCAAAATCGGAGTGTTGCAGAAATTCCACCAGCCGGGAAATGGTCGCGGCCTCGTGGTTGGCGACGTAAAGGAAGGAGCTTCCCCCTTTTCGGTGATTGTTAGCACGTCGCCCGGTTGTGGTGCTGCGGGAATTTCCTGCATCGCATGGAAGCCCGCTCCATTCAATGATCCGACCAGATCGAGCGGTTTGCTCACGGTGGAAAAACCATGATCCGACACCACCATCACATCCGTCTGCTCCAGCACGCCCTTGCGCGACAGCGCGGTCAGGACGGCGGCCAGATTGTCGTCGGAATCCCTGAGCGCCGCGAGCCCCTCCGGCGAGCCGGGGCCATAGCGATGCTGGGTGGCATCGGGATCGCTCAGCCACAGCAGCGAATAGGCCGGGACGCCGCCCGCCCACAGCGAGTCGGTCAGCGCCTGGCGGGTCCAGTCGTTTTGCGGCGAGGCGGGCACCGCTGCGGGCGAGGGGAACGGACCGATTTTTTCCCCGATGGAATTGAGCAGCCCGGCATCGGGACTCTTGCCCGCAAAAAGCATCGTCGATTGTTTCGCCGCGTCGTTGGGGCGGTCTGCCGAGCGATCCTGCCAGAGCGGCACATCCTTGCCGCCGGTAATCGCCGTGCGCAGGCCCGCCGCGTGCAGGATTTCCGCCAGCGTCGGTTGTTTCACAATGTTATTTCCGCCCTTCGACGCATCCAGCTTCTCCACCTCCCAGGTGCCGCTGTAGTCGATGTTCAGCGGCTTCAGCGCATCGAGCGCCGGGTAGTAGTCCACATTCCCCATCACCCCGTCGCGATGCGGATAGCAGCCGGTGGCCAGGGCTACGCAATTGACCGCTGTGGCGCTCAGGTAAACCGGATGATGCTTTTCAAAAAACACCCCGCGCTGGCTCAGCGCCCAGAGCGTCGGCGTATTCTTTTCCGTCACCAGGTCGGGGCGCAGTCCGTCAAAAACCAGCAGCACCACATGGTCCGCCGCCTGCGCAATGGAAGGCAGGAGACTCGGCAGAAGCAGCGACGCGAGAAAAGCCCGGTAAAAATGGCGGATACGCATGGATCATCTGTCTGTCACAAAATCCAGCCCGCGCAAATCACGTTTGCACGTCTTTTTGTCAGTTTGCGGTCGGGCTGGGCGCTGCTGCCGGATTGGCCGCCGCTTTCACCAGCGTGAGAAAATCTGTTTCACAACCCGCGATCACCGGCTTCGGCCCGGTCATCTTGATGAAGACCTTCCCCTGGGCCGTTTCGATGATCGCGCCGAGCAGTGCGTAATTCGCCTGCGGCGCGGCGGGGCCACCCGGCATTCCGCTGGTGAAGGTGCCCTGGGCCTTTACGAGCGTGACTTTATTCGCCCCAAAATCCTGGGCGGCCATCACCGACTTGTCCTCCTCGCCGGTGAACTGCCCCGACCACCGTTCCACATTCGACTTCACATCGCCGCCCTGGTCCGCCCCGAAATAAAAGAACGCGCAATCCGCATCGCCCTCCTTCCCGTGGACCGTCAGCGTTGCCTTGCGCATCGCCGAGGGCGAGGCGACCCAGGCCCAACTCGCGGGACGCGTAAACGTAAGTCCCGCGATGGAAAACGAAGGGGGAGCCGCCGGGGCCTCTCCGGCCTGCAGCACGGAGAGGAGCGAAACGGCGATCAGTAGCCGGATGAGAAACCGCATTCGGAAGCCGTGCTTAGTCCTTCGAGTTGAACTTCGAGTGACCGGCGCGCTTTTCCTGGTTGATCTCGTCCATCAGCTTGCTCGCGCCCGCCGTGTCGCCACTGGAAATCGCGGTGGAAAGCTTGTCGAGCGTATCGGAAAGACCCTTCGAGCTGCTTCTTAAAATCGGCCACATACGAGGCCTTCTCCGCCGCGGGCACATCCCCGGCGCTTTCGGGCTCGTAGGTTTCGCACTTCTTCACCGCGTCTTTCATCTTGGCGACGATTTTCAGCGAATCATCCTTCTTCGTCGGATCGGTGATCTGCTTGTGCAGGGTGCGGAAACCCATCGCGATGGTCTTCATGTTCTGGCCGAGCGGGCTGTGGCCTTCGGGACCCCCCGGGCCTCCGGGACCACCCCCATGCCAGTCACCGCCCGGACCGGCCGGCGCGCCATCCGGCGGAGTGGACTGGGCAAAAGCGGAGGTCGTGACCAGCGCGAGGGTAAAAAGCGTGATGAGCAGAAAGTTCTTCGAAGTGGACATGATTTTTAAAACCGTGGATGCAGCGAGACGTTGCAAAGATTTTCCACCTGCACAAGTGGTGAATCGTTACGGCAAGGTAATTTTACAGAACTATCATCATTTTCCGAGGGCCACGCTGGGTCCTCATGCTTGGAGAAGATGAAAGAATGGCCACGGAAACGGCTGCGAGATTACCGCCTAAAGGCAGCCTAAAATCATGCAAATCAAGAAAGTCTTTTTCACCTAATACGGAGAGGTGTTTCGGCATTTGAGATGATCAAGGTAAATAAGCAGGGCTCGGTGGGGGTATAGGGGTTTTCCCTCGATCTAATGAGGGATTACCCGGAGTCAAAATGAGGCGATGCCCAGCTTGCTAGCCAATGATAAAAATCCAAAATTTGATTTGGTCGTGGTGCGATTACCACCGCGGTTGACGGCTGATAACAAGCCCATTTTGGGTTATCGATTCGGCGAAATCAAAGAAGTGTTTTGAATTGAGGATAATGGCTAAAAAGATTGCAATTGTCATCAGTGGCGCGGTCTCTCTCGGCAGCTACGAGGCGGGAGTGATGTTTGAGATCATCAATGCATTGGCACACCACAACCAATTCCATTCTGAGGACCAGATCAAAATTGACGCCATCGTAGGAGCATCGGCGGG
Source organism: Chthoniobacteraceae bacterium (assembly GCA_049840595.1). Classification (GTDB taxonomy): domain Bacteria; phylum Verrucomicrobiota; class Verrucomicrobiia; order Chthoniobacterales; family Chthoniobacteraceae; genus JASGKO01. Next base: position 4,539 of record JASGKO010000018.1, read on the forward strand.
AGCAATGACGGCAGCGGTCCTGACTCATCGGCTCTTGTTCGAGCCAGATGGGTTGGCACAGAAAGATACCAATGCTTTATATCAGGTATGGGTGAAGAAAACGCGAATTGAGGATTTGCTCAAAGAATCGCCAGGAGACGATCCAAGGAATAGTATCCTGTCCTCCAGTTATATCGCCCAGTTGGGGAAGGATTTTCTGCCACCTCCGACGGGTCCAGGGGCACCTCATTCCGCAGCTGCAGCCCGCATTCAACTCGGATTCGCGATGACCAACCTGAATGGGCTTGATTATGGGGTGAAAACCTTAAGCGGGAACGATTTCATCTACACTCATTTTGAGGATTGTATGATCCGCACCATAGATTCCACCTGTCCGCAAGCCACGGATTGGGGTGAAATTCGCGAGGCCGCCATTGCCAGCGGCTCCTTCCCTTTTGCCTTCGCAGAGCGGGAGATCGTTCGTCATGCTTCCGATCCATCCATTAAGTCGCTCAATCTTCGAGACGACTTTTCCCAGTAATGGCGCTTCCTTCGCTTACTGCGATGGCGGAATTTTCGACAACGAACCATTGGGCATGGCGAAGGATATGGTGGACAAAATTGATGCGCACGACGCAGAGAACCAACGATACTATTTGTTCATTTGTCCTCATGGTCGAAAAGGAGATTCTCTTCCTTCCACCACTTACCGAGCTGGAGAGGCTACGCTGGAAAAGGCTGGCCTCCGAATCATCACGGCCATCATGGGAAATGCGGCCTTTCAGGATTGGGTCCGCTCCGAGGAGGTGAACGATCATATTCGGCTGCTGGATGAGCGCGCTGCCGAACTGGCGGAAATGATTAATAATTGTAAAGTGGATCTTCTCCCCGCCGAGCCGGTGCTGAAAGTCCTGGCCGATTCCTTCGAGCCGGATCGAAATCGTCAGGATGACGACTTGGATCTTCTTCAGCGGCAATACAAAGCCGAGTGCGGGCTTATTGGCGCGCACCTTTCAGCTCAAGTCCCTCTCTATCTTAAATTGATGTTTGTTTTTCAAAAAGCGGCGAGGCTGATGGAGAAAGATCCCATGCAGATCATTGACATCACCGCCGATGAGAAGACAGAGCTCGGCGGTTCTGGCTTCCACGCTTTTATCGGATTTTGTGCAGAGGAGATTCGGGAACATGATTTTCAGGTTGGGCGAAGGAAGGCTTTGGATTTCATTCGACAAAATAATATCGGGCTGGATCGCACCTACGTCCCGGCCGAGGGAGTGCCCCCACTGATCGAACCCGTTCCCGACATCTCCAAGGCACCCTTGGAAGTGAGAAAGCAACTCTATGTGCGGCTCAAACAAAGGATCCAGGCTGCGATCACGAGTAGCGAACTGCCTTGGTTTATAAAGCCCATCTCTGGCCTGATCGCCGATGCTTTACTCGATTTGGCTTCCGTGAAAAAGGTGTTGAAAATCTAACTTCCGCTCTCGCGTGATCGTTTTTTGTCAAATTAGTTCCCGAAAACTAAAACGCGGCTTTTCTCAAAATGCAGATTGACGACCAATTCTTGAAGACAGTTTGGCTGATCTCCTCGCTCGTTGGCAGTTTTGGTGGCGTTGCCGCGGCGTTCATCGCGATTTACCAGCTCAAGGCGGGGCGCGAACAGCGCATCCGGGAGCTTCGTTGGAGCCAGGCTAAGCTGGCCAAGGAAATGCTGGATGAAATTGAAAAAATGCCCAAGGTGACGAGTGCTTTCCGACTCTTGGACTGGGATGGCTATGAATACGAAATCAAACCCGGGGTGAAGGAAAGCATCACGCTCGAAGAGACCTGCTCTGGCTTGCGCGTGTGTAATTCGATCTTCACGCCTAAAGAGGTTTTCATCCGAGACTGCTTCGATGAATTCTTCAATCGGCTCGGTCATTTGGAACACTGCATTTCCACGGGGTTAATTCGGTTTGAGGACGTTCGTTTTCCCTTGGATTATTACATTGGGAAGCTTGAACCCAATCATGACGTTTATGACCAATATTTGGTCGCCTATCATTTCAGGCGTTCAATTTCGTTCATTCGACGGTTCAAGTTAACTACTCAGGCGAAGCGAGATCGATGAACTCCAATCTCTCAAAAATTATCGTGACCACATGTGCGCTCCTGCTCGTGGTCGTCAATCAGTTATACCCGCTGAACCCGCTCTCCTTCGGTTTGCTTATCCTGGCCTTTTCTCCATGGCTGGCTCAATTTCTAAAAGGTGCGGAACTTCCCGGAGGATGGAAATTCGAATTTAAAGAGGTTCAAGAAAAGCAAGTGCAGCAAGGTAAAGACATCGAATACCTGAAGTTTCTTATCGAAGGTTTTTTGACCGATTCAGAGTTTCAACATTTGAAAAAACTGTCCGCTCCAGAGCCCTTCATGGTGAGGGTTGACCAAACGAGTTCCTATTTTGCCACGGAGCTTCGTCGCCTCCGTGCACTCGGCCTCATTGCCTGCCCACCCATGAAAGGCATCCGTTCTCTTTTAATTGATGATGGGCGCGAACGAAATGTGAAAGATCATTTTCAGATTACCGATAAAGGACGCGAGTATTTGGCATTTCGGGCCAGTTATGGGGGGGATCGAGTTCCCCGGTTAGCTAAGAGGAAAAGGCGGTAGGCCCTGCCTTGGCGCAAAATGGGACTGACGTAAGTAGGGCAAGGGAACCCCGCGACGCGAGTGGCAGCCGAGCGAGTGACGACCGGTGCTGATTTGAGCATCCTGCCGAATCCCGCATCTTTCCGCTGTAAATTTCACCATCTCGTGACAATTTGGGAAACCATGCCCGCCGTTGGAATTGATCTCATCGAAGAAATTTTGGAACTCAAGCGCGAGAAAAATGCCGTCATCCTCGCCCACAACTATCAAGTGAAGGAAATCCAGGAGGTCGCGGATTTCGTCGGCGACTCCCTCGGCCTGAGCTACAAGGCGCGCGATACCGATGCGGACGTGATCGCCTTTTGCGGCGTCCATTTCATGGCCGAGACAGCCAAGATCGTGAACCCCGGCAAGACCGTTATCCTGCCCGATCTCGATGCGGGCTGCTCGCTCAGCGATTCGTGCCCGCCGGAGAAGCTGGAGGCCTACCTCAAAGCGCACGCGGACAAGAATTACTACGTCATCGCCTATATCAATTGCAGCGCGGGCGTGAAGGCGCTCAGCGACGTGATCTGCACCAGCGGCAACGCGGTGAAAATCGTCAACGCCGCCCCGGCGGACCGCAATCTCCTCTTCGTGCCCGACCAAAACCTCGGCTCGTGGGTGATGGAGCAGACCGGGCGCAAGATGGAGCTCTGGCGCGGCAGTTGTTACGTGCACGTCGAGTTCACCGCCAACGCGATCAACAAGATCAAGGCCGATTACCCCGATGCCAAAGTGGTCGCGCACCCCGAGTGCACCTACGCCGTGCGCATCCTCGCCGACGAAGTCTGCTCGACCGAGAAAATGATCGGCTACTGCCAGCAGAGCGAGGCCAGCTCGTTCATCATCGTCACCGAGAGCGGCATGCTCCATCGCCTGCGCCGCGAGGTGCCGGGCAAGACCTTCATTGCTGGCCCCACCGAGGCCTGCGCCTGCGCCGACTGCCGGTTCATGAAAATGAACACCCTGGAAAAGCTGCACAGCGCCCTCGTGAACCTGGAGCCAAAGCTCGAAATTCCCGAGCCTATCCGCCTCCGCGCCAAGCTGCCGATCGACCGCATGCTGGAGCTCAGCAAGTAAAAGAAAAGTCGGGGTTCTCATCTCAACGCGGATTCCGAAATTCTGAGAGTCCCGAAGGGACGACGGAAATTAGCCGGTGGTGAAAACCACCGGTTCTTGACCATTCAAAGTTCATGCGCCCCGGAGGGTCGCCGGAAATGATGGTCCCCGGCGGTCGGTGGCCATCGCATTCCCTTGGGAAAAAGTTGAGGCTCCCGGACTGCCGGGAGCCTCTGCACTATGCCATACCCACCAATAAAGTATAACGTTGCTAAAACCACTTCCGGTTGCGTAAAGAACCAATAACTTTCGCCTCCGGCAAAATTAGTCTTAGCACTAGCCGTGCCAGTCTTGGATGGATGGCTAACTTTTGCTCAAGCCGGGAGCAAATTCAGAGTAGGCGCTTCCTCGGGACTCCAGGGATTTTTCTCAAAACCGGTTTTTTCCAGCGCCTCCACCATCCGTCGGGCCAGTCCACAGGTCTCATTGAGATCCAGATGCCAGTGCGGAGAGGCAAAAATTTCCAAATGATCGATCGCACGCAGGAAAAGCCGGGCTGCCGGTTTCAGCCGACGGCCATGGGTCGGGTGCGTCGGGTGTTCAAATTGCTTTTTCAAGTGCACGAAGCCCCCGGCCAGTTGAATCAGCCCTTTGTAAAAATCGCGATCCGCATCCCGATGCTCCAGCCACAGATGTTCCAGCACGTCATGCGCCTCGTAATACAAGCCGGAGTTAAAGCACTGGAAGTAAGCCGAATAGCGCGGGTCGAGCAGGGGATCGTTCTCCGCCGCGCTTTCCTGGATGAGTTGGGCGATGCGCTGGTGCTTTTTCATTCCGGGTGGAAGTATCCTTCGTAATCACAGGGCTTTCCAGCAGAGTGTCGTTCTCCGCGCAAAAATACCTCGTTATTTTCCTGCCACCATCCTTGCCCTATTTTTTAGTACCCTTAAGTTTTTCGCCGATTGCACCATGCCTGCGGAAAACCTGGCCATCTTTATTGTCCTCTTTGTCGTGCTCGTTGCGGGCTCGGCCCTCTTCTCGGGGATTGAGACGGCCCTTTTCTCCTTGCAGGATTACCAGGTCCGCCGCCTGCGGGAGCGCAATCTTCCGCTCGCCCAGGCCCTGGAAAAGCTGCGGGCCAATCCCCGCCGCCTCCTCAGCCTCCATCCTGCTTGCCGATGCGCTGGTGAATATCCCACTCATGCTGCTCGGCTTCTATTTGCTGCGGGAGCTCGCGCCGGGCATTCCCTTTGCCCTCAAGGCACTCGCCACCTTCACGCTGGTGGCCGGAGTCTGTGATCTAGGGCCCAAGATCATTGCCCTGCGCCGTCCCTACAGCATCGCAAAGATCGGCGTGCGCACCCTGCAGCTGGCGATGCCGTTGCTCGATCCGATCAGCCGCCGCCTGCAGAGCTTTTCCGACTGGATGGCCAAAACCTTTACCCCGAAAGCTTCCAGCCGACCCAGGTCCTGGGCGATGACGAACTGGAGACGCTCGTGGAAATCAGCGCCGAGGAAGGCGCGCTCCAGCCTGCGGAAACCGAGATCATCCAGGAAATCATCAAGCTTGGTGACAAGTCCGTCCGCGATTGCATGACGCCGCGCGTCGATGTCTTCACCATCCCCGACGATCTCACCAACGAGGAAGCCATCCGCCAGCTCAAGGCCAAGCGCTACCATCGCGTGCCCGTCTATGGCGACACGCCCGATGACATCCTCGGCGTCCTCGACGTCAAGGCGCTGCTGCTCAATCCCGCCATCCCCTATGCCGAGCTTATGAGCCCGCCCTCCTTCATCCCCGAGACGATGAAGGCGCTCGATCTGCTCCGCAGCTTCCTCGCCCGCCCGCAGGGCCTCGCGGTCATCCTTGATGAATACGGCGGCACCGAGGGCATCATCACCATGGCCGATCTGGTCGAGGAACTCATCAGCGATGCCGTGCCCCTCGGCGAGCACCAGCTCTATCTCGAAAATCTCGGCCACGGACGCCTGCTCGCCAGCGGGGCGACCCGGCTCGACGATCTGGCCGAGCTCGGCCTCGACCTCCAGGCCAACGGCATCGATACCATCAACGGCCTCATCTTCAATCATCTCGGCCACCTGCCCAAGCCCGGCTCCGGCTCACCATCAACCGCGTGCGCCTCGTCATCCGCCGCACCTCGCGCAAGCGCATCCTCGAGGTGCTCATCGAGCGTCCCGACTGCGCGCCGGAGGAGGAAGCGCCATGATGATCCTCATTACCATCGCGGCGAGCCTCTTCATCTCGTGCATGTTCTCCGGCATCGAGGCGGGCATCCTTTCCATCAACCGCATCCGCCTGCGGCATCGGGCCAAGACCGGCGAGCCGGCGGCGATCAAGCTCCAGCAGTTGCTGGAAAATCCCGAGCACCTGCTCGTCACCGTCCTCTGCGTGACGAACTTCATGAACGTGGTCGCCTTCCTGCTCGGCACCCAGGTGCTGCTCGTGCACTTCGGCAATCTTGCCTGGGTGCTGCCCGCCCATTGCCCTGCCGGTCTATGTGCTCGGCGTCGAGCTGCTGCCCAAGTCGTTCTTCCGCCGTTTTCCCTACCATTTGCTCACGCCGTTTGCGGAGCTGCTGCGCCTTGCGGACCTCTGCCTCTCCCCCCTCATTGCGGTGGGGCGGGGGTTGGTGCGTCCACTCCTCCCGCCGCGCGAGAAAGGGCCGCGCAAACTCTTCGTCGCCCGCGAGGATTTCAAATATCTCACCATCGAGAGCGAGCGCCAGGGCGCCATCACCGCCTTTGAGCGGCAGATGATTCATCAGGTGGTGGACTTCCGCGGCATCAAGGTCCGCGACGTCATGCTCCCCATCGAGCGCGTCATTTCCGTGCCGGTGGGGGCGAGCATCGAGGAGGTGCTTTTCCTCAGCCATAAGCACGATATCGATCGCTTCCCGGTCGTCACGCGGAGCGGCGACCTCATTGGCCTTGTGAACGTCCTAGAGCTGTTGCTCGACCGCACCGGCACCGGCAACATCAGCCAGTACCAGTGCCGCCTCGTCGCCGTCACCCCGCACGAGCCCGCCTACAACGCCATTCGCAAGCTCCGTGCCGCCCGCACCACGCTCGCCTCGGTGGTGGAGGACAACCAGCCCATCGGCATCGTCAGCAGCGAGGAACTCATCGCCCGGCTGGTCAATACGGCGAAGCGATAGCTTTCATTCCTTTTTCTCCAGGGGGCCGGCTTGCGATCCGGATTCCAGCAGCCAATGCCGCGGAAATTCTTCGCGAATAGATGGTCCCGCGTCTGGTGGTCATCCCACTTGGGGAAAGCGATTTGTTGGACGCCGATGATGAGGGGCATTTGCGGTGCTGCCATCGATGATTGCCTGCACCTTGTGGCAGCCCGTAAAACAGGCGCAAAAAGCTTTCTGCTCTCAATCTCGCCGACTTTCGCCGGTTTCACCGCGTTGGCGATCCAGGGATTATTGGTCCCTAAATAGGGCCGTCGTTCGAAGCGTAATCCGGAGCAGCATTGTCATCCCGGGGGATGGGGGACAGGCGCTTCGTCTTAAACGCGTCAGGGACAAGCGCTTTGAGATTACTCCGTAAAGACGCAAGCGTTTTGTGTGCAACGGCTCCTCCCTCATCCCGCAAATCGGCCTTCCTTCCCGCAACGAGTTTGCACCGGCGGAGAGCGTGGCGTGGCGCTCATCATTGTGCTCGCGTTTGTCGTGCTGCTCACCGGGCTGATCGTGGCCTATTTCTCCCGCGCCATTTCCGACCGCCAGATTTCCACCAGCAGTGCCAGCCAGACGCGGGTGCGCCTGTTTACCAATGGGGCCGTAAACTCCATTATTGACGATTTAAAGCAGGAGATCGCCGCCGGTTCCAATACCCCCAATCCCTGCCCCGGCGACTTCTCCCTCGACGCGTGTTTTCATTCCCTCCATTCAGGGGATGGTTCCGTATCGGGTCTTGAAAGGCAGTGCCACCCCGCCCAATCTGGTCAAGCAGAGTGTTTACAACAGCACCTTCTTTCCCTCGACGGCCAGCACCGCCTATCCCAGTGGAGGAAGCGGGAACTATCCCGCCAGCAACCGGGCGGCGAATGTTTCCTCGGCCACCGATGTTTCGCAGAATGGGCGCTCCATCTCGCTGGCCCGCTGGAACAAGCCGCTTTTCCTGCAAGCCGCGACCAATAGCACTGCTCCGGCCGATACCAATATCAAGTCGCCCGATTGGGTGCTGGTTACTCGGAATGGCAACAACCCCACTTCGTGGAGCGTCAATCTCGGCACCAAGGGCGCGCAATATACCGGCACCGCCAGCACGGATGGCGGGGTGGTGATCGGGCGGTATGCCTACAATATTTATGATGAAGGCGGGTTGCTGGATGCGAATGTCGCCGGCTATCCCTCCACCTCCACGGCGGCGCATACCGTTTACAAGCTGGGACCGTCCTATGCAGATCTCACGCAGATTTTCCAGGCCGCCGGTGCCACCGCCGCCAATGCTACGATTTATTCCGACAAGCTGGTGGGCTGGCGCAACTATGCCAGCTCGCAGATAACCACGGCGTTTCCGAATCTCACCTATGCGGGCACGGGAACCGGGGTGGGCACGCCGGAGAATACCTATTATAATTTCGTGCAGGGGAATACGACCGGCTTTCTGCGGACGGCTAATCTTGCTTTGCAGACTGGCCAGGGAGGGACGATGTCCGATCATTTGTTCAGCACCCGGCAGCAGTTGATCTCCTTCCTTGGCGCAGCCACGAATGGGGCTTCCGATGCGCTGAATGCGCTCCAGTATCTCACCACCTTCAGCCGGGACCTCAACCAACCCTCCATCACCCCGGCCCTCTCCTTCGACAGCACTGCGCCAAAGGTGCTGGCGACCAGTGCGGGAGGCAACAATGCGACCGGGCTGGATGGCGATATCAATCCTGCATTTGGGAGTATAAGAGTTGCTACCAGCAATTCAGTGTCCCCAGTGAGAAATGATGGCAGCCCGTTCGTTAAAGGGGAGCCATTGGTGAAAAAACGCTTCAATTTGAATCGTCTCGCCTGGCTTACCTATGCCGGCCCCATTGCCAACAATGCGGGGACTGCATTGAACCCAACCAATGATAGTGGGGTTGATACCATCATCAATACATTGGAAACCACCTATGGCTTTAGCAAAGAGTTTTTGCTGCAGGGGACGGAGCAGAATATCGAGAACTATTTCGGCCTCGAATGGAAACAGGACTCCACCGACAACAATCGTTATAAGTGGTTTTACGATAAACATAACGGCTCGGGCAGCGGTTCCGGGGCAATTATGAAACTCAAGGACATTGCAGCTCTCAATCCGCCCCGTGAAGCCGATTTCTTCGAGATCCTGAAAGCTTCGGTTAATGTTGGTTCGATTGCCAAGTCAGCGACGCCGCAGAACCCCACTGGGCTGACAAACGCCTTTGGTGTGCAGGCCCGTCTCGATTACAGCGTGGATTACGCAATTATCCAGATGGGGGCCAATATCATCGATCAGTTCGATCTGGATGGCTTTTCCACGCGGATTTCTTTTGATGATTCCTCCGGCGCGCAGGAATTCCGTGGGATCGAGAATCTGCCCTATCTCTCGCGCATCCTTGGGTGTGTGATCAAGGCTTCCCAGTACACTTCCACCTCATCCGGTCTCGGCGTGTTGATGCAGGAGCCGGAACTATGGAATCCGCACGATTACGGCACAACGAACGGGCAGCTTAACCAAACGGACGGAGTGGTCGGCCCCACCAATTTTCGCATCTACGCAACTTCGGATCCCTATCAGATCGTAGCCACCAAGGGTGTCATCCCGAATATCAAGTCCTCGGTTGGTGCGGATCCTAGTCTCCCCCAGTCGGGGCAGTATCAAAGTGCCGGGCGCGTGACCGGCTTCGGTTTTAACTATGGTAATCCCGAGCAAAGGCAGCTTACGCTGAACAACACGCAAATGACCTTTCAAGTGGATCGCACCACGTCCGGAGTGAAGCTTTTCCGGGAGCCCACGATCCTCTTCCAGCCGCTTAAACCAACGGGGAGCAAGCTTGCTTCAACCCCGCTTTCCGCTCCGAGCAGCACCAATCTTGGCAACCTGGCCAAGACTTCCTCTTTATTCGTTCCAGCAGGTACGCCGACCGGCATTAAAAGCGATGTGTCCAGTAGTCCGATTCCAACCCAGGGGAGCCCTTATGTCGGTTTTTATATTGGGGGCTTTCCCCTGCAATGGAGCGATGGAACCGTCTATTTGCCGGACGCTGTAAGCATGGTGGCATCGGCCAACATGCACTATTACCTTCAGTACCGAGTTCCCTGCTGGCTCGGGTAAATATGTAACCTATGATGAAAAGCTGCAGACGGCGTCCGGGGCGCAAATGTCTGCCGGTCACCAATCAGCTTCTGGTAATGGGTGGTGGGCCTTTATCTATCCACGTAGCGCGAATGACTCCTCGGCGATGGTGATGGATCCTCGGACAAGTCGCTTCAACATGTTGAAATGCACTCCGGTAGGTGGAAACAGAAACTGGGCCTATCCGCCATATAGTGCAGATACCGCATCAGACAATGCGATGAGTGCAGGTTGGATGGATGTTTCCAATAGCGTAACTGTTTCCATCCGAGATGGGACAAACTCCGGTGTTTGCGTGATCTCTCCTGACAGTACTGGAAAGCAGTTTTTTCCGAACCAACTGGGATGGTATCCCGGGGGCTGGACCACTGTTGCGTACGGTGATCCACATTTTCGCCCAGGGATGCTATCGCAGAACAATGTTAATACTGCCGTCAACGGGGTGCCTTTGGGTGGTGCCGGTGACACCCCACAAAACTATAGCTTCCTGACTTGGACTGGAGATACTTCCCCTCAATATTATGCAGATGCAGATGGGGTCGTGCGGCGAGCTATGGGGGGGCTTGTCGGTAGTAGTGCTTCGACTAAAGTAGGGTTCCCAATGGCCTGGGCCAACGGAGGCGGTAATGCCCGGACGGACCAGAGTAACAGCCGTCCCATGATTCTTAATCGGCCTTTCCGAAGCACCGGAGAACTGGCCTACACCTTCTCCGGAACCCCATGGAAAAATATCAATTTTTCCATGCCGGAAAGCGGGGATGGTGCCTTGCTGGATGCCTTTTGTGTTCAGGATACCAACGATCCCGGCACTCTCATCGCCGGACGGGTCAATTTGAATACCCGCCAGACTCCGGTGCTGCAGGCCATCATTGCCGGGGCTTATGAAGATGAATGGAATGCCACGACCACGGCGCTGCCCGCTGGCTCGGGAGCCATTGCGGCGAATGCCGCAAATGCCTTGGTCAAAAGGACGATGGACACCACTACCAAAGGAAAAGGCCCACTCCGCAATGTGAGTGAATTGGTCGGAAAATGGATCGGGGAAACGGATGCCTCTGGTGGTGGGATCGACGGGAGCAAGTCCTATGACGGATTTAGCGCTGATCTCTGGAATGCCATCACCAGTACCGGAGTGCTTTCCTCCGGCACCGATCAGGAAAAATACATCGGGCGCTATCAATCCGCCGCCGTGCGAGCCCTGGCCAATTGCGGGCAGACGCGGGTGTGGAATCTGATGATTGATGTGGTTGCTCAAACGGGACGCTACCCGATGAACGCCGCCAGTATCAACCCGTCCAATCCACTTGCTGCCTTCATTGTCGAAGGTGAGCAACGCTACTGGGTGCATGTGGCGATTGATCGCTACACCGGTGAAGTCATAGACAAACAAATCGAAACCATCAAAGAATGAAAACGTTTCTCCCCTGCCTCCTGTTGGCATTTTGGGTGGCCATGCCCGCTTTGCCGGCGCAATCGGCAAATACCGCTCCTGCTCCGGTGCTCCCGCCGGGGCCTTTGCTCAAGCCCGTCCCGGACTTCGTAAAGTGGACGGTGACGCGAACCAGCAAATCCTCAGGGGCAAAACCGGAGGGTGACAAAAAACCAGGCTACATTGAAACCATTGTCGGAGCTCGGACTGGTCCCATGGTCCATGTGATACGCACGGAGGGAAACGGTGGGCGTTGGGAGTTCTGGAGCAATGGCAAGACGCAGGTGATTATCAACGGTTCCAATGCGCCGCTTATTTCCACCGGATTGCCCGATGAATATCCGCTTCCAACATGGATTTCTTCCAGCAATTTTACTGAACTCAAGACCGTTGGGAAAAAGCAGTATCTCATTTTCCACGACCGCGTTTTCCCTTTCGGCGGCGAGATTACGGCGGACATGGTTGCTCCTGGAGTGGATCTGGAATCTCTAAAAGTGGAGGCCACGGCTTCCATTGATGCCGAGACCCGCCTGCCAGTGGGGGTGCAGCTCGGCAGTGAAACCATTGCCTATAAATTCGAGGCATTGCCGTCGGGGACGATGCAGAGTTTCCCGCCCGAAGTGCTGGCGACCATTGCCCAGCATCAGCAAAAGCTGGAGGCGATGATTCGGAAACCGGTGCAACCGTAGCCATTCCCGGGTAGGGTGGGCGTCCCGCCCGCCGGTTTTGGCGTCCTCGCCAAAACGAACTTACCGGATTTTCAAAAGACCACGCCGCAACATGCGCCGCTCGGCGGGCAGGATGCCCACCCTGCTCGAAACCGCCTTACCTGTGCGGGCTCTTCTTTTCCTCAAGCTCGCTAGTCGCCGAATGAAATCCCCACCGCGCGACAGGTCTGCACCATTTCGCCATCGGCTTTGACGAGGCGGAGACGGTGGACGGCTTCGCTGATCGGCACATCGCGCACCTGGTAGTTCTGGTAGCTCACCATGTGGCCGAATTTGCCGTCGCGAATGAGCTCCACGGCGTGGACGCCGAAGCGGGTGCCGAGGATGCGGTCGAGCGTGGTGGGATCGCCACCGCGCTGGAGATGGCCCAGCACGCAGCAACGGGTTTCCTTGCCGGTGCGGGTGGCGACTTCCGCAGCCACCTGCTCGCCGATGCCGCCCATGCGGTATTCACCCTGCTCGACCTTGCGCATGACTTTCCCGCCGTCTCTGGGCAGGGCGCCCTCGGCGACGACGATCATCGTGCTCAGGCAGCCCTCTTCCTCGCGGATGCGCACCGCCCGCGCGACGCTCTCGTAGTCGAAGGGAATCTCGGGAATCAGAATGATATCCGCGCCCCCGGCGAGGCCGCCGTGCAGGGCAATCCATCCGGCATGGCGGCCCATTACTTCGATCACCATGCAGCGGCGGTGGCTGCTGGCGGTGGTGTGCAGGCGATCCAGGGCATCGGTCACGCAGGCGACGGCCGAGTCGAAGCCGAAGGTCATCGCCGTGGCTTCGAGATCGTTATCGATCGTCTTCGGCACGCCGATGCAGGGAATGCCCGCTTCGCAAAGCTGGGCCGCGGTGGAAAGCGAGCCGTCGCCGCCGATCACGATCAACCCGTGCACGCGCAGGGAGGAGAGCACTTTCTTCGCATCCGCAATGATCTCCTCGGGAATCATCGCCTTCCGCCCTTCGGCGACCTTGGCCACGAAATGGCCCTTGTTGGTGGTGCCGATGATCGTGCCGCCTTGCGACATGATGCCCGCCGTCTTGTTGCGGTCGAGCATGATGAACCGCCCGGGAGGCAGGAGGCCCTCGAAGCCCTCCTTGAAACCGACGACTTCCCATTCAAGCGATTCCGCCGCGCGGACCACTCCACGCAACACGGCATTCAGCCCGGGGCAATCGCCCCCGCTGGTGAGCACACCGATTCGTTTTTTTTCCATAAGCTAGAGGCTCGCCCGAGTCATGGGCCGACCGCGGGCCGCCCACTCCTCATATTCCTGCCACCCACGGGTGACGAAGGCATTGGCGATCTCGAACCGTTGGGGGCAGTTCAAAACGACGACCAGCAGCCGGCGCGGCGTGACCACCACGCCATTGCCACTGGCGGCGGGGCGCGACTCCGGCGCGAGGGCCGAGGAAACGATGACGCACTCGCCCGCGAGACGGGTCGTGCCGGTCTTCACGCCATCGATGTTATTCGTGCCCAGGAGCTGGTTGGTATTCTGGAGCATGTAGCGGGTCTGCGTCGGCCCGCGCATGATGGTGATGACGCGCTGCTTTTGAGAGACGTAGAAGCGGAAGGCGGAGTTCGCCATCGCATACTTGGCGAGGCGGCCCAGATCGTAGGCGGTGGAGTAGGGGCGCTTGTTCTCGATCGAGTCGATCCCGTGCGGGTTGAGGAAAAGCGTGTGCTTCATGCCGATCTCGCGCCCGAGGGCATTCATCTGGTTTACAAACCGCACGGCGGGCGCGGTCTCGCCGGGGAGCTGGCTGCCGATGAACTCGGCAATCGTCTGCGCGGCAATGTTGTCCGACTGCATCATCGCCGAGTAAAGAAGGTCGCGCAGTGAGGCGGCGTCGCCGAGTTGCCAGCCGATGGGATTTTCGCTCGGCAGCGCGAGGCCATTGGGAGAAATCGGCACCACGCGGGCGAGATCGGTGTTGGAGACTTTCGACCAGTCGAGCGCGACCATCGCGGTGGCGATCTTCGTCAGGCTGCCCACCTGGAGCTTGCGATCGCCTGCGGCGGATTCCAGCACATGGCCGGTCGTGGCGTCGAAAACGACATAGGCGGCGGGTTGCTGCGCATGGGCGACCATGCCGAAGCAAACGAGAAATAGAATCCAGCGAAGCGAGCTCGAAAAAGTTGTCCATGTAAGTATCCAAACGGCCAGCATTCTATGCGCGCGCGCCCAAATGACAATCTGCAAAAAGTTGAGAGTTGAAAGTTGAGGGATGAGCGCCGCTCTTGGGACGGCGCGCCATTGCGAAGCAATGACCAAACCGACGCTAATGTGTTTTCCGAAACACGGGCCGCTCACGAATTTTCCCACTCCCTCCGTATGTCACCCCGAGCGAAGCCGAGGGGCCTGAGAAATTTTTCTGCGCAGGGGGCGCGATGCAGTTTCTCCCTGCCACGAGACGCTCTCACGCGCCTACCTGCCCAGCCACGAAGCCACCGGAATCGCCAGCATCGACGTAATAATCCCGGCCAAAGCCATCGCCAGCGCAGACACTCCTCCCTGCAACTCACTCTCCCGCACCAGACGCGCCGTGCCAATGCCGTGCGAACAAGTCCCAATCGCCGCTCCAATCGCCAGATCATGCCGGATGCCCACCACCCGCAAAATGGCTGGCCCCACCATGCTCCCCAGCAGCCCCGCAAGTACCGTAAACACCGCCGTCAATGGTGGCTCTCCATGGATCTCACTGGCAATCGCCATCGAGATCGGAGCGGTGACCGATTTCGGCATCATGGAAAGCAACACCATCGGCGAGCCATGCAGGAGGCGAACCAGCAGCGCCGCCCCGACCAGTCCCACCAGCGCCCCCATCGCCACCGCGGTGAGTAACACCGGCAGATGCTCGCGAATCTCCCGTGCATGCTTATAAAAAGGAACCGCGAGCGCGACCGTCGCCGGTCCCAGTAGAAAACTGATCCAGTCCCCACCCACCTTGTACGAGGCATACGGAATCTTGCCGATCTCCAGCAGCGCAATCAGCAGAACGGAAGTGCAAAGCAATGGATGCAGCCAGCGAAACCGCCGATGCAACGCCTGCGCCAGCGCATAAACCGCCACCGTCGTCGTGACGCCAAACAGCGGATCGGAAAACAACGAGGTCACAACGCCGCCCCCTTGCGCTTTTCACTCCGGCGCATGATCGCCTCGACGATCCAGCCGGTGATCAGCAGCCCGGCGAGCAGACTGCCCACCAGACTCCCCGAAATCGGCAGCCACTCCTGCGCGATGCGATCCTTGAAGGCAATCACGCCAACGATCACCGGCGCGAAATAAAGCATCATGTGCCGCAACAGCAGATGCGCGGTTTTTTCCACCCATTCAAGCCGGATCAATCCCGTGAAAAGCCCGAGCGCGAGCAGAATGAGCCCGAGCACTCCACCCGGTAGCGGTACGCCCAGCGTATGCAACAGCATGCCGAGGAAATCGAGCGCGAGCAGAATCGCCAGGCCCGCCATGGCTCAGGCAAAAAGCTCCAGATCCCGCTGCGGCGGGTTGAGGCCGAACTTGCGATAGGCGAGGGGCATCGCGACCCGCCCTTGCTGGGTGCGCTTCAAGTAGCCCTGCATGATCAGATACGGCTCGTGCACGTCTTCGATCGTGCCCGCATCTTCGCCCACCGCGACGGCGAGGGAACTCACGCCCACCGGGCCGCCGTTGAATTTATGGATCATTGCTTCCAGGATGCGCTTGTCCATTTCGTCGAAGCCATCGGGATCGATGTCCAGCATGGTCAGCGCGCGGTCGGCGACGTCGCGCGTGATCTTTCCGCTGGCCCGCACCTGGGCATAGTCGCGCGCGCGGCGCAGCAAATTATTCGCAATCCGCGGCGTGCCCCGGGAGCGGGCGGCAATCTCCAGCGCCCCCGCGTCGTCGATCTCCTGCTGGATGAGCCCCGCACTGCGCACGACGATTTTTTGCAAATCATCCGCCGCATAAAAATCGAGCCGGCTGTTGATGCCGAACCGGGAGCGCAACGGCGCGCTGATCATCCCCGCGCGCGTGGTCGCGCCGATGAGGGTAAACTTGGGCAGGTTGAGCTGGATGCTCCGCGCGTTCGGCCCCTGGTCGATAATGATGTCCAGCTTGTAGTCCTCCATCGCCGGGTAGAGATACTCCTCGATGGCCGGCTGCATCCGATGAATTTCGTCGATGAAAAGCACATCGCCGCGCTCCAGCGTGGTGAGCAGGCCGGCGAGATTGCCCGGCTTCTCGATCGTCGGGCCACTCGTGCACTTGATTGCGGAACCCATCGTCTGCGCGATGATGTGGGCGAGCGTCGTCTTGCCCAGCCCGGGCGGACCGCTGAGCAGCACGTGCTCCAGCACATCGCCCCGCTGGCGGGCCGCTTCGGCCGCGAGTTCAAGACGTTCGCGCACCTTTTCCTGTCCGGCAAATTCGCTGAAGACCGGCGGGCGCAGCGAAATGTCGAACGGCGTATCGGGCGCCTGAATGGTTTGATTGACGAAGTTGTCAGCCACGGCTCAACGAATAGCCGGGCTTTGCCAAAAAGAAAACGGGAAACGTTTCAGGAAATTTTTCCCCCGCCGCGCTCGCCGCGTCCGCCGCGGTTAAAATTACTCCTCCTCAAAGTCATCTTGATGGTTCCGACACGCCTGCACCATCTGGTCATGCGCCGCCTCGTCCATCCCCTCGGCAAAGAGCTCTTCCACCACCCGCTCGTCCTCGTCATCGCGAATCGGCTCGATGCGATGGCCGATGCTGCCCACCGCCGGGTCACCGAGCGAGGAGCATTCCATCATGTCGTCATCGGTGCTGCCGTCGAAGTGGCCGCCGTGGAGTTCACGCTTGGCCTGTCGCCAGTCCTCTTCGTTGTATTCGCGCCGGCCGCTGATCAGGGCGAGCTCGATTGCACGCTGGCGAATCACCTCGGGAGTCGGAGTGCCCAAGCCGTCACCGTGATTCACGATCTTCGCCGGAAGCGGACGAGTCGGTTTCATGGTTATCGTTACGCCCGTTTGCGTGTTGAATCAAGGGCCGGCGGGCGATTTCCTCGCCGCGCGCCGATTATGGCCCAAAGCGGTGCAGATAATACTGGATCGTCTTTTTCACGCGATCGGCGTGAGAATCGGAGTCGTCGCTCGAGCTGCGCTTCCGGTTGCTCGAGGCCGGGGCGTCATCATTGGAACTGTTCGAATCCGCCTGCGCATCGTCCTGAATCACCCCATTCCGCATGCGATAGTAGTTCTGCCCGTTTTGATTGACGAGGCAGCCGTGCAGGGTCACCCGCCCGCCCGAGTCGGCGATCACTCCGGAGTCGGAATTGTTCGTCACGCGGCTTTGCGTGAGGGCAATGCTGCCGCCGTGGCCGCTTCCCTCGGGCAGTCCGGCCTGCACGCCGTATTGGTTGCTTTGAAAGTTCGACGTGCTCGCGGAGGCGCTGGCTCCATCGTAAGTGAGGAGTCCCACGGACTGGTTGCCGCTCGCCGAGGTGTTGGTCAGCGTGATTTTCGTCCCCCGCCCGGAGACCTCGATGCCGGTGGCGGAGTTGCCATCGCTGGCGCTGTCGCTCATCTCCAGGGAGCTGCCGTAGCTCACCTCGATGCCCGGGCTCGCATTGCCTTTGAACTGGCTGCGCGCGACCGTCGCGTGGCTGGCCGGCGCGTTTTCATTTCCCAGCGCCAGCCCCACCCCCAGGCCATCGGTGACCTCGGTATCTTCAATCGTCGCCGAAGAGCCATCCACGATATTGAGGGCGGTTCGCACCGCCTTGGCGATGGTCGATTTCTTGATGCTGACCGTGGAGCCAGCCCCGGAAACCGAAATCGTCTGGGTGTAAAAAAGCAGCGATTGGTTGTCAGTCTGCAGGCCATTGCCGGTCAGTTGGCAATCGCTGAGCGCCAGTTGGCCGCCGGCCTCCACCGCGAGGCCCTCGCGATTGGAAGTAAAGGCGCTCCCCGAGAAAGTCGCGCGCGCCTGGTTCTTCACATCCACCACGCCGCTGCTGCTGTTGCCCAGTTCGCCGGTAATCCCGCTGTTTTGAAAGGTGCTGCCGCTTACCGTGACCGTGCTTCCCTCGGTGATGACCATGCCCGCCGGGTTATCCGTGAACTGGCATTGCGCAACGGTGGTGGAAGCCTTGGCGCCCGAGACCGTGATCGTCGAGCCATCGCCCTTCGCCGTCCCGCAACTGGAGAATTTGCAGTTCGTGAGCGTGCCGGTGGAACTGCCGTAGTTGGTATAGCCCCATTCGGTTTGCGTGAACTCGCAGCCCGTCACCGTGGCGGTCGCCTCATCCTCGACCTGAAAGGCCGATCCCTGCCCGGCGGTCGAAAAGACGCTGGAGTCCGCCGTGAGACTGGCGTGATCCACCACCAGCGCGCCGAATTTGCTCTGCGTATTGATCGTGCACTCTTTGAGCGTCGCGCTGCCATTCTCCGAAACCCGCAGCGTCCCCGAGTTGTCCGCCGTGGCCACGGAGAGCACGAGCTTCTCCAGCACCACGTTTTGCGCGGTGATTCCCACATCATCCTGCCTGCTGCTCTGGATCGTCGCCGCCGTCTGGCCCTCCCCCGTCTCGCCGATCAAGTGAAGTGCATGCGTGATGACAAACCCCCCGGTATAGGTTCCTGGCTTGAGATGGATGACATCGCCATCCACCGCCTTGGCGAGCACGCTGGCGGAGCTCGCCGCCGCTGCTCGCGTCCACGGTCCATTCATGTCCGTTGGCGACTGGCTCGGGCGCTTTTTCGTGGTTGTCCGAAGGGCTGGGCGAATCCCCTTTGCTGATCGCTTTTCCGCCCCCGCCATCGTCGTGATGAATCGGCGCCGGCTTGGGATGGTGAAACACGCAAAACGAGCCCCACGAGGCAGGCGAGCCCCACCCCCGCATATACGAGCACGTTTTTGGGAACCGGCACCGGCACGGGCGCCGGTGGCGGCACCGGGTACCTGGTGGAGGCACCGGAACAGGATCCGGAGTAGGGGAGGGCACGGGCACTGGCTCGGGTTCAGGCACCGGAGGAGGCGTCGGCGGTTCTTCTGGTGTCTCCTTGGTCAGCGCGGGCTCCGTGCCGCAATCCGGGCATACCGGGTATTTGGCCGGGTCGTAAATTCTCCCGCAGATGCAGCGTATGCGTTTAAGGGCCATGCGAGTGGTGGTTTAAAATGGAAAACGGTGTTTGGGGGTCGCACTGGCGTGCGGGGTCGCCGGGGTCTTGGGCGATAAGGTCGCCGTGGGCGTCGCGGTTGGCGTTGGCGTGGCCGTTGGGGTCGGAGTCAGCGTCGGCGTGGCCGTCGGCGTGGTTTTGGGTGGCGTCTCCTTCGGCAGCTTCTGCCACTCGGCATCGCGCCTCGGCCTGCGTCGCCTCCTGGTAGCTCAGCGCGTTGTCCTTGTCCACGGTCAGCACTCCGGCCAGGAGCCATGGCCGTTCCGGCGTCAGCTTCACCGTCGGCACCGTCACGTCCGGTCCGTCGCTCACGACGAGCGTGGATACCGTGCAGGGCTGTCGTTGGCCGAAATCATTGCTTAGCTTGGCGTAGAGCTTGTAGTGAACCCCCACTGGCGAATCGCGGACGATCCAGGTGGCAAAGGCCGCGCCGTAGATATGGTGGTCACCGGGCCAGAAAGTGCTGTTGTGCGCTTGCGTGGGATCGAAGGGCGGGCACGGGGTCTTGGACGACGTGTCATCCTGCAAATAAAGGTCCACGTTTTCCTCCAGCACCGAGCTGGAGACGGTCACCGTAAAGGGCTGGCGGATCTTGAGCTGCTTGTTGTCCTTGTCGAGCTGGTCGTTTTGTTGCTGCAACTGCTGGTTCTGCTGCATTGCATCGTTGAGCTGCCCCTCCATCTCCTGCACGTGCTGCTGGAGCTGTGCCATCGCCTGCTGCATCTGCTGCGCCGTCTGCGGGTCCGTGGCCTGGTTCTTCATCTGGTCGAGCTGCTTCATCAGGTCGTCCACCTCGCGCTGGCTCTGCTGCAGCTTCGCCATTTCCTGCGGCGGCTTGTAGTAGGGCAGCAGCGCGATCATCATGAAGCAAACGCCCCCAGCGCCCCGCACAGAATGTCGAGCAGGGACATGTTGAAGATGTTGATCTCGCGGTTGCGGCGCGCCATGGCGGAAGGAGAGGAGCTAGTTGCCCGTGTAAAGCCGGTTGATAAGGTTGCGCAGCGTATAGTCGCCCGAGCGGTTCACCGCCGATTCCTCCTTCTCCTGCACCAGGTGGAGGATGAAAACCATCACCGCGCTCTCCACCAGCGCCACCATCGTGCAGTCAAAGCCCACCCCCAGCGTCTTCGCCACCTCGTGCAGATCGAGCGCCTGGTTCGGATCGCCCGCCGCAGCCAGCGACGCGCCGAGGCCGTACACCGTGCCGATGAAGCCCAGCGTCGGCACCACCCATGCGATGAACCGCACCAGCCCGTAGCGCATGTCCACCCGGTTCGTCATCAGCTCCAGGTGCGTATTCATCACTCCCGCCGCCTGCTCCACCGAGTTGCTCGACTGGAATTGCAGGATCGCCATGTCGATCAGCGAGGGGAGAAAACCATGGTCGTGATCGAATTGCCCCGCCACCCGCCGGCGAATCGGCCCGAGGTCCGGCGATTCCAATACCGTGTGGTCATCCTCCGGCAGCAGCTTCTCCTGCAGGAAATTCTCCTCGCGACAGCCGATCCGCCACCGCACATACAGCTCCCCGAGCCCCACGAAGAAAATCAGGTGCATGAAGTTCTGGATCGTGAAGGGGTAAATGAAATGTTTCGACGGATGGTCGAGCACCAGCTCACCCGGGCGCCCGGGCAGGATCAGCGTCAGCAGCGCGATAAACACCACCGCTGCCACCAGGGCCGCGATCATCACCGGCAGCCGCTTCGGCGTCTGCCAGAGTTCCTTCGGATTGAACATCGCCTGGAGCGAAACCGGCTTCGGACCTGGAACCGTGGATGAAGTATTCATGGGTAATAAATCCAACGACGCATGAATCCCTTAAAAAATCTGCGTCACCCCCGATACTCAGAAACCCCGCCCCCGCTTTCCAGCAAAAAGTGAACAGCGAATGAAACGCCCGAACGGAGCGTTGTGGACTCTAGGCTGTGCTCACGAATTTCCAAGCAGGTCCTTCCGGTCATGAAGGCGATCCATGGTCTGATATCGCTGTAGCCACGGCCCTGTGGGCCGTTGGGGAAAGACGATGCTCTGGCAAAAATCCAGTTCCAAAGGGAGTGATCATTGCGCCGCGATTTTTGGCAGAGCGCTGCGATTCCACGGCCCGTTCTTCCCCAACGGCCCACAGGGCCGTGGCTACCGCGCGACTGGGAAGCTCCGTGCGGAAAGGCGTGGTTTTCGCCTTCTGTTTTGCAATTCGTGAACCCAACCTAGGCCATTCGAAAGACGCAAAATGAAACGAAAAGCGGGGGCAATTTCCTTTTCGTTAATTTCGTGTGTTTAGCTGGCTCCTTCCCCCTTCGTGCCTTCGTAGTGAAGATTTACTCCCCATTCGCCGCCAGTTCCGCCGCCGCCGTCTCCGCCTGGTGCTCGCCAAAGAGCTGCCGGATCACCTCCTCCACCGGGATCTCCTGCACGTTGATATCCGTCACCTGATGCCGCCCCAGCAACTGACGGCACACCTCGGTCACCTTCGCCCGCGGCACCTTCAGCTTCACCGTCTGCGCATCCTGCTCCAGCACCTCGCCGAACTCGCGGAAATCCCGCGTCGCCGAATCGCCAAACCCAAGACTTAGAATCTTGTGCGTCGCAAAGCGATCGATGATCGCCTCCAGCGGCCCGTCGAAGAAAATCTTCCCGTGATCGATGATGATCACCCGCTGGCACAGTTCCTCGATGTCCTGCATGTAGTGGCTCGTGAGCATCGTCACGATGCGATGGTCCTGGTTGTACTGCTTGAGAAACTCGCGCACCTTCTTCTGGCTCACCACATCCAGCCCGATCGTCGGCTCGTCGAGGAAGAGCACCCGCGGCGTATGCAGCAGCGCCGCGATCAGCTCCATCTTCATCCGCTCGCCCAGCGAGAGCTCGCGCACCATCACATCCAGCTTGTGCGTCACCTCCAGCAGCTCGCACAGGCCGCCTACGATTTGTTGGAAAACCTTGCGGTCGATTCCATAGATCGCCCGGTTCAGCTCCAGCGATTCCCGCGCCGGCAGGTCCCACCACAGGGCGTTCTTCTGCCCCATCAGCAGCGCAAATTGCCGCTTCATCTCGTCCTTCCGCTCCCAGGGCGTAAAGCCCAGCACCTTCGCCGAGCCGCTGCTCGGGTTCAGCAGCCCCGAGAGCATTTTGAGCACCGTCGTCTTGCCCGCGCCATTCGGCCCGAGAAAGCCCACAAACTCGCCTTCCTCGATCGAAAACGTCACCCCATCCACCGCCCGCGTCTCCTCATACTTGCGGCGCGCCAGTCCCTTTACCGCCCCCAGCAGCCCGGGTTCCTTTTTGTAAGTGCGGTAGATTTTGGTCAGGCCCTGCGCCTCAATCATGCTCATGCGCCGGACTTTGGATGAAAGTAGCCGCGATGTCCAATGATGGTACGCCGACTTATAACTCGTCTCCAGCCAGCGGGGATCGGCCCGGTACTTTCGAGAGAATTTTCTCCAAACCTGCGCTCTCGCCACGCTGGGCCCGCACTTCCATGTCCTCACGCACTTTCCATGCAGAAACCTGCGCGGAAAGAGCCAGCGCAACGATTTGATCCACCGTCACGTTTTCCTTCCGTGCGACTTCTTGAGCGAGTTGGGCCAGGTAATCGGGAACTTGGGCGCTGATCGTGGTCATGGCAGGTCTTTGAGAATTGTTAGAAATTCTTTGGGTGTAATTACCTGTATTCCCAGCGTCCGCGCCGGGTTGAGGTGCTTCAAATTGTGTGTCACAATGTAATCCGTAGAAGCTTCCGATGCCAGATGAACTTGTGCCTCATCGTCAGGATCGTCCAAAATTGGGATCCATTGGCTTTTCAAGTGATGTCGCTCTGCAATTGCACACAGCGAATCTAAAAAGTCCTCGAGCTGTTGCACGCTCATGCCGAGGCTGGACACATTTCTTTTCAACACTTCTTCGTATTCCGCGAGAAGAACGTTACTGATGACCAGCTTCCAATGTCCGCCGACAAGCAACTGCAGTAGTCGATAGGAAGCCCCCGCATTGGAATACAGTGCCGCGAAAATGACGTTGGTATCGACGACGGCGCGGAGCATCGCTTCAGTTTGTTATAAATCGACAAAGGTTGAGTCGAGAGGAAAGTCAGCACTCCACGTCATCACGGGCGTATTTTCATTTCCCCTGCAACGCTTTCAGTTTCTCCTTCACCCGCCCATACGTCACGAAAATATCCCGGCACTTCCACAGCACCACCTCCGGCACCTTCCGCTCCGCGCGGAGCGAGACAAACTGCTCGATCAGATAATCGAAAAACGTCTCCGGCGCGAAACACTGCTCCCACGCCTGCCTCGCCTTCCGCCCCATCTCCGCGTGCCGGTCCTCCTGCGCCCGCAAGATCGAGGGCAGGCGCTCCAACTCCTTCTCCTTCACAAAAATGGCGAACTCACTCCAGTCCACCCCGCGCGGGACGATCCAGTCATCGCTCATGATCACCGGGGCCACCCCCATCTGCATCGATTCAAAGGCCCGCATTGTCCCCGCGCCGCTGCCGCGGGGGCAGAGCGCAAATTTCGAGCTCAGCAAAATCTCCGCAAACGCCGCCTGCGGCTCTGCCCGTCCCTCGGTCACATGCGTGAAGACATCGAAGCTCGTCGTATCCTTCACCAGGAACTCCTGCGGCAACTCCAGCGCCAGCAAGTCGTCCCGCACCCGGTGCGAGCGCCGCCCCATGAACGACCCCAGCCACCGCTTCGGATGCTCGTAACCACGGGCCGTCAGCGTGCCCAGGTAATGGTTCTTGAACGCCGGCGGATACAGCTCAAAGCTCGCCGAGCGATACCGCCAGGGAAACGCCATCCGTCGATGCCCGCTGCAATACACCCCCGGCAGCAACGGCGGGAATTTCCAGTCATCCCCCTCCGTCGCCAGGAAGCATCGCTCCGGATACCGGTTCACCACCGGATGCTCCCGCAGGCTGCGAAACCAGTGCTGCTCCCGCACATTCCCCACAAAGATCATCTCCGCCTCCGCCGGGTCCTCCACCAGTTCATGCCGCTTCGACGAGAGCTCCCACAATTCCCGCAACCGCGCCTCCTGATGCCGCCGCGCCTCCGCGTGCGTTTCACAACTCAGCAAATGAACCTTCATGGAATGGAGCGCATCCTCGACATCAAATTTTTCAAAGCCGCCCGCTCATGCCACATCGTTTGCTTGAATACGAGCGCCAAATGAACGTGCCGCCCGGGAATCGCTCGTTCGCTCCTGTTCGCCGCGCAAACCAAGTGCCCCAGCATACCCTCTGGATCATAGCGTTGGTAAATGCCCCCAACTACGCCCAAAAACATCCTTCGTCCCCGCGCCCTTGGACTGCGGCGACCTGTCGCCGCTTTCACCACGCGAGACACGTCTCGCCCCCCACGCGCAGCCCAATATTTCTCCTCGTTCCCACGCTCCGGGGCGATCGGTCAGGGATGGCCGCGATCTTTTCTGGATCAGGCGATGCGTGGTTGCTTCGCTCCCCCGGTCAGGCATCGACCGCGATCGGTAAAATAAAGTTCGCCATGCGATCGCGCTCCACCCATCCCAGCTGGCGATAAAACTGGCGCTGATAGGAGGCCCCATCCCGGCCATTCAGCAGCGAAAGCCGCGCGCAGCCCCGGCGTTTGGCCTCCGCCACCACCACCTCCAGCAAAGTGGTGCCCAGCCGTCGGCCCGTATCCGCCGGTCGGATAAACAGCTCGGTCACATAAGCCTCGCCGCCTCGTAAAAAGAGAAACGGCACCCAATGGACCGCGCAATACCCGGCGATTTCACCGGTCTCGTTTTCCACGACATAGGCGCTCGATTCACCGCTGCTGTCGATTCGGGCCAGATTGGCGGCCACCGTTGCCGTGGTGACCGCCTGGTCCTGCCCGGCAACGGCCCGGATTTCCTGGACGCGATGGATTACCGCCGCAATCAGCGGAGCATCTGCCCTCTCTGCTTTTCTAACGTGCATAAGTTGCTTTGCGCGGCAAAACAATGCTCCACCCCCTTGGCAAAGGAAAGCATGGAACCGGCTCGTTTCGGAAGAAAAACTGGTTCGTCGAAGTGGAGGTTATCACCGTTCCATCGGTCATTACCGGAGCGACCTTTCACAGCCCTGTCGCATCCACGCCTTCGCGCAGCTCCTTTTGTTTGCTCTCGAAGCGTTCGGCATCCCCCTGTCGCTTGAGATCGTAGTCTTCGTAGGTGATCTTGCAGCCATATACCGTAGGAGAAGGCGAGGCTGTCGGGGCGGTGTCCGCGTCGAGACGGATTGATGTTCTTCGTCCTTCGATGGTTTGGTGCGTCTGCCCAAAAGCGCCATTCCCAGCCTGGAATGCATCCACCGAAACCGACCCTGCAGCATCTCCCAGGGCCCGGGTTTGCGTGTTGACGAGTTCTTCAGCCGTTGGCTTGTCCTCATACTTGTTCCGCACTACTGCCCACACTTTTGCCGCCAGCTCATCCGCCTTTGAGATCTCCGGCGTACGGGCCACCGCCACGATCTGGTAGATGCGATGGGTCGTCGGCGTAATTTTCACCAGATAGGTGGTAAACGCCCCATTCGCCTTCTCCGGCTTGAATTCATAAGCATCCTTCACCCCGTATTTCGACACCGGCTCCGTCTTCGGCTCAAACGGGTCGCCAAACTTCAGCCCAAAAGCCCCCGTAATCCTGTCTGCCGCCTGCGCTGTCATTCCCGCCATCGCCAGGCCCATCATCATCGCACACACTCTTGTCATAGAAAATTTTCCCTTCAGCTTATTGAGTCCGCATTTTTGTCCGGTTTATTCGATTTTTTTGCGGAACGTTCGCTGCCAGCTCATGAGAAACTGGCGCACAGACGGGAGCGTTTCTCGAAAATCAATTGCGAGGGTGGTTATCGATTGCGTCCAAGAGTCTCCGATCCTGCTGCTGGAGGGCAACTGCTGTTGGCGGGACAAGTGAGTGCCCCGGCTTCCGCTTGGTCCCGAGAAGTAAAGTTAATTGCTTTGCAGCGATTCTTTATGGCTGCCTTCCGAAGTAGTATCATGGCTGGCATCACACCCGTCGATGCGACGACAAAAGCCAACCCATGAACCTGCCACGTAGAAAACAAGCGGAATATAAACAAGTAGGATCGCCAGTCCGCTTAGAACCAAGGCATGACTCGGTGCAGTTTGGTGCGAAATAAAAGGGAGTTCATTCAGCCGCCAGCCGATGAGGTTCAAAGGGCTAAGAAAAAGAGAAACGATAAGGAAGGCCAGGAAAGCTCTGCCAATCATGCTCCAGCCCCGGGCATAAACCCGACCGACATAGTTCAGCCCATAAGAAAACAACTCCGCCAGATGTTTCATAGCGCCAAAATAGGCAGCTTGTCGCCGAAGGTAAAGACTCCAAGTTACTTCTTCTGCACGCTTCCGCAGCCGCAGCCGCTCCCGCAGCCTTTCTTGGCGGCCTTTTTGCCGGGGAAGAAGCGGCGGAAGAGGAAGAAGGCCGCGCCAATGATGAGGGCGGAGACGAGGAGATGATCGAGATTGGGATTCATGGCAGCGATTAGTGGAAGCCGAGCAGGCGCCCGCCCTGGTAAACGACAAAGGCGCCGATCCAGGCGAGGGCCGTCATATAGGCGATCTGGAAAAGCGGCCAGCGCCAGGAGTTGGTCTCCCGTTTCACGATGGCGACGGTGCTGATGCACTGCATGGCTAAAACATAGAACACCATGAGGCCGATGCAAACGAGCGGGGTGAAGGCGGGCGAGCCATCGGCGCGCTTCTCCCGGATCATCGTATCGCGCAGCGGCGCGGTGTCTTCGTGATCGTTGCCCTCGACGTTATAGACGATCGACATCGTGCTCACGAACACCTCGCGCGCGGCAAAGCTGCCGATGAGGCCGATGCCGATTTTCCAGTCGTAGCCGAGCGGCTTGATCGCGGGCTCGATGAAGCGGCCCATCTGCCCGGCGACGCTCATTTCCAGGGCCTCGGCGGAGGTGGCCTTCGGATCGGAGGGTTTCGGAAAAGTGGCCAGCGCCCAGAGCAGGATCGAGAGGGAGAGAATGATCGTGCCCGCGCGGCGAAGGAAGAGCCCGCTGCGCTCCCACATGCGGAGGGCGACGGTTTTCCACGAGGGCAGGCGATAGGGCGGGAGCTCAAGCAGGAGCATCGGCGTCTCGCCCTTGAGCAGGCCCTTCTTGAAAACCCAGGCCATGCCAAACGCGGCGACGATGCCGACGAGATACATGCTGAGAATGACGCCTGCTTTTTGGAAGGCATTCGCCATCGGCATGAGCACCGCGATCATGATCGCATAGACCGGCAGACGGGCGGAGCAGCTCATGAGCGGGGCGACGAGGATGGTGACCAGGCGGTCCTTGCGGTTCTCAATCGTGCGCGTGGCCATGATGCCGGGAATCGCGCAGGCAAAGGAGCTGAGCATGGGGATGAAGGACTTGCCATGCAGGCCCACGCGGGACATCAGGCGATCCATGATGAAAGCGGCGCGGGCCATGTAGCCGGTGTCCTCCAAGATGCCGAGGAAGAAGTAGAGGATGAGAATCTGCGGCAGGAAGACGAGCACCCCGCCCACGCCCGCGATGATGCCGTCGGTGAGGAGCCCGCGCAGATCGCTGTCGGGCAGGTGGGCCTTTACGAAATCGCTGATCGCGCCGCTCGCGTCGTCAATCAACCCCATCGGATACTGGGCGATGGTGAAGATGCAGAAGAACATCAACGCCATGGCAAAGAGGAAGGCGGCCCAGCCCCAGAAACGGTGGGTCAGCCACGCATCGAGCTGGTCGGACAGGGAAAGCTGCGGGCCCCCGGCCTTGTGGACGGCTTTTTCGCAAATGCCCTGAATCCACGCATAGCGCGCTTCCACCGGGGCGGCGGTGGGATCGAGCGAAGCATCGCGGACGCGCTGCTGGGCGGCGTGGATCTCCTGCAAGAGCGCGGCGGGCAGGTTGAGATCGCGCAGGGCAGCCTCGTGGAGCGTGAGGAGCAGCAGGGCCTCGGGAAAGCGGACGTCCTCCGCGACCTCGAGCCGGGCGGCCAGTTGCGCGGCCTCGCGCTCGATCACCAGCGGCAGCGGCGCGCGCCGGGTCGGAGCGGCGAGGGGAGACTTGGAGAGGGCCTGGCGGAGCGGGACGAGGCCGTGGCCGGTCTTCGCGACGGTGGGAATGACGGGAATCCCGAGCGCGGTTTCCAGCGCCTGCACGTCCACGGTGATGCCGTTTTCCTCGGCCATATCCACCATGTTCAGCGCGAGGACGAGCGGGATTTTCATCTCCAGCAACTGGGCGACGAGATAGAGATTGCGCTCCAGGTTCGAGGCATCGACGACTGCAATGATCACATCGGGGCGCGGCGTGTCGGCCAGCCGCCCGAGCAGGACATCGCGGGCGACCGCCTCATCGGGCGAGCGGATCTGCAGGCTGTAACTGCCCGGCAGGTCGAGCAGGTTCATCGTCTCGCCATGGCTGCCGTAGAAGCGGGCGGTCTTTTTCTCCACGGTCACGCCGGGATAGTTGCCCACCTTCTGGCGCAGGCCGGTGAGGGCGTTGAAGAGGGTGCTCTTGCCGCAGTTCGGATTCCCGGCAATGGCGACGTGGCGAATGATTTCTGGTGTGGTGACGGACATGCGAACCGCGTGGGCGAAAGTTGAGAGAAGCGGGAGAAAGGCGGCGAAGGGAAACGGAAAAGCTGGCTAGAGGCGGGCGACGAAGATGCCTGCCGCTTCGTTCTTGCGCAGCGAGAGATGGCTGCCGCGCACCTTGATTTCGATCGGATCGCCGAGCGGGGCAAAGCGGACGACCTGGACCTCGGTGCCGGTGGTGACGCCCATTTCGAGCAGCCGCTGGCGCTGGCCGGGCTCCAGGGTAAATGAGACGATGCGACCGCGTTGACCTATGGTAAAGGCGCTGAGGGGCTCCGGTGGCGGTGCGTCGCTGCTCATGCCGCTACGGGCTCCACCAGCACATGCCGTCCCAATTCCCGCCCGATGGCCACGCGAATTCCCTGCAACCGGCAGATCATCGCGCCGCCCTCGGAAAGCTTGCACACCCGCGCGGATTCGCAGAAGCCTAGTTCGCGCAGCCGGTCACACTCGGCAATGCCCGCTTGCAGGGAGACAATACGCAACAACTGCCCGCAACGGGCATGGCAGAGGTTGATCGGCGTGGGCTGAATCATGGGTTTGAAGCAACAGAATAGCAGCTTTTGAGATTCTGTCGCAACAGGATATCACGACAAATTTTTGTAATGAATTCCTTCGTTACTGCTTGTCCACACTGTATTTGCCCGGGCCGATGAGGAGCAGGCAATAGAAGACGATCGCCATCGACAGGGAGTGGGAGGTGTGGAGATCGAAGTCGTCGTGCTTGTGAAAATGCATGATGGTGGCGACCGTCATGGTGAAGGCCATCAGCAGGCAGGCCGGGCGGAAGAGGCAGCCAAGGATCATCAGCGCGCCCCCGGCGACCTCACTGACTGCGGCGGCCAGGCCGAAGTATTTGAGGAACATATCCACGTGGAGGAAGCGCATGGCGGCCCCGAGCTTGATCCACTCTTTCGGGCCTTCCACGAGGAGCGGCCAGCCGTGGAGGATGAAAATCACACCCAAGCCCACGCGCAGGAGAAGGAGCCCGGCTTCGCGATACTTGGTGAGGAAAGTCATAATCATCGCGCGACTGTAGAGGAAACCCGATGGCCGCCAATGCAAAATGCGCGGACGGGATTTAACCACCAAGGCACCAAGACACCAAGGAGAGGGGGATTTTTAACTACGGAGAAAACTGAGGACAGGGAGGGGGTGAATCGTCGGCGTGGGGTAGCTGGTAGGGCTGCAGCTTAGGACATTTTCATTCGCGCCCATCCGCAAAATCCGCAGTTTAAAATTCTTCCTCTCTGCGTCCTCCGTGCTCTCCGTGGTTAAAAATGTTTCCCCCCGAAAAAGATTGAGCCCCCCGCGATCGAGTGACCGCGAAGGGCTCATGTTCCCCCCAGAACAATCTTCAAAATTGATAAGAAGAGATTACCTCACATCCCGAGGTGCGCAACTGATTTTTGAAAAATTTTCTAATTTTCGCAGTCGGTGTCACGCAATTGCCTCAAACATAAGCATATCTGCTTCATTACAAATGATATTCAACCCCATTAAAGGCTCGGAAGTTTCACTTTCCGGGCGATTTTCCGGCCAGGGAGGCGAAAATTTCGGTGAGGACCAACCTTTGGTCACCGGATGAACTCACCAATTTGATGTTCGCCGTAAGACAGGCGGCGAGCATCTTGCGGAGTTCCTCAAACTGGAAGCGGTGGGCCTGGATCGCCGCGATACCGAGGGCGTAGCCATTGATCCCGCCGTCCTTCTTGCGCGGCAAATGGGCGGTCGCTTCCGGCGGCAGGCGGTTGAGCGAGCCGACAAAAAAGTGAGGCTGCTGGGGCTTGGAAAGTTTATGGCGCTGCATCAAATCCTTCACCAACAGCAGGTTGCGAACAGTGGGGACAATCGCGACGAGCAAGATGCCGATCGCGGATTCGCCCTGTTCCATGAGCTGGTCGATGAGCTTGATGCACTCGGGCAGGTCGCGGCGGGCGAGGGCGTTGCCCAGCTCGAAGATGACCCCGGCGCGGGTCATGGGCGTGAGCATGCGGACGTCTTCGCGGGTGATCTCGCGGCGTTCGGCCCCGAGGAAGAGGTCCATTTTCTCCAATTCCCCGGCTATGGCGCGGGTGTCGCCGCCGGTGAAGAGGGTGAAAAGCTCCAGCGCATCGCCCTGAAAGCGCAGGCCGAGCGCCCGGGCGCGGGTCTCGACCATTCCAGCGGCTTCCTCCTCCCAGCCGCTGCGGCTGGCATCAAGTTTGTCGTGAATGATCACGTCGGCGATCTTGCCGAGGGTCTTGAAAAAGGAGCGACGCTTGTCGATCTCCGTTGCGCTGAGCAGCAAGCGGGTCCCCTCGGGCAGGCCGGCGGTGAGCACTTCGGTCAGTTTCTCCAGCGCCTCCAGCACCCCGGCAGCGCGACCGGTCACACTGTCCCCGAGGAAATCCGCATTCTTGAGCCAGACCAGCTTTTCGCCGCCGAAGAAAGGGAGCGTCTGGAGCGCCTCCACTGTTTGCAGGATGCGCTGGGTGGCCTGCTCGGCGTTGTCGGTCACGCCATCCACCGTTTCCACGCCGAAATCCGCCCCGCTCGCCGGGCATAATTGGATGGAGAGTTCCAGCGCCTCGCGTTTTACCTCGGATTCGTCGGAGCCGACGACGGCGTAAATAGAGGTGGTTGTGGCTTTGGTGGCGGTCATCGGATGAAACGGGCGTATTGGCGCTGGAAGGTGGCGAAGTCTTTCACCTTGTCGCCATAAATACTTTGGAGCGCGGCGTCCAGCGTTTCTCCATTCATCATGGCATCGGCAAATTTTGGGAAGCGCTCGGGTGGCAGTTGGTTGAACATGAAGCGGACCAGTTTTTCGGCGCTCTGGTAGAGCTGATAGACGGTCATTTCGTCCGTCGGATAATGCTGGAGGGCCAGCATGTCGTTGAGTGACATCTCGGCATTTTCCAAATAGACTTGGTTGCCACGGGCGGACTGGTGGGTGCGGGCGGCGACGCTGGCGCGGCCCATATATTCCGCAAAGCCCTCGCTGAGCCAGAGCGGCCACTGCTTGCCGGGGTAGATGCGGGCGACCACGGCGTGGGTCGTCTCGTGGGCGAGGGTATTGGAATCGAACTGGTCGCCATTGGTATCGCCACGGACGTTGAGGAACAGATCATCCCCGTGCGCAAAGCTGCCTGCCCACGGGGGTACGCCAGATTGGGTGAGGAAGGCTTTCCATTCTTCCGTATCCTTGAAGATATAGACGTCGGACTTCTTCGCATACCGCTCGGGGCCGGCCTGGAGGGTCCTGGCGACGTACCACAGGTCGAATTCCACCTCCCGCGCCACTTTGCGTGCCTCAGTGACCCTGCGGAAGTGCAGGATGAAATGCGGGGTCTCGGCATGCCGCCATTGGTCGGAGTGAATGGAGAGGGCCTTCATGCCAAGCTCGCTGGTGGTGTGCTCGGAGAGCGCGTCCCAAGGCTGCTCCACGAGCGGGGTCTCCGGCGGGGGGGCTGTCTGAGGCATCAGGGGCTGGGAGGCCGAGGTCGCGTGACCGAAGGCCCGGTCAAAATCATCCTGTGCCTGAGCCGCGATCGTACAGAGCAGGGGAGAACATGCGAGGGCGAGAAGACTATTGCGAATCGCTTTCATCGTAATCTTTCGAAGCATAGGGTTTAAACTGGGCTTCCAACCCGGAGAGGCTCGGGAAGTGAGTGCCGTAGGCTTTGTCGAGTGCAGTTTCGGTGCGATTGCCCTGCGCCAGTGCGCCGAAGAATTCTACGAAGGCGACCTTGTCGGTCGTCTCAAGGAAGCGGGTGAGACGCTCGGATTCGTTGTAGAACGCCTCCACCTTCTGCACGTCGCTCGGGTATTCGATCATCTCAGTTAGCTCGGAGAGCGGGAGGTAATTCTCCGGAGCGACGGCAGTTGAATTCGGCTTGGCGGAGTAGCCGCGGGCGCGGAAATAGCTGCTCCACGAGCGGAGGGCGACATTCTCGGCGTAGCCTTCGTTGAGCCAGCGGGGCACCCCATTGCCGAAAAAGCGGAAGACGACGAGATGCGCGATTTCATGCGCGAGCGAGTGGCCTTTGAACTTGTAGGCGGGATTGCGCACGATGAAGAGATCGCCGCCGGAATGAATGCCACCGGTCCATGGCTCCAGCGCCGCGCTGGATTGGAAGGTATGCCAGTCCTCCGGCTGCTCGAAGATGTAGATGTGGCTCTTGTGCTCCCATTCTGAGGTATCGCGTTGCAGATCTTTGGCGATGAACTGGTAGTAGAACTCGGCCTCCACCGAGACGGGCGTGGCGACGAAATTGTGCTGGAAATGGTAGATGAAATTCTTCGTCTCGGCGTGGTGCCAGCCATCGGGCTGGATGGCGAGCGCCTTTTGCCCAAGCAGGCTGACCTGCGACTCGGAAAGGTCACTGAAGGGGACTTCCTTCAACTCGCCCAGCAAATGCCGCTCCTGCCCCCAGGCCCAAACCGCAGGCAGCAACAACCATCCGAGCATCAAAAGCAAGCGCATCATACGACGGCACTCTGCCTTAAGCCCGCCGGGGAAGCCATCGCTATTCATGGGGCTGTGGTTCCTCGGGGCGTCCCAGCATCAACACTGTCCGGTAGCGGATGGTGATCCGTGATTCCTCAGCGAATTGTTGAAAGATGCGGGAGGCTTCCCTGGATACTTCTCGCCCGGCCTCCGTTTCGCGGGCTGGAATGTAAGAACGGGAAAAGATAAGGCTGTGGAAACCGGCTTCATCGAGTTGCTGCGCATTGGGCCAGTGAAATTGCTCATAATGCGAGCCGCCGAAAAAGAGCGGCACATCTTTGCGATCCTCGTGGGCGACCAGCGCACTGCGCTTCGTCCCACCGTAGGTGGCGGCGAGATGGTCGAACGCAAGATGAAGCGGGTCGCCGTCTTCCCAATCGTTCCAAATCAGCGCGACCTGACCATACGGTTTGAGCACACGCCGGCATTCGTGACGGGCTGGGATGGCATCGAACCAATGAAACGCCTGTGCCGCCGTGATAAGCTCGACTGTGCTGCTCTCCACCGGCATCGCCTCGACCGTGCCTTCTACGCTGCGATAGCCGGGGTAGGGAGAAAGTTCGGCCTCGGCTGCCATTCGCATCGGCGCATTAGGTTCGACCGCCGTGACCTTCCACCCTTGTTCCAGCAAGGCGCGGGTGAGAATCCCGGTGCCCGCGCCCACATCCACAATCTGCGCGCCCGGAGACAAGGCACATCGTGCGCCCAGCGTCTCAAAAAGCGGGGCCGGATAACCGGGGCGAGATGCCACATAATCCAAGACCTTGTCCGAAAAAATCGCGCTGATTCCGCCTTGCGCCGTGTACTGCGAGCGCAGCCGCCAGTCGGTGGTGAAATCGGGGGTGGTCATGAAGGAACTCTAAAGGGGCCGAGCATAAATTGCCAGTGCCTCCCGGAGAACTATTCCGCTCAAACTTTGGGCAGCAAAGGATCGCTGTTTTCCACTTTACGAACGACGGCCACACAAAGCAGCCCCAGCCCGATTTTCAAGCCACCGTCGATATAGCCCAGAGTAATGAGATTTTGAAAGGAAGAAGGATGCGTTGCTTCCGTAGAGTAGCGAACGCCAAAGCGCCAGCTATTTGCTTTCCAGTATTCCTGGCTCTTAAAAGCGGAAAACAGGGTGCAACCACCCCACACGATCAATGCATATCCGATCAGCACCTGCATTTTGATTGCAGCTAAAAAAATAACGATTCTGGTGATGGATGCACGCAATAATCGCGATGAGAGAAAAGGAGATGCGCCAAAGCCACGGCTAGTGCGGCTGTCGCACCGGCATAAAAACAGCGCGCGCACCAAACTACCGTGCCATCGCATCGAGCAGCTCATAGAGCGCCGGATGCGTCTCTTTCACATGGCCCATGCCCGCGCGCATTTCGTCGGTGCTTTGGATGAAGCGTCCTGCTTCCGTGGGGACGTGGGCGCTCCAGGCGTCCACATCGGCGGCGGTGACTTCGAGGTGGAATTGCAGCCCCACGATTTTATCGCCGACTTGATAGACCTGGTTGCGGCAGCCCTCGCTGGAAGCGAGCAGCGTGCCCCCGGGAGGGAGATCGAAGGTGTCGCCGTGCCAGTGGAGTGGCATGAGTACCTTGGGGAAGCGGACGAAGAGCGGTGAGGCAGCGAGGGCGGTCTCGTCGAATTGCACCGGGAGCCAGCCGACTTCGATCTCGGCATTCTGGTAGATTTTTGCGCCCAGCACGTCGGCGATGAGTTGTGCGCCGAGGCAGATGCCGAGGAGTCGCTTGCCGACGGCGATGGCTTCGCCAATCGCTTTTTTCTCCACCGGCAGCCATGGGTGATTCCGATGCTCGTAGATATTCATCGGGCCGCCCATGATGATCAGCCAGTCGTAAGCGTCGGCGGCGGGCGGCTGGTCGCCGCGATAGAAATGAGTCTCGGTGAGCTCGTGACCGCGCTCGCGAATCCAGTCGGCGATTTTTCCCAGCCCCTCGAAGGGCACGTGTTGAAAGAGATGAATCTTCATAGGCGTGAACTCCCAAAAATGAACGTGAGATCAAATCCACACTTTGCGCCGGATTGCAGGTGTTTTCTTTTTGAAGACACATTTTTCGGGACGATTTTTACATCGTAGGAATGAAATAGAGGCGTTAAGTTGAATCTGTCCTTCTTATGGATCCGCTAGGTGTCTATTCTCAACCGCAACTACCGTACGATTACACGGCGGGCTCGAAGTGGATGTTGTGGCTCGGCTTGGCCGCTTGGGGCTTTGCATTGCTCTTATTGAGCTTAGGGACGATTTTATCTGAGGCTCCACCGGTATATGGGGCGATATGCTTGCTCGGGGCGGGGTTTAATTTGGCAAGTTCACTTTTACTGGGCTTGTTATTAGTCTTACGCGTGATTTCGAATCAGGCGGGCTGGCGACCTTTGCGAGTGGTGGTAATTAGGATGTTGCCAAGCTTCGCGATGATCTTACTGCTGTTGGTAGTTGATCCGTTGTCAGCTCGTGCCCAAAGAGCACCGGTGACTGTTGCGGTGAGCAATGCCTTCCAAATCGTTGCTGCTTGTAAAGGTTATGCACTAGATCACGATGGCGAATTTCCGCCATCACTCGATGCTTTGATTCCTAATTATCTTGCCGATCGAAAGTCATTGAACAGCCCAATGGGTGGAAACGATGCCAATGGTATTGGGTTCGATTATTACCCTTACAAGGAGACCGACCCACCTAATAAGGTCGTGCTCCGCAGTCGTGCGGTCTTGCATGGATTACGCGTGATCGCCCGGATGAATGGAGGAGCCCGACTCGAAAAAGAGTAGCGTAGATCGGGGGCTTATTTCTTCTCTCCGTCCTTCTTTTCCTCTTTCGTTACGCAAAAGCAGCGGTAGTAAAAGCCCTCGGCAGGCATGAGCAGATCGCCAGGATCGGCGGCATGTTCCCACGGGTCTTTGTGATCCTTGTTTTTCTCGGGGAGTTTGATGCGGAACAGGTGGCAATGGGCTTCGCCGGGGCATTGGCCCACGCACTTGATCTGCCGCGTGCCGCCTTCGCCGATGGATTCCAGTTTGCACTCGCCGCAGGCATGAAGGCTGTAGCCAGCGGGGAGCACTGGCTTTACGCAGAAGCAGCGGTAGTCGTGCTTTTCGCGTTCGCGGGTAAATCCCTGGCCATCCATGGGCGCCATTTCCCAGGTGTCGTCCTTATGCTTCTCGCCTTCGCGGCGAAGAAAGAGCTGGCAGTAGCAGCCGCCGGAACCGCATTTTTCGGACTTCCCGCACCCGACTTCGGGCACGGATTTTTGTTTGGCGCCTTCGCCAGTTGTGACGTCGCGTTTTTTCGCTTCACCGCATGCGCCATCGTCGCAAAGCGTGAAAGACGGGGGAAGCTTTGGTGCACCATCGCCCATGGCCAATTTGTTTATCAAAGTGCTGCCTAAGAGGCAAGTGATAAGTTGGGATCGCGCCGGTAGGTTTCCATGCGCCGATTCAGTTCCACCAGTTGCTCGAGGACACGAGAACTTCGTCTGGATGAGCGGCGTGATTGTTCCAGAGCTTGCTGACCAGCAAGGGCTTTTGGGCTGGAGCCAATGCTCTCACCGAGGAAATGACGGGCGTGAAAACAAGCAGGGAAGTTCGGGGCCCGATTATGAGACGGGACCCAGCAGGCCGGGAAAAAAGGTGTCCACCAGCAGCTTCAAGTTGAGCACGATGATGATCGTGGCGGTGAGCCAGCCGAGGATTTTGATCCAGAGCGGGTTGGCGAACGGGCCCATTTTTTGGCGGCTATTGGTGAAGCGGAGGAGGGGCCAGACGGCGAAGCCGAGTTGCATGCTGAGCACGACCTGACTGACGACGAGGAGCGCAGTAGTCTTGCTCTCACCATAGATGCCGATGATCACCACTGCGGGCACGATCGCAATGGCACGAGTGACGAGGCGGCGCAGCCACGGGCGCATGCGGAAGTTGAGGAAGCCCTCCATTACGATCTGCCCGGCGAGCGTGCCGGTGAGGGTCGAGTTCTGGCCCGAGGCGAGCAGGGCGATGGCGAAGAGCGTGCTGGCCACGCCGACGCCGAGGACGGGGCTGAGCAGCTTGAATGCGTCCTGGATCTGCGCGACGTCCTGATGGCCGGTCCAGTGAAACGCGGCGGCAGCCAGGATGAGGATCGCGGCATTGATGAAGAGCGCGAGAGTGAGGGCGAAGGTGGAATCCAGGGTGGCAAAGCGGATCGCCTCGCGGCGGCCTGCCTCGGTGGGCTGGAATTTTCTCGTCTGCACGATGGAGGAGTGCAGGTAGAGATTATGCGGCATCACGGTTGCTCCGAGAATGCCGATACTCACGAAGAGCATCTCGTGGTTCTTGAAAATTTCGGCGGATGGCACAAAGCCCGCGAGCACGCCGCCGAGATTCGGCTTGGAAAAAAGCAACTCGGCGAGGAAGCACCCGCCGATGGTGCCAATGAGTGTCATCACCAGAGCCTCGATGTAACGGAAGCCCTTGTTTTGCAGGAAGAGGACGGCAATCACGTCGAGGCAGGTAATCACACACCCCCAGACGAGCGGGATGCCGAAGAGCAGTTGCAGGCCAATCGCCGAGCCCACAATCTCCGCCAGATCGCAGGCGGCAATGGCGAGTTCGCAGAGCACCCACAGAAACCACACCACTGGCTTTGGGTAGGCATCGCGGCAGGCCTGCGCCAGATCGCGACCGGTGGCAATGCCGAGCTTGATGCACAGGTGCTGAAGCAGGATCGCCATCAGGTTTGAGATCATGATGACGGAGAGCAGCGTGTAGCCGTATTGCGCGCCTCCCGCGAGATCGGTCGCCCAGTTACCGGGATCCATGTAACCTACCGCGACAAGGAAGCCCGGCCCGGAAAAGGCAAGCAACTTGCGCCAGAAGCCTTTTTGGGACGGCACTGCGACCGAGCGATGCACTTCTGGCAAACTCGCTTCCCCTGCACCCTGCAACCAGCCAATATTCCGACTCGACGAACTAAAATTAGTCACGGCTAAATTTGTTTTCCAAAAGAAGCATTTTGTCAAATGGAAATATGAAACGAGAGTTTCTTTGGCCCACAGATTAAAATAAAAAAGGATGGGGGATGGGGGGCGCGAAAGACGCCAAAAACACGAAAAGGGAGAGTTTATTTTCGCGCATTTTCGCGTTTTTGGCGGACCTAAAAATCTGCGTATCTGCGAACCAACTTCCCTCTCTTCGATCTTCCCTGTGTCTTGACTCATTTTCCCCGGCTTTCTATCGTGCCGGAATGGCTGCCAAAAAAATTGCCACGCGCGGAAGCTCCGCGGCGATGGAAGACTACCTTGAGCGCATCCTGGAGTTGATCAACTCCAAGGGCTATGCGCGCGTGGTGGATATTGCCTCCAGCCTTGATATTTCCCAGGCCAGCGTGACGAACATGGTGCAACGCCTTGATGCCGAGGGCATGCTCAAGTACGAGAAATACCGCGGCCTCGTGCTTACCACCGCCGGGGAGGAACTCGCGCGGAACATCACCCACAAACACCAGTTGCTTACCGATTTCCTGAAATTACTTGGAATCGACGACGACGTTATTTATCACGACGTCGAAGGCATGGAACACCACATCAGCCCGCCGACGCTGCGCGCCCTGGAGGCGCTAACTGCGCACTTGCAGGACCAGCCGGAAGCTCTTGAACCAGATTCGCAATCAACTCAATGGAAATTAAAAAGACCGCCCACGCAGGATGGCAGAACAACCTGCAACTCATTAACGACAAGGTAGAGCTCATCATCAGCCTCGACGTCGGCCCGCGCATCATCTCCTACAAGACGCCCGGTGGCTCGAACGTGCTGAAAAACTACCCCGAGCAACTCGGCTGCTCCGGGGAGAGCGAATGGAAGATCCGCGGTGGTCACCGCCTGTGGATTGCGCCCGAGCACGAGGTGCTCAGCTACCTGCCCGACAACAATCCGGTCACGCACGAGTTGCTGTCGCCCGGGGGCGTGAAGCTGGTGAATGAGAGCGTGGACCCGTGGAAGATCCGCAAGGAGCTGCACGGTCAGGCTTTCGGAAAACAGCTCGGAAGTCATCCTTGAGCACAAGGCGATCAACGAAGGCTCCGAGCCCGTGGAGATCGCCACCTGGGGCCTCACGGTAATGGAGCCGGGCGGCCTGGAAATCATTCCGCTGCCGCCGCTGGGCGAGCATCCGCGCGACCTGCTGCCGAACAAGCTGATGGTCATCTGGCCCTACACCGATCTTTCCGATCCGCGCTGGCGCTTTGGCAGCCAGCTCATCACCCTGCGGCAGACGGCCGATGGCGTGCCCGCCAAGCTCGGCCTCGCGCACAAGGAGAAGTGGATCGCCTATCTGGTGAACGGCTCGCTCTTCATCAAGGTCATCGACTATCTTGAGGGCGCGGCCTATGCCGATGGCGGCTGCAACTTCGAGACCTTCACCAACCAGGAGATGATCGAAGTGGAGGCCCTCGGGCCGCTCCGCAAGCTGGCCGCCGGGGAATCCACCTCGCACACCGAGCGCTGGTATCTGCTCGGCGATGTGGGCCAGCCGCACTCGCTCAAGGAGGTGGAACTCCTCGAATGGCTCAAACCGCTCCTCGCTTCCGTCGGTCTCGAATAAGTCCCATGAAAACACTCGTCTTTTCCCTGCTCGCCTGTTTCGCCGCTGCGTTCTTCACGGGCTGCGCCACTACGTCGTATGAATCGGGCAGCGTGAGCGCCGCCCGGGCCGCGATGAACGATGCCATTCACGAAGAAACGCCCGGCGATTACTTTATCGGCCGCCGTTACTACAAGGTGGATTACAAGATGTGGGGCTTCGTGCGGAAGCCAGGGCAGCCCTGGAGCGAGTCCAAGCTGGTGATGTTCAACGAGCAGAAGAAGCTCGCGCCCGATCGTGAACTCGGCCGACTCGGCAGCGATCACAACTACGAGTACAAGCTCTACGGCTACTACTCGGGGCAGACGGTCTATGAGCCAGCCAGCAACGGGTTCTATCCCGAGTTCGTCCTTACTGGTTACGAACTTCGCTCGGTGACTCCGGCCCCGATCTTCCACACGCAGGAGGCTAATGATCCGGTGATTCGCATTATCGGAACGCCTTATTAAGCGAACAAAAGTTCGACAAAAGTCTTCTTGAAGACCCGGTCCATCAAGGCCGGGTTTTCATTTTTCGTATCGCATTTTCAATGCGCATCCGCGTCATCCGCGGTTAAAAACTTCTTCCACCGCTTGCATCCGTCCGCAAAGCGGTTGAGCGTTTCTGCCATGAGCGAGACGACCTCTCTTGATGAAGTCCAGCGCGCGGCGCAGGAGCAATTTGCCCGGCGCAGTCATCGCTACGGCAAGGGGCATATTCTCGAAAATGTGGAAGACGTTCGCCGGGCGATGGAGGGCGTCTCGCTGCCGCCGGGAGCGCAGGCGCTCGATGTCGCCACCGGTGGCGGGCATACGGGATTGTATGTGGCCTCGCTCGGTTATCACGTCACGCTGGCGGATATCGCCGCGCCGATGCTGGAACGCGCGGCTGCTGCGGCGGCGGAGCGCGGGCTTCAGGTGGAGATCTGCCAGCATCCGGCCGAGCACTTTCCTTATGCGGATGCGTCCTTCGATCTCGTCACTTGCCGGGTCGCTCCGCATCACTTCAGTTCGCCGGAATCGTTTGTGAAAGAAACCGCTCGAGTGCTCAAGCCGAAGGGCTATTTCGTCCTCATCGATGGAACGGTCGAAGACGACCAGCCGGAGGCGGAGGAATGGGCGCACCATTTGGAAAAGCTGCGCGATCCCAGCCATCATCGCTTTCTCACCCCGCGCACCTGGCAGGGGCTCTGCGAAAAGGTTGGCTTAAAGATCCAGACGGCCACGTTGACGCCGCGAAAACAACCCGACCTCGACTGGTATTTTGAAACCGCCGCGACGCCCTCGGAAAATCGCATCGCTGTGCGTGAGCTGATTCGCACTGCGCCGGAAAACGCACGGCGGTTGTTCCAACTGGCAGAAGAGCAGGGGAGGACCATCTGGTGGTGGCAGATGCTTACCCTCGTCACACGAAAGGGCTGAGTTTTTAATCGGTGAAATCTGAGGAAAAGCTCTTCAACTATTCTCCGGCTTGGGGTCGCGCTCCATCAATTCACGGATCGCCTGCTTGGGCGAGAGTCCTTCGTAAAGGATGCGATGAATCTGTCCGATGATCGGCGTCGAGAGCTTTGCGGCCTGCGCCTGCTCATAGGCGCTGCGGGTGGTGGGGACGCCCTCGGCTACCATGTTCATCGACGCCGTAATATCAGCCAGCGCTTCCCCACGCCCCAGGCGCTCGCCAACCATGCGGTTGCGGCTGTGGCGGCTGAAGCAGGTGACCATCAGATCGCCGATGCCGCTCAGGCCCTGGAAGGTTTCGGCGCGTCCGCCGAGGGCGGTGCCGAGGCGGATCAATTCGGCCAGGGAGCGGGTAATGAGCGCCGCCTTGCTGTTGTCGCCGAGCCCGAGGCCATCACAGACTCCGGCCCCGAGGGCGAAAATATTCTTGAGCGCTCCGCCGAGTTCCACCCCGGCCACGTCGCCGCTGGTGTAAGTGCGGAACGAGGGGCTGTTAAACATCCGTTGCATCTCCTGGGCGGCCATTTCGTCGCCGCAGGCCAGGACGATGGCGGTGGGCATGCCGCGCCCGACTTCCTCCGCATGGCTGGGGCCGGAAAGCGCCGCCACTTTGGCCGCGGGAAAAAGCTGGGCCAGCACTTCGCTCATGCGCAGGCCGGAGCCGCGCTCGATGCCCTTGGTACAGGAGACGAGCACCTGGCCGGCGCCGGTGGTCACGTGGGCGAGGCGTTCCGAGACTTCGCGCAAGGCCCGCGACGGCGTGACCACGAGGATCACGTGCGCATCCGCCAATGCTTCGAGTTCGGTGGTGGGGGACAGGTTATCGGGCAACGGCACGCCGGGCAGGTAGGCCTCGTTGGTCCGCGTCCGGCTCATCGTGGCGATATGCTCCGCCTGATGGCCCCAGAGCGCGACGTCGCTGCCGTTCTTCGCCAGCAGGATGCCGAGGGCGGTGCCCCAGCTTCCGGCGCCGAGGATGCCGATCTTTGGGATGCTCATGATTTTGCCTTGGGGGTAAAACGATTTTCCGTGCCGTTCAGCAGACGCTGAATATTCGTCTTATGCCGCAGCACAATCAAGCCCGCCGCGACGGCGCTGATGCCGATCAGCGCGGGATCACCCGGGTAAAAGAAGGCGAAGACCGGGACCGAGATAGCCGCAAAGATCGAGGCAATCGAGACATAGCGGGTGGTATAGAAAAGAAGGCCCCAGAGCGCAAAGCCGAGCGCGGCCGCGAGCGGGACCAGCCCGAAGACCACTCCGAGCGAAGTGGCCACGCCCTTGCCGCCCTTGAACTTGAGCCAGACCGGGAAGTTGTGCCCGAGAATCACGCCGACTGCCGCCACGATCCCGGCGCCGTTGGCGGAGAAGGTGGTTTCAAGGCCCTGCCAGCCCAGCCACTTGGCGGCGAGCACGGCGACGAGCCCTTTCAAAAAATCGCTGAAAAAAGTGAGCAGCCCCCACTTGCGGCCCATCACCCGCCACACATTGGTCGCGCCGATGTTTTTGCTGCCCACATTGCGGATATCCACGCCCTGCGATTTCGCGACCAGCAGGCCAAACGGAATCGAGCCCAACAGGTAGGCACCGAGGAAAATCAAGAGGAGGACGATCATTGCGCCTCCGTTTTGAACCAAAAGGGCGTAGTTTGGCTAGCGCGAGTTTTAATAAGGAAACAACCGAAGCCGAGGGTAAGGATTTTCACCGTAGATGCGAGGAGGCACTGAGAAGAGGGATGAAGGGCAACGCTGGCTGTGCTTTACCTAATTCCCTGCTGGAATCTCGGCGATTCTAGGGCAAATTTGGCAGTTCCATGCGTTGGTCACCCGAAAAGACACCCATTAAATCGCTCACACTCGATGAAGTGAGCGCGCACTTTGCTGCCTTGGGGCAGAAGAAATACCGGGCCGGGCAGGTGATGGAGTGGATTTATCGGAAGCGGGTGAAGTCGTTTGATGAGATGTCGAATCTGCCCGCGCTGTTGCGGGAGCAACTCGCGACGGAATTTGCCTTTGACGATCTCCAGTCCGTCCGGGTGCTGGGCTCGGAGGATACGACGCGGAAGTTTCTTTTCCGGCTCGGCGATGGCTCGCTGATCGAGAGCGTGCTGATTCCGGCTTCACCCGCCCTTTATGGAGAGGCGAGTGATCGGCGGACGCTGTGCCTTTCCACGCAGGTGGGCTGTGCCTACGGCTGCAAGTTTTGCGCGAGCGGGCTGGATGGCTTCTCGCGAAACCTGCATGCGGGCGAGATCGTGGAGCAGGTGCTCAAGATCGAGGAGATCGCCGGGGAGCGGATCAACAATCTCGTCTTCATGGGGATGGGCGAGCCGCTCTCGAATTACGAAAATCTCATGAAGGCGCTCACCATCATCAATTCCCATTGGGGCGTGGAAATTGGGGCGCGCCATATCACGATTTCCACCAGCGGGCTGGCCCCGCAGATTCGCAAGCTGGCGGATCAGCCCCTGCAGGTGCGGCTCGCCATCTCGTTGCACGGGGCGACGGACGAGGTGCGGCAGCAGATCATGCCGGTGAATCGCAAGTATCCGCTCAGCGAATTGATGGATGCCTGTGAGTATTACACGACGAAAAAGAAGCAGCGGCTCACCTTTGAGTACATCCTCATTGAAGAGATCAACGACCGGCCCGAGCACGCGGCTGATCTGGC
This sequence comes from Chthoniobacteraceae bacterium, assembly GCA_049840595.1. Classification (GTDB taxonomy): domain Bacteria; phylum Verrucomicrobiota; class Verrucomicrobiia; order Chthoniobacterales; family Chthoniobacteraceae; genus JASGKO01. The sequence continues at coordinate 48,710 of JASGKO010000018.1, forward strand.
CCGGGTGGCGAAGCGGGTGGGGGCGAAGGTGAATTGCATCCCCTACAATCTGGTCGATGGTCTCGACTGGAAACGCCCCGATGAGGACCGGCAGGATGCCTTCATGGCGGTGCTGCGAAAGGAGCAGATTCCCTCCACGATTCGCCGGGAAAAAGGGCATGATATTGCGGCGGCGTGTGGTCAACTCCGCCGCCAAACGATGATGCCGGGGCAGAATGTGGTGCCCGAGCCGGCTTCGGGTGAATAACCGGGGATGAGAAAATCTTTTGCACATTCGCCGGGAGCGGTTTAGTTGTCCGCCATGGCCTCCGAACCAGAGCCGGAAAAAATATGGGATGAATACGATTGGGAGCGGTTTCTCCAGCAGCAGGACCGCAAGACCGAGCGTTATATGGAGCTTCTGGAAAAATACCTCGACGATCCGAACCGCGACCAGATCATCGCCCGCGAAATGGGCTGGAACCACTTCCTTGATGACGATGGGCAGGACTGGGCGAACGATGCGGACGAACATTTCGCCGAGCCCACCTGTGAAGATCTTTCGACGGCCGAGGAGTGCGACGACGAGGAGGAGGAAAGCATCGAGCGCCATCCCCTTTACACGGCTTCCTTGGAACTTTCTCTGTGGATTGACGAATTGCTGACCGCTCGCAAGGAGCTGGAAAACGTGCCGCAGGCCGTCCAACTCTCCACCCAATGCGCCGTGGCTGGGGCCAAACTGGCGGCGGCTCTCTGTGATGACGATGTGGACGAGATCGGGATGACGATCGCCTATCTCAAGCGGGCGCTCAAAGCGGCCACTCTGGCGCTCAATGCAGCCATGGAACTCCAAGACAAATCGGTGCTGACCTCTGCGCAGGCCCAGACCCTGAACCAGCGGTTATTTCAAATCCGCGACGCCATCATTGCTCTGATGGGGGATTATCGAGCCGAGTGGCGCCGGCGCTACGGCGAAAACCATTGAGTAAAAAAAGTGTGAATGAAGTCGCCGCGACTTCGTCGAATTCAGAGCAGGACGAAGCTGCCCAATCCGCCGCCGAGGACATCGCGTTGGTCGAACGCTGTCGCCGTGGGGATACGCAGGCTTACAACGACCTGGTCACGAAATACCGAAACCGCGCCTACGCAATGATTTACAACATGGTCCGCAACGAACAGGATGCCTGGGATCTCGCCCAGGAAGGGTTCGTCAAGGCATGGAAGTCCATGGACAAGTTCCGTGGGCAATCCTCCTTTTTTACGTGGATCTACCGGATCATGACCAATGTCGCGATCGACTTTCTCCGCAAAAAGCAGATCCAGAGCGGGGTGGAGTTCGACGATCAGATCGGGCTCAAGGATATCGCTCCCGGGGCGATGACCACCCCCTCGCGCGCCGCCGCCCCCGCGCAAAACATTTCCAATGCAGAAATCCGGTCCCGCATCGACGAGGCCATCAACCGCCTGTCTCCCGAGCACCGCACGGTGATCGTAATGAAGGAGATGGACGGCATGCAATACCACGAAATCGCCGAGGTGCTGGAATGCTCGATCGGCACCGTGATGTCGCGCCTGTTCTACGCCCGCAAGAAACTCCAAACCATGCTGAAGGACGTTTATGAAACCCTTTGAAGAACAATTCACCGCATGGCTCGACGGACAGCTTTCCGAAGTGGAACGCGCCGAATTTGAAGCGCAGTTCCCCGACGCGGTCGCGGCCTTTGCGGAAAAAGACGAGGGCTTGAAGCTGGGCAACTTGCTCCGCAACCACGGGGCGGCTCCGCAGTTGAGTAATCCCGACTTTTTCAACAGTCAGATCATGCGCCAGATCGAGGCAGAATTGCCCCGTGCCGCGGCTCCGGCGACGGCTTCCAAGGGCTGGTCGCTCTTTGGCCTGCCGACCATGGTGTGGTCGGGTTTTGGCTTCATCGCCGCCGCAGTGGTGCTGACGCTCGCGATCATCCCGCAGAGCCGCCAGCCGCTCACCGGTGAGCGTTATGTCGCGCAGGTCCTGAAGACCCATGCCGGCGATCGCGGCCTTTCTGCCACTGCTTTCCATAGCACGGAAAACAATCTCACCGTCGTCTGGGTGGATGGTGATGTGGATTCCAACGAAGCTCCCGCCGCCTCCCATGCGCAATAAGCTCGCCATCGTTCTCAGTTGCCTCTGCCTGCTCGCCGCTGGTTGCACCCGCCAGGCGCCGCCCAGCGCGGCTGCGACCAACCAGAAGACGAATGGCGACCGCATCTGGACCGCGCTGCTGGTGGCGTCGAACAACCGGCAGCATCCCACGGCGCCGGATGAGATTGCCGAGTTGGCCGACCGCATGCGGCACGTCTTCGGCTACAACAGTTTCAAGCTGCTCGGCGAGAGCACCAAGGAAATGTCCGACAGCGCCAGCCGCTGGCTTATTCCCGGGCGCGATTTTTCCGTGCGGATCACTTCGCAGAAAAAGGACGGCGACCGCTACGTGCTGGAGATCGAGCTCTACAAGCGCAAACGTCTGCTGGTGGACAGCTCCGCCGAACTCGGCCGAAGAGCCCGCTCTTCATCCGCGCCCCGATGTCAAAGGATGGGCAGCTTATCGTGATGCTACAGGTGAAGTAATTTACCGCGGCAGACGCGGCGAGCGCGGCGATTTGGAAAAACTACGGAGGACACGGAGATCACGGAGCAAAGACAGGGATGGTCATTGCCTTCCTCAGAGATCTCTGTGTCCTCGGTGGCTATCTGATTACCCTTCGATGATCTGAATCTCTACCGGCTCGACTTTTACCCCGAGCTCTTCCAGCCAGGCGATGGCGCGCTTGATTTCCGTGCGCTCGCCTTCGAGCTCGATCGAGACGAGACCGACTTCATCATTCACACTGGCCTGGCGCACGTTGGTGACGACGGCAAATTCCTTGCCCAGCTCGTAGATCACGGGGCGGGTAATGTGGCGGGCGGGATACATCAGCCAAAGGCGGGTTTTTTCTGACATGCCGCCAACGTAAGGCGATTTCCGCCGAAACGAAAACTGGAAAATTGTGACATGACAGAGAATTGGCTGCAGCCTTGCCGCGCCGGGGATTTCTTGAAAGAAAGGCAGCATTCTCAACCCCTCTCGGAAAGGTATGTTATGAAACTGGCCGGTTACTCTTTGGTGTTGGTTCTAATGGTGGACTCGGCACTGGCGGCGGATTTGCAGGGAGCCGATGCGTATCTGGACTATCTTTCGCAGGGAAGTTCTCCCAAAGCGGAGACCACGCTTACCCGCAAGCAGTTGCGCGGAGCGATCAGCGCCTACCCGCGGGATCGTAGTTCACTTTCTCCGGCTGAGTCGGCCCAGCGGGAAGTCATGCCGCGTATGGAAGACCGCGAAGGCCGCTCACCGGGAAGTATCATCGGTGCTCGATGGGCTGATTAATATCTTCAATGCGAATGGGGATAACGGGGATATCTCCGGTTTCAATTTAGCCGGTCGCATTATCCACGAGCCCACCTGATGCCGTATAGGCATCCGCTCGCGGTCGTTCGCACGAAACATTAGATATGTATCTGGCACTGCTTCGTCGTCTTCTCCCGGGCTGTCTGGCAACCAGCTTGCTCGTTTCCTGTGCCTCGGTTTCCGTAAAAAAGGTATCGGAAACCAACGGGCGTGAGAAAGCGCCCTCGGTGATTGTCGTCGAGCCGTTTTCCACCGTCGGCGTGCAGGTGAAGGAAAATCAATTCCGCCAGCATCCCGGCAAGCTGGCCTCGGAAACCCAACTCTTGGTGCAGGGGTATTTGGTCAGCGAATTGAACAAGGCGGGGATCGCGGCAGAAACCGCTTCTTCCCCGAAAATTCCCAGGACCAGCGCCTGGGTGATCGAGGGCCGCATCACCCGCGTCGCCGAAGGCAGCCGCCTCCTGCGCATGGGCATCGGCCTTGGTATGGGCGGCACGAAACTGGAGACGCAAGTGCAGGTGAAAAAATCCGGCGCGGGAAAAGCCTTCCTGTCCTTCAACACCACTGGCGGCAGCAACGCCACCCCCGGTGCGGCCACCAATCCCATTCCCTTCTCCTCCGCCCCCACTGCCTTGATCGATTCCAAAGACGGCGTCACCGACGACAGCGCCCGCACCGCGCGCATGATCACCGGCACCATCGCGAACTATCTCGTAAAACACGGCCTGCTCAAATCCACCACTGCCCCTGCGCCCAAGCTCGCGACGCAGTAGTCGAGAGCTGGCTTACGGTTGATAGTTACCTTGGTAAGGTGCGCTCTTCATTCCATCCACTTGGGCGTCGTAGGTTTGCAGGGCAGGGCCTTTGGTGGGGGTGATTTCCACGTTTTCAAAATTGGCGTGCGCATGGAAGAATACGGCGCCGAGGGCGGCAGAGATTTTTACGTTTTTTAAGCTGAGATTTTCGATTGGTTGATCGGGCAGGCCCCAGGCAATGATGGCGTCGCGCGCCTGGGTGATCGTGATGTCTTCGATGGTGATGTCGCGCCATTCCGGGCGCTTGGTTTGCCCGTTGGCAGGCAGATCGTCGTCGGGGGCTTTGGGGAGCTTGGGATAGTAGCTGGTGAGGTAGATCGGATACCGCACGTTTTTCATCGTGATATTTCGGTAGGCGATGTTCTTCACCAGTCCGCCACGGTCGCGCCAGGCTTTCATGCGGATGCCGGCGGTGGTGCCGTCGAAGGTGATATTTTCCGCTCGTACATTTTGCACACCAGCGGAGGTAAAGCTGCCGATCGACAGGCCGTGTCCGGTGCCAAACTGGCAATCCTGGATGAGCACGTTCTTTACGCCGGGATTGGCCGGATCGTTGTTGCCGGTGCCGAGCAGCACGATGTTGTCATCACCGGTGCTGATGCGGCAATGAGTGATGCGCACATTCTGCACGCTGCTTAGATTGAGGGCGTCGGTGTTGGGCGAGTCGCCCGGCGCGGTGAGCGTGACGTGGTCGATGGTGAGCTCCTTCGAGCCGGGCAGCGAGCAGTGTGTATTCGGCGGGTTGAGCGTGGAGAAGTCATCGAGTTCGATGCGCTGACAGTGCTCGAGATAGATTAATTGTGGGCGCCGGGGGCCGAAGGTCCCACTGCTTTTTTGAGCCGGAACGCCTTCCACCACGACTCGCCCTGGCCATCGATCGTGCCGGGCCCGCTGATTCGCAGGTCCGAGGCATCCTGGGCGCTGATGAAGTTTTCGCGTCGATTATTCTGCACTGGAAAATCATCGACCTTCGGGCTCATTAAGAGGGTCGCACCGACGTCGAGGTGCAGTTCGACATGGCTTTTCAATTGAATCGGCCCGCTCATGAATTTTCCCGCCGGGATGACTACACGCCCGCCGCCATGGGCCACTGCGGTTTCGATCGTTTTTTGAATGGCTGGTGCATTGTTCACCGTCGGTTCCGCCTTCGCACCGTAATCGGTGATCGAGAAAATCTGGTCCGCGATTTGGGGCAGGGCCGGTTGTGGAATTTCCTCAGCGCAGAGCGCCATCCATGAGATTCCCAACGAGATGAGAATGGGGGCAAGAAAGGTAGCGATTTTCAAAATGGTTCAGGGGAAAAACCGTTTGAGGAAGGATTCTCGCAACCGGGGAAGTGGGTTGGGCGGGACTCGAACCCGCAACCAACGCCTTAAAAGGGCGCTGCTCTACCATTGAGCTACCAACCCGTTTGCGAATGGGGCGAAATTGTTACCGCAACTTTTCCTCCCGCGCAAGGGGGAATCCTGATTGTTTTTGCAAAGCGTGGAGGGCGCGATTGGAGCAGGCGGGCCAGAGGGCGGTGAAAAGGAGCGCCTGCACTTCCTTTCGCGGCACTTTGATGCGCTCGGTGGCGACGGCATCCCCGGCGGCTTCCAGCCGGTCCAGGGTGCGCAGGCCGAGTTGCCACGGGAGGATGAGTGCATAGCGCAGTCGCCAGGGGCGCACGGCGGCGATGTATTGACCGGTGGCCGTGAAGTGCTTGCGGGCGGTGCGCAGCCAGTGCGCGGTAGCGGTGGCCGGATCACCCGGGAGATAGATGCGCCCATTGCGGCGGTCCTCAGCCTGATCGCGCAGGATGTTCACGAGCTGCAGTCCTTTGCCGAAGCGGATGCCGAGCGCGATCATTTCCTCCAACGGCAGGCGGGCGTAACGGGGAAGGTGACGGAAACAGATCCGGGTCCAGAATTCCCCGACACAGCCGGCCACGCGCCAGGTGTAATCATCGAGTTCTTCCGTGGATTTCACCGGCCATGCGCGGGTGATATCCATGATCTGGCCGCTGATGATGATCCCGAGCACCCACACGATGTCCGCATGATCGGCTCCCTCGATCGCGGCGAGCCACGCAAGCGCTTCCGGGACGTGGCCGAGGAGTTTTTGCTCGGCGGGATTGGTGGCGGAGAGGCTGATCTGCAAGCCGCAGCTTTCGCCCGCGACGATCTGGTGCTGGAAATCGCGTAAAGCCTCGAGCCGGGTGGGGAGGGGGGCGTCGGCGGCATCGGCGATGGTGTCGCTGATGCGCGCCAGAAGGTAGGCGAGGCCGATCGGCTCGCGCAGGGCCGCGGGGAGTGCCTTGATGCTCAGGTAAAACGAGCGCGAGACCGAGGCGAGCAGGGTGCCGCCGAGTTCCTTGCGAGTCATGGCACCTTGATTACGTCAATCAAAGCGGGGTCGGCAATGCCGCAGCCGAGTTGGGCCGCAGTTTTCAAATAAGCGGCGATGGGGCCGATGGGTGGGAGCTTGGCCTGTTTACGCCATTCCTCGACCAGATTGAGGGCATTGGAGTCAATCGCCACCGGGTCCTTGCTGGCGTAAAGCGTGGCGTGGGCGAAAGCGTAGTTGGGCCGGAACTCGGGGCCTCCTGCATATTGGGCGACCAGACCATCCATGATGGTGAGCGCCACCTTGGGGCCGATCCGCGGGTCGGCATACAGCTCGGCGACATCGGGGTCGCCATGGTTGGGGGGCAGGGTAAGGCGGCGCCAGTTGTCGAGATTGGGGATGGTGAGGTTGTAGATCGCACCGGCCATGCCATTGCCCTCGCTGCTGCAAAAAACGGGGAGGTTGATGATCTTGGTCAATTTACCGGTAAGCACCCGGCTTAAATAGCTGAGCGAGCTGGTATCGTCCTTGCCTGCTTTGAACATGAGATCTCCCCAGATGAGCTTGCCCAGCACGGCAGCGCTGATCGGAGCCTTTGGGTCCACATCGCCCGGGCCATGAATGCCGTCCCAAACGATGATGTTGCGCCGGGGCACGCCCGCCGATTCCAGCCCCTCCACCACGGCGGCGACGATGGCCGGATGCGTGGAAAAAGCCGGGCCACCCTTCTTGCTGATCATCACGCCCACGATATCGGTGGGGGCAACGAGAGTCTGCCACGCCTGCTGGGCGGTGCTGCGTCCGGTGGCCCGCTCGACCAGCGAATCCACCATGGCGTGGACGGCGGTGTCATCCGCCACATAGTCCTGAATGGCCATCCGGTTTTGAATGGAGTAGATGCTGGCTCGAAGGGGCGGGGGAGCCGGCTGGGCGGCCCTGGTTTGGGGTAGCAAGCAGATCAACAGGAACAAAATGCGGCGCAACACAGGCTGCGACTATCGCGAGCAGTGGGTGGGTGTCAAACCAGCCTTCACGTCTGTAATTAGTCCGGGGGGAAGTGGTGATCACCCGTTCGTGCCATCCGGTGAGTTTGTCATAGGTAAAAAATCCTAAAAATTGCGCTTGCAGAAACCCTATAGGAAAAGTAGAGATTCAAAAGTATATCAAATAAATAGACAAACTGATGGAGAAAATTGCACCTCAACGAAGCAGTGGCGCTGAAGCCGAGTGGATCGAGATTGTTCGGGAAAAGGTCCAGTCGCTGCGCTTTGGCGTTGTGCAGATCATTGTGCATGAAGGGCGGGTGATCCAGGTGGAGCGGACCGAGAAGGTCCGCCTCAATCCCGGAAACTCGTCCACCCGCCGGGAATCCATCGACGAGTGAGCTGCTGCGCCGACCGGAACGACCGGAGGCTCAAGGAAAATACGCAATTGGTGCAGACCGGAACGACCGGACGTGCCGTCAAAATCAAGGAATCACCACCACTTGTGAAGCCGCGCCATCCTGCCGTCGCAGGTTTGCGGTCCGGGCCACACCCACTACTATGAAAACGCTTAAAAATCTCCTCGCGGGTGCATTATTGCTGGCCTTTGCCGGTTCTGCTTCCGCTCAAACCTATGTCCGAATCGTCGGGGCCCAAGCCTGGCGCGCTTCGATTTATGCTTCCATTGGGCATATTCTTAACTCTGGTTACAGGTACGCTTACGGCTCGGGCACGCTGAGTGCATCGAACCAGGCGATCTTCGTAGGCACGACAGCGGTTGGCGGTTACTCCGTCATTATCAAAACCTCTTTCGCCGGTGCGACCGGTGGGGTGGCCACGCTGACGAAAAACGCTACGATTTCCAACTTCCTGGCCGATAGCACGGCCACCAGCACCTCGGGGACGGCCAGCGTCGCCACCTACGAAACTGCTGTGACGGGCGATGTCGTGGCGGTGGATTCCCCACAGGGAACCACCGTGTTTACCAGCCCGACTTTGACTGCAAGCTCCACTGATCCAGTGGGGATTGAGCCATACGTCTGGGTCAAGGGAAGCGCTCCCAGTAGCGTTACGGATGCGGCTTCGTTTACCAATATTACCTCCTACCAGGCGCAGAATTTGTTGAACGGTGGCCTGCCGCTCCAGCAATTCACTGGCAATAGCGCGGATATCAACGTCAACGTGCTGGCCACTGGTCGCGACGAAAACTCCGGCGCCCGGATTGTGGCGTATGCCGAATCTGGCTTCGGGGTCTTTTCCTCGCCGCAACAATACCAGCCGACCTTTACCAGCTCTACGATTACGAGCTTGAATATCTGGCCGAGCAATACGCTAAACGGGATCACCTACGCCGCTGGTCACTCCGGGTATGCAAACTCCAGCAGTGTTATCACCGCGCTGGGGGCGCCGATTACAGCGACCGTATCTGGCGGTCCAGCCTGGTTGGTGAGCTATCTGGGCGCCACTGATGCCAATAGCGTCAACAGCGGGGCCAACAATCTGACTTGGAACGGCATCCCTTACTCCGTGGCCAATGTGGAAAACGGTCTCTACACCTTCTGGGGGTACGCGCACCTGCTCTACCGCAGCACTTACGCCACCTCCAACGCCACGGGCAAGACGGTGGCCGACCAGATCGCCGCTCAGTTGTCCGCCTCGGACTTCTCGGTCTCGGGGGTCATTCCCGCCAATATGAACGTGACCCGTCAGTATGACGGTGGCCCGGTCACCTATTAATCCAAGGTCGCAGCAATCCTTAGAAAATACCTGTTTATGAAAACTACGTTGAAAACAGTTGCGGCGATTCTGGCCGTGCTGGCGGGAGGCGTTGGGAGCTCGCACGCCTCGACGGTGAATGCGTCGCTGGGGGATTTGATTCTCGGCTTCCGGGTGGCTTCCAGTGGAAGTGATCCAGGATTCTCGCTGAACCTGGAGGTGGACCTGGGGGCCGCCTCCACCTTCTATAATGCGACGCCGGGTAGTACGTTTACCCTTACGGGGGTTACGCTGGCGGATTTGACCAGTATCTACTCGAACGGGAGCATTACCTGGAATACCCGCACCGATCTCTCCTGGGGCGTGGTGGGCACGGTAGGGGCGGTGGGCGATTCCCACTCCCTGGCCAATACCATCTGGCTCACCAAGGCGGAAGAGTACGCCGGGAGTGCGGACTACGCCCTATAATGTGGCGAGTACGTTCACCCAGAGCGCAGCCGCCAATACGATCGCCTCGCTGGTCAACAACAGCGGCCAGGTCTCCCTCTCGGGGGCGACTGCAACGGCGAACAGCGCCAGTGCGGCCAGCATCGATGCAACCAAGTCGGGCAGCTGGACCATCCAGGAGGGCTCCAATACGGCGAACTTCGGGTTTAATACCGGCGGCTTGCTGGACAACACGACGAATATCTCGTCGGGCAGCTACGCCATCTCCGATCTGTATGAGCTGCAGCCCTCGTCGGCAAAGGGCCCGGCCACTTACCTGGGCTACTTCTCATTGAGCAATGCCGGGGTGCTTACCTTCACCGCGGCACCCGAGCCTTCCAGTATCGCGCTGGCACTGCTGACCGGGGCAGGCGCACTGATGGTTCGCCGCCGCCGGGCCTGAGCAAATCTGAACACTTCACAGGCGAAGAGCAGATTTCACCACACCGTCACAAGGCTGACACACAATCGTAACAATCGCAGTGTAACTCAGCCGTCCGCTAAAGAAATAAACAATTCACCGCTGCTGACGCTCAGCCAAAATATGGCAGGCGTCGGCGGCATTTTACCTTGCCAGCCAAAACTTGTTTCCTACTGCCCAATATTCGTAAAACGCCGGTGCGCGCGACCAGCCGCGCGCTCTCGTGGGCAGCCGCCGTGATCATCGGTGGCGGCATGCTGGCGGGGCTCGAAGCCGGGGCCGCAGTGCCCAGCCCCACCCCCGCACCTTCTCCGGCACCTCAAGCTTCTCCCACTCCCTCCATCGGACAGATCTATGTCCGGGAATATCGTGTGCAGGGAGCGCATCATCTCGATTCGCTCACCGTCGGGCAGGCCGTTTATCCCTATCTGGGACCGGGGCGCACGGTGCAAGATATCGAGCAGGCTGGCCAGGCGCTGGAAAAGGCCTACCATGACAAGGGCTACCAGACGGTCTCCGTGCAGGTGCCACAGCAGAATGCACGCAGTGGCGTGATTGTGCTGCAGGTCATCGAAAACAAGGTGGGGCGCTTGCGGGTGCGCGGTGCCCGCTATTACCTCCCCAGTCAGATCAAGGCTGCCGTGCCCGGTCTTGCTGAAGGGACGGTGCTGAATTTCAACGAGGTCACCAAGGAAATCATCGCGCTGAACCAGCTCCCGGGCCGGCGCGTGACGCCCGCCCTGAAGCCGGGCGAGATACCCGGGACGGTGGACATCGATCTCAATGTGGAAGACAAACTGCCTCTCCACGGCAGCCTGTCGCTGGACAATCGTTACAGCGCCTACACGCCGGAGCTGCGTCTCAACGCCTCCCTTAGCTATGACAACCTCTGGCAGCTTGGCCACTCGGCTGGCGTTAGTTTTCAGACTTCACCGCAGGATGTCAGCCAGGTGCAAAACTGGTCGGCCTATTATATCGCGCGTTTTGCCAACCCCGATTGGCCAAGCCTCATGATCCAGGCGGCGAAGCAGAACAGCTCCGTTTCCACGCTGGGCGATGTGGACGTCGTCGGTCGCAACGAATCCATCGGCATGCGCGCCCTCATCAACCTGCCGGGCGCGCCGGGCTTTTTCCAGTCATTGAATCTGGGGCTTGATTACCAGCATACCTACCAGCGGACCACCATCCCGGGCGCCACCGCAATTACCATTGAAGAAGTGCCGCTTAACTTCATTCCCTTCGTCATCAGCTATAGCGGGACGTGGGTGCAGCCTGGGGCGATCACTGAGTTCAACGCGGACCTTAATTTCAGCGTCCGCGGTTTTGGCGACACCGATGCGCGGTTCGAAAACTCCCGCTACAAGGCGACCGGCAGCTACATCTACCTGCGTGCCGATCTCGCGCATACCCACGATCTGCCGGGCGGCTTCCAGATCTATGGAAAAGTCCAGGGTCAGATTGCGGACCAGCCGCTGGTCAGCACCGAGCAGTATGCCGTGGGTGGCATGAGCACTGTGCGCGGCTATACCGAGGCCGTGCAGGTTGGCGACAATGGAGTGGCCGCTCAGTTGGAACTGCGCAGCCCGTCGCTCCTGGGCCTGATCAAGGACAAGAAGGATGAATGGCGCGTCTTTGCCTTCGCTGATGCCGGGTATGTCACCCTCAACGACGCGCTGCCCGAGCAGCAGAGCAACTTCAAGCTTGCGAGCTATGGTTTCGGCACCCGTCTCACCCTTTTCGATCACATCAACGGCGAAGTGGATGCGGCCGTGCCACTGACCACCCAGGCCCCCACCAATGCCCACGACGTCCGCGTCAATTTCCGGATCGAGGCCGAGTTCTAGGCCCTCCTGCAATCAATCACCAACCGACCAAACACCCAAGGCAATGAAACAAGTAACCACTCTCCTTCTAAAACTGCTGCTGATGGCCGTGGCCATCGTGGCCTGCGCCAGCCCCGTGCATGCCTCGTGGTGGAATACCGAATGGACCCTGCGCAAGCAGATCACGATTGATACGACCGACACCGGGACCAAGATCACCGATCCCGTGGGCACTGTGGTGGCGCTCGTGCGTCTGCACGATGGGGTGTTTCAATTCGGCAGTGCCAAGGAGGATGGTGGCGACATTCGGTTTGTGACCGCCGATGACAAGACGCTGCTGCCTTATCACATTGAAAAATACGACTCGCTGCTCAACGAAGCTTATGTGTGGGTGCAGGCGCCGGAAGTGAAGCCGGGCAGCAAGATCACCTTCTGGATGTATTACGGCAACGCCACTGGCAGCGCGACCCGCGCTGACGATGCCAAGGCGACCTTCACCGCCGATACGGTGCTCGTTTATCATTTCTCCGAAAAGAATGCACCGCCGGTGGACTCCACCTCGAATGGCAACAATGGCCAGAGCGCGGCGGTCTCGATCGATGGCTCCTTCATCGGTGGCGGCGCTCGCTTTGATGGCAAGGCGACGATTGCGATTCCTAATTCGGTCTCGCTCACCTGGATCAATGGTGGCGCGTTAACGTGGTCGGCCTGGGTGAAGCCCACCGCCCTCGCGGCCAGTCAAATCATCTTCAGCCGCCGGGATGGCGCGAATCATTTCCTGATCGGGTTCGACAACGGCACGCCGTATTTTGAAATCAACGGCGCCGTCACGAAAGCTGCCGCCCCGGTGGATGCCGGCGGCTGGCATCATCTGGCCGTTACGGCCGATGGCAAGCAGGTGACCCTTTATCTCGACGGCAAGGCGGCGGCCACGGTGGGCGCCGCGGTTCCGGCTTTCAGCACGCCGTTGACTGTCGGTGGCGATTCGATCGCCGGGGCGACCAATTTCACCGGCGAGATGGACGAACTCGAGCTCGCCAAGGTTGCCCGCTCCGCTGGCTTCATCAAATTCGTCGCCGCCCAGCAGGGTGGGGGAGACGGTTCCAATAAGCTGATGGCGCTCGGTGAGGACGAACAGCCGCCGACGCTGCTGAGCTGGCTCAACGGCGGGTTCTTCGGCGTCATCTTGAAATCGCTCACCATCGACGGCTGGGCGGTGATCATCATCCTCTTGATCATGTCCGCGATCAGCTGGGTGGTCATGGTTGGCAAGGCCCGCTTCCTGGGCGGCATTGAAAAGGGCAACGCGCATTTCATGAAGGAATGGCGCCATGTGGCGACCGATTTGTCCGTGCTGGATCAGGAGGATTTTGACAAGGTGAAGAAGCTGGGGGGCCGCGTGGAGACGAAGAAGGATGAACGGGCGCTGCGCGAAGCCTCGATCTACCGCATTTATCACATCGGGGTGGAGGAAATTCGCCACCGCCTGCGCGCCGACCAGATGGCCGGCGGTCGGATTCTTTCCTCGCGTTCCATTCAGGCCATTCGCGCCAGCCTCGATGGCGGCCTCGTTCGCGAGACCCAGTCGCTCAACCGCATGATGGTGTTGCTCACGATCGCGATCGCGGGCGGGCCCTTCCTCGGGCTGCTCGGCACCGTGGTCGGCGTCATGATCACCTTCGCGGCCATTGCCCAGCAGGGCGACGTGAACGTGAATGCGATCGCGCCCGGCATCGCCGCCGCACTCGCGGCTACCGTGGCCGGTCTGGCCGTCGCGATTCCCGCGCTCTTCGGTTACAACTACCTGCTCTCGAAGGTGAAGGACGCGACCTCCGACATGCAGGTCTTCATCGACGAATTCGTTACCAAGATGGCCGAGTTTTACGGCGATCCCTCGAAGTAAAAACCGCTGAACCTCCCGATACGCCATGAACGTCCAAGCCGATAGCAAACCTTACGACGACATCAACATCACGCCGATGCTGGACCTCGCGTACGTGCTGCTCGTTATCTTCATTCTGATGACGACGGCCACCGTGCAGGGGCTGAAGGTGAATCTCCCGAAAGCGAGTAAGGCCCCGAGCCTCGCCAAGCCCAAGACGGTGGCGATCACCGTCGATAATCAAGGCGTCATCCATTTCAATACGATCCCCGTTTCGCTGGCCGAGCTGGCCCAGAAACTGGAGCAGGCGAAGGCGCAGAACCCGGAACTGCCGGTGGTGATCAAGGGCGACAGTGCGACCCAATACCAGGCGATCATGGACGTGCTCGACGTGGTGGGCCGCGAGGGTATCACCCAGGTTGGTCTCGCCACCAAGGCCCACAAATAAAGGAACCCACGCCGATGCCTTACGATCTCGAAGACCGCGAGCCGACCTTTTTCATGCGCCATCGCCTGCTGATGAGCAGCCTGATCGGGCTGGTGATTGCCGGCATCGTCTGGGGCGCGATCACCATTTCGAAGCAGAGCCATCCGGTAAAAAAGACGGACATGGTCATCACGGCAATCATGCCGCCTCCGCCACCACCGCCGATGACTCCGCCCCCGCCACCACCGGAGCAAAAGATTGAAGAAAAACAGCCGGAAGACGCACCCAAGCCGGACGATAAACCGAAAGACCCGCCCAAGCCCAAAGATGAGGCACCGCCCAGCCTGGGCACGAACCTCAAGGGCGACGGCAACGATGCCTTCGGCCTGAGCGGCAACGGCAACGGCGGAATGGTTGGCGGCGGCGGGGATGGCGACGGCCAGTGGAGAATGTACGGGGAGCAGGTGAAATCGTCCATTAGCCAGGCGTTGCGAGCCAACCCGCGCACCCGCTCGGCCACGTTCAACCTCAGCATGGTCCGTTTATGGGTCGATGCCACCGGCCACGTCCGCGCCACCTTTAACAGCAGCACGGGAGACACCGCGCTGGATAGCGCCATCAAAGACGTCATCGAAAGCCTGCCGCCCCAGGATGCGCCTCCCGTCGGCATGCCCCAGCCCATTCGTCTCCGCATGAGCGCCACACGCTCCAATTGATCCCTTTTTCCGAACTCACTTTTGCCACCATCACGATAATGACCAGATCACTGCCAACCATCCGCCGCTCATTTGCGCTGCTGCTTGCCGGCACCTGCTGTGCCGCCACGCTCCAGTCGCTCCACGCCCAGACGCCGGGTGCATCGCCTTCCGCTTCGGCCCAACCCAGCGCCGCTCCGGCCGAAAGCGCCCCGGTTCCGTCCCAGGCCGCGCCGGTGGTTCCCGCGCCCGGCAGCAGCCCGGCCTCCACTGCCAGCCCGGATGCCGCGGCCAAGGCGGTTGATATTTCCAGCACTACGCTCACAGGCACGCCCGGCGCTCCGGTTTCGAAATCGCAAAACGTCACCATCAACCTCATCAATCGCCTCGTGCAGCGCGGGGTGTTGAGCAAGGAAGACGCCGCCGACCTGATCAAGCAGGCCGAAGCCGATGCCGAGGACGCAAAGGCCCAGGCCGAGGCCACGCAGGCTGCGAGTGATCAGGCTGCCGCCGCCGCGCAAGCCGCTGCTTCCGCCCAGGCGGCGGTTGCGCAGGCGAACTCGAATCCGCTCGCCCCGGAATTCGCGCCCTCCGGCGACGATATGCGCGTGACTTACATCCCGGAGGTGGTGAAGGCCCAGTTGCGCGATGAGATCAAGGGCGAGGTAATGGCCGCCGCCCGCGACGAAAAATGGACCACTCCGGGCCCGATTCCGGACTGGGTTTCGCATATCCGCCTCTTTGGCGACGTCCGCGTGCGCTACGAGGGCGATTTCTTCCCCGGGGGCAACGACAACACCGGCTCCTTCCCGAATTTCAACGCGATCAATACCGGCTCGCCCTACGACGTCAGCGGCACTTCCTTTGCGCCGAGCTGAACGTCGATCAGGACCGCACCCGCTTCCGCGTCCGCGTCCGCTTCGGTCTGGAGGCCGATCTCGGCAACGGCTTCAGCGCCGGCCTGCGCATCGGCACCGGCGAGACGAACAGCCCGGTCTCCGGCAACCAGTCGCTCGGCCTCGCCTACAACGGCCAGGGCGGCGACTTCAGCAAATACGCCATCTGGCTCGACCGCGGCTATTTGAAGTATGAGCTGGCCAGCGATGCGAACCACAGCCTCGGCATCAGCCTGGGCCGGTTCGACAATCCCTTCCTCACCTCCAGCACCATCATGTGGGCGGATGACATCGGCTTTGACGGCTTGGCGTTGACCGGTCGCTACGAAGTGACCAAGGGCGTGACTCCGTTTGGCGTGCTCGGCGCCTTCCCGATCTTCAATACCGACTTCAACTTCTCCTCGAACCAGACCGCCAAGTTCAAGAGCGAGGACAAGTATCTGTTTGCCGCGCAATTGGGCAACGATTGGAAGATCACCAAGGATCTGAGCTTCAAGGCCGCCGCCGGCTACTTCGACTTCCAAAATGTGGAAGGAAAGCTCTCCGATCCCTACACGCCGCTGACCTCTTCCGATCAGGGCAATACGGATGATTCGCGTCCATCTTTCGCGCAAAAAGGCAATACCTACATGGCGCTCCGCGACATCGCGCCGAATGCGAACAACGGCTACGGCGCGAGCCTGCAATACCAGTATTACGGCCTCGCTTCCCCGTTCCGGGTGCTGGCCTTGACGGGGCGCCTCGACTACACCCATTACGAGCCGCTCACCATCTCGTTGATGGGCGACTACATCAAGAACCTCGCTTTCAACGGCTCGAACATCAGCGCCAAGGCGGTCAACAACCGGGGTGACTCCAGTTCCTCCAGCGGCGTGGGTTCGTTTGTCGGGGGCGATACCGGCTGGTTTGTGGGGATGAAGGTCGGCAAGCCTTCCTTTGAAAAATTCGGCGACTGGAGTACCCGGCATCAACTACCGCTATGTGGAATCGGATGCCACGGTGGACGGTTTCGTGGATTCCGACTTCGGCGGGGGTGGCACCAATGTGAAGGGCTTCAGCATCTTCGGTTCCATGGCCCTTTCGCCCAATGTGGCCTTCAGCCTGCGCTGGATGAGCCTCCAACCAGGTTCCGGGCCCGCCGCTCAAGGAAGATGTTCTCCAGGTGGATGTCAGTGGAAAATTCTAACCGCACGCACTCAATGAATCGCAATCACTTTACACTTCTGGCCCTTCGCAACCGGGCTGCTGGCCACGGCAACTGCCCGGGCCGAGGACGCCGCCGATCCCACCGCCCGCATGCGCGACGCCCTGCGCAACACCATGCTCCAGTTGCGCAACGCGCAAAATGACAACGCCACCCTGCAGGCGGCGAAGGACGAGAGCGACAAGGCCAACAAGGATTTACAGGCCAAGCTGGATGCCCTGACCAAGCAGACCAAGGACGACGCAGACCAGCTCGCCAAGGCCCGTGCCTCGCCGATCAGCAGACGCTGCAGATCGCCACCTACGAGAAGAACCTCACCGAGTGGAAGGCCCAGTACAAGAAACTCGGCGATTTGCAGACGAAGACCGAGCAGCAGCGCTCCACGCTCGCCGCCCAGAACATCGTGCTCCAGCGCCGGGTCGATGACCTGGAAAACAAGAACATGGAACTTTTCAAGACGGGCAACGAAATCCTGACCCGCTACAAGAATTTCGGCCTCGGGACGGCGTTGCTTGCCCGCGAACCTTTTGTGGGAGTGACCAAGGTGAAGTTGGAAAACCTCGTGCAGGGATACAACGACCAGTTGCTGAACCAGAAGGACAAGCCCTGATCTCTTTTTAAGTATCGCCGGAAGCCATCGAAGATAACCGCCTTAATTCTATGCCGGAAAGACGTCGTTCTGCGCTGAAGACCTCAACCATCCGCCCGCCGCGCATCCGCCGTTCCCTGTGGGGAACGATGAGTGCGCTTACGTGCTGCGGTGCCGCCGCTCTGATGATGCCGGCGGTCTTCACGGCCAATGCACGCGACATTCTGCGCGGCGGCAGTTTCAGTTCCTCGGCAAATAGCGCCAATACCACCGGGACCAGCAGCGCGACCACGCAGACGGCCACGCAGTTGCGGACCAATGCGCTGGATAAACTGGCACGCACGACCCAGGCCCTCTCCGCCGTGCAGGCGATGCAGAACCAGGCGCGGGCCATCGCGGCGGCGGCGAACCGGAGCAATCTCGGGCTTGATCCCAACCATCCGGGCAAGTTGCTGCCCAATGTGCCCAACGGTCTGACCACCGGCGGTCTCCAGGTGCTTAGCGGGGGAACCTGGACGGGGGCAAAGCAGCCCAAGCAGACGGTGGTGGATGGCCAGACGATCGTCACGATCAAGCAGACGAGCGCCGACGCGCTGCTGCAATGGCAGACATTCAACATCGGCAAAAACACGACGCTGAGCTTCAATCAGAACGGCGGCGGCGACAATGTGGGCAAGTGGATTGCCTTCAACGAAATCAGCGATCCTTCGGGCTCGCCCTCGCAGATCCTCGGTTCGATCCAGGCCCCGGGGCAGGTTTACGTCATCAACTCGAACGGCATTATCTTCGGCGGTTCGTCGCAGGTGAACGTGCACACGCTGGTGGCCTCCTCGTTGCAGATCAATGAGAACCTGATTTCCCGCGGCTTGTTGAACAACCCGGACGATCAGTTTCTATTCTCTGCCCTGGCCCAGCCGGTCGGGAGCAATGGCACTGCGGCCTTTACGCCTACGACCCCGCTCACGCCGAATGGCGAAAATGGCGACGTCGTGGTGCAACAGGGCGCACAGATTTCCGCCCCGACCACGGCGGACCACGTGGGCGGTCGCGTCGAACTCATCGGCCCGAATGTCAAAAACGCTGGAACGATTTCCACCCCGGATGGCCAGACCATCCTGGCGGCAGGGCTCCAGGTGGGCTTCACTGCGCACAGCAGCAGCGATGCCTCCCTGCGCGGTCTCGACGTGTTTGTCGGTGCAATTGTTGATCCGTCGTCGGCCAATCCCGCCTACGCGGGCACGGCGACTAACAACGGCTTGATCGAGGCCCTGCGCGGCGACGTGACCATCGCCGGTAAAGCGGTCAATCAAAATGGGTTCATCAACAGCAGCACCTCCGTTTCCTACAACGGACGGATCGACCTGCTGGCGAGTTACGGTGCGGTGAGCGCGGCGGGGCTGGCGAATGTGGCCTCCTTCCTTCCCACCGCAGCCGGCACGGTAACGCTCGGAGCGGACAGCGTGATGCAAATCCTGCCGGAATGGGACAGCACGGATACGGTGGTGGGCACGGCGCTCAGTCTGCGATCGCAGGTCAACATCACGGGCAAGGCGATCCATCTGGGAGTGAACTCCGAATTGTTTGCCCCAAATGCGAAGGTAACGCTGCAGGCGGGCGATTGGAAATACGTTTCCACTGCGGTCTCCGGCAACTCCCTGCCGACGGACAAGTTCGTTTTTGACAAGGGACAGATCTATTTCGACACCGGCGCCGATATCGATGTCGCGGGTTCCATGGATGTGCTCGCATCGGTCACGGAGAATATCATTTCGGTGCAGTTGCTCGGCGCCCAGCTTGCGAACTCACCGCTCCAGCGTGCCGGCATCCTCCACGGGCAGACGATCCAGGTGGATATCCGCGATTCGGGCGTTTACAACGGTTATACTTGGGTGGGTACGCCGCTGGCGGATGCCGAGGGCTATGTCGGCTTGATCCAGCGCTCGGTCGGTGAACTCACCATCGGTGGCGGCACGGTCAGCCTCACCGCCGGTGACTCGGTGGTGATGCAATCCGGCTCAAAGGTGAATGTCTCGGGCGGTTATATTAACTACCAGGGCGCTTTGGTCAGCACCACGCGCCTGCTGGGGACCGACGGCTACATTTACGATATTGCCAATGCCACGCCCGACCGGACGTACGCGGGCATCTACACGGGCACCTACACCGTGGACCATTCGAAATGGGGGACGACGGAGAGCTACACCAGCTCACTGTTCCAGAGCTCGCATTACGAGAACAGCTACGACTACGGCGGCAGCGGGGGCGAGATCGATATTACGGCGCCATCGGTGGCGCTGGACGGCACCCTGGTCGGCCAGACGGTGGCGGGCAGCCACCAGCGCACCGTGCTGCCGACGCAGAGTGTGCTGGATCTCGTCTTTCAGGCCCAGCAGTTCACCACCGCTTACAACGTTCTTCCGACCTCGCCCACGCCGCCCGACATCATCTTCCAGCAGGATTCCACATTGAGTTCCGTTGCCGCGTTTGCGCTCGACAGTTCCGGTGATCCAGTGACCCTCAGTGCAGACCGCAAGGCCACCGTAATTCTCTCGCCAGATCTCGTGAGCAAGGATGGCTTTGGCACGCTCATCATCAACAACAGCGACGGCAATATCACGATTCCCTCCGGTGTGTCGTTGACTACGGTCGCGGGCGGTTCAATCACCCTTTCGGCGGCGAATCTCGATATCGAGGGCAGCATCACGGCCCCGGGCGGAAAGCTCGCGTTTACTGTGTATGATTTCTCGCCGGTGGTGGATACGGGATCGCTGACGGCAACGCCGGATTCCAATCCTGACCGGGGTAACTTCACGCTCGGCTCGACGGCTTTGTTGAGCACGGCTGGGCTGGTGGTGGATGACCGCGCGACGGCGGCGAATTCCGGCACGTTGCCGATGGTGGACAACGGCGGCAGCATCAGCATCACCAGCTATAGTGCTAATCTCGAAGCGGGCAGCACGATCAATGTCTCCGGGGGTGCCCTTGTCGGCGGTACCGGCAAAAAGACTTACGGCAGCGGGGGCAGCATCTCCATTGTGACGGGGCAGGATCCCGGGATCAAATCGATCCTTGGCGGGACGATGACTCTGGATGCCACCCTGGAAGGCTATGGCGCTGGCAGCGGTGGCTCACTTGCGATCCAGGCGCCGTTGATTCAGATCGGCGGCACCAGCAGTAATCCCGATCGACTCGTATTGTCGCCCGATTTCTTCAGCCAGGGTGGCTTTGCCAGCTTCTCGCTGAGCGGCCTCGGGCAGGCGACCAGCGATGGAAACTTCCTGCCGGGCCTGTTGATTGCCCCGGGAACCGTGATCGCTCCGCAGGAGGAGAGCATGCTGTTGTTCCCCTCGGCGACCGATGGCAACCAGCTCGTGTTCCAGCCGGAATACCTGACGGTCTCGCAACGCACGCCAGTGAGCCTTTCGTTCGCGGCGGTCGATGTGAAGGATGATTACAAATCCAGCGTGGTGATCCTGCGCGGCGATGTGGTGCTGGGCGTGGGCGCGGTCATCAATGCCGATCCGGGGGCCAGCGTGTCGCTGAAGGGCGATTCGGTGCTGGTCGATGGCTCCATCTATGCCCCGGGCGGGCAGATCAACATCACCGGTGCGAGTGATTCGAGTATCCTGCTGTTTGGCGGGAAGGCGGCGCAGGATGCCCTGGCGACGGTATTGATCAGTTCGAATAGTGTTCTCTCCACCGCAGGCACGACGGTATTCACGCCGGACGTGCGCGGATATCGGACTGGCTCGGTGCTGGCCGGCGGTTCGATCAATATTTCGGGTAACATTGTGGCCGAGACCGGCTCCCTGCTGGATGTTTCCGGCACGAGCAACGTGCTGGACTACAACTCGCTTTACGTCGCCACGACCGGCGAGCAAATGCCAGCTTCCTTTACCGGGTTTGCAATGACTCCGGTGCAGGTGGACAGCAATGGTGGCAGCATCACCATGACGGGCGGCCAGTCCCTCTTCACCGATGCGACGTTGCGCGGAGCCGCCGGGGGAACGGAAGCGGTCGGCGGAAGCCTGTCGATTTCCTCGGGCGTATTCAAGTTGATCACGGTGCAGACGCCGACCACGCCAACCATCGCGGTGAGCCAGAATGGAAACTCCTATCTGGCAGGCACCGTCGGCATCGGCCAGACGGTTCGCAATGGCAAGGGAGTTGCCATCGTGGGAGGCGGAAATTTCGGCGTCAACCAGTTCGAAACCAGTGGGTTGAGCTCGCTGACGATCGGCGGGGTGGTGGATTTCAAGGGGGCGGTGAATATCGACGCGGCCAGCAGCCTCAGTGTGGGCAGCGGCGGCTTCATCTATGCGAACTCGGCCGTCACGCTGACCGCGCCTTACGTAAAGCTGGGCACGGCCTTCCAGGGGCCGCTGACTGCGGCGGAACTGGCGGCGCTGGAGCAAAATCTCTTCGGAGGCGAAGCCGCCCAGGCCGCTTTTGGCGCGACCTATGGAACCGGCAGCCTCACGGTGAATGCCAGCCTTATCGATGTGGGTAACCTTTCGCTGCAAGGCATCGGAAACCTCAACCTGATCGCCAGCAACGGCGACATTCGCGGCGACGGCACACTGGATGTGGCGGGTCACATTTATTTGCAGGCCGGGCAGATTTATCCTCCTTCCGCGGTGAGCTTCACGATCGCCGCCGAGGACTACAAGGTGGGCTCCACCACGCATCTCGGTTCGGTGACGATCGCTGGTTCCGGAACGCGGCAACTGCCGCTCTCCGCCGGTGGCGAGTTGAACGTTTACGGCTCGATCATCCACCAGGGCGGCACCTTGCGGGCCCCGTTGGGCGTGATCAATATCGGCACGGATGGTACCGATTCCAGTCTGGTGAATTTCCTCACCGGCCAGGCCTTTGCTACCACGCAGAAGCTGACGCTTTCCTCGGGGAGCGTGACCTCGGTTTCCGCAGTGGATCCGACCACGGGCGAGGCGATGGTGATTCCTTACGGATTGAACCTGAACGGCATCTCGTGGATCGATCCTTCGGGCACGGACATCACGGCTGGTGGCGTAGTGAGCAAGTCGGTGAATCTTTCCGCGGCCAAGATTTTCGATCAGCACGGCGCGGAGATCGATCTGCGTGGCGGCGGCGATTTGTATGCCTATCGCTTTGTCTCGGGTACGGGGGGCACGCACGACATTCTCAATTCCACGACGAGCTTCGCAGTGATTCCCGCCTATCAGGCCAATTACTCGCCGTACGCTCCCTACAATTCCAGTGCGACCGAGGCTTCCAGCTTTGGCACGGATGCCGGTTATACGAACAGCGGGCTCAAGGTGGGCGATGTGATTTACCTCGCGGGTGGCGATGGCCTGGCCGCGGGATATTATACTTTGTTGCCGGCTCGCTATGCCCTGTTGCCAGGCGCGTATCTGGTGACGCCGCAGAGTGGGGTGCCGGTGGGCAATGTCTCGCTGGCGGATGGCACGAGCATGGTCTCGGGTTATCGCGTGAACGATCTCGATGCGGCGCGCAGCGGCTCGCTGCTCAACCAGCGATTCCTCGTCGCTTCCGGCAGCGTGGTGCACGACTTTGCGGAATACGACGACTACTCGGCCAATACGTTCCTCGCCGAGGGCGCGCTAAAGAACAGCACCGCGGTGCCGCGCCTGCCCACGGACTCCGGCCAGCTCGTGCTGGAGGCGACCAAGGCAATGACGATTCAGGGCTCCGTCTCTTCGCAGTCGGTTTCCGGCGGCAAGGGAAGCCTGGTCGATATCAGCAGCCCGGTGGACATCGTGATCGCAGGCAAGGATTTCAGCGGTGGCGCCGGAGAGCTGGTGCTGAACGCGGCGGACTTGAGCGCGATCGGCGCGGAGAGCCTGCTCATCGGTGGCGTGCGCACTTTTGGCACCAACGGCACGACCGTGACGGTGCAGACGGGCAATATCACCGTGGACAACGCGGGAACGCCGCTCAGCGGGGCGGATATCATTCTCGTGGCCAACAACAATCTTACCCTGGATGCGGGGGCGCAGATCATCCAGTCGGGCGTCGTCCCCGGCGGAGCGGATACGCTGTTGCTGGGCAGTTCCACTACGACTGGCAGCGGTGATGGCGCACTGCTGCGCCTGAGCAGCGACCCGAATGCGAAAGTCTTCCGCAGCGGGGTGGATATCACCGATACCTCAGTCTCGATGGTGGTGGGCGCCGGGGTGCAGCTGGTGGGCAGCGCCCTCACGCTGGACTCGACTTACGCGACCTCGCTGGATTCCAGCGCGCATCTTGATGCCCAGTCGATTACCTTGGGCAGCGGCAGCATCACGATTGAGTTGAACAACCCGGGGACAGTGGCACCGACTTCGGGGCTCGATATTTCGGGCCAGGTGTTGAGCAATCTGGAGGCAGCGCAAAACCTCTCCCTGTTGAGCTATAGCTCAATCAATGTCTATGGCAGTGGCAGCTTCGGCAACGCGGCGATGAGCAGCCTGTCGCTGCATGCCGCGGAGATAGCGGGCTACAACACGGCGGGAGGCACGGTGCAGTTTAATGCGCAGAATATCCTGCTCGACAACAGCCCGGGCATTTCGGTCACGGCTGCCTCGGGTGGGGTGGACGGCACGCTGACCTTCAACGCTGGGACCATCCAGCTCGGCTCCAATGCTCTGGCGCTGGATCAGTTTGCCACGGTGAATATGAATGCCACGGGCGGGATTCTCTCGCGTGGCAGCGGCTCGCTGAGCACGCAGGGTGCCTTGGTGATGAATACGCCATTGATCACCGGTGCCAATTCGTCGAAACACACGATCACGGCGGCGGGTGCTTTGAGCATCAAGGCTCCGGCTGGTGGTGGTGCCTCCACGGTGAACGGGGGGCTCGGGGCCAGCCTTACGCTGGTGGGCCAGAGTGTGGACGTGAACAGCTCGGTGGTGCTGCCCAGCGGCAATCTCACGTTGCACGCCACGGGCGGCGATCTGACGGTGGGCGATCAGTCCACCAGCCTGCTCAGTGTCGCGGGGATCGCCAAGCAATTCTTCAATCTCACCGAGTACACCAGCGGCGGAAAACTGAGCCTGATCTCGGATACCGGCGCGGTGACCGTCTTCTCGGGCAGCAAGGTGGATGTCTCGGCCCAGTCGGGCGGTGGCAGTGCGGGCACGCTCTCAGTGAGTGCGCCGGACGGCCAGTTTGTGATGAACGGCAAGATGCTGGGCCAGGGCGGCAATGGTGGAACGAACGGCTCCTTCAACCTCGATGTTTCGACCCTCGTGGGCGGCGCGATTTCCTCGCTTTCCACCGATCTGGCCAATGGCGGCTTTACGCAATCGCTGGTCTTCCGCGTCCGCAATGGCGATGTGCTGGTGGATGGCACGACCACTGCGCGGTCCTTTGATCTTTCGACCGACACCGGCTCCATCGACGTTACTGGAACGGTCGATGCCTCCGGAGCCACGGGTGGCAGCATCAGCATGGAGTCGCACGGCAGCCTAACACTGGAATCCGGGGCGGTGCTCACGGTGGCTGCGCAGGACTTCAGCGATGCGGGCAAGGGTGGCTCGGTCACGCTCGAGGCTGGCGATGAAACCAATGGCCTCTACGACACCAGCGCGGTGCTCGATATCCAGAGCGGCTCGAAGATCGATCTGTCGGTGGCCAGCAATACCGCGAACAGCGCGGAGCTCGGCGACTTTACCGGCACGCTGCACCTCCGTGCGCCGCAGCTGGCCGAT
The DNA here is from genome assembly GCA_049840595.1 of Chthoniobacteraceae bacterium. Taxonomy (GTDB): domain Bacteria; phylum Verrucomicrobiota; class Verrucomicrobiia; order Chthoniobacterales; family Chthoniobacteraceae; genus JASGKO01. The sequence continues at coordinate 74,070 of JASGKO010000018.1, forward strand.
AACAGCGACCTGCAAATCAACCCGATTGACGGCACGATTGTCGGCGCATCAAGCATCGTGGTTGAAGGCTACAAGATTTTCGATCTCACCGGTAGCGGTACAATTGATTCCACGGTGAAATCGAATGTGGACGCCAACGGGGTGGCCTTCACCGGCAATACCGCGACCATCACTTCCCGCCTGCTGGCGAATAACAGCGGGCTGGCCTCGGTCCTGCATGTGCAGCCCGGCGCGGAAATCATCAATACCAGCGGTGACCTGACGCTGACGAGCAGTTGGGATCTCTCCAACTTCCGCTATGGCCCGAATGCAAACTCCTCCGTGCGTGGCTCGGGTGAGGCGGGCAATCCACCTTGCGGGCCTCGGGCAACCTGGTCTTCAATTTCAAGGCGAGCTTGAGCGATGGATTCGATCCGACGACCGGCAGCTTCGGCTTGTGGGATGCGCAGATGCTGGGAGTGGGCTCTGAATCATGGTCCTATCGCTTGATTGGTGGGGCCGATCTGAGTGCCGCGGATTACCGGCAGGTGATCTCTGGAAATGGTTCGGTGCTGATCGGGCAGGGGGCCACGGCCCTCTCCACGAATTCCAGCACCACGCGCAGCAGTATTATCTCCAATTACTACCAGACCATCCGGACTGGGACTGGAGATATTGGGATTTATTCGGGCAGCGATGTGCAGTTGCTCAATCCGCTGGTCTCGATTTACACCGCAGGCAGCCAGGTGGCTGCTTCTTCGGCGGACTTTCTCTTCGACACGCCGATTCTTAACTACACGCAGACCACCACGCCGGGATCGGTGCAAACTCCGATCTACGGGGCGCAGTACAGCATGGGGGGCGGAAATGTCACGATCTCGGCGGAGAACGACATCGCCCGCTATGTCTTGAAAGGTGGCGTGCTGGTGGCCGATTCCTCGAGGAAATGCCCACGAACTGGCTCTATCGTCGCGGCTTCATGCTCAATGGTTCCTGGGCGACCAACCCCACGGCGGGAGCTTCCTCGGATCTGCAATCCACCTCGTGGTGGGTTGATTTCAGCAATTTCTTCCAGGATGTGGGGGCGCTGGGCGGCGGTAACGTAACGCTGACCGCCGGTGGCAACGTCAGCAACGTCGATGCCGTGGTGGCGACGAATGCCCGGATGCCGAAGGATTCCACCAGCGCCAGCAGCCTCCGCGAGCTGGGCGGCGGCGATCTGGTCGTGCAGGCTGGAAAGGACATCAATGGCGGCGTTTATTACGTCGAACGGGGATCGGGTGATCTCACGGCTGGCGGCAGTATCCATACTAACAGCACCCGCTCGACTCTTACGCAGAGCGATTATATTTCCTTGATCAATTCGGGTGGAACTCCAGATGCCACCACCTGGCTGCCGACGACTCTGTTTGTGGGCAAGGGAAGCTTTAATGTCTCGGCCAATGGCGATGTGTTGCTCGGGCCGGTGGCCAATGTCTTCCTGCTGCCGCAGGGACGAAACAACGGCTACGAGGACAAGACCTATTTCAGCACCTACTCCACCAGCGATGCGGTGAATGTTTCGTCGCTCACCGGGGATATTACCCTCAAGGATAAAACCACGACGGACGATGGCACGCTGGCCATGTGGTACAAGTCCATCCTGCTCCCAGGCGCTTCGACTGGCAGCTATGCCTCGAAGTCGCAGCCCTGGTTGTTGGTGGTCGAAAACGATATTTCGGGGTTTGAAACCAATTTTGCGCTCATGCCTTCCACGCTCCGTGCGACGGCCTATTCGGGCAGCATTAACCTGGTGGGCAGCCTCACCTTGTCGCCCTCGCCGACGGGAACGGTGGATCTGCTGGCGGCTAATTCGATCAATGGTCTCCAAATCAATGCGTTGCAGAGAAATAGCGCCAATTTCGACATTTCCAGCAACTTCTACGAATGGGCGACCAGCACCATCAACCTGTCGGATACCTCTCCGGATAATATCCCTGGGGTGGCGACCCCGTTGTCCTACCCGGCCGTGGCCACTGGTTTCCGTGGATCCACCTGGGCTTCTTCGCTGGTTACCCTCTTCAACAGCTTCGATGCCTTGTTTGATGAATCTGGTTCGACGAGCGGTAACAACGTAGTCATCCAGACCCAGCAGGCGCTCCATGCGGCGGGCCTCCTCCACGCTGGCGATCTCAATCCCGTGCATCTCTTTGCCGACTCCGGCAGCATCTCGGGCCTGACGCTTTATGCGGGCAAGAGTGGTGAAGTGGTCGCGGGCACCGATATTACGGACATCGCCCTGTATTTGCAGAACAACAGTGCGGACGATACGACCTTGGTGGATGCCGGGCGCGATCTCATTGCCTACGATCTCAACTCGCCGCTGCGTCTCGAAGCGCAGTCCGCGGGGAATATTCTGCAGGATTATTCGGGCTCGATCAGCCCATCTACGGGAAACCCGACGGCGGGTGATATTCAGATCGGCGGTTCGGGCACCTTGGAAGTCCTCGCCGGGCGTGACTTCAATCTTGGCGTGGGCAGCGGCGTGGGCGATGGCACCGGGGTGGGTATCTCCAGCATCGGCAATGCCCGCAACCCCTACCTGCCATTCGATGGCGCGGATGTCATCGCGGCGGCGGGTCTTGGCGCGGCGGCGGGCTTGGACAGCAGCCACCTGAACTTTAATAAATTCATCTCCGAATTCCTCAACCCGGCCAGCGGTGGGGTGGAGGCCACGCGCTATCTGCCTGATCTTGCCTCGCTCCTGGACCTCAGCTCCAGCGACAACCAGACGGTGTGGTCGAAGTTCCGCAAGCTCTCCAAGGAGCAGCAGGACCAGCTCGCGCTGCAAATCTTCTATCTCGTGCTGCGCGATGCGGGCCGCGATTTCAACAATTCGACCAGTGTCAATTTCGGCACCTACACCGAAGGTTACGCGGCCATCGCGGCCCTCTTCCCGGGCAACTCCTGGCAGGGCGACATGTCGCTCACCTCGCGTGAGATCAAGACGAACAACGGCGGCGACATCAGCATCCTCGCTCCAGGCGGGCTGCTCACCGTCGGCTACGATCTGGGCGACAACCAGCCGACCGATCAGGGCATCCTCACCGAGCATGGCGGGAATATTTCCATCTTCACGGATGGAAATGTGAATGTGGGTACCTCGCGTATCTTCACTCTCCGTGGCGGCGATGAAGTCATCTGGTCCACCCACGGCAACATCGCGGCTGGTGCGGCCTCCAAGACCGTGCAGTCCGCGCCGCCGACGCGCGTGCTCATCGATCCGCAGAGCGGCGACGTGCAGACCGATCTTTCCGGTCTCGCCACCGGTGGTGGTATCGGTGTGCTCGAGAGCGTCACCGGCGTGCCGCCGGGCAACGTGGACTTGATCGCCCCCAGCGGCATCATCGACGCCGGCGACGCCGGTATCCGCGTCTCGGGCAACCTGAACCTTGCCGCCGTGCAGATTCTGAATGCCAGCAACATCCAGGTTTCCGGCACCAGTGTCGGTGCGCCCGCCGTGGTCTCTGCACCGAACATCAGTGGCGCGCTCACTAGTGCCGCCGCCGCTGCGGGTGCCGCGAGCAATACCGCGGACGATGCGGCGAAAAACGCGGCCAGCAACGCCGCGCAGTCTCAGGATACCCCGTCCCTTATCACCGTCGAAGTGCTTGGCTTTGGCGACGGGGAGTAGTATAACTTCGGAACTTCCACCGTTATGAAATTGAATACACCGCTGGTTATTTCGCTTTCGGCCAATCTGTTATTGGTGGCGGCGGTCTGTGCCCTTCTCGCGTGGATCCCCGATTCGCGCATGGTTTCCATCATCCCGGGCCGCGTGGCAGGCAACGGAACGCAATCCTTCGAAACGGCGAATGGAAGTGCCGCGGCTCTTCCTGGTGCCATCAAAGCGGTCGGAACGGTGTCTAATAATGTGGAAACGGCTGGCATAGCGCCGGTGGAACTTGCTTCCGCCATGCCAGTCTCGCAGCCGGTCGCGGGTTCATCTGTTCAAGCGCTTGCTGCAAGCGGCCAGGGCGGGAGTGGTAATCTTGCTTACAACACGGCCCCGACTAGCGCGGCGGGCGGAAATCAGTCCCCCAATGCCTCTGGCGCTGGCAATGGCAACTCCTTTGGCGGAAACTCTGGCGGGAGTAATGGACTTGGTGGCAGTAACTTTTCAGGATCAGGAACCGCTTACTCCGGCGTTGCCAGTTCTGGCGCGGCTTCGGGAACAGTCGCCGCCTCTCCCGACGGTTCCGGTGAGGCCAGTTCCAGTGTCAGCGATGGCGATGGTCGGTTCAGCCTTCCGGTGCAACGGGCACTTGCCTTGGGCGGACAAAGTACCCTCAATACGCTCTATGCGTTGAGCCAAACCAATCACGTTTCTCTCCCGGACGCGGCCAAAATCTGGCTGGCTGGAAATGATTAACGGATTGTTTTGCGGGACTCGACCAAACGTCGAAACCCCGCATGATTAGTGCGCGACCTCCTCAATTTTCTGGCCCGCTTTTTTCACCCCGTGACCCACGGCGGAGGCTCCGTGATCCATGGTGCGCCCAGCTCGTTCACCCGGCCCGCCCGGTCCATGGCAGGCCGTGACCAGACAGGAAATCAGAAGGAGGGAGATGATCGTCTTCATACCCCTAAATCGCAATTCGGGCAAAGTCAGGATGCCTGCCGGGAAGGATGAGGCACCGGATCAGGCCGGCACTTCTTTGACCAGCACGGCCGGATTACCCGCCACAATGCTGTTCGGCGGCACATCCTTGGTCACCACCGAGCCGGCGGCGACGATGGAATTCTCACCAATCGTCACGCCCTTGAGCACGATCGCATTCATGCCGATCCACACGTTGTCCTTGATCACGACTGGCTTCGCCCGGATGGAGTCCCGGGGACGCGGCGGTCGGTTGGGCGCATAGGGTGCGAGCGCCACGGCGTCGAGCTTGCGCAGGGCGGCGGAGAGAGGATGAAAGTCCGAGTCCGCAATGCCGACATTCCACGAGATGAGGCAGTGGCTGCCGATTTCCACCCGTTCATCGGCCACCACCAGCGCGCCGACGAGCAGCGTGTAATCGCCCACCGTGCACGTCGCATTCTCCCCCACGGAGAACTGGCTGGCTGCATAGACCGAGACATGATCGCCGAAGGTGAGCGCCGACTCGCGCTTGCCCTTGAAGTGGAGGAACGACTGCGCGCTTTCGCAGTAAAAGCCTTCGCCCCAGGTGATGTTTTGCGGAATCTGGCGGGGCGTCCAGTCGCCTTCCACGCGGCGGTCTGCGGTGACATTGCTCATGTCGGAACGCTCTCCGAGAATGCCGCGCGCGCCAAGCGGAAACGCAACTTGCCTATTTTTTTCATAAACTCTAAGAACGCTCCCACACCCCGTATGAAATGCGCTTTCTTCTCCCTGCTAGTGGCCGCCATGGCTGCGACGACTTCTGCTTTTGCCGCCACTCCGCCTGCGGTCGTAATCCTGACCCCGGCTGCCCCGGACACGCCCCGGATTAACGGCCCCTCCATCTTCGGCGTGCGTCCCGGATCGCCCTTTCTGTATGCGATCCCGGCCACCGGCAAGCGCCCGCTGACGTTCGCGGTGGAAGGGCTGCCTGCGGGATTGAAGCTCGACGCAGAGACTGGCGAAATCACCGGCTCGCTGGCGACGGCTGGGGCGGTGACCGTTACGCTGCATGCAACCAATGCGCTGGGAACGGCGGACAAAAAGTTTCGCATCGTAGTGGGAGATCAGATCGCCCTCACGCCTCCGATGGGGTGGAATAGCTGGAACTCCTACGGTCCGCTGGTGGACCAGCAAAAAGTGGCGGAGGTCGCGCAGGCCATGGTGACCCGGGGCTTGAAAGACCACGGTTGGAGCTATGTGAATATCGACGATACCTGGCAGGGCGTGCGCGGTGGAAAATATAATGCGATCCAGACCAATTCGAAATTCTCCGACCTGCAGCAGCTCGGAGCGCAAATTCATGCGCTGGGGCTCAAGTTCGGGATCTACTCGACCCCATGGCGCGGGAGCTACGAGGGCCACATCGGCTCTTCGGCTGATCATGAGGATGGCACCTACGACTGGATCAAATCGGGAGATCACAGCGCGAATTTCCGGGTGGGCCGGGACGAGGCGCAGGTGAAGGAAAAGCGGCGGAGCAACTGGCAGCTGGGCCGCTATTCCTTTGCGGAAGCGGATGCCCGGCAATGGGCCGATTGGGGGGTGGATTACTTGAAATACGACTGGTTCCCCAACGACGTGAAAAGCGTCGAAGACATGACCAAAGCGCTGCGTGGAACCGGGCGGGATATCGTTTACAGTCTTTCCAATACGGCGATCTACGACACCGCGTCCGACTATGCGCGGCTGGCCAATCTGTGGCGCACGACCGGCGATATTCGCGATACCTGGGCGAGCATTTCCTGGAACGGCTTTTCGCAGGACCGTTGGGCCGCCTATGCCGGGCCCGGGCATTGGAACGATCCCGATATGCTGGTGGTCGGGCAGGTGGGTGGCTGGGCGGCGAAATTGCACGCGACCGGGCTCACTCCCGATGAGCAATACACGCACCTCTCGCTTTGGTGCCTGCTTTCCGCGCCGCTCCTTATCGGCTGTGACGTGGCGAAGATGGACGATTTCACCTACGGCTTGCTGACAAACGACGAAGTGCTGGCCATCGATCAGGATGCGCTGGGAAAACAGGCCACGCAGATTTTCAACAAGGACAGCAAAGTGATCTATGCGAAGACGCTGGAAGATGGCTCGGTGGCGGTGGGACTTTTCAATCGCGGCGAGCAAGAGACGAAGATCGCCGTGACTTGGGGGCCGTGGGGAAATTTCCCCACCAGCGACGCCGACAACCGCACCGTGCGCGACCTGTGGCGGCAGAAAGACCTCGGGATTTTCAAAGGCAAGTTCGAGGCGACCGTCGCTCCGCATGGAGTAGTGTTGGTCCGACTGATCACGAAGAAATAAACGGCGAGCCGCTTCAATCGAGCGGTCATCCCCAGCGCAGCGGAATGGAATCGAAGGATCTCTGACGGTTCTGGAGCAGAGCGCGCTTCGATACCGCGAGCAGTCACATCGCTTCCCCTGGGCAGAAAAATTTGAGGCCCCACGGCTTCGCTCGGGGTGACATTTTGGGCGGAACGTTAAAAAGAATGGAGTCTGGAGATCCTTGAGGGGCACTACCCCAGATTCGCCGAACGATACAGCTCCGCGTAAACACCCCCCTTGGCGACCAGTTCCGGCCCGGTGCCCACTTCCACGACTTCCCCGAGCTTCAGGCACACGATCTTGGGCATGTCATGAATGGTGCCGATGCGATGGGTGATGATCAGCGTGGTCCGCCCGCGCATGAGTTCCTTGATCGTCTCCATGATCGCATATTCCGTGGTCGGATCGAGCGCGCTGGTCGGCTCGTCGAGGAGTAGAATCGGCGCGTTTTTCAAAAAGGCCCGTGCGATGCCGATGCGCTGGCGCTGGCCGACGCTGAGATGCCCGCCCCGCTCGCCGACCTGGCTGGCGAAGCCATTTGGCATGGCCATGATAAAGTCGTAGGCCTGCGCTTTTTTGGCGGCTTCGATGATTTCCTCCTCCGTCGCGTCGGGGCGACCGTAGGCGATGTTTTCGCGAATGGTGGTGGAGAAAAGCAGCGTATCCTGCAACACGATGCTGATGTGGGCGCGCAGCGACTTCTTGGTGAGGGAGCGCAGGTCCTGCCCATCGAGCGTCACGCGGCCTTCCGTGGGATCGTAGAAGCGTGGGGCGAGCGAGAGCAGCGTGCTTTTTCCAGCCCCCGTGCCGCCGACAAAAGCCACCGTTTCACCCGGAGCGACGGTGACGCTGATGTTCTTCAAAATCTGCCGCTCATTTGTGTAACTGAAACTCACGTTTTCAAACGCCACCGCACCGGTCGTGCCGGTGATCGTCTTCGCGTCGGGCGCATCCTGGACGTCGTTTTGATGATCGAGCACCTCGAAGCACCGCTGCGCACCCGCCGCCGCGCCTTCCAGCGCCCAGCCGACTTGGGTGAGCGCTTCCACCGGTTGGAAGAAGAGCACCACGTAGCTCATCATCAGGATGAGATTGGCCAGCGTGAGCACACCGGAGAGGACGTGCGAGGAACCCACATAATACATCGCGGCGGTGGCCAGGCCCATGAGCGAGGTGACGACGAGCGCGCTTTTCATGGTGGTGGCCTGCAGGTGGATATTGGCCTCCAGACTCCGGCTGGCGGTGGCTTGGAAACTCTTTACCTCGTCCTCTTCGCGTCCGAAGGCCTGCACCATCTTCACGCTGCTCAAGCCTTCCTGGGCAGCGGTGAGCAGGGCGCTCTCCCGCTCGGCGATGACGGTGGAGGCACTGCGAATCCGGTTCGCGTAAATGCGGAAGGTGGCCATCATCAGTGGCACGACGATCAGCGCCAGCAGCGCCAGTTCCCAGTCGAGCAGGAACATCATCACCGCATAGCTGAAAAAGGTGACCAGCGTTTGAAAAATAAACGTCGCACGACTGTAGAAGGTTTGCAGGGCCTGCGAGTCGTAGGCCACGCGAAAGCTTGAATCCGCGCTGCGCCGCTGGTCGTGGAATTTCAACGGCAGGGCATGAAGATACGCATACAGCTCCGTGCGCAGGTGGAGCAGCCCTTGCAGGCCCACCCGCACATACATCATCACCGCGAAGATATTCAGCCAGCCCGCGATGATTTGCAGGATGACCATCACGACGCACAGGATGGCGATGGTCTCCAGCTTGTTGCCGGACGAGAAGGTGTGCCCGAAGATTTCAATCGGCTTGTTCACCAGCACCTTGCCGACGATCCAGGCGGCCGGAGCCGGCTTCAGCAGGTTGATTGGGATCAACGCCAGCGTGAGCAACGTAGCCAGCAGGCTCTGCCGGAAGAACGGTTTGAAATAAAGAAAAGCGCGGCGGTAAACGGACACGGAATGTTGGGTGGGCGGGTTGATGGGTGAAGGATTGGCTCCTGGACGGTGGCAATGGAAATGCGACGCGCCGGGGTGGTTTTAATTCAAACCTTTCACTGCCCCGGCGACGTGCCGGGCCCGGGAGCGGAGGGCTGGAGATTCATCGGCAACATAATGTTTTGGCCTGCGCCCACGACCTGCGGGGCGACGCCATTCCATTTCTCCACCATCTTCAATTCGATCAGCTTCGGATTCTTTTCCAGCGCCTCGCCCTGGATGCGGATCGACTCGGCCTGGCCCTTCGCCTGGATGATCGCCGTTTCGGCATCCGTCTGCGCCTGTTCCTTTTTGAAGATGGCTTTCTCGGCTTCCTGTTGCTGCACCATCTTTTGCTCGATGGCGTTTTCCAGGTCCTGCGACAGCGCCACATCTTCGATCACCAGGTCCTCAATCGTCAGGAAGGTGCCGACCTTCTGCCGGGCGGCTTCCAGCGCGGTGCTCTTGATTTGCTCGCGCGATTTCACGATGTCCGCCGCCGTTTTGAGCGCGGTCACTTCCTTGATTGCCTCCTGCACGCGCGGGAGGATCAGCTTGTCAAAGGGGTTGCCTGCATAGTCGCGCAGCACGGAGACCACCGAGGTCTCGGGAATGCGGTAGAGCACCTTCAGCCGCACATTGATCTGCTGGAGATCGGAGGAAAAGCACTCCGCGGTAATCTCCTGGGTATCCTGCTGGACATTCACCGTCTTGATCGTGGTGATAAACGGGGTCTTCAAGCCAAAGCCAGGCTGGATGAATTCCGTGGACATTTTGCCGAGGGTGATTTTCACCCCGCGCTCCCATGGTTCCACGATGTAGTAACTGCCAAAAAAGACCGGGGCTCCGAAGAAAAAGAGGGCAGCGGCGATGACGATGATGGCGGTGGTAGTTGGTTTCATAAGACAGACCTTTTTGGATTTCCTGCCTCCCGGTGTAGCGGCTGGGACGACTAACCGCCAGCGGGAAAAATTACCGAAAATAGTTTCCCGTCCTTGCGTTTGGGCGCGGTGGAAGCTAATGCGATGGAATCTTTCAGGCGGGCCTGTAGCTCAGCGGTTAGAGCAGGGGACTCATAATCCCTTGGTCGTGGGTTCGAATCCCACCGGGCCCATTTTCCCCCATTTCCTTTCTGCCCCTTTATTTTTACCGGCATCTCTTTCGAGAATTAGAAGGCTGGTTATCTCGCTACACCCGGTTTGCTTACGCTCTTGATTGTGCTCGATCAAAAAGTGGGGGATCAGGAGCAAGCCAAAGCACGGGCAGTCGCAGCCAGTGGGGGAGGGGTGGGGATGAACGCGGCAATCAGAGAAATTGGAAGCAATCCCCCCCGAAAAAGAAAGTGCCAGAGAACCACGGCAAGACAGGTCGGACTACCGTTGCTGCCTTCCGGCCCTGGCGGGGTTTGTCTGCCCGGCATCCATGGCCCCTGGCGGTGACCAATCTGGAGAGTTTTTTTGCATCCGCAACGTTTTTTGTCATCAAACCACTTGCAATCAATCATTCCCAGCGCATAAACAGTGCGTGCGACGAATCGCAGTCCACACAAAGGCTTGACGAGTTGTCCCCCAATTGTAATACCACCATCTTCCTATGCCAAAAGTTCTCCTCATTGTGTCCATCATCCTCATGGGCGGCTCTGCCGTACTTGGGTTTCTCACCAAAACCAAGATGGATGGATTTAAAACCCAGCTTGCCAGCCAGTCCGACCAACTTAAATCCGAGGAGAGCCAGGTTGCCAAAGCCAAGAATGATTTGAAGGCCAAGACGGACGAACTCGCCACTGCCAAGGCTGCCCAGGAACAGGGACAAGGCGATGTTCAGGCCGCCAAGGATGCGCAAACGAAGGCGGAATCCGCGCTCGCTGATGCCAACAAGCAGATCGACGAATTGAAAGTAAAGCTTCAAACCCCTACTCCCGGGGCCACTCCAGCCGACATTGGCGCGTCGGCTGACGATCTCGCCAAGCTCCAGCAGCAGGTGACCGACTTGAAGACCCAGCTCACCGAAGCGACCACGGTTCGCGATTCGCTCCAGGGGGCCAACCAGAAGCTGCAGGCCCAGATTCAGCCGTTGCAGGATTACCACGATCGTCATGAACGCGTGATGGCTGCCTCCAATCTCGAAGGCCAGGTGCTCGCCTACAATCAGGCGTGGAATTTTGTGGTGCTGAGCATCGGCGACCATCAGGGCGTGGTGGCCAATGCCGAGCTGATCATCAAGCGCGGCGGAACGAAGATCGCCACGGTGCGTGTCAGTTCCGTCAATCCCAACACGGCCGTGGCTGATATTGTGGCCGGCTCCGTGTCCAGCGGCGTGACCGTCCAGCCTGGCGACGAAGTGGTTTATCAGGGTTCCTAGTCTTTCTCATGAAGTCCAAGTTGTTCCTCGGTTTTTTGTTGATGTCGGTGGTCGTAACGCTGCTCGGAGGTTGTGCTTCCGATAACCCGCAGCAAAGCAATACCAGTAACGTCAGCACCATTCCCTGGAACCGCCCGGAAAAATGGGAAGGTCCGGGTGTCCTTGGCGATCAGTTGAACGAGGGACGATAGTTTAGCGGCGTTCCGAAAACCATGGGGCGCATCCTCGTCATCCGTGGTGGAGCGATCGGCGACTTCATTCTTACCCTTCCAGTCTTGCGTCTATTGCGGGAGAACTTCCCGGACGCTCATCTTGAGATTCTCGGCTACCGTCACATTGTGGCGCTGGCCGAGAATCGTTTTTACGCCCAGGCCACGCGCTCCATCGAGTACGGGCGGCTCTCTCCTTTCTTCATTCCCAATGCGGAACTGGATGCGGAGCTGGTCGAGTATTTCGCCGGGTTTCATCAGGTCATCAGTTACCTGTTCGATCCCGATCATTTTTTCGAAAACAACCTCCGGCGGGCGGGCGTGAAAAACCTCATCACCGGCTCCCCGAAGATCGGGGATGCGTCCCATGCGACCTACCAGCTCGCGGCCCCACTGGAGTCAATGGCGCTGTTTCTCGACGACCCGGCGGCGCAGCTTTTTCCCAGTGCGCAGGATGTTGCGGGCGTGTCGCAGCAGTTCCAATTCTCGGGACGCCCGTTGATTGCGATTCATCCTGGCAGCGGTGGCGAGCGCAAGTGCTGGCCGGTCGAGTCGTGGAGCACGCTGGTTCGCCAGCTTCACGCGGCCCATCCGCAGGCGGAATTCATGGTAATCATTGGCGAGGCGGATGAAGCACGATTTGCTGCGATGGCCGGGGCGATGGCGGGAGTGCGGCATCAGGTCCTGCGGCATCTTCCCCTGCCGTTGCTGGCCGCGGCCCTGTCGCAAGGTGCCCTCTTCATCGGCCACGATAGTGGCATTTCCCATATTGCCGCGGCGGTGGGCACGCCGTGTTTGTTGTTGTTCGGCCCCACCGATCCGGAGGTCTGGGCGCCGAAAAATTCCGCCGTCCGCGTGTTGTCCGCGCCGGATGGATTGTTGTTTCAATTGCCGCCGGAACAGGTTTTCGAAACTGCCCAGGCCATGCTTTCGAGCGGTTCGGGCGGGCAAATATGACATTTTTATGTCTTTTGTTTGCGTGTGGGGGGCTCCTCTGTTTACTGGTGAAATCCCAACGTCCCCATGAAATATCAAACTTACCTCATTTTTGGCGCGCCCGGTAGCGGCAAGGGCACCCAAGGCCATACCCTCGGCACGATCCCCCGTTTTTTCCATTGTGCGTGCGGTGACGTCTTTCGCTCCATCGACACCCGGACCGAGATCGGCAAAGCCTTCCTCGAGTACTCCAGCAAGGGCCAGCTCGTGCCCGACGAGATCACCGTGCGCCTCTGGCAGGCCCGGATCAAGGACGCAGTGGGCATGCACATCTTCAAGCCCGATATCGATTGCCTGATTCTCGATGGCATCCCGCGCAACGTCGGGCAGGCCCAGCTGATGGATGAAATGATCGAGGTCCGCCAGGTTTTTCATCTCACCTGCCCGGATCGCAGCAAGCTGGTCGAGCGGCTCAAGAAGCGCGCGCTCAAGGACAACCGGCTCGACGACGCGAACGAGGAAGTCATTCGTCGGCGGCTGGCCACCTATGAGGCGGAGACCAAGCCCGTCCTCAACTATTATCCGCCCGGGATCGTGAAGGATATCGATGCCACGCAGTTACCGATCCAGGTGTTTCAGGAGATTGTGAAGTACGTTTGTCAGGACCAGCATGCAGCAGTTTGATCATCTCCGCGCCAGCTCCCTCTATTGCCCGAAGTGCCAGGCCGCGATGCCGGTGCGCGAGCGGCTGCTGCTGGTGCTGCCCGACAAGGAGATTTTCGACTACCTGTGCACCGGCTGCGCCGAATCGCTCGGCCAGCGCGAGGTGACGGCTGGTGACCGGGCGCTGACGAATGCGCTCGCCGCCCGCCAACCCAGATCCAGGGCGGTTCGAAGTTTGCCCGGATTTTAGTTTTTTTCATCATGCGCGTTGTTTTCATGGGAACGGGCGACATCGGGCTGCCGGTGTTGCGAATGCTGCTCGACTCGGGCAAATACGAAGTGGCTGGCGTTGTGACGCAGCCGGACAAACCCGCGGGGAGAAAGCAGGAGCTGCTCGCCCCGCCGATCAAGGTCATGGCGGTGGAACGTGGCGTGCCGGTATTCCAGCCGGTGAAAATCCGCGAGCCGCAGGCGGTCGAGACGATTCGGGAATGGCAGCCGGAGGTGATCGTGGTCATGGCCTACGGGCAGATCCTGCCGAAGACGATTTTGGAAATGCCACCCCTGGCATGCCTCAACCTGCACGCCTCGCTGCTGCCCCGTCATCGCGGGGCCGCGCCGATTCAAGCCGCGATTGAAGCCGGCGATGCCGAGACCGGTGTAACGGTGATGCATATGGATGTGGGCCTGGATACCGGGGATGAACTGCTGCGGCACGTGATCAGGATTCGCCGTCGGGAAACGGGCGGATCGTTGCATGACCGCCTGGCGGAAATCGCGCCCGCCGCCTTGGCTGAGGCCTTGCAATATCTCGCCGAAGGCCGCGCCCCCCGCATTCCCCAGGATAATCCCCGGGCGACCCATGCGCCGAAGTTGACCCGTGAATCTGGCGAGATCGACTGGACGCAGAGCGCCTGCGTGATTGAGCGCCGCATCCGGGCCTTGAACCCATGGCCCTGTGCCTCCACCGTCATTCCTTCTCGTGATGGGGTGCGCCGGAATCTGAAAGTTTTTTCCGCGATCGTGCACCGCCGGGAATCGGGCGCCCCGGGGCACGTGATTTCCTCCAGCCGCCACGGGTTGCTGGTCGCGGCGGGCGAGGGGAGTGTGTTGTTGCGGGAAGGCCAGGTGGAGGGTAAGAAGCGAATGAAGATCGGGGACATGCTTCTGGGCAACCCCATCGAACCGGGCGCGAAGCTCGGGTAGGCGTAATTCCGTGAATCCTAAACTAGAAAGTGCCATTGCCTCTGCCCTGGAGGCTTTTGAAAAGACGCGCCGCCAGGCTCCCACCGAGCGCGCCGCCGTGCTGGAGCGTGCCGCCAATCTGGTCGCCGAGCGCGAGGCGGAACTCGTGCAACTGGTCATCGAAGAGGCGAAGAAGCCGCACCAGCTCGCCGCCGCCGAGGTCGCGCGCTTGCGGATGACTTTCAAATTCTCCGCCGCCGAGGCCGTGCGCAATTCCACCGAACTCCTCGCCGTCGAGGCGAGCGAAGCCGGGAAAAACCACCGGGGCTGGACGCAGCGCGTTCCCGTGGGCCTCGTGCTGGGCGTCACCCCGTTCAATTTTCCGCTGAATCTCGTGGCGCATAAAATCGGGCCCGCCGTGGCTTCAGGCAATGTGATCATCATCAAGCCCTCGCCCCGCACCCCGCGGGCAGCGGAGGTGCTGGCTGCCATTTTATCCGAGGCTGGAGCCGTGCCCGGACAGGTGCAGGTGGTCAACTTTCCGCACGAGGAAGTGGGCGCCGTCTTGCCGGATGAGCGCATCAAGGTGCTTTCCTTCACCGGCAGCGCCGCCGTGGGCTGGCAGCTCAAGGCAAAGGCGGTCAAGCAACGGGTCACGCTGGAGCTTGGCGGCAACGCCGCCGCCGTCATCCACTCGAATGCCAGGTGGCGGGACCGGATTCCCCTGCTGGCCGAGGCCGCTTTCGGCTACGCCGGCCAATCGTGCATCAGCGTCCAGCGGCTCATCGTGCAGGCGGGCATTTACGAGGAATTTCGCGCCGCGTTTCTCGGCTATGTCCGGGAAAAGGTGCAGGTTGGCGACCCCGGCGATCCCGAGGTAACCGTGGGGCCGATGATCGATTCGGCGGCCAAAGATCGCGTGCTGGAGTGGGTCGCCGAGGCGCAACACGACGGCGGCAAGTTGCTCACCGAGTTGCGTTCCGAGGGCGACACGCTCTGGCCGATTGTCATGGAAAACGTGCCCCCGACTGCCAAAGTGGTGGCCGAGGAGGTATTTGCCCCGCTGGTGGTCTTGTCCAAATATGACGATTTTTCCGAGGCCCTGCGGCAGGTAAATGCGTCCCGCTATGGACTGCAGGCGGGGGTGTTTACCGAGGATATTGCGCTGGCGAAGCGGGCCTTCGAGCAAATCGAGGCCGGGGCGGTGTTGATCAATCAGGTCCCCACCTTCCGGGTGGAAAACATGCCCTACGGAGGAATCAAAGACAGCGGCTTCGGTCGCGAAGGCATCCGCTACGCGATGGAAGACATGACGGAGCTCAAAACCCTGATTGTAAACGATGGCTAAGGGCTGGAGGTCGATTTCGACAGGATTTTCAGGATGAATCAATGGTTTGGGATTTGGAATTACCGCCATCCTGTTCATCCCCTTCCTCCGGTCTAAAATAACTCACTCCTTGGCCTGAAGGCTGCTTCTTACAGAAAGCATGAAGGCCAACATGCGTCCCAAGCAGTTTGTGATTCTCGCCGCTTCCATCGTCGTCGCGGTGGGTGGTTCCGCGATTGCGTTTCATCAATCTGCCGGGAGCAAGCCCGCGCCGGTGGCTACCGCCGTTCCGCCGCCCCGGTTGGAAATCAGCCAGGCGCATGTGGCGAACTCACCGGTCCCGCGTGCGACACTCATGGTGCCGGAGGATCTCCTCAACGCCATGAAGCAGGGCCAGTTACAGGTCACTTTTCATGGCAATGGCCGGGATCGTCTGACGATCGTCGCCACCAACCGCAGTTCGCAGCCCGCGCGCTTCAATGTTTCCGAGGGGCTGGCTTTCCAGTCCGGTCACAATGTCGTGATCACCATCCACCCGCAGGATATCGTGGTCCCCGGTAACAGCGCGGTGGAGCAGCCCGTTTCCACGGTGGCTCTCCGCAGTTCCAATCTGCAGGCGGAGCTGGATTACGGATATGTGAATCTCGATCTCACCCCTTACAGCTCACTGATCGGCTATCTGGCCGATCATCCCGAAGTGACCGATGGCGCCGCGCAGACGGCCATGCTGGCCCTGTCCGAGAACCTTCCGTTGCGGGCCTTTGCCCAGTTTGCCTGCAAAGGCAGCGATCTCGCCTCCCGCTTCGATACTTCCGCCTTCAAGGTGGATACGGTGGATATTATCAGCGCGCTTACGATGTTGAGAAATATCGGCGTATCGGATGAGAATCTTGCGCTCACCATCGATCCCCAGCTCCGCATTGAGGCCATGATCGACCCGCTCGCCCATGCCGATGCGATGCGCTACTACGACATCACGCCGCAGACGGAGTGGAATTACTGGAAAAATGAACTGACTCAGGGAGACCCGAGCACCCGTCACTACGCGCTTTATGGCATCGCCCGGTTTTACCCCGATGTCGCCCTGCAAATGCTTCCTGCCTGGGCCCGCGAGACCAAAACCAGCCCAATTTTGCGTCTCGCGGCTGTCCAAGCCCTCGCCGAAACCCAGCGCGCCGAGGCGATCCCCGTCCTGCGCTCCCTCGCGTATGAACTGGGGGCTACCACCGAGCTCGGCAAGACCGCGAATATTGCTGCGGAGTATCTCGATGGGCAGATTGATCACACGGCCACCGGATCAAAGATGATCGCGTTTCACAGCTCGGCCGCGGTGGAAGCTCGATAAAAGTAACATTTAGGAATTAGCATTTAGGAAGGATTGGATCGGGCCTGCGGTGCGGTGGATTGAGCGCGGGGGTGCTTGGATGCTTTTTCGGCGTGGAACCCTTTTTCGCGTTCCATGTTTTACGTCCCCTCCTTCTGGGGCCGAAGGCCATTTCCAAAACTTCCTAAATGTTAATTCCTAAATGATACTTTCCCAGGCCCGTTTTCCGGCCGGAAACTCCCCCTTTACAACCCCCCTCGTCTCACCCATATTGCCCGTCCTCATGTTACAGATTTTGATCACTTTGCTGACCGTGCTTTTCGTCTTGGATGCGCTCCTGCTCATCCTCCTCGTGCTCATGCAGCGCCCGAAAAGCGAAGGTCTCGGCGCGGCGTTTGGCGGTGGAATGACGGAAAATCTCTTTGGCGCGCAAACGACCAACGTGCTCGCCAAGGCGACCCGCTGGTTCGGCGGCATCTTCTTCCTGCTCACCCTTTTGCTCTCGATTCTCTACGCGCACAACGGTTCGCAGACCAGCGAGCTGAACAAGAAGCTTCTCAGCGCGCCCGTGCCCACCGCCAGCGCCACGGCTTCCCCGGCGAAGTCCGCCGCGCCAGTGGCCTCGGTGGCTCCGGCGGCACCTGCCGCCTCGGCCTCGCCTTCGGCTGCCGGTGCCTTTTCCCTTTCGACGGGCGTGAATCCCGCGACCACCCCGGCGGCGCCTTTCTCTTCGCCTGCGGCAACTCCCGCGAAATAACACTTTCGCCGTCGTGAGCCTTCGGCGAGGATGTCGCCCGTGATCCGGCTGCCGCTGCTCATTTCTGCATTATTTCTGGTCGCGCTTGGCGCTGGTTGTACTCGCTCGGAGCCCCGGGCTGATATCGTCGTGCTCAACGGCGCCGAGCCGGAGACTCTCGATCCCGCCATCATCACCGGCCAGTTGGAGGGCCGACTGGCCTACGCGCTTTTCGATGGGCTCCTGTCCTTCGATGTGAATGCCAGGCCGGTTCCAGCGGTGGCCGAACAGTGGGAGATTTCCGCCGACAAAAAGCACTACACCTTTCACCTGCGACACAATGCGCGCTGGAGCGATGGCTCGCCAGTGACGGCGCGGGATTTCGTCTATTCCTGGCAACGGGCGCTCGCTCCGGAAACCGCCTCCGAATACGCCTCGCAACTCTACTACCTGGAAAATGCCGAGGCCTTCAACCGGGGCGCGCTCAAGGATTTCTCCCAGGTCGGCGTCAAGGCGACCGATGATTACACGCTGGACGTGCAGCTGGAAAATCCGACCTCCTACTTCCTCGACCTCTGCGCCTTCACCACGCTCCTGCCGGTGCAAAAGGCGTGTATTGAAAAATGGGGCGACCAGTGGACGAAACCCGGGCATCTCGTGAGCAACGGCGCGTTCACGCTGCAGGACTGGCGAATCAACGACCGGGTGCGCCTGGCTAAAAACCCGCATTACTGGAACGCCGCTGCCGTTTCCACTCGCACGCTCGATGCGCTGCCGATTTCCTCACCGACCACCGCCTTGAATTTCTTCTACGCCGGGCAGGCGGATGTGATCCTCGACAAGGGTCTGGTCCCGTCTTCGTTGATCGATGCCTTGAAGACCAAGCCGTTCTACCACGCCGGGCCCTTTCTCGGGACGACCTTCCTGCGCTTCAACGTCACCCGCAAGCCGTTTAACGATCCGCGGGTGCGGCTGGCCTTCAGCCTCGCCATCGACAAGCGGCGCATCGTGGAGAAGGTCACTCGCGCGGGGCAGCCGGTCGCTTCCTCCCTCGTGCCCCCCGGCACCGCCGGTTATCAGCCGCCGCCCGGGCTTCAACGCGATCCCGCGCGCGCCCGCCAGTTGCTGGCCGAGGCGGGCTATCCCGGCGGCAAGGGCTTCCCGCTCGTGCATTACCTTTATCGCGAGGGACCGGAGCCCGAGAACACCGCCATCGAAATCCAGAGCATGCTCAAGGAAGTGCTCGGCGTGCAGATCGCGCTCCAGCGTCAGGAATGGAAAGCCTACCTGCGCACCATGGGCAGTATTGACTACGACCTCTGCGCCTCGACCTGGGTCGGCGATTACAACGATCCCAATACCTTCCTCAATATGTTCCTCACCGGCGACGGCAACAACCGCACCGGGTGGGGGGACCCCCAATACGACCAATGGATCGCCGACGCCGCCCGCGAGGCCGATCCGCAAAAGCGCTTCGTCATCTTCCAAAAAGCCGAGCACAAGCTCATCAGCGAGGCCGCGCCGATCTGCCCGATTTACTTCTACGTCGGCATTCAATTCTATAATCCCGAAAAAATCGGCGGTTTGCAGTCCAACCTGCTGGACGAACACCCGCTGAAATCATTGTATCTGGTGCAACACTAATGGATTACGCCGTTTATCTCCTGTTCCGCCTCGCGATGGCCATTTTCGCCATCCTCCCCGTTGCGCTGATTTTTCGCGTCGGGCAGTTCGGCGGCTGGGTGGCGTGGATGCTGGCGCGCCCCTATCGCGCGCTCGCCCAGGCCAATATGCGCATCGCCTTCGGAGGCGAGAAAACCGACGCGGAGATCAAGCAACTCGCGCGCGCCCATTTCATGAACCTCGGCGCCAACCTGCTCTGCGCGCCCAAGCTCAATAGCATGACCTACGAGCAAATGCGCCTGTGCGTGGAGGTGGAGAATTCCGACGCCTTCCAGGCCGCCATTTCCAAAGGCAAGGGCGTCGTCGGCGTCGTCAACCACATTGGCAACTGGGAGCTCTACGTCCGCATGCCCGAGCTGGTCAAAGGCGACAAATTTTCCACCATCTACCAGAAGCTCGGCAACAAGTATATCGACGCCCACGTCCGCAAAACGCGGTCTCGCTATTCCGTCGAGCCGTTCGAGCGCAAGGAGGGCTTTAGCGGGCCCACCAAGTTCCTGCGCGAGGGCGGCGTCCTCGGCGTCCTGGTCGATCAGCACGCCGGCGATGCCGGGGTCTGGACTCCACTCTTCGGGCGGCTCGCCTCCACTTCGCCGCTCGCCGCCACGCTCGCCCTGCGCACCGGGGCCGCCCTCTTTCCCATCGCGGTCTATACGACCGGCGTCGGACGCTGGAAAATGGTTTTCGACCAGGTGCTCGATCCCGCCGGGGCTGGCGTTGAGCAGATGACCGCCCGCATCAATCAAGTGCTCGAGCGCCAGATCCGCGTCTCGCCGCCGGATTGGTTCTGGGTCCACAATCGCTGGAAAACCCCGCGGCCCAAGTTTCTCCTTTCCAGCTACAAGCGCGGCATCGAGTGGCCCGATGGTTTCGATCCCGCCACGCAACGCCCGTTTCGCATCCTCATTCGCTCCACCAACTGGCTGGGCGACGCCGTGATGAGCGTGCCCGCCGTCCGCGCCATCAAGCGCGGTCGCCCCGATGCCCGGGTCACTATGCTCGTCCCGGAGAAGCTCGCCGATTTCTGGGCGCACGTCGCCGAGGTGGACGAAGTAATCACCATCGCCAAAAAGGAAAGCCCCTTCGCCGTCGCGAAAAAACTGCGCGCGCACTTCTTCGACGTCGCCGTGCTCTTCCCCAACTCGCTCCGCACCGGCCTTGAGGTCTTCCTCGCCGGGATTCCCCGCCGGGTCGGCTACGCCGGGCATCAGCGCGTCTGGCTGCTCAACCAGGTCGTCGAGCGCGCCCCGCGCAATGGCCCGCCGCGTCACCAGATGTTCGATTACCTCGACCTCGCCCACGCCATCGGCGCGGCCCGCGAAGACATGTGGCCCGCTGCCCAGCCGCCCATCCAGCCTGGGCCGCCCGAGCCGACCGAAGGAAAGCGTCGCCTCCGCCTCGGCCTCTGCCCCGGTGCCGAGTACGGCCCCGCCAAACGCTGGCTCCCCGAGCGCTACGGCGCCGCGGCGAAAATCGTGCAGGAAACCGTCGATTGCGAATGGATCCTCTTCGGCGTCGAAGGCGACAAACCCGTCGCCGCCAAAATTTTCCAGGACCTCGACGGCAAGTGCACCAACCTCGTCGGGAAAACGACCCTCACCCAGCTCATCGACGAGTTGCGCCAGTGTGACCTGCTCCTCACCAACGACACCGGCACCATGCACCTCGCCGCCTTCTTCGGCGTCCCCGTCGTCGCCATCTTCGGTTCCACCGAGCCCGCCCTCACCGGCCCCGTCGGCGGCCGTCCCCGCGTCGTCCGCCATCACGTGGAATGCAGCCCCTGCTTCCTCCGCGACTGCCCCCTCGACTTCCGCTGCATGACCTCCATCACCGCCGACCAAGTCGCCACCGCCGTCCTCGCCGAGCTCGGCCTCCCCCAGCCGCAAAAAGCCGGGGTCTGACCCGCGCCGCCCCGGCTGCCCACCGCCGGGAGCATCGCTCGAAACAAATGATGGAGATGCTTCAATCCGGCTTTTCTTCGGTTTTTTATGGCTCGATACAAAACCAGCCCCTGCTCGTTGAGGCGGTATTGAGGCGATGGAATGGACGAGATGGACGGAATGGACCCTATGGACGGTTGGATCGGCGGCGGTTGGAGCGAATTCGATAGAGGCGCTCCGTGAAACCGCCTTCTTTTTCAAAGGTGGCGGCCAGCGAGGCAATCTGTCGGTCCAGGAGGGCGCTGGCCACGCCAATCAGGACGAGGGTGGCGTTGGCGGCCAGCTCGGAGTAGGTGTCCTGTCCAGATCGTCCATTCTGTCCATGCTGCTCCCTTACCCAGGCGGCCACTCCATCGGCCGTGCGATAGCGCCGGGCGACCAGCGCCTTGCGCCGCGGGTCAGTCTCGGGCCAGAGCGCCAGCTTCCGGTGGCGTAGAAAATCTTCATAATCGAGCCGCAATTCCTCCAGGCTGGCCCGGGCCACTTGAGTCAGCTTCAGTTCCATCTTTTTGGAAGTGGCACTGACCTCGCTGCCCTCGGCAATGTTTTGCACGCCACTTCGGGCGGCCTGCACCATTTGATCATGAGTGCGGCTGCGTGGATCAATATAGCGATCGCAAAAGCGGATGGTCAGGTCATAGCACAATTGGGCGATCTGAAAGCTCTTCAACTTCCGGTAACCGCCGTGCTGGGGAAGAAGTGAATCATCAGCCATCATTTTTACCCATGAATACCGGGGTTGATTGGAGCAAAAGGACGGGGCAGGAGCAATCTTATTTGGGTCTGGTCGCCTGCCTTTGCGGTGGTCGCTTTCCTGGTGTCGGGGGATGGTGGAGAACCTCCCCGGAGTTTGAGATTTCTGAAAAGCTGGGGGCAGACATGATGCTGGCATGGCAGGAAGGATCCGGCTTGAGTGTGAAGGAGCTTATTGCCATGTGGTGGTCCAGGGAAATCGCCGGGAAGCGATCTACGCGGATCGTGAGGACCGGTTGTTTTTCCTGAAAACCTTGAGCGAAGCGTGTGAAAAAACGGGCTGGCAGGTGCAGGCTTGGGTTTTGATGAGCGGGATGATCTTGGAGCGGACGACGATGAGGATGGATTGGATCGCAAAGGAACTGGGGATGAAGAGCCCCGCAAAGGTGAGCCAGCAACTGCGCCGCCAGCGAAAGGAGCATCTCCAAAACAGATAATGAGACCGCCGGACAAGATTTGTCGCCGGAGTCCTACTTCTCAGCAATCTACGCCCCAGCTAGAAAAGGCTTTTATTTTCCGCAAAATGGCAGGCTGATTCCCCCGATCCAACCGCAAATCCCCACCCAATCCGTGTTATTCGCGAAATCTGCGGTTAAATGCCCTTCCCCTCCAGCCACCAAACCCGCTATAACCCCTGCTTCAGGCCGGCTGGAAACTTTACCATCTTCACGGAGCGCAAAAATGGATCAATCCCATCTCACCCCCCATGAAATCGCGGAACAACGCATCCAGGAAGCGTTGTTGAACGGAGATTTAAAGCTCGATCTATCCGGCATCGGATTAACAGAGTTTCCCTCTCAATTGGATAGACTGTCCCATCTGCTCCTTTTCGATCTCTCCAACAACCTGATCACTGCCATCCCGGAGGCGCTTGGAGCGCTCGCCAGCCTGCAAACGCTTTACCTCCACAGCAACCAGATCACCGCCATCCCGGAGGCGCTTGGAACGCTCGCCAACCTGCAAGAGCTTTACCTCTCCAGCAACCAGATCACCGCCATCCCGGAGGCGCTTGGAACGCTCGCCAACCTGCAAGAGCTTTACCTCTCCGAAAATCCCTATCTCCGTTTCCCTCCTTACGATATCGCAGAACTAGGCAGCGTTGCAACGATCCGCTATCTCCGTGCCGTTTCCGAGGAAACCAAAACCGTCTGGGAATCCAAGCTGCTGCTGGTCGGCGAAGGCAAGGCCGGTAAAACATGGCTCTACGAGGCGCTAAACGGGCGGTTGGGCGGCGGCAACAGGCGGGAAGATGATGGCACCATCGGCATCGAGATCGGCCCGCTGGATCTCCCGCATCCAGAGAAGCCCGACGTTACCCTGCACCTGAATGCCTGGGACTTCGCCGGGCAGACGATCAACCACGCCTCGCACCAATTCTTCTTTAGCAGCCGCGCGCTGTTCCTGCTGGTTTGGAATGCTCGGGCGGGCATTGAAGATGGCAAGGTCAACAAGTGGCTCACGAACATCAAAGATCGTGCGCCGGGGGCAAAGGTGATACTGGTTGCCACGCAGTGGGATTCCCCACGCTCGGACTACGCCAGAATCGAGCTGCGCAAGAGTTTCCCTCAAATCGTAGAAGCCATTGAGGTGGATAGCAAGACGGGGACTGGAATCGAGGCGTTGAAAACGCTGGTGGCAGAGCACGCAGCCACGCTGCCGCTGATGGGGCTGCGATGGCCCGCCGCATGGTGGAATGCCGTGGAGATACTGCGGGCAAAACGATCCACCATGCCCTACACCAGCCTGGGTGAAGTACGCCGCATCTTCGATGACTGCGGT
The DNA here is from genome assembly GCA_049840595.1 of Chthoniobacteraceae bacterium. Lineage (GTDB taxonomy): Bacteria > Verrucomicrobiota > Verrucomicrobiia > Chthoniobacterales > Chthoniobacteraceae > JASGKO01. The sequence goes on from JASGKO010000018.1 coordinate 97,891, forward strand.
GTCTCGGAGGATGCGTGCAAGGTGCTGATCAACTGGCTGCATGAGCTGGGCGAAATCCTGCATTACGAGAAGCCCGCCGCGCTGGCAGGCAGCGTGGTGCTCGATCCGCAATGGGTGACGAAGCACGTGGGCCAGGTGCTTGCCAGCCCGATGGTGGGCGAGAACAAGGGCATCGTGACGCAGGAATGCCTGACCCAGATCTGGGCAGATCACGATGAGGGGGTGCGCAACTTCCTGCTTACGCTGATGGATGCCTTCGACCTTGCGTATCCCATTCCCGATGACGATCAGAACCGCAGTCTGGTAGTGGAGCGCCTGCCGGTGGATCGGGTGGATTATTCGCAACTTTGGAGTCCGATGAGCAGCGCCCCGGAATTGCGGCTCCGCCTGCGTCCAGAGAGTATCCTGCCCGGTATTCCAACATGGTTCATCGCCCGCTGCCATCGTTTCACCCAGGGGCTGCACTGGCGGAATGGCGTGCTCTTTGGAGACGCGCAAAAGGAGCCGCGACACCTGGCGTTGGTGGAGGCGAATGAGTTTGAGCGCACGGTGGATTTCACGGTGCGCGGGCCGCAGCCCTACTCCTTCATGCCGCTGCTCATGGATGGCTTCTTTGCGACCGTGGATAAGCGTTACCCGGGACTGAAGATCAAACGCATGGTGCCCTGCCCAGGCACCAAGGAGGACGGCAATTCTTGTAGCTATGAGTTTCTGGTAGAGGATTTGGAAAACCGCATCTATCCCAAGAGCAAAGGCAAAAAACCCAAACCCACCATCGAATGCCCGCGTTGCGATACGGATCACAAAGTTCTTGATCTCCTGCAAGGCGCACGACTTTCGCCCGATATGCTGGAAATCTCGCGAGATGTGCTGGTCGCGGAGTTGGGCCGAGTCGAAGCCAACATTGGAAAAAGGATGAGCGAGGAATTCGCAGGGCTGCGGATGTGGTGGCAGGTGGAGTTTATCCGGCAGTGGAATGCCCAGCAGATGATCGTAGAGCACAGTTGCCCATCCGTGCTGGCTATTTACCCGTTGGATGGCGGTAGTCTGATCCACGCTCCGAAGCTGCGCGTGCAGCTCTACTGCATGCACCCGGGCGGCTGGCATTCCATCGGAACGAACGGACGCTGTGAATTCGCTCCCAAACGGGAAGGCTTGGTAAAAGCCGCGTCGTTTCTGAAAAAGTGGGCGGGATGGATCGCGCCTGCTGCATCACTCCTCGGTGCTGCGGCACCCGTGGTCGGGCCTGCCATAAAGATGGCAAAGGATGGAATCGAAACCTTGAAAGACGAATTGGGAGCTGACGCAGAAGGCACTGGAGCAGTTCGACAAGTTGCCGAATTCACCGAGCGAAATCCATCCGAATACGCCGTCGAAGACAAAAGCGCGAGGGAGTTTGAACGTGACGGTCTCGCAGGTCTCAAGCAATTGCTCGATTCGCTGGATTTCCCCAAAGAGCCGTATGGCGGGTTCGAAGCGCTGGCTCTCACCGGAAGAGCACGTTCTGTGGCTCTGCCCCGAGCATTTTCCAAAGGAAGGCTGATGGGCTCTCTGTAACGGTCTGGAAGCCGGGTTGACGCCCGGGTGAAGGGGGCGGTCCGTGCATCCGTGCAGAGCGAGTGGCGGGTTCGATGCAGCAGGGGGGGCAGCTTGCGATTGACGGTCGGCAAGTCGGTCGCTTCATCCGCTGGTGCCATGGGCGGCGGAGTTGCGCAGACAAGAGGCATTCCAGTCGGGAAACTGGAACGAGGGGGAAAGGGGAAGATGAACCGCGACGGATGCGGCGGGCGCGGTGTGGGAGGGGCTTGGGGCGGGTGGCTTGGGTGGAACGGGAGGGCTTTGCGCCGGCTGGTCTTTTGGCGTTTGGCCTGATATGAGGGGATGTTGCCGGGATGGATTAAGAGCAAGACAAAGAGGAAGAAAGGGGAATGGCGGGGGGCTACGAGGTAAGCGGGTGGAGAAGTCGAAGTGGCCTCCACCGCCGCTTCGTCAACCTGGTCGCGGAAGATGCGGTTCCGGCCGGGGCCGGAGTAGATGTTGAACCGGTGGTTGCGCACGAAGCCGACCAGGGTGGCGTGGAAATGGCGGGCCATTTCGACCGCGAGGCTGGAGGGGGCGCCCACGGCGGCGACCATCGGGATGCCGGCCATGAGTGCTTTTTGCATGAGCTCGAAGCTGACCCGGCCGCTCGAGGAACAGGATGGTGCGACTGGCGGGGAGTTTTCCGGCGAGGAAGAGCTTCGCCAATCAGCCGGTCCACGGCGTTGTGCCTTCCCACGTCCTCGCGGATGCTGAGGCAGACTTCCCCTCCGCATCGAAAAGCGCGGCGGCGTGCAGGCCCCCGGTATCGGCGAAGAGGCGCTGCTTTTCCCGCAGGGTCTTCGGCATCTCGTGGATGGTCGCGAAGGAGATTTGCGGCTCGTTCTTGGTCAAAGACCATTGGGCCTGCGTTTGCAGGGCGGCGAGCGAGGATTTGCCGCACACGCCGCAACTGGAGGTGGTGTAGAAATTGCGGGTCAACCGCTCCAGCTCGATGGTGACGCCCGGTTTCAACGCGACTTCGATCACGTTGGGATTACTGTCGTCCTGGTCGGTCGTGATTCGTTCGATCTGTCCCGCCTCGTGGATCAGCCCCTCGGTAAAGAGAAAGCCGGCCAGCCAGTTCCTCGTCATAGCCCGGGGTGCGCATGGTGACTGAGACCCGCGCGCCGGACCCCGTTGATTTCCCCGATTGAAAATCACCCGGATTTCCAATGGTTCCTCCTCCACCACTCGATCGGTCGCTTGCGAGCAATCGGCACCCGCCACGCGGTAGATCGATACAAGAATCTTCGTCAGGCATAATTATGGAAAATATAAACCAAACTCCAAAGGGCAATATACCCTTAAAATCACTTCGTTTCCCATTCCAAAGGTGGGCGCATTTTTATTTAAGAGCCGGTGAAAAAATGAGGCAGGGGTGCGCGGGAGGGAGGGAAAAACGGGGGCTGGCCAGGCGAGAGCGACGCGCAGAGCCGTGCGCTCTGCAAGGAGCGAACCACGCCGCCAGCGCCCGTTTTCCCCCCGCCCCGCAGGGTTGGCGACTGCATCGGGCCGTCCGGCGTTGCTCCTCGGTCACAGATCCCTGCGGATATGCTCCCCTCGTCGCGCCTTGGCCGGCCCGATGCAGTCGCCAACGCACCCTTGCCTCATTTTTTCACCGGCTCCTGAGAGCCGGTGAAAAAATTCGCCGTGCTTGCACCGACGGTTGCATGCTGCCAGATAAGGCGCATGGCGGTCGCCAAATATCTCAAAGTTTTCGACATCGGCCTGCAGAATACCTTCGTTTACCGCTGGAATTTTCTGCTGCGTTCGGTCTTTGGCCTCGTGCCGCTGGCGGGGACGGTGTTCATCTGGCGCGCCATTTTCGAGGCCCGGGGCGAAAATGTCGCCGGCTACGATTACGCGGGGATGATCTTCTACTTCCTGATGGTGCTGCTGGTGGACAACCTGGTGACGCCAACCGAGGACGAATGGCAGATCGCGGCGGATATTCGCGACGGGCAGATCAATTCCTTTCTCACCAAGCCGATGCATTACCTGAGCTACCGGATCACGCTCTTTGCCAGCTACCGGCTGCTCTACACGCTGGTGACGCTGCCGCTGGTGGCGGGGATTTTTTGCGTGTTTCATGATTATGTGGTGCTGCCGCAGCACTGGTGGACGTGGCCGGCGGCTCTGCTCTCGACGGCGATGGCGGGGATGATCCAGTTTTTCCTCGCCTACTCGCTGGCGATGCTCGCCTTCTGGATTTTGGAGATTTCCACGATCGTCTTCATCTTTTTTCTCCTTCGAGTATTTCCTGAGCGGCCAGCTTTTCCCGCTCGACCTGATGCCGCACTGGCTGCAGGGCGCGCTGCACTGGATGCCCTTTTCGTATGAACTGTATTTCCCGGTCTCCGTCTTTCTGGAGCGTCGACCAGGGGGCCGATCTGTGGCAGGGGCTGGGGATTCAGGCGATGTGGCTGGCGATCATGTATGGGGTGGCGCAACTGATGTGGCGACGCGGGGTGAGGCTTTACCCGGCGGTGGGGGGCTAGATGAGCACGCTGCAACGATACGCGGGGATTTACCGGATCATGTGGCGCAATTCGCTGATCCGGGAGATGAACTTCAAGGCGAACTTTCTCCTCTGGATGCTGGTGGAGATGCTCTGGTTCTTCGGGCAGATCGTGTTCATCAACGTGCTCTTCGGCTATGTGAACACGATCGGCGACTGGACGAAATGGGAGGTGGTGTTGCTGATAGGCACCCACCAGATCATCGGGCAGATTTTCCAGGCGTTCTTCTATGTGAACGTGGCCAACCTGCCGGAATTGATCCGTACGGGGCGGCTGGACATCATGCTCCTGCAGCCGGTGGATACGCAGTTTGCGGTCTGCACCCGGCAGTTCGGGCTGGACAATATCGTGAACGTCGTGGTCGGTGTCGCCGATCGTGTCGTTTTCGCTGTTCCAGTTGCACCTGATTCCCTCCGCGGTGCAGGTCGGGTTGTATCTGGTGGCGGTGGCGTGTGGGGTGGCGATCCACTATTCGATGACATGTTTGGACTGGCGACGATGAGCTTCTGGATCGTGCGCGCGCAGGGGCTCATCCATGGCTATTACAATCTCTTTAATATCGCGCGCTACCCGAGGGCGGTCTTCTCTGGAATCTTCCGTTGGATTTTCAGCTGGATCATCCCTGTGTTGGTGGTGGCGAATGTCCCGGCAGAACTGCTGGTGCGGCCCTTTACCCAGCCGTGGGGGGCACTGGCCCATCTGGCCGCTGCGGCGTTGCTTGTGCTGGGGCTCGTCCGGATGTTCTGGCTTTTCGCCTTGCGCCGGTATGCCAGCACAAGTTCCTAGGGGGGCGGGTATAAACCTGCTTAAGCTAATGATTTGCCGTCCGATCTTGCTGAATAGACTCCAAGGAACCCCTCGCAACCTTGTTGGGCGAAAAATCTTCTGAAAATCTTCCTTTTGCCCTTGCGCGAGCGGGGAAATGCCGCTAGATATGCGCCCTCAATTTTACCGGCGACTCTGAAGCACCCTTTGGATTCCCCGCACCCTTGAATATGGCGAAAACCACAAAAACGAAAGCGAATCCCGCGACTGGCAAGGCCCAAAAAGCCACCCCTCCCGCTAAGGCGAAGTCTGCGAAAAAGCCTGCCGCCAAGGATGTGAAGGTCGTGAAAGCTGCCAAGGCCTGCTCCGGAAGAGGCTCCCAAGGTGGCTCCGAAAGCACCGGCCAAGGCGCTGACCGACGATCAGCTCTCTCCCTTCATCAAGAAGCAAAAGGAGCGCCTGCTGACGTTGCGCGACGGTATGCTCGATTCCATGAACGGCGTGGCCACGCGACAGCCTGCGCTCCCGCGCGGAAGGCAGCGAAGCCTCCGCCTTTGGCATGCACCAGGCCGATGCCGGCAGCGATGCTTATGACCGTGATTTCGCCCTGAGCCTCCTCTCGCAGGAGCAGGACGCCCTTTACGAGATCGACGAAGCGCTCAAGCGCATCGATCACGGCACCTACGGCGTTTGCGAGATGTACCGGCAAGCCGATCCCGCACGCCCGCCTGGAGGCGATTCCCTTTGCCCGTTTCACCGTTGAATGCCAGTCTTCAATCTGGAAAAACAACGCAAGATGACCCGCGTCCGGCAGCCGGTCACCTCGCTCTTCGGCCTCACTGATGACGAAGGCGGCGATGGCGATGAAGAAGAGTCCGCACCCGATCACAAAGAATAACTATATGGCCAAGAGAAATCATTACTCTCGAATGCACCGAAGCGAAGGCCGAAGGAAAGCCGGTCTCCCGCTACGTACGACGCGTAACAAGAAAAGCCCGAACACGCCGGGCCGTCTGGAGAAGAAGAAATACAATCCCTTCCTGAAGCGCCACACGCTGCACCGGGAGACCAAGTAAACCATGGAACCGAAAACACCGCAGCGCCGCGTCAATTTCCGCAAGGCGAACCGCATGATGCCGCGCCGCCGGCTGGACATCACCGTCGAAGCGATTGACTACAAGAATCCCGAGCTTCTGAAGAAGTTCGTCACCGAGAGCGGCAAGATCCTGCCCCGTCGCGTTACGGGCGTGGCCGCTCACCTGCACCGCAAGATCACCCGCGAAATCAAGCGGGCCCGGGCCGTGCTGCTGATGAAGTAACTTTTGCAACGCCCCGCGGGCTTTTTATTCCCCGGGGCGTTCGCCGTTTCTTCTTCAGCCCAGATCAACCAGATTTCCCTCGGTAAGGGCCGGTGCTTTGCGCCGGCTCTCTTCCTTGGTATTGAAGCAAACCGCTTGTTTTTTAACAAAAAGCGGGTAGCTTTTTTGTCCCGCAACAGGGGCCTATCTAGGCTCCCGGGATCCAACAAAGTGGCAACCGTGGCGTGTAGTAAAATCCATCATTATGATGACCGAAATGGAACAATTGATCGCGAAATCTCTTCGCAACTTTCAAAGAAGGCAGCATTGTTAAAGGGCATATTCTCGAAGTCCGCCCTCGCGAAGTGCTCGTCGATATCGGATATAAGTCCGAAGGCGTAATCCCCACCTCCGAATTCGAGGACACCGACAGTTTTCAAGTTGGTGACGAAGTGGAAGTCCTCCTGGAGCGTCTCGAAGACGACCAGGGCATGGTCAAACTTTCCAAGGAAAAGGCCGCCCACAAGCAGAACTGGGACAAGATCGTGAAGGTCTTCCAGGGCGACGGCCTCATCAAGGGCAAGGTCAAGGCAGTCGTTAAAGGCGGCCTGACTGTCAACATCGGCGTCGAGGCCTTCCTGCCCGGCTCGCAAATTGACATCATTCCTCCGAAGGATCTCACCCAGTTCGTCGGCAACACCTACGACTTCAAGATCGTCAAGATCAACGACGACCGCAAGAACGTCGTCCTCAGCCGCCGCGAAATCATCGAGCAGGAGCGCTCTGAGAAGCGCCAGAAGTTCCTCGAAAGCGTGAAGGTTGGCGACACCGTCACCGGCACCGTGAAGAACCTCACCGACTTCGGCGCGTTCATCGACCTCGACGGCATGGACGGCCTCCTCCACATCACCGATATGACGTGGGGCCGCCTCGGTCACCCGAGCGAAATGCTCAAGGTCGGCCAGGAACTCGAAGTCCAGGTCCTCGACATCAACCGCGAGAAAGAGCGCGTCTCCCTCGGCCTCAAGCAGACCCAGAAGAACCCTTGGGACAAGATCGAAGAGCGCTTCCCGACCGGCACCAAGGTCAAGGGCAAGATCACGAACCTCGTGCCTTACGGCGCCTTTGTCGAAATCGAAGAGGGCGTGGAAGGTCTCATCCACGTTTCCGAACTCTCGTGGACCAAGCGCATTGCCCGTCCTTCCGACGTGCTCACGCTCGGCCAGGAAGTGGAAGCGCAGGTGCTCGGCGTCAACAAGGAGGAGCAGAAGATCTCCCTCGGCGTGCGCCAGCTCGAAGCCGATCCTTGGGACGAGATCGAGCATCGCTACATGATCGGCAAACAGGTCAAGGGCAAGGTGCGCAACCTCACCCCGTACGGCGCCTTCGTGGAGCTCGAAGAGGGCATCGACGGCATGGTGCACGTCTCCGACATGAGCTGGACCCGCAAGATCAATCACCCGAGCGAAATGCTCAAGAAGGGCGACGAGATCGAAGCGGTCGTCATCGACATCGACAAGTCCAACCAGCGTATCAGCCTCGGCGTCAAGCAGCTCGAAGACGATCCGTGGAAGATCATCGACCAGCGCTACAAGATCGGCGACCTCGTCAATGGCAAGGTGACCAAGCTCGCCAGCTTTGGCGCGTTTGTGCAGCTCGCTGACGACATCGACGGCCTCGTCCACATCTCCCAGCTCAGCGAAGACCGCGTGGAGAAGGTCAAGGACGTCCTCAAGGTCGGCCAGGAAGTGGAAGCCCGCGTGATCAAGGTGGACAAGACCGAGCGCCGCATCGGTCTCTCCGTCAAGGCCGCGAACTACTCCGAGGAAGACATCCGCCGCGAAGCCGATGCCTTCGACAGCATCAAGCCCGGCGAAGACCTCGTCGGCCTTGAGCAGGCCTTCCAGGCCGCTCAGGAAGAGTATCGCCCCGGCGACTCGAAGAAGAAGTAATCACGCTTCCCAGCGAAAACATTCACAGGCGCTCCGGATCACCGGAGCGCCTGTTTTACCAGTGGTGCGTCTTCCCGGATCGGACTTGCTCTGGAGATGATCCGAATTACACTGCTGGCGTGCAATCTTCATATACCGCTATTGTAAAGCAGGACGGAGACTGGTGGATCGGATGGATCGAAGAAGTCCCCGGCGTGAATGGCCAGGAAAAGACAAAGGAGCAGCTTCTCCAGTCCCTGCGAGAGGTTCTGGTGGAAGCGCTTGAATTCAATCGGGAAGAAGCACGACAGGCGGCGGAGTCCGGTTATTCCGAAGAACTGGTCGTGGTATGAAACGGCGGGCGCTGATTCAGCACCTGCACTCCCACGGTTGTATTTTGTTGAGAGAGGGTGGCAACCATTCGTGGTGGGCAAACCCTGCCAAGAACAAGCGGTCTGCGGTTCCGAGACATGCCGAGATCAATGATCTTCTCGTCCGAAAGATCTGCAAAGATCTGGATGTCTCCAAACCGATGGGGACGTAGTCTGTAACTACGGACAATTGCCCGCTTTTTTCCCGGGGAGGGGGTAACGTGGCTTCGGGGGGCGGGGATGGGATTGGCAGGGATGGTCGCGGGGACGGTTTGTCCGTTACCAAATTGCCTGGGAACGCCGTTGCGCCCGGCGAAGTGAAACTTTGCAATTCAAGGGGGCGCTCCCAACTTGGGAGCGGGCGCGGCGGTCAATGCGCCGGATGATCCGGAAATGCTCGCCTCCAGGCTGCCTGGCAGGCTTTACGCTGGGCTTGTGTTAGGTTAACGGGATGTCTATCGGAGTGGTCGTTGCGGGTGATATGGAGATTAGTTTTTTCCGGGCGCGACTTAGCCGCGACTGGCCGCTACGCGACTACTACCCGACCGCTACTGAACTGCCGCTGGACTGCCGCTGGACTGCGGTTCGGTCGCTACTTTTTCTTTTCGGGGGTCGGACGGGGCGTCGGGTCCACCGGGGCCGCATTGGCATTGATGGTGGCGGCGACGGTTTCGTCGAAGGAATCGGGGGTCACATCCACGCGCATCCCGGCTTCCAGGTGATCGATGGTGGTGGACTGGCCATCGAAGGTGACTTCCGTGCTGGAGGTGATTTTGTAGGTCTTTTCCCCGTGCGGCAATTTCACCGTGATAGAGCTGGCGCTCACGGAGCCAATGACGGTGTGGCTGGGTGGTGGCGTGGGTTTGGCCGCAGGGATTTTATGTTTCGAAGATCCGAAGACGACCATGGGGGCAAGGACGAGGATCAACAGCAGTGAGATCAGCGAATTGGGGCGCATATGGAGCAAGCAAACGGCCCGAGGGGAGCGAAATCAAGCGCCGGTCGCTTTACAAGCTGGCAATCAAGCCGACCGGCCCTGCGGGGTTGCCGCTTTGGGGAGCATGAGGGTGAACTGCAACTGCGAGGGGGGGAGAAGTTTTGCCGTCAATTCCCCCTGCAGCAGGTGGGCAAATTCACGGGCGAGGCTGAGCCCGAGCCCGAAGTGAGCGGAAGCGGTGCGGGCCGAATCCTTGCGCCAGAAGCGTTCAAAGAGCAGGGGCACCTCGTCGGCCGCGAGATCGCTTTGATTGGCAAAAAGCAGGCATATTCCGTCCTCCTCGACGCGGGCCTCGATGGTGAAAACACTTCCGGCCAGCGCGTAGCGGGCCGCATTGGTGCAGAGGTTGGAGAGGATGACGCCGAAGAGCGTTTCGTCGGTGGTCAGGGAAAGGCCGGGAGGAATCTTCGGCGCAAAAATCAGCCCGCGCTTTTCCGCGATGGGCTGGCAGGGGGGCCAGGCTTTGGCGATGGCGGTCGCGAGTTCCACCGGTTGGAACTCCAGCACCTGGCCCGCGTTTTCGGTGCGGGTGAGATCGAGCAAGCGGGTGGTGAGCGACTCCATGCGGCGCGCGGTCGAAAGGACATCCTGCCAGCATTCCACGCGCTCGGCCTCGGTGCCGGGGGTGGTGAGATTGACGTCGGCGAGCGAGCGCAGCTCCGCCAGCGGGGTGCGGAGTTCATGCGCGGCGGTGGCGGTGAAACGGCTCTCGCGGGCGAAGGTGGATTCGAGCCGGGCGAGGAGTTGGTTGAGCGCAGCGGCGATAGGGCGAAGCTCGCTGACGAGGGGGTCGAGCGCAAACCGGTGGTGCAGCGATTTCACATCCATCGCGGCGACTTCGTGGCCCAGGCGATCGACCAGCCGCAAGCCGCCGCGCACGCTCCAGTGGACGAGCCCGGCAAAGGCGAGCAGGGAAAGCCCGCCAACCGACCACAGAATCCATTGGAAAACTTCGATCGCATGATCCATTGGGTGGCGATCACGAGCGACGATCAATACGGCGTGCGGAGGAGCAGTCGCGGAATGTTCATCGTCCTCCTCATCATTCACGCTAAACGGAAGACTGAGGGCCCGCACCCGCATCTGCGGTGAAAGTTGGAGATCAAAAGCGCTGGGCTGCTCGCGGGAGTCGGAATGGAAAAATAATTCCTGCCGGCCGAGCGATGGAGAGACCTGCAGGAGCAGGCCACCATCCGTGTAGAGAGCGAAAAATTCACCGCTGTTCACGTGCCCGTATTGCGGAAAGGTATCCCCGTAATCGACCGAGAGGCGGCCGTGTCCGATGGGAAAAGACCGTTTTTGTTCGACCTGCGTGGCCAGCGATTTCGCGGTGGCGAGCAGTGCGGAATCAAACTCCTCCAGCAGCAAGTGCTCGACCTGCCACTTGAGGACGAAGGTCACGGCCACGAGCAGCAATCCCCCTCCGAGCAACAACCGCAGCAATAAACCGGTGCGCAGGGATTTCATGAGGTCGGCACGGAAAAGACGTAGCCGAGCCCGCGGCGGGTCTGGATGAAGTGCGCGCCGATTTTTCGGCGCAGGGCGTAGATGGTGGAGTCCACGACGTTGCTCATCGGCTCCACGAGCTCGTCGTAGATGTGGGCCTCGATCTCCATCCGGCGCACCACCTGGCCCTGGCGGAGCGCGAGGTATTCGAGCAGACGCCATTCGCGGGCGGTGAGGGAAATCGGTTCGTCGGCGACCAGGAGCTGGCGGGCGGAGAGGTCGAGCTTCATCGGGCCCAGCTCCAGCGCGGTCGTCTTCTCGCCGTAGTTGCGGCGGCAGAGCGCTTCGACGCGCGCGATGAGTTCCTCCATCGCGAAGGGTTTTACCAGATAATCGTCCGCACCGAGGCGCAATCCTTCCACGCGGTCTTTCACGGTATCCTTCGCCGTGAGGAGCAGGATGTGGGTCTGGTTGCGCGAAGCGCGCAGGCGGCGGAGCACGGTGAGCCCGTCCACGCGCGGGAGCATGATGTCGAGGATGACGGCGTCGTAGGTGTGCAGCTCGATTTCATCGAGGCCCTCCTCGCCATCGGCCACCGCATCCACCGCAAAGCCAGCATAGCGCAACGCGCGGCAAATGGAGCGGCGCAGGATTTCCGAATCTTCCACTACGAGGAGTCGCATACAGGGGACGGGGTCGCTCCGCCAGTTTTGCAACTGGCGGAGCCTCCCACGCAACATGTTATTGAATTAATCCTTCTCTTCTTTTTCGCCTTTTTCGCCCTTCTCGCCTTTTTCACCGGCTTCCTCTTCGTCGGCCGATTCACGCTTGGTGATCGCGCCGGAGGCATCGGCGGTGACTTCCTTGCCACCGATTTCGATTTCGTAGGTGGTCTTGCCGTCGGCCTGGACTTCCTCCGGGGTGCCGAGCTTGGCGCCGGCGGCCTCGGTCTTGAAGGCGCTGCTCACGGCGGCGGGGAGCTCGCTCAAGGTGATTTTTTTCTCCACGTCGAGCACTTTGCCCGCGGGGGTGACGGATGCTTCGAAGGAGTGGCCGCCGCTGGTCCACGTGGCTTCGAAGACCGCGGTTCCATCTTCATCGCCCGAGGTGACCTTGGTGAGGGTCGCCCCGCCGGCGGCCTGCTGCAGCGCTGCGGCGGCAGGGGCGGGGACTTGATCGAGGCTGATCGGTTTGTCTTCCTCTTCCGCTTGGAGCGAGGTGGTGGTGAAGGCCAGAGCGGCCAGGCACAATGGGAGCAAGGTGGTATTTTTCATTTAGGGTTATGGTTTGGGTTTTTCCGAGGTCTCGTGCTTGAGACGCCTGAAGCATCGCTCCGCTAAATGATGAGAAGATGATGGGGGGTGAGGAAATTTAGCATTTAGGAAATAACATTTAGGAAGTTTTGGAAATGGCCTGCGGCGGCGGTGGCAGGGAGAGTCCGCGAAAAACGCGAAAGACGCGAAAAAGGGGCGGCTGCATTTTCGTGTGCTTGGCGTTTTTCGCGGACCTGAAAATTCTGCGCGGAGAAAAGGGGCCGCTCGGTAAGGAACAGGAAAGATCGGCCTTGCCCTTTTTGCTTTGGTTGGAGACCCTGTGATGCGTGGATACTGAATCTCAGGCGCGCCTCTCGGTTGGTCACTGGATGAGAAGAAACTTCTGGCAAAAGGTTCGTCTTATCAAGCGAATGTCTCTTTCACCCAATACGCGTTAGGCCACCAGAACATGCCTCCCAGTCCCCTCAGCCTTACACCGGCAAATACTCCGCCATCCGTTTACGAGGCGTCAGCGGTGCTGGCTTTGTACAGTATTTCCTGTGTTGTTCGTTTCAATCAGCATCGCCATGCTGCTCGCCCGCATTCCTCGTCCGCCGTATTTCGCCTACTTTTGCGCCTTTGGTGCGCTTGGCTCGATGAGCTTGTGTTTGGCCACCGGCAACAGTCCGTTCTCGGCTCTCGCTTTTTACATTGCGTTTCCGATCTGCCCATTACTGATGCTACGCAATCTCTTCGTCCTACGCTCGCGTCCAGAAGGGTCCGTCTTCCACACGGGTGCCCGTTGGGCATCCTTCCTCTCCTTGGCTGTCATCGGGCTGCTGCTTTTATGGACACTTTGCGATATGTTCCGCCCCACGGCCTGAGCATACGTGCAAAGTGCAATCATTTCAGTAGGCGGCTCTTTCCATTTGTTCGATTTGCACGTATGCACGGGCTGAGCTTGCCGCCGCTACTGATCCAAAAGTTTGGGCTTGCCGCCAGAACCGTCTGTTTTCATATTTGGAAAAAAGCGCAGCCCACGATCAGGGTCGACAGGCTTTGCGCAAGGCGAGCAGGATTAGACTCCAAACCCTAGGTGAAAATGAGGCAATTGCAAACACCCGACAGAGAGATCTCCGGTATTAGACCCCAAACCTGCCTGGATTATACCCCATCTTTGGGGTATAATACCCGTTAGGTGCTTCCTCGCGCGTCCTGAAATCATGAGCGATGACTTGCCAACCATTCCTTTGGATCGCATCAGACCTTGCGAGGGTCAGCTATGGTGGTCCTCGCCTGATAGCTCAGGGCGTGCGGCAGTATCCTTGAAGATACCGCTGGAGCCTTTCGACTCCGGTCTTGATTACATTCCGCAGCCCGAGACTCCGATCATTCAGCTCTACGATTTTTCTCTGGATGCGCCCAACCCGTTCGCAGCCTGCGGAAAGACTTTCGATCTGGGAGACACTCAGCAAGGTGGTTCGGTTTGCATCGGCCACAGCCACAATCCTACCGATGTCCTTCAGCTTTCCCTCCGTCACCTTAGCGACGCCCTGTTCGAGGTTCGCCTCCATCTCTACCTCGACTTCGAGTTTGAGGGCGTCGGAGAGAGCGCCGATCTATTTCTCACCGCAACCGTTCGACACGTCCCCGAATGAACTCGGAAGCGCCTAACCATGCGCTGCAGCGAACAGGCGGAGCCGTTTTGGATCGGGCGTTTTTCCTGTTGTCCGGGCGCTTGCTTTTTCCGCGCCTGTCGCTGAGCTTTTGTCGTTAGACTGCTATCATGCCCACTTTAATCCAGCACGCATGTTTTAGCTGTCGGAAGGTTTTCAAGAAGCCGACAGCTTATTGCTTGCCCGACAAGAACGGCGTTCGACCAGCACGCAGAGTTTATACTTGTCCGCAGTGCGGGCAGGATTTGGTTTTCATGGGTCACAAGTTTCGAGCGCCCGCGATGAGCGACACCGACGAGTGGCGTCGGATTGAGCAGTGTTTGAAAGATGGACGAGATTATGGCATTCCGACTGTGCGTAAGCAGAAGCCAAAGCCGAAGCTTGATCCAGCTTTGCGCATAGCACTTGGTATTTATGGTAAGAGACGAGCAGCCTAACATAGCGCTGGAGCCAACGCGATTGGCGCTTTCCGTTTTGCGTTGCGGACTTCCGCCGTTCGGAAGTCGCCGGTCGCGTGGCTCAGCTTTTGGTCGTTAGGCGACTACACGTAATATCCAAACAGAATCACGCTATGGGAGCATGGGGATACGAAAACATTGAAAACGACACCGCTCAGGACATGCTCGCGGAGATGTGTGACGGTTATTTCCGTCGCATCACAGATGCGTTGCGGAGCGAGCACGGCCACGAGTATGACGAGTATGAGCATGACGAGATCTTTGTCCTCAGCGAGATGCTCTTTGCCATGAATGAGCGCGAGATGGTTAATTCCTCTCCTGAGCCGGATGTCTTGCGACCGCTATTGGCCCCTCATGTATTCGGTGGGCAGCTATCATCGGCGCGCCGGGCACGACCACCTGCGGAACACCAAAATCATGGGAACACCTTCCGCAAGCTCACTGAGATCGCCGCGCGTGCATGTCAGGGCAGTTTCAATCACCGACTAGGTCTGCGAAGTCACAGACAAGATGTCCAAGCCCAAGAACGATGAGACTGATCGCAACCGCGCCCCGTCGCCTAACCATGCGCTGCAGCGAACCGCTCCGCACGTCACGGCGGCTGCTTCCGGCCTCCGCCTTTCCGCCTCCGTGCAGCCGCCGCGCCGTGCTCCGCGGTCGCTGAGCTTGGGGTCGTTAGACGGAACCACGCGCACATATTGATATGACGCCATTACTAGCCACAAATACGATGGAAAATCATACTGTTATCACGATTATCGTAGTGCTTCTCGTGACAAATTGGATTTCGTCGATACGACAGCACAGCAAAATCAGACAGCTTGAACACCAAATTCAGATACTGTTCAAGCAGCAGAAGGGAGAGCAACTATTGTCACAGGAAGCTCGAACAATTGGCAAAAGACCCAAAGCAGAAAATTGCGGCCATCAAGCTACATTGCGATCAGAATCCAGGTATGAGCATTGCAGATGCTAAATGGGATATAGAGAATTTGACATGATTTACAATCCGTCTAACCAAGCGCTGCAGCCAACCGGCGTTGGCGCTGTCAGTTCCGCTTCGCGGTCAACGTCATCGGTCGCCGGTGGCTCAGCTTTTGGTCGTTAGGCCACATGTCACGTCCCGCACAAAGAGTCTCGCTAAACATCTCCGACAACTGGGATGAGCACCCTGAGTTACAGCGCATTGTTCCTTGGGCGACTGCGAGCGGTCGTGAGCGATACATCGTCTTTGAGTCATTGGTTGACGGTCACGATTGGCTTATTCGCCTCAACGACTTTCCTGACGAGCCGTGTCATACCGTGCTCATTGACGGGGCAGAGATCATTCACTTCGACAACTGGCCCGAGTTTTGGGGAGTGCGCCCGCCGTTCCCGAAAGGAGATGCACCCAATGTGGCCTAACCATGCGCTGCAGCGAACCCGGCGGGGGCGTCGTGGTTGCAATCGTTGCGTCCCGAGCGCCGGGTCGCTGAGCTTGGGTCGTTAGGCAGAATTATGAAAGGTTTCGCGAGATTCCTCTTTGTCTTAGCGACGCTGGCGTTCGCCTTCGGCTTCGTGGTGGTCTTCTTTCTCCGTGGAGTTGGGCCGGCGCGAATTACGGAATATGATCGTGCAGGCGCGATCAATGAGGACGTAATCAAAAGAGATTTTCCAGATATCGCTCCGAATCTACGATATAATCTGGGCCGCGATATCACGGAAACACATCAAAAGGCCCTGCTGGTTTTCGTTTCGATAGGCTTTGCCGTGTCGAGCTTCGGCGTCGTGCTTACTTTGCTTCCTGAAAAACAGAAGAATGAAACCTGAGCCTAACAAAGCGATGGAGCCAACTCCGGTAAATGTCACAGTTCCTGCTAACGCAAGACCTGCGCCATTTACCTCCGCGGCTCATCTTGGGCGTTAGGCGCATAGCACGCGTGTTCCATGAACCGGGCGTTTTTCATTCTGCTATTCGGCGTGATTCTGACCATGTCGTCGTTTGCCGGTGAGCCCGCTGCGAAGCCAACACCCCGAAAGCCGATGACACTCGATTCCTTTGCCCAAGCTACGATTAACGTCATCCGCGAGGACGGCATCGCCGAGTATTTGCCCACGATTGTCCTAACCGAGACTCAGGAATTTCGCGTTATCGAGGGCATTCCCTCCACGGTGGATCATCGCACCGCGATTCAGAACGTAGTTCGACGCTCCAGCTACGAGTCGAAGGAATTCTTTTTTGGCGTCTGTTCCTCGCCCGAGCAGATTACCATCGGTCACTTTCGCCGGAGAGCCAACCGAGTTTATGACCATCGCCAAGAAAAGCGACGGTTACTCCACCAAGCCACTCCAAGCATGCGACTGGTGGACGATCCAATAACGAATGCGCCTAACCCCTATGGGATTTTGCAAGTTAAACGTGGAGCTTAGAGTTTTTTAATTCATTTCTTTGGGGAGGTGGAGGGTGGGGTGCGTCTTTGGTGAGCGCTTCCGCTTCGAGGGATTGAGCCGAATGGATGCTTCAGCTTCCATACTCCTATCCGCACGTGTGACCGGGCACCGTGCAAGTTGACTTATTCGTCGGGTGAAGCGGAACGGGGGGGCCCGGCCCAATCTATTGCGACGGGCTTTCCTGCCGGAAGACCCAGGTTAGGCTACGGGCGCGGGCCACGTTCCAAAGCGATGAAGTGCATCAAGGGCCTTTGCTTAAAGACCTGGGAGTGCGGGTTCCTTTCTGAGTTGCGGTTCAGGGTTGCTTGCAGTTCGGCGGAAAGGGCGGCGATCTGGGCATCGAGCACGGCGAGGACGGGCCGGAGGACTTCGAGCCGGGTGAGCCGCCACGCGGGAAGTGACCGTGCAAGCCGGTTCCAGGTCTGTGTGCGCCACCAGTGCGGCGGGGCTGGCTGGCTGGGGTTGACCAGCAGTCCGCGTCCCTGCGCCTGCATCTTGGTGCGGGCGCGCACGAGCGCTTCGCGTTGCCGGTGGAGGTGGCGCGCCTGTTCCTCCGCCTCGCTGGGCACGCGGATGACGGCCAGCTCTTTGGTGTTCCCCTCGATGTAACGCGAGAGCCGCTGGCAGAGCGTGGCTGCGTCGCGCGCATCGGTCTTCACGCCGGTGCGGGCTTCATCGAGCTTGCGCGGCGCGATCACGTGGCACTGCGCTCCCGCCGCCCGCATTTGGCGGCACAGCCCGAAGCCGAAGCCGCAGGCTTCATATACGACGTGGACTTCATGCCCTTGCGCGAGCAGACCCCGCACCCACGGCAGGAACTCCACGGGCGCGAACCGGCGCGCGGGCTTGGGCGTGGCGTGCCCTTCCTGGAGCACCACCACATAGCACTGCGCATGGACATCGACGCCAAGCTTGATCGCCGCCCGCTGCGCGGTAAACTCGGGCTCGTTGGGAATAAGAGAAAGATGAACTTCATTCATAACCAGAAAACGCACCCACGCGCGCTCGCTCCCTCCTATGTCATCTATGCGCTGCAGCGAACCCGGCATAACGCCGTGGTTGGCAATCGTTGTGTCCCGTGCGCCGGGTCGCTGAGCTTGGGGCGTTAGGCATCTCGCGCCATGCACGCTTCCGATTCATTCCGTTTGGCCTTGTCAGGTTTGCTTGGACTCGTCGGTTGCTGGATCATCATCCTGAATTTCTCGGTTGTGTATCTTTGGTATGTGCGCCGCCAGCATCACTCTTTCATTCCATTGCTTGGCGGTTGTTTGGCGGGTCTGGCGATGCTTGCATGTCCGTTGCCTGGAGTTGTGAGGCTAGCATGGTTGCCCTTGGTCATTGATCTCGGCTGCCTCTATTCAGTTCTCGGTTTCATTTACGCAGTAGTTGTGCTGAGATGTTTCAAGAAGTGGACGGACGATGCCTAACCAATCGCTGCAACCAACGCCGGATGGCGCTGGCATGTCCGCCTTCGCGGGCCACGTCACTGGTCCGGCGTGGCTGAGCTTAGGTCGTTTCCTCGCGGCTCCTGTGAACCGACACGGCATCAATCCAACTCCTGAGTGTCCGCTTTTCTCGGAGTTCGTTCCCGACTTCGCCGCGCTTGAGCGCATGATCTTACCATCGGCTCACACCGTCTTGCTCATCGTAGCCGATGCGCGTGGCGTTCACACGGATACGATTGCTCGCATGGCGGAGTGGTTGTTGGCTTCGGGCCTTATTTACGTCTGTGTCTGGGGGCCGGACTGTGAGCGAGTCCACGACATCTTTGACGAGGTTCACGCCGGCGACGGCAGGACAGAACCGAGCTTCACTCTGATGAGCACCTGGCACAGCAACGAACCGCTGGAGGAGGCCATTTGGTTTTTTATTATGAGCGCCTTCCCGCTCGACACGGAGATTGAGACGACATCTTACCTCGCCGTCACGATTGGCAGCGCGGACTGGTCTGCTATCGTCAGTCACGCTCTTTCGGACCTTCCCACCTTCAAGTCCCGTATGCTTGACGATGAACGCGAATCGACCGGAAACGCCTAACCATGGGCTGCAGCGGACTGCTCCGGGCGTCACAGTCTGTGCCACCCTCCGCTGCCGCCGCAGACTCTTTACCGGAAAGGTCGTTCTTTGTTTTCCCAGCGCAGAACAATTTGAGGCCCCTCGGCGTTGCTCGGGGTGACATTTTGGAAGGGGCGCGTGGATTGCAGGTGAAACTTCCCGCCACGAGAATGACGCCTTTGGCTCTGCTGCGCAGTGCTGCCCAAGGAATTGGAGTCCGCGAAAGACGCGAAAAACGCGAAATAGCGGCGGCTTTATTTTCGTATGCTTCGCGTTTTTCGCGGACCTGAAAATTCTGCTCCGGTTTTCAAAGGCACGGACATACGTGCAAACTTAGTGGGTTGGGAGGAATAACTCGCGAGAATATGCGTTTTGCACGCATACCCAGACTGCCCCTTTTTCTATTACCTTTTCCCACCTTTTCCGAAGGCATCTAATTCTGCCGTTTTAATATTTTCCCCCTCAAAACGGTGGACAATATAAACTTCTATAACCTGCCAAATCTTCGTCATTTGCTCCGTCGTATTCTTTTCTCCCGGATCAATGATGGTTGCGCCAACCACTCCACCCCAATTAATCTCAATATCTGGGTCATAGGAGATTTTAATTTGCAAACTCCGAACGGCGTCTTCTGATCTATCCACGCGTTCTGAAAGCTTTTTCCGGAAGAGCTTGCCATTAAGCTCATTTTCAACAGTTTTCGCAAACGCGGGATCTCTAACTTTGAAGGTTACCCGATAAAGAGAAATGCCCATGGTGCTTGCGCACCCAGAGGCGGCAGCATAAAAAAACACCAGACACAACAGCGCTTTAATGAACATTTTCATTTTATCGCACATAATGAATTTTTTCGCGGGGGAGAAGGGAGCAGTCCGCCGCTGCGACGCCCTCGACGGGTTCGCTGCAGCGCGTGGTCAGCCTATTCGTTTGATGACCACTACGATTGCGACCGCCGCCAGAATGAAAGCCACGAGCGTCACAATGATTGCGGTCGAGTAGTTCTTGTCTGGTTTTGAGGTCGTAGGTTTGAACTCTGATACCGACTTACTTGATCTACCCCAGTTATGGCCTTTCATAATTTCAATCGCAGTTGAAGATTTCGGTTTGCCGTTTCAAATCAGCAGGGAACACCGTGGGGGCGGTCTTTTGGAATGAGCTGTCAAAGAATACGACGCGGTCAGTTGGCTGAATGGTCAGCCGATTGTTGTTCAGTCGGATGAACTGAAATTCCTTCGCCTGCTCCGGCACGGCGCTGAACGCATCGCCAATGGGTGCGACCGTGAACAGGTAGCGGCCAAAGTGTTTCAGTTCGCGCTCCTCGCCGATACGAGCGGCGCAGCCAAGCCCGCTCAGATAGTCGTATTCCAAGGTGGAGAAGTCGTAGCCATAGCAACTCCAGAACTGCGCTTCGTGAGGGGTCCAGTTCACGCCCTCTTTATCATCGAAAGCAATGGCGTGCGGCGGCAAGTTTCGATAGATCGCGCCAGATTCCAGCATCACGTTACAGCCCCAAAGCCGACCTGGAAAGGCCACGAGTCCAAACCAGACGGCGGGAATAAAACCAATGGGCGTCGTGTGCGTGAATGACGAGTCCACATACACGTATTGGTGCTTCGGAATATTTCCAATCAGGCTGTTCATTTTTATCAACGCTTGCGGAAATGCACGGCATACTCAAGCGGGCTAACGCCTCCAAGCTCAGCGACGGAAGCTGGCGAAGATGGACGTGAAGTTCAAGAAAAAGCCAGCCGCCACTTCTGCGCGGAAAAAGGGGGCAGTCCGTGGTCTAACCATGCGCCGCCTTTGGCTCTGCTGCGCAGTGCTGCCCAAGGAATTGGAGTCCGCGAAAGACGCGAAAAAGGGGCGGCTTTATTTTCGTATGCTTGGCGTTTTTCGCGGACCTAAAAATTGCGCAACGATTTTGGAAATGATTTTCGAGAATTGCCCGCTCCGGACAAAGCGAGAACCGCAGGAGCCTCTGCGCTAGGGCGCGATCGTCAAGGTACCGCCTACGCCCAGGGTGAGCGTTGCGGGGGTGAGGATTTGGAGTTTGCCGGGGTTCATCACGGTTACATTTCCCTGGCAGATGAGCGATCCCTGGCCGGTGATCGAACCGGTGATGGTCACGTTGCCGGTGACAAACCAGATGCTGCCGTTGAAGTTGACGTTTGCGGTAATCAGCAGATCGCCCGGCCGGTAAATGTAGCCATACACCGTGGTATCCGAGGAGATGGTGGGGCCGAGGGTGAGGACGCCGTTTTTGTGCGACACATCGTAAGCCGTAAAATCCTGGGCGGTGTAGGCCTGGGTGGCGGTGCCGATCTTGATCTTGTGCGCCCGCACCCCGCCATAGACGGCGACATCGCCGCCGCGGGCGAAGATGAGCCGTCCATCCGAGCCCAGCGTGGGGCGCGCGGCATAGGCCAGCACCACGCCGCTGGAGGTGCCGTCGAGTCGCAGGTGCCCGAGTTGATCGGGGAAGGTGGTATCCGTCGTGACCACTTCTCCGGTCGCGACCTTGCTGCCATCGTGCAGCTTGCGCGCGATCTCGCTCGCGGCGGTGACCATGACCACCTGGCCAGTCACCAGCTCGGCTTTCGCGTCCACTTCGCCGGTGACGATCGTGTCCACGGGATGGTCGGTTTGTTTTGCGCTCAGCACTTCCTCGAGGTCCGGATCTTTAAAGACGGGGACTTCGAAGCTCCCGTAGGGGGCGGACGAGTCGATCGTGGCCAGGAAATTATCATCCAGCGAGACTGCGACATCTCCGGCGGCCCAGTCCCAGTTGGAGAGCACGTAGGTATAAGTCTGGTCCACGGCCACCGGTCCGTTGGGTCCGGTGTTGGTATAATAGGTGAGCAGGCCGTCCTCGATGCTTTTGATCGGGGTCTTGCTGGTGGCCTGGGCGGTTCGCAGGTAGGATTGCACCTTGGCGGCCCCGCCATACACGGAGGTCAGGCGCGCGGTGCCGGGGCGGTATTTGACCTTCACCGAAAAACCCGCGGCAAACGAGGACTGCGTGCCGGTTGGTTTCCACGTGACGACGCTGCCCGATTGCACGCCGTCGCCGGGATAGAGCGAGACAAGGGTTGCGCCCTTGGGGAGCTGTGCCTTGAAAACGAGGCTGTCCATATCCGCCCCGGCGGCGGTCGTGGTGAACTGGTACAGCGCGGTCTCGCCCGGATGGACCTCGCCAGTGGTTTGCGTCACCACATTGGCGGCCACCTGCAGGTTGGCCACTTCCGACACCGGGAGCACGTAGGTGCAGGTTTCATGCACATAGGGCGGCGTGTTCCCGTCGCCGGTATCGTTGTAAAGATCGATGGCGGCCTTGAGCACCACCGGCACGGAGTGGCCCTGTTTGTCGAGGTTGTTCACCTTGGCAAAGATGATGAACCCACCGGCGAACGCGCCCGGATAGGTAACGGTCGTGGGGGCCTTGGTGATGTCGTAGGTATCCGTGTAGGGCGGATTGGAAAACGCCGTCGCGCCGGTGAGGCTGAGGATGTGGATCACCGAATGCAGCCCCGGGATGGGAGTTGCTGCCTGCCCCGACCGATCCTTCGCCCCCGTAGAACAGATTGTAGATCTTGATCACCTGGCCCGGGTCCGCCTGCTGGATCTGCTGGGTGCCATCCGAGGTGTCGGTAAACGGTTTCAGATAATCGTTCGCGCGCACGCTGGCCGTTTGTAAAACAAACGCCGCCAGGATGATGGAAAAAAGAAAGAGCCCGTCCCCGCATACCTTTCCTTGTGATGGAAAGGGGCTGGCGTGTCAATCGTGCGGCTTGGAATGGGGCCAATGCCCGAGGCGAACAATCCGACCAGCGGAAGGTAGATGAAAGTTCGTTCCGAAAAATGATGAGGAGATGATGGGAGGGGGAAAATTTAGGATTAACTGCGTTTGTCTCGAAGACTTGGCTTAGAAATTAACATTTAGGAAGTTTTGGAAATGGCCTGCGGCAGTGGTTGAATTGTACGCTGGCAATGCTTGCGGATTTCACTGGTTCCAGTCCCGCCGGGGCTGGGCCGGGCGAAATTCGTGGTCACTCCTTCTCAATCCAGCCGCAATTTTGGGAGAGTGTAAGTGAAGGATCAGCTTCAAATCTTCGTCATCATTCGCCGGTTCCGCTTTGAAGCCGACGGATTGCAGCAGCTTGATCACCGGGGCGTTCTCGGTGGCGATGTAGGCGCTCACGGTTTTGCTTCCCTCGCGCTCGGCGATGGCGAGTAATTCGTGCAAGAGGATGCGCCCAAGGCCAAGTCGGCGCATTGATTCGGCGACGACGATCGCGACCTCGGCCTCGGCGACTGTGGCATCGAGAAAGCATCGCCCGATGGCTACGATGCGATCCTGATGGTCGGCGAAGATGGCGATGGCCTTTGCCTCGGCGGTGTTGCCTTCGGTGCGGGGCCGGGCGGTCGAGGGAGTGAGATTTGCAATCAAGTGGCCAAAGCGACAGCGAATGGATTCCTGGTTCAGCCCGTTAAAAAAAGCCACATACGCTTCCACATCGGCTGGTTCTAGAAACCGAAGCTCGAACTTCTGATCATGGCAGGAAATGGTTTTCAGCATGGCTGGCCTTTCTCGATCAATAAGGCCTGTTCTTCGAAAATGCTGAGGGGAAGCTGGAGATTGATCCGGGGTGAGGCTGACATGGGGGAATTTTGGGATGATTCACACGAATATCCAGGTGAACCCGAGAAGGGAAGATTAAGAAGCTCATGGCCGAATGGGCCGTCAGCAGCTGGGCGAGGACTCCACGTCGGTTCTCGAAGGCGACGGAGTCTGGTAACGAGGGGGAAACTAGCTACTTTGGGGCTTTTTAAAAGAAAATGGAACCGTCCCAGGATCCCATGTGAATTTCTTTCCTCCATACTCAAAGGATATCGGCTCAATCATGGGTTGCTGGCGTTCGTTTATATCAAATCCGCTTCTTCCCCAGTCCGTCATCAAGCCATTAATTTCTTTGGAGAAAGCATCAAGAAGTTTAATATAGATTTGTTCTCGAGATTTTTTGGGTGAGAACTCCCAGTTCATGTAACTGTCAAATCCATTTGTCTGCGCCTTGGAAGAAATGCATGTAACTAATTCGAGCTGAGGGTGTGCGTTTGCGTAAGAGTTTGCGATTTGTTCAAACAACTCATGCTCAAGAGAAGCATATCCGGAGTTGAGAAGTATTATACCGCCTTTCCATCCGACCATTCTCATCCGATCAATCGTTGCCTTTACTTGTTTGCAAGCTTTCTCAATACCTCGACGGATGGGGCGAGCCATAATCTCAGCATAACGTTGCCAATCATTTTCAGAAAGAATGTCCGGATCAATAGGAACTACTGCGTCTTCTTCGAAGTACGGCCAGAAAAGTTCTCCAATTTTGGCATGCACGTCTTCTTTGGCTAGACGCTCTTCTTGAAAGTCCTTACCTTCAATTACGTATTCGTCCAAAATATAATCAGCATTTGCCTCCTCATCTTGTGCTCTTTCTTCGATTGTGAGGCGACGTCCACCTGCCCGTAATATTATCTTGTCTATAAACTTCTCATCTGGGCGAGGCGGTGACATTGGTCGCTTGGCCATTGTATCAGCCATAAAATGTTCAGAAAAAACTTTGTACCAGTAACCACGTTTAAGTGCCATTTCGTAAGCTTCTAAGATGTCTCCGCCAGCTTCGCGAACACGTTCTTCAATTAGTTGATCAGAGATTTTCCATTCCAATACTTTCCAATGAAATTTTTTTAAACTGCTAAGGAATTGCTCTTCGGCCGAGGGACCGTTGCTGGCCTGGACAAAAGCTATAAATTCTGCAGGCTGCCACGTTGCATATTTTGGATTGTTGCGAGTGGGCTGAGCGCGAACTATGAATCTAAAGATAGGCATTTTAATCTTTCCATCCAAAATTTACCCATACGGTCTTAAGATACTGCTCTCCACGAAAGTCTGGTGGCATCAAGGAGCTATCGAGCTTGGCTTGTTTCGGGTTCGGCAGCCCTTCTTCAACCAACCCGCGGAAGCTTTCCAGCCACAGGCTGCGCTGGTTGGTGGAGCTGAAGAGGGTGCCGCCGGGGTTGAGGAGTTTGCAGGCGGAACGGACGAGGCTCGGGGAAGTCGTTTTCGACGCGGAAGATGCGGCCCTTGTCGTCGCGGGAGAAGGTGGGGGGATCGAGGATGACGATGTCGAATTTGCGGCCTTTTTTGGCGAGGCGCTTGAGCCAGTCGAAGACGTCGCCCTGGAGAAACTCGTGGGCGGCGGGGTCGAGACCGTTGAGGGCGTAGTTGCGGCGGCCCCAGTCGAGGTAGTTGCGGGAGAGGTCGAGGTTGACGGTTTTGGCTCCGCCCAGCGCGGCGCTGACGCCGAAGGCGCAGGTGTAGGCGAAGCAGTTGAGGACGGTTTTTTCGGCGGAAATACTCCGCAGGTGGGCGCGGTTGAGTCGCTGGTCGAGGAAAATGCCCTGGGAGTAGCCGGCGCTGAAGTCGATCCAATACTGGATGCCGCTCTCGTGGACGACGAAGGGCTCGGTGATTTTTTCACCCGCCATCCAGACGGGGGAGGTCTTATCGCCGAGCTTTTTCCAGTAAATGGAGCGGGCGTCGGCTTTTTTCAGCCATTCGGGGAAGCCGGAGATGCGGGTCTGGACCAGCCAGCGACCGGCGAAATCGTCCACTTCGAGGTCGTCGAAGCCGTCGCCGGAGCCGTCCACGAGACGCAAAGCGTCGGTTTCCGCCCCCGGGGTGGCGGAGCGGATGGTTTCGCGGAATTGCACGGCGCGCAGAAAGTTTTCCAACATAGATTTGTAATCTGCGGGAAGGCCGCTCTAAAATCCATGCCCTAAATGAGCGACCTTACCGAAAAACTTTCCGCCGCCGTGCAAACAGGCTCCCTGCTGGAGAGCAGTTTGAAGAACATCCAACTCCTGCTCGCGAGCAGCACCTCGCCGCTGGCCGAGGCAGCCGTGACCGAATTGACGAACGCCGGGGAGTGGGCGGAATTGAACGACCGCTTTTTCCGCACCCTGGCCTTCGGCACCGGCGGGTTGCGCGGGCGGAGCATCGGGCGGGTGGTGACGAGCGTGGAAACGGGCACGCCCGCCGCGCTGGGCCGCCCCGAGTATCCGTGCATCGGCACGAACTCGCTGAACTACTATAACATCAGCCGCGCGACGCAGGGGTTGGTGGCTTATTTGAAGGAATGGTTTGCGAAGGAGAATAAGGCGGGCAAGCCGAAGATCGCGATCGCGCACGACACGCGTCATTTCTCCCGCGAGTTCGCCGAGCTGACCGCGAAGGTGGCGGTGGAAAACGGCTGCGACGCCTGTCTCTTCTCCGCGCCGCGCTCGACGCCGGAGCTTTCCTTTGCCGTGCGCTACACCGGGGCGAGCGCGGGAATCGTGATTACCGCGAGCCACAATCCGCCGCATGACAACGGCTACAAGTGCTATTTCGGCGACGGCGCGCAGGTGGTGGAGCCGCACGCGAGCGGGATCATCGTCAAGGTGAACGCGATTGCCTCGGACAGCTACACGCCGCTGCCGGAGAGCGAGCAGGGCACGCTGACGGTGCTGGGCGAGGAAGTGGACGCCGCCTACATGGCGCGCCTCGAAACGCTGGTGCTCGACCCGCAAATGGTGGCCGCGGAGAAGGGGCTGAAGCTGGTCTTCACCACGCTGCACGGAGTGGGTGCGGCGATCACGGTGCCGATGCTCAAGAAGCTGGGCTTTAACTTTACGACGGTGGCGGCACAGGACGCGCCGGATGGCCGGTTCCCGACGGTGAAATCGCCGAATCCCGAAAACGCCGAGGCCCTTGCTCTGGCGGTCGTGCAGGCGGATGCCGAGGGCGCGGACCTGGTGCTGGCGACCGATCCCGATTGCGATCGCATGGGTATTGCTGCCCGCGCGGATGACGGGAAGCTGCAGCTTTTCACCGGCAACCAGATCGGCTCGCTGATGGCCTATTACCGCACGAAGAAATACATTGAGCTCGGCGTGATCACTCCGGCGACGGCGGCGAATTGTGTGATCATCAAGACTTTCGTGACCACCGATTTGCAGAAGGCGATCGCGGTGAAATCCGGCCTGCGCTGCGTGGAGACGCTCACGGGCTTCAAATACATCGGCGAAAAACTGGGCCGGTATCAGAACGCGATTCCCGACGCGCTTCGCGCCAATTACGTGGCGAAGGATGAGCAGGAGACCCGTGCGCTGCGACTGGCAAATTCCAGCTTCTACGTCTTCGGCGGCGAGGAAAGCTACGGCTACAGCGGCGCGGACTTCGTGCGCGACAAGGACGGCAACGGCGCGGTGGTGATGTTCGCCGAGGTGGCGGCCTATGCGAAGTCGCGCGGGCTCACGCTCCCGGCGTTGCTCGATGAAATTTATGCCGAATACGGCTACTACCTGGAAAAGAACGGCTCGCTCACGCTGGAAGGCGCGCAGGGCGCGGCGCAGATCCAGGAGCTGATCGCCAGCTATGGCACGAACCCGCCGACGGAGATCGAAGGCGTGGCGGTGAGCGGCATCAAGGACTTTGCGAAGCAGACTTTCCACGACGTGGAAGGCGCGGAGATTCCCAAGGAAAAGATGCTGATGTTCGAGCTGGCTGATGGCACCCGCGTGGCGGTGCGCCCCTCCGGCACCGAGCCGAAGATCAAATACTACATGTTTGCCAACCGACTGCCGGAAGGCGGCGGCGGCTTCGATGCGGAATCGCTGAAAACGACCAAGGCCGAAGTGAACGCGTGGCTCGATTCTCTCTGGAAGTGGCTGCAGGCTGATGCCGCGGCCCGCCTCGGAACCAAATAAACGATCATGGACATCAATCTCGACGGCGGCGAAATTTTGATCATCAAGGCCCTGGGCATGAGCTCGGGCCTGAACGGCGAGCAGCTCATCGAAAAGGTGGGCGGCCTGGAGGTGGCGGAGTTGATCGATACGCTGAAGGGATTGATCGTGATGGGCTACGTGGATTCCGACCGCAATTCGTTTCACTCGGTGGAAGACTTGAAGCGGGTCGAGTTCCGGGTCAACTCCGGCTATGCCAAGGAGTTGAAGGAGGCG
Organism: Chthoniobacteraceae bacterium; assembly: GCA_049840595.1. GTDB lineage: Bacteria > Verrucomicrobiota > Verrucomicrobiia > Chthoniobacterales > Chthoniobacteraceae > JASGKO01. The sequence goes on from JASGKO010000018.1 coordinate 125,728, forward strand.
CTCGATCCGCAGCCCCAGAAGAAAAGCCGCCGCGTGCGCCGCGAATAGACGGAAATTTGGATTTTAGATTTTGGAATTTGGATTAAGCGTTCAGCTTTTCACGGATGGCTCATTCTAAAATCCCAAATCCCAAATCCAAAATCACGCTCCTCTGGCCGTGGCTCGCGGCGGTGCTCAGCGGCGTCGCCGTGGCGCTCGCCTATGCGCCGTGGAATCAAAGCTGGCTGGTCTGGATCGGCCTTGCGCCCTTGCTGGCGGCGATCTGGTTTGGACCGCAACCGGAGAAGCGGCGCGGGCTCTATCGCCTGGGGCTGGCGTATGTCACCGGGGTTGTTTATTTCTGGGTGGCGTTTCTGTGGATCACCACGGTGACGGTGGCCGGGTGGGCGCTCCTGCCGCTGTATATCGCCCTGTTCATCGCGCCGTGGGGCTGGATTGCCGGAATGGCGGGCGATGCGGAGTTTCGACGGCAGCAGACCGAGAAGGTTCTGACGAATCGCCCGCTCGCGACGCGGCCGACTTTCTCAAGTCGCGTTTCAACCTGCTGGTGGCGCTGGAGCTGGCGGCCGCCTGGACCGGCCTGGAATGGTTGCGGGGCTGGCTCTTCACCGGCTTTGGTTGGAACAACCTGGGCGTAACGCTGCACGACAACGTGCCGCTGATCCAGATCGTCGATATCACCGGCGTCGGCGGGCTTACTTTCGCCATCGTCTTCACCAACGTCATTGCCGCGATCACCGTGCGGCGCGTCATGGCCGAGGTGGGGCGGATTCGGCTGCGACCGCACTGGGATTTCAGCGCCACCATGTCGCTGATCGTGGGCATCTTCGCCTACGGCATCCACACGATGCGCCATCACGTGCCGGAAAAGCCGGTGACCTTCGCCGCGATCCAGGCGAACATCCCGCAGGATGAAAAATGGGATGACGCCTTTGCGCAGAGCATTTACCAGCGCTACCACGATCTCACCCTGGCGGCGCAGGCATTGCAACCGCAACTGCTCCTCTGGCCGGAGGCGGCCACGCCCGACAGTATTTTCGACAGCAAGGACAGCTTCGATTTTGTGAAAAATCTCGCGGAGCAAGGCCCGGGAGATTTCCTGCTCGGCACGCTGGATCTGAATACGCCGCAGGGCGATTTCAACGCGGCGGTATTGCTGAAAGATCACGCCAGCCGCCACGAGATTTATCACAAGATGCACCTCGTGCCGTTTGGCGAATACATTCCGTTCCGGCACAGCTTCCCGCTCTTTGCGTGGATTGTCGGCGACCTGGTGCCGGGTGATTTCAATGCGGGCCAGGAGCCCGTGGTCTTCACCATGAGCAACGGGGTGAAGGTCGCGCCGATGATTTGCTTCGAGGATACGATCGGGCGGCTGGATCATCGGTTTGTCCAGCGTGGGGCGCAGTTGCTGGTCACGATTACCAACGACGGCTGGTTCAAGAAATCGGCGGAATCGGAGCAGCACCTGGCGAATGCGGTCTTTCGCGCGGTGGAAAATCGGCGGCCTCTCCTGCGCTGTGCCAATACCGGGGTGACCTGCTGGGTGGATGCGTATGGCAACATCCGGCAGACCTTGCTGGGAGCCGACGGGACCACCTTTGCCCAGGGCATTCTCTCCGGCGTGGTGCAGGTGCCGCAGGTGGCGTGGACCACTTTTTACACGCGCTATGGCGAGGCGTTTTCCGTGGCGTGCCTGGGGCTGGCCGCAGCGTTTACCGGAGTTCGAGTTTTCCGTAAAAAAGCAGTAGCTTGAGGACGAAAGCCCATGAATCCCTCCCTCGTCGTCTCCATTCATGACGTGTCGCCGCATACGTGGCAGGCCGTGGAGCGTATTTTGACGGAGCTGGCCACGATCGGGATCACGCGCACTTCGTTGCTCGTCGTGCCGGATCATCATCATCGCGGGCACTTCCTGGCCTATCCCGATTTCTGCGCGTGGCTGCGTGCGCGCGAGGCGGAGGGGCATGAAATGGTCATCCACGGCTATTACCACCAGCGCGAGCCGAAGCGCGGGGAAGGCCTCGCCGACAAGGTGACGACGCAATTTTACACCGCAGGCGAGGGGGAGTTTTACGACCTCGGCAAGTATGAGGCGGAGAGCCTGATCAGCCGCGCGCTGGCGGATTTCCAACGGGCGGGCTTGAGCCCCTGCGGTTTCGTCGCTCCGGCGTGGTTGCTCAGCGAAGAGGCTTTCGCCGTGCTGCAAGCCGCCGGGCTCCGCCACACCACCCGTTTACGGATGTTTTACGATCTGGCGAACCATCGGCAAATTGCCTCGCAATCGCTCGTTTACAGCACCCGCGCCGCCTGGCGGCGAATGATGAGCCTCGCGTGGAATGCCACCCTCTATCGCCGCCTCCGCAAAAAGCCGTTGCTGCGTCTCGGCATTCATCCGCCGGAGATCGGCTATCCCGCCGTCTGGCAGCAGATCCTGAAGCTGGCCGGAATGGCCGCGCGCGAGCGAGAGGTGACTACTTATGCGAATGTGGCCCAGAAATTATCTGCTTAAAAAGGCGAGTTTTTTCATGTTATAGCACGGTTCCTTAAAGTATGGGGAAAGGATCTCAAATTTACGAACAGCAAGAGGAGGAGTGGCTTTCCGATGATATTTATTTGTGGCGATATGTCCCTCTAAGAACGCTTTGGGTTTATCTTGCTCGCAAGAGTATTTTCATACCTTCTATCAAAAAACTGCGTGAAAGTGATCCGTTTGAAGGAGACTTTTCGTTCGGCATCACGTGGTTCAATACGGCACTCGCAGAAATTGAAAAAGAGGATGAATCGATTCAAAATTGGTTATTCAAAAATCGATTTTCAAAATCTGAACGGGATTTTTCGAAAAGAAATAGTGATTCCGTTAATACTGCCGCATACCTGATGCAGAAACACTACTTCGAATTCATACATGAGACACGATTTGCTTGGTGTTGGTTTTGTAACGGTAATCAAGATGCAGCCATGTGGAGTAATTATGGAAATGGAGGAGTGGCTATTCGGACTACGGTTGGGAAGTTAAAAGCAATGTTAGAGGCTCATACGAAGGAGAATTTCGCATTCGGGAAGATGCGGTATATCCAATACCAAGAGGATGAACTAAATCCTGAAAAACTAAGAGATGCGAAGTTCATCCTTAGACCCCATTTTTTGAAGAGAAGTGAATATAAAAACGAGAATGAGGTTCGCTTTGTAGTAGCGGCACCTGCGAAAGAAAAAACCCAAGGAATTATTCTCAAGCAAATTGATCCTAAATTGTGGATTGAAGAAATTATTTTGTGGCCTGGGTTGAAACCACTGGAAGTGGATGCGCTGAAGATTGCGATTCATAAAATTGCGCCAAAAATTCGCTGCAATTATTCTGATCTGCTTGGGCATCAGAAGAATCAATTGTTCGCTACTTTAGAAAGCTCTTATGAAAACTACGACCTAAGTATCTGGGACAGAATTCCCACAAAACTCAAGGAGTTGTAATCAGATGAGATGGATACTGTGCAGGGACTGCAAATTTATGAACGAAAGTTAGCTCCGGAAATTTTTTCATGCCTTCCCGTTCACTTTTAAAAACGATTTCAACGATCACTGCTATTTTACTGCTTGCCTATGTGGGTTCGCAGCAAAGGCAGCAGCCAATTCATTGGGATCCATCTACCAGTGCACCTTCATCATCGTCGGTTTCTTCCACCGTCCACGATTTGCAGCATGATGAGGACATGGGCGGGCACACGCTGCGGAAGCACGTGGGGCGCACGGATGCGCAGCTTCGCGAGCGATTGCAGCACGAGCACGAGATCAGCGCGGCCTCCACTTACACCGATCGTTCAGTGGCTGAGTTGACGGTTTCCGAAGCTCTGGAGCAAATGCACGGGCGCGTCGAGCACTGGCTGCAACGCGAGGGTGAACATTCCAATCTCGCCCTGCAATATCACGGCAGCCAGGTGATCGGCCGCGCCATCCTGCGCGATGGGGAGGAAGTCTCCTGCACGGATGCGGCGGTGGTGCTGAGCACGAACGGTGGGGGCGATTTCTTCGTGCTTACGACTTATCCGGAGCCGCCGAGACAACATTGATCATTTCGGTTTTGTAATTCCAAGACCCTTGCTTAACGAACGGTAATGTTATTATTTCGGCGCCGCATTCCAGGACGCTGATCTGGAAAAGGGCGGGATCACGCGGCGCGAAAACTTTGTTAAACGAACGAAAGGGAATCTTTTGAAATCAAAACTGGCGATCCTGAAAGGGTTGATTTTGGCGGGAGGTCTGAGTGCGATCTCTTGTGCTTATGGACAAGCCTGGCAATGGACAACCTGGGCTGGCAATAGTGGTGGTTTGGGAATTGCGGATGGCACGGGAACGGCAGCCCACGTCACTTACACGAACTCGGTCGCCGAGGATGCGACTGGAAACGTCTATTTTACGGATATCTATTGCATTCGAAAAATGGCGCCGGACCAGGGGGTAAGCACTTTCGAAGGCGTGGGAGGATCGGGAAATGTTAATGGGGAATCCGCCTATCTTAATCCGTTTGCCATAGCGACGGATCTAAACGGGAATATCTATGCCACGGCGGATGATTCGCGGATTTATAAAATATCCGCAGCCGGGAAAGTGACACCTTTTGCTGGGGCTGTTTTGTCGGGGACCAAAGACGGCGCGGCGAACGAGGCCCGGTTTAACTCGCCGGAGGGGCTCGCGTGTGACCAGCGCGGAAATCTCTATGTGGCCGATACGTATAATCAGACGATTCGCAAGGTAACTCCCCAAGGTCAGGTATCGACCCTTGCGGGCAAAGCCGGAAAGGCAGGAGCGACGGATGGCCCGAGGGCGAAAGCGCGATTTTCCGCTCCCGTGGCGGTTGCCATTGATGGAACAGGAAATCTCTATGTCGCCGACAGTGGTAATTTTACCATTCGGAAGATCACTCCAAGTGGCAAGGTAACGACCTTGGCAGGACAAGCCGGGATTAGTGATGTGATGGATGGCCCCGGAACAAGCGCCGCTTTTTCCCGCCCAGTGGGAATCGCCGTCGATGGAGATGGAAACGTTTACGTGGCGGACAATGATTATGGAATGTCGACCTATCTCTTGCGGAAAATTACGCCCCAAGGAGTGGTAAGCACCCTGGCTGGAATGCCTGAAACCAGTGGGGGACAGGATGGAACGGGAACTCAGGCCAGCTTCTTCGGGCCGTATGGAATTTGCGCTTCTCGCAACGGGTATCTTTATGTCGCAGATGGTCAACTGCTGCGCAAGGTCACCTACGATGGAGAAGTGACGACGGTGGTCGGCAGCGTGACGCAAACCGGTCACCAGGATGGTGACGCGACTACGGCCACCTTCGATCATCCGCATGGCATGGCGTTGGACTCCGAAGGGAACGGCTATACGATTGATGGAGACTCGATTCGCAAGATCGCTGCCGATGGAACGGTTTCCACTTTGAAAGACACGGAGAATGCGGTCATTTCCATCGAGGACTTGCGTTCCATCGTGCGGGATCAAAGCGGGAACATTTATGCCGGATCGCACACGGAGGGAATTATTCAGATCACCCCTGCCGGTATGGAGAGCGTGTTTTCGGAAATTGGAGCGACGGCCCTGGCGATTGATCCGCACGGTAATTTATATGCCAGCGAGTATGGAACCATCTACGAACTGGATGCCGCAGGAAACGGGACCCCGGTGGTCTCGGCGAACGAGGATGATTTTAACTATTGGGACCTCAATCATTTCACCGTCGATCAGGCGGGGAATATCTTTTTTACCACCCCGGATGGATTCGTTTTTCAGGCGACTATGACGGGACAGATTGGAACAATCGGGGGGATGTATTTCGACGGAGACAACCCTGTTCTGGAGGATGGGCTGGGGAACAAGGCGCTCTTTACCGATCCCGACGGGATTGCCCTCGACGCGACAGGACGACTTTACGTGGCGGATTACAGCCGAATTGTGGTGGGAACAACCGTGGGCGTGCAGCCGGATATCTTCGTGGAGGCCGAGGGGGGGGATTCAATGGTTGGCGACAACAGCTATCAAACAAATAACGAATTCAAAGCAGTCACCTTAAGCAAGTCGCAGGGCGAAACGCTGAGCCTCGATATCCAAAACGATGGCAATAGCCCCGATTCTCTCCTCGTGACTGGAAGCGCTGGAAATAAAGCGGTGAAAGCAAAGTATTTTCACGAAGGCCAGGACGTGACCCAGCAGGTCGTCGCGGGAGCTTTTTCCACCGGGAATCTTCAGCCAGGAGAGATTTTCACGCTCAGTTTAAAATTAAGCGAAATCGCAAAAGGTCATAAAGACATTCAAATCAGCGCCACATCCGCGAGTGAGCCGACGGCGTCGGATCTAATGATTATTTCTGCCTCAGCGGGCAAATGATGAAAATGGGCCGCTTCCATTTACAGTGCGGCAATAAACTCCTCGATGGAAACCCCGGCTTGCTTCAATGCACTGCGAAGCGTTCCGAGGGCGACTTCCTTGTGCATGGGGGATCACGCATCCTCTTTCTCCCGCCGCAGTGACCTTCTTCACGACGACGTGACTGCCGCGCTGTCGATCAACGAAGAAGCCGAGGCGATGCAAGGCTTTCACTGCTTCGGCTCCGGAAACGACGGGTAATTTAGGCATTTGCCAATTCGAAGCTCCGAATTGCGGCGGGCCGTTTCAGAGCTTGTGGAAACGATTCCAAATACAATTCGGTGGCCTCGCGCAGGTTGGCGAGGGCTTCCTCTTCGGTTTCTCCCTGGCTTGCAGTTCCGACTTCGGGACATTCGGAGACGAACAGATTTGTTTCGGTATCCGGGTAAATGATCGCCGTCAGTTTCATAGTGGTAGCATGGTCATTTTTAGGGAGAGAATCAAATCGTAAATCAACGGTCAGGTCTTGAAGACGAGCTTGCCGTTGGCTTCGTCGGCGGCGATTTGCGAGCCTGCGGGGAAGTTTCCGGCGAGGAGTTCGCGGCTGAGCGGGTCGAGGAGTTCGCGCTGGATGGCGCGTTTGAGCGGACGGGCGCCATAGACGGGGTCGTAGCCGTCGCGGGCGAGTTGTTTTTTGGCGGCCTCGGTGAGGGTGAGGGTGAGCTTTTGGGCTTCGAGGCGCTTGAAGAGGCGGGCGAGCTGGATCTCCACGATGTGGGTGAGGTCTGGCGTCGCTGAGGCGGTCGAAGATGATGATCTCGTCCACGCGGTTGAGGAACTCGGGGCGGAAATGGCCGCGCAAGGCCTTCGAGCACGCGGGCTTCGCGCTGCTCGGCATTGGCGCTGTCGAGGATGAATTGCGAGCCGATGTTCGAGGTCATGATGATGACGGTGTTTTTGAAATCGACGGTGCGGCCCTGGCCGTCGGTGATGCGGCCATCGTCGAGCACTTGGAGCAGGACGTTGAAAACGTCGGGGTGGGCCTTCTCGATTTCATCGAACAGGACCACGCTGTAGGGCTTGCGGCGGACGGCTTCGCTGAGCTGGCCGCCCTCTTCGTAGCCGACGTAGCCGGGAGGCGCGCCGATCAAGCGGGCGACGGTGTGTTTCTCCATGTATTCGCTCATGTCGAGGCGGATCATGGCGTGTTCGTCGTCGAAGAGGAACTCGGCGAGGGCGCGCGACAGCTCGGTTTTGCCGACGCCGGTGGGGCCGAGGAAAATGAAGGAGCCGATCGGGCGATTTTCATCCTGCAAACCGGCGCGGGCGCGGCGGACGGCATTGGAGACGGCCTCAATGGCCTGGCGCTGGCCGATCACGCGTTTCGCGAGGCGTTCCTCCATGTGGATGAGCTTCTCGCGCTCGCCTTCGCGCAGGTTGGAGACGGGGATGCCGGTCCAGGCGCTGACGACTTCGGCGATGTCCTCCTCGGTGACTTCCTCTTTGAGCATGGTGCCGGCTTTGCCTTCCGCAGTCGTGGCGTCGGCGATCTTTTTTTCGAAGTCGGGGATGCGGCCATACTGGATCTCGCTGGCGCGGGCGAGGTCGCCGCGGCGCTGGGCTTGCTCGAGCTCGGTGCGGAGGGTTTCGAGCTGCTCCTTCCACTTGCGCTGCTCGTCGAGGTCGCCTTTTTCCTTCTGCCACTCGGCTTTCATGGCGGAGGACTCTTCCTTGCAGCTCGGCGAGTTCTTTTTCGAGGCGCTCGAGGCGGTCCTTGCTGGCGGCGTCCTTTTCCTTTTTGAGCGCCTGGCGCTCCATCTCGAGCTGCATGATCTGGCGCTCGATCTGGTCGATTTCGGTGGGCATGGAGTCGAGCTCGATCTTGAGGCGCGAGGCGGCTTCGTCGATGAGGTCCACCGCCTTGTCGGGCAGGAAGCGGTCGCTGATGTAGCGATGGGAAAGCATGGCAGCGGCGACGAGCGCGGCATCCTGGATGCGCACGCCGTGGTGCACTTCGTAGCGCTCCTTCAAGCCGCGCAGGATGGCGATGGCGTCCTCGACGCTCGGTTCATCGACCAGCACGGGCTGGAAGCGGCGTTCGAGGGCGGGGTCTTTCTCGATGTATTTGCGATACTCGTCGAGCGTGGTCGCGCCGATGGTGCGGAGCTCGCCGCGCGCGAGTTGCGGCTTGAGCATGTTGCTGGCATCGACCGCGCCCTCGCTCGCGCCCGCACCGACGATGGTGTGCAGCTCGTCGATGAAGAGGACGATCTCGCCCTGCGAATCGGTGACCTCTTTCAGAAACGCCTTGAGCCGGTCCTCGAATTCCCCGCGGAACTTTGCCCCGGCGATCATGGAGCCGATGTCCATGGAAATGATCCGCTTGTTCTTGAGTGACTCGGGCACGTCGCCGCTCACGATGCGACGGGCGAGGCCCTCGACGATGGCGGTCTTGCCGGTGCCGGGCTCGCCGATGAGTACGGGGTTGTTCTTCGTGCGGCGGGAGAGCACCTGCATCACGCGGCGGATTTCGTCGTCGCGGCCGATTACGGGGTCGATCTTGCCCTTGCGGGCGGCCTCGGTGAGGTCGCGGCCGTATTTCTCCAGGGTCTGGTATTTGCCCTCGGGGTTCTGGTCGGTCACGCGCTGGGAGCCGCGGACCTGCTGGAGCGCCTGCATGAGTTTGTCGCGGGTGATGCCGCTCTTGCGCAGGATGCCGGCGGTGGCGCTTTGGCCATCGGTAAGCGCGAGCAGGAAGTGCTCGGCGGAGAGGTATTCGTCCTTCATCCGCTTCATCTCCTGCTCGGCGGTGTCGAGGGTGGAGACGAGCTTCCCGGTTCAGGCCGGGCTGGGCGGCGCTGCCCTGGACCTTGGGGCGCTGGTTCAGTTCCAGGTTCAAAAAATCACGCAACGTCTGGGCCGGGACGCCCATTTTTTCCACCAGCGGGCGGGTTACGCCGTCACTTTGGTCCAGGAGCGCGAGCAACAGGTGTTCATTGGTGATTTCCGGGTGTCCGTGATCGGCGGCAAGGCCTTGGGCACTCTGGAGGGCTTCCTGCATTTTGGCGGTAAAACGATCCACTCTCATGCGGTAAATAAAGCGCAGGAAAGGCGGTCGTCCAGTGCGGGGCGGCCCGGGTGGCTTGTTACAGAAATTTTACAAAGCGGCAGTTTCAGTTTGACGCGGAGAGACGGGCCGGGAAGTCTTTCCGGAGTGAGTATTTCAGCCGAATTCTCCACTCAGCAGGCAAAAGGGCGCTGGCACGAGATTTTCGATGCCGGTGGCGCTGTGCGTGAGCCTTATCGTGGCGTGCTGGAGCGGATGGACCGGCTGAAGTCCAACGAACTGCGCAACCTCGGCGAGCGCATGGAGGCGACGCTGCGCGAGATGGCGGTGAGTTTTGAGTCCGGCAGCGGTGAAAACTGGGAGTGCGATCCGTTGCCGCAGATTTTCAGCCGCGACGAGTGGGACACGATCAGCCGTGGGGTGCGACAGCGGCTGCAGGCGTTCGAGCTTTTCCTGCAGGATCTTTACGGTCCCCGCGAGATTCTGCACGCGCAGGCGATTCCGATTCATCCCGTGCTGGGGAGTCCGCACTACCAGTTTGCGGTGGTCGGGCTGCCGAAGCCGCGGAATTACTTTTTGCACCTCTCCGGCATCTGCCTCCGGCGCAATCGCAAGGGGGTGATCGAGGTCAAGCATCACCACTTCAGCCGCGCCTCGGGGTTGTCGTACATGATGCAGAACCGTCGGGCGCTGGCCCGGGTGATGCCCGAGTTGTTCGAGGACGCGGCGGTGCGCTCGCTGGCGGAGACGCCGCAGATGATTCTCGAAGAACTCCGCGGGATTGCCGACCGGGCGACTGGCGAGCCCTCCGTGGTGATGCTCACCTCGGGCGTGGATAGCGCAGTCTATTCCGAGCACAGTTTCCTTTCCCGCCGCATGGGGATTCCGCTCGTGCAGGGCGGCGATCTGCTGGTGCTCGACGACTGCGTGTACCTGAAGACCGTGCAGGGCTTGAAGCGGGTGGATGTAATCTACAATCGCGTGGCGGATGCGTGGATCGATCCGCTGGTCTTTCGCAGCGGCTCCATGCTGGGCGTGCCGGGGCTGGTGCATTGCCTGCGCAAGGGCACGGTGACGCTGATGAATGCGATCGGCAGCCAGCTCGCCGACGACCGCAGCCTCTTGAATTTCGCCTCGCAGATCATCCGCTTTTATCTCGGGCAGGAGCCGATCCTGCCCACCGTGCATACCTACTGGCTCGGCGATATCGACCAGCGGGAGCTGGTGATGGAAAATTTCGACGACTACCACATCCGCTCCATCGGCGGGGACGATCTTTCCAGCCTTTCCGAGCGCTGGAGCCAGCGGGGCGACATCCGGCAGGAAATCCGCAAGGAATACAGCCGCTACATCGCCCAGCGCAAAGGCGAGAGCTCGACCACGATTGCCTACCATCAAGGCCGCAAGGTGGAGCGCGAGCAGGACCACCTGGTCTTTGCCCTGCGCACCGGCAGCGATTTTCAAATCATCCCGGGAGCGCTGACCCGCATCCTGCATGGCGATACGCAGACGTGGAGCAGCCGCGACACGTGGGTGATCGGCAGCGAGGATGTCTCGTGGAGCATCCCGCGCCGCCGCAGCGGGTCGGAAAAATCATTGCCCTCGCGCCAGGTGACGAGCCGCGTGGCGGAATCCTTTTACTGGATGGGCCGCTACCTGGAGCGGGCCTACCATCAGGCCAGCCTGATCAACGTCATCGAAGCGCTGGAGACCGAAGAGTTGAATTCCGCCGAGCGGAAGCTATATCGCCCGATGTGGAACCGCCTGCTGCCGCCGCTGGAGAAAGCGAGCGGCGAAAGCCGTCGCAGCATCACGAACCGCCTCGATCGCTATCGCCTGATGCTCGCCCCCGAAATCGGCTCCGTGGCCAGCACGTTCAAGAACGCGATGCGCAATGCGGAATCCGTGCAGGATGCCCTGAGCCCCGAGGCGTGGTCCACGCTGAACGAACTGCACTCGCGCCTGCAAAAGACCAAGTACCGCGAGCAGCTCGACGATCACGAGTGCGCCCGCGCGGCGCGCAAGCTCTCCGAGGCGGTGACGCGGCTCATTCCCCAGTTCTTCGCCATCGGCGGCAATACCGTGCTGGGCGACGATGGCTGGCGCTTCTGCGAGATCGGCGAGATGCTGGAGCGCGGCGTCATCACGGCAAATTCGGTGGTCTCGATCAGCAAATCCTTCATGCGCGAGACGCACGGGCTGGAGATCGAGCTCTCCGCCTTCCTGCGCCTGCTGGTCACCCGCGACGTCTATCGGCGCGTCTATCAAATGCGGGCGGAGCCGATCCAGGTGCTCGAACTGCTGTGGCAGAACAAGCAGGCCCCGCGCTCGGTCACCCGCTGCCTGCGGGCCTGCGCCAAGTTGCTGGCGGAATCCGCGCCGCACGATTCCGCGGGACCGCAAAAGGCGCTGCTTTCCATCGAGGAATTACTCCATGAAATCGCCGGCACGGACTGGCGCATTTTCCTGCGCGAGACGACCGAGGACGATTCACCCGATGCGACGCGGGTGGCTTCCGCCAATCAGGCGGAGCGGCTTTCTCAAACATTGAACAAACTGTTGTCGAAAACGCTTTCCATCCATACGCTGATCACGGATTGCTTTTTGAGTCACCAGGCCAACATTGCGCAAGCGGTGCAGCCGAGCTTGAAAGGATTTTGAGAAACGGGCGCCATGGATTTTGAGATCACGCACACAACCCTCTACACCTACGGGCAACCGGCGGCGGAAGCCTATGGCGAGGCGCGTTTGACGCCGCCCGATCTGCCGACCCAGCGGCTGCTGAGCCACGAGATCCAGCTCGATCCCGAGACGCCGACCTCGCGCTACATCGACCACTTTGGCAACACGGTGGATTTCTTCTCGCTGCCCTACCGGCACCGCAAGCTCTCGGTGGTCAATCGGATGATGGTGCGCACCATTCCCGTGCCATTGCCGATGGAGAACCTGGAGCTCAGCGTGCAGGAGACCCGGCAGATCTTTGCCTCCGCGCTCCCCGCGATCTTCGAGTACTTGCAGCCGACCGAGATCGTGCAAATCGGGAGCAACGCCGTGCAATGGGCGAGAAAATACCTCTCCGGCGGCACGAGCCTCTATACCGGGCTGGACCGGCTGAACAAGGCGATCTTCGACCATTTCATTTACAAAAAAGGCTCCACCGATTTTTCGACCACGCTCACCGAGGTGTGGAAGGGGGGGAAGGGCGTGTGCCAGGATTTTGCCCACGTTGCCTTGAGCGTGCTGCGCACGGCGGGGCTGCCTTCGCGCTACGTGTGCGGCTATATCGAGACCGACCCGCCGCCGGATGGCACGGGGAAATTGATCGGGGCGATTGCGACCCATGCGTGGGTGGAGGTGCTGGTGCCCGGCATGCGCTGGGTGGCGCTCGATCCCACCAACCGCCAGTGGGTGAATGAGCGCTACGTGACCGTCTCCTTCGGCCGGGACGCCGGGGATGCCTCCGCCGCTGCGCGGGACTTTCAAGGGTTCCGGCGGCCAGCGCATGCAGGTCAAAGTATTCATGAAACGACGTGCCGAAAAACTGGAAAAGGCCCGCACTTGAAACTGGGGATCCATTTAGAAGCCAACTATCGCTACGACGAGCCGGTCAGCTTTTCGACGCACATCTTCCGCCTCTTCCCGCGCCTGAGCCGCGCCTTGCAGTTGCGAAGCTCCAGCTTCCAGACGAATGCCGGGGCGACCACCCTGTTTCAGCGCGACCTCTTCGACAACGAGGTGGCGAAGGTCTTTTATCCGGAAGCTTCGGCGGAACTGCGGGTCTCGCTGCGGCTGGAAGTCGAAGTGGAGCGCCGCAATCCCTTTGCCTTCCTGCTTGATGACCGTGCGCTCAATTTGCCGGTGGAATACACGGCGGAGGAGCGGCTCCAGCTGGCCCCGTATCTGGAAATCGTCAGCCCGTGCAGTTTGCCCTTCTGGACTGCGGCGCACGGCGCTCCCGTGGTGAATACGCTGGTGGGCTTGAACGAGGCGCTGCACGGCCACCTGGCCTACGAGCGGCGCGAGCTCGGCCCGCCACGCCCGGTGGAGGAAACGCTGCAACTGCGCTCCGGCTCGTGCCGCGACTTCATGGTGGTGCATGCGGCGGTGCTGCGCACGCTCGGCTTTGCGACCCGGCTGGTGAGCGGCTACGTGTGCGAACTGGAAAGCACGGAGCGGCGTGCCGATGGCGCCCTGCATGCCTGGACGGAGATTTATCTTCCCGGGGCGGGCTGGATCGGGCTCGATCCGACGAACGGAGTTTTCTGCAATCATAACCACGTCCCCACCGCGGTGGGGCTCACGCCCGCGGACATCGCGCCGCTGGATGGCCGGTACTTCTCCAATCACCACGTCGCGTCCCACCTGCAGGCGCGGGTGCAAATTCAATATCAATCATGAATCCCCTGTTCCGCCCCGCCGAGAAAGTTGAGAAGTTTTTCATCCGCAAAGGAATTTGTCTCACCCTTGGGGGCGAGCCCAGCTATGTGCCGATCGAGCCCATCGGTGGCGAGTGGAGCATCACCGCAGTCGGGCCGACCAAGCTGGACTACGCCTACAAAATGGCGCGGGCGTTGATTGCGGACGTGGTGCCCAATGGGGTGGTGTTTTATTCGCCGGGAAAATCGTATCCGGGGGAGGTCAATCCGCGCTGGGCCTTGCACCTGGTCTGGCGGCGGGATTTGCAGCCCTTTGGTGGGAAGGCTCCGAAGGTCGTGAAAAAGAAGACGGCTTCGCTGGAAGCGCTGATGAGCGCCATCTGCAAGCAGTGCAAGATTGCCGACCACTGGCTGCGCGGCGAAGGCGGAGTGGCGGTGCTGCCGATTGATTTCCAGAATGGGCGCTGGGTCAGCGAAGCGTGGCCGTTTGCGAAAACGAAGCTGCCACTCACCGCCGCGGCCGGTCCCGCCGGGTTGCGGCTGCCGCTGCAGGAGCTGCCATCGAATGCCCTGCGCCGCGCGCTGGTGCTGGAGCCGAAGGGCGAGGCGCTGCACGTATTCCTGCCGCCGGTCTTGCAGGCGGCCTTTGTGGAAATCTTCGCGATCATTTCCAGTGCGGCGCTGGCGGCGGGATTTTCGGAGCCGGTTTACGAAGGCTACGTTCCCTCGGATGAAGCGGGCGACTGGCAAAAGCTGTCGCTCACCCCCGATCCCGGCGTGCTGGAGATCAACCTGCCGCCCTGCCCGGAATGGAAGGACTACCATCACTGGCTGGGCGCGCTGGAACGCGCGGCGACCGCCACCGGCATGCGATCCCACAAGGTGAACTACGATGGCAGCCAGGGTGGGACCGGCGGGGGAAACCATCTGCTCTTCGGGGGCCCGAGCTTTGAGGAGCACCCGTTTTTTACCCGTCCGCAATGGCTCGCTTCCATCGTGCGCTACTGGCAGCACCACCCGGCGCTCTCCTACCTTTTCACCGGGTCCCTACGTGGGAGCTTCCTCGCAGGCGCCGCGCCCCGATGAATCGACGCGCGAGCTCTACGATCTGGAGATGGCCTACCAGTTTTTGGAATCGCTGCCGGCGGGGGATCATCGGTATCTCATCAGCGAGACGTTGCGCCATTTGCACACCGACACCTCGGGCAACACGCACCGCAGCGAGATCAGCGTGGACAAGTTCTGGAACGTGAATGCCGAGGCGGGCTGCCGCGGGCTGGTTGAATTCCGCGCGGTGGAGAGCCTGCCGCAGGCGGAGTGGATGTCCGCCATTGCCCTGCTCTGGAAGTCGCTGGCGGCGATGCTGCTGGAGAAGCCCCACCGCAAGCCGCTCCTCGAGCATGGCCCGCGGCTCTACGACCACTACTTCCTGCCCTCGATGCTGTGGCAGGATTTTTCCAGGGTGCTGGCCGATTTGAAAAAGGCGGGCTTCGCCCTGCCGGAAAAAATCTTTCAGGAGATCTGGAACTGGCGTTTTCCCGAGCTGCTGCATTTTTCCCAAAAGACCGCGACGCTCTCCATTCGCAAGGCCTGCGAGGGCTGGCCGCTGCTCTGCGAGACGCCGCACGAGGGCGGCAGCACCAGCCGCTTTGTCGATACCTCCATGGAGCGGCTGGAGTTCACGGTGAGCGCGGCTTTTGCAAAGAAATACCGGATTTTCGTGCAAGGGCGGGAGCTGCCCGTGGAGACGCTGGGCGGTCGCCAGCAGGGCGTCGGGCTGCGCTACCGGCGCACGGCGCTCTATCCCTCGCTCCATCCCGGCGTCGCCCCGCACATGCCGCTCTGGGTGGAGCTGGTGGCGGAAAACGAGCGCCACGCCTTTACCCTGCCGATCGATCAACTGCGGTTCGTAACTTCGAGCCTCGTTCCGGCCTTTGGCAAAACCACGCCCTGCCGCAAATTGAAGCCGGGCTTGGTGACCTGCGATCTGCGGTTGGGATAATTGACGAGGTGCCGGCCAGGGGGGCGATGGAAAAGGGGCCGGAGTAACCACCGCTCGGTGCTCCACGGAGCAAGCGATTCCAGGCCGGAGAAATTTTGGACAGGATGAAGTGGATTTACAGGATGGGATGAAGGGGTGTTTTTTTGAATTTCTTCATCCAGTTCATCTTGTTCATCCTGTCCAAAATCTGGTCTGTAGAACCCAAATCAAAAGAGCTCCGCGAATCGCTCGCGGCAGCTCTTTTTTTCAACCACACCCTGCAGCTTAAAAAGCCTTAGAATTTCTTTTCGAGTTCGATGTAGTAGAAGCGACCGGTGGGATCGCCTTCCACGGTGTCGTAGCCTTCGGTGGCATCGGCATACGGCGGATTTTCATCCGCCACGTTGTTCACGCCGACGGTGAGCTTCAGGCCCTTGACCCATTTTTTCCATCCGCTCGCGTTATCGGGGATCACGCTGTCCTTGGCGGTCTTGCCCGTGGCCACGCTCTTGCCGTCGCCATCGCCCTGGCCGTCTTCCGCCTCGTCCTTCATGAACTCGTAGCTGGCCTGCAGATCGACGGTAGTCCAGGCTCCGACGTTTCGGACATAGGTGGTTTCGTCGCCATAATCACCCGTGTAGTAAACATTGGTGACGAACTCGAACCCCTTGTAATCGTAGGTGAACTGGGTCTGGAACTTCATGCGCGGTTCTTCGTAGGTTCCGATGAATTCGGTGATCGGAGTTCCCGGCGCGGAGTTCTGGCGGTCGCTGATGTTATACGTGCCGTCCACATCCAGCCCGAAGGTGCCGAACTTGGTCGGAAGCTTGTAACTCATCCCGAAATCGACGCCCTGCACGATGCTGCTGGCCGAGGTCGGAATAAACCTCGTTCACATTCGTAATGCGACCATCGGAGCCACGGGTAATCGCGCCCGGGAAGAGGCCGGGATTGTCCACCACGAACTGGGTGGTGGGCTGGGAGACGACATCGCGTTGATCGATGTGCCACCAGTCGCCCGTGAGGCTCAGCCCTTTGACGTATGGAACATCAAGCGTGCCGCCGAAGTCGTAGGAATACGATTTTTCCGGTTTCAGCCCCGGATTGCCACCCACGGTGATCGGCACGTCGTAGGCCTGGCCGGTGACGCCATCGATGATGGTATCGTATTGATGCACGTCGCTGGTGAAGAGCTCCGGCAGCGAAGGAGCACGGAACCCTTCCTGATAGGAGGCGCGCAGCGAGAGCGGCTTCACCGGCTTGTAGAGGATCGAGAACTTCGGCTTATACACGTCGCCGAAGTCGGTGTATTCATCGAGCCGGCCGGAGGTGTGAAACTCCAGCTCGTTGAGGCCGATCCAGTTCCAGTCTTCGCTCACCACGGGCACGCTGATTTCGTAGTAGGTGCCTTTGACGTTGCGCTTGCCGTAGCCGGAGGCGCCGCCTTCCCCGATGATGTCGCCGTTGAGCAGGCGTTGATCGGGTTGCAGGCGGTAATTCTCATCGTAGTAATCCGCGCCCACGGCCAGTTGGACCGGGCCGGCGGGGAGATCGAAGAGATCGCCATGTGCATTGAAGACCGCCTCGCTCAGGCGGGTGACGCCGGTCGTCTGCGTGGATTGCTTGATCCCCTCGATGGTGTAGGGGTTGTTGTCCA
This sequence comes from Chthoniobacteraceae bacterium, assembly GCA_049840595.1. Classification (GTDB taxonomy): domain Bacteria; phylum Verrucomicrobiota; class Verrucomicrobiia; order Chthoniobacterales; family Chthoniobacteraceae; genus JASGKO01. Next base: position 143,169 of record JASGKO010000018.1, read on the forward strand.
TCCGGGTGGTGAACAGGTTCAGCGAAGTATCCGGGTTGGTGTCGTCCAGCGCGCGCTGGGTTTTGCTCACGGAGAGGAAATTATCCCCCCGCATGACACTGCGGCTCTCGCTGGTCATGCCCGTGATTTCCGCCTGCCAGTTGTTGGGCAGGTTGTCGAATTTGAAGCCACCGGAGAGCCGGTAGTTTTGCGTTTCCGAGGTGGTGATGCGCGGGCCGGCTTGCAACATGCGGTAGTAGAAGGGCATGTCTTCCCCGAGCGGATTGAAGGGATTGGTGGCCGGAATGATCACCCCGTCCGTATCGTAGATCGGCGAGGGGGCCACCTGCGAGATTTCGCGGGTGTGATTGTAGAGGATGTTCGTATCGAAAGTGACGTGATCGACAATCTTGTAGGTGCCGCCGCCGGAGAAGGCGTAGCGTTCCGTTTCAGGAATGAGCTGGCTGTAGGCGTTGGTATTCAGCTTGTGGATGAAGTCGGACTGATCGGGCGTCAATCCATCCCGCAAGTCGGCCGCGGTCAGGTGCCGGTTGCTGCCGTTGGGCACGGTGAAGTAGCCTTCATTGGCTTCCAGGAAGACGTAATTGGAGGCGGCGGAGCGGAAGTCATCGAGGCCGAAGTTGCGATGATCGGTGGTCGCCGAGAAAGGCCGGTCGAGCGTGGAGACGGAGTTTTGATGAAAATACTCCGCCGAGACCATAATCGTCAGCTTGTCGTTGGAATAGCCGGAGACCAGGTTCTCGCGCACCGTGCTCATGTCGTTGCGCGTGGTGTTGCCGTAGAAGGTGTCGAAGTCGGCCCCGTTGTAGCCATCCTTGAGGATGATGTTGACCACGCCCGCAATGGCATCGGTGCCATAGATGGAAGAGGCCCCTTCCTTGAGAATTTCAATGTGATCGATCGCGGCGGTCGGGATGCCATTGATATCGACGAAGCTGTCCGTGCCGTTTTGTGGCAGCGGGAAGTAGGGCATGCGCATGCCGTTGACGAGCACGAGCGTGGCGTCCTCCTTCAGCCCGCGCAGCGCGATGGCAGAGGCACCGGGCGAGAAGGAGAGGCCCGTATTCACCGTGGGCGTAAAAGCGCCGCCGCCGTTTTGCGGGATTTTTTTGAGCAGATCCGACAGGTCTGCTGGCGCCGGATTGTTTGATCTGCTCGTTGGTAATCGTTTTGACGGGGAGGGAACCGGCGGCCTCCGCGCCATTCAGATAGGTGCCGGTGACGACCATCTGCTGGAGCGAGGAGGTATCGCTGCTGCTCGTATCGGTCGAGGTATCCGCGGCGGGACTGGCACTGGGCGAGGGTGAGGGGGTGGGACTACTTTGGGCGAGCGAACTGGCGCCGGGCAGGAAAATGGCCACCGAGAGAGTGGTGGCCAGAATGGTGAATTTTTTCTTGAACGTTTCTTTTGGCGATGGTGTCAAATGCATCATAGGTGGTTTGTTTTTTGATTCCTTTTGCTCACCTCTGTTCCATTTTAACCAGTGAAAGATCGCCTTTCGACTGAGTAAAGCTGCCCATGTCTCTTAGTTACAAAAGTTTTAGCACACGCCATGCCATCACTTATAAGGGGAGCGATTTGCAAACTCCGCTGGAGTGGTTTGCGCGCTGTAGTTAGAGCGTGGTTCGGACTTCGACGTCGGTCCTGCTCATCATCACCAACGGCCAAGCTGCTCGGGGAAATGGCAGTGCGCGCAATCGCTGGCGTCGCGCTGGCAGAAGTCCTCGTAAATCTGGAGCAGGCCCTGTTGCCACGCCTCGCGCTGCAGCCAGCGGGAATCGGCCTTCGCGCCGAAAAGCCGGAGCTCCGCGGTGAGCGAGCGCCGGTTGTCCGAGGCGCTTTTGAGCAGGAGATAGGACTCCCAGCATGCGGGATCGCGCAGCCAGCGCAGGGGATAAAAGACGTTGGCCAGCATCTGTTGCACGCGCTCCGCTCCGACGAGGGCCAGCGGGCGTGCCGCAGCCCTGGAGGTGAGCGTGTAATGGTGCTGCCAGTAATCGTCGTGCAAGCGGGCGAAGAAGTTTTCCAACGCTTCGTCGCTGCCTTTTTCCGCCAGCGGGCGCAAGCGTGGCCACGCGGTAACGAGCGCCGCCAGCGCCGCCACGCGGCGTTGCGGATGATTGAGCGGGCGATGACCGGCCAGATTCCAGACCGGGCGCGGAACCACGAGCCGGTCCATCGCCGCACGATGTTTCCACCACTCATCCCAGACCGTGCGCAGATACTCGCGTGTCTCGCGCTCCAGCGGAGAAAGCTCAGTCGGCAGAAAACTGCTGAGGCCGAAAAGAAGGGCGGCGGGATTTTCCGCCGCGCGCAGGAGCTTCAACGGCGCGCGCTGGGCGAGCAGGAAAAAGGCGGCCTTGTTCGATTTATAACCAAGGGTCTCGGCCAGCAGCAGGTAGAGTGCTTCGTCGGCTCCGTGCGCCTGTTCCAACCGGGCGAGGCGCGCGGCCTTTTTCATCAGCCGGTGCTGGGCGGCGGCTTCCAGAATTTCCTGGACCTTTTCGTCGGGTAATTGCGCGAGCGGTGCGACGCAGCGCCCGGGCTTGGCGGGAAGCAATTCCGGCGGCTTCGCACCCGTGAGTGAGGCGGGATCGAGTTGGACCTGCAGGACGTTGCGATGATCGGCGGTGCGGGTGAAAAACGTCTCCTCGCCCCGGTGGAGAAACAAATGGAGCAGCACGCGCTCGTAGGCGGGATTTTGTGCGTGGCCGTGTCGCTCCCAGTCGCGGGCGTCGAGATCGAGCTTCCACGCAGCCGCGCTGCGGCTCCCCTCCGTTGACGCGGATCGCGGCTTCGGCGAAGTCCGGGCCCGCCTCGCGATTCCACACGCCGGGTTGGATGATTTCCACCGCTTCGCCCGAGACGGCGGTAAAGCTCCAGCCAAACTCGCCGCCGAACCAGCGCGCCTGCCATTCCAGTTCCGAGCCTTCCGGCACCACGACCACCGGGCGCTCCCGCAACCGCTCCGCGCCGGCCAGCCAGTCGCGGTATCTCTCGCCGGGCTGGATCATGGAGTGGGGCTGGCGGAGGCCGGGGCCTTGGTCGGGGTGGGCGGTGGCGGAGCGAGCTTGTTCACGATCGCCTGCAGCACGGAGACGGCGGGCAGCTTAGGATATTCGCCGATCTGGTTGCGCGCCAGCGCAAGCGCCTCCTTGGGCTGCTTGATCGCGATGAGGATGTTGATTTCGTTCAAGGCCGTGCGGACGCGATCGTTGTCGCGGTCATAGTTGGCCCGTGCCTGCTCGAAGGCATCGCAGGCGGCCTGGTTGTTGTGCATCGCGGCTTCCAGCAACCCGAGCCCTTCATAGACGATGCCGCTCTTCAGGCGTTTGGCCGAGGCCTGCAGCGCGGCCTCGCCGGCCTTGGTCCCTTTTTTCTGCCAGAGCAGCGCGCCCTCGCGATAGGCTTTCCATTCCTTGGCCACGTCGTTGCCCGGGACGTTGCCCGCTGGGAAAGGCGTGTAGAGCGGATCGCCGACGAAGGTGGTCATCCACGAGACGACGCGCTCGCACATGTAGGCGCTTTCCGCGAAGGAGTAGCCCTTTTGCAGGCGGTTGGCGAAGACGTCGAGATGCGGGGTAAATTCCAGATAGGGCTCATAGACGTTTCCCATCGTCGCCGCCGCGCCGTGGGCTAGCAGCGGGCCCACCCAGTTCGCGGTGGTGGTGCGCAGGGTGGCCGCGCTGAAGGAGTGGATGTGAACTGCCACCGCCCCGGGCACGAATTTCATCGCGGGATCGAGGAAGGGGCCATCGGCATTCCAGGAATACCAGCCATAATACAGGGCCGCGTGTTCCATCGGGTAGTTCTGCGGGAAGGTCTCGGGACCGTTGTCGAGCACCACCGGCAGGCCCGCTTTCATCGCGGTGGTGGCGGCGGAGATGATCCACTGGTCGCCCTCCTGAAAGCCGCCCGAGGTGATGCCGCGCGCATCCGCGTAGCAGAATCCGTTGAGGCCGTTTTTTTCCGCGGCGAGCGAGTCGTCGATCATCCGTCGGACGGTGGCTTCATCCGGGCCGTCGAGCCGGCAGACGAGCATCAGCGAGGCGAGGCTGGCATTCTCAATCGTGGCGTCCTTGTTGTAGTAGATATTGTCGAGCGGCCCGCTGATCACGCTGTTGAAGTAGCCGAGGCAGGCCAGCTCGGAATCCACCGCGGCTTCGTTGTGGTCGGAAAGGGCGGCGGGCTCGTTCGGCGCGGGCGTGACGTCGGTGGCCGCCTTGATCTTGAGCGGAACGCCGCGGATCAGCGCCACGAAACGGATTTGGTTTTTGGCCACGTGTCCGTGCCCTTGCGGGTCGAGCACGACCTCCCACCAGCCGTTGTCGGTGAAAGCTTTCCGCAGGGGAAAAGCGATCGTGCGGTCGTATTCCTCGCGGGTGATTTCCTCGTTGGGCGAGCAGTCGAGACCGATCAGGTTTTGCGAGGGGATCTGGCGGGCCTGGGCATAGTAATTGGCGAGCTCCACCGAGGAGGGATCGCGCTGGTTATAGATCACGGCGGTCTCCGTGGCCCGGGTGATGGCGGAGGAAAGGGGGGCGGCCTCTTCTGCGCTGGCCGGAGCCGCCCATCCGATGGCGAGCAGAGCCAGCATCCCGATTATAAGTCGCGTCATTTTCATCAAAGCTCGATTTTCAATCCGTCGTAGGCCATGAGCACCCCGGCGGGCAAGGTTTTCTGGGTATCCTCGTGTCCGAGTTCGTGGCAGATGTGGGTGAAATACGTCTGCCCGGGCTGCACCCGGTCCACGAGGGCGAGTGCCTCTTTGACGTTCATGTGGGTGGGGTGCTCCAGGCGGCGCAGTGCATCCACGATCAGCACTTTGGCCCCGGCGATCAGCGCCTCGCCCTCGCCGAGCACCTGCTTGCAGTCGGTCAGGTAGGCGAGCAGTTTTTCGCCATTGCGCTCCAGCAGGTAACCGTTCACCTGGGCGCGGCCGTGTTTCACGGGGATGGGGGTCAGCTTCGTGCCGCCGAGTGTGAAGGGGCCATCGATGATGTGCGGCTCCGGGCGCACGTAACCGGGGAATTTGTAAAGGCCGCTGAAGGCGAATTGGTAGATGCGCTGGAGATCGGCCATCGTTTCCGGCGAGGCGTAGAGCGGCAGGTCGTGCTCGAAGCAATAGGGGCGCAAGTCGTCCAACCCCATGACGTGATCGGTATGGGAATGGGTATAAACGACGGCATCCATCCGGGTAATGTGCTCGCGCAGGGCCTGGAGGCGGAAATCCGGGCCGGTATCGATGGCCCAGGCGCATTCCGGGCTCTGCACGTAGATGGAAGTGCGGGTGCGCTTATCCCGGGGATCGGGGGAGTGGCAGATGGCGCATTCACAGCCAATGATTGGCACCCCCATCGAAGTCCCCGTGCCCAGAAATGTAATTGTCAGTTGCGCCATGGTTGAAACAGTCGCGCAGCTTTGCATAATCGTCTCGTGACCGCAACGCCCGCCATGCTCGCCTCCCTTAGCATTCGCAATCTCGCCCTCGTCGAGACCCTCGACTGGGCGCTGCCCTCCGGCTTTGTCGCCATTACCGGAGAGACCGGCTCGGGCAAGTCGATCATTCTCGGGGCGCTGAAGCTGGTGCTGGGCGAGCGGGCGGATAAATCGTTAATCCGCACCGGGGCGGACCAGTGCAGTGTGGAGGCGGTCTTTCATCTGGACGATCCGCGCAAAATCGATGCCGTGCTCGCGGAGCAGGGCGTGGACCCGTGCGCGGAGGGGCAACTGATCATCAAGCGGGTCTTTACCGCCGGGGGGAGCAACCGGCAGTTCATCAATTGCTCGGCGACGACGCTTTCGGTGCTGAAAAATCTCGGCGACTCGCTGGTCGATCTGCATGGGCCGCACGATCACCAGTCGCTGCTCGATGCGGCGCGGCAGCTCGATTTGCTCGATTCGTTCGCGGCCAGCCATCCGGTGCGGGAAAAATATACCGCCGCCTACCGCCAGCTCACGCGCTTGCAGGCCGAGCATGCGGAGCTTTCCACCAGCGAGGCGTCGCTGGAGCGGGAGCTGGATTTGCTCCGGCATCAGGTGAGCGAGATCGACGCAGCGGCCTTTGCGGAAGGCGAGGAGGAGGAGTTGCTTTCGCGTTACACGATGGCGTCGAACAGTCGGCGGTTGCTGGAAGTTTCCCAGCGCATTCTCCAGCGCCTGGCCGAGGCGGATGATTCGCTGCTCTCCGGGCTGGCCGAGGTGCAGCGCCATTTCCGTGAGCTGGAAAAAATTGATCCGCAGACGGCGCCCATCGAGCAAAGCCACGCCGAGGCCGTCTCCGCGCTGGAAGAGGTGGCCCACTCGCTCCAGCAATACACGGAGCGGCTCGATCTCGACGGCGAGCAACTGGCGCAACTGGAGGAGCGCGTCTCGCTGCTGGAGACGCTCAAGCGCAAGTATGGTCCCGCGCTGACGGATGTGCTGGCCTTTGGCGAAAAGGCCTCGGCCCGCTTGAGAAAGATCGAATCCCGGGGCGACGAACTGGAGCGCCTCGCCCGTGAAATCACGGCCGCGCAGAAGGACGTCGATGCCCTGGGCGAAAAGCTCACCGCGGCCCGGCGCAAGGCCGCGCCCAAGCTGGCGAAGGACATCCAGTCGCAACTGCACGAGCTCGGTTTCAAAAAATCCGGCTTCGAGCTGGCCCTGCATCCGGTGGGGAGCGCGCAGGCGACCGGCTTTGAGAACGTGGAATTTCTTTTCGCGCCGAATCCGGGTGAACCGGCCAAGCCGCTCAAATCGATTGCTTCCAGCGGGGAAATCTCCCGCGTGATGCTGGCCGTGAAAACCTCGCTGGCCGCGCAGGATGCGATCCCGCTGCTGGTGTTCGATGAAATTGACGCCAATGTGGGCGGCGAGATCGCGCACGCGGTGGCGGCCAAGATGCGCGCCCTCGGCGAGGGACGCCAGGTGCTCTGCATCACCCACCTGCCGCAGGTGGCCGCCGCCGCCGCCGCGCAGTTTGTGGTGAGCAAGAGCTTCACCGGCGGGCGCACGATTTCCGATCTGGTGGAAGTGAAGGCCCAGCCGCGCGTCGAGGAAATCGCCCGGATGCTGGGGGGCAAGAGCGATTCCGCCCTGGCGCATGCCGGGACGCTGCTGGCCGGCCGTCAGTAGCGGTACTTGTTGGTGCGAGGCTGCTGGGCCATGATTCGCTCAAAATCCTTCCGCCGCCGCTCGCTCTGGTAATCTTTGTGGCGGAAGTAATAGCGGGTCTTGCGCGTGAGCAGTGGCATCGCCGAGATAAAAAAGAAACCCACCGGCAGGTAGGTCATCCAACCCGGCTGATCGACAGCCAAGACCAGAGTGACTGGGCCATAGACAATCAGGTAAATCAATCGGGCCCAGTTGCTGCAACGCATCATGATGGTCGCCAGCGCCAGCGGAGCCGCCGTGCCATTGACCAGCAGGCCGGTGAGCAGCCACGGATTCAAGTTTCGCTGGAGTTCAGGGTCGCCCAGCAGGGCGATCATCATGGCAAGGCTGGCGGCTGCTCCCATGATGATCAGGTAGCAGATAAACGTCACCCACGGTGGCCTCTTTTCGGGGGTAGGACTAGGCACGCCATGTTAGGTAAGATAAAAAAACTTACTAATCCAGTAAATCCGGTCGAACCCGTTGGGTTTTTTCCAGAGCCCGGGCTTTGCGCCATTTGGCGATTTCGCCATGGTGCCCGCTGAGCAGCACATCGGGCACGCGCCAGCCCCGGTATTCCACCGGGCGGGTGTATTGCGGAAATTCCAGCAGCCCGCTGGCAAAAGAATCGTCCACCGCGGAGGCCTCGTCGCCCAGCACGCCGGGAATGAGCCGCACCACCGCATCCACCACCACGGCGGCGGCGATCGCGCCATTGGTCAGCACATAATCGCCGATGGAAAGCTCTGCATCCACCAGATGATCGAGGACGCGCTGATCGACGCCCTCGTAGTGGCCGCAGATGATGATCAGGTGCGGAATCTCCTGCGCGTACTGCGTGGCCACCGCGTGGGTGAGGGGACGCCCCGCCGGAGACATGAGCACCACTTTGGCCGAGCCCGCCGGGAGGCCCGCCGCTTCGCCCTGCGCTTTCAAATCCTCCACCGCGTCAAAAATCGGCTCCGGCTTCATCACCATGCCCTGGCCGCCGCCATACGGCGCAAAATCGGTGATGTGGTGCTTGTCCTTCGCCCAGTCGCGGAGCTGATGCGCGCGCATGGTGGCGAGCCCTTTTTCCTGGGCGCGCTTCATCATGCTCTCGGTGAGGGCTCCTTCGCAAATCTTGGGGAATAGCGTCAAAATATCGATGCGCACCCGGCCAGCATCCCGTGTTCCCGCGTAATTGCCAATGGTCAAATTTTCGATTCGCCACGCGATTTCGATCACTGGCAATCTTTCCCGAATGAGCAGCGCCAAAAAACCTCGCAAAAAATCCGCCACCCCGGCCAAACGGAGTCCGCGCGGAAAGAGCAAGGGCGGGAAGAGCGGTTCCAAGGCGTGGATCTGGAAAGTTGCCGGTTGCCTGGTGTTGCTGCTCGCCATCGTGTGCGTGGTTTACATGGTGCTCGCCTCGCGGGTGGATATCCGGCAGGTGGAGGAGATTCCCGAACGCTCCACGGTCTATGATTGCGATGGGCGCTACTACAGCCGCCTCGCCGGGGAGAACCGCGTCGTCATTCCCTACGAGAAGATTTCCGAGAACTTCAAGCACGCTCTGCTGGCGCGCGAGGATACCCGGTTCTACGAACATGCCGGGGTCGATCCGATCGGCATTGCGCGCGCGATCGTGCGCGACATCATCAGCCTGCACGCGCGGCAGGGCGCGAGCACGCTTACCCAGCAGCTCGCCCGCAATACCTTCGATCTCGGCGGCAAGACGCTGCATCGAAAGATTCTGGAAGCCTTCGTCGCGGCGCGGATCGAGGAGTATTACTCCAAGCAGGAAATCCTCACCCACTACGTCAACCGCATTTATTTCGGGCTCAGCTACTACGGGGTGGAAACCGCGAGCGAAGCCTACTTCGGCAAGCCGCTCCTGAAACTGAACCTCGCCGAGAGCGCGCTCCTGGCGGGCATCATCCGCGGGCCGAACAAGTTCTGCCCCTTCACCAATCCCGATGGCGCGATTGCCCAGCGCAACGACGTGCTGCAACGCATGGTCGATGCGAATTACATCACGCCTGCCCAGCAGCAGGAGGCGCTGCAGACGACGATCACCTTTGCCCAGCGCCCGCCGCAGACCCTGCAGCAAAACTACGCGATGGGTGCGGTGCAGGATGATCTTGAGCAAATCCTGAGCGATTCGCAAATCGACGATGGCGGCCTGCGCATCTACACTACGATCGACCCGAAGCTGCAGGAGGTGGCCGAGTCCTCCGTGGATACCGAGCTGGGCAAGATCGAGAAGCAACCCGGCTACGCCCATCCCACGCGGGCGGCGTTCACCAAGGAAATGGCCGATGCCGGGCAGCCCACGCCTTATCTCCAGGGTGCGGTGCTGGTGATGGACAACCACTCCGGCGCGATTCGGGCGGTGGTTGGCGGTCGCGACTATACCGAGAGCCACTACGATCGCGCGTTTCTTTCCCCGCGCCAGGTGGGGTCCACTTTCAAGCCCTTCGTCTATGCGGCGGCCTTTGCGCGCGGGTTGCAGACGGGTTCGCCGATTGATGACGGCCCGATTCGCAGCGGCGAAATCGAGGGCGCGCCGGGCTGGCATCCGGGCAATTCCGACGGCACCTTCCGCGGCCCGATGCCGGCGGCGAACGGCCTCATTTTCTCCCGCAATACCATGTCCGCCCGCGTCGGAAATTTCGCCGGGCTGGAAAATGTGCGCAAAATCGCCACGGCCGTCTGGCTTTCCCAAGGTGCCGCAAATGCCCGCGATTTATCTGGGCGCCTTCGAGGTGAGCCTCAAGGACCTCACCGCTGCCTACACCGTGTTCCCGAATCGTGGCGTGCGCCGCCAGCCGTATCTGATCGAGCGGATCGACGACAGCGATGGGCATACGCTTTATCGCGCCTCCCACCTTACCACCATGGCGGTCGATCCCGGCGTCTGCGGGACCGTGACTTCGGTCCTGACCCAGGTGCTTGACCACGGCACCGCCGCGACTGCGAAATCCCTCGGCCTCGACCGTCCCGCCGCAGGCAAGACTGGCACGACGAATGACTACCACGATGCGTGGTTCATCGGCTACACCGGCTCGCTGACGTGTGGCGTGTGGGTCGGCCTCGACAAGCCGCAGACAATCATGCCCCACGGCTACGGAGCCGCGCTGGCCCTGCCGGTGTGGGTGGATGTGATCGAAGCCGCCTCCCCGCAACGCTATCCCGCCCCCTCGCTGGGTGGTTGGAATGGGCCCACGGGCGGCAGCGGCGCACCCGTGAAGCGGAATTTCTTCCAGTCCCTCCGGCACCTGTTTGGCGGGCACTGAGTGTGGTCGAAGCCAAAGCTGTAGCGGCGGGCCATGACCGTCGCCGGGATCAATATCCATCGAAAGCATGCGACGGTCATAGACCGCCGCTACAGCTCCCGCACGCTTCGCGGATTTTCCAGGATTACCGGCCTGGCGGAGTAACGGAAGGAATCGCCCGCCCGAATTTCACCCGTTCTGCTGATTTCAACCGTGCCACCGGTGATGGTTTCCTCGTCCACCGTCAGCTTCAGAAATCCCCAGCAGTCCTCTCCTTTGTGCCGCAAGACCGCACCGGTATCCGAGGCCACGTCGCCTGGTTCCGCGTAAATATGGTGGAGATTGGGATAACCGCCGTTGCCCGTGACAATCGAATGGCGTTGCCACGTCTGGTGCAATGGTCTGCTCAATCCGCTGATAGGCATGCACATGGCCCGACAAAACCAGATTGGGCACCCGGCCCGTCTCGCGGATCGCGTTTTCCAGCACATCGGCCATGCGGGAGCTTCCCCCGTGCCCGTCATCAAAGGAATAGATCGGATGATGCAGCGCGAGAATGAGCGCACGATCACGCGGAGCGGTGGCAAATTCGTGGTTCAACCATTGCTGTTGCAGCGAATCGATCGAACCGTGCTCGGGCACATTGGTATAGAGGCCGACGATCACGGCGAATGGCGTGACGAGGGTCCAGTAAACGTTGGGCAGATTCAGTCCCTGGCGCGGCGCGTCTTGCGAGATGGGATCGACGACCGGGACCGGTTGCATGAAGCAGGCGGTCCAGCCCTCCAGCGTATGGCCCAGGGTTGATTCTTTCAGTTCCCCATCATGATTCCCGGGGATGGAAAAAATCGGCGCCGGGTAGTGGAAATAGGGGCGGTAAAATTGCTCGTAGTAGTTGACGCGCCGTCCGGTGGTGTAAACCACGTCGCCGACGTGATAGCAAAAGGCCGGGGCTTCCTCGTAGCCTGGCGAAAGGTCCGCGATCATGCGCGCGGCGACGAAATTTTGAAACCGCCCATCCTGGATGCCGCCGCTGTCGCCCAACACATGAAAGACCATTTTTCCCGCGTGCTCGATTTTGGCGGCCAGCTCGGGGCAATGCGCGGCGAGAGAGTAGTGATAGGGGGGCAATCCCAGCGGACGCGGGAGCGGTTGCAGGCTGGTGCTGAGACTCGTAACGGGAGGAACCGGACTGACTCCGGGATGGGTCTGTGAATTTTTCGATGCCCCGTTCATGCAACGTGATTTGTGATCCAAGGCTACCGCCACGGCAATTTTTCCTGCGTGACGATCAGACGCAGCAGCCCGCGGGCAGGGCCTTTCATTTCAGTGCCGCTCCCGGTGAACTCCCGTGCATGGCTTCTTCGTAATAGCTTTCCAGCTTTTGAATCTGGGCCGATTGCTCGAATTTTTCGCTGACTTCACGGTGGGCTTCCGCGCTCATGGCCCGATAAGGTTCCGGATTGGAGGCCAGGGAAAGCATGGCTTCGGTGAGTGCGGCATGGTCGCCCTCCGCCACCAGCACGCCGCTTTTTCCGCTGGTCACCGCCTCGGGGATGCCCCCGTGATTCGTTGCCAGCACCGGCAGGCCGGAGGCCATGGCTTCGAGCATGGAATTGGGGACGCCCTCCTGGTTGCCATCCGCGCCCAGCTCGCTGGGATGCACGAAGGCGTGGGTGCTTTCGTAGAGGTCTTTCAAAGCAGCCTGGCGCAGGAAGCCGGCGAAAGTAACGCGTTCGGCGACCTTTAATTCCCCGGCCATCCGGCGGAGTTCCTCCAGCAGCGGGCCTTCTCCCGCGATCGTAAGCCGGGCCTGCGGATATTTCGCGGCAAAGGCGGCAAAGGCGCGCAACGTGGTCGGCAGCCCTTTTTTGGCAATCAAGCGGCTGGCCTGCACGAAATGCCAGGCCCCATCGACCGGCATGGATCGCTGGTGAAAAGGAAAGGCCGCGAGCGGGATGCCCGTGCGGTGCAGGCGAATTTTCGCAGGCGGACAGCCCAGGGCGATCAGCCCCTGCACGAGCGATTCCGAGCGGGCGAGCACGAGATCGGCCAGCTCCAGCATGCGCTGTGAGGCCTGCCGGTGTTTGGGCTGGTCCAGTTCCACCATCACATCCGCTCCGTGGAAGGAAACCACCATGGGGAGTGCCTTTCGCTCCATGAAGGGCAGCAGTTGCACCGCGATATGGCCGAAATAGATGTGCACCAGTTGCGCCCCCTTTTGCCGGAGTTCCGTCTCCAAGCGCCTGGCTTCGCTCCGGTAAATTTTTACGGGGGAGTGAAGGATCTTTCGCATCCAGAAGCGGCGCAATTCCCGGGTCCTGGGCCGGGGCAGGATGACCAGCGGCTCAAAGGGAAATTGGTCCGCATTTTCCCGTTTCTGCGTGAACACCACGGGTAGAAAGCGACTCAACCCCTTGATCTGGCGATAAATATGCAACATCTCGGGCTTGAGGAAGGTCGCGCAATACTGGGCGGCCACGGGGCGCCCGGTATTTTCGCCCGGATGTTGAAAAAAGCTCATTTCCTTGAAAATTAGGAAGCCGGGACAGGCATCCGCGAGATAATTTTTGCGCGATTTGACGTAGATGACTCATCCCTCAGTTGCGCAATTCCAAATGCTCTATATGCTGCCGCGCCTGATGCAACGCGAATGCACCGTGCTCAATCCTCTAGGTCTCCACGCTCGACCCGCTGCGGAATTCGTCCGCAAAGCGATGTCGTTAGAATCCAAAGCGTGGCTGCAAATGGTACGAGATAATTTCCCTGACATCCGCTTCCATTTTACATCCGAATTCAAGGACGATTTAACACGGAAATTAGAACTACTTTACATCATCATGACTGACTTCATCTATCGGCCGATACCTGAACCTGTTTCGCTACATCCGGATTGGCCAGCATACTTCAAGCAGAAACAATCGAAGTCTTTTTCGAAACGTAAAATTCACGACCACAGGAACACCGTTGACTTTCAATGTTCTCCAACCCGTGAGCTTTACTTGGTGTTTAAAGAAAATCTTCCTTACGGATTTTTATTCGATTAAAAGCTGGGTACTCAAACCTCCGTCAAAAGCAGTAATTGTTGATGTGGGAGCGAACGCTGGTTATTTCGGAACGCTGTTGTTATCGCAACGCAACGACGTGTCTATCTACGCGTACGAGCCGATCGAGCGTAACGTAACTCTTTTTCGTGACAACCTGGAGATGAATCCTTCCATCAAGAATAATGTCAACCTGTTTCACCGCGCGGATCATGGGCAAGCCAGTTGAATTCATCGTTCTTTATAAAGAAGCCGATAGTGATAACTCTGTGACCGCCTCTGTGTTCCAGGATTTCGAAACGCACAATCTTAAGTCAGTGAGTGTGCGTGCGGTCTCTCGCTCAGATCATGGAAGAAAATAAACTGGATCACATCGATTTCTTAAAGCTTGACTGCGAGGGAAGTGAGTACCCAATTGTTTATGATTCTCCCGCTGAGATCTGGAAGAAAGTCAATTCCATTTTTCTCGAGGTTCACAACCTGGACAAAGACAAACGCAATTTCGACTCGCTCAATAATTTTCTGATAGCGGCCGGGTATAAAACTTCTTCGGCTATCGCGAAGAACGGCTGCTACGCACTCTACGCAAGGCGATAATTTCAACTCAAATGAAGATCCACGACCGGGTTCTGTTCGAAGACAATCACCTACTGGTCGTTAATAAACCTGCCGGTATCCTTGTCCAGGGCGACGAGACAGGTGATGAGCCGCTGGTAGAGATTTGCAAACGATACATTAAGGTTAAGTATCAAAAGCCTGGTGACGTTTTTTTGGGTGTTGTACACCGATTGGATCAACCGTGAGCGGCGTTGTTGTTTTTGCCCGTACCTCAAAGGCGTTGGCGAGGATGAATGAGTTGTTTCGTTCGCGCGAGACTCAAAAAATATATTGGGCGATCACCGACAAAGCTTGTGTTTCACCAAAGGGCACGCTTGTGCATTGGCTTCGCAAGGATGAGCAGAAGGAATAAGACGACTGCTTTTGCCAGAGAAACACCAGATGCCTTGCGGTCTGAACTCTCCTATAACTTCATTGAAAAGAAGGGTGCCCACTATCTGATAGAAGTGCATCCAGTCACGGAGGCCGACCTCACCAGATCAGGGTACAACTGGCGGCGTTGGGTTGTCCGATTTTGGGCGACTTGAAATACGGAGTCCGTGGAAGCAACCGGCGATGGTAGCATCGGATTGCACGCCCGCGAACTTCATTTCACACATCCAGTCAGCAAACAATTGCTTGCACTAAAAGCACCGCTTCCCGCGACTACTTGGTGGGATGATTTTGCGGGCAAATAGTTCTATTTTTAAAGCTTTCAATAGACTGTGAATTGGATCGAAAAACTTCAGCAGCGGTGGAAGGTGAACAGCGCTTGGCAGGTCGTTGGCATACTTGTTGTGTTCGCATGCACGGGTTTTACAGTGCTGTTTTTAAAGCGTCCACTCTTATCATATATGTTTAACGGTGAAGCAATGCCCCTGTGGGCAACAATCGTTTACTATGTATTAATTCTGCCTATTTATAATATCCTGTTATTGATCTATGGATTTATCTTTGGGCAGTTCCGATTTTTTTGGAACTTTGAGAAGAGGTTCTTCGCCCGTATTTTTAAATCCAGTCAAACAACTAACTCAAATAATCATGAAAAGTAAAATCACCTTATTGTTGGCAATCGTTGTGCTTGCTTCGTGCTCAGATTCCAAGTATGCGTACTACTTCGATCATCACGATTATAACGCGGGAAGGAAACAGGCACAGGCGAAGGCATCGGTTACGCCGGTTCAGGAAGAAACGTCACTTTTGACGATCGACCCCCAGACACTGACTGCCAGCACCAGCGAAACGCCAGTGGTGCTTGCTGAAGCAACAACAGCAGCTCCTGTTTCGGAAAAAAAGGTGACTTACGCGCAAATGACCAAGGCTGAGAAGAAAGCCTTCCGCAAAGAGCTTGGCAAGGAAATTAAAAGCTATATCAAGGCTAAAAAGAATATGAATTCAATCGAAGCTGCCAAAGCGGGTATGGATCATGACCTGAAACTTGCAGCCATTTTCGGTGCAGTGGGTATCGTAGGATTAATCATCGGTGGAGATGTTTTCTGGATCATTGGTGGCATCGCGTTGCTGATCGGAGTGGTCTTCTTCGTGAAGTGGATCATCAGACAGTAAACAGGATATAAAGGAATTTCAAGGGCCTTCGGGCCCTTTTATTTTGCCCGCACGTGACGTGATCCAATAAAAAAAAGGCGCCGTTAAGCGCCTTTCTAGTTTCTGTTGATGAAATCTATTTCGATTCCTGAATTCCGTCAGCAAGGACGATCACTTTGTTCTTGAGCACTTCGACCACACCGCCTGTGATTCTTACTTCCTGGCGGTTTTCTTTTGTCTTGTACTCAACGGCGCCGGGTCCAGGAGACTAACCAGTGGAGCGTGATTGTTCATAACCTGAAACGAGCCGTCGGAATCCGGGGCAAGTCACAAGAGACACTTCGCCTTCGAAGAGCTTTTTGTCGGGAGTGATGATTTCCAGGTGCATATGCTTTGTTTGATTAACCTTTTGCTTCAGCTATCAGTTTTTCACCTTTTTCAGCAGCTTGCTCGATGGTTCCGACAAGGTTGAACGCAGATTCAGGCAAGTGATCGTAGTCACCATCGATGATTGCGTTGAAACCTTTGATGGTTTCGCTGATGTTAACCAACTCACCTTTCAAACCTGTGAATTGCTTCTGCTACGTGGAACGGCTGAGACAAGAAACGCTGTACACGACGCGCTCTGTGTACAACTTGACTGATCTTCGTCAGACAATTCATCAAGACCAAGGATCGCGATGATATCTTGAAGTTCTTTGTAACGTTGCAACAATTCTTTCACACGCATGGCGTATTGTAGTGCTCATCACCCAATATCTTCGCGGTTCAAGATGCGGGATGTAGAATCCAATGGATCCACCGCAGGATAGATTCCCAACTCAGCGATCTTACGGGACAATACGGTTGTAGCATCCAAGTGAGAGAAGGTTGTAGCTGGAGCCGGGTCAGTCAAGTCATCGGCAGGTACGTATACCGCTTGTACCGATGTGATAGAACCTCTCTTCGTAGAAGTGATACGCTCCTGCATGGCACCCATTTCAGTTGCCAATGTAGGTTGGTAACCTACCGCAGATGGCATACGACCCAAAAGCGCCGATACCTCAGAACCTGCTTGTGTGAAACGGAAGATGTTGTCGATGAAGAACAAGATATCTTTACCTTGACCTGTACCATCTCCGTCACGGAAATATTCAGCAACAGTCAAACCTGACAAAGCTACACGTGCACGTGCCCCAGGAGGTTCGTTCATCTGACCGAACACGAGTGTTGCTTTTGAGATTTAGCTAATTCTTTCATATCAACTTTTGATAGATCCCAATCTCCTTTTTCCATTGATTCTTTGAATTCGTCGCCGTAGTCAACAATGCCAGATTCGATCATCTCGCGAAGCAAATCATTTCCTTCACGGGTTCTTTCACCTACGCCAGCAAATACAGACAGACCTGAATATGCCTTCGCGATGTTGTTGATAAGTTCCTGGATCAATACAGTCTTACCCACACCGGCACCACCAAACAACCCAATCTTACCACCCTTTGCGTAGGGCTCGATCAAGTCGATTACTTTGATACCTGTAAAAAGTACTTCTGTTGATGTTGTAAGGTTTTCGTAAGCGGGCGCGTTACGATGGATCGGCAAGCCTTTGTCACCTTTTGGTTGTTTGATACCGTCGATCGCTTCACCTACCACGTTGAAAAGGCGGCCTTTCACGTCGTCGCCGATGGGCATCTGGATCGGTGAACCGGTATCGGTCACTTTCATGCCTCTCACCAGACCTTCAGTTCCGTCCATGGCTACCGTACGAACACGGTCTTCGCCAAGGTGCTGCTGGCATTCCAAAACCACCAGTGTGCCGTCATTTTTAGTTACCTGAAGAGAATCGAGAATATTGGGAAGTTTAGTACCCGGCTCATCAAAAGCTACGTCCACTACGGGACCGATGACCTGGGTAATTCGACCGAAGTTTGCCATTTATATCCTGGGGTTTATTATTTAGAGTAAGTCTTTAAAATCCGGCCACAAAAGTAATCCGGACTGGCGGTATCAACAAGCTGAAAACTTAAAAAACAGGGAATTTTTTAGGCTTGTAACGCACTGAAAATCAATAAACAACGATCATGCGCTCCGTAACTCGATGCGGAATGTTGTACCCTGATTTTCCTCCGAAGATTTGACAAAAATCTTCCCGTTGTGGTAAAGCTCGATGATTCGTTTGGCGAGCGCCAGTCCCAGTCCCCAGCCTCGTTTTTTTGTTGTAAAACCGGGTTTAAAAACGGCCGAAATATTGGACTTGGAAATACCCTTTCCTGTGTCGGAAATATCGATGAAAACCTTTCCTTCATTGCCCCTGAGAATTTTGATGGCGATCGTGCCCGAACTGCCCATGGCGTCGACGGCATTTTTGCACAGGTTCTCGATCACCCACTCGAAAAGCGGTGCGTGCACCATGGCGCGAATGGTTTCTGAAAGGGTATAGACTTCGATACTGATCTTCGACGACACGCGCGGCTGGAGGTAGCTCACCACGTTGTTGATAAGCTGATAGATGTTCTCGTCTTTCAGCGTTGGTGTCGATCCGATACTCGAAAAGCGTTCTGTGACCACGCGGAGTTTTCGAATATCCTTATCGAGTTCCTCGACGATACCTTTTCCTTTGAATGCCTGATCGTCGCGGAGTACTTCTACCCAGGCCATGAGTGACGAAAGTGGTGTGCCGAGCTGATGAGCAGTTTCTTTAGCGAGCCCCACCCACACGCGATTTTGCTCGGCTGTTTTTGAGTAATTGAAAGCGAGGTAGGAAATGAAAGCGAAGATGGCGATCACCGATAATTGTATGTATGGATAAGCAATGAGCTGTGTTAGCAGAAAAGAATTTTTGTAGTACACGAATTGTCTACCAAAGACTTCGTCGGTAGTGGGATCTTTTAGCAGGATGGGAATGGGTGGGTAAGTCCTTTTCATATCCTTGAGCTGCCTCTCGAGCACGCGCTCTTTTTGCTGCTTCGTCCAACTGGAGTCGATGTCGACGTTGTTGTAGCTCACGACGTTGTCTTTCTCATCCACCAGCATCGTGGGAATCGAGTTGTTTTTATAGATGATCTCTTCCGTGATGAAAAGGATGTTGTTGTCCGTGTCGTTGGATGTGTACTCCAGCGCTTTCGCGAAAAGTCTGACTTGGTTCTTTTCGCGCTCTTTCAACTGATCGACCAGGATATTGGTGTAATAGATCGTTCCTACACTGATGATGACCGATACGGCGAGGATGATCCACTTGAGGTTGGAATTATCCTTATAGAAATCCATCGTCGCGATGCGCGGGGTGCGGGCCATACTTGAAGTAAGTTAGTTTTTTTGAACCAAACTGGCTCTCAAAACGAAACTGGCCGCGTTGTATTGTAGTTGGTGATGGATGCCTGTAAGTGGTAAGCCGTAAGTGGTGGAACAGTGGTGTAACCGCGGCATTTCATGCTGGTCGCGATTTAAAAAGCCGTTTGTGATTTTTTGGAACAGACAAAGCTTCGGCAAAAAAGACCAAAAGTATCAGCCGAAGCCCCACCGACGTCCTTTACCACTTACGACTTACAATTCGCTACGATGAATGTGGATCAGAAGATGGCGCCTCGCAACTAAGCTCATCCCCGTTGCAAGAACCACTTCACAAGCACCTTATAATTGACCTTCGTGCCATGCATAAGGATTCCCACGCGATACACTCTTCCCGCTACCCAGGTAGTGAAGATGAAACCTCCAATGAGCAGTATCATAGACAACGCCAGTTGCCACCAGGGCACTTCGAAACCAATACGTCCCATCATCGCGATTGGTGACGTAAAGGGTATAATTGAAAGCCAGACACTGATCATGCCATGCGGATCTTTGAGGATGAACATGAACAAACTCATGTAGGAGATGAGCAATGGAATCGTGATTGGAAACATGAACTGCTGTGCTTCTGCCGGACTGTCTACAGCAGAACCGACAGCTGCGAACAATGCGCCGTAAATCAGATAACCTCCGAGGAAATAAAACAGGAAGTTGAAAAGAATGAATCCCCAGGGCATTGACATCACCTCGTTGATAGTGCTTGCCATCTGGGATTTCGCAGCGGCTTGCTGTGCCGCAACTTCTGCACCCATTTGTTGCATCGCTTGCTGTTGTGGCGGATCAACGCCAAAGTATCCAAGCACACCGAATGTGAGCGTGCTCATCAGGATAGCCCAGATCAGGAATTGGAGCAATCCCACCGAAGCCAGCCCGATGATCTTTCCCATCATTAATTGAAACGGTCGCACTGATGAAACAATTACCTCTACGACTTTACTTGTCTTTTCTTCGATAATGCCCTGCATAATTTGAGCACCATAGATAAAGATGAACATGTACATCAGGATTCCACCCACCATGCCGATTACGAACTGAATTCCTGCGTTGCTGGATTTTTCCTGCCCACCTTGACCGAGTTTCACAGTGCTGATGCTTACCGTAGTTTTTAGACTATCGAGAAGTTTTTGATCGATGTTGAGCCGCTGCATTTTCTTGTCGCGGATTTGATTGGCGAACATCTTCTCGATGCTCCCTACATCTTCCAGTGACGGATTCACCTTGGTGTACAGCGTGATGCCATCAGGTTTGGATAGCTGGAAAGGCGGGATATACAACAATCCAAAATCTTCTGTGGCGTTGTAGGCTTTCTTGGCGTCTTCCAACGAGCCATTGAAGTTTTTATAGATGAACTTAGACGTGTCAGGCGCAAAAGATTTGCTTTCATCTACGTAATAGATAATTTCTTTCGCTGCGTTCTTCTCAGTCTCCTTGGAAATATAAACCAGCAATCCAATGATGGCCGGAAAGATCAATGGAATCAATATGGTCGCGATCAAAAAGGATTTCTTCTGAACTCTGTTCAGGAACTCGCGCTGTATGATTAGTAATATTTTATTCATGGGATTCTCCTTTCACAAGGCTGATAAAAATTTCACTCATGCTTGGAATTTTCTCCTGGAAGCTGTGCACTTCCGTTAATCGAATCAACTCACTCAACAATTCATTTGATCCGGGGTTGCCGTTTACTTTGATGGTTGAGCTATAGATGTTGTCTTCCAAAGCATGCTGACCGGCAAGTTCAAAACGCGTACCCGATAACGAAAATGTTCCACGGTGTTCGACGAGGAAAGTGTTTGACTTGTATTGATTCTTGACTTGCTTCTTCGTGCCCTCGAGAATCTTTTGCGACTTGTTGATCAACGCAATGTGATCGCAGAGATCTTCTACGGTCTCCATCCGGTGTGTCGAAAAAATAATGGTAGACCCGTTTTGCTTGAGTTCCAGAATTTCTTTGGTGATGAGTTGAGCATTTACCGGGTCGAATCCGGAAAACGGCTCATCGAGGATGATGAGTTTGGGTTCATGCATTACGGTGCTGATAAACTGCACTTTCTGAGCCATCCCTTTCGAGAGGTCTTCAATTTTCTTGTTCCACCAATCCCTCACCTCGAATTTCTCGAGCCACACTTTGATCCTGGTAATCGCCTCACTTCTTGACAGGACTTCTTTGAGTTGCGCCAGATAAATGAGCTGCTCACCCACTTTCATTTTTTTGTAGAGGCCGCGTTCTTCGGGAAGATATCCGATCACACCGATGTGACTTGGTTCGAGTCTTTGCCCGAAAACAGAAATGTCGCCGGAGTCTGCGTTGATGATTTGATTGATGATGCGAATGAGCGTGGTCTTACCCGCGCCATTGGGACCCAGTAAACCGAAAATTGATTTTTCAGGAACCGTGATATCGACATGATCGAGAGCGGTGTGATTGGCGTACCGCTTCACCACGCCACGTGCGACAAGTGCTTCCACTGCTTGCTTTTTTGATTAGGTTAGTAGCAAAACTAAGACGTTTACTTACAGGAGACAATTCATTTTTATTCTGACACTCCTCACATAGACATAGCGCCATAAGGCACATAGCTGTATTCTATGTGATCTATGTGCTTAAACGAATTCTTAAGAACTAATTAGTTTTCTACTTTGAACTGGATCTGACCCATAGAGACGTCGAGATCGAATGTAAGAGCGTCTTTGGGATTTTGCGTGTAGGCAGCATTAGCATACGTGTGCTCGCTGATCTTCTTCAAAGTTTTTGAAAGCTTGATGCTACACAACCAGGATTCATTAATCTTTACCATCACGGGAACAGATTCTTCAGGCAACTGAATAATCATGTTGCCGGCGCCTACACTGCCCTTCACTACAGGAATGATTGAAGGCTTATTGCTGAAATCGAGATAGATGTTTCCAAAACCTACTTCTGCGATCACCACTTTGGAACGCGACAAGTTGATTTGTCTTACGTTGAGAGAACCAAGGTCAACTTTCACAAAGAAAGTATCCATCTCCACTTTATTCTCTTCGCCCGAAGCATAGGCAACATTGACGTCGGCGCTGCCAGTATTGATTTTCAGTTTCTGAACAGACAACCCGGAAAGATCGACGTTGGCATTTCCCAAACCGTAATCGAGGCTGAGTGAATAAGGTTTTGATTCAGTGAGGTATACCTTCCAGAATTTGTCGGAGATTCTTTCTTCGCCACCCAGTATTTGATATGAGATTTTTTTGCCGACGCCACGATTTCCTTCCTGCTCGAGCGCAAGTTTTACAAAACAAACGGCGTCTTTTACTTCGTTGCTAAATGTGTGAGCGTATTCTTCGAGATACCTGGTTGCTGTAAATAGCGAGGAGTTCAGGATTCTGGGCTGGTCTGATAAAACAATTTCCCGTCTTGGCTTTCAGGCATAGGTCTACCGTCTTGCAATTTTCCTGGTTATCAACCGTGAATTGCTTCTTCATCTGCGTCCAATACCGCCCCCGTGCCCAACAGCCCGATAATCGCCAACGACAAGGATTTAACCATGTTATTAGATACGATAGTTTATTCGTCCAGGTTAACCCGGGCAAAAAATCGTTAACTCAGCGTTAACGATCACCCGTAATTGGTCATAAACGGGCGTTTTCCGGAAAGGTTGGATATTTTTTTAGCGCATAGGACGCGTTACGGAGGGTGTTTTTTATTCTTGCCCGAAATACTCCTTCATGCGCTCAAAAAAGCCCTTTTCTGAGCTGTCGGGGCGTGGCTGGAAGTTTGGTGACTCCTTCAGATTCTCTAAAATGGCTTTTTCCTCGCTGGAGAGCTTTTTCGGCGTCCACACATTCACATATATAAGTTGATCGCCAGTGCCGTAGCCGTTAAGGTCTTTGAGTCCTTTTCCACGTAGACGAAGGATTTTACCGCTTTGAGTGCCGGGGTCGATCTTAATCCGAACCTTACCTCCGATCGAGGGAACTTCGATACTTGTACCAAGGACTGCATCTACGAAACTGATGTGGAGGTCATAGATGAGATTTGTGCCGTCGCGCTTGAGATCTTTGTCTTCCTGTTCTTCGATCAATATCAACAGGTCGCCAGCAGCACCACCACCTGGTGATTCGTTTCCCTTTCCGGACATGGACAATTGCATGCCGTCGCCAACGCCAGCAGGAATTTTTATCGACAGCATGTCTTCTTTCGAAACGAGTCCTGAGCTGTCAACGCCGGCAGGACGCTTGTCAATAATCTGACCTGATCCATTACAAGTGGGGCATGTTGAAGCAGAAACCATTTGCCCCAACATGGTATTGACGACCTTTCTGATCTGGCCGTTGCCCTGGCAGGTAGTACAGGTTTTGAATGTTACGCCGTCTGCCCTTACGAGTCTGTTGACTTTTATTTTTTTCTCGACACCATTGGCAATCTCGTCGAGTGTGAGCTTAAGCTTTATGCGAAGGTTGGATCCGCGTCTTTGTGCACTGCGTGAACTGCCTCCGAAAAAACTATCGAATGGACTTCCGCCGCTTCCGAAGATATCTCCGAACTGACTGAAGATATCATCCATATTCATGTTGCCTCCACCATAGCTTTGGCCAGGGCGAGCATGTCCAAAACGATCGTAATGAGCTTTCTTTTCAGGATTGCTCAATATCTCATAAGCTTCTGCCGCTTCCTTGAATTTTTCTTCTGCTTCCTTGTTGCCCGGATTTTTATCGGGGTGGAATTGAATTGCCACCTTCCGATAAGCTTTCTTAATCTCTATTTCGGTAGATGATTTTGAAACGCCCAATATTTCGTAGTAGTCGCGTTTTGCCATGATAGGGAGGTAGGGTGGATGTAAATTGGTTTGAAATGGATCAGCTGCCTGTTACCACTTTCGCAAAACGAATCACTTTGTCATTTAGAAGATAACCCTTCTCGACAACGTCGATGATTTTTCCTTTTAATTTTTCGTCGGGAGCGGGTATCGAAGTAATGGCTTCGTGCAGATCGGGATTGAATTCGTCGCCTGCTTTTGTTTCCATCAACTTCACGCCGCTTTGATCCAGTACTTTTTTGAATTTGTTCTGAATGAGAAAGAAGCCTTCCGCCTCCTTGTCGTTCTTGTCTTTGAATGATTTTTCAGCACGCTCGAAGTCGTCAAGCACAGGAAGTAGTGATTTTAATAGTACTTCGTTGGCACCCTGGATCATATCGAGTTTCTCGCGTGCGGTGCGGCGGCGGTGATTTTCGAACTCCGCATAGAGGCGCACGTACTTGTCCTTAGCTTCTGACAATTCGTCCTGAAACTTTTTCAAAGGATCGCCACTTGTGTTTGACTCCTGTTTCCCGCCATTTTCGGGCTGCTGATTAGGCGGCGTTTCTGTAGCCGATTCTTCGTGTTTATCCAATTCTGGTTCTGTTTCTTTCATAATCAATCTCGCAAAGGCCTGAAATGTCAAGAATTTTGCCAGAATCGCAAATTATGCCATCCTGACGGTTCAGGCATATTATATATGTAGGTGTTCAGACTAAAACCATTCCGGGATCGGTCAATGCAGGTTTCGCCAAATAAGATCTTTCAGCTCCACAATTCCCTGGTTGGTAACAGAAGAGATAAACGTGGCCTGAACATCCGCTGGCAGCTCCTCTTTTATGGCTGCTTTCAACTCTTCATCCAGAAGGTCGGATTTTGAGACAGCGAGGAGACGGGTTTTGTCGAGCAATTCGGGATTGTACTGCTTCAACTCATTTAATAGTATATGGTACTCCTTTTTAATGTCTGCAGAGTCGGCGGGAATAAGAAAGAGAAGCAGTGAGTTGCGTTCGATGTGTTTCAAAAATCGAATGCCGAGCCCGCGACCTTCCGAAGCACCTTCAATCAGGCCGGGGATGTCAGCCATGACGAACGATTGGTTATCACGATAAGAGACGACGCCGAGATTGGGTGTCAATGTTGTGAAAGCGTAGTCTGCAATTTTTGGTTTTGCAGCGGAGACCACAGAGAGCAGCGTCGACTTACCCGCATTTGGAAAACCAACAAGACCTACATCTGCGAGAAGTTTGAGTTCAAGAACAACCCATTCTTCTTGGGCGGGTTCTCCGGGCTGAGCATAGCGCGGCGCCTGCTGCGTCGACGTTGCAAAGAAAGCGTTCCCTTTGCCACCGCGTCCGCCTGGAAGAAGGATTACTTCTTCTCCATCGTTATTTATTTCACAGATGAATTCTTCCGTGTCTGCTTTTCTTGCGACGGTTCCCAGAGGTACATCGATGATCTCATCTTTGCCTTCGGCGCCAGTGCGATCTTGTCCTTCACCGTCTGTGCCATTTTCGGCATTGATGTGCTTCCTGTATTTTAAATGCAAGAGCGTCCACAGTTGCGAATTGCCGCGCAGAATGATGTGCCCACCGCGACCTCCGTCGCCGCCATCGGGACCACCTTTGTCGATAAATTTCTCGCGATG
Source organism: Chthoniobacteraceae bacterium (assembly GCA_049840595.1). Classification (GTDB taxonomy): domain Bacteria; phylum Verrucomicrobiota; class Verrucomicrobiia; order Chthoniobacterales; family Chthoniobacteraceae; genus JASGKO01. The sequence goes on from JASGKO010000018.1 coordinate 168,494, forward strand.
AAAATGCAAACAGCCCGCGCCTCCTTTACCGGACTTAGCGCGGAACTTTACATAGTCGATAAAGTTTGGATTAGACAATGGCGGTTAGTTTGCGAGCGCAAAAATAGGATTTTAGTGGTAGAACCGCTAAAGCGGTGAGCGTGCCAGGTCACGACGGACACGACGAAGACACAACGATCACGACATAGGAATATTTTTTAGCCACGGACGACACGGAGGGACACGGATGAATGCATTTCCCTGTGTATCTGTGGCATTTATCTTTTCAGCTTCTGATTTAATCCTTCGCGAAAAAACGAATCTGTGAGATCTTTAAAGATCAGTGAAATCCGTGGGAAACAATTATCGATTTACTTCTTATCGATGATGGCGCTGATCTTTTTGAAGATATCGTCTACGTTGCCGATGCCATTCACGGTGTTGAGCCTTCCCGCCTTTTCATAGAAAGGAAGCACATGCACCGTCTTTGTAAAGTATTCGTTGATGCGCTTGTTCAGTTTTTCTTCGGCATCGTCTACGCGATTTTCTGTTTCTCTTCTTTTGGCAATGCGGTTGCGTACTTCTTGTTCGGTGACATCGAGTGCTATCACGAAATGGATCGCCGTTCCATTCTCTTTCATGAACTTGTCCAACGCCTCTGCCTGTGGCACGGTGCGTGGAAATCCGTCGAACAAAAAACCTTTTGCGTTGGGATTCTTATCAAGTTCTTCTTTCAACATCGCGATGGTGATCTCGTCGGGTACCAGCGCTCCACTATTCATGATTTCTTTTACGCGTTTGCCGAGTGCGGTATCGTTGGATGTATGCCAGCGGAAAAGATCGCCAGTAGAAATATGGATGAGTTGATACTTTTTTATGAGCTCCTGGCTTTGCGTTCCTTTGCCAGCACCGGGAGGTCCAAAGAGGACAATATTGATCATAGCAGCCTTCTTTTTTCTTGTTAGGGATGACAAGATAATGTGCGAGGCGACTGTCTCCAAATACCTGACGGTCAGGCTGGCCCGTTTTTATTTAGAGTCGGCAGGTACTTGCTTGTAAATCTCGGGCAGGTTGCGCCCCAGAGTGTCGTCGTAATCGAGGCCGTATCCAAGTACAAATTCATTGTCCAGTTCGAATCCAATGTATTTTACTTCCACGTTCTTTTCGCGGGCTTCCTGTTTGCGGAGGAGTGCCATGGCTTCTACCGATTTTGCACCCAGTCCCTTCAGGTCCTCCATGATTTTTTGAAGAGTCAGGCCGCTGTCCACGATGTCTTCCACGATTATAATATCTAAACCGAACAGACTTTCTTCGTGGCCGATTAATGTCTTCACCTGACCTGTGCTGGCAGTACCCGAGTACGACGAAACCTTAACGAACGAAATTCGGCAAGGGATCGTCACGTGCTTCATTAGGTCGGAAGCAAACATAAACGAGCCGTTCAGTATCGAAAGAAAAGTAGGTGTTCTATCCTGATAGTCTTGGTCGATGCGCTTGGCGAGGGCCGCAACTTTCTTTTCGATCTTGTCGGCGGGAATAAATTTTTTGAATTCGAGGTCTTTAACTTTCATTCGGGGTGTTCAACAGCTTTTCCGGTACAAAGATAGTGGAGTCAGTTGGCAGTTGGCAAAGCGCAGTTGGCAAAATGTACCCAAATTGAGATGTAACCGATTGCTTAGCTCAGAATTTCAAAAAGACTCGCGTGGATGGATGATATCAATTACCAACTCAATACTCGCCAGTTGCAAAATCATTTACTCGTGTTTTCCATTTCCCACCAGTAAAGTCAGGAAACTCAACGCTCGCTCCACCTTTCTGTATCGACATTTCTGATAAAGGTGTAATCGCACTCCAGGTGACTGCGTCGTACACATCTTGTGGAGTGTTGACTTTTCTTTTGGCAGCTTCCACGAAAGCATTAAGTACGAACCAATCCATACCGCCGTGGCCAGCGCCAGCCGCATCACTTCCAAACTTCTTCCAGAGCGGATGATCATATTTTTCCAGCCATGGTTGCGCGTCTTCCCACTGATGAGGCTTCGCACTTTTGTTTTCGATATAGATCGATTTGTTTACGTCCATCCAGATGCCCTCTGTGCCTTGAACGCGAAAACCCAATGAATAAGGTCGCGGCAGATTGGTATCGTGCTGCAGAAGAATCGTTTCACCATTTGCTGTATTGATCATGGTTGTGACGATGTCTCCGAGTTTGAAATTTACTTTCGCGTTGGGGTGATCTTTGCCACCATTTTTAACAATGTAGTCGTGGAGGCCGCGCGACTTTGTCGAATAGGATACGAGTTGTGTGAATCGATTTCCGCGATTGATATTGGTCATCATCGCAATGGGCCCAATGCCATGAGTCGGATAGAGGTCACCATTTCGATCAACAGAATGCTGTGTTCGCCATTGCGCTTCCGAGAAGGCTTTGGCGCCGAATTCAACGCCGCCGCCATACGCAGTTTTTCCGTCGTTGAATTTTACCGCGCGAAGGTCGTGCTGGTAGCCACCCTGCAAGTGAACAAGCTCGCCGAAAACATTTTGTCGCACCATATTCAATACGGCCATCACATCACGACGATAGCAAACATTTTCAAGCATCATTAATGGCATACCCGTTTTCTCGCTGGTGGCGACGAGGTTCGTGCATTCTTCGATCGTCATCCCCGTGATTACCTCACATCCCGTGTACTTCTTTGCATTCATCGAGTCGATGCACATTTGATAGTGCAATTCCCATGGGGTGGCGATGATTACCGCGTCAATGTTTTTGTTCTCCAATAATTTCTTGTAACCAGTAGGTCCATCCATGATGACCTGTGGCTTTGGCTTACCGGACTTTTTAATCAGTTCCATCGACATATCGATCATACGCTGTTGGATGTCGCATATGGCAATCACGTCAACATCATTTCTCATCAAAGCAAGTTCCAGGTGACTCTGACCACGAAGCCCTACGCCGATAAATCCAACGCGAACGTTTGCATCGTCTCGTGAAAATGCCTTTGACGGTAAGATCGAAAAAGCAGCTCCGGCCATGGCGGCGGAGCGGATGAAGTCGCGGCGGGTTTTCATAAGTTTTTATTTGATGGGTGATCTTAGTTTATGTTATGACGAGTTGGTGAAAGAACACCAACTCCGGCGATTACAATTCTTTCATTGCGTGTTGATACAATGAGATCATTGATTCAATATCTTTTTTATGGACCTTTTCATTTGGTGAATGCGGATGAAGTTCCGGTGCACCGACGAAACACCAATCGAAAGGATAGGGTGAGCGTTGAAGTTCACCCCCGTCACTGGATCCAGCGCCTTCAACTTCGAGCTGATAAGGAACATCGTGTTTGGCGGCGATGTCTATTATTTTATCGATGAACGAACGCCTTGGAATATTTCTGTCGCGAAGAGAGATGGCCACGCCCTTACCATGCTCTACACCATCAGTGATCCATGTGATGTCTGAGATCAAGGCTTGTTTCACGCCCCATTTCTTAAAAATAAAATCTGCGATGTAAGGAACAGACCCTCCGCCATGTTCTTCCCAACAGGTGAAAGCGATTACGCCGTCCTTCATGGTCTCGGCAACTTTCAGTGCAACATACACTCCGAGTCGATCATCGAGGTATGGTGACTCGATAAAATTCTTCGAATCCCTGAAATCAATCTTGTATGAAAGCGGTGTGCCCCGTTCAATGGGACGTCCGAATTTATAAAGAGCGTGATTGTCCTTGTCGAAGTCCAGTGTGCATTCGATGGGGCCTTGACTGTCTTCACCGACAAGTCGGGCTCCAATCTCTGCATCGGGACTTCCCACGGGCAGGAGCTGGTTGAAGTAGCGCACTGTGAATCCTATCGTATCCATGTGGGCGAAGATTGCGGTACGTGGTTTTCCGAACTTGAGCACAATACAGTCCTGAAAACCATCACCGTGATAGACTTCCGGTTTTGATTTCCATTTCTTTTTTTCTTTTTGAATGTACTGTAGGAGGAATTCAGTCATTTTCGACTCGTGACCGGAAGTCCCAGGAATCGAACAGAGTTGCTGAAGGAGTTTCATAAAAAATATACGAGAACGAAACTAGCCAATTTAAAAACAATCCAAAGTGACAAATAGAGTGTAAAAAATACACCTGAGAAGTAGGCTCGCTGGTGAGAAAGGCTAACTTTGATTTAAATATTTATCTACTTATGAATCTGAATATCGACGCGGACAAGAAGAATACTTTTGACGCGATTGTGGTGGGAACCGGAATCAGTGGAGGCTGGGCTGCAAAAGAACTCACGGAGAAAGGATTGAAGACGCTTGTGCTTGGAACGAGGAAGAGCGGTGAAGCATGTGACGGATTATCCGACAATGACGAAAGATCCATGGCAGTTACCTCACTGCAAACAGGCTTCCTGAAGAAGAGTTGAAATTATATCCCGTGCAGTCGCGCACCAATTGGGTTGTTCAATCGAACAAACACTGGTGGGTGAAGGACACGGAGAATCCCTACACGGAAGTAAAACCTTTCGACTGGATTCGCGGATATCATGAAGGCGGACGTTCCATCATGTGGGGAAAACAAACATATCGCCTTTCGCAAATGGACTTCGAAGCCAACGCGAAAGATGGTCATGGTGTCGATTGGCCGATTCGTTATGCGGATCTCGCACCATGGTATGATCACGTAGAAACATTTCATCGGAGTAAGTGGTCGTGCAGAGGGACTTCCTCAACTTCCTGATGGAAAATTTTTACCACCGATGGATCTGAACTGCGTCGAAGAAGTTTTCAGAGATCGAGTTGCAGAGAAATTCAACGGAAGGAAAATCACGATCGGAAAAAGTAGCTCACCTGACTGCGCCGCTTCCTCATGATCCGAGCCGTGGTGTCTGCCAGAGCAGAAATATGTGCGACCGCGGCTGTCCGTACGGCGCTTACTTCCGCGTGATGCATAGACACTTCCGTGGACCACGAAGACAGGCAACATGACCATGCGTCCGAATTGGATCGTGCATTCCGTGATTTATGGAGCAAGGAGCAAAAGGAAAAGCGACTGGTGTTCGTGTATTGGATTCAAAAACAAAAGAGGAGATAGAGTTCTATGCACCTGTGATTTTCCTTAACGCATCTACATTGGGAAGCACACATATATTATTGAACTCTATCTCAAACCGATTGCCAAACGGGCTTGGTAACGGCAGTGGATACGATTGGGTGAGCAACCTGATGGATCACCACTATCGTGCAGGTGCTGAAGCTGAGATCGAAGGATACTAAGGACAAATATTATATCAAGCCCAATGGAATTTATATCCCTCGTTTCAGAAACGTAGGTGACGATAAGCAGAAGAATTTCGTGAGAGGTTACGGATATCAAGGTGGTGCGTCTTCGTCAGGGATGGGAGCGTGGCGTGGGTGAAATGTCGTTCGGGGCAGACTTGAAGAAATCTTTGCAGTCTCCCGGTGGATGGAAATTAGGCATCACTGGCTTCGGCGAATGCTTGCCTTATGAATCCAATCGCGTGACATTGAACAAAGACGAAAAAATGCTCCGGTATCCCGACGCTCAACATCGATGCTGAGTGGAAGAGGAAAACAAGAAGGCAATGCATAGAAGTTACAAAACCTCTGCAGCAGAAATGCTGGAAGCAGCTGGATTCAAGAATATCAATATCTACGATGGACCAGATAAAACATCGGTCTGGGTATCCATGAAATGGGAACCGCGCGTATGGGAAAAGGTCCCAAGACGTCAGTTTCTAATAAATGGAACCAGGTGCATGAAGCGCCGAACGTGTTCGTAACGGATGGCGCGGCGATGACATCATCGGCATGTCAGAATCCTTCGTTGACGTACATGGCATTGACCACCACGCCGCTAATCACGCCGTGGAATGAAAAAGGAATGTCAAATCATCTGAGTATGAAACAGAAGAACGATAACAGAGCGTTCCGCAGCCGTATTGGGTTACACCCTTACCGGTCCAGTGCTGGCTGGTCTGATGGAAGGTTGCAAGGCTAAGCCCCAGCTGAACTACAAGCCGCAGTTCCTTAATGAAGATCAGGCTGCGTTGATCAGCGAGCTTTCGGAAGCTATTTATTCCCAAGACAGATACAGCGGGCGCGATCGATGCTGGTGTTCCGGCGTTTATTGATGGAATGTTGTTTGAGGTCTATCCCGCTGCAGCGAAAGAGAATTTCATGAAAGGACTGGCAGCTTTCAACGATGAAGCGAAAAAGGCTTACGGCGACGATTTCGCGGTGTGCACCGTTGAACAAAAAAAATGCTTTGGTTAAAAAGTCTCTCGATGATCTGGGTGGTGCATTGGATACATCAACTGCCTGGTATAAGAGCGGAAAAAAGGAAAAACCTTTCATCATAGAGATGAAGAGAGTTGACACTTGTCGGATATTTTACGAGCGAACCAGGAGCAACACAAACGCTTCAATACAACCAGGTACCAGGACCATTTAAAGGTTGTGTGCCCGTTGTTGAAGTGGGAAAGACCTGGGCTACTTAGTTGTTTTAAACTTGTAAGCCGTTAATCGTGGAGCACCACAATTAACGGCTTACTATTTTTATGGATGCTATTACGAAGCTTTCGCCATCTCCCATCCAATGATGCTCTTCTTCCGTGAAGCACTCCAGCGATATTCGCCTGAATATCCCGTCTTTGCGAATCACGCGATGACAAGGAATAAGATACGCGATGTGATTTGATCCAACCGCTGAACCCACTGCCTGCATGGCTTTTGGATTTTGAATTTGTTCCGCAATTCCCTGGTATGTTGTTACACTTCCCATAGGCAACCGCAACAGAGCTTCCCAAACTTTTACCTGGAAGTTGGTGCCCTTTACCAACAGATGAAGTTTTTTATCTGATGGCCGTTCTGAAAAAATCTGCTGAACAAATGCAGCGGTGATTTCCTGGTTCTGATGAAAGACCGAGTTGTGCCAATGCTCTTTCATACTTTCGAGCTCTGTTCGAGGGTCGCCATCTGTTTTTACGAATGATAACCAGCAAATACCACGTTGAGTTATACCGAGCAAGCATGTTCCAAACGGCATCTCGTGAAATCCGGTTATTCAACCTGAATGCCGCTTCCTTTCATTTTGTACTCTTCCGGAAGTCGCCGCTTGAAGCGTTATGAACAAGTCATAGACACTTGACTGGCTCAAGAGCCCAGCTGACTCGGCAGCTTCTACAATGTTTCGAGATTCCTGGAGCTTTGATTTTAGAAAATCTACGGTGAGAAGACTGAAGGAACCGTTTTGGACTGAATCCCGGCCCAGTCGGTAAAGAGTCCTTTGAAAATGAAAAGGACTCAGGTGAACTTTCTCTGCAACTTCATCGAGTTCGGGCTGACGCTGAAAGTTATCTTCCAGGTACTTGATAGCCTGTTCGATGCGCTGATAATTGATGTTTGTTTCTGTTGACACGATCATAAAGCTATTGTTTTTTGATGGATCAAAGGTCGACCGGAACCCGAGGGATCTCAACCTGCTTCTTGCTGAGTTAGGACCGTCAAAACTTGTGATAACCTCGATTTTCTAACTGAAAACACAATTTTTTGCTTGGGTTGGCCTTTCAACAAACTGGTACCGACTTGCCATTTTTGGACACTATCTTTACCCAAAGACCTAACACTATGAAAAAACATTACCTAATGATGTATCTGCTCTTTTTGTGTTTGTCCGCCGCAGCACAACAGAGCTTCGACACCGTAAGAATTCGCCCGCAAAAACTGACTGAGAATATTTACATGCTCAAAGGTTCGGGTGGAAACATCGGTGTGCTGGTTGGAAAAGATGGAACCTTGGTTATCGACGACCAGTTTGCTCCGCTCTCAAACAAGATCAACGGTGCAATCAAGACGATCGATCCTGCAGAGATTAAGTTTTTGATCAACACGCACCTTCATGGTGATCATACGGGTGGCAATGACAACTTTGCTAAAATGGGCGTAACGATCGTAGCCCATGACAATGTGCGCGAACGCCTCTCCAAGCCATCCGTAAACCGTGATCGCCAAACCGTTCAGCCTCGTGCAAAGGAAGCGTTGCCGGTAATCAATTTCCTGATAAAATTAATTTCCACCTGAACGATGAAGACATTGAAGTGATCACACTTGATAAAGGTCATACCGACGGTGATGTAATGATTCACTTTAAGAAGGCAAACATTTATCACATGGGTGATGCCTATGTTCGCTATGGCTATCCCTTCATCGATGCGGGCAGTGGAGGATCATTTACAGCGTTTATTAACTCACTTGATAAGATGCTTGCAGTGCTGGATGACAATTCAAAAGTGATTCCTGGTCATGGTGAACTTGCCACCAAGGCTGATGTAAAAGCTTTTCGCGATAAGATGGCCGACATCCGCGATCAAGTTACAGCGGCACTGAAGGCTGGTAAAAAAGTAGAAGACATCACCGCGATGCCGATTGCGTCGAAGTATGATGCGGATTTCGGAACAACTGGCTTTGTTAAAGGAAAAGACTTTGTGCTGATGGCAGCAGAGAATATAAAGGCAACCATGCCGGCGCCTGCAGGCAAGAAAGGCAGATCGTCTCTAATCAACACAGCCTATGAAAATCCATTTTATAGTTGCGCTGTTCCTTTGCATATCAGCTTCGGCGCAACAAAATTTTGATACTGTGAGAATCCGCCCGCTGAAACTCACAGAAAACATCTACATGCTCAAGGGCTCCGGTGGAAACATTGGTGTGATGGTTGGGAAAGATGGAACATTGGTTATCGACGATCAGTTTGCGCCACTTTCCAACAGGATCAATGGCGCCATCAAGACCATCGATCCAGCGGAGATCAGGTTTTTGATTAACACACATCTTCATGGCGACCACACTGGAGGTAATGACAACTTTGCTAAAATGGGAGTGACTGATTGTAGCGCATGATAACGTGCGTAATAGATTGTCAAAAGAAGTTACAGTTCGTGGGCAAACTAGTCCGCCGCGCGCGAAGGAAGCGCTGCCAGTAATTACATTCCCCGACAAAATGAATTTCCATCTCAACGATGAAGACGTTGAATTGATCTTTCTTGAGAAGGGTCACACGGACGGAGACATCATGATCCATTTCAAAAAGGCGAATGTGTATCACATGGGGGATGCGTTTATTCGAACAGGATATCCTTTTATCGATACCTCGAATGGCGGCTCCTTCCTGTCTTATATCGCTTCATTGGAACGCATGCTTGCAGTGCTTGATCATAATTTAGAGGTTATTCCCGGTCACGGCAACCTTGCTACGAAAGCTGATGTAAAGGAACTCTATGACAGGCTGGTGGATATTCGTGATCAAGTCACTGTAGCACTGAAGAAGGGAACAAAGCTTGAAGACATGTCGGCGCTTCCAATTGCTTCAAAGTATGATGTTTTCTACCCAAATGGGTTTGTGAAAGGGAAAGATTTCGTGTTGATCGCCGCGGAGAATATCAAGGCAAGCATGCCTGCGACGAATTCAAAGGGTAAGTCTGCTAAGTAGATTTTTTCCAGATGAGATAACGGTCGTCTAAACGGCCGATAACAGGGTGGGAAGCCTGAGTTCAGGGCTTCCGTTTCGCTTTAAAGAATACCCGGTTTTCTTTAAGCGAAACGGAAGCCCTGAACTCACTTTACCGTGCCTGCGGCCGCTGTTTACGCGACCACTTATCTCATCTGGAAAAAATCTACCACTAGCAGACTTACCCTTTTGAATTCGTCGCAGGCATGCTTGCCTTGATTCTCACGGGCATATCTTCCCTTTCACAAACCCATTTGGGTAGAAAACATCATACTTTGAAGCAATTGGAAGCGCCGACATGTCTTCAAGACTTTGTTCCCTTCTTCAGTGCTACAGTGACTTGATCACGATCTCCGCCAGTCTCATAGAGTTCCTTTACATCAGCTTCGTAGCAAGGTTCGTAACCGGGAATAACTTGAATTATCATCAAGCACCGCAAGCATGCGTTCCAATGAAGCGATATGAGCGGAAGGAGCCGCCATTCGAGGTATCGATAAAAGGATATCCGTGTTCGAATAAACGCATCCCCCATGTGACACACATTCACCTTTTGAAATGGATCATGATGTCTCCGTCCGTGTGACCCTTCTCAAGAAAGATCATTCAACGTCTTCATGGTTGAGATGGAAATTCATTTTGTCGGGGAATGTAATTATAAGTATCCTTCGCGCACGGTTTCAGTTTGCCCACGAACTGTAACTTCTTTGACAAATATATTACGCACGTTATCATGCGCTACAATCGTCACTCCATTTTAGCAAAGTTGTCATTACCTCCAGTGTGGTCGCCATGAAGATGTGTGTTAATCAAAAACCTGACGTCTGCTGGATCGATGGTCTTGATGGCGCCATTGATCCTGTTGGAAAGTGGCGCAAACTGATCGTCGATAACCAATGCTCCATCTTTCCCAACCATCACACCAATGTTTCCACCAGGAGCCCTTGAGCATGTAGATGTTTTCTGTGAGTTTCAGCGGGCGGATTCTCAGCAGTTGTCAAATTTTTGTTGCGCCGAAGCTGATATGCAAAGGACGCGCAACTATAAAATGGATTTTCATGGGCTGTGTTGATTAGAGACTACTGCCTTTCTTGCCTGCAGGCGCGGCATGGTTGCCTTTATATTCTCTGCTGCCATCACACAAAGTCTTTTCCTTTAACAAAGCCAGTTGTTCCGAAATCCGCATCATATTTCGACGCAATCGGCATCGCGGTGATGTCTTCTACTTTTTCACCAGCCTTCCGTGCCGCTGTAACTTGATCGCGGATGTCGGCCATGCTTATCAGCGAAAAGCTTTTACATCAGCCTTGGTGGCAAGTTCACCGTGACCAGGAGATCACTTTTGAATTGTCATCCAGCACTGCAAGCATCTTATCAAGTGAGTTAATAAACGCTGTAAATGATCCTCCACTGCCCACATCGATGAAGGGATGAGCCATAGCGAACATAGGCATCACCCATGTGATAAATGTTTGCCTTCTTAAAGTGAATCATTACATCACCGTGCGGTATGACCCTTTATCAAGTGTGATCACTTCAATAATGTCTTCATGGTTACAGGTGGAAGTTAATTTTATCAGGAAATGTGATCACCGCAACGCTTCCTTCGCACGAGGCTGAACGGTTTGGCCAGCACGGGTTATTGACAGCTTGGAGAGGCGTTCGCGGTCATGGGCTACGATCGTTACGCCCCATTTTAGCAAAGTTGTCATTGCCACCCGTATGATCACCATGAAGGTGCGTGTTGATCAAAAACTTAATCTCTGCAGGATCGATCGTCTTGATTGCACCGTTGATCTTGTTTGAGAGCGGAGCAAACTGGTCGTCGATAACCAAGGTTCCATCTTTTCCAACCAGCACACCGATGTTTCCACCCGAACCTTTGAGCATGTAAATATTCTCAGTCAGTTTTTGCGGGCGAATTCTTACGGTGTCGAAGCTCTGTTGTGCTGCGGCGGACAAACACAAAAAGAGCAGATACATCATTAGGTAATGTTTTTTCATAGTGTTAGGTCTTTGGGTAAAGATAGTGTGCAAAAATGGCAAGTCGGTACCAGTTTGTTGAAAGGCCAACCCAAGCAAAAAATTGTGTTTTCAGTTAGAAAATCGAGGTTATCACAAGTTTTGACGGTCCTAACTCAGCAAGAAGCAGGTTGAGATCCTCGGGTTCCGGTCGACCTTTGATCCATCAAAAAACAATAGCTTTATGATCGTGTCAACAGAAACAAACATCAATTATCAGCGCATCGAACAGGCTATCAAGTACCTGGAAGATAACTTTCAGCGTCAGCCCGAACTCGATGAAGTTGCAGAGAAAGTTCACCTGAGTCCTTTTCATTTTCAAAGGATCTTTACCGACTGGGCCGGGATCAGTCCAAAACGGTTCCTTCAGTTTCTCACCGTAGATTTTCTAAAATCAAAGCTCCAGGAATCTCGAAACATTGTAGAAGCTGCCGAGTCAGCTGGGCTCTCGAGCCAGTCACGTGTCTATGACTTGTTCACAACGCTCGAAGCGGTGACTCCGCAAGAGTACAAAATGAAAGGAAGCGGCATTCAGGTTGAATACGGATTTCACGAGACGCCGTTTGGAACATGCTTGCTCGGTATAACTCAACGTGGTATTTGCTGGTTATCATTCGTAAAAACAGATGGCGACCCTCGAACAGAGCTCGAAAGTATGAAAGAGCATTGGCACAACTCGGTCTTTCATCAGAACCAGGAAATCACCGCTGCATTTGTTCAGCAGATTTTTTCAGAACGGCCATCAGATAAAAAACTTCATCTGTTGGTAAAGGGCACCAACTTCCAGGTAAAAGTTTGGGAAGCTCTGTTGCGGTTGCCTATGGGAAGTGTAACAACATACCAGGGAATTGCGGAACAAATTCAAAATCCAAAAGCCATGCAGGCAGTGGGTTCAGCGGTTGGATCAAATCACATCGCGTATCTTATTCCTTGTCATCGCGTGATTCGCAAAGACGGGATATTAGGCGAATATCGCTGGAGTGCTTCACGGAAGAAGAGCATCATTGGATGGGAGATGGCGAAAGCTTCGTAATAGCATCCATAAAAATAGTAAGCCGTTAATTGTGGTGCTCCACGATTAACGGCTTACAAGTTTAAAACAACTAAGTAGCCCAGGTCTTTCCCACTTCAGCAACGGGCACACAACCTTTAAATGGTCCTGGTACCTGGTTGTATTGAAGCGTTTGTGTTGCTCCTGGTTCGCTCGTAAAATATCCGACAAGTGTCAACTCTTTCATCTCTATGATGAAAGGTTTTTCCTTTTTTCCGCTCTTATACCAGGCAGTTGATGTATCCAATGCACCACCCAGATCATCGAGAGACTTTTTAACCAAAGCATTTTTTTGTTCAACGGTGCACACCGCGAAATCGTCGCCGTAAGCCTTTTTCGCTTCATCGTTGAAAGCTGCCAGTCCTTTCATGAAATTCTCTTTCGCTGCAGCGGGATAGACCTCAAACAACATTCCATCAATAAACGCCGGAACACCAGCATCGATCGCGCCCGCTGTATCTGTCTTGGGAATAATAACTTCCGAAAGCTCGCTGATCAACGCAGCCTGATCTTCATTAAGGAACTGCGGCTTGTAGTTGAGCTGGGGCTTAGCCTTGCAACCTTCCATCAGACCAGCCAGCACTGGACCGGTAAGGGTGTAACCCAATACGGCTGCGGAACGCTGGAGTACTTCTCTTCTGTTCATACTCAATAATTATTTGAGATTTCCTTTCTTCATTTCTTCTACTGCGTGATTAGCGGCGCGGGCGGTCAATGCCATGTACGTCAACGAAGGATTCTGACATGCCGATGATGTCATCGCCGCGCCATCCGTTACGAACACGTTCGGCGCTTCATGCACCTGGTTCCATTTATTAAGAACTGACGTCTTGGGATCTTTTCCCATACGCGCGGTTCCCATTTCATGGATACCCAGACCGATGTTATCTGGTCCATCGTAGATATTGATATTCTTGAATCCAGCTGCTTCCAGCATTTCTGCTGCAGAGGTTTTGTAATCTTCACGCATTGCCTTCTCGTTTTCCTTCCACTCAGCATCGATGTTGAGCGTCGGGATACCGTAGATATCTTTTTTGTCTTTGTTCAATGTCACGCGATTGGATTCATAAGGCAAGCATTCGCCGAAGCCAGTGATGCCTAATTTCCATCCACCGGGAGACTGCAAAGATTTCTTCAAGTCTGCCCCGAACGACATTTCACCCACGCCACGCTCCCATCCCTGACGAGACGCACCACCTTGATATCCGTAACCTCTCACGAAATTCTTCTGCTTATCGTCACCTACGTTTCTGAAACGAGGGATATAAATTCCATTGGGTCTTCTGCCGATATAATATTTGTCCTCAAATCCTTCGATCTCAGCTTCAGCACCTGCACGATAGTGGTGATCCATCAGGTTGCGACCCAATTGATCACTGCCGTTACCAAGCCCGTTCGGGAATCGGTTTGAGATAGAGTTCAATAATATATGTGTGCTTCCCAATGTAGATGCGTTAAGGAAAATCACAGGTGCATAGAACTCTATCTCCTCTTTTGTTTCTGAATCCAATACACGAACACCAGTCGCTTTTCCTTTTGCCTCGTCATAAATCACGGAATGCACGATCGAATTCGGACGCATGGTCATGTTGCCTGTCTTCGCCGTCCACGGAAGTGTTGATGCATTACTGCTAAAGTAAGCGCCGTACGGACAGCCGCGGTCGCACATATTTCTGCTCTGGCAGACACCACGGCTCGGATCATGAGGAAGCGGCGCAGTCAGGTGAGCTACTCTTCCGATCGTGATTTTCCTTCCGTTGAATTTCTCTGCAACTCGATCTCTGAAAACTTCTTCGACGCAGTTCAGATCCATCGGCGGTAAAAATTTTCCATCAGGAAGTTGAGGAAGTCCCTCTGCACGACCGCTCACACCGATAAATGTTTCTACGTGATCATACCATGGCGCGAGGTCAGCATAACGAATTGGCCAGTCAACACCGTGACCATCTTTCGCGTTGGCTTCGAAGTCCATCTGAGAAAGACGATACGTTTGTTTTCCCCACATGATCGAACGACCACCTTCATGGTATCCACGAATCCAATCGAATGGTTTTACTTCTGTATATGGATTCTCTGTGTCTTTCACCCACCAGTGTTTGTTCGACTGAACAACCCAGTTAGTGCGTGACTGCACAGGATATAGTTTTAACTCTTCTTCAGGAAGCCTGTTTGCATGAGGTAACTGCCAGGATCTTTTGGTCATTGTCGGATAATCCGTCACGTGTCTTACTGCTCTGCCACGTTCCAACACAAGGGTTTTCAATCCTTTCTCCGTGAGTTCTTTTGCAGCCCAGCCTCCACTGATTCCGGTTCCCACCACAATCGCGTCAAAAGTATTCTTCTTGTCCGCGTCGATATTCAGATTCATAAGTAGATAAATATTTAAATCAAAGTTAGCCTTTCTCACCAGCGAGCCTACTTCTCAGGTGTATTTTTTACACTCTATTTGTCACTTTGGATTGTTTTTAAATTGGCTAGTTTCGTTCTCGTATATTTTTTATGAAACTCCTTCAGCAACTCTGTTCGATTCCGGGGACTTCCGGTCACGAGTCGAAAATGACTGAATTCCTCCTACAGTACATTCAAAAAGAAAAAAAGAAATGGAAATCAAAACCGGAAGTCTATCACGGTGATGGCTTTCAGGACTGTATTGTGCTCAAGTTCGGAAAACCACGTACCGCAATCTTCGCCCACATGGATACGATAGGATTCACAGTGCGCTACTTCAACCAGCTCCTGCCCGTGGGAAGTCCCGATGCAGAGATTGGAGCCCGACTTGTCGGTGAAGACAGTCAAGGCCCCATCGAATGCACATTGGACTTCGACAAGGACAATCACGCTCTTTATAAATTCGGACGTCCCATTGAACGGGGCACACCGCTTTCATACAAGATTGATTTCAGGGATTCGAAGAATTTTATCGAGTCACCATACCTCGATGATCGACTCGGAGTGTATGTTGCACTGAAAGTTGCCGAGACCATGAAGGACGGCGTAATCGCTTTCACCTGTTGGGAAGAACATGGCGGCGGATCTGTTCCTTACATCGCAGATTTTATTTTTAAGAAATGGGGCGTGAAACAAGCCTTGATCTCAGACATCACATGGATCACTGATGGTGTAGAGCATGGTAAGGGCGTGGCCATCTCTCTTCGCGACAGAAATATTCCGAGGCGTTCGTTCATCGATAAAATAATAGACATCGCCGCCAAACACGATGTTCCTTATCAGCTCGAAGTTGAAGGCGCTGGATCCAGTGACGGGGGTGAACTTCAACGCTCACCCTATCCTTTCGATTGGTGTTTCGTCGGTGCACCGGAACTTCATCCGCATTCACCAAATGAAAAGGTCCATAAAAAAGATATTGAATCAATGATCTCATTGTATCAACACGCAATGAAAGAATTGTAATCGCCGGAGTTGGTGTTCTTTCACCAACTTCGTCATAACATAAACTAAGATCACCCATCAAATAAAAACTTATGAAAACCCGCCGCGACTTCATCCGCTCCGCCGCCATGGCCGGAGCTGCTTTTTCGATCTTACCGTCAAAGGCATTTTCACGAGACGATGCAAACGTTCGCGTTGGATTTATCGGCGTAGGGCTTCGTGGTCAGAGTCACCTGGAACTTGCTTTGATGAGAAATGATGTTGACGTGATTGCCATATGCGACATCCAACAGCGTATGATCGATATGTCGATGGAACTGATTAAAAAGTCCGGTAAGCCAAAGCCACAGGTCATCATGGATGGACCTACTGGTTACAAGAAATTATTGGAGAACAAAAACATTGACGCGGTAATCATCGCCACCCCATGGGAATTGCACTATCAAATGTGCATCGACTCGATGAATGCAAAGAAGTACACGGGATGTGAGGTAATCACGGGGATGACGATCGAAGAATGCACGAACCTGCGTCGCCACCAGCGAGAAAACGGGTATGCCATTAATGATGCTTGAAAATGTTTGCTATCGTCGTGATGTGATGGCCGTATTGAATATGGTGCGACAAAATGTTTTCGGCGAGCTTGTTCACTTGCAGGGTGGCTACCAGCACGACCTTCGCGCGGTAAAATTCAACGACGGAAAAACTGCGTATGGCGGCGGCGTTGAATTCGGCGCCAAAGCCTTCTCGGAAGCGCAATGGCGAACACAGCATTCTGTTGATCGAAATGGTGACCTCTATCCGACTCATGGCATTGGGCCCATTGCGATGATGACCAATATCAATCGCGGAAATCGATTCACACAACTCGTATCCTATTCGACAAAGTCGCGCCGGGCCTCCACGACTACATTGTTAAAAATGGTGGCAAAGATCACCCCAACGCGAAAGTAAATTTCAAACTGGGAAACATCGTCACAACGATGATCAATACAGCCAAT
Organism: Chthoniobacteraceae bacterium; assembly: GCA_049840595.1. GTDB lineage: Bacteria > Verrucomicrobiota > Verrucomicrobiia > Chthoniobacterales > Chthoniobacteraceae > JASGKO01. The sequence goes on from JASGKO010000018.1 coordinate 185,449, forward strand.
GGGTGAAACGATTCTTCTGCAGCACGATACGAATCTCCCGAGACCTTATTCATTGGGTTTTCGCGTTCAAGGCACAGAAGGCATTTGGATGGACGTAACAAATCGATTTATATCGAAAACAAAAGTGCAAAACCTCATCAGTGGGAGGACGCGCAGACCATGTGCTCGATAAATATGATCATCCACTTTGGAAAAAATATGGAGGTGATGCAGCAGGCGCAGGTCATGGCGGTATGGATTGGTTCGTACTTAATGCTTTTGTAGAAGCTGCTAAAAGAAAAGTCAACACTCCACAGGATGTTTATGACGCAGTGACCTGGAGTGCGATTACACCTTTATCGGAAATCTCAATACAGAAAGGAGGAGCGAATGTTGATTTTCCTGATTTTACAGGAGGAAAATGGAAAACACGAGTAAATGATTTTGTAACTGGCGAGTATTGGAGTTGGTAGATAGTTATCATGCATCAACGCAACTCTGAATCAAGATTTTTCAGCAACCAATCGGATACATCTCAATTGGGTACATTTTGCTCAACTGCATTTTGCCAACTGCCAACTGCTCCCTGATGATTTTCTATCTTTGTACCGGAAAAGTTGTTGAATCAGGACGAATGAAAGTTAAAGACCTCGAATTCAAAAAATTTATTCCCGCCGATAAGATCGAAAAGAAAGTTGCGGCCCTCGCCAAGCAGATCGACAAAGACTATCACGATAGACACACCTACTTTTCTTTCGATACTGAATGGCTCATTTATGTTTGCTTCTGATCTCATGAAGCATGTAACGATTCCTTGCCGGATTTCGTTCGGTAAGGTCTCGTCCTATTCAGGTACTGCCAGCACGGGTCAAGTGAAGACGTTGATCGGTCATGAAGAAAGTCTGTTCGGTTTAGATATTATCGTAGTCGAAGACATCGTCGACAGCGGCCTGACTCTTCAAAAGATCATGGAAGACCTCAAGGGACTGGGTGCCAAATCAGTTGAAGCCATGGCGCTGCTCCGCAAACACGAAGCCCGGGAAAAAAACATCGACGTAAAATACATCGGCTTCGAACTGGACGATGAGTTTGTGCTTGGATACGGCCTCGATTACGATGGCATGGGCCGCAACCTCCCCGAGATTTACAAGCAAGTACCTGCCGACTCTAAATAAAAACGGGCCAGCCTGACGGTCAGGTATTTGGAGACAGTCCCCTCGAACATTATCTTGTCATCCCTTACAGAAAAAAAGAAGGCTGCTATGATCAATATTGTCCTCTTCGGACCTCCCGGTGCTGGCAAAGGAACACAAAGCCAGGAGCTCATTAAGAAATATCAACTCATCCATATTTCTACTGGCGATCTTTTCCGCTGGCATACATCCAACGATACCGCACTCGGCAAACGCGTAAAAGAAATCATGAATAGTGGAGCGCTGGTACCCGACGAGATCACCATCGCGATGTTGAAAGAAGAACTTGATAAGAATCCCAACGCAAAAGGTTTTTTGTTCGACGGATTTCCACGCACCGTGCCACAGGCAGAGGCGTTGGACAAGTTCATGAAGAGAATGGAACGGCGATCCATTTCGTGATAGCACTCGATGTCACCGAACAAGAAGTACGCAACCGCATTGCCAAAAGAAGAGAAACAGAAAATCGCGTAGACGATGCCGAAGAAAAACTGAACAAGCGCATCAACGAATACTTT
>JASGKO010000019.1:0-16190 GCA_049840595.1 Chthoniobacteraceae bacterium
GGTTTCTTCGATCACCCGGTTTGCATCTATCGCTGGGCAAGGAATTGAATTCGAAGGCGATCGAGCACATGGGCGGCAAGGACGTAAAGAAGCTGATCGTCGTGCCCGGCAAGCTGGTGAATATCGTCGTCGGGTAATGCCCCGATAGAGGATCAGGCCCCGTGCGCGTGCACGCGCGGGGGGCGTGGAATGCGATTAGAAGATATGAGACTGATCCTCCTCATTCTTGTCATTCTCCTCCTGGTCGGTGCGTTGCCATCGTGGCCGGTACAGTTCGGGCTGGGGATACTACCCGAGTGGCGGCCTCGGTACGCTGCTCATCATTCTGATCGTCCTCGCAGTCCTCGGAGTGATCTAGGTTTTCACCATTTTCCCGCTGGCCGCGTGCGCGCGGTTGGCGGGATGGAGTGGGGATTTTTTCACCACGAAGGACACGAAGAGCACGAAGGGAATCAACGTACCAAGCGTTTGATTCCGTTTTTGAGCAATCGGACGTTAAAGTTGATCAATAGGCCCGTTGGGCTGTTGGCGAGTTTCATGTAAGTCAGTATTTGTGCTTCGTGGATGGGAAGCAGGGACTCCACTGATTTCAGTTCGACAATCAGGCGACCATCGATGAACAAGTCGATTCGATATCCGCAATCCAAAGCGAGGCCTCGGTAAGCTACGGGCATCGGCTTTTGCAATTCGAAGGAGATTCCATTGAGTGACAACTCATGAGCGAGACATTGCTCGTAAGTCGATTCCAGCAAACCCGGGCCAAGTGCTTTGTGGACCTCCAACGCACATCCCAACACCCGGTTTGAAAGCTCATCAAACTCCATCTTCGTGCCCTTCGTGTTCTTCGTGGTGAATAACTACTACTTCAGCTTCTCCATCAACCGCTCGACGTTGACGTGTTTTTCGAAGAGGCGCTGGATCTTGTCGATCTTCTCCGTGTCGCCGGGCAGGGTCTTGACGGTCATCGAGTGGATGCTGCTGGCGACGGTGTAGCTGTCGAGCGGCGAGGCGATGACCGGCAAATCGGAGTGGTGCAGGAGGTCCATCACGCTCTGGTGCGGGAACAGGTCGCCGGAAAGAACGAGGCCCGCGATGGCTTTCCCATCCGCTTCGGTGAGGGCGGAGGTCGAGAGGGCGGCAAGGATGACGTCTTCCCGGTCGCCAGGCGTCACCACCAAGGTGCCGGGCTCAAGGTGCTGCATCACGTGACTGGCACTCATCGCGCCGATGATGATTTTTTTCACGCGGCGGCGACCGTCGGGTTTGTTGCCGATGAATTTGCCTTTCACCTGCTTGGCGATCTGGCCGAGCGTGGCCTTCGAGAGGATTGGCTCCTCGGGGATGATGCCGAGCAGCTTCGATCCCCACCCGCTCCAAGCCGCGGCGGGTGATGTTTTGGATGAGATCCATCTTGTCGGGCAGCACCTTGTTCAGGATCGCGCCGACCACTTCCACGCCCTCCTGGTCGAAGAGCGCCTTGTTGAGCGCGAGCTCATCGATCGGCTTGCCGATGCCACCGCCGGCGATGAGCAGCACCTTGCTGGAGAGCAGGCTCGCCACGCGGGCATTGGACAGGTCGAAGCACGAGCCGACGCCCGCGTGCCCGGTGCCTTCGATGATCACAAAGTCCTTCTCCCACGCGGCACGGTCAAAGGAGTTTTGAATCCGCCGCACGAGGAAGTCATTATTCGCACCCTCGATGTATTTGCGGGTAAAATCCGGCTCCACTGCGATCGGGCTCATCGCCTGGATCGGCGTCTTCACCTCGAAGGTCTGGTCCATGAGCACGCTATCCTCGTCGATGCGGTGGCCCTCGACTTCGACGAAGCGTTGGCCCACCGGCTTGATGAAACCGATCCGTCCCATGCTCCGCTTTTGCAGCGCGGCGAAAAGGCCCAGCGAATTGGTGGTCTTCCCGTCATTCTGCTGGGTGGCGGCAACGAAGAGGCGCGGCGTATCGGTATTCATGAACTACTCGGAATCGGGATACAGCTTGCGATACTCGATGGCCTGCAGGCCCACGATGGCGGCCACGCCGAGGATTTCCTCGGAGGTCGCGCCACGGGAAAGGTCCGCACAGGGTTTCGAAGGCCCAAGCAGGATCTGGCCATAAGGCTCGGCTCCGGCGACGTGCTGGACGAACTTGGCGGTGATGTTGCCGCTGTTCAGGTCCGGGAAAATGAAGACATTGGCCCGACCGGCCACGAGGCTGGACGGCGCCTTGCGCTCGGCGAGCTCGGGCAGCAGCGCGGTATCCGCCTGCAATTCACCGTCGATCTCCATTTCGATGCCCATTTTGTCGGCCCGCTGCTTGGCCAGCGCGGTGGCGGCGGCCACCTTCTGCGCGGCGGGGAGCATGGAACTGCCCTTGGTCGAAAAGCTGAGCATCGCCACCCGTGGCTTGAGCCCGGTGAGCTGGCGGCAGATCGCGCCCGGTCTGCACTGCGATGGTCGCGAGCTGGTCCACCGTCGGATCGGGGATGACCGCGCAATCAGCGAACATCATGAAGCCATCGTCGCCAAAAGCCTTGTTCGTGGTCTCGAACATGGTGCAGCTCGAGATCATCTCCACCCGGGGAGCGGCTTTACGAGCTGGATGAGCGGGCGCAGGAGCGTGCCGGCGTAGGAAGTCGCCCCTCCGACGAGGCCATCTGCCTGGCCGTACTGGATCATCATCGCGCCGAAGTAGTTCGGGTTGATCATCGAGCTCGCGCGGATCGGCGTTGCCCATCTTGCGATAGCGGGCGAGCTTGGTCATCCACTCAATGAAAACCGGGAGATCGTCGGCCGTGGTCGGGTCGAGGACGGCGATGCGGTGCAGGTTGATCCCTTCGGAACGCGCGAGCGTTTCGATTTCGCCGCGGTTTCCCAGCAGGATGGGGGGGCCCAGCTTGAGCCTCCGCAAACTGCGAGGCCGCATGCAGGACCCGCGGGTCCGCTCCATCGGGGAACACAATGCGCTTAGGGTGCCGCTTGAGTTTCTCAAATACGGTCTCGATGAATTTCATATTCGCGACAAAGTTGGGTAATTTCCGGGGCTGAGACAAGCCAAACATGCCAAGCCCGGGAAGAACTGCCCGTTTCTCTGGCATCCTTTCCAGTCTCGCTTGTGTGAATTGCGCCAAACGGTAGGATAAACTTCCGATATGCGCATTAATCACGTCGCCAGCCTCTTCTCTATCGCATGGGGGGTATTTTTCGGCTTGGCCAATTTTTCACCTGCCTGCGCCGCCGGCGGTTCCAAAAATCACGACCTCCCAACGGGCACTCCCGCCGGAGCAGGCGGTCTTTGGGCTGAGTGTCTTTCATTTGCAAGGAGCGGCCCGGATTGGCGAAATCTTTGCCGGAAGTCCCGCCGATCGCGCCGGACTCCAGCCCGGCGACACGCTCGTGAGTGGCGATGGCGTCCCGCTGCAGGACAAAAGCCAGGCGGAGCTGCTGAATTTCCTCGCGGGACGGCCAGCGGTCACCCTCGTCATCCGCAATACCCAGGGGCATGAATCCAAAGTCACCCTGCAAAAACAGGCCGCCCGGGAATTTGAGGATGCGAGCCACCAGGTCACGGTGAAGGCGATGGATTTCCAATTTTCCACCCTCACCGTGGGACAGCTCGCACCCGACTTCGAGGCCAGCACCCCCGATGGCCGCACGATCCAGCTCCGCAGCTTGAAAGGAAAACCCGTGGTCGTCGTGTTTTGGGCCACCTGGTGCCTGCCGTGCTTTGTCGAATTGCAGACGCTCAAGTCGCTTTACGCCAGGCTGCACCCGGCGGGCCTGGAAATCGTGGGCGTGAGCCTCGACGACAACGAGCCCAAGTTCCGCGCCTTCCTCAAGCAGAACCACGTGCCCTGGCCGCAACAGTTCGACGGGAACGGCTGGAGCAACCACGTGGCCCAGGCGTGGAGCGTCGTCCATCTCCCGGGCACGGTTCTCATCGGTCGGGATGGTAAAATCGCGCAGCTTGTGGCAAATGACCTTGCGCGCGACGAACTGCAGTCCGCAATCGAGCATTTGGCTCAATGACCACCATGACCGCCGACTACCACATCCATACCCCGCTCTGCCGCCACGCCACCGGCGAGCCCTGGGAATACGCCCAGGCGGCCCTGGAACGCGGGCTGCCCGAGATCGGCTTTTCCGATCACAGCCCGATGCCCGAGGCGTTCGACGACTGGCGGATGCTGATTGAGGAACTGCCCCGCTATCTCGAAGCGGTGCAGCATGCGCGGGAAAAATTTCCGCAGCTCCCGATCCGAATCGGGCTGGAGGTGGATTATCTCGAAGGCCACGAGCCCTGGATCGAAAAGCTCGCGGGGATGGCGGATTGGGATTACCTGATCGGCAGCGTGCATTACATCGCGCCGGGGTGGGATGTGGATAATCCGAAGTGGATCGGGCGGTTTCGCGAGCGACCGGTGGCGGAAATCTGGGATCTCTACTGGAGCGCGTATGAGAAGGCCATTCGCTCCAGACTGTTCGATTTCGTGGCCCACCCGGACTTGCCCAAAAAATTCGGCTTCCGTCCCCCGGGCGATCTTCGTCCGTTTTACGAGCCCGCGATTGCGGCGCTCGCGGAAACCGGCACCGCCTGCGAAATCAACACCGCGGGCCTGCGCAAGGAAGTTCGCGAGATGTATCCCGCCCCGCAATTTCTCGAAATGGCGCAGGCCGCCGGGGTGCCGCTGCTGATCAACTCCGACGCCCACGCGCCGGGGGAAGTGGGGGCGGATTTCGACGCGGCGATTCAACTGGCGAAAGCCGCGGGTTATCAGAACGTGCTGCGGTTTTCCAAGCGCCAGCGGACCAGCGTGCCGCTATGAAGCTGCTCGCCCGCCAGCACGTGCTGGAGTTTCCGCGCCGCCCGCTCATCATGGGCATTCTCAACCTGGGCGCCGATTCGTTTTCCGGCGACGGGATCACCGATCTCGACCGCGCGGTGGAGCGCGCAAAGCAGATGCTGCAGGAAGGCGCAGACATCGTGGACGTCGGCGCGGAGAGCGCCCGCACCAACCGCGCCGCGATGAGCGAGCGTGAGGAGGCGGATACCCTCGGGGCTTTTACCGAACGCTGGCCGGAAATCTGCGCGACCGCGCCAGCAGGTTCCCAGCCCCTGCTTTCCATCAACACCTGGCGTCCCGCCGTGTGCCGCGAGGTGCTCGCCAGCGGGGGCGACCTCTTGAACGACATCGGCGCACTGCCGACCCCGGAAAATGCGGAAATCTGCGCGGCCACCGGCACGGCGTTGCTGATCATGCACAGCATCGGCGAGCCCAAGGTGCCGCATACCCATGTGGGGTATGATGACGTGATGGCGCGGATGGAGGAGTTCTTCGAGGAAAAACTGGCGGTGGCGGAAAAGGCGGGGCTGTCCCGCGCGGCGACGATTCTCGATCCCGGCATCGACTTTGCGAAGCAGCGGGCGGACAACCTGCGCATCTATCGCGAACTCGACCGCCTGCAACGCTTCGGGCGCCCCATCCTGCTGCCCATTTCCCGCAAGACGGTGATCGGCCAGGTGCTCGATCTACCGGTGCCGGCCGAGCGCGATGCCGGCACGGTGGCCTGCCTCGTCTCCGGCTTGTTGCGTGGCGCGGGAATCTTCCGGGTGCACAATGTCCGCGCGGCAGCCCAGGCGGCCAGGATCATTGCGGCGGTGCAAGCGGCGGAGTGAGACTTTTCTCGAACAGGACGACGCGGAAATCGCGCACCCCCCGCTCGCCCAGTATGCTGAAACCGGCCTTCTGGTAAAAGCGAATGAGATGCTCGTTGTCGAACAACGTGTCCAGCCGCAACAGACTCCGGCCCGCGGCGGCGACATACGACTCCGCCCAACGCAGGATGCGGATGCCGAGCCCGTTCCCGGCGAGGTCGCGGCGGACGATGAGCGTGTGCAGGTAGGCGGCATCGGGCGAATCCAGTTCCCCCCAGAAATCGGCATCGGACCAGAGCAAGCGGAACGTGCCCACCAGTTCATCGTCGGCGAACACGACAAACAATTCTTTCGCGGCAATGCGACCGACCACCCATTCCTTGGAAAAGGGGGTCTGCCATTGCGCGGGGCAGCGGTCCTGCACCCAGCGCCGGGTGCCCTCGATCAAGGCATCGAGGGCCTCGGCATCGCCTGCCACCGCGGGACGAATGACCAGAGCGGGGGCAGGCAAATCCATGATTTCCGTTTTCTCCGTGAAGGGCGAAAGGGTCGCCTATTCCTCAAGGGGCAGCGACGACGCCTTGAGGCGCGGACGCAGGAACTCCACGATGGAGGACACGCTCTCGGCCAGGGTTTCCTTCGCCGTGTTGACGATCATCTCGGGCTCGGAGGGTTCTTCGTACGGAGCGCTGATGCCGGTAAATTCCTTGATCTCCCCGGCGCGGGCGCGCTTGTAGAGACCCTTCGGATCGCGCTGCTCGCAGACTTCCACCGGGGCGCTGACGAAGATTTCATAGAAATCCACGCCGCCCTCGAGGGCGATCTCACGGGCGCGGCGACGGTCGGCGCGGTAGGGCGAGATGAAGGCGGTGACGACCACCAGCCCGGCATCGGCCATCAGGCGGGCGACTTCCGCGACGCGGCGAATATTCTCCACGCGGTCCGTCGGCGAGAAGCCGAGGTTCGCATTCAAGCCATGGCGCACGTTGTCGCCATCGAGCACGTAGGTGTGCAGGTTCAGATTGAAAAGCTCGCGTTCCAGCGAATGCGAGATGGTCGATTTGCCGGAACCGCTGAGGCCGGTGAGCCACACCACGGCGCCCTTGTGGCCATTGCGCAGCGCGCGCTTGCGGGCATCCACGGTGCCTTCGCTCCAGTAGATATTCTCCGACTTCACCTTGGTGCGGTCGGTATAGACGCCGCCGAAAATGATGCCGCCGCCGGCGACCTGCCGGTTATCGACGATCACAAAGCGACCCATGATCGGGTTGCGATCATGGTTGTCCATCACCAGCGCACCGCGGGTCTGGATCGTGACTTCCGCCACGTCGTTCTTCGCGATGTAGTTGCGGTCGGAGGCGACGTTGTCGAGCGTCGAGGCGTCGATGATTTTCTCAACCGAGACGACTTCCGCCTCGAGTTCCTGCGTGGCGAGTTTCAACACATAACGCTCGCCGACGACGAGGTTGCGCTTGCCCATCCAGAAGAGGCGGGCCTTGAAACGGTTGGTCTCGATCGGGGCATCCGCCTCGTGCGAGGCGACGTGACCGCGCTCGACGAAAATCTGCTCGGTGAGCGTGATGCCGATGCTCTGGCCGGCGAAGGCTTCCTTGGACTCCGGCGCATGCCAGTTCTCAATGCTGGCGACGACGCTGGTCTTGTTATTCGGCGAGAAGACGAGCTTGTCGCCCACCTTGAGCGAGCCGGTCTCGATGCGACCGGCGATGATGCGGCGCTCGTCGAAGCGATACACGTCCTGCACCGGGAAGCGGAGCGACTGGTCGGCCACTTCCTTCGGCGGCTCGAAGGAATCGAGCATATCGGTGATCGTCGGGCCGGAATACCAGGGAATGCTGGCGCGGTCGGCCTTGGCGACGTTCACGCCGTTGCGGGCGGAAATCGGCACGAAGGCGCGGGCTTCCACGCCGATCTGTTGCAGGAAGGCGGTGTATTCGGTGACCACGCTATCGAAGACTTCCTGGCTGTACTTCACCAGGTCCATCTTATTCACCGCGACCACCACCTGCTTGATGCCGAGGAGGCTGAGCAGGTAGCCGTGACGGCGGGACTGCTCGCGCACGCCTTCGTTGGCGGCGATGAGGAGCACGGCGGCATCCGCACTGGCGGCGCCGGTGATCATGTTCTTCAGGAATTCCTTGTGCCCGGGAGCGTCGATGATCACGTACGGGCGCTTGTCCGTCTTGAACTGGATCTGCGTCGTATCGATCGTGATGTTCTGCTCCTGCTCTTCAAGGAGCGAGTCGAGGAGGAAGGAGTATTCAAACTCCATGCCCTCTTCCTTACAGGCTTTCTGGATCTGCTCGACCTTGCCATCGGGCAGGGAATTCGTGTCGTAGAAAATACGACCGATGAGCGTGGACTTACCGTGGTCCACGTGACCGACAAAGACCACGCGGAGACGGCGATTGATTTCGGAAAGATTGGCCATAATAGGAGGCGAAAATTAAATGAGTTCGATGGGCTGGAACGGCTTACATGAACCCCTTGGCACGGAGTTTCTGCATGGCGTTGCGCTCGTGGTGATCCTGGGCGCGACCGGCGCGCTCGCTGGTCTTGGTGGTGGCCAGTTCGTCGATGATTTTGTCGATGTTATCCGCCGTGCTCTCGACCGGGCCGGAGATCGGCCAGCAACCGAGGGAGCGGAAACGGTAGAGATTTCCGTCGTAAGCTTTGCGGGCGAAATACATCTTCGGAATCGGGATGCCTTCGCGCTGGATGTAGAGCCAGATGTCGCGCTCGGTCCAATCAAGCAGGGCCTGCACGCGCACGTGCTCGCCGGGGGCACAACTGGTGGTGAACTGGTTCCAGAACTCCGGTGGCTGGTCCTTGTAGTCCCACTCGAAATCCTTGGTGCGCGGCGAGAAGTAGCGCTCCTTGGCGCGGGTCGGGTCTTCGTCGCGGCGAATGCCGGTGATGAGCGCGTCCCACTGGTGCTCGGCCATCACCTGCTGAAGGGCGACCGTCTTGCAGCTCGTGGGTCACGGTCACCGGATCGGTGGTTTCGTAACCGATCGGGCCGGTCTTTTCGTAGGCACCGCGACCGGCGCGGGCGTCTTCGTTGATCTTCACGATCAGGTTGAGCTTATGGTAATCGACCGCCCAATCGCGGTACTCGATCATCTCGGGAAACTCGTAGGTCGTGTCGATGTGGAGCAGCGGATACGGGATATGACCGCAGAAGGCTTTCTTGGAGAGCCAGATGAGCACGTTCGAATCCTTGCCCATGCTCCAGGGCATGCAGATCTTCTTAAAGTGATGGTAGGCCTCGCGGATGATGAAGATGCTCTGGGCCTCGAGCGCATCGAGATGGGCGGCGTCTTCGCGCGAGATTTTTTCCGGGAAAAAGGCGGGTGGTTCATCCGCGGCGGGCGCGGCATACAGCTTCTTATAAGCAGGATGATCAGCGTGATTCATAGTTTCTATTCAAAATGCCCTTGTTTTGGAGACCGTCCGTAGTTCGAAACCGTCCATAAAACAGAGTCCGTAGCGCCTGACAAGCGCGCAGACACAAAAAGCGGCTTTCATGCCGGGAGGCCAGAGAATTTTTTCACCGGCCCTTAGATGTTCTCTCCCAGAAAGGTATGGATGCCGCACTCGGCCTTGTCGAAGCCGGTCCAGCGGCCCGCTCTTTCGTTTTCGCCCGTGGCGGTGGCGCGGGTGCACGGCCAGCAGCCGATGCTGCGGTAGCCCTTGTCCTGCAATGGGTTATAGGGAATCTGCCGCTCGCGCAGGTAGGTCCACACCGCTTCCCGCGACCAATTGGCCATCGGGTTCATCTTCAGGATGTAGCGGTCGCGCAGGACGTCGAAATGGTAGAGCTCGAGGATCTTGGTTTTTTCGCGAGTCTCGGACTGCTGGCGGCGCAGGCCGGTAATCCAGACGCTCAATTCCGAGAGCTTGCGCTGCAATGGAAGCACCTTGCGCAAAGTGCAGCAGAGATCCGGGCTCTTGGTCCAAAGCTCGGGACCGTATTCCGCCGTCTGCTGTTCCACCGTCTGCTCGGGGCGGACGGACTCGATCTTCAGGTTCCAAAAATCCTCCAGGCGATGCTGCAAATCGGTGGTCTCCTTGAAGAGCAGGCCGGTATCCAGAGTGAAAATTGGGAAATTGAACCCGGCGCGCACGGCATGATCGATCATGACCAGCCCGGCTCCCTGGAAACTGGTGCCAATGCCGGCCTGGTTGCCAAAACGCTCCCAAGCCCATTGCAAAATGGTTTCGAGGCTCTCATTCTCAAAGCGGTCCGCGAGTTCATGCACCTCTTCGCGGGAAATATCATCTAAATGCAAGGTCATGGGAGAGCCAATCTCTACTTCCCGACTCTCTTTGTCAACAATTCCAAAGACTCATTTCGTCATAAAAGAGAGGAGCCAGCAAAATACGCGGAAAATACGAAAATAGGGGAAAGCGGGCCGTGCCAAGCCCGATTTTGTCTCCCTTTTCGTATTTTCCGCGTATTTTGCTGGCCCCTCTCTTCGGTTGAGACACAAAAAAAGCTCCGGTGGGGACGAACCCCACCGGAGCACCACAACGATCTGATGAACAGTTTTTTAGACGGCCTTTTCGCCAGTCTCTTCCGTGCGGATACGAACCGCTTCTTCCACCGGGGAGACGAAGACTTTGCCGTCGCCAATCTTGCCGGTCTTGGCGGACTTCACGATGGCCGCGAGCGCGGATTCCACCACCGAGTCAGCCAGGACGACTTCGATCTTGATCTTGGGCAGGAAGTCCACCGTGTATTCGCTACCGCGGTAGATTTCCGTGTGGCCTTTTTGACGGCCAAATCCCTTGACCTCGCTCACGGTCATACCTTCGATACCGAGTTCGGCGAGCGCTTCTTTGACTTCCTCCAGTTTGAAGGGCTTGATGATCGCTTCGATTTTTTTCATGTGATTTTCTCAGAGTGTCGCCAGCGCCCGCATAAGACAGGCGCTGGCAACGGGTTGAGTGATTAGAGGATGTAGCCCTCCTCGCCGTGATCCACGATGTCGAGACCCTGGCTTTCCTCTTCCACGCTCGGACGGAGGCCGATGATGAACTTGATGATGAAGGCGATGATGGCCGTGCCAACCACCGCGAGAGCGATGGTGATGCCGATGGCCTTCACCTGGGCGATCCACAGGGAGTGCGCGGTGATGGCAGCGAGGAGGCCATTCTTGCCCGCAACGCCAGCGGCGCTGAGGTTGGCATTCACTTCCGGAGCAACCAGCACACCAGTGAGGAACGCACCGAGCGTGCCACCGACGGCGTGAACGCCGAAGGTATCCAACGCATCGTCATAACCGAGGGCAGGCTTGAGGTAGGTCACCGTGATGAACGGAATCACACCAGCAGCCACACCGATGATCACAGCACCCGTCGCATTGACGAAGCCGCAAGCAGGGGTGATGACCACGAGGCCGGCCACCGCGCCGGAGCAGAAACCGAGGATGCTCGGCTTGCCCTTGAAGAGCCACTCAACCACCGGCCACACGAAGGAGGCCACCGCCGTCGCCAGCGTGGTAGTGGTGAAAGCGTTGGCCGCCACAACGTCGGCCGCCACGGCGGAACCGGCATTGAAGCCATACCAGCCAACCCACAGGAGGGCGGTACCGATGAAGCAGATCACGAGGCTATGCGGCGGCATGGGCTCCTTGCCGAAGCCACTGCGCTTGCCGAGGATGAGCGCCAGGATGAGCGCGGACCAACCGGAGGACATGTGCACCACCGTGCCACCCGCGAAGTCGATCGCCGGGATGGAAGCGCTGGAGTTCCAGACACCGTTCATGAGACCAGTCGCACCCCAGACCATGTGTGCGAGCGGGAAGTAAACCACGAACATCCACAGGAAGACGAAGGTGATCACCGCCGAGAACTTCATGCGTTCAGCGGTGGAACCGAAGATGAGCGCCGGGGTAATGATGGCGAAGGTCAGCTGGAAGATCGAGAACACGTTCTGCGAAACCCAGTAGGAGTAGTTGGTATTCGGAACCGAGGTCACTCCCTTGAAGAAGAAATACTCACTGCCACCGATGTAGGGGCTGTTGAAGCTCGTGCCGAACACGAGGCTATAGCCCACGGCCCACCAGAGGATGGAGACCAAGCCGGTGATGCCGAAGCACATGGCCACGATGGAGAGAACGTTCTTGGAACGCACCAGACCACCGTAGAACAGGGCCAGACCCGGGAGGGTCATCATGAGCACGAAAGCGGCCGAAACCATCATCCATGCGTTGTGACCGGGGCCAGGCGTGGCACCGAGCGGGCCCACCTGCGTGGTGGAAGGAGCGCCGTTCGTGACGTAGGCTTCGAGGTCGGCAACCCGCGAATCAATCGTGGGAGAGGCAGCCGGGGTGGCAGAAGCGGCCGGAGTGGCCGAGGCTTCTGGCGCAGCCGATGCAGAAGGTGCAGGGGATGGACTCTGGGCGCTGGCCGTGGTGAGGCCAGTCGTCGTCCACGCCAGCGCGGCTGCAAAGACAGCCATCGCCAAGGTTTTTCTTAGGTTAAGCATAGTGGTTCCTTTAGGAATCAATGGTTAGGTTCAGTGGTTTAGGTTTTTGTTTTCACCGGGCGACGGGGAGCTTGGAAACTCCCGTTTCACCCTGCGAAATCTCGGCAGCGAGGCTGCTGCCTGGCATCCACGCCGGGCCAATGAATGGAAGAATTCCGGCGGTTTCCGGTCTCCAGTATTTGTCACACGTACGTTGTCCATTCATTGCGGCAGCGCCCATTTAGCAGCCGTTGTGCCAACCGTCTTTTTCGCCCCAAAATTCCCTCCAATTACTCTGGCATCTTTTTTCTTTATCAGGACTGTAATCCCCAAGCCCCAAGGTGGATCTTGCGCAAATCAAAACACGTTGAACAAAAGGGAACATCCACTACCGATCCGCGAAATCGCTTGTCCCGAAACGTCCAACCCGGCACTGGCGCAGCCCCAGCCGGAACCACCCGCCCGTAGCGGCGGTCCAGGACCGTCGCAAAACGCGCTCCGTGAAAATAAGGCGACGGTCCTAGACCGCCGCTACAGAGCATCAAAAAACTCAAGCCCGGGGATGGGACTGGTCGTAGGCTTCCTTGAGCCGCTCGGTCGTTACGTGGGTGTAAATCTGTGTGGTCGAGAGGCTTGCGTGACCAAGGAGGGACTGCACACTGCGCAGGTCGGCCCCGTTATCCAGCAAATGGGTCGCGAAGGTGTGGCGTAATTTGTGCGGGCTCACCTTGAGCGCGATATCGGTGTGTTTGAGGTATTTCTTCAGCATCATCCGCACGTTGGTGGCGGAAAGGCGCCCCCGCCGTTTGTTGATGAAAAGCGGGCCCTGGTGCACCGAGGCCTCGACACGATATTTCTGGATCGCTTCCAGGGCAGGACCACCGACCGGGCAGATGCGCTCCTTGCGCCCCTTGCCCAGCACGCGCACCGTCTCGGTATAGGCATCCATGTCCTCGACGTTGAGGGAGACCAGTTCCGAAATACGCAGGCCGCTGCTGTAGAAAAGCTCCAGGATCGCCACATCGCGCGCGGCAGCCCAGACGGGGGCCTGGTTTTCCCGCTCCACTTGCAGCGGGGTGGCGAGCAGTTGCTCGATCTGCTGGCGATTGAGGACGACCGGGAGGCCCTTTTGCTGCTTGGGCAACTGGACCTGCTTCAGCGGGTTCACCTTCAAGCCGTTGCGCTCGACGAGGTATTTGTAAAAGGTGCGCAAGGCGGCAAAGTGCAGCCGGATGGTGGCCCGGGCGGCGCCACTTTTCATCAACTGGAAGAGGTGAGCGCGAAAATGCTCGGGCTGGCAATCCAGCCACGGCGGCATCTTCGGCTGCGCGCGGAATTTCTCCAGAGCGAGACGGTAGTTGGCAATCGTCCGCGGCGAAGCATTGCGCTCGGCATCCATGCTTTCGAGAAAGAGGCGCACCAACCGGTCGCTGAGAATCTTGGGCGCGGCTTTGCGAGGCATTGGCGCGAGTCTAGACCACGGAATGCGTTTTGCAGAGAGAAATAATTTCAACCGCGGCGGACGCGGTTCAAAAAAAGAAGCCGCGTGGGACACACGCGGCTTCAAAAGAGATGGATGCTCGCCGTTACTTCGAGCCCATGGGGACGTCGAGGTGCTCGGGTTGCGCGGTATGGCCCACGTCGCCCACGCGATCGGTGCCGCGCTTGAAGCTGAGCGTCGCGGAGCGGGTCTCCACGCCATCGGGCGACTTCGCCACGATCGGGATCTCGTAGTTGCCATCCGGGAACTTGAAGTGATAGCGGAAAGTGCCGTCGGGATTGAGGGTGATCGGCTTGTCGTCGATCCACACCGTCGCATCCGGATGCGTGCCGCCGTAGAAAATGACCTCGGCGTTCACGTGCATGTAGAAGCCGCGCTCGCGCTTGACACTGAAAGGCTGCGCGCTCCAGCTCGAACCGAAGCCGCTGCCCCCACTGCCGCCGCCGAACCAACTCGAGAGCAGACCGCTAAAGAGGCTGCTGCCACCGAGCAGACCGGCGATACTGGTCTGGCCGGAGAGGCCACTCGCGCTTTCCGAGGAAAGCTTGAGCACGGCTGCTTGCGCAAAAATTGATCGATCTCCGCCGAGCCCATGCCCGCGAGGTCCACCATTTCGCTGCCGAAGAGCGCGGCGAGGATGCGCTTCTGCTCGTCGGTCCAGGTCGGGATCTGACCGCGGACAAAGGCAAACTTGCTCCCACCCTGGAGCCGGGCCAGCGCTTCGACGAGCGATTCCCCCTCCTCCATCTGCTCCTTGAGCATCTCGATCAAGCGCTGAAGCGTGAGGTGGAAAGGCACGGTCGCAAAATCAGCCGCTTCTTCCTGGGAGATTCCGCTGGAAGGCGTGGTCGCCTCCCCGGAGGTGGCCAGGGAAACCCAGATCCCGTATTCGTCGAAAAAGCCGAGCTCGGCAAAGTAGGTGGTGCTGGCATTGCCGACTTCGACATACCAGTTGCGGGCCTCGGGCTTGATCTCCACCGTGGCGACTTCGATTTTGCCGCTCACAAAAATCTTGAGATAGTATTTGGCCGATCCGGCCACCGTCCAGTTCACGTCCCAATAGGCGAAGAGCCAGTGCGGATCGCGAGCCACCAAGTAGAGCACATCCTCATGGTAGGTCTCGGGCAGTGGTCCGAGATCTTCAAAAGCTGGGGTTTGAAATGCTTCTGCCAGCGAAACTCCGCCGGTGGAAGCTGGCGTGGAGGCCGTGGTGGTTACTTCATCACTACCTACCAATGGCTCCGACGAGATCGTAAATTTATTGCCGCTGACGACGAGATCGTCTTGCGTTTCCTCAACGTTTTTTCCCGAGTTATTTTGTCCCATATACGTGTATGTTGGCGTTATCCTTCCTTCCTAGTTTCGTGACCCGGGCAAGCATCGTAAGTATTTCCGTAAAAACGATCAACAAAATTTTCGCTTTTTGCCGGATTCACAGCGTAAAGTCGTAAAAAACTGCGACTTTCGGTCATCAAATTATAATTTTCTGTCATGCTTTATAAACGCGTCATTCCCTGTCTCGATGTCCACGACGGCCAGGTCACCCGTGGGGTTCAATTCGGCAAAGCCGAGGCGGGCGAACTGCGCAACGTGGGCGATCCCGTGGAATTGGCCATTCGCTATGATTCGCAGGGCGCGGATGAAATGGTCTTCTTTGATATCACCGCCTCCGCGCATGGCCGGGCGACGATGATCGACGTGATCGAGCGCGTGGCGGACCGCTGCTTCATGCCACTCACCGTCGGCGGCGGCATTCGCACCGTGGATGACATGGGGGCGATGCTGAAGGCCGGGGCCGACAAGACGAGCATCAACTCCTCCGCTCTCGCCACGCCGGCGCTGATCAGCGATGGCGCGGAACGCTTTGGCAGCCAGTGCATCGTCGTTTCCATCGACGCGAAAAAAGTCGCGCCCGATCGCTGGGAAGTCTTCTCCCACGGCGGCCGCAAAATCGACCGGGCTCGACGCCGTGGAATGGGCGCAGAAAGCGGTCGCGCTCGGCGCGGGCGAGATCGTGCTCAACAGCATCGATGCCGATGGCACGAAGGCGGGCTTCGACCTCGTGATCACCCGCCGGGTCAGCGAAGCGGTGGGAGTGCCGGTCGTGGCCAGTGGCGGCGCGGGCAGCCTGGCCCACATGGCGGAGGTGCTGGAGGAAGGCCGCGCGGATGCGGTGCTCGCCGCCAGTATCTTCCATTTCGGCCAGCACACGGTGGGCGAGGTAAAAGATTTCCTGGCCGGTCGGGACATCGCCGTCAGGCCATTAGTCGCCTTCAATGCCTGAGCGTCGGTGGAAAAAAGGGGTTTTATTAATGAGACCAATCCAGTGATGGCATTCAAAATGCTCAGTTATTAAAGCTGTGAACCCATCCATCACAATCCTCATCCCCTGCCTGAACGCAGAGCACGGAATCGCTGATGTCGTCCGCGATTTCAAGAGTGAGTTCCCCTCTGCGCGCATCCTCGTGGTGGACAATAATTCCACCGATGCCACCGCCGAGTGTGCAAAAAACGCCGGAGCCGAAGTGATCGAAGAGCGAAATCGCGGC
>JASGKO010000020.1:0-60888 GCA_049840595.1 Chthoniobacteraceae bacterium
GAGGACAGCAAATCCTCCACTTCCCGCGCGTAATTGCGCAGAGGGATTGGCATCGCACTTTGATCCTGCGTCACATAGAGACGAATTTGCACCGGCCCATCGAGGCGCTGGAGGATGCGCTTCGTACCGTCGGAAAGCGTGAATTGCTTGTCCTCGGTGAGATCGACGCGGGCCTTCGCAAAGTTGCCGATGATATTCACGGCAACCAGAATCAGCAGCATCGCCACGACCCCGAGGGTCGAAAAGATGAAGGTTTTGGAACTATTCTTCATGGTCGAATGGAGGGTGAAAGAGAACTAACCGGCGCGGTGGGCACGGATGATGACGCTGGTGGTGAAGAGGCTGAAGACGATCACCGAGACGAAGAAGAGGACATCCCGCGTATCCAGCACGCCTTTTTGGATGCTGTCGAAGTGTGTCATCACGCTGAAGGAGGCGATTCCATCCACCAGCCAGGTCGGCGCAAACTGACCGAGCAGATTGATCACCGGCGGCCAGCCCGCGAGAATGAGAAACAGGCAGATCACCACCGCAATGATGAAGGAAATGACCTGATTGCGCGTCATCGCGCTCGTCATCGCGCTGACCGAGAGATACGCCCCCGCCAGGAGCAGACTGCCGACGTAGCCGGCGATGATCACCCCGTTATCGGGATGCCCGAGGTAATTCACCGTGATGATGAGCGGGAACGTGAGCAAGAGCGCAATCGCCAGCACCAGCCAGGAGGAAAGAAACTTGCCGACAATCGCCTGCCAGGGAGTGATCGGCATCGTCAGCAGCAATTCCATCGTGCCGAGGCGGCGTTCCTCCGACCACATGCGCATGCCTACAGCCGGGACGAGGAAGAGATAAAGCCACGGAAGCCAGGCAAAGAAGGGCAGCAACGTCGCCTGCCCCTGCTCGAAGAAACCACTCACCATGAAGGTGAAAAAGCCCGACAGGAGCAGGAAGATGACGATGAAAACTGTACGCCACCGGCGAGGCAAAGAAGCCGTTGATCTCGCGGCGGGCGATGGTTGCGATATTGGTCCAGGTGCTCATTTTACAGCGGCCTCCTTGGCAGCTTTGGTGTCGGGAAGCGTGATGCCGCGGAAGACCTCGTCCAGGCGGCCCTCCTCGGTATGCAGTTCGGAGATTTTCCAGTTCTCGCGGACGGCGAGTTCGTAGATGGCGCCGCCGAGTTTCCCGCGGGCCTCCTTCGCGGCTTGCACGGCCACGAAGTCATTTTGCACCACCGCGCGTTCCACACCGGGAATCGTATGCAGCTTGCTCGCGACCCCCTCGGGAATTGCGGTCGCAAATTGGACGCGCACGCCGCCCGCATTCTGCGAGCGGAGCTTGAGCTCCTCGGGCGTGCCATTCGCGACGATCTGGCCGCGGTCGATGATCACCGCGCGGGAGCAGACGGCTTCCACTTCTTCGAGGATGTGGGTGGAGAAAATGATCGCCTTCGTCTTGCCCATGTTGCGAATCAGCGTGCGCACTTCGTGCTTCTGGTTGGGATCGAGGCCATCGGTCGGTTCGTCGAGAATCAGGACCTCGGGATCGTGAATGATCGACTGGGCGAAGCAGGTGCGGTGCTTGTAGCCTTTCGACAGCGTTTCCACGCTTTGGTGGATCACATTTTCGAGGAAACACATCTCGACCACCCGCGAGACCGCTTTCTTTTTGGCGTCGCCGGAGAGCCCGCGCACTTCGGCGCAGAAATTCAAAAAACCTTTCACCGTCATGTCCGTATAGGACGGCGCATTTTCCGGCAAATAGCCGATCAGCCGTTTTGCCGGGAGCGGATTATCCAGCAGGTTGTAGTCACCGACGATGATCTCGCCTTCATTCGGAGGAATGAAACCGGTGATCATGCGCATGGTCGTGGACTTTCCCGCACCGTTCGGCCCGAGAAAGCCGAGCACCTCACCCTTTTCGAGGGTAAACGAGATGCCGTTGACGGCTATTTTCGGTCCGAAGCTTTTCTTCAGGTTCCTGACTTTAATCATGGGGGCTCGTGGGTAAAAAATCTTCCGTGCTCTGGTCAAGCATTTCGGCGAAAAATGACAATCGATTCGGGCCGACGTTCAAAATTTCCCTCCACTCAGTCCAACCGAAAATCTTCCGGCAACAAGCGCAGGCACTCGATAAAGCTGCGGGCAAAATCCCGGGGCCGCTCCGCAGTCCACTGGCGCAACAGAGGGACGGGAAAGAAACCACCGGATTCAATTTCTGCGGGCGGCAGGATGAAGGGTCCTTCATGACGCCCGGCATACAGTTTTACAAATTCGTAGCCCGTGTTTTCACTGGCCGCGAGTTCGGCGATTGGCTTCACCGGAGCATTGACTCCGAGCTCTTCCATCAGCTCCCGGGTGGCCGTCGCCGCGTAATCGTCCCCGGCATTCACGTGCCCCGCGGCGCTGGAATCCCAGGCACCGGGGTTTTTATCCTTCCAGCGGAAACGCTTTTGCAAAAAGAGTTCCCCCTTTTTGTTGAAGACGAAAATGTGGACAGCACGGTGTCGCAGCTTCTGCTCATGCGCCTCGTGCCGGGTCGCCTGGGAAACGACTTCGTTGTGTTCGTTGACGATATCGAAGATTTCTCCATGCACATCCTGCGCCTCCGCTTTGGAAAGCGGCGCAACCAGATTGGTGAGGTCGATCCACTGGCCCAGGCTCAGTTCCTCCGCCCGGGCCTGCGGGGACGCGCCGATTTGATCGGCGAGGGAAAGAAAATCCACCTCCAGCGCGCGCAGCATTTTTTGGGCTCGCTTGCGCCGCTGGGAAAACCCCTGCTTGACCAGCCGCTCAAAGGTCGCGCCATCGCAGGCGGGAAACTCGTCCGCTGCACGGGGCAGGAGCAGGATCGCGGCGGAATCCACCTTCGGCGCGGGCATGAAGACCTCGGGCGGCAGCGTGCGCAGATACTTCACGCGCCAGCGACGACCGATCACCAGAGTCAGCGCGCCATATTCCTTGGTGCGTGGCGCGGCGGAAAGGCGCTCGGCAACCTCCTTCTGCATGGTGAGCACCATCCGCGACACCGGCGAAGGCTCGGCGGCAAAGTGGAACATGATCGGGCTGGTGACGTAGTAGGGCAGATTCCCCAGCAGCTTGGCCGGGCCTTTGAGAAAGAGGTGGCGCGGATCGTAGTCGAGCGCATCGAGATGATGAATCTCGACCGCCGGATTCCCCGCGAAGCGTTCGCCCAGATAGCCTGCCAGCCGTCCGTCCTTCTCAATTAACGTTGAGAAACCGGCCTTGGGAATGACGTGCTCACTGAGCGCGCCGAGGCCGGGTCCGATCTCCACCACGTGGTCCCCGGGGGTGATTTCGAGTTGATCGACCAGCCAGGCCGACAGGTTCTGATCGTGTAAAAAGTTCTGTCCGAGGCTCTTGGTGGGACGGGTCCCGAGTTGCTCCAGGGCCTCATTGATTTCCGTGCGTGTCATTGATTATTCCGTAGGGTCGTAGGGAGGAAGTTCCGGCGGTTTTTTCGATTTGCGGAAGCGGCGAAAAATTCCGCGCGCCTGCGCGAGGGACTTGTCTTCGATGAAATAGGCGCAGGCCGCCCTGCCCATCGCATAAGTTCCGGCGCCGGCAATCGCCCCGGAGACGAGGTTTCCCCAGCCCGGGACGAATTTGGCAATCGCCCGCGCACCTTCGCGCAGGACGAGGCCCGCCCCCAGATTCGCCCCGACTGCGGAAACGAATTCTCCGGCCTCTTTCACGCGCAATTCCCGACCGCTCACCCGCATGATGCCGGCCACCATGAGCCCCTGCATCGCCGAGAGAATCGGAAAATCGGCGAGTGGAATGGGATTGACCCCCACTGCGGAATTCATGGCGGAAATGGATTTGATCAAGGCCGTGGCAATCTGTGCCTGGACCTTTTTAGCTCCGGTCAATCGCGCGAGCTGGACCCGGGCCTCATCGGGCAACAGGCCTCCGAGGATCTCCGCGAGGGCGAGATCGTGATGCTTTTCCCGCGAGTTCGGGAGGGGCGGCGCGAGCAGCCGGTTGCCGGAAACGGCCAGCGTCGTTTTTACACGCAGGCTCAGTTCGTCGCCATACGTATGCAGCAAGGCGTGCAACGCCTGCACCGAGGCATCGGCTGGCAGCGGTGAAGCCAGCGCGATTCCCACCAGGCCGGCGTCTTTGGGTGACCGCACAATCACATCGCGGGCGCGGGTGATATCGGCCTCGAGTTGTTCGCCCGTGGGGGCATCACTGCGCAGATAAACCACCACATCGGGCGGCACCGCGCGCAATTCGCTCTCCACCTGGGCCAGGGAGGCGGGCAGGCGGGCATCGAGCACATGCACGGCCCCCAGGCCTTCCCGGCTAAATTCGCACCAGGTGCTGGCGGCCGGCCCGGGAAGATCGAGCGGCACGCCGAGCAGGCTCTCCAAAAAAGCCATCCGCGAAGCCGCCGACTGCCCGACCAGGGCAATGCGGGGCGGTCGCTCTTTAAGAAACAGATTTTTAACCGGCGTAATTTCCTGTAGAATGGGCTTCTTGAGCGGTCCCGGCAATTTTCCCGCCAGTCGCTCCAGTCCCTCGATCAAAGGGAGCAGCCGCGCCACCCCGGTGGGCGCGGTCACATCGCCGGTATGGTGTCGGGGTTCGTTCACAGGACGCCGAGGAGTTGGTTCACATGTTCCGCCGGTTGCACCTTGCGAAAGACTGCTTTCAGCCTCCCCTCCCCGTCGATGACAAAGGTGCTGCGCTCCGTGCCCAGGTATTTTTTGCCATACATGCTTTTTTCCACCCATACCTGATAGGCTTCCACGATCTTTTTCTCCTCATCCACCAGGAGCGGGAACGGCAATTGGTGCTTTGCGATGAACTTGAGATGGCTCTTCACGGAATCCACGCTGACGCCAAAGATCGCCGCCCGAGCCTTGACCTCACTCCAGCGGTCACGCAAATCGCAAGCCTGCACGGTGCAGCCCGGCGTATCGTCCTTCGGGTAAAAATAAAGCACCACCGTCTGGCCCCGCAGGCTTTTCAGGCTCACTTCCGCCCCTTCGCCATATGGGCCGCCGACTGCCGTGGCCGAAAAGTCGGGCGCCGGATCACCGGTCTTCAAATCAGAATTCATGAGAAAACAGCATAGTTGTTTTTACTACATGGACAACCTTGCAGAAGTCCGCATGGCCTATGTATCCTCTGGCACAAGCTCTGCTTCAAAGGAATTTTTCACATGCGCGAAGCCACTAATCTCGACGACATTCACTTTGACTGCCCATCCTGCCACGGTTCGTTGGTTGCGGATGGGAACTGCGCAGGAATTTCCCTGAGCTGTCCCCATTGCCAGAAATGGATCCAAGTCCCCTATCCTCATGGGGCGGACGAAGATCATGCCCCGCAAAGCGAGACTTTGCGCCATGCCGTGCACGGAGTGCTGGAGGGGGAGCTCGAAGCCGCCCGGACCAAGTTGCGGAAGGCCAAGGCCGATGTCACCTCCCTCGAAGCCAAAGTCAAAGCCTCCGAGGAAGAGACGGCCAACTTACGCGAACGATTGGAAAAAGCGGGCAGCGGATTGCGGGAGCAGCACCTTGCCATGGAGGCGGAGCTGACCACCCTGCGCTCCCAGGCCAGCCAGCAGACCAGCGCAACCAGCCGCCTGCAAGAGCTTCGAAACCCAGTTGGAAGCCGAAAAAAAAGCGCGCAATGACGCCGAAGTAGCAACCCGCGCCGGGCAAATGCGACTCGAGGATTACTCCACGATGAAGGCGGAGCTGGCCGCGGCACAAAAGGAAATCAAACAATTCGAGTCCAAACTGCAAAACGCCGCGCACGCCCAGGAAAAACTCAAGGGCGAGCTGGCCCAGGCGCGCGAAGAAGCCACCCGTTTGCAGCAGGAGGGAGAGGAACAGCAAAAGCGCTACAAAACCGTCCTTTCCACTGCGCACGACGAAAAGGAAGCGCTGGAAAAGAAAATCACCGCCACCGCGCAGGAGCACGCCCACCGCGAGAGCGAAGTCGCCACGCTCCTGGAATCCGCCCGCAGCGAAGGCGCCTCCCGCATTCAGGAACTGGAGGCTGGCTACCAAAGCTTTGAGGCGGAACGACTCGCCCTGCACCAAGCCCATTCCGAAACTCACGGTCAGCTCCAAAGCATCGCGGCTGAGCACGGTCTGTTGCAGGAAGAGAAAATCTCACTGGAACAAAAAGTCGCAGCCATGGAGCAGGAACTCCAGCGGCACCAGGATGAGTTGCCCCAGCTTTTGGAATCGGCGCGGGCCGAAGTCCAGCCCCGCGTCGAAGCCATCGAAGCGGAGCGGGATATGGTAACGGATCACCTCACCACGGCCCAGGCTCGCATTCAGGAGCTGGAGGCCCACTTGCAAAAGCTGGAAACGGAACGTACCGCCCTGCAGGGAACTCACCACGAAGCGGCCGAGCACATTCAAAATGTGAGCACCGAGTGCGAGCAGTTGCGAAAGGAAAAATCCACCCTCGAGGAACAAATCTCCCAGCACCAGAGCGAAGCCGAGGCGTTGCGGGAATGCCTCGCCCAGTTGCAGAAAGATTCTGAAAGCCTCTCCGGGGCACTCTCTGCCGAGTTGCAGAGTCATCAGGATACCCGCGCCACATTGGAGGAATCGCTCCAGCAACTCGCCCTGCTGCAAAGCGCGCACGACGATCGCCTGCAACTCCACGAAGCACTCCACCGCAGCTTTGCCCAAGTGGACGAAAAACTGGCAGAGATTCGCAAGACGTTCAACACAACAGAAGTCCGCCAAAACTAGCACGGTTCGCTCCGCATTTTGGCACCACCTATTTCTGGTGCATCACAAACACGCCATCCCAATCGGCCTCCGGTGGGGCGGCGAGTAATTCCTCGCAACGTTTCTCAAAAATCGCGGCCAGCTCATTCCCCGGGCGCAGATCAAGGCACTTGGAGAATTGCACGCGCGCATGCTCGAACTGCATTTTTCGATAAGCCGTCAATCCCTCGGCAAAACACTTCAGATAGGATTCCTGCTCCGGCGGGAACGGGGCATCCTTCCTGCCCAGCACCGTATAGATGGCGAGCGGCTTGCTGCGTCCTTTCACCTTCACAAAATCCACTTCCTGCACGTGGAAGGTCTCCATCGCGAGTTGCCCGGCCTGTTCCCCGAGCACCAGTTCCAATCCGTATTCCTTGGTCAGCCCTTCCAATCGGGAAGCCAGGTTCACCGCGTCACCAATGACCGTCGGGTCCATCTTCTCGATGCCGGTGGAACTGCCGATGTTACCAACGATCACCTCTCCGTAGTTGATGCCGATGCCCATCGCGAGGCAGGGAACTCCGCGCTCTTTCCAGAGCACATTCAGCTTTTTGAGCCCTTCACTCATTTTTAGCGCAGCGTTGACACTCTGCTCAACATCGCGCGCCGGTCCCTGCGAATAGAGGTTCCCCCATTCCGCCATGATCGCGTCGCCAATAAACTTGTCGAGCGTCCCCTGCTCGTTGAACACATGCTGCACCATCTCGCTGAGATATTCATTCAGTTGGAGCACGATCTGATGCGAGTCCGCATGCTCGGAAAGCGCAGTGAAGCCACGCAGATCGGTAAACATGATCGCCACCGGCTTGCGCACCCCGCCCAGGGTGTTGAAATAGGATTGCGGATTGTCGAGAATCTCGCGCACCAGGTTTTTGGAAACGTAACGCTCCAGCGTGCGCCGGGTGCGCTGCCGCTCGCGCCATTCGTAAAACTGCTCCCACACAAACCATCCCACCGACGTGCCATCCAGCGCCAGACAGACGCCAAACATCGCCATGGCCTGGGCCGGAAGCCCGAGAAAGCTATTGTAGGCCATCCACCCCGACCACAGGGCCAGCACCATGAGCCCCAGCAAAACCGCCACGCGCAACAGCGGACGCTGCGTGCGAATCGCCACCCACCACGCCGCCAGCCCCGCAACTCCGATCCAGATCGCGCAGGTAATATCGGAGACGTCGTTGATGAATTCATCGTGAATGGCCGCATTGACCGCGTGCAAATACATCGTCGGCCCCGCTTGCAGGCCAAAGGTCGTATTTAACAAGTCCTTGCTCCAGTCGCCCTCCGGACCGATCACCACCAGCTTGTCCTTGAAATAGGCGCCCCCACGATACTTTGGCCCGTTCCAGATCGAGGGGATAAAGATCTCGTAGAGCGAATTAACGTCGAAAGCCCTCCGCTCTTTCACTCCCTCGGTAAATCGCATCAATTTCCCCACGTGCGAATCGGACAAGGGGAGCCCCGCCTTTTCCAGCATTCGCGTCGCCAGCGAGGGATAGGCTTTTTCCCCGGGATAGGATTTGATCCCGTTGGCTTCATTGGCGGTTTTCCAAAAATTGACCCGCCGCACGATGCCATCCTCATCGGGCCAGAAATTCACCAGGCCGAGATTTTTGTCCCCCATGTCGGGAGAAATGATCGTCTGCGCGGGAACCATCAGAATGGAGGAGCCACCGTGCTCCCGGTCGTTGTCCACAAAGCTCATGCCGATCACCACCTGGTCGGAGTGGCGGACAATCGCATCGTGCAGCTTTTCATCCCCCTCCCGAGGCGTGGGAAACAAGATATCGAGGGCCACGACCCGGGCGCCCGCAGCACATAGCCTGTCGATGATGGGGGCGTAAATATCCCGGCTCCATGGCCAGCCACTGGCCTTGATCGCCTGCAGTTCCGGTGAGGCCGCGAGCTCGTCCGGATAAACGCCATCCAGGGAAATGGAAGGCTGGTCGATCGCGAGAAAAACCAGTTGCGGGTTCTTCGGCGTAAGCCGTCCGAAGCGCATCATCCAGTCGCGCGCATGCCACTCCACCGTGTGCCAGGACACCCAGCTGATTTCCAGGATCATCAGCAACGCCGTTCCCACGATGAACACCCAGGCCCGGGCGAGGTCATGAGATTTTCGAACGCGATCCATGTCGTTGGTTTAACTCCCGAGTCTTCAGGGAGCAATGACTACTTGCACATTCGCACCGTGCCCGGGCCGGAGGGAAACATTAAGTCCTCGTAAATTTCCGACTTGACCACCATTAGCATTCCACGCTTTTATCCGCGTCGCGTGAAACGGATTCTCCTCATGGCAACGGTATTGACGGCTGCAGGCTATTCGCCTGGGTTGGCTGATACCCTTCCTTTCTCCACGGCCAAAGTCTCCCGGATTGAAAATTCCGTGGGCATTGGCGATCAAAAATCAAGCAACACCGCCCCCAAGCCCGCCAAGGTGGACGATACTGTGACTGCGAATAATTACGTGGTCACCGAATCGGAATCCCGCGCGGAATTGAAATTCCCCGATACCAGCCTCGTGCGGATCGGGCAAAATACGGTTTTCACTTTCGATGCGGCAACGCGCACGCTCGACCTGAAGCGCGGCTCCATGCTTTTCTACGTGAAGCCCGGCTCCGGCGGCGGCATCATCAAGACGCCCACTCTTACTGCGGCCATCACCGGCACCATTTGCAAGGTTTCGGAAAACATGATCGCCGTCCTCAAGGGAGAGCTCACCACCAAGTGGGGCAAGGTTCCGGAAGGCTATGCCATCGAATGGGTGGATGGCGAAGTCCACATCTTCAAGTTTGATCCGAAGGAAGCGACCACTGGAAAGCTTTACTCCTTTGGCGGCCCTCTGCCGGAGAGCATCGATCTGCCCGGTGAAATCGAGCAACTCCCGCCGCCGGATCTCCACGAATACGACATCAAGGAAATCACGCAGGTCAATCCACGCGTGGACAAGGGCCTCAAGCCGACGCCGACGCCAACGCCGCACGAAGTCATTACTCCGACGCCGACGCCAACGCCGATTCCCACCCCGACGCCAACGCCGAGACGCACCCCCACTCCACCCCCCGATAACGTAGGAGGTCGTTGATCAAGTCGCCATGAAACGTCTCACTTCCATTCTCCTTTTCGTGCTCTCCGCGGCTGCGGTTCATGCGCAATCCGATGGCAAGGAAGCCACCGGTGGCTCAACCTTGAGCAGCAGCGCGACTTTTAAGTCGCTGGCTCCCGCCCAGCAGGAAGACCTCGGTGATTTGAAGCCCGCTCCCGGCGAAGAACCCGGCATTCACACCCGGGCCTCCTTCACCACCCGCGTGGAATACACCACCAACTCGCTCATGCTTGGCAATCACGGCAGTGGCGACGTGCTGTGGATGCCCACGCTTGAGCTCGGGGCGAATATCCCGATTTCCACCAAGCTGGACTTCGATCTTCTCGGTCGCGCCGAGACCATTGCCTACTCGCGCAATGATGATCATGGCTTTGCCGGCTTCAGCGGTGCCGCCACGCTCGGCTATCGCTACAAGCCCAACTGGCCGCGCGTTTACGTCGGAGCCGAGCCGTATTTCTACAACAGCTTCTCCACCTTCGTAAACGAGCGCAGCACCATCGATGCGGTCGGCGTCGAGGCTGGGATTGATCACAGTATCGCGATCAACCACGGCTTCACCCTGCTCTTTGGTGGTTACCAATATTCGCAGTGGTTCTCCTCTCCGAGTATCGACAGCCGCGACCAGCATCGCATCCTGCTCGGAGTCAGCCAGCAGCTTCGCACTTCGCTGTTCGCGCAGCTCTTCTACTCGTTCCAGTACCAGCCACTACCACAACGTGGGCCGCAACGACCTGCGCCACATTGCGGGTGCAAGTCTCGTCTATCTCATTAACGATCATCTCTCGGCCAATCTCTCCGCAGGCTTTGCCGATAACGATTCGAATGTGAATTTCGGCTCCTACCAGGAAGCGAATGTCGGCTTCGGATTGCTCTTCCAGTTCTAAAAAACTTCGCCCGAAATTTTTTCCAAAAAGCCCGCTTTCCAAAAGCGGGCTTTTTTTATTTCCGCTCGGCACGGGCTAATTCTCAATCACTTTTTCTACTTCGTACCTTCGTGTGTTCGTGGTTAACTCCCTCCCATGAGCACCGCCGAGCATCCGAGGCCGCCGTTTCCGCCCTTCGACGAAACCACTGCCGCGCAGAAAGTGCGCATGGCCGAGGATGCCTGGAATACCCGCGACCCGCAGCGGGTTTCCCTCGCCTACACACCCGAAAGCACCTGGCGCAACCGCTCCGAGTTTCTCACCGGTCGCGCGGCGATTGTCGCCTTTCTCACCCGCAAGTGGAGCCGCGAACTGGACTATCGCCTCATTAAAGAACTCTGGGCCTTCCACGGCAACCGCATCGCCGTCCGCTTTGCTTACGAGTGGCACGACGATTCCGGCCAGTGGTATCGCTCCTACGGAAATGAAAACTGGGAGTTCGACGTGCATGGCTTCATGCAGCGTCGCATCGCGAGCATCAACGACCTGCCGATCCAGGAATCCGAACGAAAATTCCACTGGCCCGCAGGCCGCCGCCCCGACGACCATCCATCGTTATCCGAGCTGGGGCTGTAACTTTTTTGATTTGAACCGCGGCGGACGCGGCGAGCGCGGCGTCATTTATTATGGCGCATGCGCGATCCAGAGCTTGATGAAGATCGGGATGATCAGGATCGCCACAATGTTCACCACTTTGATCATCGGGTTGATCGCGGGACCGGCGGTATCCTTGTAAGGATCGCCTACCGTGTCGCCCGTGACCGAAGCCTTGTGCGCTTCGCTGTTCTTGCCACCGTGGTTGCCTTCCTCGATGAATTTCTTGGCATTGTCCCAGGCACCACCGCTCGACGTCATGGAAATCCCCATGAAGAGACCGTTGACGATGCTGCCGACCAGGACGCCGCCGAGAATCGTCGCGCCGCCCGGGATGGACGCCACCGCCACGACTGCGACCACAGGCAGCAACGCGGGGATGATCATCTCCTTTAACGCCGCCTTGGTCACGATATCCACGCAAGCCCCATATTCCGGCACGTCCTGGTGGGTAAGAATGCCCGGACGCGCGGCAATCTGGCGGCGAACCTCCTTCACTACCGCGCCTGCGGCCCGGCCTACCGCACTCATGCTAAAGGCCGAGAAAAGATAGGGCAGCACTCCGCCAATGAAGAGGCCGATCACGATCTTCGGGTCTTTGAGCGAGAACGACAGGTAGTTTTCAATCTGCGCCACCGTCAGTTGCCCCGAGGCTTCGAGATTGTGCTTCAAATCCACAAAATACGAACCGAAAAGCACAACCGCCGCCAGCCCGGCCGAGGCAATCGCATAGCCCTTGGTGACCGCCTTCATCGTGTTGCCCACGGCGTCGAGGTCATCGGTAATCGTGCGCACTTCCTTGGGCAACCCGCTCATGACCGCGATGCCGCCCGCGTTGTCCGTGATCGGCCCGAAGGCATCCAGCGAGATGATGATCCCCGCCATCGAAAGCATGGCCATCACCGCGATCGCGATCCCGTAGAGCCCCGCAAAGGAATAGCTCGACCAAATGGCCGCCCCGATGAAGATCACCGGCAGCGCGGTGGCGAACTGCCCGGTCGCCAGTCCCGCGATGATATTCGTCGCGTGCCCGGTCTCCGAGGCCCGGGCAATCTTCCGCACCGGCTCGAATTCCGTGGAGGTGTAGTAGTTGGTAATTAGTACCGCAATCGCGGTCATCAACAGGCCAACGACGGCGGCAGAAAAAATCCCGTTCGCCGAGTAGAGGGCTTCCCCGGTCCCGAGGGCATTCGCTGCTTTCAACCCGGCAGGGAACAGCAGATGGGTGATCGGCCAGAAACCGACCGCACTGATCACGCTGCTCAGTCCCACGCCCGCCAGCAGCGCATTCCCGGGCTTCAAGCCCGAGTAGTTTACGAACAGAATCCCGATGATGGAGGCGATGATCGCCACGCCACCGAGCAGGAACGGATAAACGACCGGTGCCCCCAGCCCCGCCGTCAACGCGCCGACGAGAATGGCACCGATGAGGCTCACGGCATAGGTTTCAAATACGTCCGCCGCCATCCCGGCGCAGTCACCCACATTATCGCCCACGTTGTCCGCAATCGTTGCCGGGTTGCGTGGATCGTCTTCATCGAGACTTTGCTCCACTTTGCCGACCAGGTCCGCCCCCACATCCGCCGCCTTGGTGTAGATTCCGCCACCGAGACGGGCAAAGACGGAGATCAACGACGCGCCCAAGGCCACGCCAACCAGACTGGAGAGCGCTTTCTCTGCGTTCGTGTGGTTCATCACCAGCCAGAAGCCGCCAACCGCCAGCAGCGCGAGCGCCACCACCAGGAGGCCAGTCACCGCGCCGCCGTTGAACGCCGCCTGCAGGGCCTTCGTACAGGCTCTTTGTCGCTCCCTGCGCAGTCCGCACATTGGCCAGCACCGCCACGCGCATACCGATAAATCCAGCGCTCAGCGAGCAGACTGCCCCGAGCAGAAATCCGGTCGCCGTTGGCAGGTCTTTGAAAATGACCAGCAAGACCGCCACCAAAACGGCAATGATGCTGATTGAGATTACCTGCCGTCGTAAATAAGCCTTTGCCCCCTCTTGAATGGCCGACGCAATTTCGCGCATGCGCTCGTTGCCGGCGTCCGATCCGAGGATCGTGCTGATGAGATAGACTGCGAAGAGAAGGCCCAGAACGGCGCATGCCATCGCCGTGAGGACCCCGGAACCGACAAGAGAAAATGCCAGTGGTGTCATATTGTTTTAAGGGGAATGCCGCAACTCTAGCCGCTCCCTTTTCGGGCATCAATGCCGATTTCGCAAAAACTGCACTTTGTTAAAAGAAAGCAGGTTGCCAGCAGGTGAACGCCTATGATCTCAAGCGTTTCCCCGGCTCCACACAATCGCCCTTCCACGAGCCCCCTTGGGGCTTTTCAGCCGCCTGCTACGGCTTTTCCACCAGCTTCATAATCACCGCTTTTTGCGCGTGAAGCCGGTTCTCCGCCTCGTCGAAAATCGTCTGCGCGTGCGCTTCAAAAGTTTCGTCGGTGATTTCCTTGCCACGATAGGCGGGCAGGCAGTGCATCACCAGCGCGCCGGGCCTGGCGACCACGAGAAGTTTCTCATTGATCTGGTAGCCAGCCATTTGTGCGAGACGGAAGGCGGCTTCCTCTTCCTTGCCCATGCTCACCCAGACATCGGTGTAGAGCACGTCCGCGTCCTTTGCTCCGGCGAAGACATCTTCGGTGCAGGTCACAAACGGCCCCACCTTTGCCAGCAATTCCGCATCCGGCTGGAACGGGCGCGGGGCGGCAATGCGCAGGTTGAAGCCGAGCTTGGCCGCTGCCCACATCCACGAGCGCGGCACGTTGCAAGCGCCGTCACCGATAAAGCACACGGTCTTCCCGGTAATCTGCCCAATCTTTTCCTCAATCGTCTGGATATCGGCCAAAATCTGGCAAGGATGCTCGTCATCCGTAAGCGCATTGATGGTGGGAATACCGCTGTAGTGCGCGAATTCCTCCACATCGCTCTGGGCAAAAGTCCGGATCACCGCTCCATGCACCATCCGCCCGAGCACGCGCGCCGTGTCCTTGATCGGTTCTCCGCGACCGAGCTGGATGTCGTTGGAAGAGAGAAACATCACACTGCCCCCCAGTTCCCGAATTCCCACCTCGAAGCTGACCCGGGTGCGGGTCGAGGATTTGCTGAACATCAGCGCCCAGCACTGGCCCGCGAGCGGCTTGCGCTCGTCCTTCCCGCGCGTGGCTTTGATCTCGACGGCCAGCGTCAGGATTTCCCGGATCTCCTGCGCCTCCAGCGCTTCGAGTGACAGCAAATGTTTCATGCCGGTATTTGGAAAACTGTGCGAAAAATGTCAACCGCCTTGCCACGGTGACATCATTTTTTAACTCACTTGCGATTGACCATCAATTCACTCTTGGCCGTAATTACTGGATGGGATCGAGCTGATTTTTAGGCAGCTTCACGTCGTCCGGCAACCCGGGGAAAAAGGTCTTCAAAGCCTCGGGATGCGCCCGCAAACCCGCTCCGTCCAAAAATAACCACTGCTTCTGGCCCGGCTCCCGCGCGGCGATCAAAAAACTGGTGTTCCGGACGCTCCGCCCCTGGGCGGAGATGATTGAATACAAGGGCACAAAACAGACCGTCGTCGTCCCGGAAAGATACGTCTGCGAGGGCGTGCCGAGCATAAAGTCACTCATGGTAATTCCCGTCGCTTTGAGTTGCTTCATCGCATTCCGGGTGAGGTTGTCAAAGGCATCTTTGCCGCCCGCCAGCGGATAGATCGAAGGATGGGTCAATTTGATGATCGTATCCGCGTCCCCTTTTTCATAGGCGGTTTTAACCTGGGTGGCTTCCTTCAGCAGGGCTTTGGAATCCTGGGAGCTCAATTCATCGGCAAACACGGGCAGAGTGACGGTGCACAGAAAAAGGATGAGCGAGAGGAATGATTTCATAAGTCGATATTCAGCGAAGGTGAGTAACTCCTCCAATCCACGAGGAAGGACAAGCGGAAACTCGTGACAAAGGATAATCATGCGGCAGCGAAAGGCAGAGCGTTACAATTTTGATTCCCAGCCGTCCCGACTTGCCCGCCTGCCCCTTTCACGATAGTCTTCGATTAAGGTCAGCAACCAAGGATCCCTTATGAAAAGTACCCCGCCTTCTCCTCGCGGCTTTGTTGTCTTTCGCCGCCATTACTTCACTCCGGGCCGTCCCGCCGGACAGTATTTCCAAGACGAACCGCTATACCTGGATCAATCTTGTATCCGATATCAACGGCGTCGCACA
Organism: Chthoniobacteraceae bacterium; assembly: GCA_049840595.1. Lineage (GTDB taxonomy): Bacteria > Verrucomicrobiota > Verrucomicrobiia > Chthoniobacterales > Chthoniobacteraceae > JASGKO01. The sequence goes on from JASGKO010000020.1 coordinate 15,600, forward strand.
GCGCTCCGATGCCAACCTGGTAAATCCGTGGGCCATGGCCGTCTATGCCGGGGCGATCTGGGTAGCCGACAACGGCTCCGGCGTCGCCACCGTTTACGATACTCATGGCCGGCTTCAGCCCAATTCCACCACTCCGCTTGTCGTCACCATTCCGATCGGGGCCTCCAGCAGCGGCATCGGCGTGCCCACCGGGCAGGTCTATAACAACTCGATGGACTTCACCATCACCGAAAGCCTGCACTCCGCCGCAGCCACCTTTCTTTTCTCCACCGAAGATGGGACCATCTCCGGCTGGAACAATGGTGTGGATGCCACCAATGCCGTGCTCGGGGCCGACCGCTCCGCGACTGGGGCGGTCTATAAAGGACTCGCGATCGCGGCTAATGGCATGGACCATTTTCTTTACGCCACGAATTTTCACGCCGGCACGGTGGATGTCTTTGACAAGACCTTCGCCCTGACCACCACCTCCGGTGGCTTTGCCGATTCCAACCTGCCCTCCGGCTTCGCTCCGTTTGGCATCCAGTTCATCAACAACCAGTTCTTCGTCACCTACGCCAAGCAGAATGGGCAGGCCCACGACGACGTCCCCGGTGCAGGCAATGGCTACATCGACATCTTCGATGTAAACGGCAATCTGGTGAAACGCGTTGCCTCGCAAGGCGCGCTCAATTCTCCGTGGGGCCTGGCGATCGCGCCCCACAATTTCGGGAAATTTCGCAATGCCCTCCTCGTCGGTAATTTTGGCGACGGTCGTATCAGTGCCTATGATCTTGCCACCGGCAATTACCTCGGCCAGTTGGAGGACAAGGATGCCAATCCCCTCGCCTTCAACGGGCTCTGGGGTCTCGCGACCATTAATAACTCGGTTTACTTCACCGCCGGCATCGCGGATGAGGGCCATGGTCTCTTCGGCGTCATCTCCCACGCGGGAAAATAAATCAGCTCCCTTTCCTGGTCTCCGCAGTAATACTGGCCGTGCTTAAAACCGCACCGTGAACTGGGCCGCCAGCAGGTTTTCCTCCGGCTGCTCGGCCAGTTGCTGGCGGATGAAGCTGTATTGCAGCTTCATCTGAAGGTGGGGCGTAAAGCGGTAGGTGACCGCGGCGTCAATGCTCCAGATATCCGCGCCCCAAGGGCTTTTGCCGCCGTCCTCATTGGGCACGCCGCTGAAGAGTTGCTGGTTCCAGCGCAGTGCGCCGAAAAGCTGGGGCGTGAATTTGTATTTCGCCTCCACGTAATAGGAAAGTGTATCCGCATTGCCCACCAGCGGCACCTGGAAGCGGCTCTCGAAAACCTCGGCCCAAAGCTGCCAGTGATGCCACTCGTAGCTCACATCCTGGCCGATCGTGATCTGGCGGTAATCATCGATCCCTTTGCCGCGGGGCAAATCAGGAGCCACGGAATCGAGAAAATACGGTCCCACGCTGCCGGAAAGTCCAAGATTCCAGGCCTCGTCCGGACGAAAACCCAGCCGGGCGCTGTAGGTCGGGTGCGAAAAGCCCGTCTGCGTCGCATCCCACGCCTCGGGCCGCGAGGACAGCCCGGTATTTTTCATCTCCGCCGCGTAGTCGAATTTGCCGACGTGCCCGAAAATGGAAGCGCCGCTGGCATAGCTCGCCCCCCAGATCACGGGATTGTAGTCGTATTTCTCCTCATCAAGCGGGCCGGAAAAATCGAAACGATCCGCGGGCAACTCCGAATCGTAAATGTGCGTCACATTCGAATAGACCAGCGGATCGGTGATGAAGGGATTCGTCCACGACTCGTAGCGGCTCGACCAGTTGCCCACCACGGTGCCAAATTTCCCCGCCTGCACATTGAGCCAGCCCTGCTCCCAGGGCGTCCAGCGCAGCGCGTATTGATCGAGCCGCGCGGTCAGGTCCTGATCGGTGGGATCGTAGCCGCGGTCAATCCGCGATTCCACGAAGAGGTAGAGCTGCGGCCCCAGCTGAGCGTCGAGATAAAGCGAGAGCCGCGAGTTGAAGAGCGTGTCGTGGTTCGTATAAAGATTACCGGGCGCAGGCTGCTGGAGCAGGTATTCCTCCGCATCGAGCTGGCCGCTGAAACGGACCGCAAAATTTCCATCTGCTGAGCGGGCGTTCAACGACGAGTCGAGATCATCGAGCACGTCATCCAAATCCGCCCGGGCCGTGGCGGCCAGGAGCAGGCACAGCCCTGGCAGCAGGAGAATGAAACGGGGAACGGTCATGGATTCTGCATGGCTTTTTCGATGCTCTCACGCAATCCCGAAAGCGTCACCGGCTTGGCGGTGATGACACTCACTCCTTCGACCGGCTCGTCTTCCTCCCCCGTATTGAAGCCGCTCAGCAATACCACCGGCATGCGGGGGGAAAAGTGCCGGATCGCCTCGGCCATCTGGTCGCCACTCATTCCCGGCATTGCTTTGTCGGCGATCACGAGGTCGAATCTCTCGTCGAGGAACTGGCGCAAGCCGTTTGTGCCATCCCCCGCGGTTCGCACCGTGTGCCCATCGGTTTCGAGATAGGCAGTCAACACCTCGCGAATCTGCGGCTCGTCATCGACGACCAGCACATTCAGCCCATGCATCGTCCCTTCCCCGGACCCGGGTTCTTCCTTCTCCACGGCATCGGTCGCCACTGGAAAGCGAAGCACGAAGGCCGTCCCCTTTCCCACTTCGGAGCGGATGTCCATCTCGCCGCCATGTCGTTGGATGATTCCGAAAACCATCGCCAATCCCAGCCCGGTGCCCCGTTCACCCTTGGTGGAGAAAAATGGGTCCAGACAACGCGCACGCACCTCCTCGGTCATGCCTGTGCCCGAGTCTGCCACTTCGAGCACGACCAGCGAGTCCTCGCGATGCGTGGCGAGCGTGATGGTGCCGCCCTTGGGCATGGCATCCACCGCGTTGAAAATCAGATTCGTCAGCACCTCGCGCAAGGCCGATTCATCGCCCGCCACCAGCGGCACTTCGTCCAGCTTTTCCACGATGTGAATTTCCGCTCCCATCGATTGCGCCTGCCCTTTCCACTTGGGCTGCGTGAGGGTAATCGATTGACCAGCCAGCTTGCGCAGATCCACCGGCTTGAAGGTCTCGCCCCCTTCGTTGGAGCGATAGAACTCCCGTAAGCGCGCCACGATACACGTCGCGTCCTTGGCCGCCGTCCGGATGGTCTCCAGGTATTTGAGTGCCTTGGGTTGATCGTTCAGCAGGGCCGGTTTCGCCACCAGCAACTCGGCAAACCCCAGCACGGGCATGAGCGCATTGTTAAAATCGTGCGCGATGCCACTCGCCATCTGCCCCAGCGCCCGCAACCGTTCCTGCTGGATCATCTGGTTCTGCGTGGCCTTCAATTCCGTAAGCGCTTTTTCCAAATCTGCATTCAAAGCCTTCATCGCATCGGCCGCGTGCTTGCGTTCGGTGTTCTCCACCAGCGTCCCCTCGAAGTGCTGTAAGCGCCCCGCTTCGTCGTAAATCGCCCGTACGCTTTGCGAAGTCCAGATCGTGCTTCCATCCCGCCGCCGCATTGCCGCCTCGGCATTGGCCACCATCCCCTCGCGGCACGCTTGCTGGAGCATTTGCTCATGTCGCTCCGGTTCCGCATATAACTGCGAGGCCGGGTCGCTCAAGGTCGTCATGAGTTGCGCGGCCGATTCAAAGCCAAAAATTCGCGCCAGCGCCGGATTCGCATTCAAATAAAGGCCCTCTGGCGAAAGGACAAAAATCCCTTCGATCGCATTCTCGAAAATGCTCTGGTATTTTTGCTCCGTGACGACCAGGGCCGCCTCCGCCATTTCGCGGCGGGCCTTGTGTTCCTCCGAGTGCTCGGCCAGCTCCTCCACCGGCTTGGAAAAGCCCGCCGAAATGAAATGACTGGCCAGCAAGCCGCCGACCAGCAGCAGGGCGGCTGTTCCAACGATTTCCCACTGCAACCAACGCTGCTGGGCCAGCGCGTCCGTGAGCGAATAAAAGCAAAGTTCGCACGCGATCGGGAACCGCGAACCGGGGTTGAGAATCTTGTAAAACATCAGGTGCGGCTCGCCATTGATCGGGATCACTGGATTTCCCGTTTTTCCGGGCGCCTCCTCCAGCGTGGCCTTGATTGATTTCACCAGCGCCGCTTGTTCGCGGACCGCGATTCCTGCCAGGTGGAGTTCATGATTGAGCCAGAGGCCCGTCTTCAAGCCTTCCGTGGCCTGCCCGGAAAACTCCGCAAATGGAAACCCCAGCACCAGTGCCCCCAGCGGCTCACCTTCACTGCCAATGATCGTGGTCGCTACGACCTCTTCCAGTTTCGTCGTTCCATCCGCCGATGGATATTCCACATAGCCGATTTGCTGTTCCGGTCCCGCGCCTGCCGCCGCCAGTTGCCGCTCCCAAGGTTGCAATGGGGCTGCCTCCCCCTCGGGAGAAAGGACATCGCCCCGGGCATTGAGAAAGCGGACAAAATCGGCCCGCGGCAGGTTGTTGGCTTGATTCTTCGTGACCCGGCCATCGGCCAGCACGTCCCGCAGCTCCACTTTTGCATTTAGATACAGATCGTCGAGATCCTGCTCGTCGAGCGCCGCCGTGATCCGGACATTGTGGGCCAGCAAGCGGCAGCGCTCCACCACCGCTGCCTGCCGCGATTCCTGCGTGACCAACTGCGTATCAATCCGTGATTGAAACTGCATTCGCAGCGAACGCTCGTTGTCCTGCTGCGCCTTCTGCTGCGCAAAATAGAGCGTTCCCGCCGTAACCACGCCCACCACGAGCATGATCGTCAATTGCAACCGGGTGCGAAAGGCCGTGGAGAGCACCCGGCTGCTTTTGCCCAACTTCCAGCCATCCATCGCACTCACGGGAAATTGACCTGCAAGGTTTTGCCGGGCTGCAAATCCACCTCGTGCACCAGCGTCGTCTTGCTATTAATCCAGGCCTTCAACTGGTAATGCCCCGCCGGCAGTCCCGCCAGGTGGTAGTTCCCCTCCGCGTCGGTAAGGGCGAAATGCGGCGTCTCCAGCACGAGAATGATCGCGTGCATCGTCTCATGGATGTCGCAATGCAGCGCCACCACCCCCGGCTGGTCGAAGACCTCCGAGGGAACCGGCCGTTCATCGCCCCGATAGCGCCCCAGGTCGAAACGCTTCGGCTTCGAGTAGGAAAAAATATTGTGATAGGTATCGTCGAGATTCGGAAACTCCACCCTGGTCCCCACCAAGACTGGCAGCAGCGTCATCTCAAACGCGATGTTTTTCTGCGGCATCTGCACCGTGGCTGGCTTGGGCAGCGGGAAAGTGCCCTCCAAATAGACCACCGCCGCTGGAGGATCGGGCTGGATGATCGCCGCCTCGCCATTGAGCAAATAGCGCTTGTTGATCACCGCCGCGGAGTGTGACTTCGGCAGCACAACATGCCCTTCCACACTGTTTTGCGCCTGCAAAACAGTCCGGGCGGCCAGCAACAGAACGACCATCAACAAAGGGGCTCGAAATTTCATTCGCAGTTGATTACTAGCAAATTACAGACCAGTGACCGGCTTTTAGCACGAATGATTTTCAAACAGACCATCCCTCTCGTCCATTTCCAGGGACAGGTTTCCGTGCCCAGACTCGTCCACACAGGCAAAGCGCGGATGCATTGTTCATGCATCCGCGCTCCAAATCAGTCGAAAAAATCGCCCGGTTATTGAGGGTCGATCAGCTTGTTGAAGCTGCCGTTGGGCGAATTGCCAATCACATGGTTACTCTGCATCGAGACCAGCGTTGACTGGCCCTTGATCTTCAAGCCAGCGCTCGAGTTGTCGAGGATGAACGATGTGCCCACCCACACATCAGCCCCACCAGCCACCGAGATGCCCATGATGTTGCTGTTGATAGTCGTGCTGAGCACCTTTACTTCCGCCTTCGGAGAATTTACGAGAACGCCCGCAGCCCCGTTGGCGGAATCCGCCGTGCTGGTGTTGTTGCGGATCACACAATTCCGGATCACCACATTCGCATCGGTTAAGACCGAGATGCCGGTGGTAAAACCGTTGATCTCGCAATTTTCAATCAGCACCGTTCCCGCCGTGATAATCTTGATGCCGCAGAGGCTCGTTCCAAGCCCCTGAAGATCGAGGTTGCGCAGCACCACCGTATCGGTGGCCGCAGCACTAATGGCGATGCCATTCGTTCCGCTCACAAGGACGCTTCCAATGGAATAGCCCGCATCAATCGTAATGGACTTCGTGATCGTCACGGCTCCAAACCCACCCGGGTCCAGCACATTGATCACTCCGCTGGGTGCGGTCTTGCTGATTACTCCGGCAAAGGTCTTGCACGGAGCCGTGCGCGAACCGGGGTTCGCATCGTCGCCCACCCCCGACACCCAGGTGCGGGTGGCCTGGGCCTGGGCATGAGTTGCGGCGAAGAGAAGAAGGGAAGCTACCACGAGAGAGTAGAGGGATTTCATAAGGTCCTCTACCCATCGTCTAAATCGCAGATTCCATAAATGACTTTTTAACAATTTCCTTACATTTCTTCGCGCGCTGCCTCGACCGGGAAGCATTTAAAAAATTCATTCCCGTCCCGGGCCCTTTCTGCTCCACTTTTGACGCGTGACGTCTCCCGAAATCTCTTCCACCGTAAGAAGGCAGGCGCTGGGGCTGCTGCTGTTCATCAACCTCTTTTGCTACATCGATCGCTATGTGCTCTCGGCGGTCATGCCGTCGCTCAAGGAGCAATTCCTCTCCGGTGATCCACATGCGAATGAAAAGGCCGGATACCTGGGCTCCGCCTTCCTGGTCAGCTACATGCTTACCGCGCCGGTCTTCGGCTGGCTGGCGGATCGTTTTTCACGCTGGATCATCATTGGGCTCAGCGTCGCGTTATGGAGCCTGGCCAGCGGGGCTTCCGGGCTCGCCGCCAGCTTCACCATGCTACTGCTGACCCGGGTTTTCCTCGGGATTGGCGAAGCCGGGTACGGCCCCGCCGCGCCCACCATCATCAGTGATTTATATCCGGTGGAAAAACGTGGCTCCGTGCTGGCCTGGTTTTTCATGGCGATCCCGGTCGGCAGCGCGCTGGGGTATGTGCTCGGCGGGCTGATCGAGCACCATTTTGGCTGGCGATCCGCATTCTATATGATGGCGCCTCCCGGCTTGCTGCTCGCGCTCATTTGCTTCTTCATGCGCGATCCCCGCCATGGGCAGGCCGCTGTCCTCACCCCGGTCTCCAAGGCCGACTACTGGCAACTGGCGAAGATTCCGTCGCTGCTCACCAACATTGCGGCTCAGGCGGCCATGACTTTCGCCATTGGCGGCATGTCCTTCTGGGCTCCGACCTTTATCCACGAGGCGCACGGGATTCCGATGGATCAGGTGAATCTCATTTTCGGCGGAATCACGGCCTTCACCGGCCTTGTTTCCACACTGCTTGGCGGCTGGCTCGGCGACAAGCTGCGCCCACGCTTTGCCGGTTCCTATTTCCTGGTCTCCGGAATCGGGATGCTGCTGGCCTTCATTCCCACCGTCGCGATGACTTTCTCGCCGTTTCCGCTGGGTTGGGTCTTCATTTTCATCGCCATGTTCTTCCTGTTCATGAACATCGGCCCTTCCAATACCGCCATCGCCAACGTCACCCCACCGACGATGCGGGCTACCGCATTCGCGGCGAATATCCTCATCATCCATCTCTGCGGTGACGTCCCCTCGCCACCCCTCATTGGCTGGGTGAAAGATCATTCCAGTTGGAACTTCAGTTTTCTTGTCGTCTCCTTCGCCATGCTCATCGCCGGGATAATCTGGCTCTTCAGCATGAAAGCCCTGGTGCGCGACACCGCCGCCCAAACCGCTCGCGAACAGACGGCCTGATTTGTCATTTTTTCCATTTGTGACGGAGTGGTTAAATTTTCCATCCACTCCGCTTGCCACCGCCCCCCACCCCATCTAATCTGCGCCCTTATGGCCGAAGGCCTCACTCCGATGATGCAGCAATACCAGGGCATCCGGCGCACCCTGCCGGAAGGCACCCTGCTGCTCTTTCGGCTCGGCGATTTTTACGAGCTCTTCTTCGAGGACGCCAAGGAGGCCGCCGGCATCCTGAATGTCGCGCTCACCAAGCGCCAGACCACCCCCATGTGTGGCGTGCCTTACCATGCCGGCCGAGGCCTATATTGCGAAACTCATCAAAGCCGGGAAACGCGTCGCCATTTGCGACCAGACCAGCGTCCCGCAGCCGGGCAAGATCGTCGAGCGTCAGGTCACCCAAATCCTGACCCCGGGAACCATCAGCGACCTCAATCAGCTTGACTCCAAACGCAACAATTACCTCGCCGCCATCGCCCGTACGAAGGACCTGATCGGCTTCGCTTTTGTCGATCTAAGCACCGGCGAATTTCGCATCACTGAACTCGAGAGCGAGGGCAAACTTGACGACGAACTCTCGCGGGTTCAGCCCTCCGAGCTGCTCGTCAGCGATGAAGACGCAACCTCGCTCGAATCCATGATCAATGTGGTTCGCACCGATGCCTACTGCTTCCTGCCCGATCACGCTCGCTTCGCCCTCTGCGATCACTTTGGCGTAAAATCCCTCGATGGCTTTGGCTGTGAGGAAATGCCAGGCCGCCGTCGCTGCGGCTGGGGCGATTGTTCACTACCTCAAGCATCAGCTTCGGCGGCAGATCAGCCACGTCACCCGGTTGAGCGTTTATCGCGAGACGAGCATGATGATCGTCGATGCGGCGACGCAGGCGAATCTGGAGCTGGTGAGCTCCCGGGGTAGTCGCGACACCAGCCTGCTCGCCGCGCTGGATCGCACCCTCACGCCGATGGGCGCCCGCAAGCTCCGGGACTGGATTCTCCACCCGCTGGCCACGGTCGCGCCACTGCTGCATCGCCAGCAGCTCATCACCGATTTTCTTGCTGAGCCCTACCTGCTCGCTCAGGCCCGGGAAACCCTGCGCAATATCCGTGACATCGAGCGCACCATCGCCCGGCTCAATCAAGCCGGGGGCAACGCTCGCGATCTCCTCGCGCTGAAAAACTCGCTGATCGAGATTCCCGATCTCCGCGCCCACGTTTCCGCTCTTGGCGCGGGGGATGCGCTCTCGCCCGGGCGCGAGGCCAGTCCGCTCGCGGTCGAGATTCTCAACGCGCTCCACGAGTTCCCTGATCTCATTTCGCTGCTCGATACCGCGCTGGTGGAGGAGCCGCCGCTGGCGGTGAAGGAGGGCGGCCTCTTCCGCGATGGCTATCACGCCTCGCTCGATGAGCTCCGCAGTGCGGGCACCGAAGGCAAAAAATGGATTGCCGAGCTCCAGCAGCGTGAGATCGAACGCAGCGGCATTAAGTCGCTAAAAGTCCGTTTTACCAGCGTCTTCGGTTATTTCATCGAGATTACCAATGCGAATCTCACTTCCGTTCCCGCCGATTATCTGCGCCGTCAGACCACGGTCAACGGTGAGCGTTTCACCACGCCGGAGTTGAAAGAGGTCGAGGCGAAGATCCTCGGCGCCGATGAACGCGCGCGCAACCTGGAATACGAGCTTTTCCTCCAGCTCCGTGAGCGCGTGCTCGACGATCTCCGCCAGTTGCAGGAAACCGCCGCCGCCATTGCCACCCTCGACGTCATTGCCTCGCTGGCCGAGGTCGCGCGCCTGTTTCATTACTGCCGTCCCGAGCTCACCGAGGAGTCCAGCCTGTTCATTCGCGACGGACGCCATCCCGTCCTCGACCAGTCGCTCGCCGAGGAAAAATTCGTCCCCAATGACGTGGAACTCGATGGCGGCCCGAACCGGCTCCTCATCATCACCGGTCCGAACATGGCTGGTAAGTCCACTTACATCCGCCAGGTCGCGCTCCTCACCCTCATGGCGCAGATCGGCAGTGATGTCTCCCGCCGCCCGCGCAACGATTGGCCTCGCCGACCGCATCTTTACCCGCGTCGGCGCCAGCGACGATCTCTCGCGCGGTCAGAGCACGTTCATGGTCGAGATGAACGAGACGGCCAATATCACAAACAACGCGACCGAGCGCAGCCTGGTCATCCTCGATGAAATCGGGCGTGGCACCTCCACCTTCGACGGCCTGAGCATCGCCTGGAGCGTCGCGGAGTATCTGCACGACAAGACACGCGCCCGCACGTTGTTCGCCACCCATTATCACGAGCTGACCGAGCTGGAAATGACCCGCTCCGGCGTGAAGAACTACAACATCGCCGTACGCGAATGGAATGAGCAGATCATCTTCCTGCGCAAGATCGTGCGCGGCGGGGCCGACAAAAGCTACGGCATCCAGGTCGCCCGCCTCGCCGGACTGCCCCCTGAGATCATCGCCCGCGCCAAGGAAATCCTCACGAACCTCGAGCAATCCGAGCTCAACGCTGACGGCAAGCCCAGCTCGCCGAAGTTGCCCCCATCATCCCCAAGCGCCGCCGGAAAGAGAAGTCGTCCCGCCTCCACCGAAGGAAAAGCCGCAGTTGTCCTTATTCTGATCGGCCTTCCTATTGTTCGTTCAGATCATATTTCTCAAACAGCGCGCCGAGCCAGAGCACGCCCCATGAGGCTTCGATGGTCAGCGCAATGGCGGCTGTAATGGCTCCGGCCAAAATAGCTACATTCAAGCCATGACCGGTTAACTGCAGGGCCAGCCCCGTCCCGGCTCCAAAGATCGCCGGGAGAATGAGCCCGAGGAGTAAAACCAGCAACTGCCCGAGCAGCATCAGCACGCGCAAGCCAGTGGCCTCGATTCCCGCCGTGCGGGCCTCGCCGGGCTTGAACCAGGCCGGAAAGAGCAGCGTGAGTGCGCAGGGAATGGTCATCATGAGGAGATTGATCCCCGGCAATAGCACCGCGATGGCAGCCGACCAGGCGACCAGCGTCATCGGCCCCAACCGGCTGTGATGGAAAAGGCCGTCACACTCATTGCACCGAGCGCGAGGGTGAGCGCTTGAAAGGCCAGCCCCAGGCAGAGCGACCCCGCGAGATCCCCGGCTACGAATTGCCAGCCGCGCATCGGCAGGCTCTTCAAATAATCGGCCATGCCCAGACTTTCCCGAAACTGGCCCGCCGCGAATTGCGTGCAATAGATCACCGAGAGCAGGAAGAAAACATACGTGAGGACCGGGGCCACTGCCTTGATGAGCGGAGAGAAATGCCCCTGCGTTACAAACATGGCCGCCACCACCGCCAGCGCGCCGAAGCGGAACCAGCGGACCATTGCCTTCTTTCCACCGGCCTTGAGCAGCGACTTCCAGAAAAAGGCCACCGGCAGCGGCCCGCGGGTGCCCAGGGAAAAGACCGGCACCGCCGCCTTGGTCGCCACAAAAGGAGTCCGCTTTCCCCGCCGTTCCACGAACTGCGCCCGCCGTTGCGCCAGCGCGATCGAGGCCTCTTCAAAAGACGAATCGGAGCGCAGCACCCAGAGGTAATGCACCGCGAGCATGCCCACCGCCGGCAGCAAGGCCACCAGCAGCCCATGGGCATCCCGCACAAAATAAAGCTGCACACACCAGCGGAAGGGGGTGAGAAAAAGTTGCACCGCCGGGCTCGCGGTCACAGCCCGGATCGACTCCATCCACTCGCTCTGCTGCAGCAGTTGCAAGACCGCCTGCTGGCCGGGGAGTTGTTGGAAAAGAAAATAAAGAATCGCCGCCAGCCCCGTCGCACCCAGGCCAAAAAGCAGCCGGCGGCGGCGATCCGAGAGCCCGCGCTCCCGCAGCCGTTGCAGTGCGAAAGAAGCCCCGATGCGATGCCACGAAAATCGTGAGCCCCACCCACCAGCCCAGTAAGTGCAGCCACGCTGTGCCTCCCTGGCGGAAACGCCCCGAGACTACGAGCATCACCACGGCGAAGACGATGATGCCCAGTTGCGACTGGAGCAGCTTGTATTGCAGCAGCGTGCGGCGGGCCAGCGGAGCCGGAAACAACCACGCAATCTCCGCTTCGCTGAACCGCAAGGCCGCCCGGGAACCCGGAAAAATCCAGGCAAACCCCAGCAAGGCCACAAAGTAAACGAACGCAGCGATTTCCACCAGCGAAGGGTCCACCGGCAGAGCCGCTCCACCCAGGTTGCGTCCACCATGGAAAAGAAACCGGTAGAAATAAAAATAGAAATACAGCCCGCCAAAAATCGCTCCCAGCAGGTATTTCGGCTGGCGGAGACGCATGACCCGGTGTTGCACGTTGTTCAAAAACGACCGCACCAGCAAGAACCACAGGGCGCCGTTCATGACTCCGCTTCCCCGCCGACCAGTTGCAGGAAGATGTCTTCCAGACTGCGTGTTCCCTCCGGCCCCGCATATTCCGTGCGGATTTCCGCGAGCGTGCCGTCGGCGATTTTCACGCCACGCTTCAAGATCAGCACATGGGTGCAGACTTCCTCCAGCAAGTGCAGCAGGTGCGAACTCAGGATGATGGCGGCCCCTTCCCGCGCCCGGCGCAGAATCGAATCCTTCGTCCGCCGGATCGCCAGCGGGTCGAGTCCGGTGAGCGGCTCGTCGAAGAACATCACCTTCGGCGTATGCAGAAAGCCACAGGCAATGGCCACCTTCTGCTTCATGCCGCGGGAGAGTTCGCCGGGCAGTTTTGCAGCCTTGTCGGCGAGATCGAACTCCTCCAGCAGCGAAGCGGCCAGGGCCTTTCCATCCGCCACCTGGTAAAGTCGCGCGGTAAACTCCAGATGCTGTGCCACCGTGAGGTAATCGAAGAGTCGCGGCTCATCGGCAAAAAAAGCCAGTTCCCGCTTTGCCGCCATGGCAGCAGTCGCCAGGTCATACCCGGCAATGCGGATGCTCCCCTCGGTGGCTGGCAGGATGCCCGCGAGGCAACGGAGCGTGCTCGTCTTGCCGGCCCCGTTGGGCCCCACCAATCCCAGCACCTCGCCGGGCTCCACTCGAAACGAAAGATCGGAAACCGCTTTCTGCCCGTCGTAAAATTTACTGAGGTGCTCGACATCAATCATACCGTTATGCCGATTATTTAGGACAGGATGAACGGGATGAACAGGATATTAAGCGCGTTTGCGTGAAGGACCTTGTGTAACTTTTTTGCAATCGCTCACTTCTTCATTTCCATTGGAATCCAAAGCAGGCACACTTTCGCTCCATGAAAGCGCTCGCAGTCTTTCCGGGAACGAACGAAATCCGCGTCATCGAAGATCACCCCGAGCCCCATCTGGCGACGGCGACGCAGGTCAAGCTCCGCATGCTGGACGTCGGCATCTGCGGCACCGACAAGGAAATCTGCCATTTTGATTATGGCACGCCACCCGCCGGGAGCCCTTATCTTGTGCTCGGCCACGAATCGCTGGGCGAGGTCGTCGAAGTCGGCGTGGAAGTCTCCGGACTCAAGGTGGGCGATCTGGTCGTCACCATGGTGCGACGCCCCTGCGAAGATCCCGCCTGCTTTGCCTGCCGCAATGGGCGACAGGACTTTTGTCTGACCGGTAATTTCAAGGAGCGCGGGATCAAGGAATACCACGGGTTCATGACGGAATTCGTCGTCGATGAAGCGAAATACATGTTCCCCGTCCCGGCGGAACTGCGCGAATTCGGTGTCCTCACGGAGCCACTGACGATTGCGGAAAAAGCGCTCACCGAGTTGATGCAAATCCAGCAGCGCATGCCGTGGGGTTGCCCGGTGCAACCCGGTCAGGCTCCACAATACTGCCACAACGCGATCGTGCTCGGTGCAGGCCCAGTCGGCTTGCTCGGTGCCATGGCGCTGGTTAATACAGGGTTCAAGACCTACGTCTATTCCCGTGAGCCTGAAGGCAGCGAAAAGGCCAAGCTCGTCGCCTCCATCGACTGCACTTACGTCTCCGGTGAAACGCACAACGTCGAGCAGCTCGCTGGCGTGGTGGGACAGGTCGATGTTGTCTATGAAGCTACCGGCGCCTCCGGGCTTTCCTTCGAAATGATCAAATACCTGGGCACCAACGGGGTTTTCATCTTCACCGGCGTGCCCGGTCGCAAGCACCCCATCGAGGTGGATACCGATGTGATCATGCGCAATCTGGTGCTGAAAAATCAGGTGGTCTTCGGTTCTGTCAACGCCGGTCGCGACGCCTACACCGCCGCCATCAAGGATCTTGGCGATTTCGCCAAAAAATGGCCAGCCGCCGTCAAATCCCTCATCACGGGTCATTACCAGCTCGATAATTTCAAGGACCTGCTGCTCGGCAATCCGCCCGGGATCAAAAACGTAATGCAGATTGGGACTTAATCGCCCACTCGCCCTTCATTTTCTCTGTCGTTCAGCGGGGCTGGGCAGTCCCGGAGAGTTAAGCGTGTAACGATTGCCTTGCTTGAGAAGCGCCATCGCAGGCCGTTGTAATCATCACAACATTTTATCCCTGCATGCCATGGAGTTACGGCACGTTCGCCGGGATGATTGCGGAATCACTACCTCCAACTCCTAGCCCTCCTCGCCCCCCGCGATGAAATCAATTATCCTCCTGCTTCTGTTATCCACGGCGGCTTTCGCTACCGATGGCACTTGGTCGAACCCGGTCGCGGTCACGACCTCCACACTTACCTCTACCGGTGGCAGCACCAACCTCACCTGGTCCGGCTCCTCATTTTCGGTGGGGCGTGAGCTTCGGCTCACTACGACGGTTCCCGGCGGTTTCACCGCGAATACAAACTACTTCGTCGTTTACGCCAGTGGCACCACGATTCGCCTCGCCACCACCGCTGGTGGGACGGCCATCTCCGCCACCAGCACCATTTCCAATGGCACGGCCCAGGCTTATCAAAGCTGGCAGACGGCTTCCAACTGGACCTCCAGCGCCATCGCCAGCGGCACCGATGCGATCGCCACTTTCAATAACTCCCCGGTGGCCAACGTTCCCGGCATCAGCCTTGATGGTAACCTCACGCTGGGTGAATTTTCCTTCACGAACACCAGCGGCAGCGCCAGCGATCTATCACTGATCAGTGGCAGCAGTTCGAGCAATACGCTCACTTTCGCCGTCTCGGGAAATGTCTCCGGCCTCACGACGCCGACCCTGGTCATGCCTTCCGCCGTGACCCGGTTGCTTAACCTCGGCCAGACCGGGGTTCTAAAAATTGCGGGCAGCCAGGGCTTGCTTATTCTTTCCCCGGCGGGAGGCACATTAACCGGCTCCGGGCTCGCCGCCACCGGTAGCGAACCCGCCAAGACTCTCCGCATTACCAATGTGGATTGGAGCAGCTTCAGCGGTGGGCTCACTGTCGAGCGGGGCTACGTGCAACCAACGGCGGCGAATCAACTACCAGCCCAATCTCTCACCCTCGGCGACCCCCAATCCACCACCAATGGTACGCTCGCCGGTCTTTCACTCAGCGCGGCGCAAAGCGTCGATGCCCTCAATGGCAACAGCTACGGTCGCATCACCGGGGCCTATTCGCTCACAGTTGGGGCCAATGGCGGTAGCGGCAATTACGGAGGGCTGATCGGTCAGAACTTTTCCGGCACCGCCTCCGCCACCAGTCTCATAAAATCCGGCAGCGGCACCCAGACTATTTCCGGCAACCTGGTCGGCAGCGGCACGGTCACAGTCAGTGCGGGGACGTTGCTGATGAGCAGCACTTCCGCCAATACTTATACGGGGGCGACCAGTGTCAGCAGCGGAGCCACCCTGCTCGTGGATGGCACCCATACGGAAAGCGCCAGCACCGGGGCCTACATGATTGCCTCGGGGGGCACGCTGGGCGGCACCGGCACCATTTCGCTCTCGGACTCCACCGGCAGTGGTACGGGCATCTCGGTGAGCGGATTCCTCTCCCCCGGCGATCCAGCGAGCAATGCCGGCCTCGGCACGCTGGCCCTGGATGGCACCAATTCGACGCGCCCCATTCTGACCATGGCCTCGGGGGGAGTGATTCAAATCCCGCTTGGGGTCAATTTTGCGACCTCCGCACTCGCCATCACCAATGCCGCCGCCAACAGCGTGGTCTTCAACAGCAACACGATTAATTTCTCCGACACCTCCGGCGGCGTTCTCTATGCAGGCCAGTATGTGCTGATCAGCGGGAACGCCAGCACCATCTATAAAAACCTCGTCACTGACAGCAATGGCAACATCACCTCCGGTCTCGTGCTCGGCACCGGTCTCTCAGCCTATCCCGGCTCCACGTTACGGCTGGTCGGCAACAACATCGTCCTCAATCTCCTCTCGCCTTACTCGCCCCCGGCGGCTCCACTCGATTCGTTCAACTTCGGCAATACCACGGCTGAATCCGCGCATGCGCTGAGTTCCACGGGCACTGTCCTCGATACCGCCGGCGGGCTGGGCCAGACCTGCCGCCACATCATGCCGGATACGTTCCTTACCTTCACTATGACGGTCAACCCGGCCACCAAGAACTATCTCACCGTCAAACTCTGGGGCTCCGATACCACCACCAATACGCTATACCTCTACAAAGCAGGTGCTACCACGTCGCTACCCAGCAGCAACCATTACGGTTTCTACAACAACTACGACGGCGTTTATAACGACCTCATGGCCCCGATCTACTTCAACCTCGCGGGGGTCGCCCCCTTCCCGGGCCGCTTCTATTACGTGACGTTTCTGATTCCGTCGGAACTCATCAACACCACCACCGGCACGGTGACATTGCAACTCGGTGAAGTAGGCGCGCTCTCGCCCTATGCGGCCTCGGGCTCGCAGGAAGGAACTCCCTCCGGGCAAAGCGTAGGCGTCTATGCGGCTTATACCGGCACCGATCCTTATTTTCAAGTGCCGACCAGCGAAACCCAGGGCACCGCTCCCACCGCGCTCACGCCCAGTACGCCCCCGAGCATCAGCAGCACGATCAGCACCCTGCAAAGCAGTTGCGTGAGCGCGATCACCACGGTTGCCGGATGGCAGGTTTACGGCTCGTCCTGGAGCGGAATCAACTCGACCAGCAGCGCGGGCGCGAGCTTTTCACCAATCGGCGCGATCTACAAGGGAGCCAGCGCCAGCAGCCCGCCGACGCTGGATCAAATCGCGGTACAGGTGAGTTCCGGCAATGCCGTCAATCTCCGCATTCCGTCTTATCTGGCCAAGGCATACGTGACCTCCTGGTCCGGCCATTACCACGATGCGACGTATCTCGACCGCGTGGTGAAGGCGCTCGATTTTTGCTGCCTGATGCAGGGCTCGAATGGCGGCCTGTCCGTCTATAACGGCACCGGCACGGTCTGGGTCGGCGCGCCCAGCCGAACCGCCGGCGGCAGTCCGCTGGAAGGTTACGGCACGCAAGGGCTGGGGCTGGCCTTCAATCTGATCTATGCCGAGGCGCAGAAGGACTCGACGACCAACACGCTGCTGCAAGCCTATCTCAGCGCCACGATCAGCGACGGCGTAAACACCCTCACCCGCCAGCAGGCCTGGGCCAACCTGTTCAGCGGCAACGTGCAGTTCCTGCTCAACAACCGCGGCCATGCCACCAACCAGGACCTCGCGCAGATGACCGCGATGTGGCTGGAAAACCAGGCCGCGGTCTCCCTCGGCTCCACCGCACTGAGCACCAGCGCCGCGTTGCAATACGTTTACTCCGCCACCGGACTGGCCGCCTCTCCGCTGAGCACCACCGCCTCGCAGGCCGGCGTGTGGTTCTCGCCGCTGGCCCTGCCGCTGGAGCCCTGGGGCACGCTGGGCGGCGGCTATGATGGCAACTACGGGATGGGTAATTGCGTGACCGAGCTCGTTTACCTCGCCGAACTCACTGGCGATGCCACCGTGGCCCAGCAGGCGAACAGCGCGATCACCGCCGGCGCGCATTTCTTCTTCCCGGGCATCGATGACTCCGGCTACAGCAGTTGGCGGAAGGAGGAAACGATCAGCACGCGCACGCTCGAGTGGCCGGGGCGGGTGGACTTCTTCAACGATGGGATGCCCTATGCCGCGTCGCCTTCGGGGTTGAACAATGCCCTCGCCCAGCGGTTCACGCAGATCGGTTATCAGGACAACGACACCATCACCATCCTGGCTTCCTCCAATGCGCACTATGTGGACAGCGTGGGCTACGCACTGCTGAATGTGGACAGCTATTCCGCCGCGCTCCAGGCCCCGGCCACCAGCACCAAAGTCTATACCGAAGCGGGCCAGCCGGACTTCGCGTGGGCCGATCCGCAGGGCTGCACGGTAGCGGTTCAACAAACCACCTCGACCGGCGAAATCGACCGCCTCTACCTGGAATTGCAATGGCGGCGCGCCTTCTCCTCCAGCTCCACGCGCAATCTCTCCACCGCCCAAGTCGATAACATTGCCCGCATCCACTATTCGACCCCGACGATCGATCGCACCTCGACCGCGAGCATGGACTCGGTGAACGGCTTCGGCGGGCTCTATGCCTGCCGCTATGGAAACTACTTCGTCGCGATGAACCTGAACTCGTCCACTTCGCTTTCCTACACGATGCCGCCCGACCTGTGGGGACGCGTGGGCAAGAACCTGGTGACGCAGGCATCCTTCGTCGTTCCGTCCAACGGCGTGATCAGCGTGAGCTACGGCAGCCCGCTCGTCTTCGTTCAAACCTCCGGTCCGGTCGTCACCACCACGGCTGCCGGGACGGTTGCCAGCAACGGCCTCACCAGCGCGCTGAGTGTCGCGGCAGCGGATAATACCGGCGCCTCGAATCTCACCTACGCCTGGAGCCTGACCGGCACTTCACCGGCCCCGGTCACCTTCAGCAACAACGGCACGAACTCCGCCGCCAACACCACGGCGACCTTCTCCAGCGCGGGGACTTATAACTTCCTCGTCACCATCACCGACCCGGGCGGCTCCAGCACCACCAGCACGGTGAGCGTCACTGTCAACCAGGTCTTCTCCAGCGTTGCCGTCACCCCCACGCCGACGACGGCGATAACCGGCGGCACCCGCCAGTTCACCGCGACGGCGTACGACCAGTTCGGCACCGTCCTGGCCTCGCAACCCTCGTTCGCCTGGAGTCTCCTGAGCGGGGGCGGCTCGATTGATGCGACCTCGGGGCTCTACCTGGCGCCGACGATCAGCGGCACGGCCAGCATCCAGGCCTCCAGCGCTTCGCTGAACAATTCCGCCACCATCACCATTTCCTCGCCAGCGATTACTGCGGCGGAGCAAATGAATTTCGTCGTCAATTCCGTGTCCACCGGCGGCACCTCCATCCTCACCACGGCGACCGAGCGCTCCTCCGTCGTCGGCCATAGTTATACCCTGCAATCGATCAGCGATCTCACCGGCGGCTCCTGGCAATCCCTGCAAACGCTGGCCGGAACCGGCTCCGATCTGGTTTTCACTCCCGTCACCAGCACCACGGGCAAGGCCTTCTACCATTTGCTCATCCAGCAGCTCTAGGCCGTGTTCACGAATTTCCACGCAGACGCTTCCGGTAATAAAAAGCGGTCCATACTCTGCGAACGCTGTAGCCACGGCCCTGTGGGCCGTTGGGGAAGAACGGGCCATGGAATCGTAGCGCGCTTCCAAAAGCGCGGGGTAATTGCTTCTTATCTTGGAATTAGCTTTTTGCGGGAGCTTCGTCTTTCCCCAACGGCCCACAGGGCCGTGGCTACAGCGCGGGGGGAAGTTCCGTGATCAAGGGCGTGGGTTAGGCCTCTTGTTTTGCCATTCGGGAACCCGGCCCGCCTCCCCGCTTTCGCTGGCATTCCTTCAGCAATTCCACAAAATCCGACAACTCGCGGGAAGCCCGCTTTTTCGGGTGCAGGAAGGTGTGTTCCAAAACCGGCGGGCGCGCCCCGGAGACCGGAATGAAAGCCACGCCCGGCCCGATCAATCGCGACAGCCCCGGGGGAAGCAAACTGATTCCCTGCCCTGCCGCCACCATGGTCAGGACGGCCGCGACCCGCTCCGATTCCTGCACGATGCGCGGCTTGAAGCCCGCCGTCTCGCACCAGTGATCGAATTGCTGGCGAAAGGCGGGGGCCGCCTCACGGGAAACCATCACCCACCCCTCCGCACCGAGTTGGGCGGGGCGAATGGAGGCCTGGCCCGCCATCCCATGCGAGGCCGGCATCGCAAATAGAAGTCGCTCCCGTTTCCAGATCAAGGCCTCCAGCCGTTTCGGACTGCCTTTCGGGGAGGCGCCAATGAACGCGCCATCGAGCTGCCCCGCCAGCAGCGCCTGCATTTGCGGGCCAGGAGTCAGATCAGTGAGGTGAAGCTGACACTGGGGATGCCGCTTGCGAAAGCGTTGGAGAAGCTGCACCAATTCCCCGTCCATCAGCGCCCCGACAAAGCCGAGGCGAAGTCGTGAGTTCTCCCCTTTCGCGATGCGACGCACCACCTCCGCCGCGCCATCGAGTTGATTGAAAATCCCCTGCACGTCCGTGAGAAAGAGCTGTCCAGCCGCGGTGAGACTCACGGCGCGGGTGCTACGCTCGAGCAGGCGGCAGCCCAGCTTTTCCTCAAGCGCCTGGATCTGCCGGGAAAGTGGGGGCTGGCTCAAGCGCAGCCGGGCCGCCGCCCGGGAAAAGTTCAGCTCCCCCGCCACCGCGACAAAGCATTCCAGTTCGTGAATGGTCGGACGATTCATGCTCATTGCGCATCAATACCATTCAATCATAGTATTTCAAACTAACTCGCGGCGGCGGCAGAGTGGTGGCATGACTTTGCTTTCCGAAAAATCCACCCTCGAAGAAATCCGCGCCCGGTTCGACCAGGATGTCGAACGGTTCAGCAAACTGGAAACCGGCCAGCAGGCGACCATGGATGCACCCATCGTGCTGGAGCTGGTCGCACAATCCGCCGCCACGCACTTGCCGCCGGGAGCCCGGGTGCTGGACCTCGGCTGCGGCGCGGGAAACTTCACCCTGCGGGTGATGCAGGAATGCGGCCCGCTCGATTCCCACCTGGTGGACCTGAGCCAGCCCATGCTGGAGCGCGCCCGCAGTCGCGTGCAAAGCGCGGGCGCAACCCAGGTCCAGACCACGCAATCCGATTTGCGGGCGCTGAACTTTCCCGAAGCCTCGTTTGACGGCATTCTGGCCGGAGCCGTCCTGCACCACTTGCGCGAGGATCAGGACTGGGAGCACGTCTTCACGTTACTGCACCGCTGGTTGAAACCCGGCCGGCCGGCCTCTATGTGGCCGACATGGTTTATTTCGACGCCCCGGCGATGCAGGCGATGATGTGGAGTCGTTATGCCGACTACCTCACCAGCATCGGTGGTCCCGATTACTGCCAGAAGGTTTTCGGCTATATCGAGAAGGAGGATTCTCCGCGCTCCCTGCATTTTCAGTTCGGCCTCCTGCAAAAGGCGGGCTTCACCACCTGGGACGTGCTCCATCGCAATGCCGTCTTTGCCTGCTATTTCGGGGAAAAATAGAGCCGACGAGGATGCGATTGCTCTTTTCACCGGGGAAAAGTAGGGACTCGACGGGAAGGTTTTCCCTTTTTACCTTGGGTGGGTCATGGCCGATGCGACCCTTGCAGCAGAAAAGATCCGCCTTACCCAGGATGCCACGCGGGAAAACAACTGGAAGCGTTGGGGGCCCTACCTCTCCGAACGCCAGTGGGCGACCGTCCGCGAAGACTACTCCGACACCGGCGACGCCTGGAACTACTTCCCGCACGACCATGCGCGGAGCCGCGCGTACCGCTGGGGCGAGGACGGCCTGCTCGGCTGGAGCGACCGCCAGGGCCGCCTCTGCTTTGCCCTCGCGCTCTGGAACGAACACGACCCGATCCTCAAGGAACGCCTCTTCGGCCTGAACAACGGCGAGGGCAACCACGGCGAGGACGTGAAGGAATGCTATTTCTACGTGGATTCCACGCCCACGCATTCCTATGCGAAGGCGATCTACAAGTATCCGCAGGCGGAATTTCCCTACGCCCGCCTGCGCGAGGAAAATGCGAAACGCTCCCGGCTCGATCCCGAATTTGAGTTGATGGATGCCGGCGTGTTCAACGAGTCGCGCTACTTCGATGTGATCGCCGAGTATGCCAAGGCCGGACCGGACGACACGCTCATCCGGCTCACGATCGCGAATCGCGGGCCGAGTGCCGCGCCGATTCATTTGCTGCCGACGCTCTGGTTTCGCAATACGTGGACGTGGGGCTGCACCCACGAAGGCTGCCATCTCAAGCCGCGGATGGAGCGGATCGACGACACCACCATTCGCGCCAATCATGAGACGCTCGGGGAATTCCGCCTGGCCATCGACACCCCGGCGCCGCTGCTCTTCACCGAAAACGAAACCAATTTCCAACGGCTCTTTCAGGTCGATAATCCCTCGCCCTACGTGAAGGATGCGTTTCACCGCTTCGTCGTCAACAGGGAAGCCGCCGCCGTGAATCCCAGGGCGTACGGGACCAAGTGCGCGCCGCACTACACCTTCAATCTTCCGCCCCACGGCGAGGTGGTGGTGAAACTGCGGCTCTTCCCGGCGCAGAATGCCCCGGCGAAGCCCTTTGCGGACTTCGATTCCATTTTTGCCACCCGCCACGCGGAAGCGGATACGTTTTATTCCGAAACCATTTCAGCCAATCTCACCCCCGAGCAGCAGAATATCGTCCGGCAGGGCTATGCGGGGCTACTCTGGTCGAAGCAGTTTTACAACTACGTGGTCGAGAACTGGCTGGATGGCGATCCGAACATGCCCGCGCCCCCGGCGGGACACCAGCAGCACCGCAACGGGGACTGGCGCCACCTGTTCAGCAACGACGTCATTTCCATGCCCGACAAATGGGAATACCCGTGGTTTGCCGCCTGGGATCTGGCGTTCCACATGATCCCGTTTGCCCGGATCGACTCCGATTTTGCGAAAGCCCAGCTCCAGCTTTTCCTGCGCGAGTGGTACATGCATCCCAACGGCCAGCTCCCGGCCTACGAATGGGACTTCAAGGACGTCAACCCGCCCGTGCATGCGTGGGCCTCCTGGCGCGTTTACAAGATCAGCGGCGCGGCGGGCAATCGCGACCTGCTGTTTCTCGAGCGTTGTTTCCAAAAGCTGCTGCTCAACTTTACGTGGTGGGTCAATCGCAAGGACATCCAGGGCCGGCACGTCTTCGCCGGGGGCTTTCTGGGGCTCGATAACATCGGCCTCTTCGACCGCTCGCAACCGTTGCCCAACGGGCGCAAGCTGGCGCAGGCGGACGGCACGGCGTGGATGGCCTTCTATTGCGGCACGATGCTGTCGATGGCGCTCGAGCTCGCCTTGACCAATCCCGCTTACGAAGACATCGCCTCGAAGTTTTTCGAGCACTACATCCAGATCGTGGATGCGATGAACGGCATCGGGGAAACCGGGCTGTGGAACGAAGAGGACGGCTTTTACTACGACCAGTTGCTGAACCCGAACGATGGCAGCATCCCGCTGCGCATCCGCTCGCTGGTGGGGCTCATCCCGCTCATCAGTGTGGAAATCCTGGAGCAGGAAACGATCGACCGCCTGCCCGGCTTTGCCAAGCGGCTGAAGTGGTTCATGCAATACCGGCCCGACCTGACCCAGCATATTTCCTGCGTGGAATCCTGTGCCCTGGACGAGAATCACTCGCACCGCCTGCTCGCCGTGCCCTCGCGCGAGCGGCTGGAGCGGATGTTGCGCTACATGCTCGACGAAGCGGAATTCCTTTCCCCGTATGGATTGCGCTCGCTCTCGGCCGCCTATCGCGGGAAGCCCTACACCATGGAGCTGGATGGGATGAGCTTCCGCATCGATTACGAGCCCGCGGAATCCGGCACCGGGCTCTTCGGCGGCAACTCGAACTGGCGCGGGCCGGTGTGGCTGCCGATCAATTACCTGATCGTGGAAGCGCTGGAACGCTATCACCATTTCTATGGCGACTCGCTCCAGGTCGAGTGCCCGACCGGCTCGGGCCACAAGATGAATCTCCAGCAAGTCGCCACCGAACTGGCGAGCCGCCTGGCCAGGCTGGTGACGCCCAATGAAACCGGGCATCGGCCCTGCATGGGGCATCGCGAGTGCTTTGCCAGCGATCCGCACTGGCGGGACCTGCTGCTGTTCCACGAGTATTTCCATGGCGATACGGGCGAGGGCCTCGGGGCCTCGCACCAAACGGGCTGGACCGCCCTCATTACCCGTTGTCTCGGCATCGTCGGGAAGATCAGCGAATGATGAAGTGGATCTTTTCCCCACCGGTCGAACCGGCACTGGTGCAGGCGTTGCGCCGCGAGCTTCAGCTGCCCGCGTTCGTGGCCTCGCATCTGGTGCGGCTCGGAGTCGATGATCCAGCGATTGCCGCGGGCTTCCTCCAGCCACGCTTGAAAACGCTCTCCGACCCTTTTCAACTGCCCGGGATGGAACGGGCGGTCACCCGGATTCTCCAGGCGCTGGACCGGCGCGAGCGGATCGTGCTCTACGGCGACTACGATGTGGATGGCGTCACCTCGCTCGCCCTTTTTACCAAGCTGCTCAAGGCGGCGGGGGCTGATCCCAAGCCGTTTCTGCCCCTGCGCATGGACGAGGGCTACGGGCTCACGCCGGATGGCGTAAAGCGATGCGTGGAAACCTATCGCCCGCAACTGCTGATCACCGTGGACTGCGGCACCTCGGCGGTGGCCGAAATCACGGCGTTGCAGAACGAAGGGGTGGATGTGCTGGTCTTCGATCACCACGAAGCGGCGGCGGAACTGCCGCCCTGCATCGCGCTGGTCAACCCCAAGCTGGGCGACGATTTCCACTACCTGTGCAGCGCGGGCGTGGTTTTCAAAGCCTGCCATGCGTTGCTCAAACGACGGCCTATTCCGGGGTTCGATCTGCGGGAACAGCTCGACCTGGTGGCGCTCGGAACGATCGCGGACATCGTGCCGCTGACCGGGGAAAATCGCATTCTGGTTCACCATGGACTGAAGCAAATTGCGGAGACGAACTCCGCAGGGCTCCGGGCGCTGGTGGAGATCACCGGAATCAAGGCGCCGCTCAGCCCGTCGGATGTCGGCTTCCGGCTCGGGCCGCGCTTGAATGCTGGCCGGGCGGCTGGGCACGGCCGAGGCGGCGCTCGATTTATTACTCACCGACGATCCGGGCCGGGCGCGAATGCTGGCCGGCATGCTCGACCAGCAAAACCGCGAGCGGCAGGGGGTGGAAAACCAGACCCTGCTCGCGGCCGAGAAGCGGATTGCCGAAACTTTCGACGCCACCCGCGACGCGGCGATCGTGGTGAGCGAACTGGGCTGGCATCCCGGCGTGATCGGCATCGTGGCCTCGCGGCTGATGCGGCGGCACCACCGGCCGGTCTTCGTGATTGCCTTTGACGATGACGGGGTGGGCAAAGGCAGCGGACGCAGCATCAGCGGCTTTTCGCTGGTCGAGGCGCTGACCGAATGCGGGGCGCACCTGGATCGCTACGGCGGGCACGAGATGGCGGCGGGATTGACGATCCACCGAAAAAACTATGAGGCTTTTCGCACCGCGTTTCTCCAGACCGGACTGAGCCGGCTCACGGCGGATGACCTGATTCCTCGCCTGCACCTCGATGGCGAGGTGGAACTGGAAGAGCTCGACCAGCGGTTCCTCGACCGGCACGAAATGCTCCAGCCTTTTGGCATGGGGAATTCGCAGCCGATGCTGTGCCTGCGTGGCGTGACGCCAGCGGGAGAGCCCCGGGTGCTGAAGGAAAAGCATCTGCTGCTCACGCTGCGGAAAGGCCGCCTGGAAAAGCGGGCGATTTACTTCAATGCCGCGGTGGATGAGCTGCCCCGCCCGCCGTGGGATATCGCCTGCCGGGTGGAGCCCAATACTTTCAATGGACGCACGGAGCTGCAAATCCAGGTGCAGGCGATTCGGAGTGCGGAGTAGCTTATGCAGCGCCTCGCTTCCGCTGGGATTCCCGAGGCAACCCAGCGCAGAACCATTTGAGCCCCCCGGCTTCGCCCGGGGTGACATAGAAAGATCAATGGACGCCTAAAAGCACCACGGGGCATCCAGTTTAAGATCTGTTGGGAGAAAGGATTATTTCTCCGGCTCGCCGAAGATCTCGGCGAAGAAATCTTTCATCGCCTGCCAGGAGCGACGGTCGGCTTTGGCGTCGTAAGCGACGGGCTTGGTGGGATCGTTGCCGGCGGATTTGTCGGTGAAGGCGTGCACGGCGTTGCCGTAGTAAACCATCTGCCAATCGACATGGGCCTGGCGGAGCTCGTCTTGAAACGCGGCCACATTTTCCGGCGAATTGGTGGGGTCGTTGGCTCCGTGCAGAATCAGCAATTTCGCTTTGATGTTTTTCCCATCGGCGGGCGTGGGGGAATCCAGGCCGCCGTGAAAGCTCACCACCCCGGCAATCGCCGCGCCGTCCCGTGCAAGCTCAAGAACGGTGGTGCCCCCGAAACAATAGCCGATGGCGGCGATCTTCGATGGATCGACCGTCTTTTGCTGGCGCAGCTCCGCCAGCGCGGCCTCGACGCGCTGACGCAGGAGCGGCCGGTCGGCCTTGTATTTTCCGGCCTGGGCGCCCGCCTCCGCCTGGCTCGCCGGGCGAACGCCCTTGCCATAAATATCGGCGGCGAAAGCGACGTAGCCCAGCTTCGCCAGACGGTCGGCAATTTCTTCCGTATCCTTCGTCAGCCCCATCCAGTTGTGAACGACGAGCACACCGGGACGGGGCGCGGAGGTGGAATCGTCCCAGGCCAGATACCCCTCCAGGGTAGTCTGCCCCTGCTGGTAATCGACCGTCGCATGTTTGATCTCCGCCTGGGCCAGGGTGGTCATGGCCAGTAAAACGAGTGCGGGAAGGAGTTTGGATTTCATATCGGGGTTGGAGGGATTTTAGTGGGAACGCATCAGGTGCCTTCACCGAAGAGATTGGCGAGCCGGGCGTGGAGTTTCCGTCGCGCCACGGCATGGGAAAAATACTTGAGGCCCAGCTCGTAATTCACATTGGCCCACTCACGGCGCAGGGCTTCGCTGTTCAAAATCTCGCGGGTCTGCCGGATTACTTCGCTGGTGACCACTTGCGACATGAGGATGGTGCGGAAGCCGAGCGGCTGAATGTCCCGCGCATAGACGGCATAGGCATTGACCACCACCGGCTTGCGGAAATAGATCGCTTCCAGAAAGGCGTTGCCAAATCCCTCGTAAAGGCTCGGGTAAGTCACCAGATCCGCATGCGGATAGACGTCGAAGAGCGTGTAGAGCTTGCGCCCCTGCGCATCCAGGCCCCGTTTTTCCGCGACCCGTTCGGCGATAAAACGGACGTCCACGCCCGAATCGCCGATGCGCTCCATGAGCATTTTTACATAGGCATCGCCTTCATCGCCGGCGGGGTGCGAAATCACGAGCTTCGCGCGAGGTTCCTTCAACTGGCGCACCAGTTCGATGGCGTGCTCAATGCCCTTGCGGGCCACGATCCGCGTGGGTTGCAGGATGAGGATATCGTCGTCTCTGAGCCCGATCTCGCGGCGGAAATCGGCGTTGTAATCATCAATCCCGGGCGGCGGGGTCTCGTAATCGAGAATATTGGGAATCACCGTGGAGGGCAGCCCGAAGCGGCGCGCGAGACTCCTTCTGCCCCATGGAGTTGATCACCACGTGCTCGATCTGCGGGAGGGAGGGCGGAAAGGCGGCCTGCAGGTAATCGCCCACGCCATTGATGGTGAACCGCTCCCGCTCCCAGGTGAAATCGTGATGGTGGGCAATCGTCGGCAAACCCGTCTCGGCCAGCACCTCGGTGACGGCCAGCCCGAGCGGAATGTGCATGGGGATGGCGAGCACGTTCTGCGGCACGAGCACCTCAAGCTGGAACTGCTCGATGAAAGCCATGATCTCGTCCTTGAGCATTTCCTTCATCCACTGGATTTCATGGGTCACCGCGCGACTGCGGGTGGAGACGCCGAAGAGCTTTGCCTGCAGGACGGCGACCTCGGGATGATTGAAGAAAGCCAGCGGGGCGAGATGGCTCACGGCGGCGGGAGTTTCCAGCAACCCGGCCATCCAGAAGCTGGAATGACCATCCGCCTCCAGAATGCGGGCCCACTTGGCCGCCTCCAGGGTCACGCCATCCGTTCCGTGAAAGCGCGTGGAGAGAAACCCGATCCGCTTGGGCGGGCACGATGGGATAAAAGCGCTGCTCATCAACTGCCCATCGTAGATGCCCCGGCCTCCGGCTGCAAACTTTCAACGCAACCGGGGGGGGCGGGCGAAAAAATCAGGCCGCCTCGGGATAGGTGGCGAGGCCGGTGCGACGGCTGCGAATTTTTTCCATCGCGTCGCCGTAGTGCTCCTCCGCGCAGCAGGGGCAGATGCCATGGCTGAAATCCGCATCGGTGCGGTCGCTGATGTAGCGCTCGACCTGCTGCCACTCGTTCTTTTCATCGCGGATTTTTTTGCAGAAGCCGCAGATCGGGAGCAACCCTTCGAGGGTGGTCACACGCTCGCGCAGTAACTTCGCCTGCACGGAGAGGCGGCCCGCCATTTTGGCGATCAGGATCAGCACCCCGGCGCGCATGATCGTGTTCAAGACCGAGACTTCCCAGGACATGGGGAGATGCCAGTAGTGATTGAAGGCGGTCCGGATGAGGCTGAGGACGATCGCCAGGGTGATGGCGAGGCGCGTGCTGGAGTTCCAGGCCATGAGCAGCACGGGAAAAACGAAGAAGAAGGGGAACGCGAGGTAGGGGCCGGTCATGAAATCCAGCAGAACGACCACGGCGGAAATAAAGATCAGGAACCGGGGCTGATTCCATGGAATGCGCTCGAAGAAGAGTTTTCCAAGCTCCGGATTCTCCGCGGGGCGGGGATGGGTTTTAAGATTCATAAAGTGATCAAACATGTGCTTGCCGGACCCTTTAGCCAATCCCATGCCACGTTGATAAAAATCATAATTTCTCTCTGTAAAGGAAAATTTTTCCTACTCATTTTTGAGTTGAACACCCCTCCCCCAAATTCCGAAAAGCGGCAATTATTTCCCTTCCTGAACACTTTGTGGTCGCCAAACTGTCAACCGGGAGAAAACCACCTTTTCCGATGCTTTTTCCCATGCAGAGCACGGCGGGCCAACGTATTTTTGAAGTATGAATGAGGGGATTCACGCGCTTGCATCTTTTATTTACGGCGAGGAAAAGGGACCGGAGGTAGTGAACCAGTTGAGTGACCTTGCCGCTCGCTGGAAACCTTTCGTCCAAGCCTTGCAAGGGCCACGCGAGCCTCTCCCGCTTACGCAGCGGGACGCCATTCTCATCACTTATGCCGACCAACTGCAGGAGCCCGGAGTCGCTCCCCTCGAAACGCTGGGAAGATTTGCGGCCGATCATCTGGCCGGCGTGCTGAGTGCGGTCCACTTGCTGCCGTTCTACCCGTGGTCTTCCGACGATGGCTTTTCGGTGAAGGATTACTTCACGATCGCGGAGGAATACGGGACCTGGGAAAATCTGCAACCGCTCGCCGCGCGCTTCGACCTGATGTTCGACGCGGTTTTCAACCATCTCTCGGCGCAGGGAAGCTGGTTCCGTGAATTTCTCGCCAACAATCCGGAGCGGGCGGATTTTTTCACTACGGTAAAAGGTCATCCCGATCTATCCCAGGTCGTCCGGCCGCGGGCGCTGCCGTTACTGACGGAATTCAACGCCGCGAACGAACGGCGTCAGGTCTGGACTACCTTTAGCGCGGATCAGGTGGACTTGAATTTCGCGAACCCGGCGGTGCTGATCGCGGTCACCGAGGCGCTGCTTTTTTACCTCAGCAAGGGCGCGAAATTCATCCGCCTCGATGCGATTGCCTACTTGTGGAAGGAGATCGGCACCTCGTGCATCCATCTGCCGCAGACACATGCCGTGATTCAGCTCTGGCGCGCGCTGCTGGATGAAATTGCGCCGCAGGCGATGCTCATTACCGAAACGAATGTCCCGCATCCGGACAATATCTGGTACTTCGGCGATGGCCGGGACGAGGCGCAGTTGGTTTATAACTTTGCCCTGCCGCCGCTGGTGCTGCATACGCTCCAGACCGGCAACGCCACGCGGCTCACGGCATGGGCGGACACGCTGGAACTGCCCTCGCAGGCAGTCACTTTCTTCAATTTCCTGGCTTCGCACGATGGGATCGGGGTGAACCCGGCGCGGGGGATTTTGAAGCCCGCGGAGATCGACGAGCTGGTGCAGAAAACGCGGGCCCGGGGCGGCTTCGTCTCAATGAAGAACAATCCCGACGGCACGCAAAGTCCCTATGAGCTGAATATCAACTACTTCGATGCGCTCAACCATCCGCATGCGCACGAACCGCGGGAGATTCAGATCGCGCGTTTTCTCGTCGCCCAGGGAATCATGCTCGTGCTGCGCGGGGTGCCCGGGATTTATTTCCACTCGCTCTTTGGCTCGCGTGGAGACCGGGCCGGCGCGGAAGCAGCGGGTATTTTCCGGCGCATCAATCGCGAAAAACTCCCGCTCGAAGCCATCGAAAACGAGCTGGCCGATCCGATGTCGTTACGCGCGCAGGTATTTCTGGGCTTCCGCCGGATGCTGCATCTTCGCCGCTCCGAGCCGGCCTTCAGCCCCGGGGCGGGCCAGACCGTGCTCGATGCCGGGGAACACTGCTTTGCCCTGCTCCGGAGCGAGGCGGGCAGCCGGGTGCTCTGCCTCTTCAACGTCACCAACGCGCCCCGCGCGATCGCCCTGGCGCTGGTGGGTTTTCCGGAGGTCGTGAAAGCGACCAATCTGCTGCAAGCGGAACACGAAATCATCATCAACGATGGTCGCACCAAGATCACGCTGCCACCTTACGGGCGCGCCTGGCTCAAGCTCACCTGAATTTGCTCGCCGGCCTCAGTCACGGCCTGCTCCTCCAGCCAGCCCACCAACTGCTCGAAGTTGCCGCCGGGAGATTCCTTCGGCGATGGGGAAAGATGCCACGTCTGCCAGCCCTGGCGTTTCGAGGGCAGCACATCGTTGTCCAGCCGGTCGCCCACCATGAGGATCGCGCCGGGGGCCACGCCACGCGCCCAGAGCCGGGCACCGAGCACGCGGAAGACATGCGGATTCGGCTTTCCAAACCCATTTTCAAACGACCAGAAGCGCAGATGAGGGTCGAACATTTCCAGCGAAAGCCCCTCCGGCTGCAACAGTGCCTCGATTTCCAGCAGCGTATAGCTCTGCGCATTCGACGCGATGCCCATGGTGAGACCGCGATCACGGCAGATGCGCAGCATCGCCGCCGCGCCGGGCATAAGGCTGAGCGAACGCTGCAGGCGCATGTGCTCGAGGAAGAACTCTTCGCGCTGCGGCTCCTCCAGCCGCCGCACTTCCTTCAGCGCCTCGGCGACCACCTGCGGCCAGCAAATCTCGGGAAAGGCGACCCCTTCCTCATGTGCCACCCGGTGCTCGCGCAGAACAATGCGGCGCACGAGATCGGAAAACTCCTCCAGCGACAGGCGGAACGAGCGGCCAAAGAACTTCCGGCACAACGCCTGCCAGCGCTCGGGCGCATCGGACGGCGGGGGGCCGACGTGCATCAACGTGTGATAGACGTCGAAAATGACAGCACGCACTTTCATGAATCGAGCGACCATAATAGCGGGTAGAGATTTTCCGGTGCAAGCCGCGCGCGAATAAATTCATTTTGCAAAAGCGCACGGTTTACCGCCCTGGAATCGCGCACGGAGAGCATCGCGCCGAAGCGGCGGGCATAGGCAGCCCCGGAAAGCTCTGGTCGGGCTCGTTCCAGACCGGGGCTCAACTGGAGCGCGCCTTTTGCGGCCCGCTCCCGCCAGTCTTTCAACCACGGATTCGCCGCCAGCGAACTTTTCCATGATTCTTCGACCGGCTTCATCAACACCTCCAACTGGGCAGTGAGGGTTAATCGGCTGAAGGGCACCCCGCCTGGCTGCCGGAGCCAGGCGGGCTCGATGGCCATCGACTGAACCGCTTCCGGCATCGTTGCTCTCCATTGTCGAAAGAGCTGCTTTTGCCGCGAGCGCTCGGCGGGCAGATCAAAGAGCGATCCATCCACCAGCAGTTCGTCGTAACTTTGCGGGAAGCGCAGCCCCAACCGCTCCAGATCAGGCACGACATTGGGCAGGCGCCGCGCCACAAGGGGCCGGGCGGCTTCCGGCCGCCTCCAGGTAGGGAAGCCCAAAGCCTTCCTGCACCGAGGTGAGCACCACCGCCTCCGCCGCCGCCACCAAAGCGGTCACGCGCGGGGTATTTTCCTTTCCCGCCAGCACCGAGAGGTGCAACCGCCAGCCGTGCTCCCGTGCGGCCCGGGCAAGCCGCGCGGCATAGACTTCTTCATCGGTGGAGCTTACGCCTCCAGTCGTCACCAGCACGGCCTCGGGGCGCAGCCAGCGGGTGAGCAAGAGCGCCTCCGCAAGGTTTTTACGACGCAGCAGGCGACAGGGCAGAATCCAGACCGGCCCGTCATGGTCAATCGTCGCGCGCAACCACGCTTTCGCCACTTGCATCCCAGCGGCACCGGGAGGGGCTTCGTGGCCCAACGGATTGGGTAACCAAGCCGCTTTTTTTCCCAGGTGCTGTTGCAAGAGAGTGGCATCGGACTGGTTGATCGCGACATGATGCACGTTCTCCGATGCGCTAAATAACGCCGCAGCCGTATCGTCGAGCGTCTTGAATCCGGTTTCGCCAAATTCGCGCCAGCGGGCCCAGCGGTTATCGAACCACCAATCATGGTGATGCATTACCAATGGCAGCCCACACCGGCGGCATCCATTTTGGACGGCCTGTGTGAGCAACAAATTGCGCCCGACCCCCGGATTGTGCAGCCAGACCAGGGCCTCCCGTTGCGGCTCCAGCAAACGCTGCACCCCCGTCTTCACCTGGCGCATCGTCTCCGTGCCGATTTCATCCCATTCCGAAACGTAGCCGAAAGACCGCTCGACCAATTCCTCCACCGGCACGCCCACGAGTTTCCGAAACTCCTCCAGCCATTTCGATTCGATCTTTTCTCCACTCGCCAGCACGATACCCGAGAGGCGGGGACGAAGCGCCGCGCAGAGAAAAGGGGTCGCCAGCTCAATCACCCGCCGGACACCGCCGGGACGGAATTGGTAGTGAAGAATGATCAGTTTCAAAAAAGGAGCGGTCTCAGTTGATAAGTTTTACCCATCCTACCCCTCCCCCGCCCTGCGAATCAACGCTTGCGCACATTGCCTGCCGAACCGAAACTCCACGCACCTATGTCCGACTTCTTCCAAACCGGCTCCATAGCCACCCTGCACCGCCTGGGTAGAAACACGCTTTCCCACATGGAAGCGGAGCTCCGCGAATATGCGAAGGAAACCAAAATCGCGCTGGTGCTGCCCTGCCACGTGAAGGAGCTCGGCACCCCGGCCCTGCGGCATATCCTCAAGGAGTTGAAGTCGGTGGACTACATCGAGCAGATCGTGGTGGGAATCGACGGCGCGAAGGCGGCGGACTGGCGGCGGGCCAAGCATATTTTCTCCGCGCTCCCGCAAAAGCCGATGCTGTTGTGGAATGACGGACCACGCATGCGCCGCCTTTTTGAAGAACTGTCGGACGCCGATCTCGACACCGGCGAACTGGGCAAGGGGCGCAACCTGTGGATCTGCTTCGGCTACGTGCTGGCAAGCGAGCGCTGCCACATGATCGCAGTGCACGATTGCGACATCATCACCTACGACCGCGAGATGCTGGCCCGGCTCTGCTATCCGGTGGCGCACCCGACGCTTGGCTTCGACTTTTGCAAGGGCTACTCCGCACGCTACACCACCAAACTCAACGGCCGCGTGATGCGGCTGATGTTCACGCCACTGCTGCGCTCGCTGGAGAGCATCATCGGGCCGCATCCCTTCATCGTTTACATGGATACCTTCCGCTATCCGCTTTCCGGCGAGGTATGCTTCGATCTCGACGTGGCCCGGCGCACGCGCATTCCCTCGGACTGGGGGGTGGAAGTAGGCATGCTGGCCGAGGTCTTCCGCGTCTCCGCGCCCAAGAGCATCTGCCAGTCCGACCTCACCGAGCGCTACGATCACAAGCACCAGGAACTCTCCCCCCGCGATGCGCAAAAGGGCCTGAACAAAATGGCGGTGGATATTGCAAAATGCATTTTCCGCACCATGGCCAGCGAAGGCATCAAGCTGGATAGTGGCGTCTTTGACACCCTGCTCAGCGCCTACGTCCGCAAGGCGGAGGACGCCATCCGCTATTATACGGCGGATGCCGCAATCAATGGGCTGGAATACGACCGCCACGAAGAGGAGACCGCCGTGGCCATGTTCGTGCGCGCCATTCGCTCCGCCGCCCAAACCTTCCTCGCCAATCCGCTCAGTTCCTCACTCATTCCGAACTGGAACCGGGTGGAATCGGCATTGCCGAATTTCATGGAGAAGTTTAATCAAGCGGTAAAACTCGACAACGCTTGATTGAATAACGCCTGAAATGACGCCCACCACACCCCTTCGCGAATGCGAATGGATTGCCCCGCAGCGGGTCAAAGCCCTGGAACGCCTCGGCCTCGAAAGCGTGGAGGATTTGCTCACCCACTTCCCCCGCCGCTACGAGGACCGCACGCGGTTCGATCATTTTCCACAGGATGAAACGGCGGAGCCGGTGTGCATTTGCGGGCTGATCAAAAAGACCGCGCTGCGGCGGATTCGCGGGCGGCAGAAAATGTTCGACGCGGTGCTGGAGGAGGAAACGGCGACCATTCTCAGCACCCCAATCACCCTGCGCTGGTTCAATGCGCACTGGGTGGAGAAAGCACTGGCCACCGGGCAGCGGGTGGTGGTGTACGGAAAGCCGAAGCGCAGCGGCTCGCAGGTGGTGATTGCGCATCCGGAATTTGAGATCGTGGATGACGATGCCGAGGTTTCCATTCATCTCGATCGGATTGCGCCGGTCCATCGGGCCAGCGAGGGGCTTTCCGCGCGGGTGCTGCGCCGTATCATTTGGGATACCCTGCAGCAGCTTGATCCGGCAGCCTTCCCGAATCTCGTGCCGCCGGCGCTGGACAAGCAGCCGCGCATCGAAGCATTGCGGCAGATCCATTTCCCCGACAGCCATGAGGCGCTCCAACTCGCGCGGCGTCACCTCGTGCTGGAAGAGTTTTTCGCCCTCCAGCTCAGTGTGGCCGCACGCCGGGTCGAGCATGGCAGCCGCCCCGGGCAGGCGCATTGCGGCGCCGGTGAATTGCTGGCGCGCTTTCATGCGTCGCTCCCGTTTCCGCTGACGGGGGCCCAGCAACGCGCGATTG
Organism: Chthoniobacteraceae bacterium; assembly: GCA_049840595.1. GTDB lineage: Bacteria > Verrucomicrobiota > Verrucomicrobiia > Chthoniobacterales > Chthoniobacteraceae > JASGKO01. The sequence continues at coordinate 50,632 of JASGKO010000020.1, forward strand.
CGGAAATTCGCACGGATCTGGCCTCCCCCCACCCCATGAATCGCCTGCTCCACGGCGACGTCGGCTCGGGCAAGACGCTGGTAGCGCTCTCCGCGATGCTGCTGTGCGTGGAAGCGGGTTACCAAGCCGCACTCATGGCCCCCACGCAGATTCTGGCCGAGCAGCATTATCTCACCCTGCATCGCCTCTGCGAGCCCCTCGGCCTACGGGTGGCCTTGCGCACCGGGTCCCGCAAGGAGGAAGCAGCACCGCTGCCACTGTTTGCGGCGGCAAAACTTCAAGTTCCGGGTGGAGCACTCGGCTCGAGTGCTGGTTCCCAAGCCATCCTGCCCAACCATCTTCCCCACCTGGTCGTCGGTACGCATGCGTTGCTTTACGAGGGAGCCGGGCTGGAAAAGCTGGGGCTGGCGGTGATTGATGAGCAGCACAAATTCGGAGTCCTCCAGCGGGCGAAGCTGATCGCCCAGGGGGCGGCGCCGGATGTGCTGGTGATGACGGCGACGCCGATTCCGCGGACGCTGACGATGACGGTCTATGGCGATCTCGACGTTTCCACGCTCGATGAGATGCCGGCGAATCGCGGGAAAATCATCACCGCTCTGCGTGACCCCTCGAAGCTGCCCGATGCGGTAGCGTTCATCCGCCAGCAGCTTGAGGCCGGGCGGCAGGCTTATATCGTTTACCCGCTCATCGATGCGAGCGAGTCCGTGGAGGCCAAGGCGGCGGCGGCGGAATACGCACGGTGGCAGGGACTGCTGGCCCCGTTTCGCTGCGAGTTGCTGCATGGCCGGATCGCCCCCGAGGAAAAGGACGCGATCATGGAGCGCTTCCGCAAATGCGAATCGCAGGTGCTCGTCGCCACCACCGTGATCGAGGTGGGCATCGATGTGCCCAATTCCTCGCTGATGCTGATCGAAAGTGCGGAGCGATTCGGCCTCGCCCAGCTCCACCAGTTGCGCGGGCGGATCGGGCGTGGTCCGCACAAGTCCTACTGCATCCTCATCAGCGATACGAAAGAAGAGGCCGCGCTGGAAAAGCTGCAAACACTCGAACGCACCTCGAATGGCTTCGACATCGCGGAGGCGGATTTGCGCCTGCGGGGACCGGGCGACATTCTCGGGACCGCCCAGAGCGGGCTCCCACCGCTCAAATTGGGCGATCTTTTTGCCGACGCCGAGCTGATGAAACTGGCCCGGAATACGGCTTTCTTGATTTTCGAACGCGATCCGGGGCTCGAAATGCCCGAAAATCGGCGCTTCCGTCTGCGGCTCGACGCGGATAAGAAGATGGCCCTCGCGCATATCAGTTAGCGCGCCTGTTTCATGAAAAAGTTTCTGTTCTTCGTCCTCAGCGTCGTGCTGTTTCTGTTTGCACTGTACCACTGGAAGGCGGCCAAAGTGGCCCGAAATGCTCCGGAAAAGTACACCTTTGCCTCCAGCCCGGTCGTCGATACGAAGAACCTGAAGGTGCTCGCGGCGCTCGACAGTGAATTTACCGAGCTCGTCAACTCGGTCGTCCCCTCGGTCGTGAGCATCACCACCAGCAAACGGGTGCAGGTGCAAAGCGCGCCCGATTTCTTCGAGCAATTCTTTGGCGGCCACAGCATCCCGCGGGAGCAGATTGAGAATTCGCTGGGCTCGGGCGTCGTCGTTTCCAACGAGGGGCATATCCTCACCAACAACCACGTCATCGACGGGGTGGACGAAATCCAGGTGGGGCTGGCGGATGGGCGCAAATTCCCGGCGCGATTGATTGGGGCGGACCGACAGAGCGACCTCGCGGTGTTGAAAATCGATGCCAAGGGGCTGACGCCGCTTCCCTTTGGCGACTCCGATCACGTGCAGGTGGGACAGCATGTGGTGGCCGTGGGCAATCCCTTTGGCTTTGAGGAAACGGTGACACAAGGCATCATCAGCGCCAAGGGGCGCCGCTCTTCCGACAGTGGAAATGAGTATTTGCAGACCGATGCGGCGATCAACCCCGGGAATAGCGGCGGTCCGCTGATCAACTTGAGCGGTGAAATCATCGGCATCAACTCCGCCATTTTTTCCACGCAAAAATCGAAAACCCCAGCCTGGCAGGGCGTGGGCTTTGCGATCCCGGCGAACTTTGCCAAGGCGGTTTTCGAATCGCTGCTGAAGCACGGGCAAATGATTCACGGCTATCTCGGGGTGGTGGCACAAAGTCTCAATCCCATGGTGGCGGCGCAGCTCCAATTGCCGGAGGTCCGTGGCGTGTTGATCAACAACGTCCGCCCGCACTCGCCGGCCGAAAAAGCGGGGTTGCTCGCGGGTGATGTGCTGCTGAGTGTCAACGGAACCGAGGTGAACAACCCGGAGACCCTGCGCAACATGATCACCGCCGCCGGGGTGGATGCGGAGCTGGACATGGAAATCCTGCGCAATGGCGCGCACCGCGTGTTGAAAGCTCACACCTCAGCCCCGCCCGCAAATTCTGAACTCAGCGGCTCGGCCACCCCATCCCCGCCAACACTCCCCTCGCCAACCACGCCGAACCAGCCGGGCTCGCCCACGGTCTTCGATGGGATGCGGGTCACCGAGATTCCCGAAGCCCACCGCGCCCAGCTTCCGGCCGACCTCAGCGGGGTGATGGTGGCGGAAGTTGATCCAAATTCGCCGATTGCCGAGGTATTGCAGCCAGGGGACGTGGTGGAGCAGATCAACCGCATCCCGGTGCCCGATCTCGATACTTTTACCAAGGTGATCGCGCAGATTCCGCCGGCGCAGAAAATCCTGCTGCTGATCTGCCGCGATGGGCAGCGCTCCTTCGTCATCCTGTCGCCGGAATAGCTCCTGCGATTTGACGAATGGCGCGAGCGCTCTTTAGTGAGGGCGAGATGTCCTCGTCGCCCGATTCCAGTTGTTCCGTGGAATTGCCGTCCATCGCTTCACCGGAGGCGCTGCGCCAGAGCACCGTGCTGCTCATGGCCGTCAGCGTAGGGGTGATCGTGGCGAATATTTACTATATCCAGCCGCTGCTGGCGCAGATTGCGCAGACCTTTCACCTGACGGTGACCCATGCCGGCGCACTGGCCATGCTCAGCCAGGCGGGCACCGCAGCGGGGATGTTTCTTTTCGTTCCGCTGGGAGACAAGTTTGAACGACGCGGGCTGATTACCGTGCTGCTGGTCGTCGCGAGCCTCTCGCTCTTGCTGGTCGCGACGGCAATGCAGGTGTGGTGGATGGCGGCGGCCTGTTTTTTCATGGGAGCGGCGGCGGCGAATGTGCATGTGATCGTACCGTTTGCCGCGCATCTCGCATCCGAGGAGCAACGCGGGCGGGTCGTCGGGCACGGTGGTGGCGGGCATTCTCTTCGGCGTGCTGCTGGCCCGGACTTTCAGCGGTTTGGTGGGCGGATGGTTTGGCTGGCGCACGGTTTATTTTAGCGCGGCGGCGGCCATGCTGGGGCTGGCTTTCGTCGTGCGCTGGCAGTTGCCCGAGAGCCGCAGGCGACTCGCATCTCGTGGCTCGAACTCATGCGCTCGACTTATACGCTCGTTTTGCGGCATGCGGAGTTGCGTGAATCCGCCTTGCTGGGCGCGTTGTTCTTTGCCGCTTTCAGTGCCTTCTGGACCACACTCGTATTTTTGCTGGAGACGCCGGACTATGGCTATGGGAGCGCCACCGCGGGGTTGTTCGGACTGGTCGGTGTGGTGGGGGCGGCAGGGGCACCGACGATTGGACACATCGCCTCGCGGCACGGGCCCCGCACCACCGTTCGCCTCGCCTTATGGCTGGCGGTGATTTCCTTTCTGCTGCTGGGCGCGTTGGGAAAAAATCTGGTGGGATTGGTCATTGGCGTCATTCTCATGGATCTGGCGGTCCAGACCGGCCATGTCTCGAACCAGACCCGCATTTACAGCATCGATCCGCATTCGCGCAGCCGGTTGAACATGGTTTACATGGTCTGCTATTTCATCGGGGGCGGCCTGGGCTCGTACCTGGGAGCGATCGCGTGGCATGTCGCGGGCTGGTGGGGAGTTTGTGCCTTTGGGGCCTTTACTCCCGCGCTGGGCCTCGGGGTGGAAATGGTTCACGGGCGCCAGCCGGCGGCCAAAGACTAGTCGCCAAATCCGGCTCCCTGCATTGCATTCCCGGCAACTCGGGATAGGGTGTCTTTAGTGACGTCCAATTCCGGACGCCAAAGAACCTTTATTCCTTTATGAATGCCCGCGACGCCTGCCTCGAATCCCTCACCCGCTGGGAGCGCACGGCCGAGTTTGCCGATGATATTCTGCACGGCGTGCTGGACCGCTCGCGGCTCAATGCCCTGGACCGGGCCTTCGTCACCGAAGCCTTCTACGGGCTGCTGCGGCGGCTGGCGCAGGTGGATTTTCTGCTCGGAAAAATCCGGGAGGAGCCGCTCGACGATGCCACCCGGCGGATTTTGAAGGTCGGGATTTACCAGCTCTTTTTCATGCGGGTGCCGCATCATGCGGCGGTCAACGAAACCGTGAATCTGGCCCGGAAGGGACGCAGCCTGGTCAATGCGCTGCTCCGGCGGGCGATCCGCGAGATGGACGAACTCCGGGCGGCCTTGAAAAGCGCGCCCGATGCGGTGCGGCATTCCCATCCGGGCTTTCTGATCGAGCGCTGGAAGGAGGAATTCGGCCCCGAAAACACGGCGGCGCTTTGCGAATGGAACAACCAGCCCGGACAGGTCTTCGTGCGGACGAATACGCTCAAGGTCACGCGGGGCGAACTGCTCCGCAGCACCGCTCAAGCAGAGCCGTACCCGGCGCATCCGCTAATCCTGGAGGTCAAAGGGGTTCCCATTCCATGGCTCATCCAGGGCCTTTGCTATGTGCAGGACCCGAGCACGCTCATCGCCTGCGATCTGCTTGATCCCCAGCCCGGAGAACGCATCCTCGATGCCTGTGCCGCGCCGGGGGGCAAGACGAGCTACATCGCGCAACTCATGCGGGACACGGGAACAATCGTGGCCTGCGACGTTTCCTCCACCCGCCTGCACCGCCTGCGGGAAAACCTCAGCCGTCTCGGCGCGATGAGCGCCCAGAGTCGCCCAGCAGGACTGGCAACAGCCCGCGCCGGAGACCTTTGCGGGGGGCGAAAAGTTCGACCGCATCCTCGTGGATGCGCCGTGCAGTAATACGGGGGTGATCCGCCGCCGGGTGGATGTGCGCTGGCGCTTGCAGGAGGTGGATTTCCAGCGCATGCCCTACAAGCAACTCGCGCTGGTGCGCAACCTGACCCCGCTGCTCAAGCGCGGAGGGGTGCTCGTTTACAGCACCTGCTCGCTGGAACCCGAGGAAAACCGGTTGATGGCGGAACGAATCGCGCGGGAGATTCCGGCGCTGGAATTGATCGCGACCCGGCGCAGCCTGCCCTTTGCGGATAATATGGACGGGGCTTTTGCCGCCAAGTTCATCAAGAAATAGCCGCGGCTTTTCGCAGCAAATCGGCCATCGCTTGCGCCTGGAGTGAAAGCTCGGCGGCTTTGAAGGCGTGGGCTTGGGGCATCGCCTTTTCCGTGCGCTCCAGCACGTCAAGGATCAACTGCCCGAAGAACGGCCAGCCGACCCGGCCTTTGCAATCCACCACCTGCGTTCCGGCCTCATCGACCACGTAAATCTTCTCGCCGTCCTCCCCGGTTCCGAGGTTGATCGTCTTGCGGATTTCCAGATAGCCGTTGGTTCCCAAGGCAAAGGTTCGCCCGTCGCCCCAGGTCTTTGAGCCCTTTGGATTCAGCCAGTCGATCCGGCAATAGCCCGAGGCTCCGGTATCCAGGGTCAGCGAGGCTTCGCCGAAGTCCTCCAGCTCCGGGTAATCCGGGGTCGCAAAATTTTCCACGCGGGCAAAATTCACCGTCCCATCGGTCGCGCCCGCGTAGTGCAGGAATTGCTCGAATTGGTGGGAACCGATATCGGTCAGGATTCCACCGTAACGGGCCTTGGTGAAAAACCACCCGGGGCGATGCTGCGGCGCGAGATTATGCGGGGCGAGGTTCAACACCTGCAAGACCTTGCCGAGCGCTCCGCGGCGCAGGATTTCTCCCGCCTGCCAGGCGGCCTCGCTGCACAGACGCTCCGAATAATTCACCGCGTATTTCCGGCCCGTGGCGGCGACTTTCTGGCGGGCCCACTCCAACTGCTCCAGCGTGGTAAAAGGGGCCTTGTCGGTGAAATAATCTTTCCCGGCATCCATCACCCGCAGCCCCAAGCCGCAACGTTCATCGGGAATGGCAGCGGTGGTGATCAGGGCGAGCCCGGGGTCTTCGAGCAGGTCTTCAAATCGCGAGACCAGCCGCACGCCGCCGGCGATCAACTCTTGCAACGGAGACAGCTTTTCCTCGCGTGGCTCGTAGATCGCCTTGCACACGCCACCGGCCGCGACCAGTCCGCGCACCTGGTCGTAGATATGCCCGTGGTCGAAATGCGAGGCCGCGAAGAAAAATTCGCCAGGTTTTACCACGGGTTTCGCCGGGCCTTGGGGTTCGTATTGGGAGTTGGGCATGAGGGCAGCGTAGCCAAGACGGTGGGGAGACCAAACTTCTAAATGCTACTTCGTCATCATTCCGGCAGGGTGAAATAGAAGGTTGCCCCCTCGTTCAGCGTGGCCTCGGCCCAAATACGACCGCCGTGACGGAGGATGATGCGTTGGACGATGGAAAGGCCCACGCCGGTGCCTTCAAATTCCAATGGCCCGTGCAGGCGCTGGAAGACGCCGAAAAGTTTCCCGGCGTATTCCATGTCGAAGCCCGCCCCATTGTCGCGGACGTAGTAAACCGTTTCCCCGGTCTGCCGGAAGGAGCCGATTTCCACCAGGGTTTCGTCCTTTTTTCGCGTGTATTTCAAGGCGTTGGAAAGCAGGTTGGTAAACACCTGCCGCATCAGCGTGGGATCGCCGTTGCAATCGGGCAGCGCGCCGATTTTCAGCTCCAGCTTTCGCCCCATGCAGTCGGCGCTCAAATCGTCCAGCACTTGTTTGACCATGGATTCCACACTCATCCGGCGCTTGGAGAGCGGCGAGCGGCTGGTGCGCGAGAGGTTGAGCAGGCCGTCGATCAGCTTGCCCATGTCCTGCGCGCCCTTGACGACGTTGCCCAGCAAATGCCGGTCGCGCTCCGAGAGATGCTCGCTATCTTCCAGCAGGATTTCCGAATAGCCCCCGATCGCCCGAAGCGGAGCGCGCAGATCGTGCGAAACCGAGTGGGCAAAGGCGTCCAGCTCCTTGTTCACCGATTCCAGGCTCACGTTGAGCTGGTATAGATCGTCCTGCGCCATTTTCAGCTCCTTGTTGCGCTGGATGGCGGCCTCGTAGGTGGAGAGGAGCAGATTCAGAATCTGCAATCGATCGGCGGTGATGAAATGCCGCTGGCCGTTGAAGAAAATCTCGACCCCCATCCCGCTGGCATGCTCAGCGCGGCGCATCTCCCGGTTGAGCAGCACGAATTGAATCCGGTTGAGCAAATAATGCTCGTCGTAGGGCTTCAGGATGAAGTTGTCGGCGCGGCACTCCAGTCCACGAATGACATCCTGCGGTTCGGAAAGCGTGGTCACCAAAATGAGCGGAACGTCGCACAAGTCTAGGGAGCTTTTCACCCGGCGGCACAGCTCGTAGCCGTCCATCTCGGGCATCACGACATCGCTGATGATCAGCGTCGGTTTGTCCAGACCCGCGAGTTCGAGCGCTTTGCGTCCGTTCGTCGCCAGAGTCACCTCGTAGCCCTGACGCTCCAGAATATAGCGTAGTTGTTGGGCCTGGGTCGGGCTGTCCTCCGCGATCAACACTTTCAATGGCTCTGCCGTTTGGGTCTCGGTCGGTTTCATAGTCAATATTCGTTCGTATAGGGTTTCCGAGCAGCCAGCGCGCCCAGCATGGTCGCAATTTTGTCCGCCCCGAGGACGTGGGTGGCTCCACCGATCTGGATGGCCTCGCCCGGCATTCCATGGACGACCGAGCTCTCCCGATCCTGGGCAATCGTGATCGCGCCGGCATCCTTCATTTGCTTCAGTTCATCGGCCCCATCCCGCCCCATGCCAGTCAACAGCACGCCCATGGCATGAGACCCGCACACCTCGGCCAGGGAACGAAAAAGATAGGACACCGCCGGGCGCAATCCGTTTTCCGGCTCCTGGCGCACCAACATAATCCGCCCGCTACGTCCCACGCCCAGATGCAGATCGTCAGGAGCGAAATAAACGTGGCCCGCCAGCGGCTCCATGCCATGCCCGGCGATGTGAACCTGCATGCCGGTCGTCTGGTTCAGCCATTCCACCAATCCCGGGAGAAAGCCATGGGCAATGTGCTGCACCACCAGGATGGGGAGCGGAAAATTCTTGGTCAATCCGCCCAGAATGGTCTGCAACACCGGCGGGCCGCCCGTGGAAGCGCCGATCCCCACCAACCGGGGTGCTTCGTCGAAGGGCTTTCGCCCTTCCTCGAAGAGCGGCGTTTTCTTCACCCGCTTCCAGCGCCGGACTACCTTGACCTCGGACATCAGCTTCACCGTCTGCACCAGTTCCGTCGCCAGAGCGTCAAACTGGGGATGCGCCCGCGACACCGGCTTCTCCACGCAAGCCACGGCCCCGGCCTCCATGACACGAAAGGTAGTGACCATTTCCTTCATCTCGGTCGCGGCGGAGCAGATGATGATGGGCAACGGCTCCGTCTCCATGATTTGCCGCGTCGTTTCAAAGCCGTCCAACCCGGGCATCTGGATGTCCATGAGCACCACATCGGGCTTGTTTTGCTGCACGAAATCCAGGGCTTCGCGGCCATCGCCCACGGCTCCAGCGACGGCAATTTTCGGATCCGCTTCCAGCAAATGAGCGAGCAACTGTCTCGCCACCCGGGAATCGTCCACCACCAGCACCTTGATTTTTTTCCCGGCCGGCGATGTCCCGCTCATACCAGCCTCCGGATGATTTCGAGCAGATTGCTCTGGTCGAAATTGCTTTTCACCACATAGGCATTGGCGCCCGCATCGATACCCCGCTCGCGATCCTCCCGCGTTTCCAGCGCGGTCACCAGAATGACCGGCAGCTTTTCCAGCTTCCGGTCCGCACGGATTCGAGCGGTGAGATCAAACCCGTTCAGCCGGGGCATTTCCACATCCGAAATCACGAGATCGTAAGTTCCTTCCCGCAAGGCGGAGTAAGCTTCCATTCCGTCCACCGTCGTTTGCACGGCGTAACCGGCGGCTTCGAGGATGCCTTTGAGCAGCATCCGCGAGGTGATTGAATCTTCCGCGACCAGGATCGAGACTTTGGGGGGGGAACTCGGCGCGGCAACTGCAGACTTTTTTCCGGCATCGCTCTGCACGGGGCGGGCGATGCCAGCGCGCTTCGCGGATTTCAGCAGATCCGCAACGTTCAAGATCGGCGCGATCTGGCCGTTGCCCAACACGGTCACCCCGGCAATGTTTCGAACCCGGGCCAGGGGACGTGCCAGCCGCTTGACCAGCACTTCCTGCTCATCCAGCACCGCATCCACGGCAAAGGCCACCCGCTGCTCTCCGCTCCCCAGGACCATCGCAGTCGCCCGCTCCGCTGCCTTCACCGGTTCCATATGCATAATCTCCAATACATCATCCATACGCACCAGCGCCAGCGTTCGACCACCCAAGGAGAGAGTTTCTCGATTTTCGACCGTCTGCACCTCCGAGGCCTGGTAGCGAATCACCCGTTCGACCTGCATCGTCGGGACCACGAACTGCCGCCCGCCGGATTCAATCAAAATGCCGCGAAAAGTGGCCAGCGCGATGGGAATGGTAATGCGGATCGAGGTTCCCTGCCCCGGTCGATTTTCCAACGACACGCGACCGCCTAACTTCTCCGCGTGCTCACGAACGATCGCCAGCCCCAGGCCCCGGCCCGAGACCCGGGTAATCATCGGGCTGGTGGAAACCTCGGAGCGAAAGATCAGTTCCAACGCGGTCGCATCATCCAGCGCGGCGGCTTCCTTCCGCCATGATCGTTACGCCTTTTTGCACCGCCGCCCTCCGCACGGCCTCCACCTCTATACCGTTGCCATCATCCGAAACGACCAGCTCCACCTTGTTTCCATTGACCGGGACTACCTTGATCGTAATTTTCGCCCGCTCCGGTTTACCAGCGCGTTTTCGCGCCTCCGGCTTTTCCACGCCATGATCCACGCTGTTCCGCAGCAAATGGATAATCGGATCTTTCATAGGTGCTGTTCGGATTCTATCGTGTTTCCCTATTAACCTTAGCAATACCTAACAACTGAACCAAGTAGAGGAGCAGACAGAAGA
>JASGKO010000021.1:0-130658 GCA_049840595.1 Chthoniobacteraceae bacterium
TCCGCTCCTTGGCCGGACAGCCGCGCCGCCCATACCTCGCACCGAGGGAAACGCCATGCGCCCGCTGCTGCTCGCCCTGCTCGCCGCCTCCCTGTCCGCCGCCTGCCGGCGCGCCGCCCGTCGATTGGCTGCCCCTGCCGGCCTCGGTCACCTGGCACAGCGACCACGCGCAGCCGGCCGGAGCCGGGCTGATCGGTCGGGCCCTGGCCATCGTGGTGGTGGACTGGCAGCGCGGCGAGGGCCACACCGGCCAGAACACCTTCTGGTCCCTGCGCTGGTGGTGGACCGACGGCGGGCGCGCCGGCACATTCGATTTCCGCAAGGCAGTGATGATCCCGAGCATCAACGGCCAGCTCCCCGGCCAGGACCAGGACAAGCCCGAACGCATCCTCAAGGGCCAGGACAGTGGCGGCCTGCTGCACGCTCTCGCCGGCGACGCAGACGGCGTGGTGATGCTGGTCAATCCCGAGGGCCGCGTGGTCCAGCTGCACCGCTGCAGCGACGCCAACTCCTTCAAGGGCGAGCTCGACGGCCTGCTGCCCAAGGAGGACCGCGGCCTGGTGGTGAACGACACCAACTATCCGGTCTCCTGCCGCCCGGCCTTCGACCTGTTCAAGGTGTCCGACGTGAAGGGCGCCCTCGCCCTCTGCAGCCGCAAGCTCGGCGCCGACGGCGCGACCCTGGCCAAGGACGTCACGGCCCTGGGCCGATATCCTGATCGGCGAACGCCTGGCGACCCTGGCCGACACCAGCATCCCGGCCTCGCAGCGCTTCATCGCCCGCCACCAGATCGACGACCTGCTCGCCGTCTTCCCCGGCTCGTCCAAGGCCGGCGAAGCGGGCAAGGCGATCAAGGGGCTCAAGGGCGACAAGGCCTTCGCCGCCGAGGAGGCGGGCTGGGCGGCCCTGCAGGACTACCTGGCCCAGGCCGGCAAGGCCCAGCCCAAGAAGCTGGCCGAGCTGCAGAAGCAGCTGCTTGCAGCCCTGGTGGCCAAGCATCCCGACACCTATGCCGCCGAGCTGGCCGGCCTGATCCGCACCTGCGCCCGGGTCGAGCCCTGAGGGCCAAAGACCGGTAGAACTCCCATCCGCCCGCAGGAAGATGCGGTGCAGATGTCCAGGCGTTCCGATCTCCGGGCGGCTGCGCTCGCCGCCGCCTGCGCCGTGCTGGCCGTCGGAGCCGCGGCCGAGCCTGACTCCCCGGACCTGGAGCTGGTCGCCACGCCGGGTTGGCGCCAGGCCGCCCTCACGGCCCCGCCGTTCTCGCTGCTGCGCGACCCGGGGGCGGCGCCGGTGGTCGCCCATGTGCGCGACCAGCTGGCGACCTTCGACCAGGCGATGATGGTGGGATCGGACCTGCCGCCCCTGCTGCCCCTCGCCCTGCATCTCGATGGCGTGGTCTTCGCCACCGGGGTCGGGCCCGATGGCTCTTCTGGCGGCTTCGGCAATGGGGCGGTGCTGGCGCTGGAGGGCGGCGAGGCGGCGGACAGCATCGACCGCTGGCTCGACCGCCAGCTGCTGGGCGTGGGGACCCGCCGGACGGCCTGGGAGGAGTTCAACGGCTACTTCGTGGATACCAGCCTCTTCCTCGGCCGTTCCGGCTCGCGTTTCGTGCTCGGCGATCCGGAGCAGCTCCCGCTGGCGGTGCAGCGGCTCGCCGCCTTGGCAGCGGCTCCGCCCGACCCGCGCATCGCCATGACCTGGCGCCTGCGCCCGGCGCTGGAACGGGCGACGGCCGAATCGGCCTGGACCGCGGTGGCGATCGACGAATCGCTCGGCGCCTGGCGCGGGACCTCGCCCGTCGCCCGCGTGGACATCACCGCTGGTGCCGGTTGTCTCGCCGCCGAGACGGTGGTCAGCGCCCTGCCCCGGCTGCCGCTGGCGACCATCGACGGCGAGATCGCGGCGGCGGCCCGCAGCGGCCACCCCGTCACCCTGGCCCTCCACCTCGATCCGCTGGCTGTGGCCAGGCTCCTCCAGGCCTCGGGCTGCCCGGTCCAGGAGGAGATCGACGCTGTCGCGCCCCAGCTCACCGGCGATGTCCTGGTGCAGGCGGGCTGGAGCGCCGGTCCGTTGCCGCAGGGAGCGGCGCTGCTCCGCCTCCATGATGGCGGCGAGGCGGCGGCTCCCCTCGCCACCCTGGCATCGGCCCTGGGGGCGACAGCGGTCGAGCGCGAGGGCGCGGACCAGGCCTTCGAGCTGGTCACGCCCGCGGGTGCACAGCTCATCCTCCGGCGCGGCGAGCGGTTGGTCATCGGCAGCGACCAGGCCCTGATCGCGTCGTGGCTCGCCGGCCAGGCCGGCGACGCGCCGCTCCCCGCTGGATTCGTCGTGCAGCTGGACGCCGACCTGCCCGCCATCGCCAGGCAGTGGCTCCCTTGGGCCTGGGTCGCCTTGGCGGCCATGGACGAACCCCTCGGCGCCGATCCCGAGGCCGCGCTCGATGAGCTGGCCTGGGAGCTGCGCGATGCCTTCCGCCGGGTCGCCCCGCCAGCCTCGGTGAGCGATGCCCTCAGCCATGGCGACCCCGAGGCCTTCGCCGCCCGTGAGGACCTGCGCCGGCTCTTCCCCGGTCCCGATCTGGCCCAGGCCATCGATGCCGCATGCGCGGTCTACGTGCCCCAGCCGCCGGCTGCGCCGGTGGACGACGACGGCATGCCGCAGGCCAAGCTGGTCCTGCGCTTCGCCGATGGCTTCACCGTGGTCGGGCCCGACGGGCGCGACGGTGCGCTCGATGCCGCGAAGGTCGCCGAGGAGGTCGCCGGATGGAAGCATGTCTTCGGGCCGGACCCCGCGGCCCTGGTCCAGCTGCAGCGTCCCGAGCCCGTGGTCTTCGATGGCCGCTGGCTGCCGCCGGTGGCCGTGGCCCTGCGCCACGTGCCCGCCTACCACCTGGAGGTCGCCAGCGCCGACTTCTCCCTGCGCGTCAGCGAACGCGGCCTGCCGCTCGTCGCCCTGGTCCTGATCTGGTGGGCCCTGGAGTAGGTCTCGAAGGCCTCAGACGTGCTTGTGGTAGGAGTCGACGATGTCGGCGAGGAAGCGCGCCTGGTCCATGCCCCAGTAACGGTTGGAGAAGATCTCCACCTCGTAGAAGCCGTGGAATCCCGCGCGGTCGACCCAGGAGCGGATGCTGCGGATGTCGATGCAGCCTTCGCCCATCAGGCCGCGGTCGTTGAGCGGATCGGCCTGCTGGATCTTCCAGTCGCAGACGTGGAAGCCGAGCAGGTAGCCCTTGGCGCCGGCGATGGCGATCTCGTCTTCCAGGGCGTCGTCCCACCAGCAGTGGTAGACGTCGCAGGCGATGCCGACCACCGGCGCTCCGTCGTCGGCGCGGAGGGGGATGGATTCGCAGATGCGCCGGGCCTGGCGCATGGTGCTCACCGCCGAGCGGTCGGCGGCGTATTGTGGATGCAGGGGCTCGATGGCGAGATGGACGTTGGCGTCGCGGGCGTGGGGCGCGACCGCGGCGATGCCGTCGGCGATCTGCTGGCGGGCCTCGGCCAGGGGCAGGCCGGGCTGGGCGCCGCAGACCAGCACCACCATGTCGGCGCCGATCTGGGCGGCCTCGTCGATGGCCTTGCGGTTGTCGTCGAGGGCGGCGGCGCGCTTGGCCTTGTCCCGCGCGGGGAAGAAGCCGCCGCGGCAGAGGGCGGGCACGCGCATGCCGGCGTTGCGCAGCAGCTCGCCGGCGCGCCTGGCGCCGTAGGGCTCCAGGGCCTGGCGCCAGACGGTGATCGCGTTGACGCCGGCCTTCTGGTAGGCGGCGACGGCCTGCTCCAGGTTCCAGGGCTTGGTGGTGATGGTGTGGATGGCGCAGCGGGACAGGTCGGCGGGCATGGAAGCGATGTTCAGCGGCTGGTGGCTTTGGCTAGTGGCTAGTGGCTGCTGGGCCGCCAGGATCGCTGGCCATGGCTTCCAGGCCCGCCGGCCCACCCAAAGGCGCCCAGTCCCTGACCCAGGGCCTGGAGGTGCTGCGCCTGCTCACCGAGTCGGACAGGCCGCTCACGGCCACGGCCATCGCCGAGCGCCTGGGCGTGAGCGTCAGCACGGCTTCGCGCGCCCTGGGGGCCCTGGCCGCTGCCGGCTACGCGCGCAAGCCTGACTACCACAGTTTCGCCCCGGCCCTGGGCGTCCTCGCCCTGGCCGGCAACGCCAAGCGCCAGTTCGAGGCGGTGATGGCGCCGGAAGCCCTGCTCCACCGCCTGGCCGACGGTACGCCCGAGCTGCGCTGGACCCTCGCCACCCTGATCGACGAGCAGATCGTCTACCTCCTCCAGGTGGACGCCGGCCAGGAGGCCACGGGCTTCGCGGTCGGCCGCTATCCCCTGCACCTGTCGTCCATCGCCCTGCTCATCCTGCTGGAACGGGGCGAGCGGGCTGCGGTCGCGGCGCTGCGCGCCTCGCGCCGCCGCTATGGCTGGGACCGCCCTGGGCCGACCGTCCCCGCCGACGAGACGGCCTGCGCCGCGGCGGCGCGGGCCCTGGTCGACGACGGTGTGCTTCCGCTGGCCGACTGGCAGAAACCGGGCTGGCTGAGCGCGGCGACCCTGGTGGGCGGTTTCCACGGCCAACCCCTGGTCCTGGCCATCGCCGGCCCGCTCGGGCGCTATCCGCTGGCCGACGCCCTCGGCCGCCTGCGGGCGGCGCGCGCGGATGTGGCCGCCTTGCTTCGCTGATCCCGGCGGACCTCAGCCGACGATCAGCTTCTTCAGCTCCGCCACCTTGGCCTCCATCAGGGCCTTGCTGTCGGCCTCGAGGTTGAGGCGCACCACCGGCTCGGTGTTGGAGGCGCGCACGTTGCACCACCAGTCCTTGTAGCGGGCGGTCACGCCGTCGAGCTCGGTGATGGCGGCGCCGGGCAGCTTGCGCACCCGGTCCATGACCGCGGCCGCGTCGCCGACGGTGAAGTTCATCTCACCGCAGTGGAAGTACTTCTGCAGCGGCTTGACCAGCGTGCTCTGTGGCTTTCCCACTTCGTGCGCTTCGTGTCCTTCGTGGTGAATTTTCCCCTCACTCAGATCGCGATGAGACTCGAAGAGTTGCCGGGGAAAGGTTGTTTGAATAACCGCTGCCCGATTTGCGTCGGAGGCGCTTTATGGCATTGTTTTCACTCATGAAACGGGGGCTTTGGACTTGCGGAATCATCTGCCTGGGGCTGCTGGCGCGGGAGACTTGCTCCGGCGCAGCAGGTGCTTTCGGCGGTGATCGACAACCAGGACATTCCGATTCGCAAGGCGGAGGCGGTCAATCAGCCCATTTTGCAAGGCGAGGCGTATTCGCTGACCCTGAACGGCACCCCGACGCAGCAGGACAGTTTCGACAACGGCACACGGTCGAGCCTGTTTGGCCAGAACTACGATCTCGCCTGGCAGTTGAAGCTCGCCGATACGGTGAACATCACCTACGACGTGAGCGCGGGGATCACCCAGGGCAGCACGACCATGCTCCTCACCTCGCAGGATTTTCAATACGACACGCTGGGCATCTCGAACAAAATCAATCTCGGCTGGCAGCCGGTGAAGATCGTGACCGTGGACGTCTTTGCCCAGGGCGGGCGGACGGTGAATGATGGCCAGAGCGGGTTCACCACCAGCCAGCAAATCGGCGCGGATGCGGCGGTGCAGATCTGGAAGGATAGCAAGCTGGGCATCAGCGGTTCCATCGGCGACAGCACGCCCTACACCCAATCGCTAATCTCGCAGGATACGGGCAGCATCACCTTTGCGCAAAAGCTGCCGTGGGTGCCGCTGACGCTCAATACCTCCTCCTCGCTGACCTCGCAGGATGCGCAGGAAACCCTTGCCGCGACGGCCACCGATGGCGCGGCGTGGAAAAACTCGGGCTCGCTCTCGTGGGCGATCCAGCCGGAGGCGACTTGGGCGATCGGCCTCGACGACCAGCAGACGACCTATCAGCTGAACGACATCCACGAGCGGACGACGAGCTACTACAGCCAGTTCACGCTCCAGCCCGCGCAATCGTGGACGACGACTTTTCGCATCTCCTACGATACCCACGAGAAAGGGCCGCAGGATGAGATGCTGAGCGATCAACCGGCGGTCAATCTCTCCCTCGGGGTAAACATGAAGGTAAGCGATACCTTTGGCGCCGGGGTGATGTTCCACTACCGCCTGCCCGAGGTGCCAATGACAACCACCGGGGTGGTGAATGATACGCTCTTTACCTTCACCGCGACGGCGCTGTTCTAAAGGGAGTTTTCACCACGAAGACACGAAGGCACGAAGTTGGGAAATGGGGATCGTGAGCCACTTTCGGGCTTCTTCCAGTATCCATCGAGGTGGCATTTCTAGAGGCAACACCATCCACTATCCACCTCGCAATTTCTCGGAAGGCCCCCTTTTTCCAAAACTTCGTGCCTTCGTGTCTTCGTGGTGAAAAAAAATCCTACTTCACCGGGCGGGCGACCATGATGCCGGCGTTGTCGCGGAATTCGTAGAGATAGTCGGAGAGACGCTTGTCGAGGACGACCCGGCCGTAGTTCCACGGGGCGGAGGCGTGCATGAAGTGGAGAGAGCCGTCGTCGGTCCGGACGGCAATGCCGACGTGCGAGGTGCCGATGAGGCGGCCATCGTGGGTGGTAATGCAGATAATATCACCCGTGCGCAGTTGCGACTCGATGGAGCGCACCTCGGACTCGGGGACATGGTAGAAGGGCATGTCGCTCACGCGCTCCTCCATCGCGCGGATGCCGCGGCGCAGGGAGGGGTTGTTTTTGAGATAGCGGTAGCTGCGCCAGTTCACGGTCATTTCCACGGCCGAATGGCGGACGGCGACACCACCGAGGGAGCGGGTGAGATCTTTCACGAGGCCGCGGCGCTGGTTGTCGTAGAGCCAGTCTTCGAGGTAATGCAGGCGGGAGAGATAACCGTCGCAATGCCCGCCGC
Organism: Chthoniobacteraceae bacterium; assembly: GCA_049840595.1. GTDB lineage: Bacteria > Verrucomicrobiota > Verrucomicrobiia > Chthoniobacterales > Chthoniobacteraceae > JASGKO01. The sequence goes on from JASGKO010000021.1 coordinate 6,906, forward strand.
GATAGCGGTCGAGCTCGATGAAGCGGAGCATGGTGGTCGGGGTCCACTCGCTCGGCGGGCGGTCGAGCATACGGGCGAAGGCGAGCGAGGTCTCGAAAAAGGTCCAGCAATCGAGGCCGTCGAGATTCACCGACGGCGCCTCGATGTGGTCGTCGATTTCGAGGGTGAAATTCTTATACTTCGTGCCGATCATCGCGCGGCCCACCGCGCCGATGCGGTCACCGATCGGGAGGGTGGCCCATTGCTTTTGGATGGCTTGTTGCTTGAGCTCGTCGAAACGCTCCTGGCCCTTGAAGACCGTGGCAAAAGGCAGACTGGCGGTGGTCGTGGCCAAAGCGGGTCCAACCAAAAGGGCCAGCGCCAGCAGGAGGGTGAGGAAGGACGGCAGGCGAAGAATCCGGTTCATCATCGCGTTTAGGATTCCACGCGAGGCGGAGATGACAAGCGGGGATTTGGGAACGGGGGAATTTTTCACCACGAAGGCACGAAGGTCACGAAGAGGGGAACTGTGGAATGGGCCAGCGAAACACGCGGAATGAAACGAAAAAAAGAGCTAACCGCAGATTACACGGACGACGCGGATTGGGTTGCCTTTGATCCGTGCCCATCCGCGTCATCCGCGGTTAAAATTCTATTTTCCAAAACTTCGTGTCTTCGTGCCTTCGTGGTGAAAATTCCGTTTCGAATGATTCCCGATTGGGATTTTGCATTCTTTTTCCTCCCCTGCCGCGCTCGGGGATGCTTATGGTGTGCTCATGAAGATTCTTTTCGCGGCCAGCGAAATGTCTCCGCTCGCCCGCACCGGTGGGCTCGGAGACGTCTTGCAGGCTTTCCCGGCGGAGATGCAACGACGCGGCCACGAGGTGAGCGTGGTGCTGCCCTTTTATCGCGAGATTCGCGACAACCCGAAGCTGACGGTGACGAGCACCGGCGTCTCGATGAGCGTGCAGGTGGGGAGCAAGAAGCTCGATTGCGAGGTGCTCCAGGCCCAGGCGGAAAACGGCGTGCAACTCTTCTTCGTGAAGCGGGACGAATACTTCGACCGGCGCGGCATTTACGGGACCGATGGCAAGCCCTACGAGGACAATGCCGAGCGCTACATCTATTTCTCCAAGGCAGTGGTGGAGCTCGCCCGCCGCATCAAGCCCGTGCCGGACATCATTCACGTGCACGACTGGCAGACGGCGCTCATCCCCGTCTTCATCAAGGACCGCGGACTGCCCTTCAAGTCGGTGCTCACGATTCACAACCTCGCCTACCAGGGCAGTTTCTGGAGCTACGATTTCGGGCTCACCAACCTGCCCGGCGATTACTTTTCCGCCAAGGGCGTGGAGTTCTACGGCGCGCTCAATTTCCTGAAAGGCGGCATCATGTTTGCCGATGCGATCACCACGGTGAGCGGCCACTATGCCCGCGAAATCCAGACCCCGGAGAGCGGCTGCGGACTCGACGTTGTCCTGCGGGAAAACGCCCACAAACTGACCGGCGTGCTGAACGGGGCGGATGATCGCGAATGGGACCCGTCCACCGACAAGTATCTGCCGCGCAAGTACAAGGCGAGCTCGCTCCTCGGCAAGCGCACCTGCCGCAACTCGCTGCTGAAGGAATTGAACCTCGACAAATCTCCCAATGGCCCCGTGCTGGCGATGGTCGGCCGGCTGGCGGAGCAAAAGGGCTTTGCGATCTTCCTCCCGCTGCTCGACCGCCTGCTCGCGGATGACGTACGGCTGATCATCATGGGCGAGGGCGAGACCAGCTTCGAGCGCGACCTGTTACTGGCGGAGAAACGGCATCGCGGCCGTTTCCATTTCTATCGCGGCTACGACGATCGGATCGCCCACCTGGTGAATGCCGGGTCGGACCTCCTGCTCGCGCCCTCGCGGTTTGAGCCCTGCGGATTGACCGCGATGTATGGGCTCAAATACGGCACCATCCCGGTCGCACGCGCCACCGGGGGCTTGCACCAGATCGTTCAGGATTACGATCCGAGCACCCATCAGGGCACCGGGTTTCTGTTTTTCGATTACACCCCGGAATCTCTCTGGGATGCGATCGGGCGTGCCAAGAAGACCTTCGCACAACCGGAGACCTGGCGCGACATCATGCACCAGGCGATGGAGGCGAATTTCTCGTGGGAACACGCCGCCGAAGAATACGAGAAGGTTTACCACCGGATCGTGCCGGAAGGGCAGGCCTTTTAATTTCCCCACGTAGCGCACGAAGGACACCAAGATTGCTGAATTCTTAAAGCGGCAACGCGATACCTCATTCGGGGTATCCGCGACTGCTGGAGTTAAAAAACCTTTCGAGTCCTTCGCGGCGAATATTTGGAACGGTTCTCGGAAATAGTTTCCGTAAGCCCCAACGGGGCGGCACAGCCCAAGCCCGGGGCAACGCCCCGGGTCTCGTTGCCTTCTTCATTTATGATGACGGGCCTTCAGCCCTCAAGCCAATCGCACCGGACCCTGCTCATTCGGGAATTTATTTTGCGAGATAATATATGTTCATAAAGACATGGGCAATTTCCCTTTCAACAAGAGGAAAATACCCCATGAAAAATTGAGTATTTGCCCCCTATTCCCCGAAATCACTTCTCCGGCTACTTTACAAATATGTCCGAGCCCTGTTTCCCCCTTGGGACCAGCCTGCAGGCGACCTCGTTTCTGTTCTCTCGATCCTGATCCCTAACCCTTTGGATGATCCGCGCAAGCGGAGTGGTGGAGATGCCAGTTGGGGCGGTCAGTCCGCCCCGACTGGTCACCAAATGCGGCGTGGTTTTTTGGGCAAAATGGACGCCCGCAGAGCGATCCTGACCAGCATTTGCGCTTGTCGCGGCGAGCCCCTTTTGCCAGTAAAAACGGTCCCGGGCCTGCGGCAATCTCCGCTCGCATGCAAACGGTATCCCTTTATGCAATACGTGCTGATCATTCATGAGGTCGCGGACTACGAAGCCTGGAAAAAGGTTTTCGACGGCGCGGCAGCCATCCGCAAAGAAGCGGGCGAGCGCTCCTACCAGGTCCTCAAATATGACCATGATCCCAACCGGATCGTCCATTTCTCCAGATGGACTTCACACGCCGAGGCCCGCGCATTTTTTGAATCCCCGCGGCTGGTGCAAATCCGCAAAGACGCCGGAGTGAAAGCGCCCGATTTTATTTACTTGGATCAACTGGAGGCAGGAACACTTTAAGCATGCCGCGCACTGGGGGGGGGAAATCCAATGCCACGTTTGCCGTAGTCCCGGAGGGACGTCGGAGATAAGCCGGTGGTGAAAACCACCGGTCTGCCACCACCAAAAAGTCATGCGTCCCGGAGGGCCGCTGGAGCATGGGAGTGGGTCTGCTTTGCAATTGCCGTTTCCAGCGACCCTTCGGGGCGCAGGTCTTTGTAGAATGCGTGATCCGGTGGTTTTCACCACCGGCTTATCTCCTCTGCCCCGCTGGGGCAGCCCCAGCGGCAACGATGAATTCCAGTGCTAGGTCATGTTCACGAATTGCAAAACAGAAGGCGAAAATCATGCCTTTCCGCGCGGAGCTTCCCAGTCGCGCGGTAGCCACGGCCCTGTGGGCCGTTGGGGAAAGACGATGCTCTGGCAAAATCCAGTTCCAAAGGGAGTGATCATTGCGCCGCGATTTTTGGCAGAGCGCTGCTTTTCATGGCCCGTTCTTCCTCAACGGTCCACCGGGCCGTGGCTACCGCGCTATCAGAGTATGGAGCGCTTTCATTGCCGGAAGGACCTGCTTGGAAATTCGTGAACCCGACCTAGCTCACCTGCCACTCCTCCAGCAAATCCTTCGGCACTTCGCCGAGGAAACGGGAGGGGCGTTGGAAGGCTTCGCCATAGCCCGCGTTGAGGCGGAGAATGGGATACGTGAGATAGAGCTCGTCGCGGGCGCGGGTGACGGCGACGTAAAAAAGACGGCGCTCTTCCTCGACACCTTCGCTGGAGTCGAGCGAGCGGGAGCTGGGGAACATGCCTTCGCTCATCCAGATCACGAAAACGACTTTCCACTCCAGACCCTTCGCCTGGTGGACGGAGGAGAGATTGACCATTTCATCCTCGTTGGCGGCGTTGGCCGTTACTGGTCTCCAGGCTTGAGACGAGGGCGAAGCTGGTCGAGGAAATCCTGGGCGCTCTCGTACTGGCGGGCGTAGTTGCCGAGCACGTTCAAGTCTTCGCGACGCTGGTCGTAGTTGGGAAATTTCTCCTTCAGGTAATCGTCGTAAACGGCCTCGATGATGGACTCGAGCATCACGCCGGGGGCGTTCACCTTCCCGGCGGGCGCGATTTCGTCGATCGTGTAGGCGAGCTGCTGCCAGGCTTTGAGCGCCTTGGCGGGCACCTTGAGGTCGAAAAGGAGATCCTTGAAATTCACCGTCGCCGCAGGCGACGGCACCTTGCGCAGGTGCCGGAGCGGACTCGAAGGCGAGCAGCGGCAGGGCGGACATGCGGCGCTCCACCTCGCTCCAAAGCTGCTCGCGCCGAACGGGCACCGATGCCGGGTAAAAGGCGGGCCATGCGCTTGAAGGCCACTTCGTCGCGCGGGTTCACGACGAATTTCATGAACGCCGCGACGTCCTTCACATGCGCCTGCTCGAAGAAGCGCAGGCCGCTGGTGATGGTGAAGGGAATGCCGTGCCGCGTGAGCTCCATCTGCACTTCCATCGAGTGATAGTGCGCGCGGTAGAGCACCGCGATTTCGCGGAGATCGGCGCCTTCGTCGCGCAACTCCAGGATGCGCTGGGCGACAAATTGCGCCTGCTGGTTGGAATCGCCGAGCGGGACCAGCGCGGGCTTCACTCGGATCGCTGGCGCACGGATTGCAGCTCTTTTTTGAACTGATTCACGTTCGCCGTGATCGCGGCATTCGCGACGTCGCAGGATCTGCGGGACGCTGCGGTAGTTGGTCTCGATTTTATAGACCTTCGCCTTCGGGTAGCGCTTGGGGAAGTCGAGGATGTTTTTGAAAGTTTGCGCCGCGCCAAGAGTAGATGGATTGCGCATCATCGCCGACGACCATCACGTTGTCGTGGGCCGCCGCGAGGGCGTCGATGAAATCGGCCTGGATCTTATTCGTGTCCTGATACTCGTCCACGAGGATGAACTGGAACTGGCGCTGGTAGAAGGCGCGGACGGACTCGTCGGTCTGGAGCAGGCGCAGGGTCTTTTCGAGCAGGTCGTCGAAGTCGAGCGAATTGGCGGCGCGCTTGCGCTCCTCGTATTGCGGCTGGAGCAGGGCGATCTGCGCGTCGAGCATCGCGAAATACGGATATTTCTCGGCGACCACCTGGTCGATCGGGCGGCCGGTGTTGATCGAGTAGGAGAAAATATCCGCGAGCACTTCGCCCTTGGGAAACCGCTTGTCCTTGGTGCTGATTCCCGCCTTGGCGATCACCGCATCAAGGATGTCCTGCTGGTCCTCGCGATCCATGATCGAGAAACCGGTGCGAAAGCCCGCCGCCTCGGCATGGCGGCGCAGGATGCGATTCCCGATGCTATGGAAAGTGCCGCTCCAGAGCCCCGCGATGTCGTTCGGGATGAGACTCGTCACCCGCTCTAGCATCTCGCGCGCAGCCTTGTTGGTGAAAGTGAGCAGGAGAATGTTCGACGCGCTCACGCCATTCTCCAGCAGGTAGGCGACGCGGTAGGTGAGCGTGCGCGTCTTGCCACTCCCCGCGCCGGCAATCACGAGGGCCGGGCCAGGCGGCGCGGTCACGGCGGCGCACTGTTGCGGATTGAGTTCCGCCGCGTAATCGATGCGCGCGACCGGCGTGGCATGGCGCTTGAGCGTGTATTCGCGAGGCATGGAAGAGGAAGTCCGCTAAAGACGCGCAAGGACGCGAAAAAGGGGCCGCAATAGGAAGTTCTTCATTTTCGCGATTTCAGCGTCTTTCGCGGACTCACCATTCTTCCTCGCCACCGGATTCCTCTTCGCGGCGACGGGCTTCGTCGGCTTCCACCCGGCGCTCGAGGGTTTCGAGATCGATCAGGTCCTCGATATAAATGAAAACCTTTTCCTGGCGGTCGGGTGAGAGGGCTTCGAGCTGGGCAACGGCGGCTTCGTGGCGACCAAGCGGGACGCGCTCGATATCGGCGCTATAAAAATCGGATTCGTCGAGGTGCAGATAGCCCTTGCGGCGGACGAAATCGGGATCGCCGAGCGCAGCAATGCAGTCCTCGCGGACGTGTTGCTTGAGATCGTCGAGGGTCTCGCCCTGGCTGAGCACGGCAGGCATTTCACGCAGACGTCCCTCGAACCATTCATTAACGGTCCAGTATTCCAGCGTAAGCGGTTTGCGAATGATTTCCATCGGACGCTGAATTTACCAGTCTCCGGCGGCGGGACAAGTGGATGTTTAAAATCACTCGGATTCGGGGTCGCCAGGGTTCCCACGCCAACGATCGGGGTGACGGGCCAGATGCATTACCGCAACAATCAGCACCTCGTCGGTGCGGACTTGGTAAACGATACCGTAAGGAAAGCGGTTGGTGCGGCAGCGGCGGCTCCTTTTGGAAAGAGGAGCCCAAGCTTGGGGATGCTTCACGATGCGTTGAAGCGTCAACTCGATCTCGTCGAGAAATCCTTCGGCAAGTTCAGCAGATATCGCATGGTAATAGTCCGTGGCCTGCGTGAGTTCCCGTCGTGCCACGGAAAGAAATCGAACCCTCACGACTTCAGGTTGCGCCGGAGTTCTGCGATGACCGAAGGCCCATCCTCGGCAACAATCAACCCCTGCTCATAGGCTTCCACCCGCTCGTCCGCTTCAACGGCCCAGGCGGCATCAATTTCCGGCTGCCGGGGAATGGTCACGCAGTCCAACAATTGATCCACAATTTCCGCCAGTTGATCGGCGGGCAGGCGGGAAGCTTCGTGAATGATTTCCTCTGCATTCATGCCACTAAGCATGCGACGGCGACGGCGAAAAAGCAATCCCCCTATCCCCCGCCCAGATAGCACTCGCGCACCTTGGCATTGGCGCGGAGGGCTTCGGCGGTGTCTTCGAGGAGGATGCGACCGGTCTCAAGGACGTAGCCGCGATGCGAGACCTGGAGCGCGAGATTCGCGTTCTGCTCGACGAGCAGGATGGTGAGACCGAGGCTCTTGTTAATTTCGACGATCTTCTCGAAAATGGTCGCGACCAGGATCGGCGCGATGCCGAGCGAGGGCTCGTCGAGCATGAGAAAGCGCGGCTTGCTCATCAGCGCGCAGGCCGATCGCGAGCATCTGCTGCTCGCCGCCAGAAAGGGTGCCGGCGGTCTGCTTGCGGCGCTCCTGCAGGCGCGGGAAAATGCTGAAGACGTAGTCGAGATCGGTCGCGATCTGCGGCTTGTCCTTGCGCAGGTAGGCGCCCATCTGGAGATTTTCCTGCACGGTCAGGTTGGCGAAAACCATTCGGCCCTCGGGCGATTGGGCGAGGCCGCGGGCGACGATCTTGTGCGGCGATTCGTTGGTAATCTCCGCCCCTTCAAAAGTGATGCGCCCCGACTTGGCCGGGACGAGGCCGGAGATCGTGCGCAGCGTGGAGGTCTTGCCCGCCCCATTCGCACCGATCAACGTAACGATACTCCCCTGCTCCACCTTGAAGGAAATCCCATGCAGGGCAGCAATGCTGCCGTAGTGGACGTGGAGATCGTGAAGCTCAAGCATGGTGTTGCGGGGAAGTGTTACGAGGTTTCACGCGGAGGCGCAACCCAAGACACGGAATTATCCTCCCGCAGAGGCGCAGAGACACCGAGGAAAAAACCATCAATACTAGCGACCGAAGGCTTTTGGGGCGATGCTTTCCCATGAAGTTTCTCCGGCGCACTTTGAGCAGTGTGGGGCTGGTGGTGGTGATCTTTGGCGGGTTGCTCTTTCTCCCCGCCTGGACGTGGCACTGGGAACGGGCCTGGACGTTGCTGGCGGCATCGGCATTGGGGACGGTGATTACCATGCTGGTGGCGTTTCGAGGGGATGAAGCCCTTTTCAAGGAGCGCAAAAGCGGGCTGTTCCAGAAAGACCAGCCCCTGGCCGACAAGCTGGTGGTCGCGCCGCTGATCGGCTCCTACTACGCGCAGCTCGTCCTGTGCCCGCTGGATGTGTGGCACTGGCATTTGCTCCCGGTCGCGGGACCGGTGGCAACCACCGCGGGGGTAATCATGGCGGTCGTGGGCTGGACGGTGATCACGCTGGTCTTTCGCGAAAATACCTTTGCCGCACCGGTGGTGAAGCACATGAAGGAACGTCATCAAAAAGTGATCGACACCGGCGTGTATGCGGTGGTGCGGCACCCGATGTATGCCGGGGCCATCCTGTGGATCCCGGGCATGGCGCTCTGGCTGGGCTCGTGGGCCGGGGCGCTCTTTGCCGTGGTTCCGACTGTGCTCTTCATGGTCCGGATCGGGGTCGAAGAACAGTTCCTCCGCCAGGAACTCCCAGGCTACGTGGAATACACCCAGCGCGTAAAATACCGCCTCCTGCCCGGCGTGTGGTAGCAACTGCAACCCCGGCACCCCAGGCAATTCCCCTTCTCTGCGCCTCCGCGTCTCTGCGGTGAATATTCCGTTTCAAAGGACCGAACCCGCCTCGGGATTGCTCCCGAAGCGGGTTCATTTTTCCCTCGCGTTTACAGTTCCCTGCCCTCTGTAAGGCACGATTTTCGGCTTCCCTTCCCCGCCTAAATCGCTGGTAAGGTGGCTGATACAAGGCCTTTCCTCAAATGGTTTGCCGTAACATTTCCGTGACGAACAGGTGACGGGATTTTCGACGAAAAGATGGTGCGTTCGCCGGAAGATCAGCTACAAATTGGCTCAATGAGCAAAGTGAAGCCGAATCTGGACGAGGAAAAGCAGCAGCAGTTGCAGACCCTGCTGGAAGCTGCCAAGGCAGCGCGTCCCTCGCCCGCGGATGAGGAGCGCATGGTCGCGCTGGTAGTGGAACTGCTCACCGGCAACAAAGCGTCGGTGACCCTGGGCGTGGAATCGCTGCTAAAGATGCAGTGGAATCCTGCGGTGAAGGCGGCGACGGAAGCCTGGCCCAAAGTGAAGGCCACCGGTCGCAAGCAAATCCTCGCCGCGCTCGAAGCGGAGAGCGGAGAGGAAGCGCGCCGGATCCGCCTGAGCCTGTCGCGCGGATTGGTGACGATTGATCCCGAAAGCGCGCACAAGATTTTGCAAGGCGTATGCGCTGCGTTGTTGCCGGAAGCGGAAAGCACGCTGGGCAACAAGGACAAGCAGGGCATTTTCAATGTGCTGATCGGCAAGGGCAAGCCGTGGCTGCAACACCTCGACCTCGCCGCCTGGGATGCGGAGGCGCAGGGCAAGCTGGCGCAGTGCATTCTGCAGGCGGCACCGATTTCCGCTCCTTTCACCCAGGAGGCGATCCTGCGCTGGGCCGTGGGATTGAACGTGCTGGAGAAACTTTCCAAGCCCACGACGGAGATGGTGATCACCATGCTCAACCGCTGGCCCGGCAAGCTGCGCAAGGAGCTGGATAAAATCACGCTCCCCGAGGCGATTACGGCCCAGCTCAAGGCGGCACCCGAGCCCCAAAAGCCCCAGCAACCGCCAAGAAAGGCACCCGCCCCCGAGGCTGGAGCGCCGGCCGAAGAATTGGCAGCGCCCGAAGCAGAAACTCCCGCTGGCGATTCGACCGAGCTGTCGGCCCCTGAGGCTGCGGAATCACCAAGGCCGAGGCAGCGCCCCGAGAAGGTGGTGCCACGCACCACGGTGGTCACCGTGACCCGCCAGCCCGTGGAGCCACGCCAGCAGCAGGCTCCCCAGCGCGCCCAGGAATTTGATCTCAATACCAGCCTGCGCCAGATCGAGCAGTATGTGCAGAAGCTGCGCAAGGACTTGAAGGATGCGCAAAGCAACCGCGAGCGCGAACCCCGCGGTCGCAAGCGCGAGGGCGAGCCAAAGATCGTTTCCGGGGCCGAGGTGGAGCATCTGCTGCGCCACAACGCCCAGTTGGAAGCGACCGTAACCGAACTCCGCGAGCGAATTTCCGATCTGGTCCAGGATCACGAGGATCGCGCAGTGACCCTCGAAGAGGGCGATCCCCTCGCCCAGTTCGAAGACGCTGCTCACGCTGAAGCTGAAGGAGCCCTTTGCCGAATACGCCGCCCTGCGCGGGCAGACGCCGAACGATGTGCTGCGCCAGCACTACGGCGATCTGCTGGGCCTGGTCTTCGAAGTGTTGCAGACGGAGGGTGTGAAATTGACCTCCGAGTAACGGAGCCACCGGCCATGGAAGGCGCGTGTGCACTTTGCGACCGGTTGGAAAAGCTCACCCGCCATCACCTCATCCCGCAGGCGCGCCATCACAACAAGCGGAACAAACGCGAGTTCTCCCGCCGCGAGGTGAAGGAAGTGGCGTGGATCTGCCGCCCCTGCCATTCGCAGATTCACAACCTGTTCACCGAGAAGGAACTGGAGCGCAACTACCGCACGCTGGAGGCGCTGCGCGGCTACGAGGAGCTGGCAAAGTTCATCGAGTGGATCAAGACGAAGCCGAGCGGGTTTCGCTGCTCGATGAGAAAGGCGCACGAGAGAAGTTGATGGTGGATCGTCGATGGTCGATGGGGGAAAATGACCAATGTCGAATGACGAATGACCAATGGAATAGAAGGCGAGGCATCACCTCGCAACCCATTGAAAAATGATCATTATGTTCGCGCCGAAGTAAGCGGGAAAAATGGCCTCTCCCCATACCGATGTCACCCTGAGCGAAGCCGAAAACCGAAGCGAAGCGGAGATGATCACTCATTCTTTTTTCTAGAATTAAGTGATAAGCCTTAAATTTTTCTGCGCTGGCAGCGCGATAACTGGCCTTCCCGGTAACGAAATCGCCCGAATGGTTCATTCATAAAGCACAAAAAACAGCGGACCGCAAAGTCCGCTGTTCTCAAGGAAGAAATGGATTCAGCCCGGGCCTAGGAAGGCTTGATGTAAACGCCGAGCAGTGGGCGGGAGGAGGGCTTCGGAGAATCGAAGTCGCTCACGAAACCGGTTGGCGTGCGAATCTCGACATGCCCGGCACCTTTGCCACCGTAAACCAGCACGGCCCCCACGGGAGCCTTGTAAGGATCGGTGACCGAAATTTTCTTGAGGCCCTGCTGCACCAGATCGCCGCCAGCCTGCTTGGCATAGGCGGTGGTGGGATAGGTATCGAGCACCTGGGCGGCCACCAGCGCGGTCTTCACATAGCGCCAGCAACTGCGGGTGGAGTGCGCATGAGCCCGGGACTGAGCAATTTGCGCCGCGCGGATCATGCGCGAATCGTAGTGATACTTACTGGCCTGGGGACCGAAATTGACGCCCCACTTCTGGGTGTAACCCATCGAGTTCTGCGCGTCGAACATCGACTGGGCGAACTGCTTGGAATAATCGATTGCCGAAGCGTGGGTGGCAAAGCCGAGGATGGCGATGGCGACGAGAGCAAGCTTCTGGAAGGGCAAACGATCAATCATGCGGGTAAACGTTAAAAATCGTGCGGAGCGTAACATTGCCATGCACATCGTCAATGCATAATCCGTGCCCGGTGGATTTGTAATGTTTCCAACAGAGTAAAAGGCCCTTATAAAAATTTCACTGATGCTTTTTTTCGCATGAATTGCCCAGTTTGGGCAGATTCTGGGCAGAAAGTTCCCGGGGGGGGTAGTTCTTTGGGATTACTCTGGAGCGGAGTTCACCACGAGGACACGAAGGGGGAAAAGGAACGCCTCTGAAGGATCGGGCGGCAAAGTTCCGAACAGGGCCCTCGAGCCGGGTGCTCCCCCGGAAAACAAAAAAGCCGTGCCCGGGTGAGCGGACACGGCTTTCAAAAGAGTGGCTTTTCGCCGGATTACACCGTCGCCGCTTCCTTGGTCCCAACGCTGTGGAAGGTGGCGTCCGCCGGCAGGATCACCCGGTTGCAGTAATCGCCGAAACCTTCGCCTTCCTCGCGCTCAAGGGCGTAGCGCTTGATGATCGGGGAAACCATCGTCACCGCATCGTCCAGCGTGACGCTCGGGGCAAAGAGACGGTTGAGGCGGGTGCCGTTGTAGCTCGCGCCGAGGTAGAGAGCGTATTTGTTCGGCGCGCGACCGACAAGGCCGATTTCCGAGGCGTAAGGACGGGCGCAACCGTTCGGGCAACCCGTCACGCGCAGGCTGATCGCGTCGTCGCGCAACCCGGCTTCGTCGAGCACGGTCTCGAACTTGGTGAGCAGGCCGTCCAGGATCCGCTCGCTCTCGGCGAGAGCCAGGCCGCAGGTGGGCAGGGCGACGCAGGAAAGCGCGTTCAGGCGCAGGCCGGAACGGTTGTTCTCCTCGGTGAGGCCATGCTTCGCGAGGATCGCGTCGATCTTCGGCTTCTGCTCGGCGGTCACGCCGGAGATGGTGAGGTTTTGCGACGGGGTGAGGCGGAAGTCGCCGGCATGCATCTCGGCGATCTCGCGCAGGGCGGTCTTCATCGCCCAGCCGTCGATGTCCTTGATGCGCCCGCTGAGAATGTGCAGGCCGTAGAACCACGTGCCATCCACGCACTCGTGCCAACCGTGCGGGTCTTCGATGGTGGTGAACTCAAACGGACGGGCCTCGCCAAAGGTGATGCCGGAACGCTTCTCCACCTCGCCCTTGAACCACGCGACCCCGCGGTCTTCGATCGTGTATTTCAGGCGGGCGTGCTTGCGGTTGGTGCGGTCGCCGAAATCGCGCTGGGTGGTGAGCACCGCCTCACCGATCGCATTCACCTGGTCGGGCGCGATGAAGCCGAGCACATCGGCCAGGCGCGGGAAGGTTTCGGCGTTGCCATGGCTCATGCCGAGGCCACCGCCGACGGTCACATTGTAACCGACCAGTTTGTCGTTCTCGACCACGGCGATGTAGCCGAGGTCCTGGGTAAAGATGTCCACGTCGTTCGACGGCGGGATGGCGAAGCCGGTCTTGAACTTGCGCGGCAGGTAGGTCTTGCCATACATCGTCTCCGCGTCGTCCTTCTGCTCGCCACCCGCGACGAGTTCCTCGTCGAGCCAGATCTCGTGGTAGGCGTGCGTCTTCGGCAGCGCGTATTCGCTCCAGCTTTTGGCATGCTCATAGACTTCCTGCAGCACCGCGCTCCGCTCGGGATTCGGCGGGGCCATCACGTTGCGATTCACGTCACCGCAAGCGGCGATGGAATCGAGCAGCACCTGGTGCATGCGCTGGATGAGCGGCTTCACGTTGCCCTTGAGGATGCCGTGGAACTGGAAAGTCTGCCGGGTGGTGAGGCGCAGCGAGGGCGAGGCGACATCGGTCGCGAGCTGGTCGAGCGCGATCCACTGCTGCGGCGTGGCGCGGCCGCCGGGGAGACGCACGCGGAGCATGAAGGCAAAGGCCTTTTCCTTGCCCGCCTTCTTCAGCGCATTGCGCAGGTCGCGGTCGTCCTGCAGGTAGAGGCCGTGGAACTTGGTCAACTGACCGTTCTCTTCCGAAATCGCGCCGGTGGAGGTATCCGCCATGTCCTGCGCAATCGTGCCGCGCAGGAGGTGCGATTGGTCCTTGATGCCTTCGTTGGCGCTCAAGGGTTTGCCATTTTCAGTTGGTTCAGTTGGAGAACTCATCTCAATTAAGGTCGGGTGTTGGTGGGTTGGTGGTGGTCGCAGCTTTACGGAAGCCGGCTTCAAACAAAGACCCGCATTACACAGACTGCAGCATGCAAGGAAGCATCAGAACGCTCCCACGCCAAGCGAGGAATTTGCGGACCGGCCCCGAAAGTTCGTCATAAATACTGGAAACAGGCACGTGGACTGTCGCGAGGGGAGCTTTTGGAAAAGGCAATTTAACCGCGGATTTCGCGGATGAACGCGGATGGCCGAATCTTCATCCGTACCCATCCGTGTCATCCGCGGTTAAAAAAATCCAGGCAGAAAAGTGCGTCGGGATTGAGGGGGAAATTCAGCGTCGGAATGCGTTTCGAGTAAACGCCATTTCCAGAGAGATGGGGTAACCGACGGGACTCGAACCCGCAACAGCCAGAATCACAATCTGGAGCTCTACCATTGAGCTACGGCTACCATCAAGGGCGGGAAAAGTAGCAAAGATTTTCGTTTTGCCAACTGGGAATTTTCAGAAGTATAGAAATTTTAATCCTCTGGTGAGGCCAGATATTCACCATCTTGAGGAAGGTCACGAAGCTCTGCTGCACTTGTAAATTTAAGAATTCGACTTGCGTCTTTCAGCCCCTTATGGACTTCGCGGATATCTTCTTGGGCAGGCAGCTTTTCAGGACGCTGTCCGCTAATTTGATGCATGGTTTCACGAACCATTTTCCCAACTTTTTCAGCGGTATTCTCCAATGCATTTTGCCCGCGAATATGTTCATGCCGAATTTTTGCCTCAGTTTGAGTCAGCCTAAATAAATTCGCCGCCAGTTCATCTTTTCCCATGAAATCCAAAGGGGATCTTCGCTTTGGGATTGCTTTTCGTTGTCTCAACTCAGACAAATTCAGATTGTAGAGCCCACGGTAACCAGCATTTTGAAATAATGCGTAATCGGTCACCCCGGCCTTTTGGGCAGTCGACGAAAGAGTTTTTTCGTGGTCGCTCAGCTCATTTCGAATCAAAACCCGTTCGATTTGCTCACAATCATCAATATATCGCTGACACTCTTCATTAAATCTCGCAAAGTAGGCTTGCGCTTCTGCTACGCGTCTCTTGCGAGTATCAGAATTCATCGCGGCAAGGTAACAAGCAAACCGCGTAAGCCGAATATCTTGCTGTGTTTTTCCATTACCAAGAGGAACTTCCTCCTGTTGAAAATGATCCGTAACCGTGATATTCAACGATATCAGAACATTTTGAGCCTTGTTTAGTGCAAGCTTGAATGCATCGAAGCTTTTATACCCTAGATAGCCAGCAAAGGCGCGAGCTGACCATGTTGTGTAACCATTAGGGCGACCATGTTGCTCAAACAAGGGTAGTTCGCCTTCAAAGACATTGGGCAGAGATGAATCATCAGGCATGGCAGTGAATGCTTACACATTTGAACGCGTTCGTCATCAAGAATCAATTACCAGGGGGCTCAGCTGGCAATCAGGACGCATTTACACATTCTGTAAACCTTTGTTTTACAATGAGTGATCAAATGAAATCTACATGCCAGATCCTTTCGAACCCTTTAGCCCGGAAATGCCACATGCTTTTAACTGAGCCTGAAGGCTAAAAGGCTTTCCATAATGAGAAAGTGCCTTAGCTCTTTTGGTTTCGCAACCATTAGGAGAAGCAATCATTTTGATTCTTCGCCACAACCGCAACATTTGTCTTTCTCGGTGGCGATCCAGCCTTTTCAAATGATGCGCAGGAAATCGTTTTCCGTGCAATCCTTTGAACCCTGAAGCCCAACAAGCAGGGCGAGGCCCATCAATGAACTCCGTTAGACTAACCCGGCCAACGGACAATGCCAACAATTTCATTCTAAAACGATGCCTAATCTCGTTTTTATTCTTTCGCAATTCATCTGAAAGTCGTTGCATCTGGTTTTCGGATCGCCCAGATGGATAGAGAACACGCAACATCTGATCCGTTGTACTGACGAGTTTCTGAATATGTTTTTGGATAGATTTGGGTCGGATTCTCACAACGCCATCATACCTGATTTGATATCCCACAAATTGTATCCAAGGCACTCCAGCATGTCGGCTTTTATGGCTCCATAAATAAGGCTTACGCGACTTCCCCTGCCAAAAATCAACCGAGTATTGAATTACTGCCTTTGCTCGATGGTATGGAAGTTTCAATCTCAATAAAGCCCTTCGATAATCAGAAAATGCTTGTGAACAAGCTGATCGGGTAGGGGCTACGACAATCATGTCATCACAATAGCGGAGATATGTTAATGTAGGGGCTGCCTGTTGGTGGTGAAGAACAGAATCGTCTGCAGAGTGAAGAACAACGTTTGCTATGACACACGATAATGCCCCCCCTTGAGGAACACCTATTTCGTTAATTTCGGCGTTACCATGTAGCCGTTTTAGGGCACGCCTAGGCCATTTAAAAACTCCTTTTTCGTCATGCTGCCGAAGTTCTTTTGTTGCAAAATCAAGGACATCTCTCTCAAAAGAATAGCATTTAAGATAAGCTTTGAAAACCCGCAGTGCATCTTCGTCGATATCAGTTACTGCTGTTTTTTAAAGAGACTTTGCAATGAATCTAAAGCTACTTGATGCGACACACAATCGTAAAACCCTCGTATATCACATTCAGCGACCCATTGCGTACCTCTTGGATTACGTCTTCTAGTTGTTAAAAGCTTAGAAAGTGCATCGTGAATACTTGGCGGTGCCCCTCCATCATGCGCTAGACGAAAAGCAAGGCAACAAGGTTCCAATGCAGTATCCACGTTAATGCGGAAATACTTAGCGGTAAGTGAATCAATGATTTTGTCATCTAATTCAAATTGCCCAATGGGACGGTATTCATGTTTTCGCACTTCCTTTGGCTCCGCAATGATGCGTGGTGATGAGAAGGCGAAATTTTGCTCAAATACGCGGTTACGAATTAGCTCGGCTCTTTGTCGGAGTCGAATTGACCAACTCGGCTCAGGTTGAGCTAACCTTAAATTTCGAACAGCCCCCCATAAAGCAGTTTGATTGCTCGATTCAGCAGTTAAATTTGAACGACGACGCGGACGAAATTTGTTCCACAGCCGCCTAGGCGGAAAAAGAGCATTAATTTCTGAAGTTGTAGGAGAAGGTGCTCCAGTACTTATTCGAAACCAGAAAAGCTTCTCGTTTGCACGAGAAGCCACCCGAATCCTTTCTTTACTCAGTTCACGCTCGATAGCATCTACAGAAAGAAACTCTCTAAAGGATTTCAGCATAGAAAACGTACAGGCGTGCCGTGGATGGTATGCCGCGCGGAATTCCGCTCGTAAAACCGATTTACTTGGAAGATCGGTTCTTAACTGACGGGAGTTTTGCCATAAAGAGTTTTCTCTTTCCGACAAATTGACTACCTCAAGTCCGTCACTATTGAGCATCCCAAAGGTGCTCGACACGACGACGCCTGCACACTCAAGAGGTTCTTCTACATCGGGCCTTTTTGACAAGCAAAATCTCTACAATTATTGATCAAAAAGTTAAAATTGGCGCATCTTTAGTAAACTTTTCGTTGGCGATTTGTTTTATACACTTTTGCGTTATTGAACTCACAGACATTTTTCATTGCAGCCCGCGGCGGCGGATGCAACCCTGTAAACTCGGAACTTTTCCTGCTCCCACGGGTTGAGTTCAGTTACTGCCCCAAGCAGTTCACCAACCTAATCACTCTCGTAATGACCCCAAACTCTCTCCTGCGTTCTCTCGCCGTCCTCTCGCTGGCCACTTGCCTCGTTCCCAGCTTGAGCTGGGCGGCGGATGCGTCTCCCACGCCAGCCAAATCCACTCCGATTCCCGATGAATTTAAGGATCAGGATACGGGGGCGCGGATGCTGCATCTTTCTAAGCTGCCCAATGACGCCTCGGGGGTGATTTATTTCACCCAGCCGGATTCGACGCCGGACAGCCGTTATACGCTGGTGCGGTATCTGGATATCCCGGCCAGGGCACACGGCGGGGTACATGTATCGCTACGACTTCAAGACCGGCGAGCTGGTGAAGCTGACCGACAAGGTCACCAAGAACCAGTGGCTGGTGCCGAAATCGGGCAACCTCTACTACACGAGTGACAATGATCGCGCGTTTTACGTGACGAATATTTACACCCTGAAGACCCGCAAGGTGGCGGATGCGCTGCCCGGGACCACGCTGGCCAGCGGCGTGACGGTGAATGCCGATGAAACGGTCGTGCTCGCCACCGGCAATCTGGCGGACGAACACAAGGGCGAGAAAATCATCACCACCGCGCCGAACCAGGGATCGACGTTCACCAACGCTTTCGCGAAGCATGATACCAACCTGATCTTCGCGGCCGAGATCAAGACCGGCAAGGTGACGGAACTGCACCGGATCAATACCTGGCTCGGCCATCCGCAATTCTCACCGACCGATCCGAACCTGGTCATGTATTGCCATGAAGGTCCCTGGCAACTGGTGGATCGCATGTGGTTGATGAAGCTCGACGACGTCAAGAATCCCAAGACGGTGATGGTCCGCATCGAGAAGGATGAGATCGGCGGCCATGAGTTCTGGTCCACCGACGGCTCGACTGTCTGGTATGATCACAATTTCCGCGGCAAAGAAGGGGCCCATGCGGGCAAACACGTCCTCCAGGGCAAGAATGTGAAGACGGGCGAGCTGACGGAGTATCCGATTCTGCCCGAGTTTGGCTCGATCCATTACGTGAACTCGCCGGATGGGAAATTCTTCGTTTGCGATGGGGGCACCCGCAAGGACCCGTCCACCCAGGCGATGTACATTCTCGTGCCCAAGGACGGCCAGTTGGAGGCGATCAAGCTCTGCAACATGGCGAAGAACGATTACAAGGCCGCCGAGCCGAATCCGCACCTGACGGCGGATCAGCATTGGGTGACCTTTACCGCGACTTTCAACGGCACGCCGCAGGCCTATGCGGTGGAGATGCCCAAGGAGTTCTGGCGGAAGTAATTTCACCGCCGAGACGCGGAGCCGCAGAAAGGGAAGGGCCAGCGAAAGATTCGGAAAGATACGAAAAAAGGCTTTCGATTTATTATCTTTCTCCAAAAAGCGACCGCTGGCTTCTGATCATTTTCGCGTCTTTCGCTGGCCAGATAGTCCCCCCTGTTTGAAGGGGCGCATCTTTCGTTTTCTGCTTATTTTCCGGCGACTCCAAACGGCGTGAACTGGACGATGCCGGGGGTGATGCCTTTGGGCCAGCCGGTGACGACGAGGCGGATCTTGTCGCCGGAAACGGGCGGGCATTCGCGGTAGTCGATGAGCAGGTCGGTTTCGTTGTGGGTCTGGTCCACGACCGTGGTCCACTGGCCGGGGGCGGTCTCGACGTCCACATGGTAACGGAATGGGCCGGGGTTGACGCCTTTGTTCGTATTGAGGCCGATGTCGCGCCAGATCACGCGGACGGCGTGGAGGGTGGACTTGGCGATGAGAGAAAGCGTGAGGGTGGGCGTGGCATCCTGGCCATCGGGCTGCCACCAGGTGCGCAGGCTGTCATCCACGGCGAAACGACCGGGAAGATTCGGCGCGGAACTGGAGACCTCGACGTGCAGCGAGTCGTTGAGCGGCACCCATCCCGTCGCGAAAGGAGCCCCCTGCGGAGGGTGACCGGAAACCCATTGCGGGAAAGACGTAACCTCGGGCACCCAGAGCTCGCCCTGGGAATCGATCTCCGCGCGGTCCATGCCGATCCGGCGCTCGAAGCCGTGCGCCACGCTCGCGCGGACGGTGTAAACGCACCAGATCTGCCCATCGGGGTCCTGGTAAAATGAACCGTGACCAGTGCCGGTGATGAGTCCATCGGTCTGGCGCACGATGGGGTTTTTCTGCTGCGGCGTGAAGGGGCCCAGCGGCGAACGACCGGTATAGCAGCCGATGGCGTAGGTCTTGTTCTCGGTGCCGGCGGCGGAATAGGTGAGGTAATAGGTATCGCCGTGGCGGAACATCCAGGCACCTTCCATCCAGGTGACGGCACGGTTTTGGTTCCACTCGCCAAGCGCTTCCCAGGGAAATTTCGTGGTGTCCGGAGCGAGCAGCTTCCGCGGCTGGCCGATCAGTTTGGTCGGCGCTTTCGCGTCGAGTTCCACGCCCCAGATGCCATTGGTCGCCGTGCAGCCCCAGTAATAATAGAGCCGCCCATCCTGATCGGAAAAAAGCGCCGGGTCCACCGGCGGGGGAATGTCGGGCCTGCTGGGCAGGGCGATCTTGCCCAGCGGCTTGAACGGTCCGAGCGGGGAATCCGCCACGTAGAGCGCGGAATCGGAGGCGACGAGCAGGAACTGGTTGCCATGCCGCTCGACGGTGGGCGCATAGCCGAGGTCGCGATAACCCTCTTTTTGCCCCTCAATGGAAATGGGAGTGTGCTGCCAGGTCGCCCCGTGATCCTTGCTCACCCAGGCCATGTCGCAC
This sequence comes from Chthoniobacteraceae bacterium, assembly GCA_049840595.1. Taxonomy (GTDB): domain Bacteria; phylum Verrucomicrobiota; class Verrucomicrobiia; order Chthoniobacterales; family Chthoniobacteraceae; genus JASGKO01. Next base: position 26,903 of record JASGKO010000021.1, read on the forward strand.
GAAGGGTAAAGATACCACCCGCCTTCGTGGACCATCATGGTGGGATCGGCCAGCTCGCGGTATTGCTCCTTGTGGCCGAGCAACCAGAGCGGCGACTGGTCAAGCGGGTCGCCATTGGTGACCGACCGGGCAAACCGGCCCACGGGGTAGTCCGGCAGGGGCAGGGGATTGCACCAGGTGGAGGGAGCGACAAGCAGAAGACCGAGCAGGGACATGGGTTAAGGAGGTAAGGGTGAATCGTTCGGCGTGTAAATTACGGGATTAGCTAAAGCGATTAAGTCGGCCGCGCTGCCGCGCTGCAATGAGACTTGCAACCAACGAGTCACTATAGCGTTATACTTCCTACACATCCCATGAAAACCCCATCTCGTACCCCATTGGTTCCTCTCGCGCTTGCCCTCACTACGGCGGCGCTCATTGCCCTGAGTGCCCACGCACAGGACGCTTCGCTCACCATCAAAGATGTGCCGCGCGCGACCCAGGCCGGCGAAGGCCCGGGCAAGTATGTAGCCCCAATGCCCGCCAAAGCCGACCTGCCGACGCTGTGGCTGATCGGCGACTCCACGGTGCGCAATGGCTCCAAGGGCGACAACGGCCCGACCGGCCAGTGGGGCTGGGGCGCGCCGATCGTCGCGTTTTTTGACCAGAGCAAGATCAACGTCGTGAACCGCGCCTTCGGCGGGACCAGCAGCCGCACTTTCTACCGGGACGATTTCTGGAAAAACGTGAAGCCGCTGCTCAAGAAGGGCGACTACGTGATGATGCAATTCGGCGCGAACGACAACGGCGGGGCCAAGGGCAAGGGCGGCCTGAGCGGGATCGACGACAAGACCGAGATGAACAACACGGAGACCGTGCACACCTACGGCTGGTATCTGAAGCAACTCATCGCCGAAACCAAGGCGGCGGGCGCGACGCCGATCATTTGCTCGCTCACCCCACGCAAGGTGTGGGAGGCCGACGGCAAGTTCAAGCACGGCGACGGTCACGCGACCTGGGCCGAACAAGTCGCGCAGGAAACCGGCACCGCTTTTGTGCCGCTCAACGAAATCATTGCCGAGAAATATGAATCGCTCGGCAAAGCCAGGGTGGACACGCTCTACGTCCCCTCGCCCAAGGAAAACCTGCATACCGGCTGGGACGGCGCGGTGATCAACGCACAATGCGTCGTCTCCGGGCTGAAGTCGCTCCCGAGCGATCCACTCGCCAGCTACTTTTCCCCTCGCGCCGATGGCGTAGCGGCTTGGAAAAAGCCGTAATCAACCGCGCAAAGTGGCGGATTAACCGGAAATTTTGGCGCATTTCAAATAAATACGCCAAAATCTCTTTTAATAGTGGCGCATTCCCATGAAATGCGCCAGCTATTACGACATGTCCAAGTCGTTTACAGAGGTGGAACGCGCCATTATGGCGGCGGTTAACCGTTTTTCTGATGGAGCCAGCCTCAGCGATATTATCCGATATTTGCCGCAAGCGCTGCCGGATCGCTCCTTGCAACGGCGGCTTAAATCGCTCGTAGCGGAAAACCGGCTGCTGCTGGAAGGGCGCGGTCGTGGCAGCCGCTACCGGGTGCCGAAAACTTGGGCACCTCCAATCGAAGCTCCCATCGCTCGATTGGAAGAGTCGCCTCCCACCCCACAGCTCCATGTCTCGCCAGAGGGGGAAGCGGTGCGTCGGGCCGTTCGCGCGCCAATTCACGAGCGCAAACCCGTGGGGTATCATCGCGATTTTCTGGACCGCTATCGGCCCAATGAAACGGCCTATCTGTCACCGGCCCTGCGGCAGCAGCTTGCCAGAATGGGAACTTCGCCCGAGGGCGAACAGCCGGCGGGAACGTATGCACGGCACATTTTCGACCGGCTCCTGATTGATCTCTCGTGGAACTCCAGCCGACTGGAGGGCAATACCTACTCGTTGCTCGAAACCGAGCGCCTGCTCGCCTTGGGCCAGGTGGCCCAGGACAAGGATGCCCGGGAAGCGCAAATGATCCTCAATCACAAGGCGGCCATCGAGTTACTTGTCGATCAGGCCGGGGAAATCGGCTTCAACCGCTATACGGTTTGCAATCTGCATGCACTGCTCTCGGAGAATCTGCTCGCCGATCCGCAGGCAGGCGGGCGGCTGCGCTCGATCGCGGTTTATATCGGCGGCACGGTGTTTCATCCACTGGCGGGGCCGTCCGCCATCGAAGAATGCTTCGATCAAATTGCTGGCCACGGCCATGGCGATTGAGGACCCATTCGAGCAGGCGTTCTTTGCCATGGTTCACCTGCCGTATCTGCAGCCGTTTGAGGACGTGAACAAGCGGGTATCGCGCTTTTCCGCGAACATCCCGCTCATTCGCAACAACCTCTGCCCCCTGTCGTTCGTGGATGTCCCAGTCCGGGATTACATTGACGGGATTCTGGGCGTGTACCGATTGAACCGCCTCGAATTGCTGCGCGACATCTTCGTGTGGGCGTATGGCCGCTCCTGTGCCCGCTATGCAGCCGTCCGCCGCTCCCTGGGCGAGCCGGACCCGTTCCGTCTGCGCTACCGCGAGTTGATCGCGTCCATGGTCGGCACCCTTATTCGCGAGCAAATGGATCGCGGGCGGGCGATTCAGTTCATCCGCCGCGAAGCGGAACGGGTGCCCACGGAAGACCGCGCGCGCTTGATCGAAATCGCTGAGACGGAAATCATGAGCCTGCACGAAGGGAACTTCGCCCGCTACCGCGTCCGGCCTTCCGAATACGAGGCCTGGCGGGCGGCGTGGCGATGATCCCGCATCGAAGCTCGAAAAGCTCTCGAAGGCCAAGGCGTGAATGGTGCGCGATGCAGGGTTCGAACCTGCGACTTCTTGCGTGTGAAGCAAGCGCTCTACCACTGAGCTAATCGCGCCCGTAGGCCAGACAGAAACCCCGGTCGCGTGACGCGGCTTTCCTGCGGTGGGCGGTGAAAGTAAATGGGCTTTGCCGATGTGGCAACTGGTTTTTTAAAGGCGAGGTGAATCCGGAGATTACGCAGATTAACGCCGATTTAAAAAACTACGCCGGAAGCGTTTCGAGGATGGCGTGAAAATCCTGCAACGCAGGTATTTGGGCGACGACCCGGCGCAGGGAAGCGAGGGCGGCGGGAATATGGACCAGGAAATCCGCCCGGCCTTTGACGTGACCGAGGAAGCCATAGGCCCCGAGCGCCTGCATGAGCCGCTGCACTGCGCAGGCGTAATAGGTGGCGTGGAAGTCCCCGCCAATCGGGAGTTCAGTCTCGGCGGCAAGGGTCAGGTAATGGCGGAGTAATTCCTCGCGCTCGACCTCGCTGAGGATGACATAAGGATCGTAGAGCAGCGAGGCGAGATCGTATTGGGGCAGGCCGGGACGCAATCCCTGGAAATCGATGAGCCAGGCGTCGGCCCCGCGAATCATGATATTCTGCGATTGGAAATCGCGATGGATGAGGACGCGGGGCTTTTCCGCCAGCGCGACAGCCAGGGCCCGGAACGGAGCGCGGTCGCAATCGCGGGCATCGCGGGCAAAGTGGCGACCGAGACAGTTTTCAAAAAAATACTCCTGCTCCCATTCGTAGAGCTCGGCGGTGAACTCCTTTTGCAAGGTGAGCCCGGCCTCGGGTAGCAACTCCATCGCACCCGCGTGCAGTTGCAGTAGCTGTTCGAGGGCACTGTGGTAGAGGCTGCGTCGCACCGACCAGGGCTCCAGCCGCGAGGCCCAGAGGTCTTCTTCACCGAGATCCTGCATCCAGATGAGACCGGCCACTTCGTCATGAAAATAAATACGGGGCACGCGCACACCGGCACGGTCGAGAAAGCTGGCGATGGCAACGTAGTGGCGATTTTCCTCCCGCTGGCTGCCGTATTGGACGAGGATGATGCTGTGCGCCCCGGCCACCGAAACACGGTAATATTTGCGGTCGGACCCCCCTTTTTCCAGCGGCTCCAGGCGCAAGTGATCGCGTGCGAAATCCGGGAACCGGGCGGCAGTGTGCTCGAGCAGCATTTCGGGAATCATCATCGTCGGGGCAGTGGTCATTTCAAAAATCCGCATCGGTGTGCGCGCCGGAGACTCGCGTGCCCGCGGTGACAATGCAATTCGTGAGTTGCGCTCCGGGTTCCACGACGGCGTTTTCCCACACTACGCAATCCTGCAAAACCGCCCCACGGCCAATCTGTGCCCCCGGCGCAACAGCAGTGGCCCCCAGCAAGCGGGCTTCAGGAGCAATCACCGCTTCGGAGGCAATGAAGTCGCCGCGACCGAGCCGGTGTAATTCACGATGCACGTGCAGATACTGGTCCCGGGTCCCAAGATCGTACCAATTTCCACCATTCAGCACGAGACCACCCAGCCGGGCCCCCGTCTTGATCATTTCCACGAAGATGGGAACGACGGAGAGCTTTTGCCCCGGTGGGATGCGGCGGATAAACTCCGGCTGCACGAGGTAAACGCCGGTAAAGAGATGCCCTGGCGCTTCCCGGAGTGCAATCGCCCGCCAATGTCGCGGATGCGGCCGGTCGCTTCATCCAGAGTGATCTGCCGCGGCTCGGTATTCGAACGCAGCACGAGGGTAACTTCGTTTCCAGCACGGAAATGATGCTCGATGGCCGGGGCCAGCGCGAGGTCGGTAAAGACATCGCCGTTATAGACAACAAATGGCTCGTCGCCGAGCAGATCGGCCACATTGGCAATGCCACCAGCGGTTTCCAGGAGGACCGGCTCATGGCGGAAATGCAGGGCCGCCCCCTCATACTCACCCTGCGGAAACGCCCGCTCATATTGCTCCGCGCAATGGTGGGTGTTGATGACCAGCTTTTCCACCCCGGCCGCCCGTAAGTGATCGAAGGCGTAGGTGATAAGCGGGCGGTTCGCGACCGGCACCAACGGCTTGGGCAGGCGCGCAGTAAGCGCCTTCAACCGCGTCCCGAGACCAGCTCCAAGGACGAATGCCTGCCGGATGGTGTCGGGCATGAAGGAGGGCAGCTAATGTTACTTCTTGGGCACGAGCTGGAAATTATCCAGATAACACACGCCATTGAAGGGAGCGATATCCACCTTGAGCACGAGTGTCCCCGTGTAACGAATGGCACCGGTACCTTTCCATTTCTTGGGATCGTTTAACTCCTGGCGATGAAAATGGAAGGTGACCGACTTCGTAATGGCCGTCCAATTCGTGCTCGAGCCAAAGGCACCGTCCTGCGTGTCCACATCGCCGATGTTGTTGCTTTGCACCGAGGCGGAGCCGCGTTCACCATGGGTGATCTTGGTCGGGGCAAGTTGCCCGACAGCCGCCATCCCCACCACATAGCTGGCGCTGAAATTAGCCCCTTTGACCTGGAAGCTGAGCTGGTAGGGTTGATCCGGCACGACATTGGTGAGCGCAATCTGGCAGGTGTAGGAGCTCACGGCAGTGCTTGCCCCGATCAAGTCCGCACCCACCGGGTGGTTGCCATGCACGCGGTCAAAGGTGAGGTCGATCCCGGGGCTTTCCGGCTGGGTCCGGATCGGTGCCATGGGGACAACTTTGTTCAGCGGCTGGTCATAGTAAAGCTTCAGGCAGTTTTTCCCATCAGGGGGCTGGGCATTCGGATCATCGGCGGCGCTGACCACAGAGGCGACTCCGTAGAAATTCCCTTTGTGCAAACCACTATCGATCGTCCAGTTATTCGGGATTTTCAGGGTGCGCTTCCAGATATCCTCCCCCTTGATTTCCTCGGGCACGCCAAATTGCGGCTGCTCCTTCGTGCCTTTGTTGAAGGCGATCGCAATCCGGCCATTCGTCTTGCCAAATACGAGGTCGAACAGGCCGTCGCCGTTCAGATCGGCGGCTTTGACGGTCACATTGCCATGCAGGCTGTCGGTGTTACCAAAGCGGATAACCGAAAACTTTTCGAGCACGCGGCCGGGCTTCCACTTTCCATCGTTCAGGTTCACGGTCACCTGGCCGGTACTGTCGGCCACAATCACATCAGGGAGGCCATCGCCATTGTAATCCGCAATCGTAGGGCAGAGCTGGTTGCGCCCATTTCCATACACCAAATAGGAGCGGGTATCCTCGGTAAAGCGGAAGCCTCCAGAAGCGCCGGGATTCTGGAGCAGGAAAATGGAGTTGGCCGAGTAGGAGCCGTCGCCGACGAGGATGTCGGGCTGCTTGTCGTTGTTCCAGTCATAGACCGTCGGCGCAAGCAGGTTGGCCCAGCGCTGTCCTTTCGCGCTCGTTTGCAGCAGGATCGACTGGAGATTCGGAGGCTGGCGGAAGACCGGGGTCTTGGGACCGCCGGAGTTTTTCAGCACCAGCAAATCACCACCATAGGCACCCACAACGATATCCAGCACCCCGCGCCCGGAGAGTGGGTAGAGGTCAATCCGGGGTGCGGCATAAAGCATGTCGGGCATGGCCGTCAGGTATTCAAACCGATTCAGCCCCGGGGTTGGGGTCGGGCGGGAAACATACACCGGGAGAACCTCTCCATGGGTAAATTTCGGCGCCGTCTTGGTGCCCGAGTTGAAATACACCGTGAAGTAGCCGCGCGGATCGGCCACCAAAAGATCGGGCAGATCGTCGCCATTCAGATCGCCGACCGCCACCGAGACCGGCTGCGCGATTTCCGCCACGCTATCCCGTTCATTCAGTGCAGTGACCGTGCGCCCGCGTCCGCACAGGTAGCCATCACCATCCACGCCATCCCATAAATCATCGGCGGATACCGTGTTTTGGAAATCCCCGTTGGGAATGGAGTTCTGGGCATGGACGACACCGGCAACAGCCACAAAAAGGGCCGAGGCAGCGGGCAGGAGACAATGGCGGAGAGTCATCGGAAGCGTAGGGTAGAGTGCGTAATGTATTATTTTCTTCTGGCGAGGCAAAAGAAATCCTACATTCCGCCGCATGCCTGAAGAAACTATCTGGACCGGCCATTCGTCACATATCAAGTATTTCTGGTCCTATGTGATGTCTGCTCTCCTGGCCCTGGTCATTGCAGGCGGGGTGGTTTTTGGCATGCTGCAATACCAGTGGCCCTGGTATCTGCTGGCGCTGGCGATGCTACCCATCCTCATGGCGTTCTGGAAATCGCTGCGGGTCCGCTCCCGGGTCTTTCATCTCACCACCGAGCGGCTGTTGCTCACGGAAGGGATTCTCAACAAGGCGACGGATTCGCTGGAGCTCTACCGGGTGCGCGACCTGCGTGTGCTCCAGCCCCTCTGGCAGCGGATGTTTGGCCTGGAAACGATCCAACTCGACACCACCGATGACGATACCCCGCATATCCTGGTGGACTACATCCCGGCCGACCTGCGCCTGGCCGATAAATTTCGCGAACAGGTGGAAGCCTGCCGGGTGAAAAAAGGGGTGCGCGACCTGGATGTGGACCTGCCACCGCAATAGGTCCACGCAGCAAAAAAGAGCCACCGAAGAGCCACCGAAGAGCCACCGAAGAGCCACCGAAGAGCCACCGAGATACTCACCGAGATACGAAAAGGAGATCCGGTTCATCCTGGCTATATAACTTCGTGCGCTTCGTGATAAATTCTTCTGCTCGCGGCGTGAGCATAAATGATTCTGGCTTCGCTGCGCGAGCGGTGTAGCCTAATTTCCCATGAAATTGCCCGCCGTTTACCGCAAGGACGAGCCCGCCGGAAAATCCCTCCCCACCCGCGACCAGATCGCCATCTCCGATACATGGGACCTGACCCCGCTTTACGCCACCGCCGACGCCTGGCAGGCGGACTTCACGAAGCTTCAAGAGGACTATCCGAAAATCGCCGATTTCAAGGGCCGCATCGGGGCTTCCGCGCAGTCGCTGCTCGAGGTGCTGGAATTTGAAAAAGCGCTCAATCTCGCGATCGAGCGTCTTTACCACTACGCAAGCCTCAAGTGCGCCGAGGACAGCGCGGATGCCACCAACCTCAATCGCGAAGCCCAATTGCAGGCCCTCCTTACGAAGATCGGCGAGGCTAGCGCGTTCGTCTCGCCGGAAATCCAGGAAATCAGCGACGAGACCTTTGCCACCTATCTGGCCGATCCACTGCTCTCCGGCTGGCAGATCCCACTGCAGCGCCTGCGCCGGTTGAAGCCGCATACGCTTTCCGACAAGGAGGAGCGGCTGCTCGCGCTCTCGGCCACCGCCTTGCGCGGACACGACGACACGTTCTCGCAGCTCACGGACGTTGATATGAAATTCGGCGTGATCAAGGACGAAAACGGCGAGGAACGTCCGCTCAGCCACGGGGCCTATTCCTCTTTCCTCGTCAAGCGCGATGCGACGCTGCGCAAGACGGCTTTTCATCAATACTACGCGGAATACAACGACCACAAATATACCATCGCGAGCACCCTCGCCAATTCGGTGCGCTCCGATGTTTTCCGCGCCCGTGCCCGCAATTACCCGAGCGCACTGGAAAACGCGCTTTTCTACGATGATGTTCCAGTGGCCGTTTACGACAATCTCATCGCCACCGTGCGCAAGAACCTGCCCTCGCTCTTCCGCTACTATGCGCTGCGCAAGAAGGTGCTGAAGCTCGATGAACTCCACCAATACGACACCTACGTGCCGATGGTCGCCCAGGTGGAAGTGCGCCACACTTTCGACGAGGCGATTGAAAAAGTGGTCGAATCCCTTTCCCCGCTCGGCAGCGAATACGTGAACACGCTCGCCGACGGCATGCGCAACCAGCGCTGGTGCGACCGCTACGAGAGCAAGGGCAAGCGCAGCGGCGCCTTCTCCTCCAGCAGCTACAAGTCCATCCCCTACATCCTGATGAACTACAAGGCGGACGTGTTTTCGGATGTTTATACATTGACCCACGAGGCGGGACACTCGATGCACTCGTGGGTACTGCCAGCGCAACCAGCCCTACCAGACCTACGATTACCCGATCTTCCTCGCGGAAGTCGCTTCCACCTTCAACGAGGAACTGCTCACCCATCACCTGCTCGAGACCACGACCGATCCGGCGATGCGCGCCTACATCATCAACCGCCAGATCGACGACATTCGCGGCACGGTGTTCCGGCAGACGATGTTTGCCGAGTTCGAGAAACGCATCCACGCCACCGAGGAAGCCGGAGAGCCGCTCACGCTCGATACCTTCCGCGGCATCTACCGCGAGTTGCTCACCGCCTACTTCGGCCCCGATTTCGTGATCGACGACGTGCTGGAGTTGGAGTGCCTGCGCATCCCACATTTCTATAGCGCCTTCTACGTTTACAAATATTCCACCGGCCTCTCCGCCTCGCTCTCGCTCTCGCAGCAGGTGCTCGAGCAAGGCGCGCCCGCAGTCGAGAAATACCTCGGCTTCCTCAAGAGCGGCGGCAGCAAGTTCCCGATTCCCACCCTCCAGGCGGCGGGCGTGGACATGAGCACGCCCGAACCGGTGGAAAAGGCCCTCGCGCTCTTTGCCAAGCGGGTCGCCGAGCTGGAAGAATTGCTCGGCTAAGTCCATCGCACAAACTCTGAAGTCCCAAAGGGACGTCGGAAATTAGCCGGTGGTGAAAACCACCGGTTCATAATTATTCAAGGCCTCTGCGTCCCGGAGGGCCGCTGGAACACGGCGATGCGCTTTCTAAGCGATTGCCACTTCCCGCGACCCTTCGGGGCGCATGGTTTTTATTGAATCGGTATTCCGGTGGTTTTCACCACCGGCTAATTTCCCATACCCCTCCGGGGCATTCTAAAATGCAATCCGTGAACAGGATTAACCCGCAGTTAAAACCGGGTTACATCCGCAGCCGAAAGGCTGGTAATTTGCACCCGGCTATGGGATAGGTAGCCTGCGCGTATGGCTGTCGCATGCGCGTTGAAGCGACTGGTTTCTGCCTTCGCAAAAGGCGGCGACCGGCGTGCATCCAAACGAAAGCAAAACCCGTAACGCTGTTTACTTATGCCCGACTTTCACGCCTACGCCGCCACCTCTGCCAAGGGAACCCTCGAACCCTTTTCCTTCGACCCCGGTGAAATCAAACCCGAGGAGGTCGAGATCCAGGTCAGCCATTGCGGCATCTGCCACTCCGATCTCTCGATGCTCGATAACGATTGGGGCATGTCCGCCTATCCGTTCGTGCCCGGCCACGAGGCCGTCGGCACGGTGGTCGCGCTCGGCAGTGAGGCAAAGGGATTGAAGATCGGCCAGCGCGTGGGCGTGGGCTGGACCGCCCATAGCTGCCTGCACTGCCACGAATGTCTCTCCGGCGATCATCACCTGTGTGCGAGCGGCCAGGGCACGATCGTTGGTCGCCATGGCGGCTTTGCCGACCGGCTACGTGCGCAGTGGACCTGGGTGCGCCCGATTCCCGAAGGTCTGCCCATGGAAAAAACCGGACCGCTGCTCTGCGGCGGTATCACCGTCTTCGCGCCGTTCCTCATTAACAACATCCCGTCCACCGCCCGCGTCGGAGTGATCGGCATCGGTGGTCTGGGTCACATGGCCCTGCAATTCGCCAACAAGTGGGGCTGCGAAGTCCACGCCTTCACCACCAGCGACAGCAAGGAAGCCGAAGCCCGCAGCATGGGTGCCCACTACGTCCACAATACGAAAAAGCCCGACGCGCTGAAACCGCTCGGCAGCAGCCTCGACCTGATCATTTCCACCATCAACGTCCCACTCGACGTCCCCGCCCTCTTGAACGTACTCGCCCCGCATGGCCGTCTGCACAACGTCGGCGCGGTGCTGGCTCCACTGCCCGTCCCTGCCTTCGGCCTCATCATGGGTCAGAAGTCCATCTCCGGCTCCCCGACTGGCAGCCCGACAGCGATTGATCAGATGCTCTCTTTCAGCGCCCGGCACAACATTGCTCCGATCACGGAAACCTATCCACTGTCCAAGGTGAATGATGCGCTGGAGCATTTGCGCGCTGGTAAGGCGCGGTATCGGATCGTGTTGGAGATAGGGAAATAGTTTCAATGATGCCTGACTGGAATCAATGTTCCGCTTTGGAATCCATTCCCGCGAAGATGAGCGGGGCTTGGGTCTTTCGCGGAACACGCGTTCCAGCAGAGGCATTGTTTGAAAATCTGCGAGACGGAGCTCGTGTTGATGAATTTATAGAATGGTTTCCCGGAGTAAGCCACGAACAAGTAAAACAGTTACTTGAGTTCTTGAGAAACGACCCATATTTAATCCTGAGGGCAGTTACCGAAAACGAAAATGAGTGAACATCGTTATTACCGTTGCGCAATCTGCAAATGTCGCGCTTGGTTAGAACCTGAGAATGCTCATACACGAATTCAGGCACATCATTGCATGAGGTGTGGGTATTATTTGGCAGACCCTTACTTCAAGAGACAGATGATGCTTGAGCATCTATCAGCCGAGCAAATTGCAAATGCATCCAATTATGTATTTGAAAATCAGGGGCTCACATTGGTTGGTGAATCCATTTCCTTTCTTCTCACGATTTCGAGCCGTACCGTAGCGGAGAAAGCAGAGCGGATGCTTAGATTCATAGGTCAGAATGCTCCACCTGGTCGAAGTCTCTTGCCCGGTGTCTGGCAATCGAATGGGCAAATGGAGATTCTTAACAAAATCGCCGAACAACCATTTCCCGTTGATAAGGCTTCAGAAAATGCCTGCGAGAACGAGTTTCCATACCTCGCCGCATCAGGAGCAATAGATCAAGACGAAGCATATTACCTCGTTTTTATCTACTTGCTTGAACTTGGATTTTTAAAATCTGAGGACGCTCAAGGAACTGTTATAGTAACCCCACTGGGTTGGAAAGAGATTCAAACGCGCCAGTTATCAGAAGGAACAATTGCTTTTGTAGCAATGTGGTTTGATCCTCAGCTAACTGAAGCGTGGAAAGGGCCAATAACTCGTGGCGTTCGAAAAGCCGGTTACGAGCCATTTCGAGTTGATCAGAAAGAGCATAATAATGACGTAAGTGATGAAATCATTGCTGCCATTCGCACTTCAAAATTTGTATTGGCTGATTTTACTGGCCATCGCGGTGGTGTTTACTATGAGGCTGGCTTTGCTGCCGGTCTCGGCAAAGAAGTAATCCGAACAGTTAGAAAAGATCACGTTGGGGCAATTCATTTTGACACTCGACAGCTGAACCACATTATTTGGGATGTGGATGATCTCGCTAATTTTGAGAATGCAATTACCAACCGTATAATAGCCACTGTTGGTAGGGGACCTCTGTTGTAGAAGAGCCGCTAGGAGGCAATTGTAGCATTAACCGCAGCGTGAAGTTATCCTAACCTTCGTTCTCAATCAGTTCACCGTGACCGACGATCATTCGGGTCAAAGTCCCAGTTAAAAATGGACAAAAACGGGGCAATCTTAACTTTTAACTCCCCAGGTACGCCTTGATCACTTCCGGGTTCGCCTTGATCTGCTCCGGCGTGCCTTCGGCGATTTTTTTGCCGTAGTCGAGCACAGCGATTCGCTGGCAGATGCCCATCACCACGCGCATGTCGTGCTCCACCAACAGCACGGCGATCTGGAACTTTTCCTGCACGAAGCGGATCAGGTTCATCAGCTCCACTTTCTCCGTCGGGTTCATCCCGGCGGCGGGTTCGTCGAGGAGGAGGAGCTTCGGTTTCGTGGCAAGGGCGCGGACGATTTCGAGGCGGCGCTGGTCGCCGTAGGGCAGGCTGGTCGCGGGGTCGTCGCGGTGCTTTTCGAGGCTGAAGATTTGGAGCATCTCCATCACCTGCTCATCCACCTGGCGTTCCTCGCGGGCGAAGGGGCCGCCGCGCCAGAGGGCGTGGGCGATGCCGTGGTGCAGGTGCATATTCAGCGCGGCGCGCACGTTGTCGAAGACGCTGAGCGAGGAGAAGAGGCGGATGTTCTGAAACGTGCGCGCGATGCCGAGGCGGGTGATGCGGTTGGGGCGCTGGCGCTTGAGCTGGCGTCCGTCGAAAATCACGCTGCCTTCGGTCGGGTGATAGATGCCGGTGATGAGATTGAAGACGGTCGTCTTGCCCGCGCCATTGGGGCCAATCAGCCCCATCAGATCATTGGAGCGGATTTGCAGATCGAGATTGGAAACCGCGGTGAGGCCGCCGAAGCGGATCGTCGCATGCTGGACGTCGAGGATCGTTTTCATGCGGGCTGTGATTTGCGACGCAGGCGCAGGCCGCCGAAGAGACCCTGCGGCAGGGTGAGCATCATCAGGATGAGGATCAGCGAATAGAAGATCATGCGGTTGCTAAAGAGCGCCTTGGTCTTGGCGGCGGTGGCGGCGAAGGCGGTGGGGCTGAGCCAGCCATGAAATCCGAGATGGATCAGCGAATCGAGCAGGCTGGAATTGGCAAAGGCGCGCAAGCCCTCGGGCAGCAGCGTGAGCAGGATGGCCGCGACCACCACACCCGGCGTATTGCCCATGCCACCGAGAATCACCATCACCACAAAGCTCACCGACATCATGAAATCGAAGCCCGAGGGCGAGATAAACTGAATGTAGTGGGCGTAAAGACCACCCGCAATTCCTGCGAAGAAGGCCCCGATCACGAAGGCGATCACCTTGAACTTGGTGGTGTTGATCCCCATCGACTCCGCGGCGATTTCATCATCGCGCACGCTGAGGAATCCAAGCCCGTAGGTGGAGCGCACGAGGCAGACGATGACGTAGATGGTCATCGCCGCGAGGCCGTAGGTCCACAGGAGATTGGTGTATTGATGGTCCACCGACAGTCCACGCGCCGCGCCGACCGCTTCCATGTTTTGAATGATCACACGGATGATCTCGCCGAAGCCGAGAGTGACGATGGCGAGGTAATCCCCTTTCAAGCGCAGCGAGGGAATCCCCACCAACAGCCCGACCAGCGAAGCCGCGAGCCCACCCATCACCAACGCAAACAGGAACAGAATCATTTCCGAATACAGATGCTCGCCGCCGAGCAACGCGAGGATTTTGTCCCCGGCGAAATTGGTAACACTCGCCGAAGCATACGCGCCCACCGCCATGAAGCCCGCATGTCCGAGCGAGAACTGGCCGGTGTAGCCATTCACGAGATTGAGGCTCACGGCAGCGATGATGTTTACGCCGACCAGGACGACGATGTTGTAGAGATACGGGTTGAACGGCACCTTGCTGATGACGAACGCCGCGACCAATCCGAGCAGGAGAAATATTTTGGCGCGGGACATCATGGAATAGCCACAGAGTTCACAGAGGGCACGGAGAATGAAGTAATTGAGAGCCAACCAGTATCGGGACGAAAGTTCCCGTTTACACGGCAATGCGGATGAAATTTGAGAATCGCGGTTTTGTATTTGCGCTGCATGGTGCCTATCTCAGTGATCTCTGTGTCCTCGGTGGCTAAACTTTTTCCCGCTCGATCTTGCCGAGCAGCCCGGTGGGTTTGACGATGAGGATGACGATGAGCACCGCGAAGGCAATGGCGTCGCGATAGTCGCTCGACCAGTAGCCCACCACCATTGTTTCGATGAAGCCAATGAGGAAGCCGCCGAGGGCTGCACCCGGGATGTTGCCGATGCCGCCGAGCACCGCCGCGACGAACGCTTTCATGCCGACGCTGATGCCCAGCAGCGGATCAATCGACGGATACGCCGTGCCGTAAAGAATGCCACCCGCACCTGCCAGCGCCGAGCCGAGGCCGAAGGTGAACGAGATCACCGCATCATTATTCACCCCCATCAGCGAGCAGGCGGTCGGGTTGAAGGACAGGGCACGCATCGCCATGCCGAGCTTCGTCTTCATCACGATGAAGCGCAGGGCGACGAGCAGGAACAGCGTAAGGCCAATGATCGTGACGTCCACATTGGTGAGTGTGAGCCCGAGGTGGTCATCGACCCACTGGAACTCCTGCATATCCAGCAGCGTCGGGAAGTTCTTCGGATCGGCCCCAAAAATGAACTGCCCGAAGTATTCCAGAAAAATGGAAACGCCGATCGCGGTGATCAATACGGTGAGTCGCGGGCGGCTGCGCAGCGGTCGGTAGGCGAGCCGCTCGGTGAGCATCCCGAGCAACGCACAACCCACCATTGCCACCAGCAGCACGCCAATCGCCCCCACCACCGAGCCCGAGGCAAACGGCGGCGTGAACGGCAGCTTCGCCCCTTCATCCGCAATCCCCTTGATCAAATACGGCGCGGCATAGAAACCAAAAAACGACCCCACCATGAACACGTCGCCGTGCGCGAAATTGATGAAGCGCAGCACGCCATAAACCATGGTGTAACCCAGAGCGATGAGCGCGTAGATCGCCCCGAGGGAGAGACTGTTAATGAGCTGCTGGAGAAATTCCGTCATGGTTTAGCCACAGAGATCACAGAGGGCACTGAGCTTTTTTCGTTCATAGCGAAATCCGTTTGATCCCGTTTTTGAGGAGTTGTTCTCCAAAATTGATGAGCAAGGCTCGATGCAAGCCGGTTGCCTTCAAATAGCTGAGGGTTTGAGCCATCGCAACCTCCGGTAATTTGGAAATCGATTTCAATTCGATGACCACTGAACTATCGGCGATCAAATCCACGCGCTGCCCTTTGATCACGATTCCTTTGTAATTCACATCGACTGCGACCTGTCTTTCCGAACGAATTCCCCGAAGATGAAGCTCATGGCAAAGTGCTTCCTCATAAATGGCCTCCAACAATCCGGGGCCAATAATCCGATGCACCTCAATCGCAGCACCGATGATCTGTTCCGTAAGTTCGTCTCCCATCAGAAAACCTCAGTGATCTCCGTGACCTCTGTGGCTCAAGGTTGGACGGTTTCTACGTAGGCAAATTTGCCGTCCTTCACGGTCATGATCACCGCGGCCTTGGTCGCATTGCGGTCTTTGTCGAGAGTGATGTTGCCGGTCACGGCCTGGTAGTTCTTGGTCGCGGCGAGAGCGTCGCGAACGGCGGAGCCATCCGTCTTGCCGGCGGTGGTGATCGCGGCGGCGAGAATCTTGGCCGAATCGTAACCGAGGGCTGCCATCGCGTCGGGCACCGAGCCATAGGTGGCCTGGTATTTCTTCACGAAATTCTGGATGACCGGGGATTGATCTTCCTCGGAGTAATGGTTGGAGAAGAAGCAGCCTTCGATCGCCTTGCCCGCGACCGGGATGAGGGAGTCACCCACCCAACCGTCGCCACCGATGAGGGGCACCTTGATCCCGAGCTGGCGGGCCTGGCGCGCGATCAACGCCACTTCCCCGTAGTAGCCGGGAACGTAGATTGCATCCGGCTTGGTCGATTTGATCGAGGTGAGCTGCGCCTTGAAGTCCTTGTCGCCGCTGCTGTAGCTCTGCTCCTTCGCAATCGTCCCGCCATTGGCGAGGAACGCCTGCTTGAAGAAGTCGGCGAGGCCCTTGCTGTAATCCTGCTTCACGTCGGTGAGCACGGCGACTTTTTTCCAGCCCCGACCGAGCGCAAACTTCGCGCCGACCGTGCCCTGGAAGGGATCGATGAAGCACACGCGGAAAATGTAATCGCCCACTTCGGTCACCTTCGGGTTGGTCGAGGCCGGGGAGATCATCGGCACCTTGTTTTCCTGGCAGATCGGAGCCGCTTCGAGCGACTTCGAGGAGGCCACCTCACCGAGAATCGCGATCGCCTTGTCGCTGGAGATGAATTTACGCACGATCACCGCGGGCTGGCCGGCGAGCGACTGGTCGTCCTCGGTCATCAGCTTGATCTTTTTCCCGAGCACGCCGCCGGCGGCATTGATCTCATCCACCGCGAGTTGCGTGCCTTTGTGCGAGGACTGGCCGAAGCTGGCATTGCCGCCCGTGAGCGAGGCAAATTCGCCCACCACAATATCCTGCGCCCGCAGGGTCGAGGTGAGGATCGGTTGGCTTGCGACGAGCGCAAGGGCAGTAATGGCGATGCGAAATTTGTTCATGTTAAAGAGGCCTTTCCCTGAGAAGTTGGTGGAGCGTAGGGAAAGCGGGCACGGATTTCAACTGTCAATCGTCACTGCCATGAAACAGGAGATTTTCGCCAGCGCTGGGCTCATTTCGCAGGCTCCCTCTCCCTTGCTTGGTGAAAATGGGTCACCCAGTGGCTTCACCTAAATGTCAAAAAAGCACCATTTACTCTGATGAATGAGTGCGCTTTCTATAAAATATAGCCACTCGAACCCACTCCACCAAAAAATCACTCTTTACATAAGCACCCCTTATTTTTATGGTGTTTTAAGTTCCAGAAAAACCTACCTTTGTTTGTTGCTTAAAGCATCATGATCAGCACGTTCTATAAATCCTCCATTGGAAAGAAATGGATCGTCGGCATTACCGGCCTCATTCTGCTCCTTTTCGTCATCGGCCACCTGATTGGGAATCTCCAGATCTTCCTCGGCCAGGAAGTTTTTGATAAATACGCCGCGTTTCTGCAAGGCCTGGGTGATCTCCTGTGGGCGGTACGCATTTTCCTCATCGCGGCGTTTGTGACCCACATCGTAACCACGATTTTGCTCGTGATCCAAAATCGCAAGGCCCGCCCCGAGCGCTATGCGGTGAACCATTACAAGCGCTCCACCCTCGCCTCACGCACGATGGCGATCAGCGGCTTGATCGTCCTTTGCTTCGTGATCGTGCACCTCGCGGACTTCACCTTCATGAAGACGCACCCGGAGTATCGCACCATGGTGGACCCGCAGGGTTTGCATAATGCCTACGGGATGGTGATCGCCGCCTTCCAGCAGCCGCTCATTTCGATCTTCTATATCGTCGGCGTCTTTCTCCTTTGCCTGCACCTGAGCCACGGCATCCAGAGCTTTTTCCAGACCCTCGGGCTGAGCAGCAAATACCTCACCCCCAAGCTCGTCACGGGCGGGCGGGTGGTTGCCTGGGCCATTTTCGCGGGCTACGCCATCATCCCGCTCGCCGTTCTCCTCCACTTGAAAAGCTGATCCACCACCATGAGCACGATCCTCAATTCCAACATCCCCTCCGGGCCGCTCGCAGAGAAGTGGGAGAAGCACAAGTTCGACTCCAAGCTCATCAACCCGGCGAACAAGCGCAAGTATGAGATCATCATCGTCGGCTCCGGGCTGGCGGGGGCCTCGGCAGCCGCCACCCTCGGCGACCTCGGCTACAAGGTGAAGTGCTTCTGCTACCAGGACAGCCCGCGCCGCGCGCACTCCATCGCCGCGCAGGGTGGCATCAATGCCGCGAAGAATTACCAGAACGACGGCGATAGCGTGCATCGTCTCTTCTACGACACGATCAAGGGCGGCGACTTCCGCGCCCGCGAGGCGAACGTGCACCGCCTCGCCGAAATCAGTGCCAACATCATCGACCAATGCGTGGCGCTCGGCGTCCCCTTTGCCCGTGAATACGGCGGCTACCTCGCGAACCGCTCCTTCGGCGGCGCCCAGGTTTCCCGCACCTTTTACGCCCGCGGCCAGACTGGCCAGCAGCTCCTCCTCGGTGCCTACAGCGCGCTGAATCGCCAGATCGCGGCGGGCAACGTGCAGATGTTCCCGCGCACCGAAATGCTCGATCTCGTGATGATCGACGGCCATGCCAAGGGCATCGTCGTCCGCGACATGGTCACCGGCAAGATCACCTCCTACGCGGCGGATGTGGTGATTCTCGGCACTGGCGGCTACGGCAACGTCTTCTACCTCAGCACCAATGCCAAGGGCAGCAACGTCAGCGCGACCTGGCGGGCCTACAAACACGGCGCGTGCATGGCGAATCCCTGCTACACGCAGATTCACCCCACCTGCATCCCGGTGACCGGCGACTACCAGTCGAAGCTCACCCTCATGTCCGAATCACTCCGCAACGACGGCCGCGTCTGGGCGCCCAAGACCCGCGAGATCGCGGCCAAAGTGCGCAATGGCGAGCTCGATCCCGCGCAGGTGAAGGAAGAGGATCGCGACTACTACCTCAAGCGTAAATATCCCAGCTACGGCAACCTCGCCCCGCGCGACATCGCCTCGCGCGCGGCCAAGGAAGCCTGCGACGACCAGCGCGGCATCGCAAAAAGCGGCCTCGGCGTCTATCTCGATTTCAAGGATGCGATCAAGCGTCTCGGCGAGAGCACGGTCCGCGAGCGCTACAGCAACCTGTTCGACATGTACGGCAACATCACCGGCACCAGCGCCTACCATCAACCGATGATGATTTATCCGGCGGTGCACTACACGATGGGCGGCCTGTGGGTGGACTACAATTTGATGAGCAACATCCCCGGCCTCTTCGTGCTCGGCGAAGCGAATTTCTCCGACCACGGCGCGAACCGCCTCGGCGCCAGCGCGCTCATGCAGGGGCTGGCCGACGGCTACTTTGTCATCCCGTCCACCATCGGCAATTACCTCGCCACCCAGTTTGGCAAGAAGGTGAACCCGAATGCCCGCGAGTTCGTCAAAGGCGAGGCCGATGTGGCGGAACTCACCAAGAAAATGCTCTCGATCAAAGGCAAGCGCACCGTTGATTCGTTCCATAAGCAACTGGGCGATATCATGTGGGAAAAATGCGGGATGGCCCGCACCGACGCCGGCCTCAAGGAGGCGATCTCCGACATCCAGGCCCTGCGCGCCGAGTTCTGGGAGAATGTGAACATTCTCGGCACCAACGAGGAGATCAACCAATCGCTCGAAAAAGCCGGTCGCGTGGCGGATTTCATCGAATTCGGCGAGCTGACCTGCCGCGATGCCCTCAACCGCGAGGAATCCTGCGGCGGCCACTTCCGCGTCGAGCACCAGACCGAAGACGGCGAAGCCAAGCGCGACGACGAAAATTTCGCCTACGTGGCGGCGTGGGAATACACCGGGGTGGGAAAACACCCCCGTGCTCAACAAAGAACCCCTCGTCTTCGAAAACGTTCACCTCGCAACCCGGAGCTACAAGTAGAGTTGATGGGTGAGAGTTGATTGTTGATAGGAAATACCACCTGCGATGTTTAACTTTGAAAAGCTTGAGGCCTGGCGCAAGGCAGTGGAGTTCGCGAATTCGGTTTACCGAATCACGAAGGATTTCCCTGCCGATGAGCGATTCGGCCTCACCAATCAAATGCGACGCGCGGCGGTTTCCATCTCTTCCAACTTGGCGGAGGGAAGTTCACGTTCCTCCAAGGTAGATTATGCGCGGTTCACGGAAATCGCCACGGGCTCGGTCTTCGAAATCGTTTCCCAAGCCTTCATTGCCAGACAACAAAGCTTCCTGAGCGAAGCGGACTTTCAAACCATTTACCAGACGGCGGATGAACTGGGGCGCATGCTGAGCGGGCTGCGCAACTACCTGACCAGCGAACACTGACCTCCCTATCAACCATCAACTATCCTCTATGAACTTGCATTTAAAAATTTGGCGTCAGAAGGACGCTGCCAGTAAGGGCGGTTTCGTCGATATCGATGCGAAAAACATTCCGGCCGAGGCTTCGTTCCTGGAGATGCTCGACATCGTGAATGAAGAATTGATCGGCAACAACGTGGAGCCGATCGTGTTCGACCACGACTGTCGCGAAGGCATCTGCGGCATGTGCTCGCTTACCATCAACGGCCAGCCGCACGGCCCCGGGCAGTCCACGACCTGCCAGCTCTACATGCGCAATTTCCAGGATGGCGACACCATCTACATCGAGCCCTTCCGCGCCTGGGGCATTCCCGGTGGTTCGAGGATCTGGCCGTCAACCGCGCGGCCTTCGACCGCATCCAGCAGGCCGGTGGGTTCATCACCGCGCGCGTCGGCTCTGCGCCGGATGGCAATACGATGCCGATCGGCAAGATCGTCGCCGACGAGGCGATGGAAGCCGCGGCCTGCATCGGCTGTGGCGCCTGCGTCGCCGCCTGCCCGAATGCGAGCGCCATGCTCTTTGTCGGTGCCAAGGTCTCCCACCTCGCGCTGCTCCCGCAGGGTCAGGCCGAGCGCACCGAGCGCGCGCTCAAGATGGTCGCGCAGATGGACAAGGAAGGCTTCGGCAACTGCCGCAACCACTACGAGTGCGAAGCCGTCTGCCCCGCCGAAGTGCCGCGCAGCGTGATCTCCCGCCTCAACCGCGAGTTCAGCTTCGCCTCCGCGAAATACGCCGTGAACGCCCGGTGGCCGCCAAGACCTCGGAGTAGCCCGTTACCATTTTCATCTGGAAACCGTCAGTCGCAAGACTGGCGGTTTTTTTGTGCCCACACAGTTGCTACCGATCACCCGAACTCCGCTGCAGCACGGTTTTGCAGCCAATCCGGCGGATCGTTTTCTTTCATTTTTTCGCACCAATTCTTTGCGCTATCGTAATCTTCCAATTCACGACAGGCCTTGGACAAATAAAACGCGCTGATTGTCCGATCGTAGGCCGATTCCGATTTCGCGAAGACTTTCTCCAATCGGGCAGCTCCTTCTTTCAAGCGACCTGCTTCAATCTGCATGGAACCAAAGAGTACCGTGGAGGCTGATGTCGTTCGGTTCCAACCTGAGCGCGGTTTCCGAAGCCTGGAGGACTTCGGGCAAATAATCCATGAGCCGATTCATGATCACCAGATTGGCGGCATACTCGGAAATATAAATCCGCAGTTCCTTGCCGGCAGGAAGGCTGATTGCTTGCTGAAGCGCAGCCTTCGCCTCATTGACCTTCAATAGTCTGGCCAGACAAAGCCCACGAGCCGCAAAAAGAGCGCCTCGTTCATCGGAACTGAGCCTCTTCAAAGATAGAATTTCCGCGGCGATTTTTTCCAGGAAATCGAAGTCCTCAAATTCCGTGCAAGCAGCGAAAAAGAGCACCCATTCGATCTGATTTCGTTTGGCACGAAGGAGAGGTTTTACCTGCTCCCAAACTTCGGCACTATAACCGTTCCGCATCAGCTCCCCGAATCCCGGCATGCCCGTGGATATCCGCCTCCCAATGCTCCCGGGAATCGAACAGGCAGGAGAGAAGAAGGACCAAATCTGGTGAAAATAATCGCCCGTCCAATTCCGCCTTGGAGGTTCGGAAAAAGCTGATGGCATAGATCGCATTCATCAAGAGAGGGGCTCCCAGGCATATCGCTTTCGCATCAATCTCCTGCAGGGAAAAATCCGCTTCCTGGCTCCGCCAGAGTTGGTAAAAAAACCAAGTTGCGGCAAAGGTGGCCAGCGGTCCCGCAGCAACGAAAATTCCATAGGCCCAGCGCTTCCAAGCGCTGCTCACTGGTTGTGCCACCACATAGCCGGCGAACAACAGCACCCCGCAATTCACCTGCAGCTTTCCAAGTCGGAATGAGCACCACTTTGGGCCGGTTCCGATATGAATCGCGCTCACCCGCGCTCCCAGCAAGAGCGCCGCCAGTAAATGGCCACTCTCGTGAATGGCAACCGCTAGAATGGCGCTCACCATGGGAGCCATTAGGGCTCCCCATAGCCAAGGATCTACTTGGAATATATTGGAAGAAATCACCTGCAGAAAACTCCCTCCATCGGCAGAACGAAGCTCAATGCATCTGCACCCACTTGGCGAGGTCCTGCGGGCTCTTGAAATTCCGCGCCGCCTCGTCGAACGAAGTGGACGAAGTCTTCGCATCGAGCACGGAGTCGCCTGCCACCAGCCGCACGATCCAACCCTTCGGTTTCTTGCCGGATTCCGTGGAGATGGTGGAGGGGAGATATTCCACATCGCTGTTGAGGGCGCCGTAGGTCGTGGTAGCCCGGCTGGTCACCTGCGCGAGTTCCTTGGAACGCTGGTTTTGCTCACGCTGTTCACCGGCATTGAGCGCCAGGCTCTGCGAGCCACTGTCGAAGATGAACTTTTTCGAGTTTTTGACATCGGCCCCAATGAAATACCACTCCAGGGTTACCGTATCGGGCGTATTCCTGAAATTCCGCACCACGATATGCACTTCCGTCGAGCGCGCTTGGGTCGTACTGGAAACCGAAGTGGAGGAGTAATAGTGTCCCCCCTCGGTATCGGTGCCTCCGCCCCCAAGCGATTTCCCCTTTTGACTCACCGTCCCACCGCTGGAGACGACATTCACGTCCAGACTCACGCTGTGGCTTCGATCGGGCAGTTGCGCCATCGCCCCCGCCGCCAGACTCATCATCACACAAAACACCTGCAAGACCGCTTTCATGCGGTGAACCTATCCCATGGTTCGCTCGCAATGCAATCGTAGAGAAAGTCGAACAACACAGTGCGGGCGCTGTCCAAACCCGGCAATCCGCATGATTCCGTCCTGCCTCCTCCCATCGCTCACGCTCACCACGATGCCGCCCAAAGAATCGGGCACCTGGGTCGATGGAGTGTTTGACCGGTGTGTGGATTTGCTCCTTTGGGGCGCGGCGCAATTGGGGACGAGCTACAACGCGATCAATGTCTGGGTCTTCTGCGTGATCTGGCCTCTCTTCACGCTGCTGTTGATCGGAGTGATTATCTATCAACACCGTCGCATCCGTTATCTCACGCGCTATTCCCGTCTCAGCCGCTGAAGGCCGGCCCGCTCGCTTTTACGCGGCTCACCAGGTATGCAGGCAGGCAGTGCAGCGAATGCGCTTCCGGGGAATGATGAGCGGGATCAACAGTAACAAGACCGAGAGAAAGGCGATCCGCTTGGAATAAGCTTCGGTTTCCAAGGCTGTGGAACCGCACTTCGGACACCGGGGATCACACTGGATCTCCTCCACTCCGCGGTCTTCACGAAGGAGTTGCTGCGCTTCTTCCACTTCTTCATCTGCGACCTGCACACGAACCCCGCCAATGGCGTTGGAGTACAGCCAGTCCAGCTGGACCATGGCTTCATCCTGCACAAAAGCAGGGATACCGACGGATTCCAACCGGATCCGCAATAAATGGGCCTCCTCTGGTTTGGAAAAGGTCGCGATGGTTTTCATAGACAGGCTCCTCGTTCTTCTCGTTCCGCTCTCGCTGATGGAGAATAGATGATCGCAGAGCGCGAGACAAGGACGTGCTGAAAGGAAGTAAGGCAGCGCCCGACGCCGGGATAACCCTCACCGGTAAAAAAAAAGCGCGCCCTGGAAATCCAGGACGCGCTTTTGTGGGAAGGAGATCAATCCGCTGATTACGCCAGCCACTCGGTATGGAAGAACTCGCCCGCGGGCTTGTCCACACGCTCGTAGGTGTGCGCGCCGAAGTAGTCGCGCTGGGCCTGGAGCAGGTTCGCCGGCAGGCTGGCCGAGCGATAGCTGTCGAAGTAGCTGAGCGCACTGCTGAAGGCCGGGGTGGCCACCCCGCGCTCGACCGCGGCGATGATGGCTTTGCGCCAGTTGGCCTGGGTGCGGTTGAGGATGTCGGCGAAGAAGGGATCGAGGACGAGGTTCTTCAGGCCGGCGTTTTGCTTGTAGGCATCGGTGATGCGGTTCAAGAAGCGGGCGCGAATGATGCAGCCGCCGCGCCAGATCGTGGCGATATCCTCGAAATTGAGGTTCCAATTGTAGAGCTTGCTTGCGGCCCCGAGCTGCACCATGCCCTGCGCGTAGCTGATGATCTTCGAAGCGTAGAGCGCATCGCCGACGGCGGCGATGAGCGCGGCGCGATCGCCGGTGAAAGGCACGGGCTCGGGCGCATGGAGAACCTTGGCGGCTTCGACGCGCTCGGCTTTCATCGAGCTGAGGATGCGGGCTTCCACGGCGCTGCCAATGACGGAAAGCGGCACGCCCATTTCAATGGCGTGGCCGACAGTCCATTTGCCGGTGCCTTTTTGACCGGCCTTGTCGAGGATGATATCGACGATCGGCTTGCCCGTCTCGGGGTCGGTCTTCTTGAAGATATTCGTGGTGATGTCGATGAGGAAGCTATCGAGCTCGCCCTTGTTCCAGGTGCCGAAGATTTCGGCAAATTCCTCGGCGGTCGGGTTCAGCGTGGCCTTGAGGATCGCATAGGCTTCGCAGATGAGCTGCATGTCGCCGTACTCGATGCCGTTGTGGGCCATCTTCACGTAGTGACCGGCACCATCCGGGCCCATGTGGCGGCAGCAGGGCTCGCCTTCGACCACGGCGGCGATTTTGCGATAGATCGGCGAGAGCGCTTCCCAGCCTTCCTTGGAACCGCCGGGCATGATGGAGGGGCCTTTGAGCGCGCCTTCCTCACCGCCGGAGACGCCGACGCCGAAGAAGTGGATGCCCTTTTCCTTGAGATACTTTTCGCGGCGCTGGGTGTCGGTCCAGAGCGAGTTGCCGCCGTCGATGATAATATCGCCGGGCTCCATGAGCGGGATGAGCTGCTCGATCACGGCATCCACCGGGCCACCGGCCTTCACCATGATCTGTGCCTTACGCGGCTTGGCCAGCGCACCGACGAATTCTTCGAGCGACTTGGCGAATACGAAATTTTTCCCGGCCCCGCGGCCTGCTTCAAAGGCTTCCACCACACTGACCGTGCGGTTAAAGACGGCGACCTTGAAGCCGCGGCTTTCCATGTTGAGAACGAGATTTTCGCCCATGACGGCGAGACCGATAAGACCGATGTCACATTGAGACATAAATTAGGTAGGTAGGTTTTGAATTTCCGATTGAATCCCCAAAGGCTATCGGGAAAGTAGCAAGCATGGCAAATGAGTTTTGGGACATTCTCGTCACCGACGAACCACTCACCCCGCCGCATCCGGTTTTCAGTGCGGAGGCGGGTGCGGTCGTGGAGTTTTGGGGCGTGGTGCGCGGCTTGGAGAATGGGGAGGAAATTGCCGGCCTCGACTACGAGGCGCACGTGGAAATGGCCACCCATCAGCTGGAAAAGCTCGTGGCCGAGGCGCGGGAGCAGTTTGGTTTTCAATGGCTCGTCCTGCATCATCGCATCGGCTTTGTCGCCGCGGCGGAGCCATCGCTTTTTGTAAGAGTGGTATCGGAACGGCGCGGGCCGGCGTTAAAGGCTTGCGAATGGGTGATCGAACGGATGAAAGAAGTAGTGCCCATCTGGAAAAAACCGATGCCCGCGGAATGGCGGGTCTCCGGCCCCTGATTTCCCGCCGCCATGAACCTGCCCAACCGCCTTACCGTCGCCCGATTTTTCCTCACGCTGCTCTTCGTAGTGGTGTTGAGCACGCACTGGCCCTACAGCCGCACCATCGCCCTGGCGCTCTTCATTCTCGCCAGCATCACCGATTATGCCGATGGGCAGATCGCCCGAAAGTGGAACATGGTGACCGATTTCGGCAAGCTCATGGACCCGCTGGTGGACAAGATCATGATGGCCGCCGCCTTCATCTGCCTCGTGCCGTTGAACATGATTCCCGCCTGGGCGGTAATCGTGGTCATCAGCCGCGAGTTCATGATTACCGGGCTGCGTCTCCTGGCCGCCTCCAAAGGCACCGTGCTGCCGGCGGAAAAAATGGGGAAGCACAAGACGGCCTGGCAGATCATCACCGTCCTCTTCTTCCTCGGGGTGCTGATGCTGCGCGAGGTGGCGGGGGTGAAGTTTCCCCGGCACCATGTGGAATCCATCGGCTGGGTGCTGATCGCGATCATGCTCGGCTTCACGGTTTACTCGGGCTTTGGCTACCTGTGGAAGAACCGGAAGCTCATTGAGGGCGTTTGAGGGAAGCGGAAGAAAATGACCAATGTCGAATGACGAATGACCAATGGGAAAAAGGCGAGGCAGAGCCTCGCAGGTCATTGAAAAATGATCATTGTGGCCGCAACGAAGTAAGCGCAAAAAAATCGCCTCGCCCCCCACCCATGTCACCCTGAGCGAAGTCGAAAACCGGAGCGAAGCGGAGATGATCACTTATTCTTATTTCCAAAGTTAAAGTGATAAGCCTCATATTTTTCCGTGCTGGGAAACCGACGACAACCCTGACGGCCACAAAACGCTCACCAACCCATTCGTCATTTTCCTCCCTCTCCGCGTGAGGCATAAAAAAAGCCCGCAATCACTTGCGGGCTTTTCTTTAAAAAGGTCGGTTTGGTCAGCAGTTTAGAACCAGCTCTGCGCAACACTGATCTGATCTCCAGGAATTACCTTGATATCCAGCGCTGGGTTCTTTTGCAGCTTCTTCAAGCTGTAGCTGCTGCGCTTTCCATCGCGAGTCAACGTGATCCCATCGCCGGCAAAATCGCTCGGCCCCCCCGCGGCGTTGATCGCCGAAGTGATGGTGAGATCGGAGGTATATTGAATGCGCCCCGGCGAGCGAACAGCCCCAGCAAGCGTGATGAGCCGCTGTGTTTGCTGCGTGGTGATGGTGATGGTCGGGTGCGTGTAGATCTGCTGGGCTTTCAGCGTGTCTTCGATGGTTTTTTCCGCCTGGCTGGGCAGCAGGCCGCCCACCTTCACGTTGCCGATGTAGGGCAGGTTCAGGTTACCTTCGTGATCAATCGTGTACTGGGCGCTGAACTCACCGATGAACTCGCTGGGGACACCCCCAAGGCGAATTTCAATCGTATCGTCGGAGCGGAGCACCGCCTGGGCCTTGGCACCGAGTTGAAGGCCGACGAGGGCCAGCAGGGCAAAGAGAAACGTCTTCATGGTTGGGAGATTAATACTGTTCGCCGTGCGCGGCAGGACGACGGGTCTGGCTCTCGGGGAAGCGGGCGACTTCCGCTGGCTGGTGCGGGCGGGGCCGCTCTTCGGTTTGCGGCGTGTAATACTGGGTATAGCTCGTGTAGTACTGGTAGCCGGCATCGTGGCGGATATCCACGTTGTTGAGCACGGCCCCGATCAACTGGCCACCGGCGCTGGTCACGGCCTGCTTCACGCGCTGGAGCATGGAGCGGGGGAAGCGGCGATGCTGGATGACCATGATCGTCATATCCACTTCGCTGGCGATCACCGAGCCGTCGCTCACGCCAAGGATGGGCGGGGAATCGAAAAACACGAGATCGGTACTCGCGCTTCACCTTGGCCACCATGTCCACCATGCGCTGCGAGTTGAGAATGCCCACCGAATCCTGCGGCAACAGACCGCTGGGCAGGAAGGAGAGGTTCTCCACCGAGGTCGGGACGATGAAATCATGGTAGTCGGCGTTGCCGAGCAGGTAATCGGTGAGCCCCTTGCGATTGGAGAGGCCGAGAATCTGGTGCTGGCTGGGACGACGCAAGTCGGCATCCACAATCAGCACGCGATAGCCGCCCCGGGCGCAGGTAAACGCGAGGTTGTTGAGCGTGGTGGACTTGCCTTCGCCGGGACCGCCGGAAATGAGCGTGAGCGTGTTGGAATCCGGCGTGGGACGGTTGAACTCGATATTCGTGCGCAGGATGCGGTAGGCCTCGGCATCGGCCGATTCGGCGCGGGACTTGAAGAGCAGGGAAATGCCCCGGGGAATGACGGCCAGCACCGGCACCTTGAGGTATTTTTCCGCGTCTTCCAGCGTCTTCACGCTGGTGTCGAGGTATTCGATGAAGAAGGCCAGGCAGACACCGAGGAAGAGACCGATCAACACCGCGATGAACATGTACTGGGGAATCTTGGGCTTGCCGGGGCTGGAGGCAGCGACGGCATCCTCCCAGATATTGGCCGGCACAAAGCTGATGCTCACCTGCATGGTGGCGACTTGCAGCTTCTCTTTGGCCGAGCCGAGAATCTGCTTGGCCTGGAGGTAATTGCTCTTGGCCTGGATGTAATCGGCCATCGCGGCGCGGTTATTCAAGTAGTCCTGCCGATTGGTCGAGAGGCCTTTGGAAAGATTGTCGAAGTTGTTCTGCGCGATCTGGAGCTTGGTGGCCAGGGTATCGTGCAACGCAGTGATGGCGGCATCCAACTGCTGCTTGTAAACTTCCACCTGGGCATCGATGGACTTTACCCGCGGATGATTGACGCCGAGGCCGCTGGCGAGCAACTGCGCCCGGTCGGCCGCAGCCTGCTGATACAGCGGGAGGACTTTTTCGACGGTCGGATCCTGAATATTGAGCGTCTGCAGGGCGACCATCAACTGGTCGGGCGTCAGCTTGTCCACCTGCTGCAACTGGGCCTGCAGCTTGATCACTTCGACCTGGGCTTGATCGCGCTCCGTCTGGCTGCCCGTCACGGTGTTGGTATTCAAGTCCGTGGTGTTTTCAGCCTCCGGCTGGAGGTCCACGATATTCTGCTCCTTACGAATTTTGGCCGCCACGGCATAGGCCTGATCCACGGCCTTCTGCTGGTCGTTCACCAGATCCTGCAACTGGGCGAGGCTCTTGCGAACCATGTCGGCCTGATCGCTGCTGCGGCGATCGGCGTAAACGCGGGCCACGCTATTGGCAATATTCGCCGCTTCCTCGGGATTGGTGTCCCACACGCCGATGGTGAGCAAGTCGGTGTTCCGCTGCTCCTCGACTTCCAGCATGTTGCTGAGCTTGCCGTAGGCGCTTTCCTTGTTCAAGGTCATGCCGTTCACGCTCCAGGCCTTGATCAGATCAAGGTTGTCGATCACATGGGTAAGCACTTCCTTGCTGCGGATGATGACCATCTGCGTGGGAGCGAACCGCTGGTCGGTGGACAGGGTGCGGGCCTCGCTGCTGCCGGCCACGTCCACGCCCTTGTTGTTGTCGGGCTTCACCTCAATGACGACCCGGGAGTAATACTGCCGGGGCAGGAAAAAGCAGGTCACACCGGCGGTGATGACGACGGCGAGAAAAGTGATCAGAACGATGCCCCAACGAACTTTGATAACCTTCCAATAATCAAGAAAATGCAGTTTGGCGTCGGTGGAATCATTCATAGAAGCGCGGGGAAGGTAAGCGGACGGGCCGTTTAATCAAGTAATCGTGAAACAAAGGAATTCAACGTAACAAAATTGTCAAAAACTGTAAGTCAGTCCCAAAAAGACCTGATTACGGTGGTAACTGGTGAAGGCGGAGGAGGAAACAAGCTGATTGTAATTGTAACTGAGGTTCATAGACCATGCCTCGGAATAGATGTATTGCAAGGTCAACGAACCGCCGATGTAATCCTCCTGCAGAGAGGGGGTGGTCGAGAGCAGGTAGTCGGTGGCGCGATGGGTCCAGTTAATCCCGACCCCCAGGCTGGTCCGGGCGGTGAGCACGTGGTTGATCGAGAGGCTGGTCACGTAGCTATCCACGCTCTTCGTATTCAGATCGGGCACCTCCATGCCGTAGTGGTTCGTCCAGATAATGGTCGATCCCTTCCCATAGACGTAGTTCATCGTCATTTCCACATACGGAGAAGTGGTCGAGCGCCCGCCCTTGAAGGTTTCCTCCTGGGATCCCGCGCGGAAGGTGGTGCTCAGGCGGGAATTGACGCTCAAATCGAAGCCCCCCAGCACGAACTGGGTCGTATCGTCCAGCGAGGCATCCTTGCGTGAATCGACCGCATACCGATAAGAGGTGACCAGCGTGGTGCGGGGCGAGATCTGCAGGCGAAAGTCGTTGCTGAAGACATTCTGGGTCAGGTTCCCATTCTGCTCGCCGGCATTTGCGTAATAGGTGCCGTTGAGACTGTACGCCGTATCCGTGGAGAAGCGGGTATTCCACTGGTAGGTGAGGTCGATCTTGGTATTGCTGTCGTAGTAGTCGCCCTGGACCGACCGGGTCCCGGCATTGAGGCGGGAGAAATCCGGGTTGTTTTGATAAACCGCGTCCACCGTGGCATTGATGCGCATGCGCGGGGTAATCGCATGGCTGAAGACCAGGGTGACCCCGCCATTGTAATCCTGCTTTTTCTCAGGCCGGTCCCAGTAATACTCGTTCGCGCCATGCAACTGGAGGGAAAACAGCGAGCGCGGCGACGCAAAATTCATGGAGAAGCCCAGCGACGCCGTGGAAACCGCACTGCCGATCCGCTCGGAGGTAATGCTCTCGGGAAGCTCGACCACTTGATCCGGTGTCCCGGGGATGGTGATTTTTCGCTTTACCGTATGGGCGGGAATCGCCGGCGTGCCGGGGATGATGAGGCCGCCGGGCAGGATTTTGGGCGGCACGGCGGCCACCGCGGGAATCGTCTGCTCGTAGGTAAAGGTCTGGGAAGGAGTCCCCTGGATGATTTCCTCGGTCTGCCGCTGATCGGGGGCGGAAAAAACGTTGTCGTCGTACCCCTGCGTGACCGAGAGGTTAAACTTGAAGGGTTTCTTGGCAAACTGGCCGGCGCCAGCCTGCAAAGTCACCGGCGCGGAGCCGAAAGCCCCATTGATCGTAACCGGGGGCGCGGAGGGCTGGCTGGCGCTGCTGGAGGTATTGAGACCGGGACTCGCCCCGGTGGTGCCACTGTTATCCGTGCTGGTATTGCCCGAGACCGAGGCGGGAACAAACGGGTTGGTTTCCCCCGAGGTGGTGGTGCCACCGGAAGTGGGGGCTGGCGTGAAGAGATTGGAGCCGCTCGACGACGAGGAACTGCCCGACCCCTGCGAAGTGCTGGAGCTGGAGGAATCGCCGGAAGTGGACGCCGAACCGCCACCGGTGGAGTCGCCACTGTCCTGCGCGAAGGCTGAACTGAGAAGACCGGCGCCGATGACGAGACCTATCATCGTGTGTCGGGGAGAAGTCATACTGCCGGTGGTGGAAGGGAGTGAAGTGAAACGACCGGCTGGCAAAATGGAGCGGGTAGCGGGAATCGAACCCGCATGGCCAGTTTGGAAGACTGGAACTTTACCACTAAGCTATACCCGCGAAGTGCTTTCATATTGCGCGACATGTCCGTGTTGGCAAGGGAAAATCTCACTTAGAAGGCCAAAATCAGGAAACCTCCAGGAAGCTGGTGTCGGAACCGTTGATCGCGACGGGTTGAGTTACCCCGCCCGCGCCGCCGGCAATCACCAAAGCCGTGCCATTGACTTCGATGCCTTTGAGCAACTGCGAAACGATGCCGTAGCCATCGCCGCTGGCGGAGGTGCTGTTGACCTGCCCCTTCACGATCACGCTCGCAATCGTGGCGGTGAGATTCGCGCGATCCGTGCCGCTAATGAGAGTGTTACCACTGGCCCCGAAATGGGCCCCGCTGCCCACGGCGGCCCCGGCGACAATATTCGTCCCGGACATACTACCATTGATGGTCACCGCGCCGATAGAAGCGTCGGCATCCTTGGCGGTGCCGTAAACCGAGCTGGTGGCCGGGGCATATCCGGCGAGAATATTGGCGTAGGTGACATCGCCGCCACCAGTCGAGGTGCCAATCGTGAGCTGACCGATCGCGGTATCGACCTTGGAAACGTTGCCGCTCGTGTGCCCGACTGCACCGATCGTGACTGCACAATCCGTCGTCCCGGTGAGATTCCCGTTAACGGTCAATTTCACAATTTCACCGCCAGCCCGAATTGCACCACTGTTGGTCAGCGTGAAAGTAGAGTCTTTATATGTATCACCCGTGTCCTTCACAAGATTGCCAGCGGTAATATTTCCATTAACCGTGAGGTCTTCGATTATACCCGCCAAAAGAAAGCCGGTTTCATCCAGCGAAGCAGTGGCATCCGCATTCCCACCCCCGGTGATATTACCCTGGATCGTGGCCGTCCCAAGGGTGTGGTCCACAATCAGCAAGCCAGTCGTGCTCACGGAGCCGCCCACTAGTGAGCCACTCATATTCAGGCTCTTTAGACTGCCGCTGACGAAGAGAACGCCGGTATTGGCGCTGGTGCCACCCGTGATTGAACCATTGAGGGTTAAGGTCGTTAGGCTGCCGTTCACTCTGAGTTCGCCGGCGCCGCTATTGGAGCCGCCGATAATTGAACCATTGATCGTGCAGGTCGTCAGATCTTTGGCGACTTGAAGCTGCCCCGAAGCACTGCCCGAACCCCCTACAATTGAACCATCAAGCGTCAGAGTCTTCAGATTACCGCTGACATAGAGCTGTCCCGATGCGCTGCCCGAACCGCCCAGCAGGCTGTCCCCACTCGTCGCATCCTTACCGATGAGCACCGTGCCGGCATTGCCCGAAACATTCAAATAACCGGTACGATCGCCGCTACCACCCTCGAGATAGCCGTTGATGGTCAGGGTCTTGACGCTGCCGGAAATGAAAAGCGCACCGGCCTCGCTGGCGCTCCCGCCAATGATGCTGCCGCCGACGGTCGCACTGCTAAGGGTGCCACCGACTTTGACCTCGCCGGAGCTATCCCCCAGGCCGGCGCTGATATCGCCGCCGATTGCCAGACTGGAGACTTTGCCCGAAATATATCCACTGGAAGAGGCGTAGGTCGTGGTATCCCCTGCAACGGAGCCTCCAATCGAAACGGTCCCCAAGGAAATGGCCCTGATTTCTCCGGTATCAGAATTTGTGCCGCCCAGGAGGTCTCCTCCCACGCTCACCCCATTGACATAGCCCGCAGTCAGAAAAATGCCCCCGCTACTCGCACCGGAGCCGCCTTTAATCGATCCGCCAACGGTGATCTTGCCCGCCGTCGTGGTGCTGCCGTCGTAGCCCTCAATCGTACCGGAACCAGTGCCATCGCCACCGATGAGATCGCCACCGATGGTTACTTTTCCAATGCTGTGCATGAAAAAGATTTGCCCGGTATTGTTCGTCGCGTCGGTGGAGTCAAAGAACGTCCCAACCGTGGCCCCGATCATGGAACCACCGATGGTCACGTTCCCGATATTGGAAAAGACGCCGCCTAGCACCCGCAGACTCGCTCCATAGGAGCCGTCAAAATTGCCCTTGATGTCGATATTGCCGACCGACGCGAGGATGAGACTCTGCAGCGAGCCGTTGTTGAGATCGGTGTAAAGGGTGCTGGTGGTATCGCTGAGCTGGGCCTGGAGGGTGCTGTTGAGCGCGCCAAAGGAATCCACCTGCAGCTTCTGCAACGCGCGGTCCGCGTAATTGTCACCCGCGTAGATCGCGCCCAGGTCGCCCTGGATCTTGACCGTGCCGAGATCGATCCCGTTGTTAAACTGGAAGGTGCTGGCATCGGGGATGGCGGCGCGAATGAGGCCGATATCGACTTCCCCATCGCCCCCGGGCCGGGTCTCGGCCGTGACAGTGATGTTGACATGGCGCGCCAGGCTGCCCAGCGCGGTGAGATCCAGCACGTCCAGTTGCTGCTGGGTGCTGTTGCTGCCATTCACCGAACCGGTGTTGAAATCGAATACACTTGAGACGTTGGACGAAGTAAGGATGCCCTTCGACAAATGCAGGGTCGCGAGATCCCCGTCCACATCCGTCCAGGTCACGGTATTCGCATCCACCAACGTCGCCGGAGCGATGCGGGACTCGAGAGGTTCGATAAAGATCATGGGCTGGTTTTTCATTGGGCGACCTCCAGGATGCTGAGGTTGGTGGAGCCAACCGCGACCGGCGTTGTGTCGTTGGAAGCACCCGCGGTCAAGGCCACACTCGTGCCGCCGAACCGAAACCGCTATCACCTGCTGGGCGACAATCCCATAGCTGGTGCCAGTGCCACTGCTTACCGTGCCGCCGATGATGACACTCGCGATGGAGGAGACGATCTTGGAGTAATCCGGCAGTGAGGTGATTTTGGTATCGGTGACATTCGTGCCCGAGTTTCCAAAATAAGTATCCCCTCCCGGAGTCGCCCCGGCGACGATACTGCTGCCGGTGAAATCCTGTTTCACCGTCACCGTGCCGATCTGGGCATCGGCGCTGACCGCGCTCCCCCGATGGTTCGAGGCGGTGGCGTCGGTGGAATAGCCGGCGAGGATTTCCGCGTAGGACATGCTGCCCTTGATCGTTACGCTATTAATGGCAATATCCGACGGCGTACTGGCCTTCAAATCCACGTGCTGCTGGCCACCGGCGGAAATAATCACCGCATTCGTGGCGGAGCCTTCGAGGCTGCCGTCCACCGTGATGGAGTTGATTTCGTAGGTCGCCCGAATGGCGCCGCTGTTGTCCAGCCCGCCGCCGCTGTCCGTGCCGACATTCACGTTCCCGCCGATGGTGAGGTCGCCGATATGCGCGGCCTGGATATAGCCGGTATTGAACACGGCTCCCGTCGTATTAAGATTATTACCGCCGACGAGATCCCCCGAAAGCGTGAATTGACTCAAAGTGCCGCCGACCATGATTTCGCCCGAATCGTCGCCGGTGCTTCCGCTCACATTGCCACCGATGGTCACCGTGCCGGTGGTGGGGGTGGCTAACGCCGCGCTGGTCGTCGTGGCCGCGACACCCAGATTGCCCGAGGTATAAATCCGACCGGTCTTGGTGCCGCTGCCGCCGATCACCGAGCCGCCAATGCTCAGGGTATCGATCGAACCGGCTTCAATGGAACCGCTTTCCGAGCCTTCGCCTCCCGTCACGCTGGCGGTGACATCGATTTCCGCCGCGTTGCCCCAGACATAGATGATGCCGGCCTGCAGCCCAGAATTAACTGTAGTAGTCTTTTGGTCGGTGGTTGTGGTCTCTCCAGTTTCACCGGTGACGGCCCCTACCGACAGCTTGGTGGTAATACTTCCGGCAAAAATTCCCCCACTGTAATCGCCTGCACCCGCGGTAATCGATCCGGTAACGGTCGCCGTCCCCAACGTGCCCGCATAGACTTCGCCGCTCCGGTCTCCCGCCTCCCCTTTGATTTTGCCACCGACATTGAGCGTGGTAAGGGTGCCCCCGACGACGACCTTGCCACTGTCATCTCCAGTGCCACCGGTGATGTCGTTGGTCACTTTCAGGTCGTTAATATCGTGAATGAGAATGACTCCGGAGGAACTGCCGCCGCCCGTGATGCTGCCGACCGTTAAAGTGTCGGTAACGGACGACTTGCTTCCCCCGGTGATTTCGCCTGAGTTGCCGTCCGTCCCTCCGACGATGCTGCCGATGCTCCCTTTAACCAGAGTCCCGTTGATGGTAATGATGGAAGCCCCCGAGGCCGAGCCCGTGGTTCCCAACTGGCCACCGATCTCCAGGTCGGCCAGCTTGCCATCGAAAACTAGCGTGGAATTCTCCACGTTTTTGATAACGTCAATCGTGCCGGCATTTCCGGAAAAGCTGCTGGCAATATTGCTCGCCCCAGTGCCGGAAACCGCTCCGAGGGAATCCACCTGGAGAGTCTTGAAGGCCTGGCCTGTGCCGGAACCCAGAACGAAGCGTCCGAGGTCACCGACAACGGTAACGGTGCCCATGTTTACGTTGCCTATGATCTGGCCGACATTCACCACCCCATCCCCACTGTCACCTGGAGTGGTGACGGAAATATTGAGGTCGCTGCCCTTTACCCCCGGCAATTTCGACAGGTCGATGGACTGCAATTGCATGTCCACATCCGTGAGGGCCGAGTCCGTGGTATAACTGGGAACGAAGGTGAAGGCCTTGGCGACATTCTTGGCCGTCAGGATGGACTTGGAAAAATTGACGGTCACCACGTCGCCATCGGTGTCCGTGTAGGTGAGGGACTTCCCGTCCGCCGCGATCGTGGTCGGATCGTCGTTGATGATCGTTCCCGTGGCCGTGGCGTTAGAAATCGTGATCGCATTGGAAGCGTTGCTCGGATCGCTCGCATTGCTCAACGTGACACTGAAGGTTTCGTTCTTCTCCGCCTTGGTGTCTCCGTAAACCGCGATCTTGATCGTCCCAGTTTTGGACCCGGCGGCAATCTGGAGCAGCCCATCCGCAGCCCCTTTGTAATCGTGATCGGCCACGGTGGCCGTTCCGTTCGCCGTCTTGTAATGCACCACCACCGCATCACTTTGCGCCGTGTCGAGCGTCACGGTGAACGTCATGTATTTGATGCCGGAATTGCCTTCGACGATGCTGGCATCTGCAATGCTAAGCGTCGCGGGGGCGATGCGGGCCTCAAGTGGCTCGATAAACGGTGTTCTGGGCATAGCGTGGGCCGTTCTTTCGCACGCGGGGAAAGATGCGTCAAGGCATGGACGGAGGACTCCGTGACGGCGAGGTGACGGAATGGTGACTTTTGCGGTGACTTTGGGCTTGCATTTTCCCGGTCGATTCGGGCAGCTTAGCCTCATATGAGGCTACTCCCCCGGCTTCTCATTCTCGCCGCCCTCGGCTTTGTCGGTTTTGTGCTCTTCCGCGAAGCCCGCATCGAACAGTTGCAGCCCAGCTCCGACCCCTCCAAGATCGTCCTGCTCTTTGTCGGCGTCACCTTCATCGGGGTGATTGGCGGCACCTTTCTGGCCGGTGCCATCATTCCCCTGATCGGTGAAATGGTGGGCCACCTTTTTTATACGCCCGACGTGAAGGCGGAAAAGGACAAGCACTCCGTCGCCATGGGCAAGATCGCGCAGGGCGACTACGAGGGGGCGGCCCAGGAATATCTGGCCGCCTTTGAAAAAGACCCCACCGATACCCTGGCGGTGAGCGAAGCCGCTCATATCTATTGCGACAAGCTCGAGCGCCCTGAGGAAGCAGCCCGCATCCTGGAAGCCGCCGTCGAGGGCGAGCACCCGGTCGATGAAGGCGCGTTCCTGGCCTCCCGGCTGGTGGATGTGTATTGGAACCACTTCCACGATGCGATTCGCGCCCGGCAGGTGCTGATCCAGATTGCGGAGAACCTCCCCGAAACCCGGCACGCAGCGAATGCACAGCATCGGTTGATGGAAATTGACCGCGCGCTCGCGGAGGGGACGGTTTAAGACAGATGGGAAGGGTGGAGTGTTCGACCGTCTTTTCCCGAAAGAAAATGACCAATGACGAATGACAAATGACGAATGGAAAAGGCAAGGCATCGCAGCCCATTAGAAATGCTCCTTATCGCCGCAACGAAGTCAGCGCACCGAAATCGCCTCACCCATGTCACCCCGAGCGAGGCCGAGGGGCCTCAAATTTTTCCGCGCTGGGAAAACGACGACAAGCCCGCCGATCAAAAATCGCCCACCAGCCCGTTGGTCATTTCCCCTTCCCTTCTGCGTCTCCGCGCCTCTGCGTGAGTTACCTCACATCACACAGCGGCGGTCGCGCGTCGGCTTCGATCACGCCCTGATGATTCACCCGCAGGTCCGAGCCATTCCATTGCACGCTCCCGGCGAACCAGCTCGTCAGCCAGCACCCCGATTCCACAAGGCTGTGCGCCAGTGCCAGGAACGCGAGTCCCGTCACTGGGAAGCCGAGCGCCCGCGCGTTGATCTCCGCCGTTGCGGTGCGCAACAGCCAGAGCGCCAGGAAGAGCATCATCGCCCAGGGCGAGCCCAAGGTGAGCAGCAGGAGTAGCATTGCGGCCGTCAGCCCGTGGGTAAGCACCATGCCGAAGTATCCCCCCGGCGTGGAGACCCGGTACAGTCACGGCGATTCGCAACTGGTGCCGCAGGTAACTCGCAAACCCCATCCGGTCGCCATCGAGCGGCAGCACCCAGCGGCTGAAGATGATGCGCTTGCCTGCCTTGGTGAGCAACGTGCCGAGCTGGTTGTCCTCGGCCAGATGCGAGCCGATCGCCTCCCAGCCCCCGATCGTCTCCAGATCGCTTTGCAACAAGCCAGTGCAGGCACCGAGCGTGAAGCGACGCGGGGCCAGCATCAGCCCCGGCCAAAGCGTGAGGATTGCGGCGATGTGATCGAGCAGCTCGGGCACATTCCGCGCCCCGTGGAAAACGTAACCGGCGGTCACCGCATCGCCCCGCAGCCAGTCGGCGCGGAAACCGTCGAGAAACTCACGGCTGAAGATGGATTCCGAATCGCTGATGATCCAGTGCGCGTTGCGCGCCTGGGGAGTCATCTGCGAAAGCTTGCTCACCTTGCGGTTGAACATCGGACCTGGAACGCATTGCACGATCTCGAGGCCGGGAATCTTTTCGGCGATGGCGAGGCTCGCGGGATCGTCCACGCCGACGAGAATCTGATCGCCTGGATGCACGCTGGCCACCAGCTCGCGCAGCCGCGCCTCCAGGTCCGGCACCCCGCGCTTGACCGGTCGGAGGAGAGTCACCGGGGGCAGGTTGCCCGCGGGCGCGCCGGTATTTTGACGCTTGCGCCGGATGCACAAAAGCGTCGTAGTGATGACATAATATATGGCGCTGAAGGCGATGATGACCACCAGCGCGGCA
Organism: Chthoniobacteraceae bacterium; assembly: GCA_049840595.1. GTDB lineage: Bacteria > Verrucomicrobiota > Verrucomicrobiia > Chthoniobacterales > Chthoniobacteraceae > JASGKO01. The sequence continues at coordinate 65,533 of JASGKO010000021.1, forward strand.
TCCGGCAAATTCATGAAACAAATTATCCTCACCGGGGATGACCTCGGTGCAAGCTCGAAAATCAACGAAGCCATGGAACGGCTGCACGTTGCCGGCTTGCTCACCCAGGCCAGCCTGATGGTGGAGGAGCCGTGCGTGGAGGAGGCGGTCCAGATCGCGCGGCGAAATCCGGGGCTGTTGGTGGGACTCCATCTCACGGTCTGCACCGATTTTTCCGGACGCTATCCCGCCTCGCCAACCGCGGCGGGACTGGGCTACGCGCTGCTGCCGTGGACCCGGCGCGCACTCCGTGAGGCGATAAACCGGCAGTTTGCGCGCTTTGCGGAGTTGAATCTCGGCAACGGCTATTGGGACGGACATACGCACTCGCATTTACACCCGGTGGTGCTGCGCTACGCCCTGGAGGCCGCGCAGAAGCATGGCGTAAATGTAATGCGGCTGGTGCAGGATGAAACCGCCCCGGGCCTGGCCGCCCGCATCCTGGGTGGACTGAGCGAACGCGCGAAACCGCTGCTCCGCGCCGCGGGCATCGCCCATGTGGAGCGCAGCCGCGGACTGGCCGCGACGGGCAGGGTGAACCAGCGTTTCATCGAGCAGACCCTCGACACATTGCCCGAGGGATGGACGGAGCTTTACTGGCACCCCGGCGCGGAGCCGGAGGATCTCGATCCCGCGCCGCTGGTGGAACGAATGGAGCGGCTGGGGATTCGACCGGCGAACGCGAGAGAGCTGAAGAGAATGACCAACGACTGAGGGATGGCTTGTTGCCATCAGGGCTCGCATGGTCTTCCCAGACCAGAAAAATTTGAGGCTCCCCAGCTTCGCTCGGGGTGACATTTCAATTTTCCCCCGCCGCGCTCGCCGCGTCCGCCGCGGTTCAATCATCAGATCAACGAAAACCGCGGGCTGCACTCGGCTTGCGAAGCGCAGAAAACATCCACGTGCGATGCCCCGGCCTCGGCCAACGCGCCGGTGATCGTCCCGGTCGCCAGCTCGGGCGAATTGCAATCGCGGCTCAAATGCCCGAGCACCACCCGCCGCATGCCGTCGTGGAGCAGATCGCGCAAAATGCGTGCGGCCAGCATCGTTGGAAAGGTGGCCATGGCGCGACATGATGCGCTGTTTGAGCGACCACGGGCGGCGCTGATCTTCACGCAGCATTTTCTCGTCGTGATTCGTTTCGATCACGAGCGTATGCACGTTGCGCAACCGCTCCATCACCAGCCGGGTGGCAAAGCCGAGATCGGTCGCGAAACCGAGCGACCCACCCGCGTGATTGAGCACAAAACCCACCGGGTCCACCGCATCGTGCGGAATCGAGAATGTCTGCACCTCCAGGTCGCCGATCGTGAAGGCGGAACCGGTTTGAAAAATGCGCCAGTCGCGCTTCACGCCGCCCCGCGCACCGAGCGCTTCGGCGGTGAGGGCATTGGTGTAAACAGGCAGCCCATGGCGCTTGCAGAGCACTTCGAGCCCCGCGATGTGGTCGCTGTGCTCGTGGGTGATGAGGATGCCGTCGAGCTGCGAAAGCTCGACGCCCACCTGCGCGAGGCGCAGCGCAATCTGCCGGGTGCTCAGCCCACCATCGACGAGCACACGGCATTTTTCGGTCTCGACCAGGGCGCAATTCCCCGCACTTCCGCTGGCGAGGGTGGTGAGACTGAACATGGGGCAATTCATGCGCCCGTGAGCGCGGAGGCGCAAGGGGAATTTAACATTTAGGATTTGGCCTTTAGGAAGTTTCGTTCGGCCTTGAAAAAGGTGGCGGCGACGCGCGTGCTTCATTCATCCCTTTGGGGCCGCAGGCCACTTCCACTACTTCCTAGATGCTACTTTCCCCCGCCCTGCATCAGGGCAAGAATCCGCTCCTTCTTCGCCCCATAATCCAGCGTATGGAAAAGCCGGATTTCCTCGACGCGGCGCAGGCCATTGAGCGCATCGAGATAGCGCGTGTAGCGTTTGGCGAGCATGGTGGTTTCGAGATAGCGCCCGCGCAGGTTCGGATCGGAATAGGCGTGGTGCTGGAGTCGTGAGAAAAGATGAAAGGCCAGCCAGCGCCGGTCGGTCCGCGAGACCTTCTGCGTCTTGCGGAAGAAGCCGATGAAGAGCAGCAGCACGAGCCAGGTATCGACCTGCCCCTGCAACTCGAGATTGCGCGCGAAGTCCTCGGAATGCAACTCACGCTGGCCCGACTTGAATTGCAGCGCCGCATGCAGCGCGTGGTTGATCTCCTCGACGAAGGCGATGAGCGAGCGGATGTTTTCCTCACTCAAGCCGCGCCGGGGATCGTTGCGTTCCAGTTGCTCGATGAGCCACTGGGAATAATAGATGCCGATATGGAGATGATCGCCGGAGCGACGCAGAAAGGTGCAGGCCATCTCGCTCAACTCCCGGGCCGAGGCGCCGGCCAGCCGCGTGAGCTCGCCGCGCCGGTGGCGGCTGATGATGCAGTCCTCCAGGTTGATGCCGACCTGTGCGTACGTGCGCTCGAAGAGCCGCTGGATTTCGCTGAACAAGGTACTGCTCATGGGTGGTGGAAAAAATCCTCAGGTGAACAAAAGCGCGGGCGCGGGTTCGTCGAGATGGAAGAGGCTGTCGGCCACGCGGTTCAGCGCGAGGCGGATTTCATGAAAGGCCTCGGCGAGCGTCTCGTAAATGCCGGTGAGATTGCAGGTGCGCGCGAGGTTGTGCTGCGCGGCCACGCGGTAGCTGGCGCTGCCCATGCCCTCGTAAAACGAGAAATCCGGCGCGCCCCGCTTCGAGCGCTCGGAGACGCGCTCGGGAAAGATACCGCTGAGGAACAGCGAGTAATTGCCCACGTGCGCACGGATGTGAAACGCCTGCCACGGTGAGGCGTCGCGCAGCGTGAGCAGCATGTCGGAAAGGTACTCCGAGGAATTGCCCGGGGCGGTGCCCGGCGTCCGGATCCGGGCCGCGCAGGAAAATTCCTCGAGCAATGAAGCGAGGTAATCACACACGCCGCGATCGCTGATCGCTGTCTTTTTCAAGACATGCCTGAGCAAAATGTAGAAGTAAAACTGCGGAGAAATGGCCAGTTGCGCGTCTCCAGAGAGGAGCGTGTGGACCAAAATTTCCTGGTCGAGAATGGCGTCGCGCGCCTCCTCGTCCGTGAGCAACTCCGTCAGCGAAGTGGCTTCGTGGCTGGATTTGGCGAGGGTTCGGACAATAAAGTCGAAGTCCTCCGCCCGAAAACGGTTCCGACAATTCGCACGTATCATCGGGAACTATTTCATAGCATGGGTTGTGCCACGTGTGAAGCCCTTACTCTTTGAATGGCTCAAGCAGACAACGATTTTTGGACAGGATGAACAAGATGAACAGGATGGCGAAAATTCCAAATTCACCCTCGCTTATTCATCCTGTAAATCCTGTAAATCCTGTTCATCCTGTTCATCCTGTCCAAAATTCTCTTTGCGAGCGCACATAGATCAAGACAAAGGTCAAGAAAGGGGCGGCGGCGATGCTTGCGCTGGGGCGGGCAGCCTTTATGGTGGGCGCACGTTTCCATGCGGCACTTTTTGCTTCGACTGTTTCAACTCCTCTGCGTGCTGGTGATCGCCGCACTGCTCTGGGGCGGCTGGTACCTGTCGCAACGCGGCTTCACGAAGAAGTGGCGCACTTACGTCACCCAGGAACTGCAGAACCGCGGCTTCGACATTTCGATGGCGCGGCTGACGCTCGATCCCTTCCGCGGGCTGGTGGCACGGACGGTGCGGATCGAGGACTCGACGCCACAACACCGGCTGCTGGCCACACTGGACGAGCTGGTGCTCGACATCAATGTCGCCAACCTGCTGCAAAAACAGCCGTTCATCGAGGCGGTGGAATTGCGTGAGGCGGATGTGTCGCTGCCGATCGGATCGAGCAATGACCGGCGGCAGACCCTGCAAATCTCGCGCTTCAACGCCCGCGTGCTGTTGCCGCCACACCAGGTTTACATCAGCCGGGCGACGGCCCGCATCTTCGGCATCGACTGCACGCTCGCGGGGCGGCTGGTGAACCCGGAATCACTGACCGCGACCTCGCCGAACAACCCGACCAAGAACACCAGCAGCACCGACCTGGTGGCCATGATCCAGCAAACCATGAGCGAGGTGACCTGGCGCGGGCACACCCCGCGGCTGGACCTCCATTTCACCGGGGACGGCAAGCTGCCGAAGGAAATGAGCCTCGACCTCGCCTTCCACACCGACGGCATGGCCTGGCGGGGCTGCACCTGGCACGAGCTCTCCTTCCAGGCTGCCTACAACCGGCAATCGCTGGAGCTCGGGCAGCTCACCGCGCGCGATGAGGTGGGCCGCCTCGATATGGCGGGCTCGGTGGATACGCTCTCGGGCCAGGTGGACGGGCAGGCGCACAGCAGTCTCGATGTCGCCAAGATCGCCGCCGCGCTCGGCTTTAGCGATTCGTTGAAGGATTGCAAATTCACCGGGCCGCCGGTGGTCGAAGTCTCAGCCCGGGGCAATTACCAGACCTCCGGCTTTCAACTGCTCGGGCAGATCGAGGTGCCGCAGTTCGAGATTCGCAAGGTCGGCTTCCATGAGATCAGCGGCCAGTTCTCGTGGGATGGCAAGCGCTGGTATTTCCGGGACGTGCTGCTGCGCAACGACTCGGGCCAGCTCTCGCTCAATGCCATGTCCGTCCCCGGTAATTTCCGGGCGCAGTTGCAAAGCACGATCAATCCCAACACGCTCCAGCCCCTGCTCTCCGGACCGGCGGCCATGGCGCTCCGGGAATGGAATTTCCTGCAATCGCCCGAGATTCGCTTGAGCGCCCAGGGCAGTGCGCCCTCGGTCGCAGCCTGCACGCTGGAGGGCAGTCTCAAGCTCGGACGCACGCGCTACCGCGGGGCGGGCCTCAATTCGCTCACCGTCGATATTCATGCGGATAACGGCGATGTGACTTTCGATAACCTGCACTTGACTCGCGACGAGGGGACGGCAACCGGCTCGCTCAGCTACAATTTCGCCCGGCAGGAAGTGCAGGTAAAAGACTTGAAAACCAGCCTCTTCCCGGCGGAAACGATCGGGTGGGTGGACCCGCGCATGGTGCCGAATGTGACGCCCTACCGGCTCAAAGTCCCACCCGCGCTGACCATCAACGGCCATGTGCAGACGTTTCAGGATACCTACAACCATCTGGAGGTGCTGATCTCCGCCCCACAAGGATTGGACTACACGTTCGTCGGCAAGGATCTCTCACTGAAAAAGGTCTCCGGCCGCCTGCTTTTCACCCACGGCAATCTCAACCTGAGCGACATCTCCGGCGACCTCTTTGACGGCCAGCTTCTGGGGAACGCGGACGTCTCCATCGACCCTCGGAACCCCGCCTACCGCGCCCACGTGGAAACGCGTGGCATGGACTTCTCCACGCTGACCAAGCTCTACTTCGACTACGACACCTCCCAGGGGCAACTCGATGGCTTCTACGACTTCAGTGGCAATCCCACCGACCTTCGCAGCATGACCGGCACCGGCAGCTTGAAGGTGACCAATGGCAACGTCTTTTCCATCCCGGTCTTCGGCCCGCTCTCCGGGCTGACGAACGGGATTATTCCCGGCTTCGGCTACAACGTTGCACACGAGGCCACCGCCACCTTTTCGGTCGCGACTGGCGTGATCACTACGAACGACTTCCTCGTCCACGGGAAAGGCTACGATCTGCGCGGCGGCGGGACCCTTGATTTCGTGGACGACAAGCTGGACTTCAGCATCCGCATCAGCGCCCAGGGCCTCACCGGCGCGTTGTTCAATCCCCTCGGACGGCTCTTCGAATACGAGGGCCAGGGAAAATTGAGCAAGCCGGTGTGGAAACCGAAGCGGCTGCCCTCACTGTAATACCCGGCGCGAACACCGCCTCGCGCCTGGAAGAAACTCCGACGCCTTCTCCCATCCTGTAAATCCTGTTCATCCTGTCTAAAAAGTCAGGAAGCCTGAATCATCCAGATCATTCACTCCCGCCGCAAGCCGGGGAAGCAGGTTTGCCGCCCCGACCCAAAAGCGGGTAATTTACTCCTGCACCAGCCGGATAACCTGCATCGCGTGCCCGTGCACATCCTGCGTGAAGCTGGGCTTCAACTGGTAGCTGCCGCCAGTAACGGTGGTCGCTTCGGACTGACCGATGCCGGTTCCCTGCGTGTAGAGGGCCACCGTCGTGGGTTGGTCACTCCGATGAAGGAGCGTGAAGCCACCATGCGGACTTTCCAGCAGGATCGTTCCGTTCCCTTCCATGGGGATTACTTCATTGGCCAGAGCTGCGGTACTCAATGCCGCAACCGCACCGATGATCACGAGGGAGGTTTTAATCGTTTTCATGCTATGTGGGTCTTTCTAGGTTTCTGTGGCAGGCCGTGAATGGCCTGCATTTCTAGATACGACTGCCGACGATGCCCCCGTTGCATCTATTTTCGCCAAACTGCTGGCGCCCGGCGAATTACTCTGATTTTGCCCCGTCTATTTCAGATAGCAAACCTGCCGCGCGGCATCGATCGTCACCACGAAACGGGAAAGCAACCCATTCCCGATCAACCCGGATTCACCGGCAAAGAAAGGCTGCGCATGCAGACCTGCCGAGACCTGCGGAATTTGCAGGGAACCGATTTGCACCGGGAGGCATTGCGTCTGCGTCGAGCCGGTTTTCAACGCGACTGTCGCCTTGCTCGATTTTTGCAGGAAACTGCGCCCGCAGGACCATTCGAGGGCCGAGCTGCAGCCGGTATCCAGCCGCAGGAGCGACGGGCGATTTCCCAGCACCCTCATCCGCAGGCACCAGGCATCGTTGTGCCTTACCAGCGGCAGGGCCGCGCCGCTCACACGCCCGGCTTCAGCGCGGGTCAGAAACGCCACGGTCTCACGGCGGTAATCGATTTGGGTGATCTGGTTCCGGAGAAAATCAGCCCCGAGCAGACCGTCGATTCTCTGCCCGGGCACCCGGCCCGCCGCATCCAGATTCATCGCCAGCAAGGTCGGGGGCAGCGCAACTCCGGCCAGCGTGGCGGAGAAGCCCTTGGCGGTGTAGGAAGGGGCCAGCCCGTTCACGCCTTGCACAGATCCGGCAGCCGTCAGCTTCAAGCCCAGCGCCTGCGCGGTGGAAAGATTCAGCACACTCCGCCCGGCACCGGAATCAAGCAGGAAATGCAGCGCTTGCCCGCCGCTTTGCACCTCGATGCAGACCAACCCCTGCTGGAAGCGAAACGGCATCTCCACCGAGGCCCCAGCCGTGGAAAAACCGGCCAAAAAGGCACTGAACAGGCAGAAAAGGGCACGGCAAAATTTCACGCCGCACCTCTAAGCATAAGCCATGCAACCCCTGTATCATTACAGGCATTTACTCTGGAAGATTTTTACTGGCGTTTACTCACCCGCCAGCAAATGCCCGAAACGAAGCAACTTCACTGGCGTTTTTCGCCCACTTCCTGGCCGCCTTAAATCAGCGGCTGCTGCTGGGTGAGGCAATGGAATGCTCCCAGGCCCCAGATGAGCTCACGGCAGTCGATCGGGACGATCTTGCGATCAGGGAAAACCTTCTCCAGCACCGCAATCGCCCACGGGTCGCACGCGTCGGCAAAAACCGGCAGCAGCACCACCTTGTTGGCAATGTAGAAATTGGCGTAGCTGGCGGGCAGGCGCTGGCCGTCGCGGACGATCTTGCCAGGCATCGGCAGCTTGGTCACTTCGAGTGGCTTGCCGTCCTCGACCTTCATCGTCTGCAACAGTTCGAAATTCTCTTGCAGGGCCTGGTAGTTCGCATCCTCCTCGTCCTCTTCGACCACGGTGAGCACATGGTGATGGCTCACGAACCGGGTGAGATCGTCCACATGCCCGTCGGTGTCGTCGCCTTCGATCCCATCGCCGAGCCAGAGGATTTTCTTCACGCCGAGGAAGTCTTTCATCCGCTGCTCGATGTCCTTCTTGGTGAGATCGGGGTTGCGATTCGGGTTGAGCAGGCAGGACTTGGTGGTGAGCAAGGTGCCGCTGCCGTTCACCTCGATCGAGCCGCCTTCCAGCACCATGCCGGGCAGGTAAAGCGGCAGGCCGAGAATTTCGGAGACGCGCGTGGGCACCACGTCGTCGAGATCGAAGGGCGGGTATTTCCAGCCCCAGGCATTGTATTGCCAGTCGAGGATCGCCATCCGCGGCTCTTCCTTGCGGGTGATGAAAATCGGGCCGTGATCGCGGCACCACGGCTCATTCGTGGGGATGTGATGGAAGGTCACGTGCTCCAGCCGCGATTTGTATTTCTGCAACAGGCCGCGCACGGTGTTTTCCTCCTCGGCGTCGGCGACGTTGATGCACACGCGCTCGGAATCGGCCAGCGCATCGACCATCTTCGCCAGCACGGGCGGGATCTGGTCGTACGAGTCGGGAAAGCTGATGCCGTGCGGCTTCGGCCACGACAGCCAGGTCGCGGCATGAGGTTCCCACTCCGCTGGCATACGGTAGCCGAGACGGGCGGGGATCACTGGGGATTCGGAAGTTTCCATGGGACGAAGGCGGGGCTAGTCGATGAGACGCCGGGTGATGTCGCCGTAGGCATCGATGCGGCGATCGCGCAGGAAAGGCCAGTGCGTGCGCTGGCGGTCGAGTTCGTTCAGGTCCGCCTCGACGATCAGGATCTCCTCCTGGTCGGTCGAAGCCTTGGCGAGAATCTGCCCGCTCGGGTCGCAGATGAAGCTCTGGCCCCAGAATTCAAGACCGTCGCCGCCCTCCGGCGTTTCGAGGCCGATGCGGTTCGCGACCGCCACATAGCAGCCATTGGCAATGCCGTGGCTGCGCTGGATCGTTTCCCACGAATCGTGCTGGCGCTTCCCGAACTCCGCCTTCTCCGACGGATGCCAGCCGATGGCGGTGGGATAGAACAAAATCTGCGCGCCGCTGAGCGCGGTGAGGCGTGCCGCCTCGGGATACCACTGGTCCCAGCACACGCACACACCGATCTTCGCGAACTTGGTCGTCCACGAGCGGAAACCGAGATCGCCCGGCGTGAAGTAAAACTTCTCGTAGAAAAGCGGATCGTCCGGGATGTGCATCTTGCGATACTTGCCGAGCAATTCGCCGCCCGCGTCGAGGATCGCCGCCGTGTTGTGGTAAAGCCCCGCCGTGCGCTTCTCAAAGAGCGAGGCCACGATCGAGACATTCAACTCCTTCGCCAGCGCGCCGAGCGCGTGCGTGGACGGCCCGGGGATCTCCTCCGCGAGCTGGAAATACTTGTGGTCCTCCGCCTGGCAGAAGTAGAGCGAGCGGAACAACTCCGGCAACAGGATCACCTGCGCGCCCTGGGCCGCGGCCTTGCGCACCCATGCGCACGCGGCGCTCAGGTTCGCCTCGGGTTCCGGCGTGCATCGCATCTGGATCACGCCCAGTCGGACTTTGTCTCGTGTGGTTGACATCGTCGTGAAAGCTTAGAGCACGTTTGGCAAAACGCGGAATTTCTTTTTTTGTGAATTTTGCAAGACGCGACCGCGCCGGGGTTCCATGGAACAAGTGACGCTTGTTTAAAACAATTCAAACAAGCGTCAACATGATTTTGCAGCGGCAGTCGGCGCGAAGCCGCTATTTTACAGCGCTCGCGGGCACGATCTTGATGCCTTTGATTTCCACTTTCTCGGTCGGCTTGCTCGGTTCCCCGCCATTGCCGGCGACCACCGGGGTGTTGCCGATTTTTTCCAGCACGTCGTCGCCTTTGATCAAATGACCGAACGCGGTGTACTGGTGATTCAACTGCGCGACGTCCCCGAGGCAGATGAAAAACTGAGAGCCGGCGGAATTCGGGTCCTGCGCGCGCGCCATGGAAAGCACGCCGCGCACGTGCGGATGATCGTTAAACTCGGCATCCACGCTGTAGCCCGGGCCGCCGGTGCCCCACTCGCCTTCCCGCGAAGCATCCTTCGTCAGCGGATCGCCGCCCTGGATCATGAAGCCTTTGATGATGCGGTGGAAGAGCGTGCCGTTGTAGAACCCGGCCTTGGCCAGCTTCTCAAAATTCGCGACCGTCTTCGGCGCCTCGCCGGGCCAGAACGCCACCACCATGTCGCCATCGGTGGTGCTGATGATCGCGACATCATCGCTGCCACCCTTGGCGGCGGCCTTGTCCTTGTCATCCGCATGCAACACCGCAACGGACAACGCAACGAGAGGGAAAAAAGCAAAGAGGAACTTTTTCATAGGCGGGAAGCTTTCCACGCACGCTGGCAGTTGTCACGCATGAGCGTGGGAGAAAATACCCGGTAAGGGCGGCCTCTCGAAGTCAGTTGATTTCCCGACCTTCTGGAAGTTGTCCCAATCGGAGAAAAGTCTTCACCAATTCCCCTTCTCCGCAAACGATCATCTTTGGAAATCGCTTGAACCATTTGCCGGTCGCCACCTCCGGTTCTTTATCTAACCACTCCGCCAGCAATCCCAATTGATCGCTAGAAATCTCCCGCTCGTGAATGCGTGCCAGTAAATGGGCGAAAACCGCCCGCGGCACGTCCTTTCGACGAACCTTAGGCATCGGGTGAATCGCCGTAAAAACCGGCGGTGATCTTCCGCTTCAAATCATCGGCGAGGGCGGGATCAGTTTCATGCGCCAATTCTTCCGCCATGCGATTCAATTCCGTTCCGGACCAGGTCGGCGCTTGTTCCAGGGTCTGAATGAAACGCACCACTTCTTCCCGTTCGTCCGGCGACAGTTGCTTAATTTCTTTAATGATTTCAACCGCAGTCACGGCTTCACGATACCGTGTCCTCTGTTTATCAGCAAGAATCGTTTCGCCGCCTCACTACCGGATGCAACCTAAACGGCCATCTTAAATTTGGATCGATCTTCAACTTTTGCCAAAAGCCCTCTCTGCAAAAACTCCCGCTCGACATCGGCGGACTCCCGTTCAAAGTTGCCCTCCCTATGGAAGACATCAGCATCACCATCTCCACCACCAAGGGCGATATCGATCTCACGGTTTTCGCCTCGAAGACGCCGATCACGGCGGCCAATTTTCTCAACCTCGCCACGCGCGGCTTTTACAACGGCACGAAGTTCCATCGCGTGATCGAGGACTTCATGATCCAGGGCGGCGATCCCGAGGGCACCGGTCGCGGCGGTCCCGGCTATCGCTTTGAAGATGAATGCCTGCGCGATCTCCAGTTCGACCGCCCCGGTCTCCTCGCGATGGCGAATGCCGGCCCCGGCACCAATGGCAGCCAGTTCTTCATCACCCACGTGCCCACGGCCTGGCTGAATATGAAGCACACCATCTTCGGCGAAGTGGTCGCCGCAAAAGATCAGGAAATCGTCAACGCCATCGAGCAGGGCGACAAAATCACTGCGATCAAGATAAATGGTTCCACCGACGAGCTTTTCACCGCGCAAGCGAAACGGATCGAGGAGTGGAATAAAAATTGAAGTAGCCAACAGAGTAATTTTTCAAAAATTTAATTGCGCGCAGCCCTTCGCCGGGGGACGATTGAGCCCCGATGGGGAAAATCACTGAGGTGAATGGGCTTCGCGGCATAGCGATCTTGTACGTGCTCTACGAGCACCTGCACTTGGGACATCCGCCGCCATGGCACGACGCTACGCTACCCGAGGCAGATGATCTGGGGCTCGGCTTTTTTGCCAAAGCCCCGGTCTGGAACGGCTGGCTGGCGGTCAACCTCTTCTTCGTCCTCTCCGGCTTCGTGTTGTTCCTACCCTACGCCAGCCGGCAGCGGGCGATGGAATCCTGGGGCGGGATCAGGGATTACTACAAACGACGCGCCAGCCGGTTGCTGCCGCTCTTTTACTCGCCGTCACCGTTTGCATCGCGTTCGTCGAGCCGTTCCACGGGGTCTGGAAGACGATCAAGGAGCTGGCGCTCGACCTCACGGGGCTCTTCAGCTTTACCCCGCAATATTTCTGGCCACCCTGCAACTCGGTGCTCTGGTCGCTGGGGGTGGAGATCTGGTTCTGCCTCTTTTTTCCGCTGATCGCGGTAGGCTTCCTGCGCCTCGGAGTGAAGCGGACCGTGATCATTTGCGCGCTGGTAGCGCTCACGAGTCGGCTGCTCTCGATTACGGTGTTACCCAAGGACTGGATCATCGAACTGCACATCTCGGCCTTCAAAGACTGCGTATTTGGCCGGGTGGATGATTTTGTGGCGGGCATGGCGGTCGCCGCCCTCTATGTGCGGGGCGCTTTCCGCAGCCAGCTCGCCGCCGCCGTCTCCCTCGCCGGCGGGGTGACCATGGTGTGGCTGGGGATGATTCTCTGGAACCTGGAAATGTGCGGGATGCTGCCCGAGTGGAGCCGGGCTTTCTTCAATATCCCGATCAATCTCGGCTTCGCGTCGATTCTCTTCGCAGTGACCAATGAGAAGCTGCCCGAGTGGTTGCGCGGCCTGTTCCGCAATCCCTTCCTGCAACTCTGCGGGGTGATGTGCTACTCCATCTACGTGTGGCACTTTGTGATTCTGGTGCGCTTTGCCCATCGCAGCCACAGCCCGGCCACGCTCTTCATTTACTTCGCCCTCGTGCTCATCATCGCGACCTTGAGCTATCGCTTCATCGAGTTTGGCGACGTGAAGGATTGGCGGAAGCTGTTCCCGATGTTTTTCTCGCCACCCAAGCGCAAGGACCCGGATTCGCCCACCGGCCTGCCGGAGAACGTAGCGGCCACGCCAACTTCTTAAGAAGAGCTAGAAATTCAGCCATGAGTCCCCAGATTACACCGAAGCGGACCAATTTGTTTCTCTTTGCCATTTGCTTCCATCTTGTCTCGTGGCTCTCAGTTGGCCACGGCCAGCCTTTAGCCGTATCGATGATTCAACTGCTCGCCGATCCTGAAAAGTTCAGTGGCAAGCAAGTGCTGGTGTCGGGCTATCTTCATATTAAATTCGAAGACCACGCTCTCTACCTCACCAAGGAGGCTGCGGATCACGTGAATATCGACCAATGCTTTTGGGTATCATTTACCGAGCATCCTCAACTGCAACTGGCAAAACCAGTTAAGAGCCAGCAGCCAAAATTAGGGGATCTCGATGGTTGTTTCGTTTTCATCGAGGGCATCTTTGATTCGACCCAGCATGGACATCTGGGATCATTCGTCGGCACGATTCGGGAGATTAGCAGCGTGGAAGAACAAGTCCGCTGGTATGACGGCAAAACATCACTTCACAGGTGACAGTCTCGCTGCTCCTAAGCAGAGATTTAACCGAGGATAGCACGAATGGGTCGGCCTTTTATCCGCGTCCATCTGTGTCATCCGCGGTTAAAAATTCCTCTCTACCTTACGGATTAATGAAAATCCGATTGCAGGAGGGATCGACCGTCCGCGCACCATGGGGAATGCCGCGCACGTCGATGAGATGATGCGGCTCGTAGGGACTACGCACAAAGCCTGACTCATCGGTGAGGCGTCCGTAGGGCAACGCGCCATAAGGTTCGCCCGTGTAGGTGGCGTCATCCGGGTATTCGCTTTGGTAGCGGGCCTCGCGGTCCTCCTTGTTGATGTGCCCGGCCAGTGCCCCCACCGCCGCGCCTGCGGCAGCTCCAAAGACCGCTCCGCGCAGGGAGTGCGTGGCGAGTGCCCCCACCGCTCCCCCGATCATCGCACCATGCTCCGCCCCCTTGCCAGGGGTCTCGCAACCATTGAGCAACAGCGACACAGAAAGCATTCCGACGATGGAAAGGGAAACGGGTAATTTCATAAGGGCACGTTACTGATGATACGTATGACGGTATCTCTCGCGGATTTATTTCAATTCGCAACCAGGGAGAAAATGCCGGTTTTGAAAAGGCGCGCCATCTCCTGGCTCAGATCCGCAGCCAGTGGGCGATGAAGTAGCGGAACATGATCCCGAGCTTTTCCCCTTTCGAGAGGGAATACTTCTTTTTGAAAACGCGGAAGCCGTCCTTCTCCATCCGCGCCAGCAGGCGGTAGTACACCGTGTGCATTATCTCTGCCGCCACCATGTTGCGGCGGTCTTCCGGCGGGAGCAGGCGGGCCGCATCGGCGTAAAACTCGCCGGCCCGGTCGGCCTGGAATTTCATCAGGGCGCGGAACTTGTCATCATATTTCCCTTCCGCCAGATCGGTCTCGGTGACGCCGAAGCGGACCATGTCGCCGGTGGGCAGGTAAATGCGCTGGCCATTCGCGTAGTCGATCGCCACGTCGCGGACGATATTCGTCAACTGCAGCGCCAGCCCCAGCGCCAGCGCATACTCGCGCGTCTGCGGGTTTTTATAGCCGAAGATCTCGATGCTCACCAGGCCGACCACGCTCGCCACCCGGTGACAGTAGAGGCGCAGGTCGCCGAAGGTCACGTAGCGCGTGCCGTGCAGATCCATCTCCACGCCGTCGATGATTTCCAGGAACAGCCGGTAATCCAGCTTCCGGCGCTCGATGAGGTCGCGAATGGTCGCGGCCAGCGGCGGCTCGTTCTCCTGCGGGGCGGCGAGGGCGCGTTTCCAGGCACCGAGGCTCGCCTCGCGCTCCTCCACCGTCGGGCCGGGATCGTCCGCGATATCATCGACGATCCGGCAGAAGGCGTAGAATTTCGTCGCGTCGGCGCGGCGGTCTTTCGGCAGCGAGATGAAGGAGAGGGCGAGATTCGACTTGCTGGCCTGGGTGATCTCGTGGGCGGATCGGGCGTCACTCATAGGGCGGCGGCAGGATGCGAGTCGTAATGAACGCGGCCGGAATCCATTTCGATCACCCGGTCGGTAAAAGCGGCCATGGAACGCGTGGCAGCGGTGAGGAGAATCGTGGTGCCCTGGTCGTCGCGCAGGGCCTGCAGGCGGCTGAGCAATTGGAGCGCGGTATCCGGCCCGGCGTGTTCATCGAGCTTTTCCACGAGCAGGATGCCCGGCTCGGGGGCGAGGGCGCGGGCCAGCGCCACCCGGGCGGCCAGGGGGGCGGGTAGTTCGTGCGCGGGCGTCTCCGCCTCGTCGGCGAGACCGGCAAAATCGAGCCACTTTTCGGCGCGGGCGCGGGCGTCATCAGGATTCATGGCGAAGACTTTGAACAACGGCATCACGATATTTTCAATCACAGAGAATCCAGGAAGCAGGAATGATTCCGCGAAGAGGTATCCAAATTCACGATTTCGCAGGGCGGTGCGCTCGGGCGCGGTGAGGCCGGTGGTGGGCTGGCCGTGGAGCAGGACCTCCCCGGCATCCGGCGTGGAAAGCAGCCCGAGCACGCGCAGGAGCAGGTTTTTTCCACAGCCGGGCGCGCCATAGAGCATGGTGAGCGAGGCCCGCTGGAAGCCGAGCGTGACCTCCGTGAGCACCGTGGGTTCCGGCGATTGATGGGCGCGCGAGCAGTGGAGCTGTCGGGCTGCGAGAACCATGGGCTTAGAAACGAACCAGCGGCTCCAGTTCCGAGCGACCGCGCTCCCAGCGCTGGAAGAGGCACACCCACGAGGAAAGCAGCCAGGCGGCCAGCAGGGCATTGAGCAACGGGAAGGCAAGCCGCCAGCCAATCCCGGCCGCCGTGCGCTCGCCCAGGCCATCGAGCAGGATTTCATTCACCACCTGCAGGGCCCAGGCATGCAGCAGCGCCGCGACCAAAAACCAGGGGAGGACCCAGAACTGCTTTTTCAAAAAACTCAGGTGATGCTCAAAGGCCTTGCGCAGCGTCTCGCCGTGGAAGACGAGGAAGATCTGCATCGAGCAAAAGGCAAAGAGCACCAACCCCAGCGCCGGACGCGCCCCGGACTGGATGAACTCCAGCCCTTTCTCGATGGATGGCACCTGGCTGAAGTCGAAGAGATTGAGGAAATGCGGGACATTGATCACCAGCGTCGTCAACAGCAGGATCACGGCCGTCCACTTCATCGCCGCGCTAAATCGACGAATGGCGAAGTCCACCAAATGCTGGTGACTGAAATTCAATCCCCGCACCCACACATAGGCGAGCAGGATCAGATACACCTGCAGGCAGACCCCAAACGCCACCTCGAAGAGGAAGGAAAGCCAGTCCACCACCAGCGTGTCCAGGTACAGGGTGTATTGCGGGAAGTACTGAAACTCCGGCAGCGTAAATACGAAATAAATGGCGGGCTTCACCACGGCAGCGAGGGCGCTGAGCAGGGACAGAAAATACAGGAGCACGCCACCGCCGCTAAACCGGCGCAGGAGGGCACGGCGGAAGACGGCATGGTGCCCCTCCCAGTTGCAGAGGAAGAGGACCGCTGCGATGGCGGAGATGGGAAAGGTGGTCGCCATGGTATTGAAAATACCGACGACCGTTTCCGAGGCGGGCAGCAGCCCGTTTTTCATCGCATCGAAGACTTGCTGCGGCACGAGGTGCCAGCCCAGCGTCCAGAAGAAGGTCAGCCGCAGCGGCGATTCCGGCGGCATCACGGCGCGCAACCAGGCCTCCAGGCCGAGTTGAAACAGGGCATAGCAAAGCCCCAGCCCGGCAAAGACCGCCCAGAGCCGCGGGTACCGCTGCACGCAGCGCATGCCATCGCGCAGGCTGCCGCGCGCGGGATTGGCCAGCATGAAGAGGAGATAACCCACGGGTAACGCGATACTCAGGAGCAGCGTCTTCGTGGATGTAAGCTCAGGGGGCATGACAGCGGTCTAGCTTTCCTTCAGCAATTCGATTTGCGCCACGTTGTTGGGAGTCAAAAACACCGGGCCGCCCAGCATGGCCGCGCCGATGAAAATTTCCGCCGCCTTCAGCGTCATGTCAGTCATGCGCAGGATCTCCTCCGGCGTCTCATCCATCACGATCATCCCGTGATTCTGCAACAGCACATGGTGGGGCGAAGTCTTGTAACGGTCGCGCCACAGGATCATCTTGCGGCGGATTTCCCGGGCCAGCGGCAGGCCGGGGTCCGCATACGGTACCAGGAGCGAGGCCGAGCCACACCCGAGCACCTCGCTGGGCGAAATGCTGCGATCGGCAAATTGGCGCGCCCGCGGGGAGCCGAGGATCTGGTTGATGCTCACCGGCTGCGTGTGCGCGGCGTAGGTGAGCCCCTCAAAGGAGAAAAAGTAGGCGTAGAGAAAGACGTCCAGCGCGGGCATCCGGCCATCGGGCCGCTGGATGACTTCCGCCACCTGCTCGTCCGTGGTCTTCTCCTGCGCCGAGAGCTCCTGCACGGGCGCGAGGTCGTATTCCAGCAGGTCTTCTTCCTGCAGCGTGGCCAGGTTCACACCCCGGGCGCTGACCGCAAACCGCGTGGGGGAAAGCTTTACCGCGCACGATCCTTCATTCCAGATCGTCAGCCGCGATGGATGGGCGCCGAGCTGATGCGCGAGCGCCTGGAGATTCTTCGTCGTCGCCATGTTTAATGAATGATGCCCCAGTGCGGGAGGAAAGGCCAATAAACAAATAACGCCCGGCCCATGATGTTTTCCTGCGGCACCGTGCCCCAGTAACGGCTGTCGGAGCTGTTGTAGCTGTTGTCGCCCAGCGCGAGGTAGTTCTTCGGCGGCAGGGTGAAGGGCACGGTCGGATCATTCATCAGGCCACCCGCCGGGCCTTGTGAATAGCCGCAATAGGCTTGTCCCGCCAGCGCTTCCCGCTGTTGCGCCACGACATGGTATTCCTTCTCCAGCGCCTGCATTTTCGTCCGGATCTGCGCCGCCTCGGCCTCGCTCGTCGCCTGCTGGTATTCCCCCTGCGCGGCCTGCACCTCGGCCAGCAATTCGTCGAATCGCTTCGCCACGCTCAGGAACTTCTGCGCGCCCTCGGCATCCACCTTCATCACCCGCTGGAAGCCCGGCTCCTGGGCCAGCTGGCCGTTGATGAACAACTGGGGCGAGGCGATCCGCAGGCTGTCGCCAGGCGTGCCCGCGAGACGCTTGATGTAATACTCCGAGGTGCCGCTCATCGAGCGAATCCCGGCGATCCCGGCCGTGGTGAAGACAAACACGTTGCTCCGCTGCGGCGGGAAGAAGTTGTAGCTCATCTTGTCCACAAACACGTGGTCGCCGGTATCGTAATACCCGCGCGCCACCGGCTGGCCGGCGATCAACTGGCGGCCCTCATACAAATTGAACGCCTGCTTCAACGTATCCGCCGGAGCCCAGATACGGTAGCTGCTGTGCTGGCACACCACCTCGGTCCACGGAAGCACCGGCCAGGCATGGTCCACTAGGTTGATGACCTGATCGTCCGCGGTGGCGATGGTATTCAGATATTTGCGCCCGTGCAGGGCAAAATCCACCAGCCGCAGCACCGGATTGGGCGGCGCATCGTTGGTCACATGGCCGATGATGCCATTGAGGGTCGGCTGCATCGAGCCGGTGGGAATGGTGAACGGCTGGAGAAAATAGGACCGCACCCCGAGCGCCACCACGATCGCCACCAGAAAGACCTCCACATTTTCCCGCCACCCGGCATCGGGCAGGGTCGGGAAATGCTCGCCGAATTTCTCCTCCAGCTCCGCCGTCGCCTTCTCCACTTCCTCACGGCCGCCAGTCTGCAGCGCGGCCTTCAAATTCGCCAGGGAGGCCTCCATCTGCTCAAGCGCCTCGGGCTTCTTGAGATCGCGCTGGGCATGCAGCAATTTCGTGGCGTTCTTCAGGACGAGGTGGCCGTCCTTGCGATAGCGGGGCTGGAATAATGCGAGCATACGTTTTTCCCGGTCATACCGGCATCGCAATGAACGGGGAAACCGGCCTGATGGGAAGCGAAAAAACGCGTGATTTGTTCTAGTATTTATAAAACAACCGGTTCGGTGGCATTGCCGATGCTATGGAGGTTAAAAAAAGGATAATTTCCATGAATGCCGCAACCAATCAGCCCAGCCGGGGCTCCAGCATCGCCCTCAGCCGCGCCAGCGCGCTGAAGCAGAAGCTGCGTCACCTCTTCTGGCAGCGCCACGAGCTTTCCATGCAGGAAGTCTGCCGCGCCGCCAGCTTCTCGAAGATGTGCCACGCCCCGACCTCGAACGTCCGTTAAAGGATCGCCAACAGAGAAATGAACCGCGAATCTCACGGAGCACGCCGGTTCGATCGCTTTTTATCCGTGCCCAGCCGCGACCTCCGCGGTTAAAAAAACTTCCCGAAAAAGTCTCCTTCACTTCCCCGCCATCGTGGGGATCGGAACGACCGGTTGCTCCCGGTAATGCTTCACGACCACCCCGACGAGGATCGCGAGCAGGACGAACACCACGAGCTTGATCTCCTGTTTCGTCAGTTTAAGCATCGCATCCGTCCCCTTTCACAGTGGTGAGTCTGCCTCAACTCCGCCTCTTCTGTAAAACGCGATCTTGCAGGGCACCCCGAGTTTGCCGATTCGCCTTCCAGGTTGGTGGAAAAATCTGCCCGCATCATCTTCTCATCATTTTGACCGCTTAGACTCTCCTCACCTGCAAAAAACCTGGAGCGGTCCCTATGAATATTTCTCTTCAAACCACTTGGAAGCCACTGCTGGCCTGCGGGTTGGTGATGATTGGCGGCATCCTGCTGTCCTTCCAGCAATCGCCCGACGCGCCAAGACCGGCGGCTCCCCTGCCCACACCGATATCGGCGCAAAACAGCACGCCTCCACCAGCCCGGAGCCCTGCCCAAGCCCCACACCTGGCCAGCGCACCGGCCACCACGCCTGCCACGAAGCCCGCCCCCACAGTCTCCCAACCCGCGGCTCCGGCAAAACAAACCGCGGACAATGATCTCACGCAAAAACAGCGAACCTTCATGGCCCGGACGGCCCTGAGCGGGGTCGGCTCCGACCCGGTGGCCGAGAATATGTGGGTCCAGGCAATCAACGATCCCACGTTTTCCAAACACGATCGCCAGGATTTAATCGAGGACCTCAACGAAGTCGGCTACGCCGATCTCAAGCACCCCACCTCCTACGATCTGAACCTCATGGAATACCGCCTGAATTTGGTCGAAAAGCTGCTGCCCACCGCGATAGACCAGGTGAATTACAACGCCTTCCAGGAAGCTCATAGGGACCTGGTGAACATGCTCACCAAGGCGGGCAAATACTAAGTGCCCTTTCGTCTTTTTCGCATATTTCGCATGGAAAAACGCTGCCCTCTTACTCCCGGCTTTTGGAATCCATCCAGATGGTAACCGGCCCGTCGTTCACCAGTTCCACCTGCATATCCGCCCCAAACTCCCCTCGCCCCACCGGGCGCTGTAACTCCGCCTCCAGCTTCGCCAGGAATTGCTCATAAAGTGGGATCGCCTGTTCCGGCGGCGCCGCCCGGATAAACGAGGGCCGATTGCCCTTTTTGGTCGCGGCAAAGAGCGTGAACTGGCTCACGACCAGCACGTCGCCCCCGGCCTCGGCCACGCTCAGATTCATCTGTCCCGCCGCATCGGCAAAGATCCGCAGCTTCGCGATCTTGCCCGCCAGCCATTCGATGTCCTCCGCGCCATCGGCCGCTTCCACTCCCAACAAAACGAGCAGGCCCCGCTCAATCGAAGAGCGGACCTGCCCGAAAATGGTAACTGAAGCGCGACTCACGCGCTGAATGACGACCCGCATCCTGAACTAGTCTCCACCAGGACCACCGCCGCGTCCACCACCACCACCACCACCACCACCGCCCCCGCCAAACCCACCTGGGCCACCCCCGCCAAAACCCCCACCTCCGAACCCACCCGGTCCCCCAAAGCCGCCACCCCGCTGGGTCGCGGTCTGGATTTCCGTCGGGTTCGCTCCCGCTGCAGCCAGATCCGTCTTCGCCTGATCCGCACCTTCCGACTGTGATAACGTCCGATACAGACTCCGGATGCTGGAAGCTCCGGTCATCGGGACTGGTCACCGAGGAAAGCATCTTGAGCGCCGTCGTCGGGTCCTGACCCGCCGTCTGCCGGATGTAACTGGCCGTGGCCGAGCCGTAATTCGCCGTCCCCTGCAAGGTGCTCAACAGCGCCGCCGCATCCGTCGGGCTCAACGAGCGCATGATGTTCTGGTATGCCTGCGCCTGTGCCGTCGGATCGCTGATCGAAGCCGCTTCGGCTTCCGCCGTCCGCGGATCAATCTTCGCCATCTGCCCCACGATGCTAGAAATGGCCGAGGCCTGATCCTGCCCCTGCAATGCACTCTTCGCGTACGCCAGCGCGCTCTGCGGATCATGCTGTGCCCAGTTGTTCATCGCCGTCTGGATCAACTGCGAGCGATCGGAAGCTCGCAGGCTGGCTCATCGCATAGCCAATCGCCGCCGTGGGATTCGATTGCGACCACTGGTTGATCGCCATCTGCATCGCGCGCGCCGCGTCCTGCGCATTCGGCAGGGCCTTGGCCAGCGAGAGCGCCGTCACCGGATCCGTCTCGGCCAGGCGACCGATCAAGGCCGAGGAAAGCATCCCCTGCTCGCGACCGGTCGTGAATTGCTTGATATCCGCCAGCGCCTGCGGGATCTGCGACGGATCGAGCTTCTGGAGCAGTGCAAAAATCTGGCCGAAGCGCTGGCGCATGTTGCCGCTCGTATCCGCCAGCAGCTTCTTCAATTCGTCGTCAAACTCCCCGGCCGAAAGCGTGAGCTTCGCATCCGCCGTCGGAGTGGCCGAGCCGGTCGGCTTCGCCTGCGTAATCATCGGCGTGGACGCTGCCGTCGGCGCCGGAGTCGCCACGGCGACCACCGGGGTCACGGGCAGGTCGCCCGGGCCGGGACGTCCGATAAAGTAGCCGGTCGTCACCCCTACGAAGAAGAGGGCGCCGCCAATCATAATGTAGCGTATGATCATAAATGGGGTGTGGTTGGTCGCGTAATTTGTCGTTAACGATCACGGGTGAAACCCGCGTTGCGTGCCGTGGTTGCAAAATTATCAATTCCCTTACAATTCCCCTTTAGCAACCTTCCCCAACCACTCTTCAGGAAGCCCTGGAAGGGCGTCGGAAATAAGCCGGTGGTGAAAATCACCGGAACCCGAAACCAAAAAATCTGCGTCCGGAGGGCCGTTGGAAACTACCGTCACAATGGAGGCGCGCTCCCCTTCCTCAACAACCCTCCGAAACTCTTCAGCCATCGAAAACAGGCTCCCACGCTCCTATCTTTTAACTTCTAACTCGTAATTTTTAACTTCCCCTCAATACCGCAGAATCTTCGCCAGAAATCCCCGGGTCGGCTCCTGTCGCGGATTCTCAAACAATTCCTCGCCCGCCGCCGTTTCCACAATCTTCCCGCCCGCCAAAAACGCCACCTGATCCCCTACCCGGCGGGCAAAGCTCATCTCGTGCGTCACGAGCACGAAATCGCGCCCTTCCTGCTTGAGTTCCTCGATCACCGCCAGCACCTCCGCCGTCATCTCGGGATCGAGCGCACTCGTCGGCTCGTCGAAAAGCAGCAGCCGCGGCTTGATCGCAATCGCCCGGGCAATCGCCACCCGCTGCTGCTGCCCGCCGCTCAGCGCCCCCGGCTTCTTGTGCGCATGCTCCGCCAGCTTGAACCGCTCCAACGCCGCCCGCGCCGCCGCCTCGCAGCCGCCCGCCCCAGGCCATGCACCTTCTCCAGCGGCAGCATTACATTCTGCAACGCCGTGAGGTGCGGAAAAAGATTGTAGGCCTGGAAGACCACGCCGAGGTTGCGCCGCCAGTCGCGCCGCTTCTTTTCTTCAGCGCCCAGCCGGGTCCCGTCGATTTCCACCGTCCCGGCCTCGGGAATCACCAACCCGGCGAGAATGCGCAGCAGGGTGGACTTCCCGCCCCCCGAGGGTCCGATCAGCACCAGCGACTGCGCCTTTTCCAAGTGCAGCGACACCCCGTCCAGCACCCGGTGGGTGCCATACTGCTTGGTGAGATTTTCCAGGTGCAGCTCCATGCGGTTCCTTAATTTTCAAAGCGCAGCTTGCGCTCCAGCGCCTGCGTCCAGAGCGAGATCGGCAGAGTGATGACGAGATAGCCCAGCGCGAGTGGCAGATAGCTCTCCAGCGCATTGAAGGTGTAGCTGTTCACATTCTGCGCGTTCAAGGTGAACTCGCTGATCCCGATGATCGAAAGCAGCGAACTATCCTTCACCAGCGAAGCGAACTGGCCGGCCAGCGGCGGCAGGCTCTGCCGGATTGCCTGCGGCGCGATCACGTAACGGTAGATCTGCGCCGTCGAAAGCCCGATCGCCCGCGCGCTCTCCCATTGCGACCCCGCAATCGACTCGATCCCCGCCCGCACGATCTCACTAATATAGGCACCGCTGAAGCCCGACAAAATCAACACTCCGGCAATAAAACGGTCGGTAATCCCCACCTGATCGAACACCCCGTAGAACAGCACCAGAATCTGCACCAGCAACGGCGTCCCGCGAATCAGTTCCACATAAATCCGGCACACATCGCGGACGAACGTCCACGGACACCGCCGCCCCATCGCCAGCAGGACTCCGACCAGCGTGCTACATCCCAGCGAAGCCCCCGAGAGCGCGAGCGTCAGCAGCCAGCCCTGCCAGAACATCTGCCGATAACCCCACACCGGTCCCCAGTGCACCGCCATCGCCCGGAGCGAAAAATAAAGCACCCCGGCAAACAGCAGCAGGGCCAGAAGGAAATGAAGCAGGCGTCTTATTTTCGGTGCCACTCCCCGCAGCCTGCGCAATCCCGCCCCGCATCGCAAGCCTGCGCATCACCTCTTCTGCCGACCAACCCCCGTGACATCCCACCGCGCTCGCGCTAGCGTGCCCGGCCATGTTCATCGCCCACCTGCCCGCCGGCTATGCCTTGTGGCACAGCCTCGGGCTTTCCGATTCTCCCATCCTCGCCGCGCGGGAGCGCCGGCCGGTGCTGGCCGTTTTCCTCGTCGCGAGCGTCTTCCCGGATGTGGACCTCCTTTACTTCTACCATTTCGACCCCCGGCGCCTGCAGCACCACTATTATTGGACGCACCTGCCGGTCTTTTGGCTGGCGGTCTTTGCCGTGGGCATGTTCACCGCGGCCCTCTACCAGCAGCGGCGGCTGGCCCTGCTGGTCAGCGCATTCTCGGCGGGGGCCCTCCTGCACCTCATCCTCGACACCCCGTTCGGCGGCATCGCCTGGCTCTACCCGTTTTCGGACAAACTCTTCGCCCTGGTGACGACTCCCGACCCCCGTCGCCCCTGGTATTTCGATTTCTTTCTCCACTGGACGTTTTTGGTCGAGCTCGCCCTCTGCGGCTGGGCCGCGTGGGTCTTCCATCGCCGCCATTGGCAAAAAACACCGCCGCCCACCCCTTCAGAACCCTCTCTGTAAGGCAATCCACCCTGTTATCATTTGATCTTGACGATCTTGCGCAAACCGGCATGATTCCGCCCGATTTTGGACTGAACAAACACTAAACTTGTCTAAATCCTGATACTTTAAGTCGAATGGGTCATTTCATTTGGGCTGCTGTCTACACTACGATCATCGCTGGAATGTCCCTCTACGGCATTCACCGTTACGTCATTCTTTACCTTTACTGGAAGAATCGGAAGCGCGTGCCACAGCCCACGCAACACTTCGCCGAGCTCCCGCAAGTCACGGTTCAGCTTCCCATCTTTAACGAATTCTTCGTCGTCGAACGCCTCCTGGAATCGGTGAGCCTGCTCGATTACCCGAAGGATCGCCTGCAAATCCAGGTCCTCGACGACTCCACCGACGACACCCGCGAGCTGGTGCAGACCGAGGTGGCCAAACTCGCCGCCCGGGGCTACGACGTCGAGACTCCGCCATCGCGTGGATCGCACCGGCTTCAAGGCCGGCGCCCTCGATGAAGGCATGGCCAGCGCCAAGGGCGACTACATCCTCATCCTCGACGCCGATTTCGTGCCGCCTGCCGACCTCCTGCAGCGCACCATCCATTTCTTCACCAACGAAAACACCGGCATGGTGCAGACCCGCTGGGGCCACCTGAACCGCGACTACTCGCTCCTCACCCGCGTCCAGGCCCTCTACATCGACGCCCACTTCGTCCTCGAGCAGACCGCCCGCAGCCGCAGCGGTCGTTTCTTCAACTTCAACGGCACCACCGGCATCTGGCGCAAGTCCTGCATCGTCGATGCCGGCGGCTGGCAGCACGACACGCTCACCGAGGATCTCGACCTGAGCTACCGCGCGCAGCTCGAGGGCTGGCGCTTCGTTTACCTCAACGACGTGGTCACCCCGGCGGAACTCCCCGTGGAAATCAACGGCTTCAAATCGCAGCAACACCGCTGGGCCAAGGGCTCGGTGCAGACCTGCCTGAAGCTCCTGCCCGCCCTCTGGCGCAGCAAGCTCCCCTTCATGCTCAAGGTGGAAGGCACCGCGCATCTTACCTCCTACTTCATCAGCCTCCTGCTGGTCGTTTACTGCCTCCTCATCTGGCCCACGCTCACCCCCGTGCACCACAGCTGGCTGCATGCAATCTTGATCGATGCCCCGATGTTCCTCATCACCTCGATCCCGTTCATCCTCTACTACCTGATGGCGCAGAAGCAGCTCAACCCCCGCGGCTGGGTGCGGGAGCTCGTGCTGGTCCCCTTCATGATCTCGATCGGCGTCGGCGTCTCGCTCAACAACACACGCGCCGTGCTTGAGGCCCTCTTCCGCCACGAGAGCCACTTCATCCGCACGCCGAAGTACGGCATCAACGCCAAGGGCCAGAGCTGGCGCCGGGGCCGTTACTCGCCGCTCAAGTCCATCCTCATCGCGGTGGAAATCCTTTTCGCGGGCTACTTTATGGGCCTCACCTATCACGCCTGGGATGAAAAAAACTACAGTTCGCTGCTCTTTTTGATTCTCTTTACGAGCGGATTCCTTTATGTCGCCTTCAAGTCCATCGCCCAATGGCTGCCAAAATTGGGCGAACGAGCCCCTCAGGATGCCGTTCCGGCCTAGAAAAGCATAATTTACTTGCATCGGCACGGTTGATGCTGGATTGCTTGCCACGATGATGTTGAGAAAACTCGCTGCTATTTTTTTCCTAGCGTGCACCACGATCACCACGTGGGCTGGAGTTGACTCGACTCGCAGCGTTTTCATCAGCATTCCCGACCAGCGCCTCGTGCTGGTGGAAAACGGCAAAACGATTGCCAAATATCCCGTCTCCACCTCCCGCTACGGAGTGGGCGATAGCTGGCGCAGCTACTGCACGCCACTCGGCACGCTCGAAGTCGTGCAAAAAATCGGTGCCAAGGCCCCGCTCGGCGGCGTTTTCAAGCACCGCCAGTTCACGGGTGAAGTTTTGCAGCCCAATGCCGCCGGACGCGACCCGATCGTGACCCGCATCATGTGGCTCAACGGCATGGAAAGCGGCAACCAGCACGCCTACCAGCGCGGCATTTACATCCACGGCACCCCGGTCGAGAACCTGATCGGCACGCCCGCCAGCTACGGCTGCATCCGCATGCGCTCCAAAGATGTGGTCTCCCTCTTCGATGCGCTCCCGCTCGGCACCAGGGTGACCATTCTTGCCCAGCCGATCCGCAAGATTCTCGCCGAGCTGCGCAACCTGCCCGCCGCTCCTGCACCCAAGACCATCGCCGCCACGACTCCCGCCGCCACCAAGCCTGCGCCTGACAAAGCGGCCAAGCCCGCCAAAGCGAGCACCGCCAGCAGCACCGCCTCCACTACGATCAAGTCCAGCAAGCTCCTCGCTCGCGCGAACTGATTGGCGCAGCGCATTTAGCGCGAAGCCTGCATTGTAGAAAAGATCCACGCCATGGCCAGCGAGGTTTCAGCCTCGTGCGATCTGTAACCGAGGGGCAACGCAGGGCTGCCCCATTCTGCTCTCAACGCACCTCGGTCGTTTTTTTCACCGGCTCTAATTGGCTGGCTTTCCGAAAAAAATTGCCAATTTCCCCAAGGAACCTTTACTCCCGTTCGTTGAGAAAGAGGCATGCTTATGAATTCACTCCGGCTGGTCGGTCTTTTAGTTCTCCTCGCGGTCACAAAAACCCTCGGCCAGGATTCGAGTCCCTCGGCCCTCATCCGCTCCACCTGGGTCGCTCGCGCCCAGATGCCGGTGCCCGAAGGAGCACGGCTCACCGTCTCATTTGATCGTCCGGAATATTTTCTCGGCGAAAATGTTTTGCTCCAGTTCGTCCTCGAAAATACCGGCACCAAACCATTCCGGGCCAATTTCGGTGGCGATTATCGGGGGAGCGACCGAAGCCTGCGCTTTGAGGTCGTCGCCCGAAATGTCGATGGAAAGGTAATGCCCGAAACCGATTTGGACCCCAACTGTTTCGGCGGGATGGAGGGCTGGGAACAACTGGAGCCCGGGAAAAAATACGTCGTTTCCCTGCCCTTGATGAGCTATTGCCGGATCGATCAGCCAGGCCGCTACACCATCCGCGCCACCCACGATCTCGGCTGGAAAAGCGGTGATCGGAAAGTCCCGGTGGCAGAGACGACCGTCACTTTCAAAATGCCCAATGCAAAGCAGGCCGAGCAAATCATTACGCAGATGGAAAAGCTTTCCGACCCAGGGTCGGGTGCTTCAGGCACCAAATCGGCTGACTATGCCGATTTTCGCTGCCTTCGACTCCCCATTTACCTGAATCCTCTCGTTGCCCGGGTCAAAAAGGGCGATCAAAAGGCTTTGACTGGACTTGAAGAAATTCCCACCCCGGAAGCCACCCAGGCCTTGATCGATCTGGCCAGCCAGCCCGATCCAGCGCAAAGCCTGGCAGTTGCCCAATCCCTCGCCAGTCGTCTCCCGGACCCCGAATTCAATGGTGGCCTTCCGTCCCGTGGTCCCGCCGTCTTTTTGGGCACGGACAATCGCCAGCAGCTCTCCACCCAGTCCTGGCCGCCGGCTTTCGCCGACGCCGTTCGGAAGCTCGCGCTCAAGTTTCTGGCTCGTAAAGACACCGAGGCGATGGATTGCGGGGCAGTGATGATCCAGGCCGTGGGGACTCCGGAAGATGCCCCCGCAGTGTTCGCAACTCTGGAGAAAGCGTTGCAGTCGCCGGATCAGTTCGACCATCGCCGCCATGGCAGCCCGGCCTTCGCCTACCTCCCTTCGCCCTTCGCCGAACTCCTGCGTGCGTCCAACATGCTTTACAACCGGGGTTATTACTCGGCCGGGCTCAGCGGCGATGGCCAGATTACGGCCTATTTCGCACATTGGACCCAGGAATCGCCGCACCGCCCGGACGACTGGCTGGAAAACGAAAGGGCCTTCGGAAATAGCTCCCAATACGCCATTCGGCAAACCGCCCTGCAATCCATCCCCACGCCATTCCCGGACTCCTGCCTGCCACTCGTCCAACGGGGGCTGAATGATCCGGATATCGGCGTGTGCATGACCGCCTGCGCGATTGTCGGCAAATCAGGCCGCAAAGAATTTTACCAGCCGCTCTGGCAACTCATTGTCACGGAAAGCGATCCATCGCTGCTCGAGGCGGCCAGCAATGCCGCCGTCGCGCTTGGGGGTGGATACGAACTCTACGCCGCTTGGGCCGATCGAATGGCCGATCAGGACCTGCAATCGGCTGCCTTCGGTTGTCTGGATCAAATTTTTGCGGGCCAGATCTCCGGCAGCGGGGGAAACGGCGTCTCCCGTTCCGAGCGCATCGCCATTCGTGATGCGTGGCGGAAATTTCTCTCCGCCCACGAAGCCGAAATTCGCGCGGGGAAAAAGTTCAAGGTGAACGACCCCGCCGTCCCGCTCGAACTTTTCGGGAAAGCTCACTCCATTT
The DNA here is from genome assembly GCA_049840595.1 of Chthoniobacteraceae bacterium. Classification (GTDB taxonomy): domain Bacteria; phylum Verrucomicrobiota; class Verrucomicrobiia; order Chthoniobacterales; family Chthoniobacteraceae; genus JASGKO01. The sequence goes on from JASGKO010000021.1 coordinate 94,052, forward strand.
CCTTCAGAGATGGAACGCATTGGCCTCCCAATAGTAATTGATTCGGCACCTACTTCGCGGTAATCCCCAGGTCGAGCGTATCCGTCTTCGACGAATCGTTCCCCGAGGTGGCGGTCAGCGTGCTGGAGGTCGTTGCACCACTCGTCGCGGAATCGTTCGTAATCGTCCACAGCAGCTTCGTCGTCTTCAAGGTCGGGAGACTCGGGAGCGCAGCGGAGGTCGTGGAAGAATCCAGCAACGCCGTGCTGCTCCCTTTCACCGTCACGGTCTGCGAGAAGCCAGTCGCCAGGGTCGGGACGGACAGGGTGAACGTGTCGGCCTGCGAGCTGTCGTTCTGAATCGTCACCGGGATGGTGACGCTCTTGCCCGGCGCGAGCTTCAAATTCAGCGAGCCGCCCGCGGTCCCCTTCCCGATCACCTTTCCAGTCGCGCTGGTCATATAGAGATCGGGATCGGCATCCGTATCCACATTGACGGCGATTTGCGAGCCGCTGTCGAAGACCAGCGTGGGCGAGCCACCGGTAAAAAAGGAAAAGCCCAGTAGCTTCGTCTTGAAGCCGCACAACCCATCCGTCGTAATCCCCGCCCGCAGCGAAACCACTCCCGAAACCGTAAAGACCCCGTATTTGAAGTGACCCCGCTTCGTCACCGAGACCACAGTGAAGGGAAGCTTGCCACCGGGATTGTAGAGGCGCCCGCTCAGGAAAGCGTCCGGATTCTTCACCCCGAGCGTCTCCAGAACATCCGAAAGCTGCGTGCCCGAAGGAACATAACTGGCGAGAATCCCCGTCCCGTGCACCGTCCCGGTGATCTCGTAGTCATACACCGTCGAGGCATCGATACTGTTCGCGCTATAAACCGTCGGCGGCTTCCCGCTTTTGATCTCCACCCCGCTCAAATCAATCGTCACCGAGGAGTCGGCCCGGACGATTGGCCCGGAAAAAGCGGATAGCAGCGCCGCGCCACCGAACAAGAGGGAACGCAGCAGCACGGAGGAAGGAGTTTTGGAATGGCGCATGGACGGCAATGGTTGATCGTTTGGTTTAAACTCAATGAATACCCAGGGGGGCTTCGCGGAATCCGTATCGATGAAGCACACCCCACACCTGGGTGCATCATCCCGGGTGTTCCCACGCGGGTCAATCCAATTCCCATTTCCCACGCCAAGACCACTCCGCCCCTCGTCCGTCGGCGCGCTCTCGCCACAGCCCTGTGAACCGTTGGGGAAATGGTTCCATCAGACAAAGATTTTCTGACCGATGAACAGGATGGCAAAATTCCAAATCCCCCAGACACTTACTCATCCTGTAAATCCTGTTCATCCTGCCCAAAATTCCGCTTTCTCCCCCAACGGCTCACAGGGCCGTGGCGAGAGCGCGATTGGAAAATGAGGAGGTGCCCTCCCTTTGCGTAAAGTCCTCAACCCGGCCTACCTCAACCCGGCCAGCACCATCCGCAGAAATGCACCGTCGGAGAAATGCGCATTGTGGCCCTGCCGCACGATGACCAGCCCGCGCGAGGGAATCACATAAAGCCGCTGGTAACCCGAGCCCAGCGACACCACCAAATCGGACGGCACGCCCTTGGCCAGACAGACCCCGTGCCAATTCTCCCGGGACCAGGCCGGCTCCAGGGTATCCTCGATATCCACCTCGCGGGAACCGTCGGCAGCGGGGCGATTGTTCCAAAAACCCATGCCGAAGGAAGGATTGGCCCGCGTGCCCTTGAAGCATTGGGCCAGCAGCCCCGGCTCCACGATCTGGCGCACGCCATAGCGGCCTTTTTGCAGAATCAGCTCCCCCACCTTGGCCCAGTCCCGCGCCGTCACAATGAAACTGGTGGCAAAGAGCGGATTCCCAGCCGGATCTTCGTAGTGATCGGCCAGCGTGATATCGAGCGGATCGAGCACCCGGCTCTCCAGGTAGCTGAACGGCTTCGTGTGCAGCCGCTCCAGCTTCCGCCGCAGGATCTCGCAGAGAATCTGGTAATGGCTGGGGCCATAGGTAAAGGCCCGGCCCGGCGCTGCCACCACCGGCGTAATCAGCGCTGCGGCGTTGGCATCTGGAAGATCGTGTCGCTGCAAGGCGGAATTGGGAGCCAGGCCCGAGGTGCAGCTCATGAGCTGGCGGATCGTGATGTGCTTGCGGTGCGGATCGTTGCGCCACTCGGCCAAGGTCGCGGAGGCAGGCTCATCCAGCGCCAGGATTCCCTCCTTCACCGCCGCCAGCGTGGCCAGCACCCAGAAACCTTTCGTTCCGCTGAAAATCTTGCAGGCATCATTCTCCTTTACCCCTTTGGCGTATTGCTCAAACACCCGGCTCCCATGATCCATCACCAGCATGGTAAAGCCCCCCCTCTCCTCAGAATAAGTAGCAGCACGACGGAGCGCCGTCTCATTCAACCCAAAGGCATTCAAAGAGAAACCCAGCAGACAAACCAGCACCCCCCATTTTTTCATAGGACTTCGATCTCCGTTGATTTTCCAGTGTCAACCCGGACCCCACGCGGCATCAGCCAGTAAAAGATCAGCGCAACCAGCATGGTCGCCAGTCCGGCCAGGGATTCGCGCCACTGCGTCCAGAGCAGATACCCCATGGCCACCAGAGTAATCCCCATGAAAACCGCCGGTGCCACCGGATAACCCCACGTCCCCTTGACCACCACCCCCCGCCGATGCAAAACGAACACCCCCCCAATAGCTAGCAAGGTGCATAAATTCAGAGTAAATTGCGTGTAAACCAGCACGGACTGAAAGGTCCCCCACCAGATGAGGCCATTGACCAGGGCCAACTGCAATCCACTGGCGGTTACCGGCACCCCCCGGCCATTGGTAAAGGATAGCCAGTGCAGGGCCCGGAAGTCCTCCCCCATCACCTGTGCGACACGGGGCCCAGCCCAGGTCATCGCACTGATCGTGGAGACCAGCGCGAGGCAAATCAACCCGCTAAAAACCCTCCCCCCATTCGCCCCGAAAATATGAGTCGCCACAATACTGCCCACCTCCAACTTGCCCTTGAGCGCGTCAAGCGGGGTCGTCTTCAAAAAGATCGCGTTCAAGGCCAGATACAGCACCGTGACCACGAGCGTTCCAGCCACCAACGCCAGCGGGACCGTGCGCTTGGGGGCATGGATTTCGTTCATGATATAAGTGGCCGCATTCCAGCCGGAATAGGCATACATCACGTAGATCAACGAAATCGCAAAGGGGGCACCCCCCATCTGCGGAAAATCGGCCAATTTCGGCACGAAAGAAACCGATGAATGCGTCGAAGCCATCACCCCAGCCCCCACCAGACAAAGAATGAGCCCCAGCTTCAAAAGGGTGGCCACATTTTGAAACCGCCCACCGGCCTTGACGCTATGCAGGTGAATCAACGCCACCCCTACGGTAAGCAGGGAGGCCAGCAGCGATGCATTGGCTCCCGGCCAGAGCGTTTCAAAATACTTCCCAAACGCCATGGCCGCCAATGCCAACGGCGCGGCAAATCCCACCGTCATCGACACCACGCCCGCCACAAACCCTACCGCGGGCGAATAAATGCGCGAGAGAAAATGATACTCGCCGCCCGAGCGCGGCATCGCCGTCGCCAGCATCCCATAGCCGAGCGCCCCACAAAGGGCCAGCACCCCGCCCACCAGCCAGAGCATCATCAGCACAAACCCCGACTGCAGATCGATCACCTGAAACCCGAGGCTGGTAAACACCCCCGTCCCCACCATATTCGCCACGACGACGCTGGTTACGGTCCAAAACGAGATCTTGTTGAGCGTACCACCCTTTTTCATACTCCAAGCAATGATGGGCCAAGAGTAAGCGGTGCATCTCCAACCGCAATCTTTAAACCACACTTCCCCGGTGAAGCCTTGGAGTCTGTGAAAAAATTAGGCAGGTTCTTAGGACGGCGGCAGCATGGATGCCTGCTGAATCCGTTTACGCCACTGTTGAATCAAAGCCGTCACCTCCGTCGGCGGCGTCTGCAACGCGGTGGGCGTATTCCCATATTGGTATGTGGAAAGCCCTTCGCCTACTTGCAGATACAAGGGCAACCGGCTTTTGACATCGATCACGGCCTGGGCATCGACCATGTCGGCAGCTCCACCCACTGGAGATTTGATCTTGTCCCTGAAGATCATGCAATCGACCCCCGCCACCTTCTTAATTCCCTGGTAGTTGCTGGCCGAAATCCATCCGAACCCGGTAAAGTCCTGTTTGGAAAAATCCATGTAATAGGCATCCTTGTTCGAAGGAGTGGAAAGAATGGGATAGGCCGCATTGGGCTGCTTGGTGACCTGCACTTCACCAACGCACCATTTATCCATCTTTTCCCCATTCCCCATCGCCATGAGGATATGGTAGATCGGCTTGGTTTTGACCACGGCAACCCGGTAATCACTGGTATCGAAAGCCGGCTTCTCACCCGGCTTGGCGGATTTGTCGTCGGGTACGGTTGCCGCGCCCCGGAAACTAATGGTCCATTGGGCCATGTCGGGGGCGTGATTGAGCAATGGGCCGGGCGGAAGCTCCGGCTTGGGAGTTGCCTGCGCGGCGGGCTGTTGCGCTTTAAGCAAACCAGCACCAAACAGGAGGGCGGTAATAATGGCGTACTTTTTCATTCTTTGACGGTTTCAATCTTCTTGTCGATGACTTGACCGGTAAGGCGATCAATCGCCACATGGACCCAGTAGCGCTGCTCGCCTTCCACGATAAATTTCGAGGCATCCGTCGCCGTCGCGGGGTAGCGCCCGGTCTGGGCCACCAGATCGATCATCAGACTCCAGGTGCGAGCGGTGCCAGCCGCGGCCAGTGGCCGCACAGCAGCCTCCCGAAAGCGCTGGATATTGGCATAGGTCTGGTTCGAGGCCAAAATGGTGGTCATATCCTTGCTCAGGCCATCGTAACTGCTACTGCCATTAATCGGAGCACTGCTCGGGGCCCCGGGAATCCATTTTCCTACGATCTCGGCCAGATTGGAGAGCTTGCCCGATCCTGCGGCCGTGGAAGCAGTTCTCGTAACCAGGGCGGAGGCCACCTGATCAGCCAGCCCACCGGCAGCCTGTGGCAGGATGGTGGAAGGCGATTGCTCATCGAGATAAGCGCCTCCCATGAGCGCCCTCAAGACGACCTGTTGCTGGGTGTTCAAGTTCACCTTGCCCGCGACCATTCCATCCGCGTTGTCCGTGTCGTTGATGGAGAAGACATCGAGGAGCCCGGTGTCACCACTTTCCGGGGTGAAGAAATCGAGGTTCTTCCATGGCGTGCCCGAGAACACATAGCCCAGCTCGGCCACCGACTGGAAGGGACGATGCAAAATCCAGGGACGGCTCTGGCTTTGGTTGGCGACCGTTCCTCCACCGGCATTTAGTGTCGAAGCCATCGGCAGACCGGTCATCCCCGTCGCTCCCGCAAAGGCGGTATTGTAGGCCCCCATCGCGCGGCGCACCACATTGTCCGCATCCGCATAATAAAGCGCTCCACTCGCCGTGGCCGCGTAAGGATCGGTCCCAAACGAGCCGGAATACTTCAATCCATTATAGGAGGAGCTCATCGAGTTTTGCGCCAGCAAGCCCATGACCATTTTGGGGTTGTTCCAGCCTGCGTTTTGGTTCGCCAGCGTGGTCACATAGAAACCGCCATCCGCCGTCGGGCGATTGGAAATCAACACACTGTTCTTCGGATCGATCCACTCATTGGCATTGGCCAGGTTTTTATCCGATACGCCATAGGCATATGTGGGATCGGGCAGCGTCTGCCGGACGGCAGAGGCCGGAGCATTGTAACCGTTGGTATTACTGGAGCCGCCCGTGCTGGTGATCTGGCCGAAACGCGTCGAGCGTGGATCGGTAAAGGAGGACCAGATGTCGATCGCCTGCATCAGGCCACCCGCACCATTCGATCCAAGAACGCTGTGGAACCAAGCGCTGTTGGGTTGAACGTATTTGGCGTCGTAGGTTATCCAGTTCGTTGCGTTGGAGGGATCTTGGAATTGCAGCCTCAAAGTGAGGTTGCTTCCCACCTCCGACGCAATATCACTGCGGTAGATGTTTCTGATCGTTGACGGCGACTGGCCGGAAACGCGAGGCCCCACCCATTCGGAAGGGAACAATCCAATCGGAATGCCCACGTATTGAGTATTGGCATTGACGCCAACCGAAGCCGGCAGGACCAGCGGGTTGGATACATCAGCCGTGAAGCCTTGGTTGGAGGTAAAGGAAACCCCACCGGTGGTTTGGATTTTCTGATAATCAATATCGGGGGCAGCCGTCGCGCTCCACTTGGAGGAGTCGATATGCAGGTTACTTCCCGCCGGGGCCCCTACGCGCCCCAGCAGCGTGGGTTCACGAAAGAGGGTGGAGTTGGGAATATCGAAGGCCAGGGTCGTGTTGGACGGAATGAGGGGGTGCAAATAGCCTTTATAACTGCCGGTGATCTCGGTCCCCGTTCCGCCGCTATTGCGTGAGAAAGGAGGAACGGCGCCGCCACTGGGCTCCGCCTTGGTGTAGGAAAGAGGGTTGCCCGGCCCTCTGGTATCCTCGCCGCTCGCCGTAAATTGATTGTATCCGCTGTAAGAGGTCGTGCTGATGCTGTTGGGGTCCGTGCTGTCGGCCACCAGACGAAAGGCCGTCGGCCGCAACGTCGGCATCGGGTTGTTTTGATCATGCGGATTCCATATTTCAGGCACCAACATCGCCATCACCACCCCCGGGTCTTTCAACAGCCCCTGGCTGGCTCCGTAGCCGGAACCGGCGGCCACCGCCCCGGCGGCCGGCGTTCGGGACAGGGAGACTGCCGGTGATCACCGGATTTTCATTCCGAATCTTTAATACGCCCCATCGAGTCCGGTAAACATAGGGGTTATTGTCCACCCCGTAGAACTCTCTCGTCGTCGTTCCATCGTTGAAGCTAATCCGCACCCCGTAGCCGTCCACCCGCGATTGTGCGATGATATTGGCCCCAATCTGCATGATCGCACAGTCGAAAGAGAGATCGCTCTGCGCATAAAAGTCGGCCATGCTCGAAGTGCCCCCGAATTTCGTCAGTGCCTTCGCCTTCGATCCAGCCCCGATACTCGCTTTCAGCAATTCAAAAAAGTCGGGTTCACGCGGGGTGGCGAGGTAGGCGAGACCGGCCGTATCGCCGGGAGCCCCGAGCCTCATAATCGCCCCCGAGGTGCCAGTGCCCGTGGTGCCGTTGTGGACATCGTAAACCCACTTGCCCAGCTTGCTGCCGGAATCGGCCACCCAGTCGAGGCCGAAATATTTTCGGATATTAGCCGCCGTGCCTTCTTTGAGGAAGCTGTAGGGGATGTTGTAGGTATTGACCAGCATCTGGATATCCGGGTCGGTCTGGGGCCGCACCGAGGTAGGCGGCGAGGCCGCCGGATCACCACCGCTGGGGCCCATGTAGGTCAGCCAGGCCAGTCGCATCAGTGCAAACCGCTTCTTGACCAGGGGCTCGCCAAGCACGGCCTGGGTTCCATCGTTCCGGGTAAAGGTGTTCCGCACCCGGACGGTGAGGAAAGCGGGGTTTACATAGGTATCCAGGCCCGCCTGATTATTCCCACCATTTACGATGGTTTGAATCGCCGGGGCAGATGCGTTGTAGCCGGGAAGGGTTGAGGAGAGTGATTGCGTCCTGGCATAGGAAGGCTGGTTCAGATCGCGGCTGAAGGTCGTCAGATACTGCAGCGAATCCATCGTCGTACTGGTGGCCGAGAGATTCGTCAGGAACGAGATCAACTGTTGCCGCCCGGAAAAGAGGTGATCCGACTGATTGCTTGCGCTCAGTTTCTGGTTGGAGGTCGTCAGATTTCCCGTTTGCAGGCCCAGGACATACGCGATGTAATTGATCGCCGTGGTCGCGGAAAAAGTATAGTTCGGGAAAGTTCCGCTCGCCTGCATGCTGGCACCGTTTCTCCAGCCAACCAGCGAATTGACCTGCCCGGCGGTAAGACCAATTTGCGTGAGATCCGCGAAAGCTTCGGAGGATTTGTAGCCGAAGGAAACCCCGGGCGTCGGCGTGGGAGCGGGGCTGGGGTAACCCGCCACGTTGATATCCAGAAGACCGCCTTCATCATAGATATTGTAGGCGTAACGCCCGACGACGACGGTTCCATCGGTCGCGGCCGTTCCGCTGTATTTGTTTCCCTTCGAGGTCAGGGTGGCGGCACTCCAGGCCGTGGGATTGGTTCCGTTCCGGGCGACCAGCACCCAATCCGGCACCCCGATATTGGTATCCGCAGGAGTATAGTCGGTCGTGGCCTTCGCCTTGAGGAAGAGCGGCTTATTCCAACGCGCGGCCGAGATCGACCGACCGTTCAAAGAAGACACGGAAGTCGCCGATTGCGCAGAAGGCCCGATCGCCCGGTTGCTGGGCGGGAACGTCGTGGAGCTCGGATAATTCGTCGAATCGTTATTGGGGAAGAAAGTCTTTTGATAGACACTCTGCTTCAACAAAACCGGCGGCGTGCTGGTTCCCTTGACCACCCGGGACGGAACCATGGCCAAACTGGTCGGAATATACAGCCCCGTATTCAACGGCGAGGGCATGGGGCTCGGAGCCGTCGAGCCGGCGGCGATTTCCTGCTTCAGATCATCGATGATCGAATTAGTCGCGCCGAGGGCAAAGGCTTGCACGCGCGTCTGGCTGGCACTGGAGGTCGAAATCTGGCGATCGCTCATCGCACGGCTGAAGTAGGCCACCACCAAACCGGTGAGCAGCACGACAAACGCCAGCACGATAATGAGCGCAACGCCTTTGCGATTGCTCCCGACCCTTGGGAGCGAATTTGGGGTTCGCATAAGCAATTATTTGGGGTTAGTGATTAGGAATTGGGGATTTTTTGGTATCTTTTACTTACATCTAAAATGCCTGCGGTGGCGTGAACGATGAGGTTATGGAAAATGGGTTGAAGGAAAACGGCTAGTTTTTGCTCAGCGGGATGCTGCGCTGGTAAACCCGGATCTGCGAGGTGACAGCCACCGGCAGCGTGGGCCAGGTGTTAGTGGGCGTAAGCACTTTGGCATTCCACAGCTTCGCCATCAGCGTTGGCATCTGCGAGGCAGTCGGATTTACCTGCAAATTGGCATTCGTGATATCCACCAAAGGCGCCGCGAGAGCGACAAAGTTGGCATTCGACAAAAGTCCGTTGCTGGCGCTGGCCAGCACTTTCTGGCTGGTGGAATCCAGGACCGCAATAGCCACAATGATGGACGAAACATCCGTCATCCCCGCTCCCACCCACACCGCCTGGCCCACCGTCGCATCCACGCAAATGTAGCCTCTCGTCCCATCCCACCAGCGCGAGCCGATAGAGAAACCGGCGCTCGAATCACTCTGTCCATTCGGCCCGGTGCCGGAGGTGGAATTATACTTGGGCGTGCTCGAAGTGGTGGAGCCCACCGCGGGATTGCTGTAAAGCAACGGCTGCTCCGAGAAAGAGCCATCGGTAAGCTGGAAGCAATACTCGAAGCGGAAGATTCCGTCCCCGATCGAGTGGAAATAATTGTTAGTGGTCGAAGTACCCGCTGTGGAAAGGGCATTCAGATAGGTTCCAAAAGCTCCTTTAATGGTCGTGCTCGAGTTCGGCGTGTAATCCACATACGGCGTCAGCGTTTTCGGGGTCAAAAAGTTAGCGGATCCCGGGGAGGTCTGCCCCCAGGACAGGCGCATCCCGAGGCGATCCATTCCACCGGCATCATCGATCCCCGGCTTGGGCTGAATCTGGTATCCCACGAGAGACAACGAATTGAGAACCGTCGGCGCAGCGCTGGTTTGATCAAAGGCGGGCGCTTCACTGTAGAAGAAGAGGAAATCGTTGCCCGTCGTCTTGCCGAAATAATAATCGAGATCCTGCCGGTTCGGCATCCGGCTCAGGTCCGTCGCGATATGATCGAAAAAATTCCGCGCCTGCTGGTCCGCATTCATCTTGGAACGCATGGAGGTGGTCACCTTGGTCGCACTACTGACCATTTGCGCCACCGAGGCGATCATCAACACGAGCACCGCCATGGAAACCAGCAGCTCCACCAAGGTGAAAGCGGCGCGGTAACTTTGGGCCGGGGCTTTGATCTGGGAAAAGGAGGCGTTCATTTAAATGCGATCCAGGCTGGTTACCACTTCGAAGGAGCCGGCAAAGTTTATCGGTGTAATCTTGTCCGTGGACGATGTCGCGGCCTGTGCATCCGCCAGCGCCGGCCAGGTCACCAATACCCGGGCAATCACCGGAACAAAATTGGTGGGCGACGGCATCGTCAACGAGGTCGAGGAAAACCTGGGAAATGAATAGTAAATAGTGACCCGATACCGGGAGGTCGCGATCGCAGACTGGCCCTCTTTCGCAGTCGGCTCGCCGTTGGAATCCAAGAAAATCACCCGGCTCAAAGGAGTGGTCACGCTGGAGTTCACCGCCAAATAGCCTTTTTGAGGAACGGTGAGATTGAAGTGCGTGGAAGTCGCCGTCAGCGTGGTGGAAGTCGCTTGCGGAGCCGCCTGCAAATCGGCCACCACCGCATTCGCCACGCCGGCGGCCAGCAGTCTGCTCCAAGCTCAACTGGTCGCTGTTCACCCCAGTGGGCAGGAGCCCGAGAATGGCAATGAGACAAAAAGCAGCGACCCCCAATGCCAGCGAAACCTCAATGAGGGAAAACCCGCGTTGGTTGTTCAGGGAAGGCTTCATAGCAGTGGAATATTTGGGGGGTTAAGGCCGGTAAACGCGGTAGTTGCCGCTCATGCAATCGAATAAAAGCGCCGCCTGGTTGGTAATCGGGGAGACCGTGGCATTGCCGTGGCTGGGAATCATCCCGATCTCGATATAGCCCTGGGAGGGTAGGGAATCTCCAGCGCCAGAGCCAGAGGCATAAACATAACGCAAAGCACCCTGAGGATCGAAGCTAAGCACTCGCGTCAACCAATAGCGTGCGTTTGCATCCGTGGCGGAAAGTCCGATCGGATAACCAAATTTCAACGCCAGCGTCGAAATATTGGTGGTGTCGCCAATCCGGTAAGCCGTTGTCACTCCGACGCGCTGCATTCTCCCCGTTCCCGCACCGAGACTCGCCATCAAGTGCACATTATCAAAGGTCAGCGGCTTCCCGATCGCGGTGAGACCGGCAGGCCACGAGGTGAGACTCACCGTTACCGTCGAACCACTGACGGTGTAGCCTTTCGTTCCATCCTTGGAGGCGGCCGAAACCATCACCACCCGCCCGACACCAGCCGAGCCACTGGCCTTCAGCGTCGCGTCGTCCTTGAGCCCGTCCACCTCAGTGATCCCCACGAAAACGTAGGTATTGTTTGCCACCGCATAGGAGCGCGCCTGGTCCAAATAACCGCCCATATCATAGGCAGCCTGGCTGAAGTCGCTGCCGCTCTTCATCGTGTTGATCGCCGGGACGGCCAGCGACATCAGGACGATGATCAGAGAGATGACCACCAGCATTTCCACCAGTGTGAAGCCTTGCCGACCGACTGGTCGCGCGGGCGACCTCACATCACAGGAGGCAGTTCTGTTGCAGTTATGCATGACAGTGAGAAGTAGCTGGGGTTGGGAATGGTTGCGGGGAGGCTTTTCGAGTTCTGCAAGAACTTCCATATTTACTATGTAATGTCAAAGGACTTTTTCCAGCCCATAAGGATTTAGAGAAAAACTCCCCTTCTGCTCCGGTCCCAACTTCGGAAATCGAGGTCGATCCAAGGTCGGGTTTTCTCTAAACCGCCAGCATTAATACGCCTTAAAGACCACAAAGCAACCATTTTACATTGCCCGGCCACGTCGAACCCCATGAAACCGCCGGGAATTACCCCTCTACTGGACTGTCCAGTATTTCATCACTTTCCGAGTGGGAGGAATTTTGTTCCTTGGTGCTGCTGTCTTGACAAGCAGGCGCTGTCTAACAGAGAAAACAAATAAATCTATGAAATTCGCCCCAATCCTCCCGGTCCTTTCCGTATCCATCGCGACCCTCGTTTCTTTTACGGGTTGCCATAAATCCGACTCTGCCAGCGGTGGCAGCGGCGGCAAACACAAGATCGCTTTCGTCACCAACAACGCCTCGGACTACTGGACCCTCGCCCGCGCGGGTTGCGAGAAGGCCGCCGCGGACCTCAAGGACGTGGAGCTCGATTACCAGATTCCCTCGGACGGCACCGTCGCCACCCAGAAGACCATTGTTGATAACCTGATCAACCGCGGCGAAGAAGGCATCGCGATCAGCCCGATCGATCCGGCGAACCAGACCGCGTATCTCCAGCAGGTGGCCAAGCAGACGATCCTCGTCACCCAGGATAGCGACGCGCCCGATAGCGGTCGCACTTTCTACATCGGCACCGATAACGAAGCCGCCGGTGAACAGGCGGGCGGGCTGATCAAGGAAGCGCTGCCCAACGGCGGCAAGATCATGCTCTTCGTCGGCAACACCGACGCGCAGAACGCCGTCGCCCGCATCAACGGCATCAAGAAAGCCCTCGAAGGCTCCAAGGTCGAGATCATCGACACCCGCACCGACGACACCGACCGCGTGCGCGCCAAGGCGAACGTGCAGGACGCGATCGTGAAATACCCCGACCTCGCAATGTGCGTCGGCATCTACAGCTACAACGGCCCGGCGATCGTCGATGCCCTCCAGCAGTCGAACAAAGTCGGCGCGATCAAGGTCGTCGCTTTCGACCAGGAAGAAGGCACGATGGCAGGCGTGAAGTCCGGTGCCGTCTATGCCGCCGTCGTCCAGCAGCCCGATGAGTTCGGCTACCAGGCGATCACGATGATGGACAAGATCGTCTCTGGCGACAAGAGCGTGATCCCGGCCAATGGCCTGAAGATCATCCCCACCCTGGCGATCAAGGCCGATGGCATCGACGCTTACATGGAAAAGCTGAAGCAGATGCGCGGCAAGTAATTCGAAGTTTACGGAACGAATAAACACATGGAGCCTCCTCTTCTGGAATTTCGGGGAATCACCAAGCGATTCCCTGGTGTCGTCGCGCTGCAAAACGTCTCCTTCTCGGTTAAAAAAGGAGAAGTGATCGCCCTCATCGGCGAGAACGGTGCGGGCAAATCCACCCTCATGAAGACCCTCGGCGGCGTGCATCAGGCCGACGAAGGCGCCATCTACGTGGATGGCCAGGAGGCTTCCATTCGCTCCGTGAAGGACTCGATCGGCCTCGGCATCGGGTTCATCCACCAGGAGCTGAACGTGGTGGACAACATCGACGTGGCCGGGAACATCTTCCTCGGTCGCGAACCGCGCAAAGGCGGCCCGCTCCAGTTCGTGGACCGGGCCCGCATGGTCCGCGAGAGCGAGCCGTTCCTCAAGAAGCTGGGGCTCAACATCTCGCCCCACACCCCGCTCCGCGAGCTCTCCATCGCGCAACAGCAGATGGTGGAAATCGCCAAGACGCTCTCGCTCAACGCGCGCGTCATCATCATGGACGAGCCCACCAGCTCGCTCACCCTTTCCGAAACCGAGCGCCTGCTGCAGACGGTGAAAGACCTCTCCAAGCAAGGCGTGGCCGTCCTCTACATCTCGCACCGCATGGGTGAGATCATCGAGTGCGCCGACCGCGTGGTCGCGCTCCGCGATGGCAAGAACGCCGGCGAACTCGCCAAGGAAGACATCAACCACGACCGCATGGTCGCGCTCATGGTCGGCCAGCGAGTTGAAGAATCTGCGCATCGAAGGCAAGGGCGTCCAGGAGGCCGATTACTTTGCGGTCGAGGGCCTGCGCACCGGCTTCAAGCCGAAGCAGACCGTGAGCTTTTCCGTCGGGCGCGGCGAGATTCTCGGCTTCGCCGGGCTCGTCGGCGCGGGTCGCTCCGAGGTGGCGCAGGCCATCTTCGGCGTCGAGCCGCCGCTGGAGGGCACGATCCGCATCGGCGGCGAGCGCGTGCACATTCACAGTGCCCGCACCGCCATCTCGCACGGCATTTATCTGGTGCCGGAGGATCGCCGCCTCACCGGCCTCATCACCAGCGTCTGCATTCGCGAAAACATTTCCCTGCCCGCCCTCACCCGCCACAGCAAGGCCATGCTCGTCAACCGCCAGGCCGAGAAGCGCATCGCCCAGGAGCAGGTGGAAGCTCTGCGGGTGAAGACGCCTTCCATCGAGACCATCGCGGCCAACCTCAGCGGCGGCAACCAGCAGAAAGTCGTGCTCGGCAAGTGGCTCTCGCTCAAGCCGAAGGTGATGATCTTCGACGAGCCGACCCGCGGCATCGACGTCGGCGCCAAGGCGGAAATCTACAAGCTCATGCGCGCGCTCGCCGATGAAGGCGTGGCCGTGATCATGATCTCCAGCGACATGGAGGAAGTGATCGGCGTCAGCGACCGCATCGCCGTCATGCACGAGGGCCGCATCTCCGGCATCCTCAGTCACTCGGAGTTCTCCGAAAAAGCGATCATGCAGCTCGCCGTCGGCGGTTCCGTCGCGGCCAATTAATTTCGTCCCCAATCCTGCCCTAACCTTAACCTGACTCCAGCCACCTTCTACCTCCACCGCCCCATTTCATGAAAAAAGAACTCGGTATTTTTATTCTGCTCATCGTCCTGTGCGTGACGGTTTCCATCATCAACCCGCGCTTCCTGAGCTCCGCGAACCTCACCAACATGAGCACGCTGATCGGGATGTATGGCATCTTCAGCATCGGCCTCGGCCTCATCATCATCACCGGTGGTATCGACCTCTCGGTCGGCTCCGTCTTTGCCTTGCAAGGCGTCTTGCTGGCGATGATGTTGCGCGACTGGAGCTGGCCGTGGGTGATCGCGGTCTTTGTGAGCATTTTCGGCGTCATGGCGCTTGGCGCGTTGCACGGTTATCTGGTGGCGAAGGTGAAGATGCAGCCTTTCATCGTGACCCTGTGCGGCTTCCTGTTCTATCGCGGCCTGGCCCGCTTCATCGCGAGCGATGAGACGAAGGGCTTCGGCAGCACCGGCTTCACCCTGCTCCGCGACCTGGCGACCGGCAGCATCGGCCCGGTGCCGATGCCGTTCGTGCTCTTCATCGTGATCGCGGCGATCAGCTACGTGCTCCTCCACCACTCGGTCTATGGCCGCTACCTCATCGCGGTGGGCCGCAATGAAGACGCCACTCGCTACTCCGGCATCAATACCCGCCTCGTGATCGGCAGCGCCTACGCGGTCTCCATGCTCTTCGCGGGCGTCGCCGGCGTCCTCATCGCCTTCTATACGAACTCGATTTCGCCGGCCAACCACGGCATGTCCTACGAGCTCTACGGCATCGCCGCCGCCGTGCTCGGCGGTTGCAGCCTGCGCGGCGGCGAAGGCTCGATCATCGGCATCGCCATCGGCACCGCGCTGATCCAGGTCCTGCAAAACCTGGTGAACCTGCTCGGCATCCCGAGCTCGCTCAACTTCTCCGTGCTCGGCGCGGTGATCTTCTTCGGCGTCCTCGTCGATCAGCTCATCTCCCAGCGCAAGCGCGCCAAAGTCCGCTCCTAGTCAACTGCGACCTTCCATTTTTCCGAAAGGGGCCCGGTGCAAACACCGGGCCTTTTTTTGTACCCCTGAACGCCCCCAGCCCAAGCGCAGCGCAGCGAAGTCAAGAAACCCCGTCCTAGTGGATTGCAGCTTGCATCTGCAGCCCACGCCCTCCTTCCAAAAACCAATGTCATCCTGAGCGCAATGCAGCGCAGCGGAATGAAGTCGAACGGATCTCTCACTGTTCTGGTCCAGCCAGCGCCCCAATGCCGCAAGGACCCATACCACCCTCCCCACGCAGAACCATTTGAGCCCCCTCAACTCCGCTCCATTCCGCTCGGGACCCCTGCGGGTGGCTGGAAGCCCCTTTCGGAAAATCCTCATCGGCCCCCCCGCAACCACTGGAACAAAACCGGGTTTTGTGATTGGATTCACTACCGACCCTAATGAAAAGACCCCAATTTGCCCGCCGGCGTGCCTTGGTCACGTCGGCTCTTGCTGTCGTTACCACGCTGCTTCCGTCCCTGCAGGCCGCCGAGAAGGCGGCTCCACCGCCGGAAACCGTCCAACCCGCGCTCATCAAAAATTCCGCCGCCCAACCGGTCACGCTCTCCGATAAAGGCGCGGTCTGGATCATGGACAACGGGATCGTGCGCGCTACGATCGACAAAAAGGGCAGCCGGGTCGCCTCGCTCGTTTACCAGGGCAAGGAATTGATGGGCCCGGGAGGCAAGTGGGAGCAGGTTCCCGGTGGCCAGACCATCACCCACGTCACCGTCGATCCCAAGAGCGTCGGCGGCGCGGGGGCCGAGGTTTCCATCAAGGGCGAGATGGGTGGCAAGGGCGGCAAATTCATGGACCTGGAGATCCGCTTCGCCATGGAGCGGGGAACGAGCGGCTTTTACACCTACGCCATTTACACCCACAAGCCGGGCTATACCGCGGGCGGCTTCGGCGAGAGCCGGTTCCTCAACCAGCTCGACAAGCGCTTCGACTGGCTCTCCGTGGACTCCGACCGCAACCAGGCCATGGCCGCGGGGGAGGATTTCGGCAACGGCGTGGAGATCCATGCCAAGGAGCAGCACATCATGAGCACCGGCATTTACCGGAACTCGACGGAGCACAAATACAACTACTGCGCGTGGATGTACAGCCTGCCCGCCTTCGGCTGGTCGAGCATCCAGGACCATATCGGCGTGTGGTTCATCAACCCTTCCAACGAATACATCGGCGGCGGCCCGACCCGCATCGATCTCATGTGCCACCTCGGCGCGACCATGCTGGATTACTGGACCTCCGGTCACTATGCGGGCGGAGCCTCGGCGGATATTCCCGCCGGAGAGGAATGGAACAAGGTGGTGGGCCCGATTTTCTGCTACGTGAACGGCCTGCAAAGCGGCCCGACGCCCTCGAAGGACGACCTGGATGCGCTCGCCGCCACTTCGGGTTCGGGCGAGCCGAAGATTCCGTCCGCGTGGACGGCCAATGCGAATGCACTGTTCCAGGACGCGCTCGCGGAAGCGAAAGTCATCAAGGCCCGCTGGCCCTTTCCCTGGGTGCAGGGCGTGGATTATCCGCAAAAGGCCCAGCGCACCACGGTGAGCGGCCAGGTCGTGTTGAGCGATCCGCAAGCCACGAGCACCAGCCTGCCGAACTTCCACATCGGCCTCACTCACCCCGATTATTTGGGGCTGGGTGGCGCCTTTGCCGAGCGCTCGGGCAACGGTCGGCTCGTCACCTGGCAGCATGATGCGAAGTATTACCAGTTCTGGACCGTGGGCTCCACCGACGGATCGTTCAGTATCGAAAACGTGCGCCCCGGCGTTTACACCCTGCATGCCTTCGCCGATGGCGTGCTGGGCGATTTCACCGTGAACAATGTCGTGGTGCAGCCCGGCAAGCCGATCAACCTCGGCAAGCTGAAGTGGACCCCCGAACGTTACGGCAAGCAGGTGTGGGAAATTGGCTACCCCAACCGCACCTCGAGCGAGTTCTTCAAGGGCGACGGCAAGAACTACTGGCTGTGGGGCTGGCCGCTGCGTTACCCACTGCTTTTCCCACATGACCTCACCTACACCATCGGCAAGAGCGATCCGGCCAGGGACTGGTTCTTCGAAGAAGTGCCCCATGGCGAAACCACCTCGTGGCTGAACCCCGCCGCGAAAGACCCGGCCAACCAGCGCTTCGGCTGGGTGCAGGTTCCCGAGGGCGGAAAGAATATCTGGCCTGAAGTCGGCCATGGCCGGGATACGGTCTGGACCATCAAATTCACGATGCCGAAGGATGAACGCGGCCGCGCGGTGCTCCGCGTGGCCCTCGGCGGCGCGGATGGCGGCGGCGGGCTCGGCATCGGCGTGAACAATCAAAAGGTGGGCGTCATTTATCCCGTGGGCACGAATGCCCTGCGCTACAACACCGACCGCGCGCAGTGGCGCCAGTACACGCAAGCCTTCGACGCCTCGCTGCTCAAGTCCGGCGAAAACACCATGCAACTGGTGGTCCCCGCCGGGGATCTGACCTCGGGCGTCGTCTATGACTACCTGCGCCTGGAGCTCGATGAAACCGCCGATGCCCGGCAGCCCCTGCCCGGCCCGCCGCTCAATCCGATCCCGGTGAAGTAACCCCCTTTCCCTGCAAAACGGCGTGACCGGGATCAACTCCCCTCACGCCGTTTTTTGTGCCGTGTCGCCGTCGCATACCTCGCCCTCGGCAACCCACGCCCCCCTTCCAAAAATGATGTCATCCTGAGCGCAATGCAGCGCAGCGAAATGGAGTCGAACGGATCTCTCACTGTTCCGGCACAGTGAGCGCCTCCATCCATTAAAAAGCCTCGGCACCCTCCCCGCGCAGAACCATTTGCCCCCCTTCAACTTCGCTCGGCGTGACCTTTTGGTGGGAAAGCGCGGCTTGCCAACACGAGCTGCACCCCACCCTCACGAGCTTTACCACATTTCCACTCGCCCAAAAAAAGCCTGCGCTAAAACCCGCGCGCTCGCCCAGCGACTCCACCTGCAACCCACGCCTTCCTTCCAAAAACCGATGTCATCCTGAGCGCAATGCAGCGCAGCGGAATGGAGTCGAACGGATCTCTCACTGTTCTGGCACAGTGAGCGCCTCCATCCATTAAAAAGCCTCGGCGCCCTCCCAGCGCAGAACCATTTGCCCCCCCTTCAACTTCGCTCGGCGTGACCTTTTGGTGGGAAAGCGCGGCTTGCCAACGCGAGCTGCACCCCACCCTCACGAGCTTTACCACATTTCCACTCGCCCAAAAAAAGCCTGCGCTAAAACCCGCAAGCGTGGCCGTGACTCCACCTGCAACCCACGCACTCCATCCAAAAACCGATGTCATCCTGAGCGCAATGCAGCGCAGCGGAATGGAGTCGAACGGATCTCTCACTGTTCTGGCGCAGTGAGCGCCTCCATCCATTAAGAAGCCTCGGCGCCCTCCCAGCGCAGAACCATTTGAGCCCCCTTCAACTTCGCTCGGCGTGACCTTTTGGTGGGAAAGCGCGGCTTGCCAATGCGAGCTGCACCCCACCTTCACGGGCTTGATCGCGATTTCCTCGCACCCACACTCCGCGTGCGCACGCCCTTGTCCACGGCACTCCGGGTCTCTCTCATCGCCGGAGCGAATGGACAAGGCTTACGGCGGAAAATCACCGCTGGTTTAACCGTGATAGATGAATTTGCATTGCGACGAAGACTCCGCTTTGGATTAATTCGCCGCTCGGCGCGGCTGGTTATGGCCGTCGCGCCACCCCAAGCGATTACTCATGGACATTCAAATTCAGCTGACCCGCGTCGATTACCTCATCCTCATTTCCTACTTCGTCTTCGTCTTAGGAATCGGCTTCACCCTCAAGCGCTTCATGAAGGGGAGCGGCGATTTCTTCCTCTCGGGTCGCTCGATTCCCGCCTGGGTGACCGGCCTCGCCTTTCTCTCGGCCAATCTCGGCGCGCAGGAAGTGATCGGCATGGCCGCCTCGGGCGCAAAGTACGGCATCATGACCAGCCACTTCTACTGGGTGGGCGCGATTCCCGCGATGGTCTTCCTCGCGATTTTCATGATGCCGTTCTACTACGGCTCCAAAGCCCGCTCGGTGCCGGAATATCTGAAAATGCGCTTCGATGAAAAGACGCGCGGGCTCAATGCGATCTCCTTCGCGGTGATGACGATTTTTTCCTCCGGCATCTCGCTCCATGCGCTCGCCAAGCTGCTGGAGGTGCTCGTGCACTGGAACTACTGGACGTGCATGTTCGTCTCCGCCTTCATCGTGCTGGTCTATATCTTTCTCGGCGGTCTTACCTCGGCGATCTACAACGAGGTGCTGCAGTTCTTCATGATCGTCTTTGGCTTTGCCCCGCTCGTCTTCCTCGGCTTGAAGGATGCCGGCGGCTGGACCGCGCTGAAGGAAAAGCTGATCCCGGTGGCGACCGAGCAGCACTTTGCCGCGGGCACCTGGACGCACTCCTGGGTCCACATGGGCAGCGCCTTTGACAACCCGATGGGCATCAACTGGGTCGGCATGGTGGTCGGCCTCGGCTTCGTGCTTTCCTTCGGCTACTGGTGCACCGACTTCCTCGTCGTGCAGCGCGCGATGGCGGCCAACTCGATGTCCGCCGCCCGCCGCACTCCGCTCATCGCGGCGATTCCCAAAATGCTCTTCCCGGCGCTGGTGATTCTCCCCGGCATGATCGCGATTGCCCTGCACCATTCCAGCGGCGGTCATTTCCTCCCGCTCTCCGAGGACGGCACGCCGGACTACAACATGACCATCCCAGCCATGCTCGCGAAATACTTCCCGACCGGCCTGCTCGGCATCGGCTTCACGGCGCTGATGGCTTCCTTCATGTCCGGCATGGCGGGCAACGTGACTGCGTTTAACACGGTGTGGACCTACGACATCTACCAGAGCTATCTCGCCAAAAACAAATCCGACACGCACTACCTGTGGATGGGCCGCTGGGCGACCGTCTTCGGCATCATCGTGAGCATCGGCGCGGCGATCATCGCCAAGCAGTTCAACAACATCATGGACATGCTGCAGCTCGTCTTCGGATTTGTGAACGCGCCCCTCTTCGCGACTTTCCTGCTCGGGATGTTCTGGAAGCGGACGACCGGGCACGGGGCCTTCTGGGGCTTGCTCGGCGGCACGCTCTTCGCCGCGCTCTTCCATTTGTTCGCGATCACCGAGGGCGGCTCCCCGAGCTGGATCAAGGGCGGCGCGCTGGCGCAGAAGTTCATTTTCCATAGCGACATGGGCAAGAACTTCTGGATGGCGATCGTCGCGTGGTCGGCCTGCTTCCTCCTCACCGTCGTGATTTCGCTCGCCACCCGGCGCACGAAGACCGATGAGGAATTGAAGGGCCTCGTCTATTCGCTCACGCCGAAACCCGAGGCGGAAAACGAACCGTGGATTCAACGCCCCGCCGTGCTGGGCGCGATCATCATGGCCGTGGCCATCCTCATGAACCTCATTTTTGCCTGAGCTGAAACAAGGAATATCCTATGAACTTTGATCTGCGATTCCCCGTTGGCCTGATGTTCGTCATCTTCGGCCTCATCCTGACCACGGTCGGCCTCCTCGGCGGCCCCGAGCTCACTGCGAAATCCCTCGGCATCAACATGAACCTCTGGTGGGGCCTCGTGCAACTCGCCTTCGGCAGCGTGATGCTCCTCCTCGCCGTGCGCGGCAAGCCGAAGCCGTAATTCACCTCCCGCAGAGACGCCCCCTCTCCCTCTCTCCCTCGTGCCCACACTCCGTGTGGGCACGCCCTTGTCCGCGACACTCCGTGTCCCCGGCTTTTTGCCACCACTCCGCCGCAAGGGCTCGCGCCAGGGAAAGCGAGCCGTCACTCTATTCATGCACGCGCACTCAACGACACGGGGTGTGGGAGCGAGGAAGAACTAATTACCCGAATTTTTTAAGACAGGATGAACAAGATGAACCGGATGGCAAAAATTCCAAATCACCCATCATTTATTCATCCCGTAAATCCTGTTCATCCTGTCCGAAAATCTCTTTCCGATAGAACCCTTTTCCCCAACGGCCCACAGGGCCATGGCTACAGCGACTGCGCAGAATGGATTCCCTCCTCTGCGTCTCCGCGCCTCTGCGGTGAATGATCAGCGAGTAATCGTCGCCTCGATCTGGCCGTGGGGCTCGTCGGTGGCGGTGAAGACTTCGTTTTTGTTTTCGAGGCCGAAAGGGGTGAAATTCACGAGCAGGCAATGCTTGTTCGGCATCGCGAGATGGATCTCGGAAATCTCCGGGACCGCCGCGAGCGCCGCACTGCCCATCTCAAACATCGTCCCCTGCACCGACGCGCTATAGTTCTCGCAAAAGGGCTGCACCATCGCGGAAATGATCGCGAGGTTCGCATTCGCAAAGCTGGTCGGATGCGCGCTCCATTTCCACGTCGCGGTGCACGAGGTGGCAAAGATGCGGTCCTTCGTTTCGGGCAGGGTGGTGAACTCACACTTCGGATAGCCCTCGAAACCCGATTCGGTGGACTTCAAGATCAGCCAGTCGCTGACTCCCGATTCCAGCGTCTCGCCCCCGGCGGTCGCGGTGGCGCGGCAAAGCGGTGACGGCGAACCCGGCGCGGTGAAGCTGTGCGGATGCCCGCCGATCCGCTGCCAGACGCGCTCCTTCACCTCGACCGTCGCCTGATGAATCTGCGGATACTTGCCGACAAAATGCTTCGCGAGCGTCAGCGCGAACCGCTCGGAATCGTGACCGAGATGATCTTTCGCCAGGACGTTGATCGTGTTCTTGATCGTGTCGGTGGGGACGACTTTGCTGTTGTCCGATTCGGTGTAGGAGGTCTCGAAATCGCCGCTCATCATGGCTTTGACGTCGAGTTCCTTCACCGTGTGCATCTCGCCTTCGCGGATGATTTTCACCACGCGCACGCGGCCCTTGCCGTATTGCGAAGATTTCAGCTTCATAGGCTGGAAAAGCAGAGGTCGAGCACTTCGAGCATGAAATCGGCGTCCGCTTCGGTAATGCACATCGGCGGCTTGATCCGCAGCACGTTGCCGAAGTAGCCGCCCTTGCCGATGAGCAGGCCGTAATCCTTCGCCAGGTCGAACACGCGCAGGCATTCTTCCTTCGCCGGCACCTTGGTCGTGCGGTCCTTGACCAGCTCGACGCCGATCATCAGTCCCTTGCCGCGCACTTCGCCGATGATGGGGTGCTTCTCCGCCAGCTTCTCAAAGCCCGCGGTCAGCTTCGCGCCGATCTTCAGCGCGTTCGCCTGCAAGCCCTCGCGGTCGATCACCTCCAGCACCGCCTTGCCCTGCGCCATGCACACGGGGTTGCCGCCGAAGGTATTGAAATGGATGCGCGAGGTGAACGCCGCCGCAATCTCCGGCGTGGTGACGACCGCCGCCAGCGGGACGCCATTGCCGATGCCCTTCGCCATCGTGACGATATCGGGCACCACGCCCTGCGTCTCGAAGCCCCAGTAATCCGTGCCGGTGCGGCCAAAGCCCGCCTGCACTTCATCCGCGATGCACACGCCGCCCGCCGCACGCACGTGCTCGTAGGCCTTGGCCAGATAGCCGTCGGGAAACACCACCGCCCCGCCCACGCCTTGAATCGACTCTGCAATGAACGCCGCCACCTTCCCCGAGGTCGCGAATTGCAGCACGCTCTTCACGTCGCCCGCATATTTCTCGCCCGCCTGCGGATCGTCGCTGCCCCACGGCCCGCGGTAGGTATCCGGCGCCAGCGCATGATGCACGCCAAAGCTGTGCGGCACGTTGAATTTCCAGGTGCTGTGCGAGGTGAGCCCCATCGTGGCCTGGCTGCCGCCGTGGTAGCCGTTGCGCAACGCGATCACGTCGAAATTCCCGGTGTAGGCGCGCGCCATCAGGATCGCGAGGTCGTTGGCCTCGGAACCGGAGTTGGTGAAGTAGCACACCTTGAGATTGCCGGGCATTTTGGATGCGAGCGCCTTCGCATACTCGGCGATGTTCGGGTGCAAATAAATCGTGGTCGTATGCTGGAGCGTCTCCGCCTGCCGGTTCGCCGCCGCCACGATGTCGGGATGGCAATGCCCGACACTCACGGTCACGATCCCCGCGAAGCCATCGAGGTAACGCCGTCCCTTTTCATCATAGAGATACTGCCCACGCCCTTCCACGATCATGATCGGCTTCGTGTAGTAGGTGAAGATGGCGGGGTTGACGAACTCCTTGCGCATCGCCAGCACTTCCTCGGCACTCGGGCCGGTATAAGGCTGCGGCTGGTGGGAGAACGGGGGTAACTCGGGTGTTTTCATAAAAAAGGAAAGCTGGAAGAACTTTAACCGCGGATGACGCGGATGGGTACGGATATTTTTGATTAAAGGACTACTTCGACGGGAACGGACTCCTGCTTTACAACTCGCTTCCATGCGAGGCGGGCGTGTTTGAAATTTACGAGCAGCGCGAGGTTGAAGCCGGTAATCGCAAGGTAGCCCAGCATCTGCGCGACGTGGTTCTGATTGAAATCCTCCACCACTTTTGCGTCCACGATGACCGCATCATTGATGATCAAATCCGGAACGAGCATCCCGACAATTTGTCCGTCGTAACGAACGGCAAACTGCCTTTGCTGCTCCACCTGGCACCCCTGCTTTCGGAGTTCGATCACCAGCGCATTCTCATAAATCTTCTCGTCCAGACCCGGCTTCAAAGTATTCAGCACCTGAATCGCTGCGCCAATGATCGCTTTACTCAGACTTTCGTGAACCAGCGTATTCATAGGAAATTATCCGTACCCATCCGCGTCATCCGCGGTTAAAAACCTCCTGGGAAACAACTCCTTTTTTCGCAGGAAGCGAGCGGAAAACCAGATAGAGCACAAACGCAATCCCGAAGCCGACGAACCACGAATAGCTATAGAGGCTTACGAGAAAAGCAGGCACGTGAGACGCCGACA
This sequence comes from Chthoniobacteraceae bacterium, assembly GCA_049840595.1. Classification (GTDB taxonomy): domain Bacteria; phylum Verrucomicrobiota; class Verrucomicrobiia; order Chthoniobacterales; family Chthoniobacteraceae; genus JASGKO01. The sequence goes on from JASGKO010000021.1 coordinate 118,414, forward strand.
CCGCTTTGATCGCCACCAGAAAGCCCGGCCCGTTCGGCAGGATGGCGAGGACGAGCGCCACGATCGCGGCGAGGCCGTAGCCACCGGTGTAGCGATACTCGCCCGCCTCGTCGTAGAGGGCCTTCGCATCCAGCTTCGTCCCGCGATAGACAAAATAATCCGCAATCAAAATCCCCCCGATCGGCCCCAGCAACGAGCCGTAGCCGATGAGCCAGGTGAAAATGTAGCCGCTCGGATCGGCCAGCAATTTCCACGGCATGATGAAAATGCCGATGACTCCCGTAATCAGCCCGCCGAGCCGGAAGGAAATCCGCTTCGGCGCGAGGTGCGCAAAATCATTCGCCGGGCTCACCACATTCGCCGCGATATTCGTCGCCAGCGTGGCGATGCACAGCGCCAGCATCGCCACGATCAGCACCAGCGGATTCGTGAAGCGCGTCAGCACATCGGTCGGGTCCCAGATCGTTTCATGATAAATGATCGTCGTCGCCGAGGTCACCGCCACGCCGATGAAGGAATAGAGCGCCATCGTCGGCGGCAGCCCGATCGTCTGCCCGAGCATCTGGTCGCGCTGCGTGCCCGCGTAGCGCGAGAAGTCCGGGATGTTCAACGAGAGCGTCGCCCAGAAGCCGATCATCCCCGTCAGCGTCGGAAAGAAGAAGGCCCAGAACTGCCCCGCCTTCGGCTGCCCCGGATCGAACGCCGAAGGCTGCGCCAGAATCGGCCCCAACCCGCCCGCGCTCTTGCACGCCCACGCCAGCAGCACCAGCCCGAGCACAATCAAGAGCGGCGCCTTGATCGACAACAACACGCGGATCGTGTGAATCCCGCGAAAGATCACCCACATATTGATCCCCCAGAAAAAGAGAAAGCACAGCAGTTGCGGCAGGCTGATTCCCAGCGCGCCCAGCGGCACCGCCTTCGCCACCGACGGCACGAAGACCCCGAGGATTTTGCAAATCGCCTCCCCGCCAATCCACGTCTGAATCCCGAACCACCCGCACGCCACCAGCGCTCGCAGCACCGCCGGCACATTCGCCCCCTTGATGCCAAACGCCGCGCGACAATAAACCGGAAACGGAATCCCGTATTTCGTCCCCGCATGCGCATTCAGCACCATCGGCACCAGCACGATCACGTTGCCGAGAAAGATGGTGAGGATCGCCTGCCACCAGTTCATCCCGCCACCGATCAGCGACGAGGCGAGCATGTAGGTGGGGATGCAAGCCGCCATGGAGATCCACAGGGCGGCGAAGTTCCAAAGATGCCAGGTCCGGGCAGAAACGGGGACGGGCGCAAGATCTGCGTTGTATAAATTGCTGCCCTCCAGCCCTGCGGGAACCACGTGATCGGGAGACGTGTTCATTCGCGTAATCGGTTGAGCATGCCGGGAATTATTACGAATGCAAGACTTTTGCCACGGAGTCATTGAGGGATGAGCCAGCGAAACACCCCAAAGAAGCGAATCAAGACCCGCCAGCATTTCGGGATGACCGCTAGATAAAACGATCTGCGAAATCCGCGTCCGCCGCGGTTAAAAATTCCCCTCTTCGTGTCCTTCGTGCGCTTCGTGGTAAATCCCTTCTCCCGCCGCCCGTGCCGCGGCCGCCGCGGTTCATCCTCCGGCCAGTGCTCAAAATGTCACCTTGCAATTTCGCCTCAACGAAATAGCATCCGCCTCTCAAATGGGTTCTCGGGCAATCAGTCTCCTCGGTCTTTGCGTCGTGCTTTTTTTGGGTTGGGCGCTTTCGAATAATCGTCGGCTCTTCCCGTGGCGCGCGGTCCTCTGGGGCCTCATTCTCCAATTCGCCTTTGCGCTCTTCATCCTGAAAACCGAGCTCGGCAAGTCCATGTTCGACGGCGCGCAGCGGATGGTGAACCATCTCAACGACTACGCCAACGAAGGCGCGAAGATGGTCTTCGGCCCGCTCGCGGATGCGCAGGCGCTCGGCCATGTCTTCGGCCCGTCGAATGCGATGGTCTTCGCCGTCACCATCTCCGCCACCATCATTCTCATCTCCGCGCTCTCCGCGCTCCTATACCACTGGGGGGTATTGCAAAAAGTCGTCGCCGCCATGGCCTGGGTCATGATGCGCTGCATGGGCACCAGCGGCAGCGAAAGCCTCGCCGGCGCGAGCAACATCTTCCTCGGCCAGACCGAGGCCGCGCTACTGATCAAGCCCTACCTCCCGCAGATGACGATGAGCGAGCTGATGGCCCTCATGGTCACCGGCTTCTCCACCATCGCCACCGGGGTCATGGTCGTCTATGCCAGCCTCCCGCAAATGAGTGCCGGTCACATCATCACCGCCTCGGTGCTCGGCGCGCCCGCCGGGCTCCTCATGTCCAAGGTGATGTTCCCCGAGACGCAATCGAGCGAAACCGGCAAGCTGCATCATTTCAAGGTCGAGCGCACCGCCGTGAATTCCATCGACGCCCTCTGCACCGGCGCAAGCGAGGGCGTCGCCCTCTCAATCAATGTGATGGGCATGCTGGTCGCCTTCGTCGCCGTGGTCGCGATGGTGAACGCGCTCGTCGCCTGGCCGCAGGAAGCCTTCGGCGTCGCGCACCCGGTCTCGTTGCAGCAAATCTTCGGCTGGATCAACGCCCCCTTCGCCTGGCTCCTCGGCGTGCCATGGCAGGACTGCCCCTTCATCGGCCAGATCCTCGGCGAGCGCGTCGTGCTCAACGAGTTCGTCGGCTACATCGATCTTTCGAACTACGTGCAGGCCCATCCCCACGGCCTTTCCGACCGCTCGGTCATCCTCGCCAGCTACGCCCTCTGCGGCTTTGCCAATTTTTCCAGCATCGCCATCCAGATCGGCGGCATCAGCGCCCTCGCCCCCGGCCGACGCCACGATCTCGCCAAGCTCGGCCTGCGCGCCATGATCTCCGGCCTCCTCGCCTGCTACCTCTTCACCGCCCTGGTCGGCATCTTGATCTAGCGAATTTTTCACCACGAAGACACGAAGAGAGACGAGGTTAATTGCCGAGAGTGCGGATCGCCCCAACTGTGGCGTCATCCCGAGCGGAGCGCAGTCGAGGGAGCCCGTCCTAGTGACGTCATTTGCAATCCAAGTCCATCCAAAACCGATGTCATCCTGAGCGCAATGCAGCGCAGCGGAATGAAGTCGAATGGATCTCTCACTGTTCCGGAACCGGGAGCGCTACGATTCGGCAAGAAGCCATATCGCCTTCCCAGCGCAGAACCATTTGAGGCTTATCACTTCATTCTGGAAAAAAAGAAGGAGTGATTATCTCCGCTTCGCTCCGGTTTTCGACTTCGCTCAGGGTGACATTTTGGAGGGGAGAGCGTGGATTGCAGGTGGAGGCGGCGCGCCACTCGGATGAGTTTCCCCCCTTCGTGTCTTCGTGGTAAAATAAAATCAGGCTAAGGCGCCGACCCCGCCGGACTCGCCTCCGGCGTCGCACTCGGAGCCGGTGTCGCCACCCCCACCAGCGAAGCCTGCAGCGCCTCCACATCCGGCTGGTTGAGCAGAAACACCCCGCTCACCCCCGGTGCCTGCGCATAGGACATCTGGTCCGGCGTGGGATTCCCAATGCTCAAATGATGCGTGCTCCCATCGCTCGTCTGGAACTGGATTTTCCAGCTCTCCGCCGTAAACGCCCCGGGCGGCGCGCTGATTCCCACCCACCGCACCGCGTGCAGCGTCGAGAGCGTATTCACCAGCGTCGCCGCGGCCACGCCGTTCACCTTTCCGTCGCCCTGGAGGAAGATCCAATCCGGCGCGCCGCGCTTGATCTCCACCACCGGGGCCAGCGAGGGCTTCACCTGCACGCTGGTGATCTGCTCGGGCGTGAAATTGAAGATGCCCGTGTCCTGCCATTGCACCGGATCGGCGGCAAGCTCGTCGAGCAATGACTGGTGGATGGTGAAGATGGAGGGCGTCGCATCGGTGCGCGCATAGACGAGATCGTCGGTGCCGGTGGCGTTGCCGATTTGCAGTTTCAGCAAGGCCTCGACGCCGGCATTGGACTCCGGCGTGTTCGCGCTGGCGTAGCTGCTGAAGACCACCTCGCGCTGCGGATGGTCCAGGCCGTACTTGGTCAGGTCGGTGCCCACATCGTCCACGAACGAGACGATCTTCTGTTTCTGCAAATCCTTGATCAGCAGGTTCACCGCCAGCGTATTGGCCGGGCGGTCGCCCGCGCTCTTGATCACCCAGCTCTCCTGCTTGCGCCCGAGCTCGGTCTGGTTGTCGCCTTGATGAATCGCGATCCGGTCCACCTCGTCGAAAAGGATCGGGATCAACTCGTGGCTGCGCACATCCTCCGGCTTCAGCGCGAGCGCATTTTGCACGCTCTGCGGCAGCAGGAAGACCGCGTTGCGCGGGGTGAAGGCGACATAGACCTGCCCGGGATTATCCGCGGCCTGGCCGATCCGCATCTCGAGCGAATGCCCCTCGCCCTGCGGATAGACCACGATGCTGCCCGCGGAATCCGTGAGCCCGGTCCGGGAAGACTTCGCATCGTCATCGGACACAAAGCCGCCCACTTTCAGCCCCAGTAATTGAATGATCAGCGCGCGGATTTTTTCGCCATCCGCCTTGGTTTGCAGCGGCTTGCGCAGCATCCAGTCCTCCGCCCCCTGGCGTTGCAGGTCGAGCTCGCCGGCGCTTGTCTTGATCACGACCCGCGCCACCGATTCCGGCGCGAGGTTGAAAAGCTTGGGATCGCGAAACGCACTGGCGGGCTGGGTGACGAGGCCCTTGAGCTTGTTCTTGATCACGTAGATCGTGTCGCTGCCCTCCAGGCGCGCGTAGATGAGCCCATCGAGCGCGGCGTCTTTGCCAAAGAGGATTTCCGGCGGCATGTGCTTGCCGAGCATCTTGATGCGAATGCTCGATTTCCCCACGCCATATTCCTTGGGATTGAGCTTGGAATCGGCGTCCTTCGGCGTCAGGCGGTCGAGCGCCTCGGTATCGGCCAGCGTGTTGAGCAGCTCCACCACGGCCTCGGGATTCGCCTGATCGTGCACCGGCGCTTCCATCCTCCACACCCCGTCGCCGGAGCGCAGCTCGATCTTTTCCTCGCCGTTGGTGATCGTGAGGCCGTTCACATCCTCCGCCCCGAAGTTGACCAGGTGCAACGCCCGGTTCGCCGCCTCGTCGGTGCTGGGCTGGCGGCCTTCGAAGAAGAAAATGTAGGCCGCGATCCCGAGCGCAATGATGGCGAGCAGAAGGGTGTTGCGTAGATTCATACGATGGTTAACGGCGGCGTTGCAGCCAGGTGCCAAGGCCGATGAAAGCGGCGCCGGCCGGGATGATGACGAGGGCGAACAGCGCGAGGCGGCTGACCTGCGCATCGGTGATGTTGAGCGTGAAGTTTTGCACCAGCCGTGGCGGCACGCCGATCAACTCCTCACGATCGACCAGCCAGTTCAGCGCGCCGACGATGAAATCGACATTCGGCCCCACCTGGGTGAGCGCGTCGGATTGCAGGAAATCCGCATTGCCCGCGAGGAAGAGGCGGGACGATTCATCGGCGACTGCGCCTTTCTCCGCCGTGGCGGCGAGCGTGAGCGGGGGCGCGTGGTCCTCGCTGGGCAGGAAGGTGTAGCTCCCGCCCTGGTTCACATCGGCGGTGTATTTGGTTTCGCCCCAATAGCCATCGGCGGCCAGCATCAGGCCCTGGAGCTTGGTCTGGCCGGCGCTCGCGGTCGCGCTGTCGAGCTTGATCGATTGCGTGTTGCCGGGGAGGGCGGTGTTGATGTTCTTCAGGCGGCGGGTGATCGGGCTGCCATCCATGTAGCTTGCCGCCACGTTGCGTTGCACCACTGCCACCGGGCCGAGGTTCACCGTCTTCAGCACGCGGTCATCCTGCGGCACGAGGCCGATGTTTTTCACGAAGTTGTCGAGCTTGGGCGTGAAGGCGGTGGGGTCGAGCGCGATGAAGAGCCGCCCCTTTTTCTGCCAGTAGGCATCCAGCGCCTTGATCTCCGTCTCGTTGAGATCGTACTTCGCTCCGGCGATCAGCACCGTCTTCGCATCGGCGGGCACGCCATCCTTGCTGGAGGCGAGGTTGAGCGAAAGCAGTGCGAGATTCTGCCGCCCGATGTAGGTGGAAAGCAGCTTCAGCGCGGGATCGTCGAGCTCGGGCTCCCCGTCGCCGGTGAGCACATACACCTTCGCCTGCTCGGGCTCGGTGACCTCCAGGAGCGCGCTCGCCAGCGCCTGCTCGCCCTTGAAGTCGCGGATCGTCGGCGCCTGGTTGAACATCGCGACCGATTCATCCATATCCACCAGGTCGCTCGCGGGGATTACCTTGCTGCGGTCGTTGCAATCCACCACCACCACATTTTCGTTGCCGAACTTGTATTTGACCGAGAGCTCGCGCGCCCGGGCCAGATCGCGCGCCGGGTCCACCTTCTCCACCTCGATCTTGCTGCGCGAGGCGTATTGGAACTCCTTCAGCAAGCTATCCAGATCGCCGGTAATCGACGAGTCGTCGGGAAAGAAGACCACGATGTGCACGGTGGACTTGAGCCCGCGGAGCAGGCGCTGCGTCTGGTCCGCCAGCGTGTGCTCGTGATCGCGCGACAGATCCCACCGCTGGTAATGACGGAAGGCGAAGTAATTCGCCGCGACGATGATGAAGAGCACCAGCAACGTCTGGATCAGCACGTTGAGACCGATCTGGAACCGGTGGATTTTGAAAACCTTGGGCGTGGAATCAGGCATGGCGGGAAAAAATCAAACCTTCCATTTGCGGGATTGGAACACCTGGAGCGTGAGGTAGAGCACCAGCGCCGTCATGGACACGTAATAGACGATCGGCCGCGTATCGAGCAGCCCCTTGGAAAAGGTGGCCATGTGGTCGATCGCCGAGAAGTAGCCGATGAACTCGCTCAGCACCGGCGACACATTCAGCACGAAGAAGGAAATCCACGCGAAGAAAAACAGGCACATGATGCTGCACATCGAGATCACCCCGGCCACGATCTGGTTGCGCGTCAACGCCGAGGCGAGGCAGCCGACCGAGATGTAAAACATGCCGATGAGAAAGATCATCAGATAGCTGCCATAGTAGGCGCCATCCGAGCGCACCGCCGGCGCATTCGAGACGATCGTAAAGATGCGGAAGTAGAGCGTGGTCGGAATCCAGAGCACGAGGTAGAAGACAAAGGCGCCGAGAAACTTCGAGAGCACCACCTGCCAGTCGCGCACCGGCGCGGTCATCAGCGTCTCCACCGTCCCCATCTTCCATTCCTCGGAAAAGGTGCGCATCGTGATCAGCGGGATGAGCAGGATGAAGCCGAACCAGAACGGCACCTGGTTGAAAAACGCCTCCACCAGCGTGACCTGCGTCGGCCCGAGGGTGAGGAACTTGACCGCGGAGTAAAACATGAAGCCGGTGAGGAAGAGGAAGAAGAACATCACCACCCACGCGATGGGGGAGTAGAAATAGCTCTTCAGCTCACGGGCGAGCAGGGCGAAAAATTTTCTCATGATCGTTCGGAAAAAAAGGAATGCAGGTTAGGCGTCGGCGTGGGTGAGCTCGACGAAGACGTCTTCGAGCGTGGCCCGCTGGTTGGCGAGCTCGCGCACGCCCCAGCCGCGCTCCACGCAGAGGCGGTAAATTTCCTCGCGGGCATCCATCCCGGCCTCGATCCGGAGCAGGAAGGTGGTCCACTCGCCATCGGTCTCCTGCGTCACGTCGCGGATGGAGGTGATGCGCTGGAGCTGCTCGATCCCGCTGTCCGCGCCGGTCTTCGCTTCGAGGCGGATACCGCCGCTGGTGCGTAGTTGCTTCACCAGATTCTCCGGCGTGTCGGAGGCTTCGATGCGCCCTTTGTTAATAATGATGATCCGCGAGCAGGTCGCCTCCACCTCGGGCAGGATGTGGCTGGAGAGCAGAATGGTATGGCGCTTGCCGAGGTTCTTGATCAGCTCGCGCACCTGGCGGATTTGGTTCGGATCGAGGCCGCTCGTCGGCTCGTCGAGAATGAGCAGATCGGGATCGTGCACCAGCGCATCGGCCAGCCCCACACGCTGGCGGTAGCCCTTGGAGAGTGTGCCGATGATCCGCTTTTCCATTTCGTTGAGGCTGCAGAGCTCGATCACGTCGCCGACGCGCTCCTTCGCGCGCCGGCTGTTCAGGCCCTTGAGCGCGGCGCGGTAGGAGAGGTATTCGTTCACCCGCATGTCCATGTAGAGCGGCACGTTTTCCGGCATGTAGCCGAGGTGGGTGCGGGCCTCGCGGGACTGGGTGAAAACATTGTAGCCCGCGATCGTCGCGCTGCCGGAGGTGGCGGGCATGAAGCTGGAGAGAATGCGCATGGTCGTGCTCTTCCCCGCGCCATTCGGCCCGAGGAAGCCGACGATTTCTCCCTTGCCCACCTCGAAGCTAAGGTCGCGAATCGCGGTATGGCCGGGATATTTTTTAGTGAGATGCTCGACTTTGATCATGCTGGAGGAATTGGATGTAACACGATTTCCCGTGAAGGCCACGCGAAGAATTTACGGGAATTTTTCCCGCGACTGCAAACCTGAATGTGCCAGGCAACCGATCAGCGCGCCGTCAGCGTCACCGTCTGCAACTGCGAGAAATTGCGCCCGGCCAGTTGGCGCACGATGCCGACCAGAAAATCCGCCGACGCCCCGCTGGTCGCTTTCTTCATCACCGTCTCCAAATCCTCCGGACTGTTCACCGGAAACCGGCCCACTTTGAAAATCACCAGGCCGCGCTGCATCCCCGCGTCGGAGGCCGGGCTGCCGTCTTCCACATCGGAAATGAGCACCCCGCGCCCGCGCTCGAAGCCCATCGCGTCGCTCAGCGAGGGCGTGAGCGGCTGCACTTGCAGGCCGAAAAGCTTTTGCGCTAGGGTGGCATCAGCAACCTTCTCCTGCGCCGGCGCGGGCGGCGCGTTTTTCGCCTGGCGCATGAACTCGGCGACGCGCCCGCGCACGATCGAGCCCGGAATCGCAAAGCCGATCCCCTGCGTCGGCACCCCCTGCGGGGTGTAGGCCATTTTCACGGAGTTGATGCCGACCAGCATGCCGTTGAGGTCCACCAGCGGACCGCCGCTATTGCCAGGATTGATCGCCGCGTCCGTCTGCACGAGATTGTTGTATTCCACGTTCTCGACGGTGACGCTGCGGTTCATCGCGCTCAGGATGCCGCGGCTCACCGCGCTGCCGTAGCCGAGCGGGTTGCCCAGCGCGAGCACCGTTTCGCCCAGCAGGTTGGGCGAGAGATTTTGCAAATCGATGAACGGGAAGGGCTTTTCCCCGTCGATCTTGATGAACGCGAGGTCCACCGCCGGATCACCCGCGATATAGTGGGCGCTGTAGCTCTTGCCGTCGCTGGTGGTGACCTGGATTTTCAAATCTGGCCGCCTGCTCGACGACGTGCTGGTTGGTCACGATATATCCCTTGGGATCCACGATGAACCCGGAGCCGAGGCTCTGCACCTTCTGCCGCAGCTCGCGCACGCCGCCCCGGCCATTGCCGTAAAAGTTGTCGAAAAATTGCAGGGAAGGGTCCTGCACCTCGCGCTTGATCGTGCGCTCGGTGGCGATATTGACCACCGCCGGCATGGTGCGGCTCACCGCCAGCACGGCGGGCTCGCTGGCAGGATCATTTTCCGCGGCGCAGAGGTGGACTGCAGGGGATAATGCCGCGAGGGTGGCGGCCACGAAAATCGGGACAAAGGATCGCATGGGAAAATTCGACTGCTGCGTCTGACAGCCCGGTCATGAAAAATGCTCAATTTTTGGCCGCCACGAGCCGGCAAATCCGCTGAAAGAGGCCGAAGCCGGCACACGCGCCCAGGGCGAGGCCGAGCTGAGCGGCATGCGGTGGAAACAGCAGGATGAACCCCTTTCCCTTCACCAGCGCGGAATAGCTCGACACACAGAAGGGCATGAGAAACAGCCGAAAAACCGTCCAGCCACCCGGGCGATGGGTTGGCGTGGTCGTGCTCAACAGCAGGGCAAAGCCAATAATGGCGCTGATCCCGAGCGAGGTCAGCCAGAGCATGGGCGACGGGTCGAAATACAGGGTCACCATGGTCACGTACCACACGAGGTAGCACCAGAGAATCTGCCGGGACCGGCCCAAGCTGGCAAAATAACGGATCACGCGAGGGATGCTTGGCGAGCGAACGCCCTCCAGGCAAGCCATCGCCTCCAGCTTTTGCAAAAAATGGGGCCCTTTGGACAAGCAAGGGAGGGGGGCTCACCCCGCGCGGTCGATGATGAGCCTATGAAAACACGGTTGCGGAATGGATTGATTCTCCAGGTGGAACGGCGTCCTGCCCCGGGCATTCTCCCGGACCGCCGGCCTCGAAATCCTCGTGAGCAAAAAACGGTCTTTTTCCCCCGGCGCCGTCATGTGCCGGACCGTCTTTGCGCCCTTCCCCCCATGGCGAATGACTCCCCCGGCACGTCGCGTCGCCCCGAAGATATCGCACCGCCAGAAAACCGAAGTTTTCTCTAAAAAATCGCTAATCCAAACCCACCTCGAAGCCGATAAGAGAACCGATATTGCCATGCAGAAAGGGTAGGTTCACATGAAAAATACGCTCTCCAATCCCGTGATCCTGGTTGCGGCGATCGCTTTGATGATCGTCGGCATCTGGGCGCTTTCGCTTTTGCCCAAGGTAAACTGGCACGCCATCCAATCGCATGACTCCGCCGGAGATGATGCGGCCCTGCATCAATATCCGCGTCCCATCACCTCGATCCTGCCGAAACACCCCAACGACAGTTGGGAAGACATCAAGGACAAGGAAAAGTAGCCCAGGCCGCACCGCATTTCTTTACTGTAAGGATAATCGCGGTTATTGATGGGCCGCAATGACTGTTCGCGCGTTCACTCCTATTTCGACCTCCGGTCTGGGCGCGCTGGGCCTCTGGCTCCTCTCCCTCCTCTGTTGCCAAGCCCAATATGATGCCCCTACTGGCTATTATGACGGCGCGGTCGGCAAGACGAGTACGGCGCTCAAAACGGCGCTGCATAGCATCGTCGCCACCCATACCGTGCTCCCTTACACCAGCACGCAGCCCGATGTGTGGGATGCGCTGAAGGCCCTGGACGAAGATCCGGCGGATACGAGCAGTGTCATCCTGATTTACTCCGGGCTCGATGCCTTGAAGGCGAACCAATACACCGGCAGTAACGGAACCAGCGGCACTTGGGATCGCGAACATCTGTGGCCGCAGTCCTTCGGCCTCGTCGTCTATGGCGACAATGCGCCGCCGAAGACGGACATCTTCAACCTGCGCCCGATCGATCCCACCATCAACAGCGCCCGCAGCAACCGTTACTACGATTTTTCCACCGCGCCGGTTTCCACCAAGACGCTGGCGCCGGGCTCGGATTACGACTCCGATTCGTGGTGCCCGCGGCTGGCCGACCGGGGGCAGATCGCGCGCTCCATTTTTTACATGACGGTGGTTTATAACGGAAGTTATACGAACGCCCCCACCTTGACGCTTTCGGATACGCCGAATGCCTCCACCTACACCTTCGGCAAGCTTACCACCCTCCTGCTCTGGAATCGCCAATACCCGGTGACCGACAGCGAGCGGAAACGGAACCAGGCCGTGTACGACAACTGGCAGCACAATCGCAACCCTTTCATCGACAACCGCTACTACGCGGACATGATGCTGCTCGGGGTCACGGCCCAGCAATCCTGGAAAAACGTCGCCTTCACCACCACGGAGCTGAGCGACAACACGATCAGCGGCGACACGGCCGACCCCGATGGCGATGGCATTTCCAATCTGGTCGAGTATGCCGAGAACCTCAATCCCAAGACGGCCAATTCCCTCTCCGACCAGGAGACGATTCAAACCAGCGGCAGCGCGCTGAACCTCACCCATCGCAAAAACCGCTGGGCCACCGATCTGAGTTTCAGCTACCAGATTTCCACCGACTTGCAGAGCTGGACGACCGTCACCCCCAGCACGACCAGCACCACCCATCTCGATATCGACACCGACCAGGTCACGGTGAGCGTCCCCATGTCCGGCACGCGCGAGTTCATCCGCGTCGTCATCACGCAAACCGCGATGACGACCTCCGCCACCAGTGCCCCCAAAGCGACCAAGCAACGCCAGAGCACCTCGCTCAAAAAGTAGCGCCATCGCTCACTTTGCCAAAACCAACCCCCTGTAGCGGCGGTCTATGACCGTCGCTGGATCCAACGAGGAATGCCCTCCAGTTTCGGAACGGCTCATGGCGATCCTGTCGCCCGACCATCCTGAGCACCAACT
>JASGKO010000022.1:0-12659 GCA_049840595.1 Chthoniobacteraceae bacterium
TTGCAAGCGTTTCAATCAGGGAATTTTAAGTCACCTCAAAGGCCCGAGAGAAACTGAGCGGGGACCGCAACTCAATCGGAACCGTGAGAAGAATAAGAAACGGCAGATTTTTAACCGCGGATTTCGCGAATGGGCACGGATGGGCTGGCCTTTAATCCGCGCCCATCCGCGAAATCCGCGGTTAAATTCTGCTTCCCATGCCTTTCGGGACAGGCTCGGAGGTGAGAGGAGATCGGATAGAGCCGGGATTTTTTTCGTGTGCGGGGAATGGGAGGATGCTTCATTGCGGGGATGGAACATCGCAAATCCGCCGCTGCTTTTGCTGAAGCTAAAAAATACATTCCGGGAGGGGTGAATTCGCCGGTCCGCGCCTTTCGCGGAGTGGGCGGAGAGCCCTTTTTCGTCGAGCACGCGAGCGGGGCCCATCTTCGCGATGTGGATGGGAACGATTACATCGACTACGTGGGCACGTGGGGTCCGGCAATTCTCGGCCACGCCCCGGCGGTGGTGACGAAGGCGGTGCAGGAAGCAGCCGCCCATGGGGTGAGCTTTGGCATTCCCAATCCCTACGAAATCGAGATGGCGCGGCTGATCTGCGAGTGGGTGCCCTCGGTGCAGAAAGTGCGCATGGTGAACAGCGGCACCGAGGCGACGATGTCGTGCCTGCGCCTGGCGCGCGGATTTACGGGGCGCGACAAGATCATCAAGTTTACCGGGTGCTATCACGGCCACGTCGATGCATTGCTGGTGAAGGCAGGCAGCGGCGCGCTCACGCATGGAGAGCCGGACAGCGCGGGGGTCCCACGGGCGTTTGCGGACCTTACGATTACTCTGCCCTTCAACGACGTGGCGGCGCTGCAGGCGGTCTTTGCGCAATCGGGTCAGGAAATCGCGGCGGTGATTCTGGAGCCGGTGCCGGCCAATGCGGGACTGTATCTGCCGCAGCCGGGCTACTTGGAGACGCTGCGGGCACTGTGCACGGCCCATGGAGCGGTGCTGATTTTCGACGAGGTGATGACCGGCTTTCGTCTCGCCAAAGGCGGCGCGCAGGAAATCTTTGGCGTAACGCCGGACCTGACCGCGATGGGCAAGGTCATCGGGGGCGGCTTGCCGGTGGGCGCTTTCGGCGGTCGCGCGGAGATCATGGACCGGTTGTCCCCGGACGGCCCGGTGTATCAGGCCGGGACGCTCTCGGGCAATCCGCTCGCGATGGCGGCGGGGCTGGCACAGCTGCGGGAGATGGAGCGGCTCAACGGCTGGGCCAAGCTGGAGCAGCTCGGTGCGCTCTTCGAGGAAGGCGTGCACGCCATGCTCGCCGCGAGTGGGAAGGCGCTGACCTTCCACCGCATTGGCTCGATGTTCTGCCTGTTCTTCACCGATCAACCGGTGATCGATCTCGACTCGGCACAGCAGAGCGATCGCGCGGCGTTTGCGAAGTTCTTCCACGGCTGCCTGGAGCGCGGGGTGTATTTTGCGCCATCGCAATTTGAGACCGGCTTTATCTCACTCGCCCACAGCACCGCGGATATTGAGCGCACCGCCGTGGTGGCGGCGGAGAGTCTGGGAAATGACGAATGACCAATGACGAATGACCAATGTCTTCGTCGCTAATCTCTCGGGGCGAAGAGCGTTACGCTACTGCACGAAATCCCGACGTCTTCCCGGCGCAGAACAATTTGAGGTTTATCACTACCTGTTGGAAGAAAAAGTGAGTGATCATCTCCGCCTCGCTCCGATTCTCGGCTTCGCTCGGGATGACCTTTGGAAGGGGCGCGAAGGTTGCAGGTGGAGTCACACACCTCCAGGACAGGATTTATCGCCATTCTTTGGAATGGAAAAATGACCGATCAACTACACTCGGAATGACTCCGTTACTGAAGACGATTTGTCATTCGTCATTCGTCATTTCCCAAATTCTACACCTTCGTCTGGCCGTAGTAGGCACCGGGGCCGTGCTTGCGCAGGAAGTGCTTGTCGAGCAGAGCCTGCGGCACGGGCTGGACGGAGGGATTGAGCTGGATCGCCTTCATCGCCATCTCGGCGACGATTTCGAGCGCAAAAGCGTTTTCGACCGCCTTCTTGCCGCTCGGTCCCCAGGCAAAAGGTCCGTGGCTGGAAACGAGGACGGCGGGGATTTGCAGCGGATCGAGCTCGCGGAAACGCTCGACGATCACGTTGCCGGTTTCCCATTCGTAGGCGCTCTCGATTTCCTCACGGGTCATGGCGCGGGTGACGGGCACTTCACCATAAAAGTAATCGCAATGCGTGGTGCCGAGGCAGGGAATACCCAGCTTCGCCTGTGCGAAGGCCACGGCGTTGCGCGAGTGGGTATGTACGACGGCGCGAATGCCTTGAAACGCCTGGAAGAGACGGCGATGCGTCGGAGTGTCGGATGAAGGGCGCAGGTTACCTTCGACGGACTTACCCTCCTCGATGGAGACAATCACCATGTCGGCGGGCTGCATGGTGTTGTAATCCACACCGCTGGGCTTGATGGCGAAAACACCCTTGGCCGGATCGGCCACGCTCACATTGCCGAAGGTGAGGTCGATGAGTTTGAACTCGGGCAGCAGCAAATTGGCTTCGTAGCACTCGTCTTTGATATCCTGATAATTACTCATGGGCGGTAGGGTGGAACCGCAAGATTGGACCAACCATCAAGGATTGATAGTGGAAAAACCCACCGAGTCACTTTCCCGTCCAGCCAGCCCTGTTCCGGGACTCCGGAGCCATCCATTCGTGAACCCGGCCTACTCGAACTTCAGCGGCGGCGGCGGGGCGATCTTGATCGTGTTCGTATCCGTGGGCTGGTCGAGGGCGCGGGCGGGCTCGGCGCGGAGCACCTTGGGCTCGCCGGTCGGCGCAGCTTGGGGAGTGGCGCTGGCCCCCGGAGTGGCGGCGGCGACGGCTCCAGGCGGGAGCTGGCCGTTATCCGCGCGCACGGCGGGGAGCACCGTCATCGGTTTCACGCTGCCATAAGGATCGTCGCCCATCGCGAGCACGGTCGGGGCCTGCATCGGCACCGGGTCCACATGTGAGACGTCCACCGCGAGGGCGGCCCGGGGCCATTGCGAAGGAGCGCCGCTGCTATTGTTGGCGGGAGTCACGGGCGACATCGCCGCCGAGGCGGGCTGGGGATTTGCGCCGTGGACGGTGCATTTGACCTTGGGCATCTGCTGGTCGTTGGCCAGCTCGCTATAGACGGTGCTGCGGGTGATGGAAGGCGCGCCCGCCGGACCGGGAATCGTTTCCACGCAATCCGCCGTGGCCAACTGGCCGGAGGTGCGGCAGATGCGCACGGTGTGCAGATCGTCCGGCACCGGGAAAGCTTGCGGGTGATAGGTGGCGAACGAGGCGTTCATGATATCCACCCACACCGGCAGCGCGATCTGGCTGCTGAACGCGCCGCGATAGATCGGCGTGCGCGGCTTGTCAAAGCCCGCCCAGACGCCGCAGGTGATCTCACTGGAATAGCCCATGAACCAGACGTCGGTGAAATTGTAGGCGGTGCCGGTCTCGCCCGCGACGGGGAATTTCCGCAAGCCATCCTGCGCAAAGGCGCGATAGCCGGTGCCGGTCTCCAGCACATCGCTCAGGCAGGAGTTGATCTCCGCCGCGATCGAAGCATCCATCACCTGCTGTTGCTTCGGCTGCTGGGAGAAAACGACCTGCCCATCCTTGTCCTCGATGCGGGAAATGAGGAACGGCTCCTCGGCCCGGGTGCCGCCATTCGGGTAAACGCTGTAGGCCTGCGCCAGGTCCATGAGCGTGACCTCGCTGCTGCCGAGGTAGGTGCGCGGATACTTGCTGAGCTTGTTGCTGATGCCGGAGCGCTTGGCGAGGTCCATCACCGCATCGAGGCCGACTTGCATGCCCAGGCGGACGGTAGCGGCGTTCTTCGATTTCACCAGCGCCTCACGCGCCGGGATGAGCCCTTCGTATTGATTGTCGGAAGATTCCGGTCCCCACTCGCCAAGGATTCCAGTCGTGCCGCCGATCATCACCTGGCGGTTATCCATCGCCGAGTCGTCCACCAGCGAGCCGGGGAAAAAGCCTTTTTCAAAAGCGGTCGCATAGACGAGCGGCTTGAAGGCCGTGCCCGGCGGGCGCGCGGAAAGGGTGACGCGGTTGTACTGGCTGTGGCCAAAATCACGCCCGCCGATCATCGCGAGGATGCCGCCGGTCTGGTTGTTCAACACCACCACGGCGCCTTGCAGATAATCGGGATCGCCCTTTGCGGTGCCGTTTTTGACCGCCTCGCGATATTGATAGTAGGTCTGGTGCTCGAAGCCCTTCTGGCTCTCGGTCTCCTCCAGTTGCCGGGAGAGACTTTCCTCGGCCACGCGCTGCAACGAGGAATCGATGGTGGTGTAAACGCGGTAGCCATCGCTGATCGCGCTATCCTGGCCGACCTGCTTCATCAACTGCTGCCGCACCATGTCCAGCGCATAGGATTGGGTGAAAATCGAGTGACGGTTCTTGATCGCGAGGTCTTCGGCCAGCGTCTTGTCGTATTGCTCCTGCGAGATCATCTTCAAGTCCAGCATGCGCGAGAGCACGCGGTTGCGATTATCGATGCAGATGTCGTGATTCGCCCATGGGGAGAAATTGTTCGGATTGCGCAGGAGACCGCAGAGCATCGCGCACTCGGAGAGGTCGAGGTCCTTCACGTCCTTGTCGAAATAGCCGCGCGACGCGGCCTGCACGCCGTAGAAACCGGCGCCGAAATAGACGCGGTTGAGGTAAAGCTCGATGATCTGGCTCTTGTCGTGCAGGCGCTGCTCGATCTGCATCGCGACCGCCATTTCCAGCAGCTTGCGCTGGTAGCTCTTGTCCTTGGCCGGGAGTTCATCGGGGAACGTATTGCGGGCGAGCTGCTGGGTAAGCGTGCTCGCGCCCTCCTTGATGCGACCGGCAATCTTATTGCGCACCGAGGCGCGAATGACCCCGTAGAAATCCACCCCGTGGTGCTGCCAGAAACGCGCATCCTCCGCCGCTACGATCGCCTGGACCAACTGGTAGGGCATCTCCTTCAACGAGACGGGATCGCGGTTTTCCAAAAAGAACGCCCAAGCACATGGTTGTCGCGATCATAGACCACCGTGGCGGCCTCCATGTCGGTGAGCTTGTTGTAATTGAACTTCGACGCCTCCGCCGAGTATTTCGCCCAGAAAACTCCCACGCCAATCACCACCACCACGGTGGCAACCAGCAAAATCATGACTGGGACCAGAAACCAGGCCCGGCGATAGAACGGCTTTTTCGGGGGCGGCAGATATTGCTCCAACATAAACGCGGGAACCATGAACCAGAATCGGCGGGCTGACAAAGGGAAATGCCATCCCGTCTTTGGGGCGTTTTTCGACCGTCGGCCCGAGAAAGCCCCTTGCCCTCCCCTCGCCACCCACTCAGAATAGGTGCCCCAACCTCAAAATTACCCATGCCTACCCCGCTTATTCGCAAAGCCTTTCTCATGCAGGTAAACCCGGACCAGCACGCCGAATACGAGCGCCGTCACCGCCCGATCTGGCAGGAGCTGGAGGATACCCTGCGCGCCCATGGCGCTCATAACTATTCCATCTTCCTCAACGAGGCGGATAGCACGCTCTTCGGCTACGCCGAGATCGAGAGCGAGGAACGCTGGGCCGCGATTGCCCAAACGGAGATCTGCCAGAAATGGTGGAAGCACATGGGCGACATCATGCCCTCCAACCCGGATCACAGCCCGGTTTCCGCACCGCTGCGCGAGGTATTTCACATCGACTAGAAGAGCGGTCTTACGCGATCAATCGCGCGCCAACCGCTGTAGCCACGGCCCTGTGGGCCGTTGGGGAAGAAGATTCTATCTGGGAGAATTTTCAGACAGGATGAACCGGATGAACCGGATGGCCAAAATTCCAAATCCTCCATCACTTATTCATCCTGTTCATCCTGTCCGAAAAATCCGGCCTTTTAGGATCGAATCAGGTCATTCCATGGCGCCCTTTTCCCCAACGGCCCACAGGGCCGTGGCTACAGCGCGGCAGGACGTTGATCGTCAACAGGCCTTTGAAAAAATTACAAAAAAACGGCGCGCCTTTTTCAAAGCGCGCCGTTTTGTTTTTGAATTGGAATTAAGCTACTTCGTGACGCCGAACTTCAGGACGGTCGAAGAGTGGAAGATGTGCCCGGCGGCCAGGCGGGTGCTGGCGTAGGAGGGCTCATTCGGCGCATCCGGGAAGTGCTGGGTCTCCAGGCAGAAGCCCGCGTGCTTCGCATACTTGAAGCCATGCTTGCCCACCAGGGTGCCGTCGAGGAAATTGCCCGAGTAGAGCTGGATGCCCGGCTGGTCGGTCCAGACCTGCAGCGTGCGGCCGCTCTTCGGCTCCGTCGCTTCCGCCGCCAATGAGAGGCCGCCGAAGAATGGACGGTCGAGCACGAAATTGTGATCGTAGCCGCTGCCGTTCTTCAACTGCACATTCTTCGCCTGGATGTCCTGGCCAATCGGCTTGGCGGTCAGGAAGTTGAACGGCGTGCCCTGCACCGGGGCCGACTTGCCCAGCGGAATGCTGGTCGAGTCGATCGGCAGATAGCTGCGGGCGTGGAGTTTCAACTGCGTGCCGAGAATCGTGCCGCTCTCATCGCCCGCGAGGTTGAAGTATTCGTGGTGGGTGAGATTCACCACCGTGTCCTTGTCGGCCTTCGCAGTGTAGTCGAAGGTCACCTCATTGGCATCGGTGAGCTTGCAAACGAAAGTCGTCGCCAGCGCCCCGGGGTAATTCTCCTCCCCGTCCGGGCTGGTGCGGGTGAATTTGACGCCGACGTAGCCGGGCTGGTTGATCACTTCGGCATGCCAGAGATGCTTGTCGAAGCCCTTGACGCCGCCGTGCAGGTGGTTGATCGCGTTGTTGTTCCTGGCCAGTTGATAGGTCTTCCCGTCCACGACGAGGTGGCCCTTGGCGATCCGGTTGGCATAGCGCCCGATGACCGCGCCGAAGTAAGTCGTGCTGGTCTCGTAGCCTTTGACGCTCGGGAAGCCGAGCACCACATCGGCCAGCTTGCCCTTGCGGTCGGGAGCCCAGAGCTCCGTGATCGCGGCACCGTAATCGCTGATCTTCAGCGTCATGCCGTTCTTGTTTTTGAGCGTGTAAAGATGCGCCGGTCCCTCCGGGGTCTCGCCGAAGGACGAGCGGGAAATGGACTGGGCAAACGACGTGGTGGAGGCTGCGAGAGAGAGGAGGGCCAGCAGCAGGGCCGCATTTTTTTTCATAGGCATCTATGGGGGATGGGTTCGGTCGCCAGCATGAAATTCCCGCCGGACTTTTCAAGCAATTTGGCGTGCCCCGGGCACGCGGTTTACTTTCCCGTCAAGCGCCTCCCGCATCGATCCCGGGCATAAAAAAAGCGCGGAGGTAAACCCCGCGCTTTTTCAAAAGGTGTTTGGACCGGAGGTAGGGACTTACTTGGAAGTCGCGTCTTCGATGTACTTCACGACATCGCCGACGGTCTGCAGCTTCTCAGCGTCTTCGTCCGGCACTTCCACGTTGAACTCTTCTTCAAACGCCATCACGAGTTCCACGGTGTCCAGGGAATCAGCGCCGAGGTCTTCGATGAACGAAGCGGTCGTGGTGACTTGTTCCGGTGTGACGCCGAGCTGCTCGACGATGATGTCTTTTACTTTTTCTTCGATGGTTTTTTCTGCCATAAATGGGTTCTCCAGATTCAGGTTGAATCGTTGCTTTAATGAGCGGCTCCCGCTTTGGCAACAAATTTTGGCAACAAATATTTTCGCGGATTCCCCGCCGCTTTCGTTTCCATTCGTCTCTGCTCCTGATTCTGCGTCGGGAGGGAGGGGAAAATTTGCAGCGTCCCGGTTTTCCACGCTTTTTAAAATCTTCCGCTTGCAACCCTCCGCGAGTTCGCTAATTTCCCCATCCCACATTGCCAGGGTAGCTCAGAGGTAGAGCAGGGGACTCATAAGCCCTTGGTCGGGAGTTCAATTCTCCCCCCTGGCACCATGCTCTTCCGGGGCCTGTCTTTTTTCGGTTTCCCGCCCCTCCTCACCCGGGACCGATTTCTTCGTTTTCCAATCGCATCCCTCGCGATATATAAACAGCCATGCTGCACCGGCCTCGCTTTTTTCTTCGCTGTCTCTGGATGCTGGCGGTCGCCACCACCCTGGTGCCTCGCAGTCGCGCAGCGTCGTCTGATCTTGGCGGCTCGGTAGCTCTGCAGTCGCTGCCCGGTGGCTGGGCCCCGATCGACTCCGCAGCCCCCGCAGTGGGCACGGACGGCCCCCTGCCCCTGCCCAAACTATTGCTGCTGGCCCACCCCTCCGCCGCCGGGAATGCGGAATCGGTGAGCATCGTGCAATTCCCCTCCCCCGCAATCTCCCATCTGGCCACCCCTTCCAGTCCGACCGGGTGCGCCAGCTATCTGGCAGGCTATGTGAGCAGCACGGGCTGGCGCGCTGGCGAACCCTCAATTGCTGCTGCCCACGTGGCCAATGCTTCGCTGACCCAGGTTACCATCGACGCGACCAGCACCGGCACGGCCAAGCGGCGCTTCACCCTCCTTACCATCTCCCAGCCTACGCAAACCCTGCGGCTGCTTTTCCAGCAATCGCCGGATGACGAAAAAGGAACCGCCGACCTCCAAGCGTTCCTGAGCCAGCTTACCATCAAGAACCAGCCGATCGTCGCCGCGCTTTCTGCGGCCAAAACGCTGGCCTTTTCCGATCTCACCCAGGGCTTGAAAAGTGAGGCCAGCACCCCGGATAGCGTCACGCCCGATCCGGCGCTGCTTTCGCAAATTACCGAGGTCACCCAATCCTTCGACCAGTCGGCCGACATTGCGCAACAGCATCGCAACGGCCTGGTGCTGATGGAAGGCAAGGAGGGCATGGGCAGCGGCTTCGTGTGCCAGATGGATCACGCCCAATACCTCATTACCAACGCCCACGTGATGGCGGGAAATCCCGGGGTGCGCATCACTTCGCTCGACGGCACCGCCTTGCAACCGGGAGCAGCCGGGGTGGCAATCGGGCGCGACATTTTTCGGATGGCCTTGCCCGGTTCGCAAAGCGGCAGCTTCGAGTTGCTGGAGGATGTGGATTCGCACGTAAAGATCGGGGACGACATCGCGGTGCTCGGCAACTCCGAAGGCGCGGGCGTCGTGCGCGCGCTGCGCGGGCGCGTGGTGGGCATCGGGCCGCAACTGGTCGAAGTGGATGCGCCTTTCGTTCCCGGCAACAGCGGCAGCCCGATCGTTCATCTGGCCACCGGCAAGGTAATCGGCATCGCCACCTACCTGATCGAGAAAAAAGTCGCTGCCGATGGCAGCGGCTCGGTCTCCAACAACATCCGCCGCTTTGGCTATCGCCTCGATGGCAAGCTGGGCTGGCAACCGGTAAACTGGCCGGTCTTCTCCGCGCAGGCCGCATCGGTGGAAGGCATCCAGTCGCTGAGCAAGGAATTCATCAAGCTCTTTCGCAATGCCCACGACCATCAATCGTTGAATCCGGAAGATTACCAGAATCCAGCGATCCAGCGGGCGCTCATCAGTTTTGAAGGAGCGGCGCAAAACGGACACGTCAGCAAGGCGGATCTGGAAGAGGCGGCCCGACGCCTGCTGGCCGATCTGCGCATCGCCACGCAAAACGACATCGCCGCTTTCAACACCCAAAACAGCTACGACTATTTCAGGCGCGAAGTGCAGGATGAAAGCCGGCTGCGCAACGATCTCTACAAAGCGCTTACCGATGCGATGAATATGTACATGCATTGACCTGATCGCAGCCAGCCCTCACTCTGGCCGACTTCCATTTTTTCATCCATGCCTGTGACTGACGAATCGCCCTACGAAATCATTCCCGACGACTACCTTTCCCCGCTCCGGCTCGCGGCTATCTTCCCCGGCCAGGCTCCCCTGGAAGTGGATATCGGCAGCGGCGATGGGGCTTTCCTGGTTGCAATGGCCGCGCGGGCACCGGAGCGGCGGTTCATCGGAATCGAGCGATTACTCGGGCGGGTGCGACGAACCGCCCGGCGCGCAAATCGACAGCAGCTTACCAATCTGCGCCTGCTGCGAGTGGAAAGCAGCTATGCGGTGCGTTACCTGTTCCCGCCGGCGTCCGTGAGCGTATTCCATGTCTGTTTCCCCGACCCATGGCCGAAGCGCCGCCATTGGTCGCGCCGGCTCATTCAACCCGCATTTCTGGAAACCATTCACACCGCACTGATGCCGGGCGGTGAACTCCGCGTCAAAACCGACGACACGCCCTACTTCCAGCACATGCGCGAAGTTTTTGCCCAACAAACGCTCCTGCGCGAGGTGGAGTGGGACGTCCCGCCGGATTATCCGATGACAGACTTCGAAGCCCGCTACGTGGGAGAAGGACTGCCCATCAATCGCGCGCGACTGGTCAAGGATTGAACTGCGACCGCCGCGGTTCACTTTTGAGCAAAAGCTACCCGTGAATCAGCAGCTGGATATTTTCCGGAAGCTCGGTGGCGACCCGCACGACGACGTTTCCTTTGAGCAGTTTCGCCATCGACAGTCGATGGGAAGAGCCCAGGAGGAGATAATCCACGCCCAAGGTCGCGGAGAGATCGAGAATCGTTGCCGCCGGGTCTTCACTCACTGCATACACCGGCAGCACGTTCACCCCCTTTTCTTCGCCCATCTTGAGCACGAGACTCATGATTGCGCTGGCATGAGCATCATCCTGCCAGCGGCCTTTCCCAGTCGGCGCAATCTGGCCCGGGAAATAAACGGCAATTTCCTTCACATAGAGCACACAGAGTGTGGCCTTGCGCAGTTCCGCTTCTTCCAGGGCGAACCGAAGCACCGGAGTGACCCCGCGCGCGGCAACCATGATTTTCTGGCCTTCTTCCAGGTGCGGGCGCAGTTGCTCGACGGTCTCGGGGCTCACGATTTCGGCCACCTCCTTCTTCACCGTCACGCTGGTCATGCCCGAGCGCTTCATGGTGTAGGCCCGCAACCCGAGCCCGACGCCCATCACGCAAAGGACGAAAAACAGCGCATCCGGCTTCGTCTTGGCGAGGGTGATTTCCACGCAGAAAAGGATCGCAAAGGTGGCCATGAAAAGCCCGCGTTCCCACCATTTCACCGGCAGCTTTTTATTGAAGGCGCACGAGCCGAGATTCACCGTGACCGCACCCACCACGCCGATCGCATAGAGACCAGCCAACGCCTCCAACCCCGGCGAGCAAAGCAACACGATCACCGGCAGCACCAGGGCGACCAGGAGCGGAATCCAGGGCACGCCGTGGCTGTTGAGCTTCTTCAGCGAAACCGGCATCTCGCCATCGTTCGCCATCATGTAGAGCAGGCCGATCATGGCGACAATCGCCGTATTGGCCGCACTCAACAACAGCAGGAAGAACACAATGCCGACCACCCAACCGAGAATGCTGGCAAAGACCGGCCCGAAGGCCATCCCGCCATAAGTCTCGGCGAGGAAGCGCAGCATGTCTGCCTGCCGATCGAGCAACTGCTGCTTCATGCTTTGCGGAAGCGAAAGCATCGCCCAGCCCAGCAGCGCCGTGCCGACTACCACTTCAAAACCAATCGGGAAAATCGCCTTCGCGGCTTCCTTGCCCACCTTTGGATTGTCCGGCGTGGAACCCTTGTCCAGCTTCATTACGCCCGTGAGGTTGGCAATCGCCTCAACACCGCTCAGCGCCAGAATCACGTCCACAAACTGCACCCAGAGCTGGGAGAGATGTTCTTTGTGGTGGGCCAGCGGATTTTCCAAGTGAGCCGTCGTCAAATGCGGGGCGGCAAAGATAATCAGGATGACGACCACAATCATCGTCGGCGCCGCCAGCGCTACGGCAAAGCTGCCACTATGCTTCGGGCCGAAGTAGTTCACAAAGGTCATCACCGCCAGCATGACAATCGTCGCGGGAACAATGTGATCGTTGAGGAAGGTAATATTACTCAGATAGCTGAGCGCCGAATAACCGCTCAGCGCCGCCGTCACCGTCAAATCCGCCACCAGCAGCAAAGCGCCGATGACCGCCAGCAGGCGTCCCTGCACACGGGCCGAGGAATAGACGCCACCACCATCCGGGAAATATCGGCAGATCACCCCGTAGTTCAGCCCCACGAGGCCGGTCAGAATACACACCGCCAGGATGAGCGGCAGCGAAGCAAATTGCGCCGAGACGAAGGCCAGACCGATGACGTAGGCCTTACTCGTCCCCCAATCGCCATAGAGGAGGGCCGCCGCACGTTTCCAGTCCACGTTACGCGGACGATGTCCACCAATACTAATTCCGGCCACAGTGCTGGGTCTCCTGGTTCATTTTCACAGGCCGGAGGGATAGTGGAAACCCGCCCCCGCGTCAATCCGCGAACCATTTCCCAATGGTTGATCTCTCTGGTCATCCTGTTCTCGTTGAAACGCAAATGTTACTCCCGCTCCTCCCATCCGCCCCATTAAAGCATTGACACCCCCTGCCCTTTTCGACGCAATCCCCGCTCATACTCATGGACTTTCCGCCGCTCGATTTTTCCAAAATCAAGACCTTCCCGCTCAGTGAGCGGCCCAGCAAGGTGCATGTGGAGGATTTTGCCCGGGTGCAGGTGCTGTTCGATTCTATTTTATTTCCCTATTAACCTTAGCAATACTAACGGAACCAAGTACGACACAA
>JASGKO010000023.1:0-164910 GCA_049840595.1 Chthoniobacteraceae bacterium
AAGGTTAATAGGGAAACACGATAGAATCCGAACAGCACCTAGAACGACTGCCAAGGTTTGGCGTGGGGCCAAGATGACCGAGGTGCGACTGAGCGTGGAGCTCTGCACGATCTACTGGCATTTTCTGCTGTTTGTCTGGCTGGTCCTACTCGGTCTCCTGACCGGGTCACGAGCAGTTCATCGACATCTGTCGCCAGTTGCTCAGCTAGGGAAGGGCAAAATCCAGATGGCAGAGACAGCGCTGACCAACTCAGGACAATCGCCGGCCCGGCTCGACGGCTGGCGCGGGATCGTCGCCGACTGGTCCTCGGATCAGCGCGCGTTCAAGAACGTGTCCTGGGGCAAGGCCATGATGTGGATCTTCCTCCTCAGCGACACCTTCATCTTCAGTTGCTTCCTGCTCTCCTACATGACGGCGCGGATGTCCACGACCGTGCCGTGGCCGAACCCGAGCGAGGTCTTCGCGCTACACATCGGCGGCTCGACGATCCCGCTGATCCTGATCGCCATCATGACCTTCGTCCTGATCAGCAGCAGCGGAACGATGGCCATGGCGGTCAATTTCGGCTACCGCCGCGACCGCCGCGCAGAACCGCGATCTTGATGCTTTGACCGCGGCGTTCGGCGCAACCTTCGTCGGCATGCAGGCCTTCGAATGGACCAAGCTGATCACGGAGGGGGTCCGGCCCTGGGGCAACCCGTGGGGCGCCGCGCAGTTCGGCTCGTAGCTTCTTCATGATCACCGGCTTCCACGGCACCCACGTGACGATCGGCGTGATCTTCCTGATCATCATCGCGCGAAAAGTCTGGCGCGGCGATTTCGACATCGGACCGGCGCGGCTTCTTCACCAGCCGCAAGGGCAGCTACGAGATCGTCGAGATCATGGGCCTCTACTGGCACTTCGTCGATCTGGTATGGGTGTTCATCTTTGCCTTGTTCTATCTTTGGTGAGGAGGCGGCATGAAGGGCTCACCGTGCATGACGCTCGCACGACGCCGCCGAGCACCAGCAGCACCCGATCAAGCTCTATCTCGTGGTCTGGGGTTGGCTGTTCGTTCTCAGCACCTGCTCCTATCTCGTCGACTATTTTCGGTCTGCAGGGCTATCTCAGGTGGTCGCTGATCCTGCTGTTCATGATGTTGAAGGCGGGACTGATCGTCGCCGTCTTCATGCACATGGCCTGGGAGCGGCTGGCGTTGGCCTATGCCATCCTGCTGCCGCCGATATTGGTGCTGGTTTTCGTGGCGATCATGGTCTTCGAGTCCGACTATACGCATCTCCTCCGCGTCATGTTTTCGGGGCACCGGCGTAGCCGCCGTCGTTTCGTAGCAGAAGCGTCGCAAGATCTTTTGCTCTGTCATCGCCAAAACTGCGATCGCGCGAGTGCAGCCCTGGGCTTGGGGAGGGCTGACGCAACTTTGCGTCTGGCAGCTGGCTGGGATGTAAGCGAGTAACAGAAGGGAAAATGAAATAGGAACTGTCGGCTTCGGCGCAAAACCAGTCAGTCGGCCAGCAAGATAAAACTAAATGATTTCAATATGTTAGCGCATAGATTTGGCGTTGCCCCGATGATGGATTGGAGCGAGAGTTCAGGTTTTTCAAGCGGTTAGAAGGCAGCGTGTGCACGACGTGTGCACCGGGAGATCAAGAAAAATCTATTGAGAGCCAGTGTGGATGGTCGCTCCTTGAGGTGATGTGAGACCCTCAGAAGGTTTGCGCGGCTTAGAGAGTTGGGTCGCAAGGGCTGGGCGGACGTGCGCTTGAGAGCTGATTGCGCTCGTGACGAGCAGCACTCAGCGTTCGGCCTACGGCCAGAGTTCTCGGGGTTACAGTGACAAAAAATGATGTCGGGGGTTCGAGACGCTCCCAGTGACGCGAACCCCCAACGTCGGACGCCCGCAAGGCGTTCTTGCCGTCGGGGATCGGTGCGGCCACACCAATTTGGTCAGATAGCCGCGGCAACGCGTCTGTGAGTACTAGTGACGATGTAACCGGCGGCAGGCCGGATGGCGGACGAACGTGAATGCGGTGCTTATTGTTGCCGCGCGGTCCACTGGGACAGGCCTCGAGGAGGCCTGCAGATCGAACGTTCGCCGCAAACAATCTTGTCAGCACAAGGTTACGCTGACCGCCAGTCCGCCAAGCGATGTCTCTTTGTATTTGGTTTGCATGTCGGCACCAGTCTGCCGCATCGTTTCGATCACCTTGTCCAGCGTGACGTAGTGATGACCATCACCTGATAGCGCAAGCTGTGCGGCGGTAATCGCCTTGGTAGCGCCTATCGCATTACGCTCGATGCAGGGAATCTGAACCAATCCGCCTACGGGATCGCAGGTGAGACCGAGGTTGTGCTCCATACCGATCTCGGCGGCATTCTCGATCTGGCGATCGTTGCCTCCAAGCACTGCCGCCAGCCCAGCCGCGGCCATCGAGCAGGCAACTCCGACTTCACCCTGGCACCCGACCTCCGCGCCTGAAATCGAAGCGTTCTCCTTGTAGAGCGATCCGATCGCTGCTGCCGTCAATAGGAAGCGATGAATGTCGGCACGGTCGGCGGCCGGGTAGAAGCGGCAGTCGTCGGCGAGGACGGCAGGAATGATCCCGGCAGCCCCGTTGGTTGGCGCCGTCACTACGCGTCCACCGGCCGCGTTCTCCTCGTTTACCGCTATGGCGAAAGCGGTCACCCAGTCCAATTCCTGCAGGGGGCGACCCGGATCGTTGCTCCCGTAATCTTCATTTAGGCGCCGATATAAGGACGGTGCACGCCGACGTACCCGGAATGCTCCCGGCAATTCTCCCTCGTGACACAGCCCGCGGTCGATCGATGCGCGCATCGCGCTCCAGATCCGATCCAATCCAGCCCGCACGTCGTCGGGAAATCGTCTCGCTGTTCGTTGGCAAAGGCAACCTCGTCTATTGCTGAGTCCGGCAGCGGCGGCCATTGTCGGCGGCTTCTCGGCGGATCGATAGTCGTAGGGCAAGAGCTCGGTAGTGTTGGAGGCGTTTGGTTCTTCGTCCTCACCGATCACGAACCCGCCGCCGATCGAAATAGTAGTTGCGCCAGAAAATGACGTCGCCGGTGTCGTCATGGGCAGAAAAGCGCAGCCCGTTTGGATGGCGCGGCAGATTGTCTTTCCTGTGAAAAAGCAGGTGGGCATCCTCATTGAATGCAATGGTGCGCTCTCCGAGCAGGCGCAGTCGGCCCGATCGCCGGACCTCCTCGGCTTGCGCCACTGCGCTGGCTACCTCAACACATGCAGGTTTCTCGCCCAGAAGTCCAAAGAGGATGGCGCGGTCGGTACCGTGTCCGCGTCCGGTAAGGGCGAGTGATCCGAACAATTCCACCGTCAGGGCGCTTATGCGGTCGAACGCCCCCCGCACGCTTTGGCCTCCTCAAGGAACCGGCGCGCCGCGAGCATGGGACCAACCGTATGCGAACTGGAAGGCCCGATGCCGATCTTGAACAGTTCAAAGGCGCTGACTGGCACAGCCGCTCCCTAATGTCTGTCGCGCTGTCGCAGATCCCAAGACGTGGCGTTTGTTTCACTTCAGCGGTGAAAACGCGACCGGCGTGAGGAACGTGCTCTCCTGGTGGACCAAGAAGGGCAGGATTTTCGGGGTGAAAACTGCCCAATCCGGATCCTGCGCGAGCTTGTGACGCTGCGCGGTGCGATGGGCGAAGTCATCATAGGCCCAGATGAACACGATTGAATTGAGGACGCCGGATTCTTTGGTCCAGCAGCCGATCAGCCGGGCGTAGCGGGTAATGATACCGAGCCCTTCGGCTTCGTAGATCTTCAGAAATTCTCCGGCCTTGCCGGCCTGAGAATCTGGTAGGTGCGGTGCTCATAGATCATCGGTATTGGTCCTGTTAGGCAAAGCACGGCCTGGCGTTGGGAAGGTCCAACAGTAGCTTGTCCCGAGGGCTGTGCAATCATAATCTGTCGTCATATGACGATTTAATTTATGAAGGGGTTATCCGCATGCGGGCGCGATCCAAATTGGTCAGCGGAACGCCGGAGGTGCGTCCGCGGGAACGGGCCGGGCGGTTGTCTGCGAAGGCAGCCGTGGTCCCGCGATTGCCGCCGGCCGAGCGCCGGGCGCAAATTCTCGCCAAGGCCAGCGACTTCTTTGCTGAATACGGCCTAACCGGGCAGACGAGGGCGCTGGCCGCCGCCTGCGGCGTGGCGCAGCGGTTGCTCTACCGATATTTTCCATCCAAGTCGGCGCTGCTCGATGAGGTCTATCGCGAGACGATTGTCTGCGCCGTTCAAGGCGGTCTGGCTCGTCCAACTACGGGATCAGCAGCCGTCCGATAGAGCAGCGATTGCTCGATTTTTATGGGAACTACTACGCAACTGTGCTGACGCGCAAATGGATGCGCCTCTTCCCTTTATGCCTCGCTCGCCGAGGCGCGTATGGCACCTGACTACATATCCGCGATCGTGTTCGATCTCCTGGAGACCATCGTGCGCGAGGCGGCCCACGAGCAGCAGGTGGAATTGCCGACGGATCCTGCCTTGATGCGTGAGGTCGGTTGGACGCTTCACGGCGCCGTTTCCCACCTCGCTATCCGGCAGACATCTCTACGCCGCCAGTCTTGACGTCCCCGAGGAGCGCATCCTGGCGCTGCACGTGCGCGCCTTCGTCGCGGGCTTCGCTGGCCTCAACGAGCGGGCGCGGGCTTTCGAGGCGGCTGCCTTCAGGGGAGCACCACCTCGCGCCCAACAAATGTTCGGCCTGCCTATAAGTCGTCAGTTTACGACTTAATTTTTGCGTGCTAGGTTTTCCCGAGAGCCCGCAGAGCGCCGACCCGCGCGAGCTGCGGACAATCAACCTGTTGGGAGATCAAAACACATGACCTCGATTGCCCCGTTGAGCCGCCGTTTTTTTCTGAAGACGGCCGCGTCTGGCATTGCTGCTGCCAGCCTTTCGGCCGGGCTCGGCCTGCGTCAGGCGCAGGCCGGCGAGCCGATCAACTTCGCGACCTGGTCGGCGGGGGTCGATACCGTGAAAAGCCATCTCGCGGCCTTCGAGGCAAAGACTGACATCAAGGTCAACTACAGCAACGCTCCTTGGGCGCAGTATCGCGAGGCCACCATCACCAAGTTCATCGGCAAGGCGCCGATCGACGTGCTCTGGGTCTCGGACAGCTGGTTGCCGGAGTGGGCGGACGCCGGCTGGATCGCGCCGGTCGACCACTACAAGTCGCTGACCGACAATTCCGACGTTGATCAGTTCTGCGTCAACTCTATGACCTACAAGGGCAAGCAGTACGGCAACACCTATTACAGCGACTACATGGCCTTTATTTACAACGCCGACATGCTCGCCAAGGCGAGCATCAAGGCGCCGCCGGAGAACTGGGCCGAGGTGGTCGAGCAGAGCAAGATCATCAAGGACAAGGGACTGGCGCAATGGCCGGTCCTGATCTCGATGGCTCAGGAAAGCTGGCTGATCGAGTTCATGGCCGCGATGGTCTTTTCCAACGGCGGCCGCTTCACCGACGACAAGGGCGATGCGGTAATGCAGGACCCGGCGAATGGCGCCGCGCCCGCATTGCGCTGGCTCGTTGATGCCGTGCAGAAGCACAAGATCCTGTCGCCTTCCTGTGTCGAGACCGGTGAACTTGCCGTGCTGAAGGCCTTCTCGTCGGGCGAGCATGCCTTCGCCTTGATCCCAAAATATCGTCTGCGCACTTTGAACGATCCCGCCCAGAGCAAGCTGGCCGGCAACGCCAAGATCGCGCTGATGCCTAAGGGCGACAAGGGCTCACATGCCACAGTCGGCTGGATGCGCTTCTACGGCATGACGCCCCGGGCGCAGGCGGATGCGGAACGCGCTGCCAATACCGTCAAGCTGATGGAATGGTTCGGCGGCAAGGCCGATGGCGAGTACAAATTCCAGAAAATGCTCTTCAAGGATGTCGGCTCAGGCTTCGGCGTCAAATCGCTGTTCAACGATCCGGAGATCCGCGCCGCCTATGCAGCCTATGGCGATGTCGACCTGATCGGCAAGCAGCAATCACTGGCGCGCAAGAAGGACGTGATCATGCCCTGGTTCGGCGAGTGGAACGACGTCAACGGTACCGCCTGGCAGCGGGCGATCATGGGCAAGATCGGCGTCGAACAGGCGCTGAATACCTCGGCTGCGAAATGGACCGAGCTGAAGAAGCAGGGCTGAGGGGAGCTGTTGAGGGCTTCAATATGACGTCCAGCGCAGCGATTGCCGCGAAACGGCCGCGTCGCGGCGGCCTGACCTATGACGAGCGCGCGGCTTTTCTGTTCGTGACGCCGCTCGCCGTCGTGCTGCTCGCGGTCGCGGTCTTCCCGATCGTCTACTCGTTCTATGTAAGCCTGTTCTCGCTGAAACTGACGCGGCCGGGCCGAATGCCGTTTGTCGGCCTGGACAATTACGTCACCGTCTTGACCGACCCGCAATTTTGGCTCGCGGTGCAGCGCACCGCCTATTTCTCGGTGATGTCTGTCGCCGCGATCTCGATCCTGGCGCTGCTCGTCGCTCTGCTGCTCAACGAGAACTTCCCCGGCCGGCGTGCGCTCGGCGCTATTTTGCTCGTGCCTTGGGCAATTCCTTATGTCGCCAACGCGCTGATGTGGAAGTGGATCTACGATTCCAACTACGGCGCGCTGAACGGGCTGCTCTACCAGTTGGATTTCATCAATTCCTACATGGTCTGGCTCGGCGACGCAGACAAGACGCTGCCGCTGATCGCCAACGCCTTCGTCTGGAAAGAGGTGCCGCTTGCCACCATTCTGCTGCTGGTCGGTCTGAAGACGATTCCGTCCGATTTGCATGCGGCTGCGAAGGTCGACGGGGCCAATGGCCTGCGGCGTTTCGTTCACATCACGCTGCCTGCGCTGAAGCCAGCCTTTGGGCTCGTTGCCGTCTACGAGACCATGATGGCGATCCGTCACTTTGACTTGTTCTTCATTCTGACCGAGGGCGGACCGGGCGACGCCAGCCACGTCGTTGCCTGGCGCATCTACGTCGAGACCTTCCGCAACCTGTCCTTCGGCACCGGAGCGGCCATGGCTTATGTGCTCGCGCTCGCAACGCTGGCACTGGCCTATCTGATCATTCGTGCCCTGGCCCAGAGGATCTGACGATGACGCTGGTGACTGCCGCTTCGGCGCCGATGTTCGTCACTACCGCGCCCATTCGCCACTGCGCCGCATTGGCCGCGGCATCGCGCTGGGGCTCGCTTCGTTGTTGTTCGTTGCCTATGTGCTTGCGCCGATCGCCTGGCTGGTGTCGTCATCATTTCAGAGCGAGCACGAGATCATTTCCAAGCCGCCGCACTGGATCCCGCAGGCACCGACAGCGGAGAACTTTGCCGCGATTTTCGCCGCCAAGGACAAGACGGTCACCTACGAGACCCGCAAGGCCGCCGACCCGGCGAGTGGCGGATTCATCCCTTCCACGGCCTCCAACCTGCTCCCTGCCATGCGTAACAGCATTATCGTGGCGAGCGCCGTGGTGATTCTCAATCTCTTGGTCGGCATACCGGCGGCCTACGCGCTGGCCAAGATCCATTTCCGCGGCCGGCATGCCTCGATCTACGGCATTCTCGCCACACGCGTCATTCCCGACATTGCGCTCGTGGTGCCGTTTTTCCTCTTCATCCGGAATCTGGGGCTCCTCGACAGTTTGTCGTCGCTAATCATCACCTATCTCGCGGTGACCGTCCCATTCTCGGTTTTTGTGCTGGTCAGCTATTTCGAGTCGCTGCCCGACGAGCTCGACAAGGCGGCGCGGGTGGACGGTTGCTCGCGGTGGCAGACGCTGCTGCGGGTGATTTGCCGCTGGCGCGGCCTTCATTGGTGGCGGTGATCCTGTTCGCGTTTCTCGCAAGCTGGAACGAGTTTCTGCTGGCGCTGATGTTCACCCAGACGACGGCCTCGCAGACCCTGCCGATCATCGTCGCTTCCTTCACCTCGGATTTCACCATCAGCTTTTCCTTCATCAACGCGGCCGGAGTGCTGGCGATCATTCCGCCGGTCATTCTCGCGCTGGTCTTCGAACGCTACATCGTGGCCGGATTGACTCGCCGGTGCCGTCAAGGGGTGAGAGAGTGATATGGCCCGGATCGAATTCAAATCGATAACCAAGCGTTACGCCGGCGACGTGATCGCGGTGAACGATCTCAACCTCGAGATCAAGGACAAGGAGTTCGTGGTACTGCTCGGACCCTCCGGCTGCGGCAAGTCGACGACGCTCAACATGATCGCCGGGCTGGAAGAGGTCACCGAGGGTGAACTGTGGTTCGACCGGCAGATCGTCAACGCCCTGCCGCCGCACAAGCGCGATGTCGCGATGGTGTTTCAGAGCTATGCGCTCTATCCGCACAAGACGGTCTACGAGAACATCGCCTTTGGTTTGCGCATGCGTCACGTCGATGGGGCCGAGATCGATCGTCGCGTCCGCGATGCGGCGGCAAAGCTCGAGATCGCTCATCTGCTGGAGCGTCGGCCCAGCCAGCTATCCGGCGGCCAGCGCCAGCGGGTAGCGCTCGGTCGGGCCATGGTGCGCCAGCCGGCGGTGTTCCTGATGGACGAGCCGCTGTCAAATCTGGACGCCGCGCTGCGCATTTCCATGCGCGCGGAGATCAAGCATCTGCACAATGCGATGCAGACCACCTTTGTCTACGTCACCCATGACCAGGCGGAGGCGCTGACACTCGCCGACCGGATCGTGGTGATGAAGGATGGCCTGATTCAGCAGATCGGTACGCCGGACGAGGTGTATGAGCGCCCCCGCAACATGTTCGTAGCCGCCTTCCTCGGCAATCCAGCCATTAATTTCCTGGAAGGGACCATCGAGTCGGGAGCCGGCGTCCCGCTGTTCCGGCGCGGCGCACTCGCCATCGCGCTTCCGTCGAAGTTTACTGCGCAGCTTTCGTCACGCCGCACGTCGGAAGTCGTCCTCGGCCTGCGCCCCGAAGATGTCTGCGCGGAAAAGGACGCGGCACCCAGCCTCGACGGCACCGTCAATTCCGTGCTGCCGGTCGGCTCCGACCGCTTCCTTGGTCTAAAAGTTGAAGGCAGCGATGTGTTCGTTCGCGTCGATAAGGAAGCTCGGCACCAGGAGGGTGCCGCGATCCGGCTCGGGCTTGTTTCCGAGCGGCTGCACCTGTTCGACAAGGCCACCGGCATGACGCTGGCCGAGGATAGCGTGTCGTGAAGCCCGGCAAGTTCTCCTACGAGGCGCCCGCAACGCTGGGCGAGGCGCTGAACAGCCTCGCTACCCTGGCGCGACAACGCCAAGATCATCGCCGGCGGCCAGAGCCTTGCGCCGATGCTGAACATGCGGCTCGCCCGGCCGGATCATCTGATCGATATCAACCGCCTGACCGAGCTCGGCCGTGTGCTCGCCGATGGAGAGTGGCTGACGATCGGCGCGATGGTGCGACACGCGCAACTTCAGCGGGACGATCTGGTGAAACGTCACGCGCCGCTGCTCGCCTATGCCGCGGAAACCATCGGGCACTACGCGATCCGTCAGCGCGGTACGTTTGGCGGCAGCCTTGCCCACGCCGATCCCGCGGCGCAGCTGCCGCTCGCGGTGCTGGTGCTGGATGCCGAGTTCGAGCTGCTTTCGGCGGCGGGCACGCGACGCATCGGTGCCGAGGCCTTCTTTGTCTCCATCTTCTCCACCGCGCTCGAGCCGGACGAACTGCTCGCCGCAGTCCACATTCCCTTGCCGCGTCGACGCGAGGGCTGGGGCTTTCGGTTGTTCAACCGGCGCTCCGGCGACTTCGCCATCGCATCGGTTGCGGCGACGTTGGCGCGCGGCGAGGGCACTGCGATCGAGAGGCTACGGCTCGCCATCGGCGGCATCGGACCGGTGCCAGTGCGGGTGGATGATCTGGTGCCGCGCGAGTGCGCGACCACGATCGGTGAAGGTTGGTCCGCGCGAATTGCTTCGACGGTCGCCCGGGCGGTCGAGATCGAGGACAACGAACGGACACCGATCGTCTTTCGTCGCGAACTGGTCGAGCGACTAACTCGCGATGCCCTGAATGAGGCGTTGGAGCGCGCGTCATGAGTACGGAATCCATCCCCGTCACACTCACGATCAATGGCAGCACCCATCGCGTGCTTGTCGAGCCGCGGCGGCTGCTTTCGGACGTGCTGCGCGAGGATTGCGGCCTCACAGGCACACATGTCGGTTGTGAGCACGGCGTCTGCGGCGCCTGCACCATCCTGTTCGACGGCGCGCCCGCTCGCGCCTGCCTGATCTATGCCGTTCAAGCCGAAGGGCACGAGATCACTACGATCGAGGCGTTTCCGCCAGTGGTGAACTTTCTGCGGTGCAGCAGGCGCTGCACGAGGAGCACGGGCTGCAATGCGGCTTTTGCACGCCGGGCATTGTCGTGACCATGGAGGCCTGGCTCGCCGAGCACCCGGAGCCGAACGAGACGGAGATCCGCGAGGCCCTTTCCGGCAATCTCTGTCGCTGCACAGGTTATCACAACATCGTCGCGGCGGTCCGGAAGGCGGCGGTGCGGCGCCGTGTGGAGGCGACCGATGAACGATGAGCGCACCATCGGCGCGGCGCTCCCCCGCAAGGAGGACTATCGCCTTGTTACCGGGCAGGGTCGCTACCTCGATGACATTGCCGTACCCGGCTGCCTGCATGCGCATTTCGTGCGGTCGCCTCACGCCCATGCGCGCATCGTGGCGATCGGCTGCGATGCGGCGCGTGCGGCCGAGGGCGTGGTTGCAGTTGTGACCGGGCGTGAACTCGCCCAATGGACCATACCGCTGCGCATGGCCCCGCCGATCGAAGGCCTCATGCCGACCGAGTTTCCGACGCTGCCGATCGACAAGGTCCGCTTCATCGGCGATCCCGTGGTCTGTATCGTTGCGGTCAGTCGCTATCTCGCCGAGGATGCCGCTGAGCTGGTGGAGATCACGTATGAGGAGCTCGAGCCCGTGTCAGACCTTGAGCGGGCTCTCGCTCCCGATGCGCCGCGAGTTCGATGAAGGCCTGCCATCGAACCTGATCGCGCATCAGAGCTTTACCGCCGGCGATCCGGCGCGCCGCTTCGCGGATGCTCCGCTCGTGGTCGAGGCTCAATTCCGTCAACCGCGGCAGACTCATGCGCCAATCGAAACCCGCGGTTGCTGCGCCATCTGGGACGCAGGCCGCGGACACCTGACGATGCATATCGGCAACCAGGTGCCGCATCCCTTGCGCACTCAGCTTGCGCGCCGCATGCGCCTTGCCGAGTTGCAGGTGACGGTACTTTGTCCTGACATCGGCGGCGCTTTCGGCCAGAAGATCGCGCTCTATCGCGAGGAACTGACCACCGCGGCGCTTGCGCGCCAGCTGCGTCGGCCAGTGCGCTGGCGCGAGGACCGGGCGGAGAACCTGATTGCGGCGAGCCATGCTCGCGAGGACGTCGCGTGCACGCGTGCCGCCGTTGACCGCGACGGTCGCATTTTGGCGCTGGAGCTTGAGATCGCCGAGGATTTCGGCGCCTACTGCTTCTACCCGGCGAACTATCTCGCTCGCGTGGTGGCGATGATCCTGACCGGCCCTTACCGGATTCAGGACTACGCATTCGACATCAAGATCGCGCTTACCAACAAGTGCGGCAACGGCCCGATGCGCGCGCCGATGGCGATCACCAGCTGGGTCATGGAAGGCACGATCGAAGCGATCGCGCGACGGGTAGGCTGCGATCCGATCGAAGTCCGACGCCTCAATATGCTGCAGGCCTCCGAGATGCCCTATGCGATGCCCACTGGCCTCGTGGTGGAGGATGTTACGCCGCGCGAGACGCTCGACACGGCGTTGCGCGTGATCGACGTCGCAGGCTTTCGCGAGCGTCAGGCGGCCGATCGCCGGCGCGGCATCTACCGCGGTCTCGGCCTCTGTTGCGTTGTCGAGTCCACGACCTACGGCTCGGCCTTCTACAAGGCCGCCGGCATTCCCGGCTCGGGCCACGAGGCGGGATGGGTCAAGATCGAGCCCTCGGGGGCGATCAACGCATCGGTCGGGTTGATGGCCTCGGGCCAGGGTTACGAAACGACCTTTGCACAAGTGGTGGCCGAGCCGCTCGGCGTCGATCCTTCGGATGTGCAGATCCATCTCGGCAATACCGATACCGCACCCTACGGCATGGGCAGTCGCGGCGCCCGCGGCGGCACCGCCGGAGGCGGCGTGCTGCTGATTGCCGCGCAAGCGCTGCGCGACAAGGTGCTGACTATCGCTGCCGCGCTGCTCGGGCTCAACAGCAGCAGCGAGCTGCGCCTGCGCGCGGGACACATTGAGCGCCGGCTCGGTGGCACGTGGACGGATGCCGGGCTTTCGCTTGCCGATGTGGCCCACGTCGCATATCTCGACCCGCTGCGCCTGCCGCCGGGGATGGAGCCGGGTCTTGAGGCGCACCGAGCCTATGATCCGCCGCCCATGACCTTCTCGAATTCGACGCACGCGTGCGAGGTGCGGGTCGATAGCGAGACCGGCCATCTCGCGATCGAGCGCTATCTGGTCGTTGAAGATTGCGGCACCGTCTACAACCCCGCGATCGTACGCGGTCAGCAGCAAGGCGCCATCGCCATGGGCATCAGTGGTGCGCTGCTGGAAGAAGTCATCTACGACGAAACGGGCCAGAACCGCACCGGCAGCTTTGCCGATTATCTCCTCGCCACGGCGGTCGAAATTCCGCCGATCGAGGTGATCTCGCAACACACCCCGAGCCGGCGCACGGCGACCGGCAGCAAGGGCATGGCCGAAGGCGGCGTGATGGGCGCGCTGGGCGTGCTGCCGAGCGCCGTCAACGACGCGCTGGCGCCGTTTGGCGTCATCGTTGACCGCCAGCCGCTAAGCCCGATGTATCTGCGCGAACTGTTGCGTGGCAGGACCAACAAGGAGCAAACATGACCGACACCAGAGTCCCTGTCGCCTTCATAGGCCTCGGCCTGATGGGCGCGCATATGGCGGGCCACATTCTGGCCGCCGGCCATCCGCTGCACGTTTATAACCGCACCCGCGCCAAGGCCGAAGGTCTCTTGGCGCGTGGCGCGACCTGGCACGACAATCCGGGTTCTGCGGCGTCCAAGGCCGACGTGGTCATCACCATGGTCGGCTTGCCGAAGGACGTGGAAGAGGTCTATTTGGGCGCGCGTGGCATCATCGCGCAGGCGCGCTCCGGCGCGATGCTGATCGACATGACCACTTCGAGCCCCTCGCTCGCCAAGCGCATCGCCACCACGGCGCGCGCGAGGGGAGTAGGCGCGATCGATGCGCCGGTCTCCGGTGGCGATATCGGCGCGCGCGACGCCAAGCTCTCGATCATGGTCGGGGGCGAGGAGGCTGATGTCGCCGCCGTGATGCCGATCCTGCAACTGATGGGCACCAATATTCGTCGTCAGGGCGGTCCGGGGGCAGGGCAGCATACCAAGCTTGCCAATCAGATTGTGATCGCGGGCACCATGCTGGGCGTCGCCGAAGGTCTTGCCTATGCCGGCCGGGTGGGGCTCGATGCCCATGCGGTGCTGGCCTCGATCGGTACCGGTGCGGCAGGGAGCTTCCTGCTCAACATGCTGGGGCCAAAAATGGTGAACCGCGATTTCACCGCAGGCTTCTTCGTCGAGCACCTGATCAAGGATTTGCGGATCGCCAGCGAGGAGGCCGGCGCTGCTGGTCTTCAGTTGAAGGGCCTCATGACAGCGCTCGGTCAGTACAACGCGCTTGCCGAGCGCGGCGGTCTCCGCGACGGCACCCAGGCGCTCATCAAGGTCTACGACTGAGCTGTCGAACGACGCGAACCGGCGAACAGCGATAGCAGGGATCCGAAACGATGGCGAATGCAAAGCAGCAGTCGACGGCCGCACGGCAGGTCGCGGAGGAGCCGACCGGGAACGGGCGCTTCGACATCGCGACGATCGCAGCAAGCTTTCCAGAGACGGCCAAGACGCTGCTAGTCGACGAATATCTGACCAATCGCGCCGAGGCGAGCGCGCGGGTGTTTCGCGTTTATCGCCCGACACCGGCGCATTATCACGCGACCTGCGACGAGTATCTCTACGTCTTCTCCGGCCGCGGCACCTTCTGGATGGAGGATCCCGCCACCGAGGCGGAGTTCAAACCCGGGCAGCTTTTGTTCTTCGCCCGCAACACCGTGCACGCCATGCCCAAATTGTTTGAGCATCCGGTGGTCTTCCTGTCGGTTGACACGCCACGGCGCGACCCCATGGACATCATCTTCGTCGACCCCGACGAAGGCTCGCCGCAATCGTTCATGGCGCGCAACGCGCAGGGCTGAGAGGTTTCAGCATGGGCAATCTCGACAAGCGCATCGATGGCATTCTGCCTGACGTGGTGGAATGTCGGCACGACCTTCATGCTCATCCCGAACTCGCCTTCGAGGAAAAGCGGACGGCAGCCTTTATCGCCGAGCGGCTAACTTCCTTCGGGCTCGAGGTGCACACCGGCCTTGCCGGCACGGGGGTGGTCGGGGTCTTGCGCTGCAGTAAGGGACCTTCGATCGGCATGCGCGCGGACATTGATGCGCTCCCGATCACGGAAGCCACTGGATTGCCCTACGCGTCGAAGCATTCCGGCCGCATGCACGCCTGTGGTCATGACGGCCACACCGCGATGTTGTTGGGCGCGGCGCGCGTTCTGGCCGAGGCGAGGCCGAAGAGGGCACCTTTGTCTTCATCTTTCAGCCGGCGGAGGAGAATGAGGGCGGCGCCAGAGTGATGGTCGAGCAGGGGCTGTTCTCGCGCTTTCCGGTCAATGCGGTCTACGGTGCACACAATTGGCCGGGGCTTCCCTGCGGCCATTTGGCCGTGCATGCCGGGCCGGTCATGGCGGCGTTCGATACCTTCGAGGCGATCATCGAGGGCAAAGGCAGCCACGGTGCCATGCCGCATCAAGGTGTCGATCCGATCACCATCGGCGCGCAGTTGCAGTTCGCCTGGCAGACCATTGTCAGCCGTGCCGTCAGCCCGACCGATGCAGCGGTCATCAGCATCACCCAGATCCATGCCGGCGACACCTGGAACGTTATTCCGGATAAGCTGGTGTTGCGCGGGACCGTGCGCTCGTTCGATCCGCAGGTGCGCGATCTCCTGGAAGCCAAGATGGCGCAGCGGGCGGACAAGATCTGCGCTGCATTTGATGCGAGCTGTCGGTTCGCCTATCAACGCCGCTATCCTGCGACGATCAATTCGGCCGCCGAGTCCGAGACGGCGCGGCGGGCAGCCGCGCTCGCCGTCGGCGGAGAGCGCGTCGTCACCGATCGTCCGCCGAGCATGGTGGGCGAGGATTTTGCCTTTATGCTGGAGAAGAAGCCAGGGGCCTATGTCTGGATCGGCAACGGACCAGATGCCGGCGGGCGCAATCTGCACAGCCCGCACTACGACTTCAACGACGCGGCTTTGCCGCACGGAATCCGCTACTGGGTGCGGCTGGCGGAGACCGCTTGCACGGCCGCTGCTGCCTGAGGGCTGTCAGTTCAGTACTTTCTGATAGGTCGGAAGGTGCAGATTGATGCAGTTGTGACCGACAAGATCCTGTGTTGTCTCCTCGAGCCGCCGAAGGGTGTCGTCAACTGCTCCAATCGGCGCCAAACTGTGTTTGACGAGAATGGTCATAGCGAGAGGGGCCGTTTGAGCAGCTGATTTTTCAAACGGTCTTTTTGGAAAAGTAGCCGACCTGCGCTCGATAGTTCAATCGATTAGGGGTGCGTCTGTGCGACATGTGCGCCGGAGGGCCGTGTTCGAGCTCACGCTGCTGACGGCGCTTTCAGCGACACGCTCGGCGGATGACAGCGTATTGATAAGAAGCATCGTAACGGTCATAGGACCGACCCCGCCGGGGACTGGCGTTATGAATGAAGCCTTTTGCGCGACGCCTTCGAAGTCGACGTCTCCGACGATGCGACCGTCGGGCAGCCGATTGATCCCGACATCGATCACGACCGCGCCGTGCTTCACCATCTGCGGAACTATGAGGTTGGGGACGCCGGCGGCGACGATCAGGATGTCGGCCAGGATCGTCAATTGCGCAAGATCGCGCGTCTTGGCATGGCATACCGCAACCGTCGCTTCACGCTGGATCAGCATCAGTGCCATAGGCTTGCCGACGATGTTGCTGGCACCGACTACGACGACGTTCTGACCGGCTATCGGGACGTCCTCGGCCTCGAGCAGCTTCACCACGCCGTATGGCGTGCAAGGTGAGAAAGATCGTATTGCCGACGACTAGGCCGCCGACGTTGTAGAGATGAAAGCCGTCGACGTCCTTCTCGACCGAGATCGCGCGGATGACCCTTGGTGTATCGACACCGGGCGGCATGGGTAACTGGACAAGGATGCCATGCACGCCTGCATCCGCGTTCAGTTCGTAGATCTTGGCGAGGATCGTCTCTGTGTCGACGTCCCGGCCGTAGCGAAACGTCTGCGACTTGATGCCGACGCCCTCGCAGGCCCTGATCTTGTTCCCGACGTAGACCTGGGATGCGGGGTCGTCACCGACGAGGATCACCGCAAGACCCGGCGTGAGGCCGCTTCGGCGATGAAGCTCTTGGACTCGCTCGGCGCACTCGGCCCGAATGCGCTTCGCGACTGCTTTGCCATCGATGATCCTCGCGCTCATGCGTCTCGTCCCTAGGCTGATGTCAGGGTTCGGCGGATCACTTGATCTTCTCGTCCTTGCGATGCTGCCTGATAAAGGGCAATTCGACGACCGTTGCCCGGATCTCGCAGCTAGGTTCGTCGGAGAAACCACCCCAGCGTACAGAAAGTTCGGTTCCTGGCGCAGCAAGTGGCTTTTCGATACGCGCCATCGAAATCATGCGCCGCACGTTCGGACTGTACGTCGCACCCGTGGCCCAGCCCGCCAGTTTTCCGTCCTTCGTCACCTTCTGATACGACAACCGGAACTGACCGTAGGGTAGATCGGGTGGGGGAGGCGCGGGCTCATCGCGGAATTGGCGCGCATAGAGTTCGGCCATGTCGTCGCTGTTCCAGAGGAATCCGACGAAGGCGCGTGTCGGGCCGCCGGCGTCCGCCTCGCGGACTAGCGCGTCGCGTCCGTAGAAGTCGTGATCCAGCGAAATCGTGTGCTTCCAACCGAGCTCTGCGGGTGAGCATAGGTGCTCGGTCACATCCCACTCGATCGCCGCGAGCTCTTCCGCTGACATCCAGAGCCGCGCGAACTTGCGCCAGGACTCCCTTGGGAAACGCCATCGCTCCCTGCTTCGCATAAAGCTCGACCAGAGCAATGGCACTGGTTGCAATCATCGGTGAGCGAATGCCGCCTGCCACCAGTTTCTCATAAGTCGCAATCGCCCCGGGCACGTCCCCGCTTTCGCGCTGGGCTTGCGCCTTGCAGGAAAGAGCGTCGTCATGCAGCGCCGCATTCCCCTCCAGCTTGGAAAACTCGCGGATCGCTCCCGCGTCGTCCTTTTGCAGCATCAGGGCTTGCCCCAACGAAAGAGTCACCTCCGCAACCCGCCCCCCGCTGGGATAATTCGTCTGATATTTGCGGAGGTTTTCCACCGCCTTGTCGTACTGCCCGAGATTGAAATAGGAGGCTCCCAGCAGGTAGTAAACCGACTCCAACTGGGCATCCTTCCCCGCCTTGCCGAGCAGGGTTTCCAACGCAGTCGCAGCCGCCTGGAAATTACCCTGCTGAAATGCCCCCGCCGCCTGCTTGAACAACCCCAGCATCACATCCTGCTCTGTCACGACCCCTTGGGAATAGGCAGGCCACGGCAGTCCAATCGGACTGGCCATCAAGCCGACCGTCAGCAGCAATGCAGGTAGATAGGGGGAGTGTCGTAAACGCACGTGAACTTTTACAGTTACCGCTTACAAGGAAGCATCAAACTATTCCTTCATGAAACCGGTTTCAACCGTTTAAGTTCAATAGTCGGTTGAGCCTTACCAGTTAAAGCAGAGCCCGTTCCGCAGCCAAATCTTGTCGGCATCACTCTTAAATTTTAACCTCCAATTGATCGGCCACCCATCAGGGTATCGTCATGTTCCGCTCACGTTGCTCATTATTAGCAAATGCCTTTTGAACATCCGGTGGAAGTGAAAGGCTGGCTGGAGCAGCTTGATACTGGTAAGTACGTGCCATCATGCCCCCTTGGATGCCGGAAATCCCGTATTGAAGCAAAACTGGCAGACGCGTTTCCAAGTCAA
The DNA here is from genome assembly GCA_049840595.1 of Chthoniobacteraceae bacterium. Lineage (GTDB taxonomy): Bacteria > Verrucomicrobiota > Verrucomicrobiia > Chthoniobacterales > Chthoniobacteraceae > JASGKO01. Next base: position 18,190 of record JASGKO010000023.1, read on the forward strand.
TGCAGGCCACGACCTCAACCTTGTAATCCTCAAGATTGAATGGCCGGACCGGGGCATAGTGAGCCCCCTCCACACTGGACCCCCCGGCTTTTTGAGCGTCCTGCTTTCGTCCCGCTTCATTGCTTAGGCGTTGAGAAATGTCCGTTTTAATAAAGGATATTTCCTGCGGCTCCAAAGTCACTGTCTTGTCACGAAAGATGAGGCACTTTCTCCCCATAACATCCCGAATGCCGACGAAGTTGGATGCAGAGATCCAGTCAAAGCCAGCAAAGTCGGTCTTCACATAGTCTGTAACATTGAAAGAGCTGCCGCTAGGCGCAGGAAAGGAAACCTTGGGGCCGATGTAGGCCATCCCCTTCCCGCTCTTTCGCCAGATGTCCACATTATCGCCCCCTTCCACCGCCGTCCGCTCGAATACCACGTCCCCACTTTTAACCACCGTGATTACCTTTTTCTGCAGGGCGGATTCGACCTTGGCAGCTTTATCGGAATGTTTCTTTCCTCCGCTCGCAAGGGCTTTACCACTATCATCCAACGCAAAGCTTGCGGCGCGCGGCTCAGCAAAGGGCCGGGGGGCAGAACAGGATTTTGCGAAGTGATTCCGACCGATGGCGTCTCAATTTGGGCAAGGAGTGCCGTCGCCCAAAAAAGGGAAAATGCGAATAGGCTGATCGTTTTCATTCTTTTACCACTTCTACTTGTTTATCAATTACCTGCCCGGTGAGCCGGTCTATTGCCACATGCACCCAGAACCGCTGTTCCCTTTCGACAATGAAGGCCGCGAGCGGGTTCGTGGAATTGGCGTTTGCCGCATTGGCCGGATAACGCCCGGTCTGCGCCACCACATCAATCATAAGATTCCACACCCGCGTCTGCCCGGCGGCAGCGAGGGTGCGAATCGGCGCCTCCCGGAAGCGCTGAATGTTGGTTGCGGTCTCCCGCGTTCCGTTGTGTTTTGCATTCGTGGAGAACGCACTGGAGTTCAGGTAGGCGGAATAGACGTCCTCCGCCGGAGTCGAGGTGGCTGGTTTGTGATTGGTCGTGTCCCAGTTGCCTCCCCCAAAGCCGGCATAGGAGAGCTTCCCGTCATAGAAGCCGCTGCCACTGTTCAGCACTCCTTGGTTGGCCCCGGTAATCAATCCCCCCAGATCATTGATCGCCTTTTTGCTAACATAGCGTCCTACGAGCTCACTGATATTCTGCAAAGGCCCGGCACCACTGGTTCCCGTATCGCTCGTTCGCGCCACCAGCGCATTGGCCAGCAGACCGGCAGTGACGGCATCGAGATGAGCGGTCGCGCTCGTCGTAGATGGGAGTTGAACCGGGTCCAGATACCCACCGGCGAGGATGGCTTTAAGCACCGGGGCCTGTCTGGTATTTAGATTGACCCGACCTGCTACCAGCCCGGTGGGGTTGTCGGTATCTTCAATGCAAAAGGTGTCGAGCAAGGCGGCACTGCCACTTTCTGCCGTGGCGAAATCCAGATTCCGCCATGGGGTATCGGAGAAGACGTAACCCAGTTCCGCCACCGAGCGAAATGGCCGGTGCAGGAAATAGGGCCGACTTTGGGCCTGGCTGGTAACCTGAGAGGTGGAGGTATAGGCCGCAGTCACGGGATCGCCATAGGGCGGAACGTAGGTATTCGCGCCGTTCCAGGCAAAAACACGGGCCATCGGCAGGCCCACCAGCGTATCCGCAGACGGCGGCTTTCGCGTGTCGCCCCCGGATTCAAAGGTGGGTGAGCTAGTGGTTCCCAGCGGCACGAATGCCCCCATCGCACGGCGCACCATGCCATCCGGATCGGCAAAGTAATTGGGGGTTTGCGACATCGCTCCCTGCGGTGCCCCATAATACGCCGAAGGAACATAATAAATATCCGTATTATTCTGCGAAAGCAGACCCGGACACAGCCCTTGAGTCGCAGATCCGTTGCAACCGATCCAAGCCATCCATCCGTTTGACGCCTTTGCCATTGATGGCCAGCACTTCATGAAATAATAACCCGCCTGGGCATCCTCACGCATGGTGTAAACCGTGGCACTCGCCGTATCCAGATATCCGGTCGCATAATCGTTCTGCCCGCCATAAGTTGCCAGATACAGTTCCGGCCCTGGAATCGGCAGTGGAAGCCCCGCACTGTTTACCGGCGTATAGTTCCCCTGCCAGTTGTTCGTCCCATTCCACAACAAGCCAAACCGGCTCGAACGCGGATCAGTCACGCTTGCCCACTGCCCTTCGCCGGCATTACCACCGCCTCGATATCCACAAATAAGACTCGCCGTCCCCGTTCCAAACTGAATCCGGTCATACATGACCTGTCCATACTTCGTGTCGTAAGGAACCCAGTTGTTCGACGCATCCAAATACTCCATTCGATAGGTCATGAAACAAGATTCCGTCACGGGTGCCGGAGTGTTGACTTCCTCCCCAAAAACAGCCGGTGGAAGAGGCGGAGGCAGCCGTCTGGGTGGCAGCCGGGTTCGCGGGGTTTGCGGCGTAGTTCCATGCGAGTGGAAACGCGCCAAGATAAAACCCGATGTAAGAGGTATTCACCCCATCCTGCGGCTGGCTGGGCTGCAGCATATTCAGCGCATTGGCAAAATAATTGGGGAGCCCGCAAGTGGGCGAGCCTGGATTTACTCGCAGGGAACTGACCGCACCATCCGTGTTAATCAAATGCCCGCTCCCCAGAGCAACTTGGATGGAATTGCCGTTCATATCCGTAATGGTTTGCGCTCGCACCAGCATCGTGGGCTCGGGAAAGAGCGGCTTGGTGGTCGTACTGCGCGCAGCCAGCGTCAACTCGATCGCCGTATTATCCGCCGTGAATTGATGGGAAATCTTTGCTCCGGTCCCGGTGGAATCCACATACCAGGAACTACCCGGCGACAGATTGCTGGCATCGTAGGAGTAATGGCTCACGTCTTTGGCATAGACGGCATAGGAGTTTCGCGAACTGGTCGAGAGCTGGTCCGGCGAAATGCTGTCGGCAACCACCCGAAACCGGGTCGGCCCGTTGGCTCCGACGGAACTGGTGGGATCGTGGGGATTCCAAATGACCGGCAAAAGCATCAACGCCCCCACTCCGGGCTCGCTAACCGTAGTTCCGGATGCATAAGTGGAACCAGGGTAATTATTGGGCGGCTTCGGATTGGGCGCCTTGACCTGCAACACCCCGGAAAGGAGGGTTTGCAGGTAGGGAAGATTGGTCACTCCAACCACCGTGTGCCGGGACCAGACAAGTCCTTTGCCATCATTGAAATAAATCGTCGGCGGATAGTTGGAAGTTTGGTACTGACTGATGATATTGGCCCCGATTTGCAGCACCTGGAAGTCCACGCTGTTCTCGACGTAATAATTGTAGTTATAAGGCTGTTCGCTCGCGGGAGCTCCCCCTTGCGCACCAGCCGAGGTGTTGTCGGGCAGCAGCGCCTTGCCCAGTGATCCCACATTAATGGAGGCCTTGAGCAACTCGAAGAAATCGGGTTCGTGCGGGCCTCCCAAGCTGGCAACATCCGCCAAATCCATGACCTGCCCAATCCCGGAGCCGTTCCCATTGTGTACATTATAGCTCCACTTGCTTCCATCCCAGGTGAGCCCGAAGTATTTTTTAATATTCTTCTCGGTCCCGAGATTCAGCCACTCCTGGGTAATGCCATATTGCTTTAGGAGGCCGATATCACCATCCGTCCCCGTAGTGGTCACCGCAGCCGTATTCCGGTTGGCGCTGGGACCGCGATAAGTCAACCACGCCAGCCGATTGAGCACGAAACGCTTGGGCACCACCAGATCACCGGCGCGGACACTGATCTGCGTATCCGCATCATCGGTAAACGTCTTGTCCTGCGGCCACCTCACCCCCAGAAAGCTGGGATTCACCTTGTCATCATTACCCACCTCCGAATTTCCGCCGGACGTCTTGTCGAGAATCTTGGGAACGTTGGCATTGTAGTCCAGAGAGTTGTAACTGCCGAGCTTGTTTTTGCTCGCATTCGTGGACTGATACCGGATCAGCGACGGCTGGCTGAGATCACGACTGAAAGTCGTGAAATATTGGAGAGCATTCTGGGTATCCGTCCCACTGGAGAGACTGCCCATAAACGCAATCAACTGCTGGCGGCTGGCAAAGAGATGATCGGACTGCCCGCCCCCCGACGACAACGAGAGATTCGCAGTGCGCAGAAAGCCCGTGGTATTACCAAAAACCAAGTTGAAATAATTGTCCTCTCCGGCGCCAGTTCCAGTTCCGCTGAAACCGAGATTGGGGAAGGTTCCCGAAGCCAGCGTGGTGGCATAATTCCGCCAGCCTACGAGTTGATCCGAGTATCTTCACCGCATTCGCCGCGGTGGCTCCGGTCGCTGTAAAAATCTGCGTCACATCCGCATAGGACAACGCCGTCTTGTTGCTGGAGTGCGCCAGGGTGGAACTGGAGGGATACCCCGCCACATTGGCATCCAGCAAACCACCCTCATCATACACGTTGTAGGCGTACCTCCCGATCACGACATTTCCATCACCACTCGCTCCGGTGTATTTGCCTCCCAAGGTCGCCATGTTGAGATTCCAAGCCTGCGGATTGTTTCCGTTCCGGGTCACCAAAATCCAGTCCGGCACCTGCACGTCACCATTAATTGCCGGGTCCGGGGTAAAATCAGCCGTGGATTTGGCTTGTAGAAAAAGTGGTTTGTTCCAGCGGGCGGCGCTAACCACCCGACCATTGAGCGAAGAAGTAGTGGTCGCCACATTGGCCGCCCGATTGCTGGGTGGATAAACCGCCGCCGCCCCTTCCCCTCCGGGGTAGTTCACCGCATCGTTGTTGGGAAAGAAATACTTGTTACTTCCCGTTCCATAAACGCTTTGCTTGATCAGATTTGCCGGTGTCCCGGCTCCCTTCAATACCCGGGTACGGACCATCCCCGCCCCGGTTACTGGAGCAAATACAAGCTGTGCGGATGACGACGCCAACCCGGCAAGCGCCACATTCGAGCCCGCCGCGATTTCCTGCCGCAAGTCGTCAATGATCGAGCTGGCCACGCCGTTGGCGAAGAGGCGCCCCCGGGTCTGGCTCGCGCTGCTGGTGGAGATCTGCCGGTCCGCAATCGCACGGGAGAAATAGGCAACGATCAATCCCGTCAGCAGAACGACAAATGCAAGCACGATGATCAACGCGACGCCACGCTGTTGCAGCCGGGAAGAAAAATGGAAGCGGGGCTTCATCAATCACCACTCCTTGCTCATTCCTTGCAGGCGAGACGTTACCCCACGTGCGGTAAACGATTCACAGACCATGGACAATAAAAGGGAAAAAGCGGGGGCAAGGCTCGTTTTCATGAGAGATTTCCGGAGGGTGCAAACGACCCGCGCGCGAATCGTTGAAGCGGTTAACTGCGGCAATAAACGAGCGTGGGTTTTGCTCTGCAATGGACTGCGTGTGAACACGGTTTCACCCTTCATCCCTAGTTCATCATCCGCAGACCAAAGAAGCCACCGCGAGCTCCTGGCCCGCGCGGAAACAACCGCCGGAAGCTAGTGCAGCGCGACTTTTTCCGAATCAGGCCCACGCCCGGAATAGTTTGCTGGCGAAATTAGATAGTAATAGCTCCTGTCTCGCTCGATCGGATCGTTGAAGACGTTGGTGGTGATCCGCTCTCCAACTTTGACCAAGGGACCGCCAGAGGACTCGGACCGGAGCACATCGCAGAACACCGTGTTGGCACCAGGCTTCCAGCGGATCTGCGCATGATCGAAATGCGAGACCGCTTCCACCTCCGTAGGTGCAGTGGGCAGGCTCCCCGGCACGGAGCCAAAAGCCACGTGATCAAACTTCGCCGGGGCAACACAGGCGGCGAGGCCGACGTAGAGTTTATCCGCCAGCCCATCGAAGCGGACATTGGCCGCCGGCGCCCAGTTCATCCCATCCGCCGACTGCCAGGCTTGAATGAAGATGCCACGCCGCACGAGTTTCAACCACATCGGACACCGCGGAGCCCAATAGTATTTCATATCCCACGGCCAGCCGTAGCTGTGCTGGCCATGGCTCCAATGGACCGTTGAACCGCCCTCTCGCGCCTCGAACCATACGGCGTGAACCTGCGGCGTGGGCTCCAGCCGCTCGGTCACCGCCAGGGCTCCATTTTCCACCACCCGCGCAACAAAGGTCCAATCGCCCTGAGCTTCCACATAGGCCAAGTGATAGGCGTCCTCCATGCGCTTGCTGTCGCTGTCAAGACTCCAGCCATCGCCCGTATGACTCGTCGAGCCACGGGCTGGCCCGATGTCCCTGGAGCGCAAAGTCGTCACCGGAACGCTGACCGGTTGCACCCACGTAGTCCCGATTGGCTTGGTCTCAACCGAGTTGTCCAGCGTATAAATGGGTTGATAATTCTCGTGTTGCAGTAACTGCCGGGTGAAGGGCGCAGGAAGGCTTTTTAAGCGGGCATAATCGTCGATCACGGCAAAGAAATCCTGCCCGCGAAAGTCCTCAAAATGCGAGACCTGGGGATAAAACTCATAGCTGCACCCATAGGGAATATAGGGCGCGTTTTCCTTGATCACTTCCCCGCAGAAAAGCTGGTTTTGCGCAAGAAATTCGCTGATCGCTACGATGCGGTAACTGGCTTGGGCAAAAATATCAATCCCCTGCACCCAGGCCATTTGGCAAATCCAGCCATCGTCAATGCACTCGGCCGTCCAGTGGCCCGTGTCGCGTCCCGTATCGCCTACTTCGCCGTTGGGAATCGAGTTTTGCAACCCGGTGAGCGGATCGGTGAGATAGGCGCTTAAACACATGTTAAATCGCACCCGGTCGTCGCAGAAAATGGCCACCTCCATCGCCACTTTGAGGCTGATCGTGCCTTGATTTGCCGTCCACAGATGGCTGCCAGCCCCGGTGTTATCCTTGCCGACGTAAGACTCCCACCACATCTCCGAAAAATAGCGCTTAATGTCGGCGGTGTTCTGCTCAGTCCAGCCCGGATAGGTCGAGCGCAGGATTTCCGCGGCCACCACGGCGTTCATGCAATCTCCGCGCATGAAGCCCGGTTCGACACCGATCCAGCGTTTGTGATTTTTCGCGTAGTTTTCGAGAATCTCGATGCCCTTCTCCGCCGCCCGCTGGTCCTTCTTCACCGTCCAGAGCATCGCCATCCGGTAGAGCTGCCACATGTCGCTCTGGAATTCTCCGCGATGCACATCGGGATTGCGACCGTACCTCTTCAAACGGCCCCGGCATCGTATAATTGGGCGCGCCGTCGTATTGCTTGAACCAGGATTTCCAGGGCTCGCGCCCGCTCAATACTTCATGGCGAAGGTTCTTGAGTTGCGCGGCGGTCAGAATCACCCCGGGATGCACAAAAGGCCGGTCTCCCGTCGTCAGCGCCGACGAATTCCCTCGCGAGGGCTCCCGCGCCGCCTCCGGAGCAGGCTCCGGCCTGGCCATTTCCAGACGAGCGAGGGCGATGAAATTGGTGGCGGCCAGGGGGAGCTTCTTTTCCGCACCACGGAGGCCGACCGTGATCTCCTCTCCCACCACCCGAAGCACGCGAACGCGACTTCCCGTCGGCATGGTCACCTCCCCCATTTGCCGGCCTTCGACAATGGCGGGAAAAACCTGCTCCTGCCGGAGGGAGACCTCTCCCGGTGCCCGATCCGGATGTTGGGCCAGCCATGCCTGCAATTCCGCGACGGAAGGCGTGGGCACGGGAGTAGGAGCTGCAGGGGCCACGGTCGGCGCCGGAGATGCGGTTGGGGCAGGCTTCGCCATCGGCGGAGCGGTCGGGGTGGGAGTCGGCAGGGAATTTGAGGCTGGCCGGAACAGGGCCTCGATCCGCTCCACCATCGTCTTCCAGGCCTGCTGGGGCGACTCGTTAAAATGGTAGAGCCCCCACCCAAAGGCTGCGATCACCATTATCAATCCGGCCAGGAGGGCAGTCCCACATCCCCCGGATTTCGGCCGGGAGATTTTGCGGGCGACCGAAGCAGGAGCGAGCGGAGTCCGTGGAACAGGTCTTGCCCCACCAGGAGCAGTGCCCCCCGGCGACTGGGGCGTCGCTTTTGGAACCGCCAGGCTTTGCTGACAATTTGGACACTCGACCACCCGGCCTCCCAACGAGTCATCCACCTCCAGGCTCTGGCTGCAATGCGGGCAGTGAAACTTCATAAAACGTGGAGCGGAGTCATGAAAGCCCCCCAGAATAAGGGTCGCCCTAAAGACGTCTATGAATGGCAAATGTACACGATTTCCTTCCCCCGAAACTCAAGGAGTGACCACCAGGCGCAGGAAGCGGCGCGGGTTGCTCAAGGTGGTCACGGTATCCGTGACGGTCACCGTGCGGGGACTGCCCGAGGCGGGCTCGGCAATCCCGGCGGGACCGCTCCAGGTATCGGAGCCCTTTGCCAGCGTGGCAATCGCCGTCCACATCACCAAGTCGCTGGAAGCCATCACGGTGTAGGTGACGGGTGCCGGGCTAACACGCTTGAAGGCAAGCGTGCAAGCTCCACCCGCGGACTGCCCCATGGTCACCGGGTTGGTGCCGCGCTGGCCAGGGGTCATCCCGGTCGCGTATTTCATGAGGATTGAAATATTGTCCCCGTCCGGCGTGGCGGTATCGACCGTGGAAGCGGAAAGGCCGTTGGAGACCTTCCATTGCTGATAGGCGGTGAGGGTCGTCTGGGTAACGATCGTATAAGAAGTCCCGCCGCTGTTGGTCACCTTCACTCGGAAATCGTAGCTGGTGCCCACACTCAGCCCGCTTACCAGAGAGCTCGTGCTATTGGCCGCGAGCACGGAGCCGGAGGTCCACGCATTCGCGCCGGAAAGCGAATAATCCACCTGATAGGAAGTCTCGTTGGTCGCGGCATCGGTCCAGTTCAACTGGATGCTGGTGCTGGAAACGGCGCTGGCGGTGACAGCGGTGGGGGCCGTCGGCACGGCCACCGGCAGCGCGGAAGCCCCGGATGAACTGGCGCTGTTGCCCGCGAGATTGCTCGCGACGATCACGTAGTAATAGGTCGTGCCGTCGAGCACCGAAAGATCCACATAACTCGCGCCGGAGGTCGTGCCGATGATCGCATAGCCGGAGCCGCTCGTCGTGGAACGTTCGATCAAATAGGCGGTGGCTCCGGAACTGGCCGACCAGCTGAGGGCGACCTGGCCATCCCCGGGCGTCGCCGCCAGGCCGGTGGGCGTGGCAGGGAGACTGGTCGGCGCGGTCAAAGCAGCCAGCGCGGCCACCTCGGTGCTGGAGAGCACCCGATTGTAAAAGCGCACCTCGTCGAGCGCGCCATTGAGGGAGACATTTCCCGAGCCGGAGGCAGTCCGCCCCAGCTTGAGCGTGATGGGGGAAAGCCGCGGAATCCCCGCCCCGCCGGTGCCGGTCCCGCTGGCGATGCCATCCACATAGACGGCCATGGCCCCGGTGGATTCCGTCCACGTCGCCACGCAATGGTGCCAGGCGTTGTCGTTGATGGTCGTACTGGAAAACACCGTCACGTCTGTGGATGAAGAAGTGGAGGCTCCGATGCCGAAGGCGAATTTTCCGTTCGTGATCGAAGTGCCCCAATCCGCGGCATTGCCGCTCACATCGCCATCCACCAGGCCCTTGCCCGCCCACCACTGGCTGCTGGAAGTGCCGGAGCTGCTGGCCGAAGTCGTCTTCACCCATAAGGCCACGCTGAAGTCGCCCGCCGTCGTCAACGAACTGCCGACATAGGCCGTGGTCCCGTTGAAATTCGCCGCATACGTTCCCACCTTTCCGGTTACGTAGGTGACGCCGCTGGCCGTACCATTGTTGCCATTGCCGCTGGAGTCGGTGGCATTATTTTCAAAAGCATAGCGGGTGATTGCCCCGGTGCCGGGATTGGCGTAGAATTCAAGCTCGGCCACGTTGCAACTGCCACTCGCGGGCGAGAGATAGCGCACGTAGCGATAAGCGCCCGCATTGGTAATCTCCTGCGTCGTATAAGTCGCGGTCGTGGGCGTGGTGGCGATGGTGAAGAGGTCCACCGCATCGCTGAAATCGGGCTGGTTCGCGCCCTGGAATTTGCCGCCAACCATGCGCGCGGCAAAATTCGAGCCGTTGCTTTCCGGGCGCGGGCAATAGCGCACGCGGGCGAGCGAAGCGGTAGTATTGCTGCCGAGGTCGAGCCCCACCCACGCGCCGGTCGCGGCGGGCGCATCGAAATACGTCGAGGTATCACCATCCATCGCCGCCTCCCGGGTCGCCGTCGCGACACTGCCATACGAACCGGTCGTGCCAATGATGGTGCCGCCGAGTTGATTGTTATTAAACGTGAGCCCGCTCCCCCCGCCTACCGACACCTCGGCGAGGCCGGCGGTTTGCCCGGTGGGAACGCCAAAGAAGCGGATGCGCACAATCCCAATGCCGCTCCCGAAGTTTCCCGTCGCCACCCGGGTCTGGTCCGTATTTGTGGTCTGGCTCTGGTCCACCACGGTCACGAAATTCGCGTCGCCGGTGGAAACATCGATTTTGTAGCGCCAGTTGCCGGCGGTCGGGAAAGTGATCTGGATGCGATTGATCTGGTAGGTCTCCTCCAGCTGCACCAGCCACCAGGGATTTGAATCGGTGCTGGTCGCCTGCCAGATCGTCGAGGTGTCGCCATCGTTCGCCAGCCCGCCGGTGGTGCCCGGAGCGCTGCTGCTCACCAGCGCGGGACGGTTGAGCGCAAGCTGCAGACTGCTCACCGGGGGCTGCGTGACGGTGCCGGTAAAGCGCGTGTAGGGGCGGGCCGCGACCAGCGGGGTGGTCCCGCTGACAAAGGCAGGCGAGCCCTGCGAGGTGATCGTGATCGTTGCGTCGGTGAGTCCGGTCGAGGTCGCACGGATCACCGAGGTGCCCGCTTGATAGGCGCGGAATTCAATCGCCGCCCAGCCATCGCGAATCGCGATATCCGAGGAATCACCATTGCCGGGCGGTGTGAAGGTGATCGTGCGCCCGGTCGGGAACTCGCCAGGGCCAGACTCGATGGTGAGCGTGACCGTGGCCGTGTTGCTCAGGCGGTTTCCACTGGCATCGAGGATCGAGACGCGGAGGAGCGCGTCGTCCGTGCCATCCACGGCGGAAAGGGTGGTCTTGTCGGCATCGAGGCCGAGTTGCGTCGCCGTGCCCGCGACGGGCCAGGTGGGCGGCGCGATCCCCGCGTAGGCGTTGCGATACCAGTACCACGCCCGCTTGGGCAGCCGGAAGTAATCCACGATCCCCATCGTCTCGAGATTCGTGCCGGCAAAGCTGCCGTGATCGAACATGCACCAGATGGACTGGCCACTGCGCCAGGCGTATTCAGTCGGGAAACCATTCGTCAGCGGCAGTGTGCCAAAGGCCGGGTCGTAGCTGCCGGGGCGGGTGGCCACCGGGCTGCCATATTCGGTCACGACATTGGCCACGCCCGGGTCCTGAAACACGGACTGGGTCGCCCCGTCGCCATTGTAACCGGCGACATCCCCGAGCTTGTCAATCCGGGTGCTGTCGAGCGGCCGCTGCGCGCCGCCGATGGCAGCGGGTCGCGTGGAATCGAGCTGGTGGACGAGCGCCACCTCGGAGGACAGCAGGTTGCGCATGTTGGTCATCACGGAGCTGTCGCTGAAGAAGGCCTCGTTGGAGAGGCTCCACGCGATCACCGACGGGTGATTGCGATGGATGCGAATCATATCCGTAAGCGTGGCGAGCACGTTCTGCTCGAACGGGGCCTGATCCGTCGCCACCGTCGGGTAGGCGCTCGCCAACCAGTTCCCCTCGGTGTGGGTGCCACCAATGCCCCAGAAGCAGTTCTCCGACCAGAACAGCACGCCGATATCATCGCAGGCATCGCCGAAAGCGGGATCCTTCGGATAGTGCGAGCCGCGGATGAAATTGAAGCCCGCGTCCTTCACCATCTGCACGTCGCGATAAAAGCCGGCATTCGTGGTACCATCGCCCCAGCCCGCATGATCCTGGTGCACGTTCGCGCCATGGAAGTAAAAATGCGTGCCATTCAGGTAAAAGCCCTGCTCCGCCGTCCATTGGATCCAGCGGAAACCGAAGCGCGTGTCGAAATCGTCCACCGCCGTGGAGCCATTGGAGACGGTCACCAGCGCGTGGTACATCGTCGGACTGCCCGGGCTCCAGAGCTGTGGATTGGCAATTTCGGGCGTCGTCTGCTCGATCGTCACCGTGGTATTCGCGGCGATGGTCTGCGTCGTGGAAACCGTGCCCACGATATTTCCACCGGGATCAATAATCTTCGCACTCACGGTACAATTCTGTGCGGTGGCGTTGTCGTTCCGAATCTCGGTTTTAACATCCACGGTACTGGAGGCGCCAGCGTTGGTCGCGAGCGTCGGAGTGGTAATAAAAGTACGTACCAAGTAACATGCAGCGGATCGGCCACCACGATATGCACGTCGCGATAGAGTCCTCCGCTAAAGGTGTGGTCGCCCGCGCGCGGCGCGATCTGGGCATTCCAATTATTGCTCAGGCGCACGGCGATGACATTGTCGCCGGTCACGACCGCGCTGGTGAGGTCGTAGGAAAAGCCCGTGTAGCCGCCCAGATGCTCGCCGATCAGCGTGCCATTCACATAGACTTGCGCATCCTGAAACGCGCCCTCGAACTCGATGAACACCCGCTTGCCACTCCAGGGGGAGGAGCACCGTGAGATGCCGCCGGTACCAGCCGTAACCGGTGTAAAACTGTGTGGAAAGGAAGTAGGGCAGGCTGAAGGAATGCGGCAGATTCACATCGCTCCACAGCGTATCGCTGTAGCTGCTCGCCTGGGCACCCGTGTAGTCCCCCAGCTTGAACTTCCAGCCCTGGTTGATGTTTTGCCGCTGGCGGATGGTTTCCAGGTTCGCCGCCCGAAGAGAGAGGAGTGAGGCGAGGCACAGCAGCACCGTGAGGAAGACTTTAGCAGCAACGGGTCTCATGAGAAATCAAGGCGCGACCCGGAGCCGCAGATAACGATTCGTCGTGGAGGAAACCGAATCAATGACCGTAGCCGTGCGTGGACTACCCGAGGCGGGTTCGGAAACGGTCCCCGTGCCGCTCCAGGTATCGGAGGACTTCGCCAGCGTGGCGATGGTGGTCCAGGTGGCGAGGTCGCTCGAGGCCTCCACGGTGTAGGTGACCGGCGCAGGGCTGAGCCGCTGGAACGTGAGTTTAAGCGGGCCGCCGCCCGGACCGCTCATCGCCACCGGGCTCACACCCGGGCTGCCGACCGCCATCGCCGTGGCATACTTCAGCAAAATCGGAATTCCATCACCATCCGGGGTCGCGGTATCTGCCAGTGAAAGCGCAAGGCTATGATTCACCTTCCATTGCTGGTAGGCGGTCAGGGTCGTTTGCGTGATCGTCGCGCTGGCCGCACCGCCAACACTCATGGCCGAAACGCGAAAGTCGTAAGTCGTTCCCACGCCGAGGCCGGTCACTGTATAGCCGGTGCTATTCGCCGACAGCATCGGACAGGCCGTCCAACTGTTGGCACCCGACAGGGAGTATTCCACCAGATAGGCGGCTTCGTTGGTCGCGGCATCCACCCAGGCCAGCTGCACGCTGGTGCTGGAGCCCGTGCTGGCGCTCAATCCCGTCGGTGCGGCCGGGGGACTGCTCGTAACGGTGCCCACGATCTGAATGGCGTTGACCGGCGCACGCGGGCCGGAATCGGTGGAGGTGCCGGTCGCGGAGAGAGTAAAGCTGGAAGCCGTCTGCCCGCTGAAACCGATGCAATTGCCCGTGCCGTTGTTGGCCAGGGTCAGCGTCCCGCCAAAGTCGGTGCTCGCGGCATCGGTCGAGGTAATCGTCGTGCCACCGAGGGTGTACCTGGCCCGTCTTCTTGCTGCTGCCGTTCTGCCCATCGGTGTAAACGTACACGCACATAACCACCGCTGGTAAAACTCGCGGGCAAGCCGGACACCGCGACTGTCGTCGTCGAAGTAGCCGAGGTGTCGAGATACCCCTTCATCATGCGGTAGTTGCCCGCGGACTCCGTGATCGGAGTGCTCCAGAGATTGCTGCACGACCAGGTAACGGCGGCGCTGGAGGACGATCCATTGCTCTGCATGAGCGACGAGAGCGTGCCAGAGGCGCCGGTGGCGTTGTTCCAGTTGTTCGCACTGAAGTAACCGGCGGTTTCCGTCGCCGCCATGACGGACGGCGTGCCGTAGCTGGAGCTGCCGCCCTGGAAGTTGATGCTGATGCAGCCCAGGTTCGACGGGGTCACACTCACGGTCGCGGAATTGCCGCTGTCGCCGATCGCATTGGTCGCGACGATCTGGTAAAAGTAGGTGGTCCCATTCGTCAGCCCGGTATTCACAAACGCCCGCCCCGTAGCCGTACCCACGGTGGTGAAGTTCGTGCCGTCGGTAGAGCGCTTGATCTTGTAGCTCGTCGCTCCCGAGGCAGTCAGCCACGACAGGGAGACACGGGTGTCTCCGGTATAAGCCGCCAGCCCGGTCGGTGTCGCCGGCGCCGCCACTGCCGCACCCGGCGAAAGCAGATAGGTCTCCCCCACCGTGGTCGCAAAGGTGGCGAGCCCGCCAGAACTCGTCGTCCCAACGCTGCCGCCCGTGCTTTGTGCGACGACCTGTAGCGCATTGTTCGGCCACGGATTGACCAGGCTCAAGGTGCCGCTGGTCCCGCACGCGAGGCTGGCCGAGGTGAGCAGCCCATCCTGCCAGGCCAGGTTTACCGTGTAGTTCCCGCGGGCTTTCAAGCCCGTCGCCGAGCCGGCCGGCCAGCCCGAGGGCAGCGCGGGCAGCAGACGGAGGAACCCGGCGTGGCTTTGCAGCAGCAGCTCAGGAATGGTGCCGCTGAAGCCGAAGCTGCCATCCCACTGCGGCGTGCCATTCAAGTTCCCAATCAGATTCGGGTTGCAACCCCAGGTGAAAAAGAGATCCAGCCAGTGCCGCGCCAGATCCCCGTTTTGCAGGCGTGCCCACAGCCCGGTGCGCCACGCGGCCGCCCATTCGGACGCACTGTCGCCCGTCTCGCCATGGGCCACCAGCGACATCTGCGAGGCCGCCGCGCGGGTGGCATCGAGATCGGGCGTCATTTCCGAGGCCGGATACAAGCCCACGAGGTGGTTGGTATGGCGGAACAGCTCGGGATTGGTCGCGTAGGTCGCTTCGGTGCTGGAGTTCATCCACTCCGTGAGTTCACCCCAGCTCCCCACCGCCGGCTTGTAAAGCTGGTCGCGGAGCTGAGTGACCGTCGCCCGATAATCCGCATCCACGCCGAGGATCTGGCTGGCCTTGATGTAGTTGTCGAAGACACTCCAGACCAGTTCCTGATCGTAGCTCGTCCCATCCTGATACGGCCCATGCTCCGGCGACCACCCATTCGGCACCACTAGCCCGCTGCTGGTGCTTTTGAGATCGTCCTGCCAGGTACCTGGCACACCTCCTTGAGCAATGGATAGGCGACGTTCTGCAGGTAGGTGAGATCGCCCGTGAACGCGTAGTGCTCCCAAAAGTGGAGCGCATACCAAGCGTTGCCCGAGACGTTCCAGTTCCAGCCCATGCCGCCGGTGAGGTTGTGCGACGTGCGCACGGTCCAGCCGCGCGGCGTCCCATTAGGCTTCGACGCCGTCGGCAAATCCGCCGTGCGCAACCGCCAGACCGGGAGCTGGCTCTGAATCAAATTCAGCAGTGGCAGATGGCACTCGGAGAGGTTGGAAACCTCCGCGCCCCAGTAGTTCATCTGCACGTTGATGTTGGTGTGGTAATCGCAATACCAGTTCGACGAGGTGCTGTTCGCACTCGTCCACAGTCCCTGCAAGTTGGCCGGCAAGCCGCCCGGTCGCGAACAGGAAATGAGCAGGTAGCGCCCGTATTGGTAGAGCAGCTCCTCCAGATCGGGATCGCTCCCCTGCGCCGCATACGCGATCCGCTGGTCCGTCGGCAGCGAGGCAATCGTCGAGGAGGTCGTGCCGACATCGAGCGTCACCCGGTTGAATAGGGCATGAAAATCGTCCTGATGCGCAGTCTTGAGCGCGGCGTAGGTTTTGGCCGCCGCGTTCGCCGCCTGGGCGGCAATCGTCGCCGCCGGATCAGCTCCCTGCCAGCTCTGCGTGGAGTCCATCACGTAGTTCGTGCCATCGGCCACGATGATGGTGAGGCTGTCGCATCCGCTGAAAGTCACCGTGCCGCCGGAGGTGGAAACCGACCCGCCGGTGTTGAGCACCTGCACTTGTGCGCCGTACTTGAGCCCGGTGCTGAGCGCGCCGGCCACGGTGATTACGTTGCCCGAGCCGGTGACCGTGCCGCTGTGGGAGTCCGAGAACACCAGCGTGCCCGAATAGGCCGCACTGGCACTCGCCGTGAGCCGGATCACCATCACCTGATCGGGCTTCGAGGCAAAATACTCGCGCGTATAATTCACCCCGCCCGAGGTGTAGGTGACCGTGGCCAGCGAATCGCCAATGTCCAGCTCGCGGCGCAGGTTCGTATAGCTCGTCTGCCCGGGCAGGTTCAACGCCAGGGTGCCGAGAAGCTGGTAGGCACCGAAGCCCGGCTGGCTGTAATTGCCGCTGGTATTCGCATCCCCCGTCCACAGGCTGCTTTCATCCAGGTAGATCGTGTCGGCAGCCACGTTGCCCATTACGATACCGCCCAGGCGCCCGTTGCCGATCAGCAGGCCCTGGGTCAGCGGCGTGCTCGCCACGGTGTTATACCAGAGCTTGAGCGAACTGGCTTGCGCCGTCGCCAGCCCCAAAATCAAACCGCTGAACAGGACCGCCAGGGCAGTCGCCTTCCACTCCCGCAGGTTTCTCAAGCCCGCGCGCATGCGCGACCTCCCTGGCGAAACGAACGCCCGAAAAGAAGGAGACCACACACCCCCGACCAAACCAGCCCCGCCGAGCCCGGCTCCGGCACCACGAGCAGGGCCACGCTATTGCCGCCGCCATCGAACGCTCCACCGCTCGTGCTTGCGGTGTAGCTGAGCTGGAACTGCACACCATTAACGCTGAAAACCGTATCCTGCGCGATGCCGCTGCCGACGCCGTTGATCGTATCGAACGTCCCGCTGATGGCGCTGCTGCCATTATTGATGATGAGGTAAAGTTCATCGCCCTGCGCGAGGCTGTAGTTCGTGGCCGTGAGCAGGCTGATGTCCAGATCGCCCGCGAGGGAAATCGTCCCGGAGACGGTGAGCCGGTCGGAGTAATCCGAGTTCAGGCTGGAATCCGCGCCCGCAGAAACGCGGCCCACGGCCATTTCCAGATGCGCGCCGGAGCCAGCAGTAATCGTGAGGTTGCCCGCGATATTGAGCGTGGCGCCAAATCCGCCGTTTCCACCCGAGCCATTGGTGCTGTTGCTGGGGCTGAGCTTCGCGCCGGTATTTCCCGTGGCTGCGCCCAGGATCACCGAGCCCACCTTGCTCACGCTGGTGGTCGAGCCAGTCGGATCGCCGCCCAGCACGGCGGTCGTCGTGAGATTGGCCGCATCGCCGATCGTGATCGGTACTGCCCGAGACGTCGCCGGAGACCAACACCGCACCGGCTTTGACGCTGATCGCCCCGGTGTAGCCACTGCTGGCCCCGCTCAGCAGCAGGCGGCTGCTGGTGCTCGTATCTTTGACCAGGGTGCCCGTTCCGCTGATCACCCCCGAGAAGGTCTGGTTGGAACTGCTGCTGTAAATCAGCGTGTTGCTGTTGGCAATGTTGCCCGCATACGTGCCGCCGCCCAGAGTTCCGCCACCCCCGATCTGGAGCACCCCGTTGCTGATCGTCGTCGTCCCGGAGTAGGTATTGGCGCCGCTCAACACCAGCTTGCCCGCGCCGCTCTTGGTGATGTTTTCTCCCCACCCGCGATGACGCCGGAGATGACGAGATCGCTATCCGCCGCGCCGTCGGCGACGCTTATCGCCATCGTATTCCCGGAATCGCGCAGCAGGATCGGCGCGCTCCAGACCGACGAGGTCGCCGAGGCATTCGAGGTGATCCCGAAACCCACGGTGAAATTGATCTGGCCGCCGCCCGTGGAGGTCACGCTGCCGCCGGTCAGGTTGAAATTCGTGCGATAACCCTGGTTGGCATTGACCCCGTCGTCAAAGGTTCCCCCATTCACATTGATCGTCGTGACCTGGGAGCCCGCATTATAGCCCAGCGCATCGGTGACGGTGGCCTTCACGGTGGCTCCACTGTTAATCGTCAAGGCGCCCTCAATCACGCCCGCCGCCCCACCATTGGACAACACTAGTGAACCCCCATTGACCGTAGTTCCGCCGCTATAATTGCTCAGGGCAGTCAGAGTCATGGTTCCCGACCCGCTTTTGGCCAGCGCAAAGGCCCCGCTGATCACTCCGCCAATCGTCAGGTTGGCTGTGCCATTGGTGGTAATCGTCCGGTTGGCGGAGAGCGCAATCGCGCCCGTGCCGAGGTTCAAATTATTGGTGCCGCCGAAGGCAAAATCACCGTTGATGTTCACTGTGTTCAACAACGTGATCGCTGCGCCGCTGGTGTTGTCAATCGTTCCACCATTGATGGTAATCGCGCCAGAGACTGCCGTTGCGTTCCCAAGGTTGAAGTTACCACCATTGATCACCACCCCCCCGCCCCCAAGGCCCCGGAGGCATTCGTCGAAAGCGTCCCGGCGTTGATGGTCGTGCCGCCCGAGTAGGTATTCGTATTCGAAATCGTCACGCTGGCCGTGCCATTTTTTACCAGCGTTCCCGTGCCGGCGATGCCGTTGCTCCCGGTGAGCGTGTAGTTCAGCGTGGAGTTGTTAAACGTCACGCTGCTGGGCGACACGTTGCCGCTGTTAATGGCTACCGCGCTGCTGGTTGCCGTATCGTCAAAGAGCACGGCATCGCTGGCGAGGAAGGTGGTGGTCGTCCCGCCCGTGATCAGCTTCCAATTCGCGGTAGCGGTATCCCACGCGCTGCTCGTCGCCCCGGTCCATTTCGGCGAATCCCCCGAAATGGTCAGGACGATAGTATTCCCGGAAATCGAGGTCACCGCCGATTGCCGCGAGGTCAACCCAGTAAAATTGCCCGTCACATTTCCCACCGCGAACGCGGAAAGACTGGGATCGCTCCCGAGCAGATTGAGTGCGGAAAGCAGGGTGTAAACCCCATTGGTCCAGGATGCGGCAACGCCTTTGATGAGCAGCGAGCCGGCCGAGCCGTTCAACGTGAGATTGTTCACATTGAGCGTGGAGCCGTTGCTCCACTGGAACGTCCCCGCGCCATTCATCGTGAGGCCCGTGATCGTCCCGCCGCCCGCGCCGGTGAGGATGGTGTTGCTCAGGCTGTCCACCACGCTCACACTGCTCAACGTCCCGCCCCCGCTCACGCCCGCCGAGCCCAGCGTCAAAGCCACGGCGGGGGCCACCGCCGTCGAGCTGGAGCTGGTGAAAATCGCGCTGTTTCCATTCACTGTAATCCCGCTCGTCGAAGCGATCGAGCCCGAGCCCGTCAACGCCAGCGTGCCGGAGGTAACGGTGGTCGCCCCGGTGTAGGTATCCGCCCCCGAGAGATTCATCGTGCCGGAACCGTTTTGCGTAACCCCGCCCGTGCCGCTGATCACACCGGAAAGCGTATTCGTAATCCCGCTGCCCTGCACGCCCTGCACCGTGCCGGTATCGGCAATCGCATTGGAAAAGGTTGCGCCGGTCGCCTGGTCAAAAGCCAGCGTCGCGCCACTCGCCACACTAACCGCAGTGGTGGTGGAAAGGGTACCCGCCGTTCCGTTCCCGAGCTGAAGCGTGCCACTGGTGACGGTGGTCGTGCCGGTATAGGTATTGGGACCAGCGAGCGTGAGCGTGCCGGTGCCGACCTTGTTCAACAAACTCAGGCCCGTGGAGCCGCGCGGGTTGTCCTGCAAAGAGCCCGCGAAACTAGCATTGGTATTGAGCGCACCGATTTCAAACGTGGTATTGCCCGCGGTGGACCAGCCGCCGCGCATCACCCCACCGGTGCCGGAGAGCTCGCCGATCTTGAAAGTGCCATACAGGTTGTCGCCCAGATCAACCACCGTCGGCGTCCCGCTCACGGAGGTCGCTCCGCTCATCACGAGTTTCCCGTTGGAAAGATTGATCGTCGTTGAGGTTCCGCTGGCGGCACTCGATCCGAAACGCAAGCGGTTCCCCGCCGTGCTCCCGGTGAGGGTGTTCTGGGAAAACGTCCCGGTGAATCCCGAGAGGTCGCCATTGAAGACGATCGAATTACTGACCGGGCCGGTGCCATTCACCGCCGTGTTCGTCACGCTGATCGTTCCGGTTCCCGTCACGGCACTACTAAAAGTCCAGTCCCCGGTATTCCGACTGGAGAGCACCGTCGTCCCGGTTACGTTGATGGCATTGGCCGTGGCGAGCGCCTGGTTTGCCGAGCCCGCTTTCACCAGATTACCGCCGGCCAGGGTAAGCGTCCCCGTGCCCATGGAGCCCGTCGTGCCATTGAGAATCAGGATGCCATTCGTGATCGTCGAGCCACCGGCAAAGGTATTGGCCGCCGATAAACTCAGGGTTCCCGTGCCGCTTTTATTCAAACTGCCCGATCCGGAAATGACGCTCGAAACGGACAGCGTGGCTCCGGTCCCCACGTTCCAAGTTTGCGCGGCCACCAAGGCCAGCGAGCCGCTGCCGCTGATCGTCGTGGTTCCACTCGCAAGCGCACTGGCATCAATGCCCGCCGATCCCAGCGACAATGTATTCGCTCCCAGCGCAATCGTGTAGCCGGTCTTGGTAAAGATCAATCCCTGCGCGCCCAGGCTCGCCCCGAGCGTGACGGTGCCCGCCGTTCCGCCAAAAGTCGCGGTATCCGCCGTGCCGGTGGTATCGGTCCAAGCCTGATCAGTAGTCCCATTCGACCAAAACGAACTGCTCAAATCCCAAGTGCCCGTTCCGCCGGCTGGAGTGGCTGGGGTATTCGATGGATCCCAAGTGTAACTTGCCGCCCACGATGCCGAGGGGATCGTGGTTATGAGCAGGCTCGTCGCCAGAAGATGCGCCAGGACAAAGGATTTACGGTTTTTCATGGGAAGGATAGTGGGCAGAGGGCAGCCGGTCACTCGCCAGGAATCACCGGGGGGAAGGTGTAATGAATGCCGCTCAATAAAGAGGGGAGTTTTTCGGACGACAACGTGCTCTGCGTGAACACGGTTTCATCCTTTGAAATTTTACAATCGCGAGTCCCGCCAACCGATGGAAAATAGCCCCCGGAAAGCCCACCGAGTGCATCGCAATGACGGTCGTCCAGATTTCCTTTGATCGTGAATGATCAGCTCTTCACCAGCGAGCCATTGAGAAGGAGGCTCCGCCCGGGCTGGAGCTTCAACTCACGAGAGATCGATCCGTAGCGCACCCGGCAACTGCCGCCCGCTTTGCTCTCCAGCCTCGCATGCAGGAGCTTTCCCTGCTTCCATTTCAGATCCACGACAAAGCCGCCCCGGGCACAGAGCCCGGTTACCGAGCCATCGGGCACAGACGAAGGGAGCGCGGGCAGCAAATCGATGTAGTAATGATCCGTCGCGGGCGCCAGGGGATCGCGATAAGGCTGCTGGCTCTGGAGCAGCATCTCGGTGATCCCCGCAGTCGCGCCGAAATTCCCATCGATCTGGAAGGGAGGATGCGCGTCGAAGAGATTCGGATAAGTGCCGCCAGCGGTCATGATCACCCGGGTCTCCTGCGTCGGGCGCAACTGCTGGGTCAGAATTTTCCAGGCATGGTCCCCATCGTGGAGCCGCGCCCAGAAGTTGATCTTCCAGGCCTTGCTCCAGCCGGTCCCATCGTCACTGCGCAGTTCCAGCGTCTTGCGCGCGGCCGCCGCCAGCTCGGGCGTGCCCTGCACGGTGATTTCGTGACCGGGGTGCAGCCCAAAGAGATGCGAGACGTGGCGATGGTGCGGGTCCTTGGAATTCAGATCCCAGTCCCCTTCCCATTCTTCAATCTGGCCCGCCTTGCCGATTTGCGGCGGGCGGATTCGGTCCCGCGCGGTCGCAACCTTTTTGGCAAAATCCGCATCCAGTCCCAGCACGGCACAGGCTTGGGCGGTATTGTCGAAAAGATCCCAGACGATGGACTTCTCCATCGTCGCCCCTTCGCAGACACTGGAGTGCAGGCCGGTATCGGTGATGAAATTGTTCTCGGGCGAACTGGAGGGCGAGGTAATCAATTTTCCATCCGGCCCTTCCACCAGCTCGGAAAGCCAAAACTCGCAGGCCCCTTTCATGATGGGATAAGCGGCGCGTAAATAATCCTTGTCCCGGGTAAAGGCATAGTGATCCCAGAGATGCTGGCACAGCCATCCATTCGAGCCGAACCATACGCCCCAAGCGAGCTTCGAGCCGGGGCTGGCCCAGCCCCAGACATTGCTCTTGGGACCGGTCACCCAGCCCGGAGTATTCGGGCCGAAGTAAGCAGCGGCCGTCTTTTTTCCGGGCTCAACCAGGCTCGCAATATGCCGGAGCATGGGCAACTGCATCTCGCTCAGGCCGGTGATTTCCGCCGGCCAGTAGTTCATCTCGAAGTTGATGTTGATGGTGTAATCTCCGTTCCATGGAGTCTCCATCCCCTCGGCCCAGAGCCCTTGCAGATTGGCGGGAACCGGACTGTCCGACCGGCTGCACGAAATGAGGAGATAGCGGCCATATTGGTAGAACAACGCCGCCAGCGCGGGATCCCCCTGCCCATCGCCAAAAGCCTGGAGCCGCTCGTCGGTGGGATTGGCCGCCGCCGGAGAGGAGCCGAGATCAAGGCTGACCCGGTGGAAATAGCGCTGGTAATCGCTCACATGCGCCGCCTTCAACTGATCGTAACTTTTCATGGCCGCGCTTTGCAACTGCCGTTCGGCCAGCGTGGGGTCCGCGCCCTGGTAACCCTTCGCATAATCCATCACATACGAGGTATTCGCCGTCAGCAAAACGATCGCCTCATCCGCATTGCTCACGGAAAGGGTGTCGCCATTTCCCTGCACCGTGCCGCCCCGGGCAATGATCCGGGCGTTCACTTCATAATCCAGGTTCGCTCCGGTGTTCCCGGTCATGACCAGCGTATTCGAGCCCACCAGCCGGGTTTGCGCCTTTTCCTGCCGGGTGAGATTCAAGGTAAAGCTCACCCGGCCCGGCTTGCTCGCCGTCATGCGCTGCACCAGGACATGATCGGGCGCGCTGCAAAAAATCTCGCGCTGAAAATCGACCCCATCCACCGTGAAACGAACCCCAGCCAGTGCACTATCCAGGCTGAGCCACCGCCGATAGTTGGTTGCGCCCCCAGCCGGCAATTGAAAGGCAAACTGCAAGTCGCCCAGAGCCTGATACTGGTTCAGATCGTAGTTGGCCTTGCAGGTCAGGTATTTGTTGCAGAGCTTTTCCGCCTCGTCGTAATGCCCATCACGGATGGCGGCCCGGATTTCCGGCAGGTGCTGCCACGTATTCCTGCCGGTTGGCATTGGGCTGGGGGCCACCGGACCAGACGGTAATGTCATTCAAAGCCAGGCGCTCATGATCGGGGCCACCAAAAACCATGGCCCCAAGGCGGCCATTGCCGATCGGCAACGCCTGGATCCATTTTTGGCCGGGGCTTGTACCACAGGGTGTTTTGCGTGAGTTCAGAATCTGCCGCAGGCGTCTGCGCAACCAACGAGGGACTTTCAGCGAGGAGGAACACGGTGAGGAAAAGTTTAAGAATGGGGCTCAAGATTTTAACTTTTGGGAAGGGAATTGGGGAAAGAATCGCCATGGCATACCGGGACGAATCAACGTTTTCCATGGTTCATTGAAACAAAACCGCTGCGGGTGGATCGACCCGCAGCGGCTTGCAACATCCATAAGCAAATCGATCAGTTCAGCGTGGACTCAAGGTCAAAACCAACTCCCCCACCACCGTTCCGACTTGATCATTCAGCGGGAGGCACACCGTTTTATGGTGAAACCCCGTCGCAGCCAGATCTTTCAACGCGCTGGAAATATCGCCGCGCTCCACGATGGAGACGGCCCGATCCATATCGCGCACCTCGCGAGGAAGTTCAATCTTGGCTCTGATGTTAATGACCATGGGAAATGATGGGTGATCGTTTCAATGTTTTTGCCCTGCCACGCCAGTCGCTCAGCCCAACCGGCGGAAGCGTTGGCGGAAGCCAAGGACGCCCAGCCCACCGAGCACCATAGCCCAGGTGGAGGGCTCGGGCACTGCGGCCAGACTCAGCACGATGTTATTGCCACTCTCCTGCAGATTCGCGGTGTAACCAGCGATTCCGGTTCCAATGCTCAAGCCGGCCGTGATGTTCCCATTGCCATCAAGCGTAATCCCGGAGTAGTCACTCACCGCGTTTGCGCTGAATAGCGTGTAGGTTCCCGCAGTCAGGTTTCCACCGCTCAGGTCATTCAGGTTGATCAGATTGCTATTGAAAACCACGCTGTTGGCAGTTCCACCAGTGATGGCAACTTGATCGGAGGTTAAGCCGGTCCCCAAGTCGAAGCTGAAGCTTGCCCCCGAGTTCAAGGTCAGCTTGCCGGTCGTACTGCCCAGGCTGAAGGTCAGGGTGCCAATCGATTTACTGAAGGTCCCTCCGGTCGTCGCGGATACGCTGCCGCCCGGGGAAATGATTCCACTGACGGTCACCCCGGCCGCCGTATTGAGCGTGCCCGCCGCCGTTCCAGCGTTGGGGGCAACAATGCCACTGCCACCCAGCGTACCATTTACGCCCACGGTCACCGCACCGCCGCCCGTCCCCGAACCGGAGGTATTGGTCACCAGCAGTGCGCCAGCCGTCACCGTCACCCCGCCGCTAAAGCCGGTAGATTGGTTCGTCCCCGTCGCAGCCTGGGCATTGCCATTCGCCTTGGAAAGCACCAGCACGCCCGTGCCTACTTTTTCCAGCGCCGTAATACCATTGGTGCGGCTGGAGGTGTTGTTATCCGCAATCGTGCCAGCATAAATGGAATTGGTCCCCAGCGCACCGATCTGCATGCTGCTGGTCGCCGTGGCCGTCCAGCCCGAGCGAAGAATGCCGCCCGTGCCCGACAACTCACCGATCTTGAAAGTGCCCGAGGCGCTGTCCTGCATATCCACGACGGAAGTCGTCGCAACAGCGTCCGTCACACCACTCAGAGCCAGCTTGCCGCCAGAGAGATCAATCGTCACCCCCGCACCCGTGGCCCCCAAGCGAATCCGGTTGCTCACTGCCGACGTGGAGACCTGAGAAAACGTGCCGGTAAAGCCAGAAAGGCTACCGGTAAACAACACCGAGGTATTGACCGGACTCGCGCCATTCACCGTGCCGTTGGCAAAGCTCACCGTGCCGCTGCCAGTCACCGCGCCCGAGATCGTCCAATTCCCACTGTTCTGCGCGGAAAACACGGTGGTCCCGGTGACATTGAGCGCGTTGCTCGTCGTCAAAGCCTGATTAGTCGAACCGGCCTTGATGAAATTACCGCCATTCAAAGTCAACGTGCCCGTTCCGACCGAACCGGTGGTGCCCCCCAAAATCAGGGAGCCGCCATTGACCGTCGTTCCACCGGTGTAGCCATTGGCCGCATTGAAGCGCACCGAGCCGCCAAAGCCGCTGTCGAGCGTGACCGAGCCACTGCCGTTGATGGCGCTGGTGTTGAAGATATAAGCCAGGGTGCCCGAGCCACCGTCGGCAAACTCCAGCGAGGCCGGCGACACAGCGCTGGTAATGGAAATGGTGGTATTCGAGCCGGTGGTATCGCTGAACAGAACAGCATCCCCATCGGTGTAGGTATTCGTGCCACCGTTGGACCAGTTGGCGGTCGCCGTGTCCCAAGTCCCGCTGGTGGCACCAGTCCAGGTGTCCGTCGCGGCGTGGGCGGTGAAGGAAAAGGCAGCCAGCCCCAAGCTAGTCGCAAGGAAGGTTGCCAAGGAGGATTTTCGATGATTCATGAGTGGATTTTTACTGGCGGATTGGAGGTGTAGTAGGGCTTGAAGGACGACTCAGGCCGGGGGTAAAATAGAAATTGAGCCCATCGTCGCAATGACCTCGCCGTGAACACGGTTTCAAAACTGCATGGATGACGCCTCCCAAAAATTGCCCTACCGGTTTAACACTAATCAAAGGCGCCCTTCTCCCACTCATGGATCCAGCATCTCCCTCACCCCCAGTCACGCTCCGCGCCATCGCGCAACGGCTCGGCATCTCGCATGCCTCCGTCTCCAAGGCCCTGCGCAACGACCCCAAGATCAAGGAAACCACCCGCGCGCGCGTGCAAAAGATGGCCCGTGAAATGGGCTATCGCCCCAACCCGATGGCCACTGGGCTGGCGGAATACAAGCGGACCTCGACGATTCGTCCGATCCAGGCCGTCCTGGCCTGGTTCAACTTCTGGCCGCGCCCGCAGCAATTGCGCGAATACAAGGCCTTTAACCTCTACTGGCGCGGCGCGCAGAGTGCCGCGGAGAAATTTGGCTACCGGCTGGAGGAGTTTACGGTCAACGATGGCGTCTCCCCGGCCCGGCTGCAGAACATTTTGCTCACCCGCAACATCCACGGCATTCTGATCGCCCCACTCCACCAAACCATGGTGAACTGGCTCGACTTCGAGTGGAGCTATTTCTCGGTCGTGCGGCTTTCCCGGGCGACGATGGGATTGCCGGATTTTCCGCTGGTGACGAGCGCCCAATTCGATAGCGGAGTCATGGCATTAAAAAAGATGCTTGAGCATGGCTACGAGCGGATCGGATTCTTTGGCCACCTCACGACGCGCTGGACTTACCTGGGCGGCTTCCTGCAGGAGCAAATGATCAGTATCCCCAAGTCGCAGCAGATCCCCCCCATGCTGCTGGAGGAAACAATCACCGACCAGGTCTTGAAAGGCAGCAAGGCGGCGGACGAAGTCCAGGCCCGGTTTGAAAAGTGGCTGGAAAAGGACCAGCCCGACGCCATTCTCACCGACTCCCATGTGCTGGCCCTGCTGTTGGAAAGAGCCCGTCGCCGGGTGCCGGAAGACGTGGCCGTCGCCGCGCTCAACACCCTGGATACGCCGTTTTCGGCGGGCCTTTATCAAAACCCGGAAGAAATCGGCCGCGTGGCGGTTCTCGTCCTGATCTCTTTGATCAACGATAATGCTCACGGACTGCCGGAGATTTACCGGGAAATCCTCGTCAAAGGCACGTGGGAGGATGGGAACAGCCTGCCGCTTCGCAAGTAAACAGGGAAACCCGACGGAGCCTCGCTTCCGCCACGCTGAGCCGGCACTAAATTCCGAACCCTTCATGAAACTCACTTCGCTTTGCCTGGCCCTGCTCCTCCCGTCGCTGTGCACGAGCCCCTTGCACGCCACCGACACCCTCACCATCCGGGCGGACCAGCCCGGAGCCGCCGTGAGCCCCACCTTGTACGGCGCCTTTTTTGAAGACATCAACCGCGCCGGCGATGGGGGCCTCTATGCGGAGATGGTGCAAAACCGGTCGTTTGAAGATTTTCCAGACCGCCCGCTGGCGTGGACGACGCTGGAGAACCCGACCGCCCGTTATGTAATCACCCTGGACCGTTCGCAGCCGTTGAATGCCAAAAACCCAACCAGCCTGAAGCTCCAGGTGGACTCCATCTCCGGTGGACGGGTGGGCCTTTACAACCAGGGCTTCAAGGGCGGGCCCGAGTATCCGCGCGACCAGCCCGCGCAGTGGCTGCCGAAATTCGAGGCGGCCTTGAAAACCCCCGTTAACGGACTGCCTGTCGAGGCGGGCAAGCGCTACGAGCTTTCCCTGTATGCCCGCGCGGCTGGGGCAAAGGGCGCCGTCACCGTTTCGCTGGAAAGCCAGGCCGGAAAAATCCTCGCCGCCCACGAGTTCACGGGCCTCGGCACCGGGTGGCAAAAGTTCGCGGCGGAACTTTCACCCGGCGCGACCGATACCGACGCCCGCCTCGTCCTGTCCGTCCACCAGCCCGGCACGCTCTGGCTGGACATGGTGTCGCTCTTTCCCAAGGACACCTACAAGGGCCGCCCCAATGGGTTGCGCCCGGATCTGGTGAACATGATGGCCGCGATGCACCCCGGCTTGCTGCGTTTCCCCGGCGGCTCGTTCTCGGAAGGCCATGTGCTCGCCGATGCGTGGCACTGGAAGGACACGATCGGCGACGTGGCGGAGCGCCCCGGCACCTGGAACATCTGGGGCTACCGCTCGACCAATGGCCTCGGCTTTCACGAATACCTGCAACTCGCCGAGGACCTGGGCGCGGAGCCGCTTTATGTCGCGCACGTAGGCATGGCGGAGAAAGACTTCGTGCCGGTCGCGGAGCTGGAGCCGTGGATTCAAGACACGCTCGATGCCATCGAATATGCGAACGGCCCCGTCACCTCGAAGTGGGGCGCGCTCCGGGCCAAAAATGGACACCCCCAGCCCTTTCACCTGAAATACGTCGAGATCGGCAATGAGAACGGCATGGGCTACTCGTGGGGCGGCGGCACCCGCGCGGACTACCTACCTCGTTATACCTTGTTTTACAATCGAATCAAGACAGCCCATCCGGAAATCACCACCATCGCCAATATCCATCCCGAGCCCGACGCCCCCGCCGACGTGGTGGACGAGCACTACTACCCGCTCTCCGACTGGTTCTTTCAACAGGCCTCCCGCTACGACCACTACGACCGGAGCAAGCCGAAGCTCTACCTCGGCGAATACGCAGTGAAGAAGGATGGCGGCCATGGCAACCTGCGGGCGGCCCTCGCGGAAGCGGCCTTCCTGACCGGCCTCGAACGCAATGCCGACGTGGTGGCGATGAGCTCCTACGCGCCGCTCTTCACCAATCCCCCGTGGGAACGCTGGAAGCCCGATGCCATCACCTTCGACCCCACGCGCGCCTACGGCTCGCCCTCGTATTATGTGCAGGTGATGCTTGCCTCGAACCGGCCGGATGTCGTGCTGCCGGTGGAGCTGCCGCCCTCGTCCTCCACGCCGCCGGAATGGTTTGCGGTGGCGGGAATGAAGAAAGACTCGGGCGACCTCATCTTGAAAGTGGTGAACCGCGGGGGCCAGTCGAAGTCGCTAGCCGTGCAAATCCAGGGCGCAACGGGAGACTTTTCCAAGGGCACCTGCACGGTCTTGAACAGCGCCGATCCAAACGACGAAAACTCCTTCGCCGAGCCCACGAAAATCGCCACGAAAACCAGCCCCATTTCCGCGAATCCGGCAGGTGTCCACGAGTTTCCCGCCTACTCGGTGAGCATCCTGCGCTGGAGCCGGAAATAGCGGCTTCATTCCACCGGGGAGCTTCATCCTCCGCCCGCGTTCCCAGGCACAGCGCCTGTGGAGCAATGGATTTTTGAAACCGGGTTCACAGCGCGAGGTTTGCGCCCGGCGGGGCATTTTCGGATTATCTTTATCACTGCGCCCCCCAGCCAGCATTCAGTCGCTTGCCTGCCAGTCGAAGCTGCTCTTCGGCGGGCTCTCTCCGATCAATCGGCGGGGGATTTCGCATCCATCCATCATTCATCCCCACATGAAAAAACTATTGTTCACCATTTGTGCAACCCTTGGCCTGCTGGGCGCCGCGACGACCAGCCAGGCCTATACCCACCCGGGAACTCCGCTCACCACCGGCCGACCTCGCCACGATTAAAGCCAACCTCACCCAGGCCCCCTGGAAAACCGGCTACGCCGCCCTGCAGGCAGACTCGCGCTCGTCGCTGAGCTACACCATGCAGGGGCCGTTCACCGAGGTCAGCCGCAGTCCAAACGTCAACCTGACCCAATGGCGCAACGACATGACGGCGATCTGGAATCTCGCCCGCATGTGGTATTTCACCGGCAACACCGCCTATGCGCAAAAGGCGCATGACATCCTCATCTCGTGGGCGACCACGAACACGCTTTACGACGGAGGCGAGGCGGGCCTCGATCTCGGCGACTACGCCTTCATGTTCGTCGGCGGCGCGGACATCCTGCGCGGCACCTGGTCCGGCTGGACTTCATCGGATACGACCACGGTGCAAAACTGGTTTAACACCGTGCTTATGCCCGATGTGTATCATACCGACTACATGTTTGGCGCGGCGAACAAGGGCGCACTCCACCTGGTGGCGGCTGGCCTGATGGCGATGTTCGACGACGACAGCACCTCGCTCAACCTGGTGCTCTACCAGTATCGCACCCTCGCCCACATCGGCCTGCGCAGCTCCGATGGCATCGGCGAAGTGGGCGACTCCGGTCGCGACGAGGGGCACGCCTACGAGCAGTTCAAATCGCTGTCCATGCTAGCGGAAGCCTTCTGGAGCCAGGGGATTGACGTCTTCACCGACAACAACAGCAGCCTGATGGCAGCCGGTGAATACTTCGCCCGGAACAACTATCTCGCCACCACGCCCTTCCTGCCCTTTGGCACCACCGACGCCTATTACACGACCGGGGTCGCCGGAGGCTGGTCGGCCGGGCGCATGGGGCTCGATATCCTCCACAGTGCCTACGTCGTCCGCCTCGGCCTGCGCACTCCCTACACCGATCTCCAGCGGCAGCAATTGCCGGTGGATGAGGACAGCTTTGTCTTCGTAAAATCGGCCGATGCCGCCACCGCGACGGCTCCGAGTGCGATCACCTTTCCCGCGGCCACTTCGTTGACCACTGGCGTCAGCAATGCCGAGATCGGCAACGCCACCCCGGCGGGCAGCTCTGCCTACTCCAGCGGCGTCTGGACGGTGCAGGGTGCTGGCAGCGACATCTGGGGCACGGCTGACAACTGCCACTTCACCTACAAGGCGGTGACGGGGGACTTTGCCATCGTGGCCAAGGTAAATGGAATCAGCAGCACCAGCACGAGCGCCAAGGCCGGCCTGATGATCCGCCCAGACCTCACCTCTGGCAACACCCGCGCCTGGATCGCAGTCACGAACAAATCCACCGTAGAGCAAAACTTCCAGACCCTCTCCGGCGTCTATGGCGGCTCCAACTATGCCACCAAGTCGCTCTCCATCACCACCAGCGGGACCTACTGGCTGAAGATCGAGCGGCTCAGCAACATCATCACCGGCTACATTTCGCAGGATGGCACGAACTGGGCCGCCACCGATGTATCGGCCAGCTACGACAGCATTCCTGATACCCTCGATGTCGGGCTGGTGCTGTGCTCGGTAACCAATGGCACGCTGGCCACGGGGACCTTTAGCAACGTCCAGATCACTGGCGGCGACGGCGGCGCGCCGGTCGTCACCCCGGCCGCTCCCGCCGCGTTCCTGGCGGCGCCGGACACCGGTTCGGTCGTCCTGCGCTGGCAGACTTCCTTCGGGGCGACCAGCTACACGGTGAGCCGCTCGACCACCAGCGGGGGCTCCTATTCCACCGTCGCGTCGGGAATCACCACCAACGGCTATACGGACACCACGGTGACCAACGGCACGACTTACTACTATGTCGTCACCGCCACCAACTCCGTCGGCACCAGCGCCAATTCGACCCAGGATAGCGCGACCCCGCAGTCCGCGATGGTCAACGTCGCCAGCGGCGGCACCGCCACCGCGAGCGCCAACGGCTCCTCCAGCACGCAAGGCGCGGCCCAAGCCTTCGACGGAGACCCCGGGACGAAGTGGTTCAATGGCAACGGCGGCACGACCGGCTGGATCGAGTATGATTTCGGCTCCAGTCTCACCCCGACGATCAAACGCTACACCATCAATGCCGCGAATGACGTTCCCGGTCGCGACCCGGTCGCCTGGCAGTTCCAGGGTTCCAGCGATGGCTCGACCTGGACCACGCTCGATACCGAAAGCGCGCAGACCTTCACGCTCCGCTATCAGGCGAATACCTACAACATCGCCAGCCCGACGGCCTACCGCTACTACCGGCTGAACGTCACCGCCAACAACGGGGACTCCACCGGCTTGCAGCTCTCCGAACTGGCGCTGCTCACCGACCAGGGCACGACGATTCCCAATGGCACCTACCGCCTGCTCAACCGCCGCAGCAACAAGGCCTTCGAGGTCAGCAGTGGCAGCACCACCAGCGGCGCGGCGCTTGACCAATGGTCGTACGGCGCAGCGACGAGCCAGCAATGGACGCTGACCGACCAAGGCAGCGGCCAGTATCAGATCCTCGGCGTCGCCAGTGGCCTGGCGGTGGATGTCTCGGGGGCCAGCACGGCCAATGGAGCGAGCCTCATCATCTGGCCCTGGAGCGGCGCCAACAACCAGCGCTGGACCATCACGCCAACCGGCGACGGCTTCTTCAAGCTCACTGCCGTCCATAGTGGAAAGGTCGTGGATGTAAACAGCGGCAGCACCGCCAATGGAGCCACCCTCATCCAGTATCCCTACAGCGGCGGCACCAACCAGCAATGGTTGATCAGCACGCCATAATCCCGTTCCCATCGGCACGCCGGACGGTCTAACCGTCCGGCGTGCTCCCCTCATTGCCATGAAAAGCGTTCCCCTCCTCTGCTGCGCCGGCCTTGTCCCGGCGATCGCCATCTTCGCCGTTTTGAGCCTTTGGCCGGACGCCGTGTCGCCTTCCGCGACCGTTCCAATCACCCCTCCGACGACCATCCCAACCACCCCAACCGTACCAGTGCCAGCAACTGGGGCCAGTCTCCCACTCACCGCCATCCAGAAAATCGCCTCCCCACTGCGACAGGACCAGGCGCTGGCCGACCTGGCCGCCACCTGGGTGGCCCGCGACCCGCTCACCGCCGTGAACGCCGCCCGGCAGGTCACCCCGCCGGAACTCCGCACCCGACTGCTGCGGTTTGTCCTCGCCTCGTGGAGCGCCCGGGATTTTCACGGTGCCCTGGCCTGGGCCGCCACACTGGCTGATGCCGGCGAGCGCAACGATGACCTCTCCTATTTATGTACCAAAGTGGCCGAGCGCTCGCCCGCGGAGGCGGTGAAAGCCGTCGTCAACGGCCACCTCGATCAGCAGACCACCGGCCTGCTGCCCAATCTCACCGCCCAGTGGATGGAGCGCGATCCGGTCGCCGCCTTCGCCTGGGTCAAGCACCAGCCCACCGGCGGGACTCGCGACGAGCTCATGACCCGCGCCGCATTCGTCTGGTCGAAGACCAATCCCGAAGAAGCGGTCGATATGGTCGTGAGCGACATGACACCGGGGCCGGCTCAGGATGAGGCGGCGATTTCCGTGCTGCACCAATGGGCCTTGCAGGATTTCGACCGCGCCGAAAACTGGGCCCGGGTCTTTCCCGAGGGCGAGCTACGCCAGCGGGCTCTGGCCGAAATGGAGGGATTGAAAAGGAACCCGTAACCCGTTCTTTCCGTGGAGCGCGAGGCGCAGTGAAACCGTGTTCATTTTCAGCCGGTTGAGGAGCCACCGGGGGTTGTATTTTATTGCCGGGAATACCCACTTTCCTATTCCGATTGGCCGCAGCCGTCCCCGGCTGTATCCTGTCGCCACCTTTTCAATCCCGATTTCGATGATCCTTCTCTCCCTGCGTTCCACCCTGTTTGCTTTGCTCGGCGTGCTGTGTCTGGTCCCGTTGCAAAAATCGTCCGCCGCCACTCCAGCCGAGTCCACCCGTTCACGGACGATGACGTCGTTGAACAACGGATGGAAATTCGTACTGGGAGATCCCGCCGGAGCGGGGGCCCCTTCGTTCGACGACCACACGTGGGCGGCGGTGGGCTTGCCGCACTCCTTCAGCCTGCCCTACTTCGGCTCGCCGCAGTTTTACGTGGGCTATGGCTGGTATCGCAAGACCCTGGACCTGCCCGCCTCGCTCAAGGGGAAGCGGCTGTTTCTGGAATTTGACGGCGTGTTCCAGGTCGCCGAGGTCTTTGTGAATGGAACCCCGGTGGGTCGGCATGAAGGCGGCTACACGGGATTCAGCTTCGACATCACCAGCGCGGCCCGCTCCGGCGCCAACACCATTGCGGTGCGGGTAAACAATCTCTGGAACGCGCGGCTCGCTCCCCGCGCGGGCGAGCACGTCTTTTCCGGCGGCATCTACCGCGATGTGCGGCTCGTCGCCACCGCCCCGCTGCACGTGGCCTGGTATGGCACCTTCATCACCACGCCCCAGGTTTCGGCGCAATCCGGCACGGTCAAGGTGCAGACGGAAGTGGTGAACGATTCGGCAGAGGCCAAGTCGGTCACCCTGCAATCCACGATTCTGGACCGGACGGGCCAGGCCGTGGCCACGGTTTCCAGCCGCCAGCCGGTTTCCGCCCACCAGACCGTCACCTTCGACCAGACCTCCGCCCCCATCACCAGTCCGCAACTCTGGGGACCGGATCATCCTGATTTATATTCCGTTAAAACAACCGTATGGGATGGCCAAACGGTGGTGGATGACTTCCATTCCTCCTTCGGCTTCCGCTCCATCAAGTTCACCGCCGATCAGGGCTTCTTCCTCAATGGCGACCACACCTACCTGCACGGCGCGAATGTGCACCAGGACCATGCAGGCTGGGGCGATGCAGTCGCGGACCGCGGGTTTTTCCGCGACGTGTCACTGGTGAAACAGGCGGGCTTTGATTTCATCCGCGGCTCGCACTACCCGAAGGCCCCGGCCTTCGTGGAGGCGTGCGACGAGCTGGGCGTGATGCTGTGGTCGGAGAATTGCTTCTGGGGCATCGGCGGCTTCAAGGCCGATGGCTACTGGAACTCCAGCGCCTATCCCCCGGCGCCCGCCGATCAACCGGCCTTTGAGGCGAGTGTGAAGCAACAGCTTCGCGAGATGATCCGCATTCATCGCAACCATCCCTCGATCATCACGTGGAGCATGGGGAACGAGACCTTTTTCACCGAAAAATCCGCGCTGCCAAAACTCCGGACCTTCCTGAGCGAGCTGGTGGCCTACACCCACGAACTCGACCCTACGCGACCGGCGGCAATCGGTGGCGTGCAGCGCCCGCTGGATGCCAATCGCATCGATACGCTGGGCGATCTCGCGGGCTACAACGGCGACGGGGCCACGCTATCCATTTTCCAAAAGGCCGGCGTCCCCAGCCTCGTGGGTGAATATGGGAGCACCACCTCGCGGCGCCCCGGCAAATACGAACCGGGCTGGGGTGATCTGGGCAAGCAGATGGAGGGCGGGCAGCCCAAGGAATTTCCGTGGCGCAGCGGCCAGGCGATCTGGTGCATGTTCGACCATGGCTCGATCGCCGGGAAAAACCTGGGCACGATGGGAATCGTGGATTACTTCCGCATCCCGAAGCGCGCCTGGTATTGGTACCGTAACAACTATCTGCACATCCCGCCGCCGGAATGGCCGGCCAGCGGCACGCCCACCGCGTTGAAGCTGAGCGCCGACCGCACGACCCTCCAGCACGCCGACGGCACCGACGATGCGCAGATCCTGGTCACCGTGGTGGATCAGGCCGGGAAGGCGATCAGCAACTGCCCGCCGGTGAAGCTCGCGGTCGAATCCGGCCCCGGCGAATTTCCCACCGGCCCCGAGATCAATTTTGACCCCAAGTCCGACATCGCCATCCTCGACGGGCAGGCGGCGATTGAGTTTCGCTCCTACTACGCCGGGAAAACCGTGCTCCGCGCCACCTCGCCCGGGCTGCAGGAGGCCACGCTCGAAATCACCACCCTCGACGGGTCTCCCTATCTCGCCGGGACCACCCCGGCGGTGGCACCCCGCCCCTACGTGCGGTTCACCACCGCCGTGAGCGCCAACGCCGCCACCCGTTTCGGCACCAACAATCCCACCCAGGCCAGCAGTGAAGCCAGCGGCCATAACAGCGGCCTCGGCAATGACGACGATGCGCACAGCGCCTGGCAGGCCGCGCTCTCCGATGCGCATGCCTGGTGGGCCGTGGACCTCGAAAAGCTCGTCGCGGTCAAAAGCGTCACGCTGACCTTCCCTAGCCCGGGCGAATGGCGCTATCGCATCGAGGCCTCCAACGATGGACGGAGCGGCTGGAAACTGGTTTCCGACCAAACCCGCTCCACGGATAAAACTGCCACGCAGACGGTCTCCTCGTCGGGGGAGGTCGCGGGCCGGTTCCTGCGCGTCGTCTTCACCGGCGAGCCGCCGAGCCAGCCTGCCGGGCTCGCGGAAATCGAAGTGACCGGCAGCCAGCCAGCCCAGTAAACACCGCTCCTAACGGGCGCCCCACCCCGTCGGCACCGCTTTGGAAAAATTCCGCGCAACCCAGCGCGGCGGCCAAGGTTTATCCCGGCGTGCAAAAACCCGGAGCCCTGCCATGAAAACCCTCTTGTATCCCGGCGCAGTGCTGGCGGCTTTTTTTCTCATCCTCCAGCCCACGCACGCCGCCGGAGGCACGGCGAACGTCGTCACCACCTTCTCCGCA
The DNA here is from genome assembly GCA_049840595.1 of Chthoniobacteraceae bacterium. Classification (GTDB taxonomy): domain Bacteria; phylum Verrucomicrobiota; class Verrucomicrobiia; order Chthoniobacterales; family Chthoniobacteraceae; genus JASGKO01. The sequence goes on from JASGKO010000023.1 coordinate 54,344, forward strand.
CCAGCCGGGGTCGCCTTGAACGATGATTTCCAGGTGCAGGCCCGTGCGCCCGGCGGGCCGTGGCAGGAGGTGCCCACCTATCTGATCAAGGTCCGGGCCGTGCGGGGCGATGATGCCTTGGGCGTGGAGCGGCGCCCGGAAAGCTCGTCCATGGCCAGTTTCGATTTCTCCGGCACCGCGGAAGTGGCGGTCACCTTCCGGCACGGCCGCATCCACTCCGCGCGGATTCGTCCCCTCTCCTACGGCATCCAGCCGGTGGTGCAGGGCAACCGGCTCACCTTCCCGCTCACGCAGCCGCGTAATCTCTCCATTGAAATCAACGGCGACCTTTTTCACAACCTGCACCTCTTCGCCAACGCCCCTGCGCCCGCGCTGCCCGACCTGAAAGACCCGCACGTGATTTACTTCGGCCCCGGGCTGCACGTGCTCCCGAAGAAGCACCTGGACGTCGCCTCGGGGCAGACCGTCTATCTCGCCGGGGGCGCGGTCGTGCGCGGAAGCATTCTCATCAACTGGGCCAAAAATGTGCGCGTGCTCGGGCACGGCATTCTGGAGCAGAGCGGAAAGGGCATGGGGGCGGTGCGGATTTCCCATTCGGCGAACGTGGAAGTCAACGGCCTCATCGGCTCCCAGTTCTTCACCGGCGGCTCGCGGAACGTCACGATCCGCAATGTGAAGTGCCTCAGCTACGTCGGCAATGGCGATGGAATGAACGTCTTTTGCAGCCGGGACGTGTTGATTGATGGCGTGTTCAATCGCAACTCCGACGACTGCTTCACGGTTTACGGAACCCGCGGCGAGTTCAGCGGCAGCGCCAGCCAGATCACGCTCCGCAATTCCACCCTCTGGGCGGATGTAGCGCACCCCGTGCTCATCGGCACGCATGGCAATGCGAAGAAGCCCGACACACTGGAAAACATCACGGTGTGCAATGTGGACATCCTCGATCACATGGAGCAGCAACTCGACTACCAAGGCTGCCTTAGCATCAACGTGGGCGACAATAATCTGGTGCGCAACGTGCGCTTTGAGAACATCCGCGTGGAGGATTTCCGCGAAGGGCAACTCCTCAACCTGCGCGTCTTTTTCAATCGCAAGTATTGCGCCGCCCCGGGCCGCGGGATTGAAAACGTGCTCTTCAAGAACGTCTCCTACCGGGGCCGCCAGGCCAACCCCTCAATCATCGAAGGCTATGATGACACGCGTAAGATCAGAAATGTCCGCTTTGAAAACCTGTCCATCAACGGCATCCTGATTTCTGATCACATGAAGAAACCCGGCTGGTTCAAGACCTCCGACCTCGCCCACATCTACGTGGGCGAGCATGTGGAGAAGCTTCAGTTCCAATCCGGCGGCAACGCGAATTAACGCGATACCCTCGGGAGAGTGCCAAAGCGTTACGGTTGAACCATGTCGAACGTCTGCCCCACCGGCGTCGCCGTCTTTACCTTCGCACCATTTGCGCGTCCCCACTGCCAGGCGACGACCGTTACTTTTACCGGATACTTTGCGCGCGGAGGAATAGCCGTCAGTTCCAAGCGGCCATCGACCACTTGCGCGGGCCCCTGCTGCACGTAATAACTCACCGGCAGCCCGGCATCGGAGGTGGCCAAGAGCTTGATCGGTGCGGCGTCCGCCTTTTGGGCCGGGATTGGCGGGAAGGTGAGATGCTGCTCCGTTCCCTCGGTATTGGCGTTGATGCGCACCAGCACCTGCTGGATGATGCTCTTGGTACTTCGCATCGCCCGGATGGATGGCGTAGAGCCAGATATCATGATTTCGCTTGTCGTCCGTTCCGGCATTGCAATCGAAGTGGATCTGAAAGGTATCGGTAGAAAGCTTGATCACCGGCCCCACGATTTTTTTGATCACAATCGGCCCGCCTCCGGTCGCATGACCGATGGCACTGCCGCCCGACAACCCACTCCAGCGCGCGGGATTGCCATTGCTCTTCGCATCCGGCACTTGCTCCATGAAGGCCGTCTTCAGGTGGAAGGTAATTCCATCCGCATCGGGAATGAAAGGCGGGGTCACTGGCTCGCCGCAGCCTTTTTCCACCGGTTGGTCACCGGCAGTCACGCTGAGGAGTTGGGGCAATTTTCCAATCTGATTGGCGCGGAAATGGTGCACGCTCTCCGCCATTTCTCGATCGAAAGCCCAGAAGGCTTCCGCCGCCTCGCCCTGGTATTGCGCGTAAGGAGCGGGCTGGACAGTGCGAGGCTGGTTAACACTCCACCGCTGCACGAGCCAGCCGTCTTTGGCATGCACCGGTTTGAGCAAAGGGGCCTGATCCAGCGAAACAGCCGCCGGCAGCCGCGCCGCCACCGCCTTCTGAATGAAGCTGGCGAGGAACTCCACCAGATCGTCGTTATAATTGAAATGGCCGCTGCCGGGCTCGGCCAGCATGGCGATCGGGTCATCGGGATGCTCGGCCCGGAACTTCAGCGCCGGGGTAAGCCGGCCTTCACCCCACTCGTATTCCCCCATTACCATGACGCCGGGAATGCCATCGATATTGTGCGCTCCCCACTCCGCATTGGGGCGGCTGTTGCCGGTGAGATTCGTTTGCGGCGCATCGCCGTGCACCGAAAGGATCGCGAGGGTGCGCTGGGGATTCCAGGCCGCAAAGTTCCACGGAAAGCTGGCCATCGCCGAGTGCCCGAGTGGGATGATCGGCGCCGTTTTTAACTCCCGATAGCCGGAATCGCCCGCCAAGGATTGCAACAAGGCATCGAACTTCGCATTGGCCGCCTCGTTGGTCGCCGCAACCTGCCAGGTCTCAAATGGCGGGGCCACCCAAAGCTCGGCAATCCCCAGCTTGGCCAGCGTGCGCCGCATCGCCGGATGCTCCAGGATCCCCTGTTCGATCATGTTATTCTGCCCGAAAACAATCGCCCGCACTTGCTTGCAATCATCGGGAATCCACAAGAAGGCGCGCCCTGCATCCACCAGCTCGGACCATTGCCAGACCGAGGCCTCCAGCTTGCTGGAGAAACCCGACCACAGCAGAACCGCGCCGGCAAAAATGCTTTTTCCAACCGGGGAGATACGTTTGTTCATAAAGAATGGGAACCGCTGCATTTCACGAAAGGGGCTTGAGCTGAAAGCACCTTCCTGCCGCAATCTTTCCAAAATGGGCAGCGCAAACGACGCCGACTTTGCTTACACAAGAAAGCATCTAGATCGTTTTCACCGAGCATTTTTGAGCGCTGATCAGCCGGATGCGATCCATCATTTAAAAACGAAGGGACGCCTGATGAGGTGGCGTGTCACAATTCCTGCCACCAGCAATTCCTCATGAACACGGTTGATCTCGCACCACTTTTTCGAGGAGTTGGAAAAGCGGGTCGTGTCGAAAACATTCACCGCCCCATGGCGACCGATCCCTATGAGCAGTCTTTTTTTTCGGCGCACAGCGGTAATCCCGTGAGAGATGCCGAGGGCCGGGCGTAGAGCAACCGGAAACCGCCTTTTCATCAGAGCTCTACGGCGCCGTGGAAACGAGACCGTGGGTGATGGTGACGGGCTTGGCCTCGACGGTGACGGTCGCGCTTTGCAGCCCGTCCCGCTTCGCGCTGAGGGTGATTTTTCCCGCCTGCAAGGTGGAGCGGAGGAAGACGCGATTTACCCCGCACTCGGTGTCGAGGTAGGAATTGTTGATCGAGCCGGGCTTGAACTCATTCACCCCGCCACGCCAGATCGCCGGGCCGTTGAGCGCGAAATCGATCCGCGCCTGATCGGTGGGGCAGACGTTCCCCTGGGCATCGACCACTTCCACATCGAAGAACGCGACATCAGAGCCATTGGCAAGCAGTCCCTGCGGGCCCACATGCGGTGTCAAGCGAATCGCCGTGGCCGGACCGGCGGTCTTCAACTGGTGCTGGACGAGCGGCTTCCTGGCGGAGTCGTAACCAACCGCCTTGAGACTGCCCGGAGCGAAGGCGACATCCGCAAAGGTGTAGATAAAGCCGTCCGTGGGATTGCTCTGCCGACCGAGTGAGTGACCGTTGAGAAACAGTTCCACGCTGGCAACCTTGCTCGCGGCGACATACATCGTCTTCTTCGTCCCTGCCGGATAGGTCCAATGGCCGATGATATGAAGATCCGGCTTCTGGCCCTGGATCACTCGATCCACGAAATAGACCTGCTTCGGAATGCGCACCGCATCCACCTTGCCACTGGAGCGGGCCGTTTCGGTATCGGGATTGCGCCCGAGCTGGAGGCTGTCCGCCCAGACAATCGAGGCATAGGCCGACCAGCGGGCCAGCTTCGAATCGGTAAGACTGATCCGGTGCGACCAGTAGTCGTTGTAGCTCTTCACCTGAGCGAGGGCGAACTGCTCGGAATTCAAGTCGTAGGTATCGTTCGGCCCTTTTTTGAAGCCAAAGCTGGGCGGCGAATAGTTGTCCCAATAGGTGCGCAGTGACTCCTCGCGGAAAGCTTCGGATTCGATGAAGGGGGCGAGATCACGCCGCTCGAAGCTGAAGGCGCGGAAAAGCTGCGAGGGCGCGGTGAGCTTGTCCACCCGCGGGTCCTGCGCCAGCATCACGCCGAAATACTCGGCCACGTGCGCATTGGCATCGCTTCCCGCCGTCGGCCCGCCGGAATCCTTATCCGCCGACATGCTGCCGACATCGCCCTGCGCAGTGGTGGGCAGGGATCGGCACCCCATCGCGCGACCGCCATTCGGGTCCAGTTCCTTGCGCAGCGCCACCATCTGCTGCATGCGGTTGGCGGGAATGCCATTGTTGCCGGCCTCCCAGAACAGGATGCTCGGGCTGTTGCGCAAATAGACGATGGTACGACGCATCACTTCCACGCGCTGGTTCCACTGCACGGGGTCCTTGGGATTTGCCTCCTTATCCCCGGCGGGGCAGACTTGCACGAGGCCCACGCGATCGCAGGCGTCTGAATCCTGCTTCGTCGGCGCGGTGTGCATCCAGCGCACGTAGTTGCCATTGCAGCCTTTCATCAAAGTCATATCGAAGTCGTAGAGCCAGTCGGGATTCGCCGCGCCGATCGCCGCCCATTCGTCGGTGCTGCGCTGGGCCCAACCGGTGAGCCAGGTGAATTTATCGTTGATGAAGACACCGCCGGTACTCGCACCACCCTTGAAGTCGGTCTTGCGAAAGCCGGTGATCGTCTTCTCCACATCCACCACCTGGCCATCCACGCTGAGGAGGGTGTAAACGCGGTAGAGATTCGGCGTCTCGGGGCTCCACCAGCGCACGTTGGTGAGGGCGCCGGAGGCTTTGGCGGTGCCGGTCTCGCCATCCACCATATCGAGCGGGTCGCCCTGCAGCTTGGCGACCACATTGCCCGCGGCATCCACCACCACGGCGGAAAAATCCACGGCGGCCTGATCTCCCGACTGGTTCTTCACCTGCGACTCGATATTGACGGTCGCGGTTTGCTTCTGAACGTCATAGTTCGTGCCGTAAACGTAGGTCCCAGTGGTGCCCAGGCCGTTCAGCAGCGGCAGGGTCTGGTAAATCTTCGGGAGAATATGCAGGCGGACATTGCGATTGATGCCGCCGAAATTCGGGTTGAAGTCCTTCGACTCCCATTGAAAGACGACGCCGGTCGCCTCTTCCTTATAGTCCGTCGCATTCGTGATCCAAACGGCGAGCACGTTGTCCTGGTCGCCAAATTGCACCGCGTCCGTAATGTCGATACCGCAGGCGGTGACCCCGTCTTCATACTTGCCGACCGGCTTCCCGTTGACCCAGAACTTCGCGGCCTGTCGCATGCCTTCGAACTCGATCACAACCCGGCTCCCCTGCGCGCTGGCCGGGAGCTTGAAATGCTTCCGATACCACGCTGGCCCCATGTAGAGCGTCTTCTCGCCACCGCGGGTGATGTATTCGTCGTAGCTGTCCACATCGTTCCACGTGTGCGGGGTGCTCACGGTGGTCCACTTGCGATCGTCGAAATTCGCTGCATCCGCGCCGGGCACATCCTGCTTGATGAATTGCCAGCCGGGATTGAAATCATACGTCATTCGACCCGACGCCGGGACGGCATAGGGTGCGGTCGAGGCGGGGTGAACCAATGACAGCAGGGTCGTGACGAGGAGCAGGCAGCGTATGGGAAGATGGCGAAACATGGGAATGATCAATGGGGCAACGCAATTTGCATTGCGCTGGGAAAACTTTATGCGAACGCTGGTTCGCACAACCCACGGAATACGCAATTCACCCTGCAAAATGCGCAAACCGCCTGCTCGAAAGGTCACTATCATCTGCCCGCCACCCGCTTCCTGGTTGATTTCCAGCCTCGCCGGGGTGCAGCGCTATGCCCGGGAAAAGAAGGATTGGACCCTGCTCAGCACCCCTTCCGGCCTGCACGGGGAAAAGAACGACGAATTATTTTCCCGCTTCAAAGACGGGCCTGCGCCCGACGCTTTGATCGTCGCCAGCAATCAACCGGATGAACTGAAGAAGATCCGCCAAATGGGAATCCCGGCGGTGAATCTGGCCTCGGGCCTGGCCCAGACCCACGGCGTCCCGCGCGTAATGGTCAATCACCTGGAAGGCGGTCGCCTGGCGGCGCAACACCTGCTTTTGCGCGGGTTGCGGGAGCTCGCTTACTTTGGCTGGCGCGAGGTGTGGTATTCCACCCAGCGCCAACTGGGCTTTGTGAGCCGGGCGGCGGAGGCCGGGGTGAAATGCCACGTGCGGCTGCTGCCATTCCGCGAAGAAAGCCAGACCAACTGGGTGGAGCGAATCAAGGCGATCGGCCAGTGGATTGAGTCGCTGCCGCGCCCGGTGGGAATTTTTGCGGTGAACGATTATCGGGCCCAGTTACTGATGGAGGCCTGCCAGAGCATCGAACTGCAAGTCCCCACCGATGTCGCCCTCATCAGAATGGATAACGAAAAGGCGATCTGCGAGCATTGCGTTCCCGCGCTGACCAGTGTCTCGCGCAACGCGGAGCAGGTGGGCTGGCAGGCCGCCGCGCTGCTGGATCGAATGCTGCAAGGCGAATCCGCCCCCGAGGAGGATTTGATCTTGGAGCCCGACGGCGTGGTGGAGCGGCCCTCCACCGAATTGCTCTACAGCAGCGACCCGGTCGTGCAGCAAGCGCTCGACTACATGCGGGCAAACTTGAAGACGCAGTTCAATATCGAGCAACTGGCCGAGCAAATCGGCGTCTCGAAGCGGAAAATGGAAATGCGCTTTCGCGAAAATCTCGCCACTTCGCCGCATGACTTCCTGCTCAAGCTGCGGCTGCAACAAGCGAGAGCCCTGCTGCAGATGTCGCCGGAGCAAACCATCAAACAGATCGCGCTGGAATGCGGGTTTACCACCGAGGAAGTCTTTCGGGTCGCTTTCCACCGCATGAACGGACAGACTCCCGGAAACTTCCGCAAAACGTGCCTGCTCAAAAATCAAGGAACCAGCTCGCTTTGAGCCGTTGCAACGACTGGGTGGAACCGCTGCTCTTTTTTTCGCAGCTTGAAATCACATGACTCGATTTAAGTCCGATCATCTCCGGCCTCTCCCCCAAGTGCTCGATAACTCCCTCCAAAAAATCACCCCTTTGGGGCACAATACCAGAATAACCAGAGAGAAATGGCCGACTAAGCGCTCTGTAGCCGCCCCGCCATTCATCACTGAATAAATGATGGCGGAAGGGGTGGGATTCGAACCCACGGTGCCTTTTACAGCACGCTCGATTTCGAGTCGAGTGCCTTAGACCGGGCTCAGCCACCCTTCCGTTGAAAGCGGGCGTCAATATGGGCGCATTTTCCGTTCAGGCAAGGAAAAATTCCGGCCTTCCTTGGAAAAAACTGCCTGCGGGGCTGGGCAGTTTATTTGTTCAGGTCGGCGAGGACTTCGGGGTCGCGGACGTCGGCCCACTCGCCTTTCAATTCCAGGGCACGCACGCGGCGACCGGAGAGGGCGAGGTTGCGCACGGCGTCGGTGAGCTCGTATTCGCCACGCGGGGAACGTTCGAGGGTGGCGGTGAACTCGAAGATGCTGGGGCGAAACGCATAGACGCCCGCGTTGTACCACGGACTAGTCGGCTCGCCGGGCTGGGGCTTTTCGCGCAGATCGGTCATGTCGCCGACGTCGTTGATGAAGACGGCACCGCCTTTGGCGATCTCGCCGGGGTTATATTTCACGCTGATGATCGCCTCTTCGTCGCCGGGATTCGCCAGCGCCTCGTAATTGGCGGGCTCGATCAGGATGTCGCCATAGCTGAGCACGAACGGATCGTTGCCACAGAAATCCTTCGCCAGTTCCACTACGCGGCCGGTGCCGTCTTGGACCACCTGCGTTTCGTAATGGACGCGGATGCCGTGGCTGGAACCGTCGCCGAAAAATTCGGTAACTACCTCGGCATGCCAGCCGACGATGATGCAGAAATCGGTGACGCCGGCGGCCTTGAGCCCTTCCACGATGTGCAGGAGGATCGGCTTGCCGCGCACGGGAATCATGGGCTTGGGGATTTCCTGGGTGAGTTCGCGCATGCGGGTGCCACGCCCGGCGGCGAGGAGCACGGCTTTCTTGATCTGGGTCTGGGTCGTCGGCATTGGAAAAATTCGTTTCGAGCAGACTAAGCGCGCATCGTCCATCCCGACAAACCTTGTTTTTGGCCGAGGCGTTCCATGGCTGGAGCGGTCATTTTCTTTGACGTTCTCGCATTCCGCGCTATCTGAAAGAGTTGTGAGACGAACCCGCGCTTCCTCCATTTACACCACGCTGCTGGCGTGGCTGGTGTGTGTCGCGTGGGTTTTTGCCGTCAATCACTGTGCGATTGCCGAGGTGCTGAAGATGACCATGAAGCCGGTGACGACGGATTCCTGCCCTTACTGCCATTCGCAGTCGGCCCCCAAGGCTCCGGCCACTCCGATGCCGGAATGCTGCAAATCGCTGCATGCCACTCCAGCCACTCCGGCGGAGGTCAATCTCGCGATCAACCCACTGGTTGAATCCACTTTGGATCTGGTCCAGGCCTTTCGTTGTATCGAGACCGGGCATCCTTTTTCCCTGACGGCAGATACGGGGCCGCCACGTCCGGTCGCTTTTCGTGAACTGCTCCTGACGCGTTGCCACCCCGGCATCGCGCCCCCGATGCTGAGCTGAAACCGCCTCCGCCTTTCGCGGATGCGATCGCTTTCTCCACGAGCCGGAATATTTCACCGGCCTGCATCCTCATTTATTCAGCCAGCTCGCATTTCCATGCAAAAACGTTTCATTTTTCCTGCTCTTGCCATCTTTTTGACCGGGTGCGCCGGGACTATTCCCGATGAACCGCTCCCGGCTAGCAACCCGGCCAGCCCGGCAGCCGCCGAAGCTTCCACACCGGTCTATCACTCCCATCTTTCTGCTCCGACCGTGGTCAGCACCCCCACCCCGGCCCCGGCAGCCATGCCCGGGATGAACATGTAAGGCCTGCCATGAAAACAACCATTCTTTCAATGCTCCTGACCGCGGCAGTGCTGGTAAAGCTACCCGCTGCGGAATCCCCTTTCGATCCCGTGGCGACACAAGTTCACACCCGCAGCGGCGAGACCGCAACGTGGCTGACCGGCAGCGCCGAGGATCAAGCCGCGCAGAAAGCCGTGGATCAACTCCTGCAACACGCGCTGACGGCAAATAGCGCGGCTCAGATCGCGCTGTTAAACAACCGGCACTTGCAGGCGACCCTGGAAAATCTCGGGCTCTCGCAGGCCGATCTCGTGCAGGCCGGGTTGCTGAAAAATCCCGTCTTCACTGCGAGCTGGCGCGTGCCGGATCGCCCGCCGTCACTGGTGGATGCGGAGTATTCCGTGGCGCAGGATTTTCTCGATGTGCTCATGATTCCCTTGCGCAAGCGGGTGGCTGAGAAATCACTCCTGGCCGCCCAACAGGAAGCCGCGCAAGCCGTGCTCGACCTCGCCGCAGAAACGAAGACGGCCTTCTACCAATGGCAGGCTGACCAGCAGATCGCGCAGGTCCTGCAAAAGAATGCGGAAGCTGACGACACCGCGCTCACGCTCGCGCAGTTACAAAAGAAGGCGGGCAACATCACGGATCTCCAGCTCGCGGCCCAATCCATCGCCAGTGCCGAGTCGCAACTCGCGATTAGCCGGGCCGACAGTGCGACCCGCTCAGATCGCGAAGCGCTCAACCGCCGGCTGGGCGTGTGGGGCTCCAATACGGATTGGAAAGCGGAACCGGAGTTGCCCGATGTCCCGGCCAGCCTGCCCGCCCTCGATCACCTCGAAACGAGGGCCATTTCTCAGCGCCTCGACCTGGCAGCCTTGCGCACACAACTGGCGCTGGCCGCAAAGGCCCTCGCGTTGAAGACGAAGACGCGCTTCCTCCCCGCCAGCATTGAGCTCGGCCTGGATACGGAACGCGACTCCGATCGCACCAATTTCACCGGCCCCACGTTGCAGCTGGAGCTGCCGATTTTTGATCACGGACAAGGGGCCGTGGCCCGACTGGCGGCGGAATATCGACGTGCAGAGCAAAACCTGTGGGCGCTGGCGGTGGATATCCGCTCGCAAGCCCGGGAGGCACGCGATCAACTCATCGCGGCACACGATACCGCACGCTATTACCACGACACCTTGCTACCGCAGCGAAAGGCGCTGCTGAAGCAGATGAAAACGCAATATAACGCCATGCTCGCTGGCACCTACGATCTGCTCCAGGCCCGCCAGGGCGAGCTCGCCTCCGAGCGCGCCGCCATCGAATCCGGGCGCGATTACTGGCTCGCCCGGGTCGCGCTGGAATCCGCCGTCGGCGGCAAACTTACTGGCCCGCTCGCCGATCCCACCTTCACTTCCGCCACCGCAGTCCCAACCAAATAAACATCATGATCTCGCGCCGCAATTTTTTTACCAACGCCGCCCGGCTCGCCAGTCTCTCCGCCGTGGCTTCCCTCGGTCGCAATCACCTGCTGGCGGCGGACTCAACGCCTGCACCAGCTCCGGCTCCGGGCATCAAGCCCGTGACCACACCGAACGGCACCTCGCTGCCATGGAAGTTGAAAGATGGCGTGAAGATTTTTCACCTCGTTGCCGAACCCGTCTCCCATGAATTTGCACCGGGACTGAAGGCCGAGTGCTGGGGCTACAATGGCCAGGTGCATGGCCCCACCATCGAGGCAGTGGAGGGCGAGACGGTGCGCATCTACGTGACCAACAAACTGCCGGAGGGCACCACAGTGCACTGGCACGGGCTGCTGGTGCCGAATGGCATGGATGGCATCGGCGGGCTCAGCCAGCCACCGATCGCGCCGGGCGAGACGTTTAAATACGAGTTTACGCTTCGTCAACACGGCACCTATATGTACCACTCGCATCACGATGAGATGACGCAGATGGCGCTCGGGTTGATGGGGATGTTCATCATCCATCCCAAAAACGCCAGCGAACCGCCACCGGATCGCGATTACGCGCTCATGCTCAGCGAGTGGAAGATCGCTCCGGGCACCTCGCGCCCCGACCCGAGCGAGATGACGGATTTCAACATCTTCACCATCAATGGCCGTTGCTTCCCGGGCACCGAACCGCTGCTCGCGCAGAAAGGCGAGCGGGTGCGGCTGCGCTTCGGCAATCTTAGCGCGATGGATCATCACCCCATCCATATGCATGGCAATGTCTTCAACGTCGTGGAGGAGGATGGCGGCGTGGTCCCCACGGCGTCACGCTTCCCGCAGACTACCGTGCTCATGCCGGTGGGAACGACCCGCGTGGTTGAGTTCGTTGCGGAAAATCCGGGCGATTGGGCGATGCACTGCCATATGTCGCATCACGTGATGAACCAGATGGCGCATGGGCTGCCCAATCTCATCGGCATCAACACCGATCAACTCGACGACAAGCTGCGCGACCTCGTTCCCGGAGCCATGACGATGGGCGGGAGCGGCATGGGCGACATGATGAGCATGGGCGCTCCGGCGAACAGCATCCCGATGTCGGGCGGCGACGGGCCCTTCGGTGGCATCACTATGGGGGGCATGTTCACGATCATCAAAGTTCGCGAAACTCTCACCGGCACCGCCGATCCCGGGTGGTATGAGAACCCGCCGCACACGCTCGCGGCCAAGGCCACACCCGAGGAACTGCAGGCCGATGGCATCCGGTGATTTTTGTCGCTGGCTTTCCGTGCCCGTTCCGCCTTCAAATACGCCCCGTTCATGAAATCCACGCCATCCGAAAAGCCGCCCTTCCCCTGGGCGACCGTCGCACTTTTCTCCCTGCTCTGCGCCGGGTTGAGTTCCATGTTCACGTGGAACCTGCTTTCGCAGAAACGGCAAAGCGCGCCGACTCCCGTGACCACGGCGGCTACGCAAGTCGTCCCCACGCCACCGCCGATGGTCCAGGACTCGGTGAGCCTCGGCAACTGGTATTACGACCGCCAGCAGTGGACGAATGCGATCGCCGCCTACGAGCAGGCGATCGCCGGGGGCACGGACAACCCCGACGTGCGCACGGATCTCGGCAACAGCTACCGTTTCATCGGCCAGCCGCAAAAGGCACTGGAGGAATACCAAATCGCCCAACGCCAGGACCCGCAGCATGAGAACAGCCTGCTCAACCAGGCGTCGCTCTATTCGCAGGTGCTACATAATCCCGCCAAGGCGGCGGAAGCGGCGCGGGAATTTCTCCAACGCTTTCCTAATAGCGTGAGCGCGGATGCGGCACGCCAGCTCCTACTTGATCCAGCGCAGGCGCAGACGATGGCGGCCCCGGCGGCAACGCCTTGATTTTATTAACCACAGAGGACATGGAGAGCACGAAGATTTTTGGGGCTTGGGATTTACTCGGCTTTCCCTTCGCAGAAAAATTTGCGCCCATCGACCTCGCTCGGGGTGACTATCTCCTCTTCGCCATAAAAAAAGCCCCGCCGGTCATTGCCAGCGGGGCTTTAAATTTTTGAATTTCGTAGTGTAACCCCGGCGGCTTATTGCCCCTGGGTCTGGCCGTTGTTGTCCCAGTTGCCTACGTCGTCGGCCGTATTGGGCTTGCCGTCGTTGCCGGCGGAGTAAAGATCGTAGTCCTGGTTATGCGTGCCGGGGTAGGCATAGTAGTATGGGTTATGCCATGGGTCCTGCGGCAACTGCGGCAGCAACTGGCGCCAGGAGGTTGGCGCGGGATCGCCGGTCGGCTGGGTCACCAGCGCCTGCAAGCCCTGCTGGGTGCTGGGAGAATTGCCATTCATCGCCTTGTAGAGCATGAGCTGGGTCGTAATCGTCTGGATGTCGGTCTTCGCCTTTACGTCCTGGGCGTAACCGAGGTTGCCGCCCATCAGGTAAACGGCGGTGCCAGCCAGCACGGCAATAATGGCCACCACGAGCATGATTTCAAGCAGGGTAAAGCCTGCGCTGGATTTATGGATTCGAGTTTTCATAAGGGTAATCTTCTTAGGGGTTTACGGATGATTTAAGCTGCACGCTAACGTTGCGGATGGCAACCGGCTCCGTGCCCGGTTGCAGCGAAATCTCAAGATTATTCCAGCCGGCCTGGAGCTGCGGGCCAGTCACCATTTTCTGCACCTTCATCCAGCCCGTGTAACGCACGCGGGTGGTTGGGTCGCCAACAAAACGAGAGCGGTCGTAGGCCGGATCAGCAAGATCAGGCAGCTGATAATTGACTGCACCGAGTAGCGTGCCGTTCATTTTGGCAATGAGCGGGCGGGTGATATCGGCATTGAGCACCTCGAAGGTAATCACCGCCACATCGGGGACGCTGGCGAGCTGGAATTGGAAATCGTAGTTCTCCGCGCCCGGCGACTCCAGACGGGTCACCTCGCCGTCGAGCGAGGCCTGCACGCGGTCGAGCAGCTTCAGGTCGTCGTTGGACTGCGCAGGGGTGGGCGTGTTACCAAAGGGATCGTTGAGCGGAGCCGGGGGATTGAAATCCGTGCCCGTCCACACGCTCGCCGTCTGCAAGGCAGCCAGGAAAACTCCGCGCAGAGTCGAGACCGAGCCCGGCACCTTCACCTTGAGGTAGGCGACGCCCTTGGTATTGAGCGAGAAACTGGCCGTGGAGGGCAGATCCAGCGCGCCACCGAGCGGCTGCGATTGGAACAGGCAGTCGCCCACCTCGTTCCAGCACGAGACCTCGGGTCGCGTCGTCTCCGCATCGGTAAAATAGACGCGCAAGAGCACGGACTGGCCGATCTCGCCCACCGAGCGCAAGTAGAAGCGATAGCTGGTCGAGGCCTCCACTCCGCTGGTGGCCTCGGTTTTGGCGGTCTGCACCTGGGAAATCCAGATCGGCAGCGAAGCCCCGAGAGAACCCGTCTGCGCCAGCGCCGACGAATCGAGGAAGATGGAGAACGGAGTCACCTGCTCCTTCAGACTCTGGGCATGCACCAGAACGGAGGCACCGGAAAGCGCGAGCAGGATTGCCGCCAGCACGGTTCGCGTGATTTTGGGGGAATGGAACATGGGGAGTTTCATTAGTGGTGGGCGCGCAGCCCCGTCGTAAGATTGAACACCGCAACGAGGATGCCGTAAACGACCGTGCCCACGATAGCCGCGATCACCACCATCACCGCTGGCGGAATCAGGGCCGAGGTCATTTTGACCTGCTTATCGAGTTCACGCTCGTAAACGTCGGCGATCATCTGCATCGTCTCGCCGAAGCGACCGGTCTGCTCGCCGACTGACATCATATCGAGGAACATCTCGGGGAAAACCCCTTTGCCGCGCAGTGAGTTTGAAAGCGAGGCCCCATCGATCACCGTCTTGTGGACCTCGATCATTTGCTGGCGGATGAATTCGTTGCCCGAGATGTCTTGCAGGAGCTCGATTGCCCGGAGGAGCGTAACGCCGTTATCCACCAGCGTGCCGAGCGTGCGGGCAAACTGGGCGTAAAAGCGATACCGCGTAATGTGCCCGTAGCCGGGGATCTTGAGCAGCATGCTGTCCCAGGCATAGAGCCCTGCGGGCGTACTGCGGAAGGACTGGATGCCCGCGCCGATGCCAAAGGCGGCCAGAATCATGAGCCACCAGTAGCCGGTGAGCAGGTGGTTCACGTTCAGCAGCATCTGCGTCGCGGTGGGCAGTTGCTGGCCGGTTTGCTTGAAGAAGTCGGTGAGCTTCGGCAGCATCACCGTGGTAAAGACAATTACCAGGCCGACACCAGCCACCACCAGCACCGCCGGATAGAGCAGCGCCTGCTGTACGCGGTCGCGCAACGATTTCACATCCGCCAGATAGCGCACGAGGCGCATCATGATGTCGCCCAAAGAACCGGAGGCCTCACCGGCTGAGACGAGATTTACGTAGAGCGGGGTAAATATCTTGGGATAATCGCGCAGGGCCTGGGAGAGACTGCGGCCATCGATCAGCGATTGGTGCAGCGACTTTGAGAGGCTCTGCAGCTTGGGCTGCTTGAGCCGACGCTCCAGGATGCCGAGCGATTCGTCGAGGGTGATCCCTGCGCCCAGCAAGTGCCCCAGTTGCTCGGTGAAGAGATACTGATGCGAGTAGCTCATCGTCTGGACGGCGACCGCGCTCCCGTTGCTCTTCTTTGCGGGCTGCTTGTCTGCTGCGCCCGCCGCCACGGCAGTCACCTTGATCGGGGTGAAACGATCCTTGTCGAGTTGGGCCAATGCGGCAGAGCGGTCATTGCCATCAATGACCCCTTCCACGAGCGAACCTTGAGAATTACGGGCGACGTAACGAAATTGCGGCATAGGCTAAATCACAAACCCATTTCGCAACAGATTGTTGCGAAGAAAACAAGCCTTTGATTGCCACAAAATCGTGCCAATCAACGAACCGCCACCACCGCCCGCCGCCGACGTAGCCCCATTACACCCAATCCCGCCGCCACCAAACCGATTGAAGCTGGCTCAGGGACTGCGGAAATAGTGGTTTTGAAGGCATTGGCAGAGTCCTGCCAGACTAATGCCGAATTAGTATTAGTATTAGCAATATCGAGCGAATAATTTGTAGCCACTGTCGGAGTCTGCCACACCCAGCTACTACTGGACATCGCATTGTAGGTTCCTCCTGAATTGCTACTATAAAATCTGATCGCCAACAACTGACCCGCTGCAGGTGTTCCAGTTGAAATAGTTATCGATGAGTTAGTAGTATATGATCCTGTGTCTCCGGCATCAGGGTTATACACAGTGACCAAGTTCGATGATATCGAAAAATAAAACGTAAAAGCAATCCGTCCCGCCGCCAGACCAATGCCACTTGATGAGTCTCCAACTGTAGTCAAACCTGTTGAGCCATAACCCGTCAATGGAACCCACGTCCCACTAAAATAACTGCTCGTTGTCGCGCCCGTGTAATATCCCAATTGAACCAAAGCGCCGTCCCCATTGGACGTAGTCCCAGCACTGAGCGCCGTACCAGCTGCATTCAGCAATAGAGTGCTGGAATCATTATAGACGGTAACCGATCCAGTTTGCGCCTTTGCTGTAAAATTTGCAGCAACCAACAACACGACCGACATTAACCAAAGCTGTATTTTCATGAAAAAAGGGAGGAAGGATTTACAAAGTGTAAGGCAGAGCTTGGTTCAAGCTCAGAGGGAGGGAACCTTGATGCACAATCAAAACGGCACTACCAGAAGAGATTGTGGGATTTTGAGCAGTCCCATCCCCCCCAGCTCTTAGCCAATTAGTTCCGTCATTGTAATACGTCAACCAGCCCAAATTGGTTCGAAGCCACACATTATCAGCTGCGCTCGGATTCGAACTTTTAACCCAGTTCGTCAAATTCTGAAGCCCTAACCCAGAGAGTGTGGTATCCGTCGGAAACCTATTTGCAAAAAATGAAACGCTTGCACCGCCAATATCAGTTACAAGATTCGTAATCGGAACTTGACCCGAAATCACCACAGACAAGGACGTGGATGCCTGCCTGACAAAGAGAATACCGTTTTCCGGCATCATCGCCACAGAATCCTGAGAGGTTCCATCTCCGCCCATGCGCATCCAGTTTGTGCCATTATGATAGTAAGTCAACCAGCCCAAAGAGGTGCGAATCCATACATTATCAGCCAAGGAAGCGTTTGTGTTTGCATAAACACTTGTTGAAGCACCAGTTCCAAAAAACGATGCCAACGTGTCCACCGGCACAAGTTCATATTTATCCCCGGCAGCAATAACGGTTGAAATGTCCGTAATCCCAGCTGGCAGCGTAACCGTCAACATGGTTGAAGTATTTGAACTGACCTTAAAATGACGCCCAACACTTGTTCCACTCAACATCCGAACCACATGTGGATTGCTCGCAAAAGGACCAAACTGGGTCGTGGTCCAAGTGGCTGAACTTGTGCTGATCGTGGTGCTGGTAACGCTGGTCACTGTTCCTTGATAGTCAGGAATCTGATCGAGCGGGATAGAGACAGCTTTCACCCCATTGGCAGGGATAGTGATCGTCGTGTAGCCAACAGGAGGGGTGGCTACGGTATCAGCAAAGGCGGAGGCTGAAAGCAACGCAGCCGTCGCGAAAATGTGGGCGAAAAATTTTGTGCGCACGTGATGGGGGGTAGGAATTGGCGCAGAAATTACGCGAAGAAGACGCGTTCGGCAAGCATTGTTTTTGTCTTTTTATAATTCTGATAATGACCATCGCCCCCTCATGAAATTCATTTAATTGCCTGTATTCCAACAACTTACCCTGCAAATCAAAAAGCCTCCTCTCCTACCGAAAGACTTTCGCCTCCTGCAAACGATATGCGATTAACTGCAAGCGACCTCTGTGTAAATCGTTGCCGTCTTGGATCCTTGATTACTTGGTTTGCGGAAAGAAGAGTCCAACTTTCCTGTAGAGAGAACTCCGCTCAAAAGCGGCTGTCACTAACGTGGCTCCCATGTCCCCCTAGACCATCCCCAGATGAGCCTTGTAAATCCAAACGAGGGCTTTGACGGGGAGTTCCAGCACGTGGAAGGGCTTGCCGAGGAAGTCGTTGCCGCCGGAGAGGCTGGATTTTACGCGGTTCTCAAAGGTGGCGAGGCCGGTGAGGAAGACGATCGGGGTCTTCTTGTGCAGCGAGAGGGTGCGGATGCGGGTACAAAGATCGAAGCCGCTCATTTCCGGCAGGCCGATATCCACGAAGATGAGGTCGAACGACTTTTTCTCCAGGATTTCCAGCGCGGCGTGCGGGGTCTCGGCAGATTCGGGAGCCAGGCCGGCGTGCTGCATGGAGGCCACGATGGTGCGGCAGGTGAGCGGGTCGTCATCCACGGCAAAAATGGGGCCGGGCTTGAGCTCGTTCCGGCCGGGTCGTGGTACGGCGCTCCATGAGCATGACCAGGAAATCGATCGTCTGGCTGAGGGTGCGCAGGGTGGAGGTGTTGACGTTATCCGGCAGTTGATAGAGGTCGTAGGCCAGCGCGGCGAGCAGGCGGACCAAGTGGTGCACAAAGAAGAGCCGCGTCTCAAAGGTGCGCTGGGCGAGGAAATGGGCGTGGAGAAAGACATCGAGCAGCGGGGCGGTCTGCTGCGGGTTCTGCACCACGGCAAAAGTATGCTTGCGCAGGCTGACGATATTCTCGGCAAAGGAATCACCAATGGCGCGGATCCAGCCCTGTTCCACCGCCGGATTCTGGCTGCCCGCCGTCAGTGCGCCCTTGGGCTGGCCGAGCTCGGCCTCGACCGCTTGCAGCAGGAGGCTGCCGCAAGTTTCCGTGGGACAAGCCTCGGGAGCCACGTTCACCATCCGAATGCCGATTTTCCCGGCCGCGAGCATCACATCCCCCGGAGCCCCGGGGAGGGCGACCAGAATCGTCGCTTTGTTTTGCAGAGCTCCCATAACCGATTTGGCAAAATCGAGCCCATCGTTTTGCGGGCGCACGAGATCGAGGATGACCATGTCGAACCGGTCGCGGAGGAGGATTTTCACCGCGAGATCAGCTTCCTCAGCCGCTTGCACCCCCCACCCCGCGGTTTCCAGCCGTTCGCGATGGATCCGGGACAGGAGCGGGTCAGAATAACCTAAAAATATCTTCTTCATCTTTTATTGGGGCTGGCCCACGCAAGCTGGCTTGCGAAAAGGCCCGGTCCCCATCTGGTTGCGGCGTGAGGATGCCATGGGCACGAATATGTTCAAGCCGCCTTATCCATCACAATCGTCCACGGAAGGCAACGATTAAGAGGGAAAGGCAGGTGGATGGTCGATTGTTGAGAGTTGATTGGGAGTTTTCTCGGAGGAGGCAGGTGGGTGCGCAAACTCCGTTTGCGCTCGAGAGACTGCAACAGTCAGAGATCGCTGCTACCGCAAGCTAGGGCTTCAACGGTTCCTGCTCGCCGACGATGTCGAGGAAGACATGCTCAAGTGCGGCCTGGGAGCCGTATTTATCGCGCAGTTCGGCAACAGTGCCGAGGGCGATCAGCTTGCCATGGTTGATGATCCCCACGCGGTCGGCCATTTCCTCAGCGACGTGGAGGGTGTGGGTGGAAAGAAAAATGGTGGTGCCGTTGCGGCTGCGGGCCTTGAGCTCGTCCTTCACAATCCGCGCGTGCTTGGGATCGAGGCCGACCATCGGCTCGTCGATCACGATCACCTTGGGATCGTGCAGCAGGGCGGAGGCGATCGCGAGCCGCTGGCGGGTGCCGTGGCTCAGGTTTTCCGTGAGTTCATTGGAAGCCGGGCCGAGGCTGAATTGCTCGAAGAGCACGGTGATCTTTGCCTCCATCGTCGTGCGCTCCACCCGGAAGAGCTCGCCGACGAAGTGCATGAACTCGCGGCTGGTGAGCTTGTCGTAGAGAAATGGAAAATCGGGCACATAGCTGAGCACGCTCTTGGCGGCCTCGGGATTTTTCTGGATGTCGAATCCCCCCACCTCGCAACGTCCCCCGCTTGGCCGTAAGAGGCCAGTGAGCATTTTGATTGTGGTCGTCTTCCCGGCCGCATTCGGGCCGAGGAAGGCGAAAAATTCGCCCTGGGCGATGTTCAGATTCAGATCATCCACCGCCTGCAACGCGCCGAAGGTTTTTGAAAGGTGCTCGGTAACAATCATGCGGGATTTAAAAAATCGGGCAGCTAGGGCTCAAGACCGGCCGCTCGCAACGTGTAGCCAAAAACCGTCTTCACGAGCAAGACCTGTCCGAGCTGGCTCACATAAATATTCGCCACCTCGAGGTCGGCCTCCTTCATGGTGAGCTCATAGACATCGACCGCTTCGCCATGAAGCGTGATCTGGTTTTCCCGGGCCGAGACGGTCGGGGTATTGATACCGCCCTGGAACTGGTGAACGATGGAGGGATCAAGATTCAGCGCGGAAAGGAGGGTATTCGGCGTTTCCTGATCGAGCGGAATCGTCTCCCGATCAGTCTGCCCGCTCTGCGAAACCTCGTAGTGCAACTGCATCGAATCATCGATGGTGGCCGTCAGGTTCGTCGCCGGGGCTGGCATGTTGAACTTAAGCAACGCGTGGCGCAGCTCGAGCGCGCGGTTCATCCAGGCGGTCCCCTCGAAGTGGTAGCGCTGGTGGTCGAGTCCCGGCAGCTTGAGCCAGAGATTGCTGTCGAAATCCAGGGTGCGCGACTGGTCTTTTTCGTTGATCTTAGGACGAAGCGAGAGCGTCCCCGCGCGCTGCTGGTCGATATAGATGCTCATTTCGGAATCGAGCCCGTGGCTGAACATGAGCTTCATCACCAGCCCGACTGGCACCTGGAGCAGCTCGGATTCCCGCGGGCTCACCTGCATGTGCACCAGCATCCCGGTCATCACGAGCCAGAACACAACGATGAGAATCGTGAAAATGCGGGTAATCACAGGGACTGGGGCGGGTTCGGAGCCATCACGCTGCCCGCAACAAACGCATGCAGGGGGCCGGACGTCCAGAGAGAACTGCGGATTGCGGAGACCGGATTGCAGAAAGATACTCTACGCCCCCGGCTGCCTATCCTTTCTCAACCAGCGCATAGGCATTGTGATTGTGGATGGACTCGAAATTTTCCGCCTCTACGCGATACCAGGTGATGTTTGCATCCGCATTGGCCTTGAGCGCGACATTGCGCACGAGATCCTCAACGAAGACGGGGTTGTCGTAGGCGTGCTCGGTGACGGCTTTTTCATCCGGGCGCTTGAGCAGACTGTAGAGCTCGCAACTGGCGGAATCCTCGACCATACGGACCAGTTCCTCGATCCAGATCGGCTTCTGAAAACGGACGGAAAATGTGACCTGCCCGCGCTGGTTGTGGGCGCCGGCGACGCTGATCGCCTTCGAGCACGGGCACAAGGTCGTGACCGGCACCACCACCGTGACTACGAAATCCATCCGCCCGGCCTGCAAGGTGGCGTTGAAGCGAACTCCGTAGTCGAGCAGTCCCACCGCGCCGGTGACCGGCGCTTTCTTTTCGAGAAAGAACGGGAACTCAAAATCCACGTGCGCCGTCTGCGAATGGAGGCGCTTGGTGAGATTCTCGAGAATGGTGCGAATATTGTTCACATGAAGCACCGGGCCGTGGGCATTGAGCACCTCGATGAAGCGGCTCATGTGCGTCCCTTTGTATTCGTGCGGCAGGTCCACTGTGAGCGCCACGGTGGCCACCGTACTCTGGGTTTCGTGAGCCTTGTCGCGAATCTGGATCGGGTAACGAAGATTTTTCACGCCCACGCGGTCGATAGCGATCTGGCGGGAATCGCGCTCATTCTGCGTGTCTTTCAAGTCATGGACGTGGTCGGGTGACGGCTGCATATCCGGCAAATCTTTCACACAAAATAAACGCCCGCCAGTGTTGTTTGGGCGCTGACACATTTTTGAAACCTGACTATACTCTGGTTTTCCCATCATGAATGTGTCTCCCGATCCCAAACGCACCATCGCTGAATTGAAGGAACTCCGTTTGCTCACCGGGGACGAAAATGGGGCGCAACGGGTGGCTTTTACCCAGAAATGGCTCGACGCCCGCGCCCTGCTGCGCAGCAAGCTCGCGGAGCTGCCAGTGGAGATTCACACCGATGCGGCGGGAAATCTGTGGAGCACCCTGCGTGGGGAATCAGAAAAGGAACTGCTCATTGGCGGCCATCTTGATTCCGTGCCAAATGGGGGGTGGCTCGACGGCTGCTTGAATGTCTTTGCCGGGCTGGAGGTGTTGCGTAGGGTTTCTGAACAATACGACGGCCAGCCACCAGTAACGGTACGGCTGGTGGACTGGGCGGATGAAGAGGGCGCGCGCTTCGGGTGCAGTCTCTTCGGCTCCTCGGCCTGCTCGGGCAATCTCGAACTGGAGGAAGTGCGCGGGCTGGTCGATCGCGATGGCACTCCCCTCCCCGCGGCGCTGAAAGCGGTGGGCATCGAATTTGAGCGGGTGAAGGAAAGCCATGCCGAGCTGAAGAACGCGGCCGCCTATCTGGAACTTCACATTGAGCAGGGGCCGGTGCTGCTGGATCTCAACCTGCCCCTCGGCACCGTGCTCGGCACCTACGGGGTCGAGCGACATGCGATCATTTTTCACGGCCAGGCCGCCCACTCGGGCAGCACCCCGATGAACCGCCGCAAGGACGCCTTTCTCGCCGCCGGAAAAATGAGCGCGGAAATTTACCGCATCGCAGAAAGACACGGCGGGGTCTGCACGATCGGCTCCTGCACAACCAAGCCGGGGATTGTCACGAGCGTGGTCGAAGAATGCCGCATTACGCTCGACCAGCGTCATCTCGATGCCGCCGCACTGGCCGCCATGCTGGAGGATGCGCAAGCGGCGAGCGAACGCTTTGCCATGGAAGGAGGAGTCGCAGTACGCTGGGAACACATCTGGGAAATCGAGCCCGTCCTTTTCCACCCCGACCTCATCGGCCTGTGCGACGAAGCGATCGCGGAAACGGGGGCCACGCTCCACCGGCTCCCTTCCGGGCCGCTCCACGATGCCGCCGAAGTCGCACGTGCAGGCGTTCCCACCATCATGCTCTTCGTGCAAAGCCTGCACGGCATCAGCCACAACAAGATTGAGGACACGCGCGAGGAGCACCTCGAAATGTGCGTACTCGCGCTGGATCGGCTCGCGGAGAGGACAATGGCCTGGATTCAAAAATAAGGGCCACGCAAAGACACGGAGGCGCAGCAATTTTCTAAACTTCCCTCCCTCTTGGCGCCCTGGCGTCTTGGCGGTAAATTAGCCTGCCCCATCGTTTCTACTGGAAACCAGCCCCTGCCCTGAGCGAAGTTGAACGGAATGAAGCGGGCTTTCCTTGCATTGCTATTACTGCTCACCAGCCTCCCGGCGATGGCCGCGGATGACGACGCAGGGCTGCTGGAGAAGATCGACGCCGGGTTCGTGCGGGTCTTCGATCAGGTTGCGCCAACGGTCGTGGTGATCGAGGCGGACAAACAAGTCTCGCCGGATACGGATACGCCCAACGGCGATTTTCGCTTCGACACCCGCGATCCCTCGAACTCTGATCCGCTGCCGCCGGAAGCCGAACGGAGCGAGGGCTCGGGCTTCATCGTCCGCGAGGACGGCTGCATTTTCACCAACAACCATGTCATCGAAAATGCGCAGCTAATCACGGTGCGTTTGAAAGACGGACGCAAGTTTCCCGCCAAAGTGCTGGGTGCGGATGACAAGACGGACATCGCGGTGCTAAAGATCGAGGCCAAACAGTTGCCGGTGGTGCAATTTGCCGACAGCGATGCCTTGCGGGTCGGACAACTCGTGTGCTCAATCGGTGTACCGTTCAAACTGGACTACAGCTTTAGCTGCGGCTGGGTGAGCGCCAAGGGCCGGAGCCGTCTCACCACTACGACCTACGAGGATTACATTCAGACCGATTCCTTCATCAACCCCGGCAACAGCGGCGGACCACTGGTCAACGTGCAGGGGCGCGTGGTCGGCATGAATACACTCATCAACGGACTCGGCAGTGGGGTCGCCTTTGCCATCCCGGCAAACATGCTGCAAAACATCGGCAGCCAGCTTATGAACACGGGCCACGTCGTCCGGGCTTGGCTGGGAGTGCGGGTGCAAAGCCTCGACGACAACGATTCGCTAAAATTTCCTCACGAGGGCGTGGACCGGGGGGTGATCATCGAAACCATCGAACCAAATACGCCGGCTTTTTCCAGCGATCTGCGCCCCTCGGATATTATCACCCACCTCGACGGCACCCCCCTGGAAACCGCACAGGATTTGCAGCACGAGATTCTCAAGCGCAAGGTTGGCGACACCGTGAAACTCAGCGTCTGGCGCGATGGCAAGAGACTTAGCATCGCGGTGAAGACGGGAGAGTTACCTTCGCAACCGCAGCCAGCAGCCAACCTGGCACCGGAGAGGAAGCCATCTTCGCACCGAAGCGATGGCTATGGCCTATCCCTCCAAGACCTCACCTCCCCACTGGTGCAGCAATTCCACAACAAGGTCACCCAGGGCGCAGTGGTCAATGACATCACAGCCAACAGTCCGGCCGAAATGGCGGGTTTGCAAAAGGAGGATGTGATTACGGAGATCGATCATCAAGCAGTCAACAGTGCCGCAGATGCGCAACTTTTGTTGGAACGTCCGATGCCCGCCCAGGGATTACTTATCTTTTTGGATCGCCACGGGCAAAAGACCTTCGTGGTACTGGCGACGGGCTCGTAAGAATTCCACCTACTCAAGTGAAGCAGGCGGAGTGTGCTTGCGATCAAAAATCATCCTGGGAATCACCAAGCCCAGCAAAAAAAGGGCGACCGGGGCAACATCCACCAAAAGCCGCGGGAAGGAGGTTGCGAAATGGAAGCGGTAGTCCGGCCAGGCGCTAAAAAGGTAAACTCCCGAAAAGAGGGTAATCGGAAAGAAAATACCCCAGGCAAAGACCAAAGCCTCCCGATTCCGCTGCCTGCGTACGAGCAACCACAACGCCACGAATGCCACCGGCCAAAGCAGGCTCCAGCGGTCGAAATCAATGATTTGCTGAGGCACCGCGAGGGCCAGAATCGGGATGCGCCCGGCATTCGCCTGCAAAGTCTCCAGCGTCACCGGTACGAAATCCTTCAACTTCGGCGCGTGCATCACCGCGACAAAGCATTTCCACAAAACGAGAACGGCCAGTGTGGGGATGGCGGCACGGAAAAACGAGGCCAGCGCGCGATGAATCCAGCAGATAACGGCCAGAACCACGAGCAAACAGCCCCACAGGACGACGCCCTCATTTTTCACCCACGGCAGCAAGGCGCTCATCCCGGCAAAAGCGTAAAGGGATTCGCAAGAGTTGGTTTTGAGAAAATGAAGGAGAAAGACCACCGCACCGAGATAACAGACCGCCAGCGGGAAATCCCCCCACCCCGAGGCCGCACCACCGGGCTCCAGGGTGAGCGACGGAATGAAACCCATCAGCACCGCCGCCAGCGCCCCCCGCCAGGGCTGGCCGGAAAGACGCTGAGCGCCCCCGATCATCAAGGCTGCCGCAGCCAGATAGAAAAGCGGGAAAGGGGCCTTGGCCAGCGTCTGGTTGCTCTCGCCGATCCATTGATAAACCCACGTTTCAAGCATGGGGAGCATCAAGGGATAGTCCTGGTGGCTCCATAAACGCGATGGATCGGAGAAATATTCCCGCGGGATGCTGCCACCATTGAGAAACGCCAGATGCGCCTTGAACTCCCAAAGCAGGAGGCCATCGGCATGCATGGAATCAAAGAGGGTCTGCCAGACCATAAAAAGGAACTGGAGAAGTAAAATCACCAACCACCATGGTGAAAGCTCCGCATTTCGCAGACCAGAATTTCGTAATTTTACCTGGAAAATTGCCATCCCACTCACGCCAAGAGAGAGCACCGTCACCACGAAGATCTGCGTCACCCCGTGGAGCAGGGAGCCGCTAAGAAATTGAGCCATTGTCACCCAGCCGATGCCGAGGGGAATTCCGAGCCCGAACAGATCGTAATAAGTGGCCTCCCGCGACGACAGAATCCAGGCGGCAAGACTGAGCCCGGTAATGATCATAATCGCGAGGGCGAATAGAAGCAGCAACCCGATCATAATTTGTTCTTTAAGAAAACCACCGATGCTTCCGGCCCCAAGGGCACCGCTTGCAAACCATCCGGTGGTTTGATTTGCATTTGGTAAAAGACAATCGCAACGGGCTTTTCCTTTCCCCCCACCCCTTCCTCAATGGGGACCAAGCCATGCGGACCCAACTCCGATTTCCAGACATGACACGGCCACAACAAATACCCGAGCGCAAAACAAAGCTCCGAAGCCTTCACTCCACCTGATGCCGCGACAATATACACAGCGCCTCCAGGCTGGAGTTGCTTGAACTGCTCGCGGAGCAGGGCGGCACCATCATCTACACCCAGCACCCATTTGAAATCGTCATTAATTCCTGCCTCTTGGGCATCGTTCCGCCATCTGCCCCACGCCCCCCGTTTCCAAACCCCGTTCGTTCCAATAACGACGAAAGTCATCAGCAAAAGCAACCAGACCCATGTAAGAAGACGTCCTTTCACCCTCTCTACATCCCGCATTCGTTCTGCGCTCACAATCAAAAACGCCGGGCTCCGTTTACGCTCCTCCCTGGGAGGGATGGAGGCCGAGCCGGTGTAGCTTGTCGCGGAGAGTGAGCCGGGAAATACCCAGCCAGCGGGCCACCCGGGCTTGATTGCCGCTCGCAAGTTCCATCGCGCGCCCCAGAAGTTCACGCTCCGTCATTTCAATGAGCGCGGCGTAGGCGTTTTCATGTTCTCCGCGACTGGCGGATTGCAACAGATCATCCACAAGCACGCCAAGCTTGAGCGCAGAGTCGGCCGTGACCGAACGCGGCGCACGGCACACCTCCACCA
Organism: Chthoniobacteraceae bacterium; assembly: GCA_049840595.1. GTDB lineage: Bacteria > Verrucomicrobiota > Verrucomicrobiia > Chthoniobacterales > Chthoniobacteraceae > JASGKO01. Next base: position 81,019 of record JASGKO010000023.1, read on the forward strand.
CCTGGGCCGGCGTGATGGTAAAGCCGCGGGAGGCAAGCAGGATCTTGCGCACGGTATTTTCCAGTTCGCGAACGTTCCCCGGCCACGGCTGACGGCTGAGAAATTCCAACGCCTCGGGCTGGATCGCCAGTTCTTTCATTCCCAGTTCGTCGCCGTAGCGCTTGAGGAAATAGCGCACCAGATCCGGAACATCCTCACTGCGCTGGCGGAGCGGCGGGAGATCGATTACCACCACATTGAGCCGGTAAAAGAGATCTTCGCGAAACTCCTTGTTTGCAATGGCGGATTCGAGATTGCGATGGGTGGCCGCGATCACGCGGACGTCCACAGGAATCGTCTCCTTGCCGCCGACGCGCTGAATTACGCGTTCCTGCAGCACGCGCAGGAGCTTGGCCTGCGTGTTCAGCGGCATGTCACCAATCTCGTCGAGGAACAGCGTGCCGCCATTCGCCTGCTCGAAGCGACCGATCCGGCGCGTATCCGCCCCGGTAAACGCGCCTTTCTCATGACCGAACAGTTCGCTCTCCAGCAGTGTCTCAGGAATGGCTGCGCAATTCACCGCAATAAACGCCCCCGCTGCCCGGTCGCTGTATTGCACGATGGCCTGGGCAATGAGTTCCTTGCCCGTCCCCGTCTCGCCGCGGATGAGCACACTCACCGGATGCGCGGCGATGCGACCGAGTTCTTTGTAGATCGCCTGCATCGCGCGACTGTTGCCGATGATCGCAGTGCGCCCGGCCAGCACGCGCCCAGCCTCGGTTTCCACCGACTGGCGACTGCTGTCGAGTGCCTTATGCACCAACTCGATCAGCTCGGGCATTTCAAATGGCTTGAGCAGATAATCGTAGGCCCCATTGCGCGTCGCCTCGATCGCGGTATCGGTGGTACCGTGCGCCGTCATGAGAATGATCGGCAGGCGAGGCTTGGCCGTGTGCAACTGGCGCACGAGATCGAGGCCGGAAATACCGGGCAACCGCCAGTCGCTGAGCACCAGATCGAACGCCCCCTCGACCGCCATCCGCAGGCCGTCGCGGCCGTTCATCACTGGCGTAATGGCATGCCCCTCGTCTTCCAGAACGGTCTGCAGCGAACTGGCGGCGCTGGCGTCGTCTTCAACCAGTAAAATGTGGGCGCGGGCACTCATGGGATCACGGGGAGAACAATGCCGAACGTGGTACCATGGTTGACGCGGGATTGGAAGCGCAGAGCACCGCCGTGTTTTTCCACGATGCGGGCACTGATCGCGAGGCCGAGCCCGGTCCCGGTCTGCTTTGTCGAGAAAAAGGGATCGAACAACCGTCGCTGCACCTCGGGCGGGATTCCCGAGCCATCATCCTGCACCTCGATCACTACGACATCGGTGCTCTTGCCCGCCAGCGGAATTCGATCCGCGTGCGTGGAGAGAACGACCAGCCCGCCCTTCGTCATGCTCTCGGCGGCATTTTGCACCAGGTTAATGAGTACCTGCTTGATCTGTGAGGCATCGGCGAGAAAGAAAAGTTGAGCGATCTCGCCGAGTTTCAGTTGCACATTCTCCTGGGCCAGTTGCGCACCGAGCAGGTCGCACACTTCCTGTAGCAACTCCCGCGGACGCACCTCGACGAAGGCCGGCTCCGACGGGCGCGCAAAGAGCAGGAAATCACGCACGATCCGCTCCAGTCGGTCGATTTCCTTGCCGATGAACTCCGCATCGCGCAGCTCGCGGGAATCGGGTACGAGCCCTTTCTTTTGCGTGTAGAGCCGCGCTTTGACCGCGGTGAGAGGGTTGCGAATTTCATGCGCCACGCCGGCGGCGAGCACCCCAAGCGAGGCCAGCTTTTCCTGCCGCTCCAGAAGCACCCGGTTTTCCACCAATTGCATGCGCATTGGCGCGATCATATCGCGATAAACGATCACGCCACCCCAGATGCCCAGCCCGGTCAACGTCGCCAGGGCAAAGACGATCGCCGCCTGGAGCTTCCCCAGCGAATGCTGCGTATCGTCGAGAAATTCCTCCAGTGCCGCGCGATGGGCCTCAGCCAAGTCGTCCCCTTTGGCGAGCAACTCCTGGGAAACCATCTCGACCCGGGCAAACCGCGCCAGCGGCGATTCGGACTGGCCGGAGGCATCAGTCATCGGTTGATCCGCCGCGGCGAGGTATTTTTGCAACGACTGCTCCACTTCCGCCAGCACATCGCGCTCTCGCGGCGTGCTGAGTTCCACCTTGCGCCCGGCGACCCATTGGCCGAGCTCTGTCCCCTGCTGGCGGAATATCTTCAAGTCCTGCGGCTGGTTGCTGAGCAGGTAGCGCAGGTAGGAATCGTCCAGTTCCAGCGCTGAAGCCTGCACCCGGTCGGCAATGCGGAAACTCTGGAGCTGCACCTGGGTAAACCGCTGGCGCAAATGCTTCGTACCGCCCCAGCTCGTATAGGCCGCCCAGCCGATGAGCCCGATCAGCAACGACAGTGCAAGCGCGAAGATCGTGAGACGAGCCTGGAACGAAAGTTTCATCGAAAAAGAAGAGGTAAGTTTCTTACCACACCCGTTCAATCATTAACCACCCTTACCGTTTGGTCCTCGCACGTGAAATACGATTTTTCTGAGTAAATGGAGCGTTTACATTTTTGCAACCAGGGGCTGGCACGGCAGACGCTAAAGACATTTGTAGGTAATAACTACGCGCAAGCGAGTTTCTAAAAAGAACCATGAATTTAAAGATCTTTCTAGAGCCGCACTGCCCTGCAAAAGCGTCCATTCGGCGATATGCGGGGGTTCTATCGGTGCGCTCATAGGAGGGGAGACACGCCTGCGGGGGACCGCCTACCTCCGCAGGCGATTTTTTTCAATGAAAGCGCACATCCTGGTGGTAGATGACGACGAGTCGGTGCTCGCAGCACTGACCGGCCTGCTGGAGTCGGAAGGGTATGAGGTCCTGCGCGCCCAAAACGGCCATGAAGCCATGCGCCTGTTCCACGAGCAACATGTGGATCTCGCATTGCTCGACATCAACATGCCGGTGAAAAATGGCTGGGACACGCTGGACCAGCTTGTTTCGATCAATCCGCTGCTTCCGGTGATCATCATCACCGCACGCCCCGACGCCAGTGAGAAGAGTCGCACCCTGCCCCTCGCGGCCTTCATGCAAAAGCCACTCGATCCCGCCACTCTGCTGGCCAAGATCGAGCGCCTGCTCTCCGAGCCCTCCGAGGCCCGCTACCGCCGGGCTTTCAGCCCCTCGCAGTGCTAGGCGTCCTCACGTTTCGCTGTAGCGAAGCCTTCCGCTTCCGTCTTTCTTCGTGTCTTTGTGCCCACGCGGCGAAAATCTTGGCGTCCTGACGACTTGGCGGGTAAGTTTCGCCGCGTGAAAAGCTATCGTCGTGAACTCTGGTTCGAACTGCCGAAACGGCGCGCCTTCGTGAATATCACCGCCGAGGTCGAAAAATGCCTGCGCGAAAGCGGCATTCGCGAGGGCCTGTGCCTGGTGAACGCGATGCACATTTCCGCCAGCGTCTTCATCAATGACAACGAGGGCGGGCTGCACCACGATTTCGAGGTGTGGCTGGAAAAACTCGCGCCGGAGAAGCCGCACGCGCAATACCGGCACAACGTCGGTGAGGACAATGCGGATGCGCACTTGAAACGCACGATCATGGGCCGCCAGGTGGTCGTGGCGGTCACCAATGGCGAGCTCGATTTCGGGCCATGGGAGCAAATTTTCTACGGGGAATTCGACGGCCTGCGTCGCAAGCGCGCCCTCGTAAAAATTATCGGCGAATGAGCATGGAATACACGAGCCTGGCCGAACGCGTCTCCGCGTTCATGGCATCACCGGGGAGCGACGATTTCGAATCCATCGCGCTGGCGATCTTCGATTTTCAGCGGCGCCACAATGAACCGTACGCCAAATGGTGCGCGCACCGGGGTGTAACCACGCCGCAAAGCTGGAAGGAAATCCCCGCCGTGCCGCAAAGCGCCTTCAAGCACTCCGCCCTGCGCACCTTTTCCGAGGCGGAAACGGTCAAGACCTTTCGCACCAGTGGCACTACCGGGGAGGGGTATGGACAGCATCACTTCCGCGAGGTGCGGTTGTATGAGGAATCCATTCTGCGCGGCTGGGATTTTTTCAAGCTGCCGCAACTACCGCAGATCATTCTCACTCCCACGCCCGTCGAGGCTCCCTACTCGTCGCTCAACCACATGATGGGCACCCTGGCCGCGCGCACGACCTCGCAACGCTTCCATGCCGACCTGCAAATTGCCTCGCTACTTCACGAATTGAAAGCGCCGGTTCTCCTGCTCGGAACCGCCCTCGCTTTTCTCCATCTCTTCGAGCGCGGTAAAAAATTCACGCTCCCCGTCGGCAGCTTCGCCATGGAAACGGGCGGCTACAAAGGCACCGGTCGTACCCTTGCCAAGGCGGAGCTCTACGCCATGTTCACCGAGTCGCTCGGACTGCCCGTCGATTCTGTGATCAACGAATACGGGATGACGGAACTCAGCACCCCCTCCTACACCCACGGGCTCGACCGCGCGCATCTCGCGCCACCGTGGCTGCGCTTCCTCATCATCAATCCCGAGACCGGTGCAGAATGCGCCGAGGGCGAAATCGGCCTGCTCCGCCTCTACGATCTCGCCAATGTCGGCTCCGTGCTCGCCTTGGAAACACAGGACCTCGCCGTGCGCTCGGGCGACGGCTTTGTGCTCCTCGGTCGCGATCCCTCCGCCCTTCCCCGTGGTTGCTCCCGCGCCGCCGATGAAATGCTCTCCAACGCATGACCACCCGCGAACGCGCTGAACAGCTCGCCCAGGCCGCCCGCCATTTCCCATGGCTCGGCCTTGATGCGCCGGAGCAACTGCTGAAAGTGGTCCGCTTGGAGCTCGGTCACCCGGAGATCCTCGACGACTTCCAGCCCTATGGCGACCACTTGGCGCTGGCGCAGCCGGTGCGCACCCTCCTGCACATCGTGAGCGGCAATACCCCGCACGCCGCGCTCCAGAGCCTTATCCGCGGGCTCCTCCTCGGCGCGCACAACGTGTGCAAAATTCCTTCCGCCGGATTGCCGGAGCCGGAGCAATTCCGCGCCCTCCTGCCCGCCGAGCTCGCCGCGCGTCTGGAGATTCACTCGGAGCTTACCGACGAAATGTGGCAAGCGGCCGGGGGCGGTCCTCGTTTTTGGCAACGACGAAACGATCGCCCACTTTCGGGCGCGCATTCGCCCGGGCCAGCGCTTTCTCCCCCACGGACACAAGGTCAGCCTCGGCCTCGTCTTTGCCGATGCGGAGTTTGCCTCCGCTCCCCTTGCCGCCCGCGATGCCTCGCTTTTCGATCAACAGGGCTGCCTTTCCCCCCATGGCTTCTACGTCGTAGAGAACCCCGTTGCCTACGCCGCCGCGCTGGCGGTGGAGATGGAAAAATTCGAGGCCACCACGCCTCGCTCGCCGATCACGCCCGGCGAGTCCTCCACCATCCGCGCCTTGCGCGACTCCTACGCCTTCCGCATCGCCGCGGGCGAGCCGATGCAGCTCTGGACCAGCCAGACCGGCACTGCGTGGACCGTCATCTACGATCCCACGCCTGGCTTTCCCGCCTCGCCGCTTAATCGCGTCGTCTTCGTCAAGCCGATGCCCGCGTCCCCCACCCCTGTGCCTCACCTGAGCACCATCGGCCTCTGGCCCGCCACCCCGGAGAACGCCCGCCGCGCCCTCGCCTTCGCCCCCATCCGCCTCTGCCGCCTCGGCGAAATGCAAAATCCCCCTTGGACCTGGCATCAGGACGGCGAACCATCCCTCGCCCCCTTGGTGACTTGGATCGACTTCGCTCCCTGACCCCTCCTCCCGAACTTGCCCAGGCAAGTTCCTTGGACTGCGGCGGCACGACGCCGCTTTTTCCACGCGAGACAAGTCTCGCCACCCCACCGCGCGAGCGCACTTCTTATTCCCGACACCCCGCCTCCGAGCTTGGCTGCTTCGTCTTCTTGTGAAAAAAACTCCTCCCTCCCCACCAACTCCGCGCCTCGGCGGTTAAATTCCCTCTGTAATAGATTGATTTTTCGCCCTGATTTGCGCAGATTGCGCGCGTCAATTACCACGAGCTTCGCCCCCGAGCGCCACTTTTACCCGCCTCATGTCGAAAGAAGATGCGATTAAAACCGAAGGGATCGTCGTTGACGTGCTCCCCGGCACCATGTTTCGAGTGAAACTCTCGAACGACCAGCTCGTCCTCGCGCACATCTCCGGCAAAATGCGCCGCCACTTCATTCGCATCGTCCCCGGCGACAAAGTGGAAATCGAACTCTCCCCCTACGACCTCTCCAAGGCCCGCATCATTTTCCGGGAGACGTAGAATCCCTTCGGATTTCATTTGGCTCCTGATCCTGCTTGAATCCGACGAATCCTGACTGGAAAAGCGTTGGAACATTCACCCTTCCTTTGCTAAAATGATGTATGCCGATTCGCCCGGATGCTCATCAACTCCAAGCCCGCTTCAATCAGCCGCACACTACACGCGCGGAGGCCTTGCACCAGTTCCGGGTCACGAACAAACCGAGCACCAGCGAACCCAGCGCCTCCAAGCCGAAATCGTCGCGCTCCGGGCGTGGGCAGAAAGCCACCGTTTCCTAGGTCGTAAATCGGTTAAACCGGATGACCGGGGCAGCGAGCACGTCGTTCAGTTTAACGAAGAAACCCAACGCGTTTTCAAGCAAACCCGCGTAGATTCCCATAAAGGATTTGGCATTGCCCTCGGCAGCTACTCCCGGGGCGCCATGCCATCGGAATATCTTGATCGACTGGAACTCAACAACCGCATTTTTCAGGACGACGTTCGCCTCGAATACCTCATCGTCGAAAGCAACCACCGGCTTTCAATCGTAACCTCCCAACCCTTCATCCGCGGCCAGCGCTTCCACACCAAAGGAGATTGATTCCATGATGTCCGATCGTGGCTTCGAGAAGTTCACCGAAGGCGCATTTTATTCCCCAGATGAAAACGTCCTCGTCACGGATCTATTTCCTAAAAACGTTAGGACCGACGAAGCGGGATTCGTCCATGCCATTGATCCGGTCATCCAACGTGTCGAACCCGATTTCGCCGAGTTTTTGCGTGAAAATCCGCATTTAATTCATCAGGTTTGAAATGAAGTAACCTGCCAAAGTCCGGATCAGCCTTGTCAGCACTATCCAGTGCTTGCTTATCTCAAGGCCGCAATTCCTTGGTATGAAACGCTTCCTGCTTTTTCTGAATTTGGTTGCATTACTCGTAACCGGCTGTGCGACGCCTGCCCCACAAACGGAGAAAGCGATTGCTTATGTCGCTGGGGAGTATGAACCCGACTACAACTCCCGTTTCGGAGCGATTTATATCACTCACGATTTTCACTTCATCCTCAATGTTCGCATCCACGGTCAATTTGCTCGTGCTATCGGACGAGTGATCGCCGGTCCGTGTCAAGCTTCAGGCGACGCGCCACGGTGGATCGAACTCCTCCCCGACGCACCCTATGTCCGTTGGGCCATCCCATCCCGACTCTATCTTACCCAGCGAGATAGCTATCAATGCCTCGCAACCAAGCCATTTGCTCCTAAGTTCTGGCATGGCGGTCCACCTTCCGGTTATGACTACTTCTGCGACGTCACGGATGCCTTCACCCCGTCCACGCTCAAAGCCGTCTTGAAAGAATATTCACCTTCTTCACGCGAAAATCGTCCTCCAAAATAACAGACGGGATCACCTGAGAACTGTGATCAAATACTCCACTAGTTCCAAAACCTGCGCATTTCTCCGCTGACTAATCCCCAGCCAGCATCTAGGCTGCACACGTGGCGAGTATGAAGGCATTTCTCATTTTATTGGCGGTGATATTTTCCGGGGCATGGGCAGCAGCCGACTCCACTCTTCGTCCTACGGTTACTCCTCTGGAACAGGAAATTTTGGAGCAGGCCATTGCTCAATTATTTCCGTCAGGAGGAGTCGTGCTTGAGCAAAGAACTTGTCTCCATACCGAGAATGAAACTCGCGCAGCATTTCTCAAGCGACTCCAAACAGACGTCGAACAAAACCTCGCGGAACGTGAACACCCGCTGATTCCGGGGCTGGACACAAGTGCCCCAAAATCCACATCAAAGCCGGATAGAACTCTGCGAAATGCTCTCGCCGATTTTATCCGAAAAAACCAATCCGCAGCGTCTCTCGTTTTTCCGCGACCGCTGCCGACATCCATACAGCTTGCCTCTACGATGAAGCTAAACTGGATATTTTTCCACCCGAACGAGCATAGCGAGAACTTAAACTGGTGGTTCCCGTTTGATTTTAAACAGCATCCCACCGGGTGGGACTGCTTTTATTTGGTTTATCCCGAGGCGCTCCGCTTGGTCACCGTCTCCCACCTCGGAGTCGATTCACAGCACCAAGTTGCCATCCTTTATGTTGAGTATCACGAGGAAGAGATGGAAGGTGGAGGCGGAATTTATCTCCTCCGCTTCGTCGGGAAAAAATGGGTGATTCAGGACGAAGAATCGATGGAGTATTTCGGCTCAGAATGGACCATTTGAACAAAGATTTAGCATGGGATTTTTCCCAGCAGCGCTCTGAAGGAGATTTCATAATACTCAGGAATCACTCCGATTTACTCCGAGTCGCCAAATTGCCCGTCGCCTCCCTTGATTTTCCCGCAGCCGGATGTCATTCTGATTTCGATTCGTTCAACAAAGGAGAACACCATGTCTGAAGAAACACCCATCAACGACACGCCCGGCACTGCGCACCTGCACGCCGAGGCGTCGGAAAAATTTGAAAGCAGCAAGGCCCATGCAAAGCAGGCGGCCGAGGATTTGAAGTCGGCGGCGAATGCCAAGGCTTCGGAATCTCCGTTCCGCGGCGGAAGTGAAGGCACAGGAACTCCGCAGGGCAGGCGGAAAAAATTTACGGCGACTATCGCACCCGGGCGCGGACGCTGCGCGAGGATGGCGAACAGTATGTGCGCGAAAACCCCACCAAGGCGGTGCTGACCGCTCTGGGCGCGGGCTTCTTCCTCGGGCTCATCTTCCGTCGCTAGCCGGGATTCCAATCCAATGATGGATCCTGCCAGGGGCTCCGCGCCGCATGCATCGCCGGAGTCCGGCGTCTCCGGGCATTTCCGGAATTTGCTCGCCAGCGCGCTTGGATATTTCCAGGCGCGCTTTCAGCTCTTGGGGATCGAAGCGGGCGAGGCGGGGAAGCATTACCTCACGCTCGCCGTCTTTGCGCTGGTGGCGCTGGTGGCGCTGATCTTTGGCTACATCTTTCTCATTCTCGGGCTGGTCTTTCTGGTCGCGCACTGGACGGGCTGGCACTGGGAATGGGTGCTGCTGGCGTTTGCCGGTGCGCATCTGCTGGCGACGATCATCTTCGGCGCACTGGCGTGGCGGATGATCGGAAAACCGTTCTTTACCAGAGACTTCAACGAATTTAAAAAGGACCAGGAATGGCTGAAGACCCGGACAAAATCGCTCTAATCGCCCAGCTCGCCGCTTCGCGCGCGGGGGCGAAACAGGCTTGGCGGGGCTTGGAACATTCGCTCAACGTTCCGGCTCGCGTGCAGCAATCAGTGCGGCGCAACCAGGGGACTTGGCTGGCCGGGGCGGGCATTGCCGGCTGGCTGCTCTCGCGCCTCCCGGCGCGAAAGAAGAAGGTGAAGGTGCTGGTGAAAAACAAGAACGGGATCGAACGCGAGGTGAAGGAGGTGGCGGCGACCGGATTTTTCATCACGATCGTGAAGCTGCTCTTCACACTCTTCCGTCCAGTGCTGACGGGAGTGTTGACGAAGCATCTTGGAAGTTTCGCCGAGCAGTATCTGGCGGAGCGCTATGGCTTTGGTGGGAGGCAGGAGCCAACTCGTCCGGTGCACTCTTCCAAGTTTCGTTAAATCGATTGCCCGCATGGATCTTTGCCATCGGGCAAATTGTGGCGAACATCTGGAATGTTGTTCCTGCATTCCATCCGGAGTTTCGCTCACGGTTTATGCGGTCTTTCGGCCATGGCCTTGGGCGCTTCATCGGTTTTCGCGGAGGTGCTTTTCCACGACGATTTCAACGGAACCACGCTCGACAACACGCAGTGGACGGTGGCGGACTGGAAGCTAGGGGCGGGCGCGGCTGGGCAACACGCCCAACGTGACCAATGGAATGGCACGGCTGAAGTTTCAAACTTTTGATCCCAAGCATCCAGGGCAGGATTTCGTGGGGACGGAGATCGATACGATGCAGACGTTTCCTCTCGGCTCGGGGCTGGAATTTGAGGCGCGGGTGCGGTTTTCCAAGCTGCCCGCCGGGCTGGTGCCCTCGGTCTTTACCTACGTCTCATGGAACAGCAGTGGCGATGTGCTTTCGGATGAGATTGATTACGAGTTTTTGACGAAGCAAATTCGCAAGGCACCCAAGGGCAAAAAGCCCGCGCAACTGACCACGTGGCATGATTTCGACAACACGCACCCGAGCTACGACAGCGCCCACGAAAACTCGGAGAACGTGCCGGTGGCCGGGCTGGATTATTCGCAATTCAACACCTTCACCATCCGCTGGCTGCCCAATGAGGTGGACTGGTATGTGAATGGGACGCTCATTCACACGGCGACGACCGCAGTGCCGCAGCAGGCGATGAATTTATGCCTGAACTTTTGGGCCCCTGGCAGCGGATGGGGCGAGGCGTTTTCGCCTTATCTGCTCCCCGCGAAAACGGCGGCAGGAAACCAGGTGTATTTCTATGACGTGGATTATGTGGAGGTGCGGACGGTGGCGAGTGGCGGGTAGTGCGGAAGGGAGTCGAACCCTCTCCGTTTATTTCCGAAGGCTGAGAGCGCAGTGGTGCATTTAAAAACCATGTCGCCTTCCCAGCGAAGAACAATTTGAGGCCCCTCGGCGTTGCTCGGGGTGACATTTTGAAGGGGGCGGCAAATTGCAGACCAAGCTCCACACCACTATTACGGGCTCACTCGACTCCGTTGCGCTTCGCTCGGGATGACGTCGCGGTTGGAGATGATTCGGAAATGCCGCTTAATCGAACGCACTCAAATCCCACTCTGGCAGCCACTTTACGGTGAGCTGATCGCCGTTGACTTCCAGCGGGAGCCAGACGTAGCGGGAGTTTTGCAAATTCTGCGGGAACCAGCGGTCACCCATGAAGATGTATTTGCCGGGGCGGCCTGGCACGGGGAGGACGAAGGTATCCTGCGAGTGGAAGGTGGTTTCGGCGTCCTTGCCCACGCAGGGGTTGCCCTTCACTTCCCACGGGCCGTGCATGTTATCGGCGACGGCGTATTCGGCGGGGTTGGGGTTCCAGCCGGTGGTGCCGGAGGTGATGATATAGTAACGGCCATCCTGCTTGAAAACGGCGGCGGATTCACGACCGTTGTTGGTCGCGCCGGCGTCGAAATGGCGGGTGTAGTGGCCGGTGAGGCCTAGATAATCGTCGGTGAGATCGGCGATCATGGTGACGCTGTTCCAGTCCGATGAATGCACCAGATAGGCGTGGGCGTCGTCATCGACATAGACGGTGAAATCGCGGGAGTCCTTCCCATTCGGGCGCACGTGGCCAACGTAGTGATAGGGACCGGTAACAGTGTCGCTGACCGCGATGCCGCAGGCGGCGAGCACGTAATCGGGTGTGTCCACGTGCAGCCACATCACGTATTTTTTCGTCTTGGCATTGTAGATCACCTTGGGGCGCTCGGCAACTTTGCTGGGATGCAGATCGTGGCTGGGATCGCCCGGCACGGCGGGGAGCACGATGCCTTCGTGCTTCCAGTTGAGCAAATCACGCGAGGAGTAGCAACTGACACCGATCACGTCCACGCGGTCCATCGTGCTGCCGTCGTGAAGCTTCAGGTTCTTCGAATTGGGTGCATTTTTATTTTCGCCGAACCAGTAATAAACCCCATCGACCACAATCACCCCTCCCCCATGGGCTTGGATGGAATTGCCTTCGGTATCGAGCCATACTTCGCCAGGGCGGAAAAAGGTGTTATGCATCATGGAAAAGGAATGAAAAATTAACTGTCTCTAGTTGCCGAATGCTTCGAGGAAAGCGACTTCGACAGCAAGTGCTTCCTGGATATTACGGTTAAGATTCTCGCGGAGCCCTTCGATAGCCCGCAGACGACGGAGCAACTCCGGGGCGGTGAACTTCTGCGCGAGCTGGCCGGTCATTCCGCTCCATTGCGGGAGGTCGAGATGCACCACCCCGCTCTGCTGGCGCAGGACATCGGCCCACCATTGCATGACCACATCCACGAGGGTGAATCGCATCTGCAAGTAGCGGGACTCGGTGAGCGCCTTGAAGTAGTCCTCGCGATCTTCCAGCCATTTGCCCGCCTCGGTGGTTTGCTTGTAGAGCTTTTCCTCGCCTTTCAGCTCGGCCTCGTTGGCATCGGAAATTTTTTCGCGTTCGCCTTGGAGCAAACCGGTGAAGGTGCGCACCAGCCCGTAAACCGCACCCAATCCCGTGGAGCCGCTTTGAAAATAGCGGGCCAATGCCTGGAGCAACTCGGTCTCAGCTGGCGTCGGTTCGAGCTTCCCCGACGGGGCGAGCGGGAGCAGAATGCAGCGGGAAATAATCGTATCCAGCAGCAACTCGGGCTGCGCGGTCACGAGCATGAGCAATGACTGTGCGGGCGGTTCCTCCAGCGTTTTGAGGAAGGCATTGGACGCCTGCGGTTGCATGCGGTCGGCATCGAAGATGATGCCGATCTTGCATCCGCCACGGTTGGAGCGCATCTGCAGGCCGCGCTCCAGTTCACGCACCTGCTCGATCACGATGCGGCGCGATTTCGATTCCGGTTCGGCGGAATGAAAGTCGGGGTGCTTCCACACCTCGGCTTCCGAGACGCCCTGGAGCATGGCGGCAAAGCGGGCCGCCAGTTGGCGCTTCCCACTGCCGGGCTGGCCAGTGATCAGATACGCGTGGCCGAGCCGATCCTGATCGCGGGCGCGTTGGAGAAAAGCCAGCGCCTGCTCAGGCAAAAAGGCCATGAAATCGCTCCTGTAAATGGTTCCAGATCTCTGCGGCAATCGCCTCCACCCGCTGAGCGGAGTCGATCACGCGGATGCGTTGCGGATTCTGCTCCGCTAACTTCAAATAACCTGCCCGGACGGCGAGGTAAAACTCATCGGGCTGTTCCTCCATGCGATCCGCCACCGCATTCTCCCGCTTTTCCATGCGCCCACGGGCGGCAGTGAAGTCGAGGTCGAGCACAAAGGTGAGATCGGGCAGGCAGGTGCCCACGGCGAATTCATTGATGAACTTTACCGAGCCAGCATCAATCGCCCGGGCGACTCCCTGGTAAACGGTGGTGGAATCGAGAAAGCGATCGGCGATGACACAGGTGCCGCTGTCCAGCGCAGGCTCGATCACCTCCCGCACCAACTGCGCGCGGCTGGCGGCAAAGAGTAACAGCTCGGCCTCCGGCTTCATGGCATGGCCGATTTTGTCGTATTGCAGGAGATCGCGGATGCGTTCGCCGATCGGGGTCCCTCCCGGTTCGCGGGTCAGTTTGATCGCGATACCTGTTTCCTCCAACCGCGCCGCGAGCAGCCGGATCTGCGTGGACTTGCCACAGCCTTCCGAGCCTTCAAAGGAAATGAAAATGCCGCGTTGCATGAAGGGGCGATGTAACGAAAAGCGAATGCGGTTGTCTATGAATTCGTGAGTTAACGGGGAAAATTAAACCACCAAGGCACCAAGGAAAGCAGATTTAACCGCGCGTGGCGCGAATTGCTAGAGAGAAGTGGATTAGCTCCGGCACTTACTTCGTGAGCACCGTCGGGCCGTCGTTGCTCTGACGCTCGACCACGCGTTCGGAAGAACGACGTCCATTGATCACGAAGGTATTGTTATTCCCGTAGCGAGCCCATGGGCCGGGCGGGATGTCGCGAAATTCGACGAACTTCCAGTCCGTAACGTCCTTGTTGGGCAGGCCGAGGTAATCCCGGACCGCCGGTGAAACGTCGAGACCGGCACCGTTGTTCAGGCGCGGGTCGGGGCTCTGGTTGCCAAAGACGTATTGCCAGTAATCGGTGCGCCACGGGCCGCAATCAGACCACTGGGCGTAGCAGACTTTGCTGCGGTAGCGGATGGCGATCCAGCGGTCGCGGCACACGGACTGCCCTTCCTTGATGAAGGTGTCCTTGAACCAGGGAATAACGAGGCGGGCCTCGGGCTTGGTGGCTCCGGAAGTCACGTCATTATACGGCAGGGCACAGTAGAAAGGATTCTGCTGCGGGATGAAATTGGCCGGGATGAAATTACGGCGGGCCGACGGATCAGGATTGTCGAAGCCGCCGAAGCTATTCACCCAGTAGCGATCCCAGGAACTCGCGGTATTCGGCACCGGATTGTTTTGCGTAGGCTGCTCCCCCACCCAGAAGACGGTGGTGACGATGTTCGTCTTCCACGGATACCGGCCTCCGACGAAAGTGCGCCCGAGGGTGGGCACGAAAACGCGGGGCTCAATCTTGAGCAGGGCGCTTTCCCGCAACTTCATCGCATACTTCGCGAAGTCGTCGCCACTAGAGTACGGGGACTGCGCTTTGGCAGCAATGGCTGCCATCGCGAGCACCAGCATCAGGATGGTTCGAATGGGCTTCATTTGGTATTGGGGCCACTTTTTAATCCAATTCAAGGGTTGGGTAAAGGCTTTTTCCCTTCACCACGTGCTGGTTACTCTAATTACTAGAATCGGCACTTTATTGGTTTTTGAAAGTGAATTTTTATCAAAATTCAAAACACTACCAATAAACCACTCAGTTCGTATAAGATACGAAAGACCTACAACCGATGAATCAGGGTCGGCTTTTGATAATGCCGGTCATCGGTCTCCGGATAATCGAGGGTGTAATGAAGCCCCCGGCTCTCCCGCCGCAGGAGGGCGGAATCCACGATCAGCGCCGCCACTGTGGCCAGATTGCGCAGTTCCAGCACGTCGGTCGTGACCTTGAAGTTCCAGTAAAATTCCTGGATTTCGCGCTGAAGATTGCGCAGCCGGGTGCTGGCGCGCTGGAGACGCTTGTCGGTGCGGACGATACCCACATAGTCCCACATCAGGCGGCGAATTTCCTCCCAGTTATGGTAAATGACCACGAGTTCATCCACGTCGATGGCGTCGCCGCTCTTCCACTCGGGGAGATTGATATCCAGATCGCGCGGTTGCCCCACCGGCTCGGCTTTGAGCACATGCTCATAGGCCCGATGCGCCATGACCATGGCTTCCAGTAAAGAGTTACTGGCCAGTCGGTTTGCACCATGAAGACCGGTGCAGGCCACTTCGCCAATGGCGTAGAGCCCTCGCAAACTGGTTACGCCGTGGGAGTTAGTCTGCACCCCCCCACATTGGTAATGCGCAGCGGGAACGACCGGAATCGGCTCCTTCGTAATGTCGAGCCCGAGGCTCAGGCAGGTCTCGTAGATATTCGGAAACCGGTCCTTCACGAAATCCGCGTCCAAGTGAGTAACATCAAGATATACGCATTTGGCGCCAGTGCGCTTCATCTCTGCATCAATAGCCCGCGCCACGATGTCACGCGGAGCCATCTCCTTGAGTGGATGATACTTGTGCATGAACTGGCCCCCTTTCGCATCCACCAGCCTGCCCCCTTCCCCGCGCACGACCTCCGAGATAAGGAAAGAACGCTTTCCCGCATGGTAAAGGCAGGTGGGATGGAATTGAATGAATTCCATGTTCGCAATCGTCGCCCCGGCGCGCCAGGCCATGGCTACGCCATCCCCGGTGGCGATCCCGGGATTGGTCGTATAAAGGTAAACCTTGCCACAGCCACCCGTAGCGAGGACGAGGCGATTCGTACGCACCGTTTCCACCACACCACTATGCTCGTCGAGCACATAGGCACCAAGACACCGATCATCCGTGACGTAGCCCAGCTTTCCCGCCGTAATCAGATCCACCGCCATGTGGTTTTCCAATAGCGTCACGTTGGGATGGGATTCCACCGCCCGGAGCAGCGCATGTTCGATTTCCCGACCTGTCGTATCGCGTGAATGCAGCACCCGGCGTTTCGAGTGTCCCCCCTCCCGACCGAGGTCGAGTTCACGCTCCCCGCCTTCCATCTCACGTTCGTCGAAATTCACCCCCACCTCCATCAATTCCCGGATGCGCTCCGGGCCGTCGGTGACGATTTTGCGGACGATCGACTCGTCGCAGAGTCCAGCCCCGCAGATCAACGTATCCTTGATATGGAGATCAAAGGAATCCTCCCCACTGGTCACGCACGCCACGCCGCCCTGGGCCCACGCGGTATTGGAATCGTCGCGTAACTTCTTGGTAATCAACGCCACGGTACCATGCACCGCGGCTTTCTTGGCAAAAGTCAGCCCGGCGATACCGCTGCCGATGACGACGAAATCAAAATGCTTCACGAAAGGAGAATATTGTCGATGAGCCGTGTTTTTCCAAAGAAGACGGCCACGGCGACGAGCTTCTTGCGGGTGCCGGGCAGGGCCGGCTGCAACGTGATGGCATCCACCACTTCCACATAGTCAATCCGGGCCAGCGGGTTTGTCGAGATTTGCTTTGCGACCAGCTCCTGCAATTGAACGGGCTTCTTTTTGCCGGAAGCCGCCCTGGCGGCAAGCAAGGCCGCTCGCAACACCACCGCCCCCGCACGCTCAACCTCGCTCAAGTAGGCATTCCGCGAACTGAGCGCGAGCCCGTCCTTTTCGCGCACGATCTCCGCTGGCACAATTTTCACCGGGAAATTCAAATCCCTCACCATGCGCTGGATGATCGCGAGTTGCTGGTAGTCCTTGCGCCCGAAGACTGCCGAATCAGGCTGCACGATATTAAAAAGCTTCGAGACCACGGTACACACGCCACGGAAATGGCCCGGTCGCGATTTTCCACACAGCGTCGCGCCAAGCGTCTCCTCCACCACATACACCGTGTGGTCCCCGGCATACATATCCTGCGGCAGCGGGTGAAAGATTGCATCCACCCCGAGTTCGGCGCAAAGCGCTTTGTCCTGCGCAAAAGGACGCGGGTAACGACTCAAATCTTCCCGGGGCCCGAATTGGGTGGGATTGACGAAAATACTCACCGCCACGCTGCCCTTGGGTCCGGCCAGCTTGCGCGCCTTCTTGATCAGTTCCCCATGGCCGCGATGCAACGCTCCCATGGTCGGCACCATTACGAGCGGTCGGGGCGCCTTGCGAGCCCACGCCAGCATGGAGCGCGGGGTTTGGATGATTTTCATTCGGGAATAGAAAGCGCACGCCCAGCCATCATGTGGCCAGGCATGCGCGCTTCAAACAGAGTTTAACAAAGGTTGACTAATGACGAATAAAAAAACCGGGCTTACCGGCCCTTCTTCTTCGTCTTCGTTTCCACCGGCAACGCGTAATCCTTTACGTCTTTTTCAATCAACGTAATCAGATAATTGCTGAGGGAACGACGGTCTTGCTTTGCTTTGGCTTTGGCCTTGAGGAGGAGATCCTCCGGGCAACGGAATGCAGTATATTTGCTCATAGAAAGCGAGTTGTTAACAAACGGTTGAGCAGGGATTGCCAACAGTCAAGGGCGGCAATGCCTAAAATGTAAAAAACAGTTAATCACCAGTGTGCGGTGTGTAACCAGAGACAAACGTTTCCCGGAACTGCTGGAACGTGCCGTCCACGATGGTTTCACGGATTTTACGCATGAGGTCCAAATAGAAATGAAGGTTATGCAGCGAGATCAGGCGCAGCCCGAGAATTTCCTCGGCCTTCACCAGATGGCGGATGTAACCACGGGTAAACTCGCGACAGGCAGGACAGGTGCAACCCTCTTCAATCGGGCCGCGGTCGGTCGTGTACACCGCGTTTTTTAAATGAATCGTGCCAGCGGTCGTAAAGGCCGTGCCATTTCGTGCAATTCTGGTCGGCAGCACACAATCGAACATGTCGATCCCCCGCGCCACCATCTCGACCAGTTGCGGCGGCGTGCCGAGCCCCATCGCATAGCGTGCTTTTTCCTTGGGCAGGAAGGGCACACTGTCGTCCACCGCCTTCATCATTTCCTCCTGGCTCTCGCCCACGCTCACCCCGCCCACCGCATAGCCCTCGAAATCCATTCCCGCCAGCGCCTCGGCGCTTTCCTTGCGCAGTTCCTCATAGACCGAGCCCTGGACGATGCCGAAAACGGCCGGTCGCTCGTTTTTGTCGAACTGTTGCGACCACGCCTTGCAGCGCTGCGCCCAGCGGAGGGTGCGCTCATTGCTCTGTGCCGCGTATTCGTAGCCACACTCGTGGGGCGGGCATTCGTCAAAGGCCATCGCGATATCCGAGCCGAGCGTCTTTTGGATATCCATCGCGGTCTCCGGTCCGATAAAGCAAGGCGTTCCGTCGAGATGATTTTGAAAATGCACGCCCTCCTCGGTGATCTTGCGCAGCTTGGCGAGGGAGAAAACCTGGAAGCCACCGCTGTCGGTGAGAATCGGGCCGTCCCAGTTCATAAACGAATGCAGGCCGCCCATCGTGCGCATTACGTCCATGCCCGGGCGGACGAAGAGGTGATAGGTATTCCCCAGGATGATCTGCGCATTGAGCTCCCGCAATTCACGCGGGCTCACCGCTTTCACCGTTCCCTGCGTGCCCACAGGCATGAAGATGGGGGTCTCAATCACGCCATGCCGGGTGGTCAACCGCCCGCGCCGGGCTTTGCCCTGAGTGGAAAGGAGTTCAAACATAAAAGACGCGCACCCTACGCCGCTTCAGGGAAAACGCACGTAAAATTGCCGACAAGGAGAGACCCATTGATTTCAGGTCACGGAGCCCAGCACCTCGTTGATAAATGCAGCCTTGGCCTGGGTATATCCTTCGCGGTCACACCGGTAAACGACGGCCAACTCCTGTTTGAGGTGCTCGTAGCGAACAGCCAAGGCGGAATCGGCGCGCAGTCGATTGCGGAACTGCAATCGCCGCATCCAGTTTTCGCAGCCAAAAACAACCAGATGCAAATGGTGGGTCCGTCGTCCCTCGGAATGCCGCATGAGCCAACGACGATCCGTAAGCGTGGCGTTGAACTCGGCGGACGTCTCATAGCCGTGGGCGCAGAGTGGTTCCAACAGCGCATCGGCCTCGGCGATCGCATGCACTCCCGCCATGAGATCGATCACTGGCTTCGCCGCGAGCCCGGCCACAGCCGTACTGCCGATATGCTCGATGGCGGCGAAGTGACCGGGAAACAGCGCGAAAAGACGATTTCGCTCCACGGCAAACTGGGTCGGCCAATGAGAATCGTATGGCACCATGCGAACTTCTTCGACAATGGCCTGGGACAGGGAATCGCTCTTGATCATGATCGTCACTCCAAGTTGATCCGAAGTTCCCAGAGCCATGCTTCAATGGGGGGAAACATGTGGGCATTCATCGGGGGGATGAGGAGAAGACAATCGTCCTGAACCTGATGGCAAATGGCAAGCCTGAATGGAGGTCTTAAGGGATATTCCCTTAGTTTTTCACACGTATTTTGAATACTTTCCGCTCTATTCAAAGAAAAGAAGGCTTCTGTGTAAACGACTACCTTTTGTTCACTTAATTTACATTAGCCTCCGCCAATCTACGCATTTTTACTTACTTAAGTTTCCAGCCCCTCCTCCGATATCCCGCCTCGTAACCTAAAACCCCGAAAGGAATTGGCGGTATGAAAAGCAGTATCATTGGCAAGCGAGGGTATGGCTGGCTGGCAGCAGCAACAGCGTTCCTCCTTAGTTTACATAGTTATGCGCAATCAATTTCCATTGGAGATCAGAGCTTTGAAGTCACCAGCTCTGTGAGTGCGCAAGCGACTACTTTGACCAATCCCAAATCCGCTTCGAATGGATATTGGACCGCGACCTCTTATGCAGCGGCTCCAGCTTTGGGATCACCTACAGTTACTCTGGATAGCACTGCCAGTGGACTTACCGGGACCGTGGGCTCGAAAGTCTCCTTCGTCAGTTTCAGCGGACTGGTGGGTTCGGGCACCATCAGTCAGACCTTGGGCACGAACTTTGCCTCCGGCACTACTTATACACTTACCTTAAATGTCGCGGTATCCACACTTACCGGCCTGGCTACAAATACATTTATCAATCTACAAGCCGCAGGAACGACCGTAAGCAGCTACAACAGTGTAAATCTGGTGAACCTCCTACAAACGGCAAACCAGTTTTATCAAATATCCCTCAGCTATACCGCCACTTCCTCCGATGCCGGTAAAGCAATCGGCCTTAGCTTTGGCACCGGAGCGGTCGCAAGCCTTTCGGGGACTACTTATTTCGACAACGCTCAGCTGATGGCCGTTCCCGAGCCGGGCGTTTCTTTTCACTTGGTGTGGTGTGCCGGTTGGATGGTGTTGCGGAGGAGGCGGTGGATGGCTGGCTGGACGGAGTGAGCGAGAAGAAGGCGGCAGGACTCGCCGGGAGCTCTAAACGGTTTCCGGAACGGGTCGCCAGATTTGATCTGGCGCGGGATGCAGGATGGATGGCGTGGAGGAGGACGGTGATGGTGGAAATGGAAGTTGGTGGCGGAGGGTGGGAGGGCCCGGGCCGGAATCTGAAAATGGTTCCAGCCCGGGCCACCAAGTGCCAGACCTTAAGCAGGTGAAAACCTTTTCGAGGCAACATCACCCAAAAAACGCGCGGGTGTTTTTTAGAGCCTGTGAAAAACGGGCATGGTTGGCGTTGCTCACTCCTTGCAGATTACGGTGGCTGTGTGCGCCACACTCGTCTGCCAACTCCCGTTTTTCCCTCCCGCCCACCCTTGCCTAATTTTTTCACAGGCTCTAAAACGAGGCGTGGAAATACCCGCTAACTTTGGAATCATCGCCGGCAATGGCGCTTATCCCCTGCAAATGGCTCGCGCCGCGCGCGCAGCCGGGGTGAAAAAGATCGTTGCTGCGGCGTTTGAAAACGAAACCCGCCCGGAATTGGCCGGGCTGGTGGATGAAATCGAGTGGATGCGGGTGGGCCAGCTCGGGAAAATGATTAAATGCTTCGCAAAACGCGGGGTCACCCAGGTGGTAATGGCGGGGCAGATCGCGCCGAAAAACCTCTTCGATCTGCGACCCGATGTGAAGGCCCTGCTCGTGCTCGGGCGGCTCAAGCAGCGCAATGCAGAGACGATTTTCAGCGCGATCGGCGACGAACTCGGCAAGGCCGGGGTCACCCTGATGCCCGCAACCACCTTCATGGACGATCAACTGGCCGTCGAGGGACTGATTGCCGGGCCAAAGATCAGCGAACGCGAATTAGATGACATCGCTTTTGGTTTTGAGATCGCCAAGGAAACCAGCCGCCTGGATATCGGGCAGACGGTGGTGGTGAAAAACGGGACGGTGCTCGCAGTGGAAGCTTTTGAAGGAACGAATGCCGCGATCAAGCGCGGCGGGGAACTCGGGCGCGGCGAGGCCATCGTGGCCAAGGTTTCGAAGCCGAATCACGATTTTCGCTTCGACGTGCCGGTGATCGGGCCGCAGACCCTGGAAACCGCCCGCGAGGCGGGCATTCGCATCATCGCGGTGGAGGCGGGCCGCACGCTCTTTGTCGAGCGCGAGGCAGTCTTTGCCGCCGCCGCTCAGCATCGCATCTCCATTTACGGACAACGCTTATGAACTCACTCAGAATCGGCGTCATCGGCGTCGGCCACATTGGAAAAATCCACGCTCGCGTGCTTTCGGAGTTGGGCAACGCAAAATTTACCGCCGTCTATGATGCAAATACGGAGATGGCGCGCGAGGTGGCGGCGAAATACGGGGTGCGCGCCGCAAGTTCGTTGGAGGAATACGCCACCCTGGTGGATGCCACCAGCATTGCCACCCCGACCCCCACGCATTACGAAACTGCCAAGTTTTTGCTGAACGCGGGCAAGCATTGCCTGATCGAGAAACCAATTGCCGAAAACACCGCGCATGCGAGCGAGATCGCCGCCCTGGCGAAACAGCAGCAGCTCGTGCTGCAAGTGGGGCATATCGAGCGTTTCAACCCGGTGCTAAGCGCGCTGGAGGCGCATCTCACCCGCCCGCGTTTTATCGAGGCGCATCGCCTCTCCCCCTACCCCAACCGCAGCACCGAGATCGGCGTGGTGCTCGACCTGATGATCCACGACATCGAGATTATCCTGCACCTCGTACGCTCGCCGGTGAAAAGCATCGATGCGGTGGGCGTGCCGGTATTCAGCCGCGGCGAGGATATTGCCAATGCGCGCATCCGCTTTGAAAATGGTTGCGTGGCAAATATGACCGCCAGCCGCATCAGCCCCGAGAAGATGAGAAAAATCCGCGTCTTCCAGGAGAACGCCTACCTCTCGCTCGATTACCAGGCGCAGGAGGGCTACATGTTCCGCCTGGCAGATTCGGATGCGGAGACCAGTTCGCTTTTCAAGAAACTGCTCAGTGCAAAGGACTCCGCGATCATCAGCGAATTTGCCGGACGCAAGATCGTGCGCGAACCCGTGGATATCGAGAAGGGCGAGCCGATGAAACGCGAGCTGGAATCCTTCGCCGCGTGCTGCATCGCCGGGGCCGAGCCCAAAGTGACCGGACCACAGGCCACCGCCGCGCTGGCGCTCGCGATGGAGATCACGGAGATGATCGCTGCTTCCAACGCCCAATCATGAAGCTTTTTCTCGTCGCCGGCGAAGCCAGCGGAGACGCCCGCGCCGCCGAGCTAATGCGTAGCCTGCAGGAACTGCACGGCGACGGGCTGGAATTTCACGGCCTCGGCGGCCCCCAGATGCACGCACTCTCGCAGGGCAACATCCGTGATTGGACCGATCGTGCGGGCGTGATCGGATTCATCGACGTAATCAAGAACTACGGCTACTTCCAACGCGAATTCAACGCCGCACTGGCGGCGATCGAGCGGCTGAAACCGGAGGCGGTGATCTTCATCGATTACCCGGGCTTCAATCTCCGGATGGCCGCGGCGATCAAAGCACGCGCCCGGTCGCCGAAGGTGATCTATTACATCAGCCCACAAGTCTGGGCCTGGCATCGCAGCCGCATCCCAAAGATGGCGAAGACAATCGATCTGATGCTGTGCCTTTTCCCCTTTGAAAAGCCGCTCTACGAGCAATCGGGACTGCGCACCGAGTTCGTCGGCCATCCCATGCTCGATTCGCTGCAGGCGAAGCGGATCGCCGGGCCGCGCGAGGAAAATCTCGT
This sequence comes from Chthoniobacteraceae bacterium, assembly GCA_049840595.1. GTDB lineage: Bacteria > Verrucomicrobiota > Verrucomicrobiia > Chthoniobacterales > Chthoniobacteraceae > JASGKO01. Next base: position 104,160 of record JASGKO010000023.1, read on the forward strand.
GGCGCTCCTGCCGGGGAGTCGCAAGCGCGAGGTGAAGAAGATTTTCCCCACCATGCTCGCTACGGCCGCCCTGCTCCACCAACGTAAACCCGGCCTGCACTTTGCCGCTGCCGCGTCCTCGGAAAAAATGCGGGAGTTGATGCAGGAGGAACTCGCCCAATATCCCGGTGTGCCGTGCGAAATCTCGCTGCGCAATGCCTACGATCTGATGCAGCGCGCCGCCGTGGGCATGGTCGCCAGCGGCACCGCCACGCTGGAGGCCTGCTATTTCCGCCTGCCCTTTGCACTCGTCTATCGTGTGGCATGGCTCACCTATGAGATTGGACGCCGGGTCATCCGCGTGCCTTTCATCGGCATGGCGAATATTCTCGCCGGACGTGAAGTCATCCGCGAATTCATCCAGAGCAATGCGCAACCGGAAGCGCTGGCCAATTACTTGCAGGGCTTGCTGGAAAAGCCCGAGACCCGCACCGCCCTGATCGCCGGAACCGACTCCGCGATTGCCACGCTCGGTGAAGGCGGTGCCGCCAAACGCGCGGCCGAAGCGGTGCTGAAAGAACTCAATCTTAATTAACCACCAAGGCACCAGGACACCAAGGAAGAGAAAAACGAGGATGGTTGCGTAGAAAACACGTCGCAACCCCCGCCATTCCTCTCATCTCCCACAGCAAAACCTTGGTGCCTTGGGGTCTTGGTGATTAATATTCCGCCGATGAGCTTTCCTGAACAAGAACTGAACTCGCTCTGGTCGCCCTGGCGCTTCCAATATTACACGGCTCCGAAAGTCCCCGATTTCATGCTGGCGGCAGGCCAGTCCTCGGACGATGCGGCGCACCTGGTGGTAGCCCGGCGGAAGTACTGTTTCCTCATGATGAATCGCTACCCCTACAGCGTGGGACATCTCATGGCCGTGCCCTATCGCAAGGTGGCCGAGGTCGTGGACCTGAGCAGCGACGAATGGCTGGAACTGCAGGAACTCACCGTGCTGGGGCAGAAGCTGCTCCGGGAAGTCGTGAAAGCGCATGGTTTCAACATCGGCCTGAACTGCGGCACCTGCGCCGGGGCGGGGTATGCCGATCATCTGCACCTGCACCTCGTCCCGCGCTGGGAGGGCGATCACAACTTCATGCCAGTGCTGGCGGGCACGCACATCCAAGCGCAGCCGCTGGACCAACTTTATGCCCGACTGCGGGCGGTGCTGGAGGAATGGAAATAGCGGCAGGAGGCCCGGCGACAGCTCAATGGACAGCCTCGATTTCGTCGATCTCCTCAAGTGGTACCTGGTCTTTCTTTTCTCCACCTCGGCCCACGAGGCGGCCCATGCCTGGGCAGCCTTGAAGCTGGGCGATGATACCGCGCACCGGGGCGGGCAGGTGACACTCGATCCCACCCCGCACATCAAGCGCGCGCCGATGGGAATGGTCGTGGTGCCGATTGTCTCGTTTCTCGCGGGCGGTTGGATGATCGGCTGGGCGAGTGCGCCTTACAACGTGGCCTGGGCGTTGACCTACCCGCGTCGGGCGGCCCTGATGGCGCTTACCGGGCCGCTGGCAAACTTCACCCTCGTGATCCTCGCCGCGATCGCAATCAAGGTCGGAATCGCGGCCCATTATTTCCAGGCTCCTTTCCATCTTGGCTTTACCCATCTGGTGGATGCGACCGGGGACGGACTCGGTGAATTTTCCGCCAAGGTGTTGAGCATCACGTTCTCCCTGAATCTGCTCCTGGGCACCTTTAACCTGTTGCCCCTGCCTCCGCTGGACGGTTCCAGCCTGCCGCTGCTTTTCACCCAGGGCGAAACTACCCGCAAGTTGTATGCGTTCATTCACCAGGGTGGCTTGCAGATGATCGGCCTCTTTATCGCGTGGAAGGTTTTCGGAACGATTTTTCACCCGATATTGCTTTGGGCGGTGAACCTGCTATATCCGAGCGGCGGTTCTATCTGAGCGTAAGAAAACAAAGGTATTATGAAACACATTCGGTTCGGTTCGGTTTTGGCTGCAGCACTGGCACTCCTTATTCTGCCCGCTTTTGCGGATGACTCCGCCGTCACCACCAAGGACGAAGCACAGGCGATCGTCTCCTCCCTGCGCCCGCAAAAGGGGAACATCGTGATCGGCAATGGGGTGGCCAAGCTGAACGTGCCGGAGCAGTTCGTCTATCTCGACAGTGCGGATGCGGACAGCATCCTCGTTCGGCTCTGGCACAATCCCCCGGGCACCAAGGTGCTGGGCATGCTCATGCCAGCCAACAGCTCCCCCCTTTCCCCGGATAACTGGGCCGTCACGATCGAATACGAGGAGGACGGCTATGTGAAGGATGACGACGCGGGAAAGATTAATTACAACGACCTGCTCAAACAAATGAACCAGGGCGCACAGGAGGCCAACGCCGAGCGTGAGAAGCAGGGCTATCCAGCAGTGCAAAACATCAGCTGGGCGGAAACCCCGAGCTACGACCAGGCAACGCACAAGCTCTACTGGGCCAAGGACATCAGCTTTGCCGGCGAGGAGGAGCATACGCTCAACTACAACATCCGCGTGCTCGGTCGCCGCGGCGTGCTGGTGCTAAACGCCATCGCCGGAGTCTCCCAACTCCCGGAAATCAAAAAATCGACCCCGCAGATTCTCTCGATGGTCGATTTCAACGAGGGCAGCCGTTACACCGATTTCAATTCCTCGACCGACAAGGTGGCTACCTATGGCATCGCCGCACTGGTGGCGGGTGGGGTAGCCGCCAAACTGGGCCTGTTCAAAGTGATCATCGCCGGGCTCATCGCGGCCAAGAAATTCGTCGTCATGGCCGTCGTCGCCGTCGTCGCTGCCTTCAAAAAGTTCTTCAAAAAGAAGGAACCGATGGCCTAAAGACTGTCGTCACGAGATTGATAGGGATGTTAAAGCTTGAGAAGTAGATGTCCTCTACTCTGGAAAAAACGATCCACCGCCCCATGATCTACGTGATGAAGCTAGGCAGCTCCCAGAGACGCATCTTCCTAGTCGCAAAGGGGTCTGGGGCGGTTTAGCCAAAGACAACCGGCAGTTTATCAACGCGGTGCGGTGGATCTTACACACCGGGGCTCCCTAGTGGGATTTGCCGCCAGATTGTGGAGATTGGAAAAATACTCATCAGCACTTTTGCCGCTAGCGAGACAAAGATGAGTGGCTGGGCATTGACGCCAGTCATATCAAACTCCCCCTCATGCAACTAGGGCCGTCGGCGACAATCAAGCCATGGGGAAGGCTCAAGAGGGCTCAACCCCAAGATTCATCTGGCCGTGAATGTGCATGGTTTGCCGCTCCGAGTGCTTGTTACAGAAGCTGCCAGCGCGAATTGTGTCCAAGCGCTTCCTTTGATCGCAGGGATGGATGCCGATTGTCGGGTGGCTGATTGTGGGTATGATACCAATGCCATTCTCGCCCAAGCGCAAGCTCAAGGAATGGAGCCGGTTATCCCGCCCAGAAAACACCGCCTCTTTCTGCGGCCTTACGATCAGCACCCCTACCGACTGCGACATTTGGTCGAAAACGCCATTCTCCGACGCAAGGGCTGGCGCAGCATCGTCACCAGATACGCCAAGCGTAACTCCCCATCGTGCAAATCCGCTGCATGTCTCTTTAGCTTTCCATCTCGTAAAAAGAGAAAAAAAACTGATAGGCAGGCTCACCTCTTGGAGAGGGAGTTTCAATTTGTCTAAAGATGAGAGAGACAATCCTTCTGTGAAATTTTTGAGGGGAAAAGGGCGGGCTCTGGGGAAGCGGTGGAAAATCAAGCTGATTGATGGCGTCGGACAAAATGCTCGGCGCGGCGGCGGAGATCGGCTGCTCCGGTGAGACCGAGCTTTTCCTTGATGCGTTTGTGGTAGGTTTCGACCGTTTTGATGCTGGTACCGAGTTTCATCGCTACAGTTGCCGTGGTCGCGCCAGCGCCGGTGAGCAGGAAGACCTCCGTCTCGCGCATGGAGAGGCTCGAGACAGGATGTGAGCGAAGTTGAAGCCCACCATCGGCCATTTTTTTTACCAGGACACCGGCGACCCGGCGGCTGGCAAACAGTTCTCCCTCGCCCACTCTTTTCAAAGCGTGCAGGACTTCGTCGGGCTCTTCCTGCTTGGAGACGTAGCCCCGGGCTCCCGCATTGAAGACGCGCTGGAGAGACGCCGCATCCTCGAAGGCGGAGATGACCATGGAACGGCTGCGGGGGCTCAAAGCGGTGAAATCGCGCAGGATGCCAGGAACGGATGCAAATTGCTGATCGGCGTTCATGATAATGATCGCGGGTGACAGCTCTTGGCAGAGTCTTCTGGCGGTGCTGAACTCGCCCGTTTCCGCGCAAATTTCATAATGCCCATTTGCCCGGATGAGCATGGCAATGCCAAGCCTCATCAAAGGGTAATCACCGACCAGCAGCACGCGCTCTTTCACCGGGGTTTCCGAGTCCATAGATCATCTTGATTCTTTGGGAGTATAGGATGGAAGCGCCAAAATTTTCAAGTTGGAAAGTGGTCGCAAAAAGAAAGGAAGAGCCGGAGAAGGAGGGCATTTTTCCTGACAGCGGGTAGCTTGATTTATTGAAGAATTGAACGGAGCTGTCGGGTATTTTCACTGATTTTAGGGCTCGCTTTCCCGACAGGTGATGTCCTGAAAACCGATACTGGAAGCTGACGAGGAATTCGGGTCGCGGCCTGACAGACAGCCGTGAAATAACCTGCTGAGATGGCTGGATGCGAGGGCGAGAGCAGGAAAAAAATAAAAGTCTATTTTGGAAAACCTAAATCACGGCGCGAAGAATCGCTCTCCTCTCCAGAACCGCAACTTCCATTCACCAGTTCGCACCGTCATTCAACGCCAGGAAGAAAAACTCCCATTATGAAAAACACGATTCTTTACTCTTCTCATTGCAGAGCCATTCGATCTGCAATTTTGTGCGGTTTGGCAATCTCAGCCGGCTTGGCCGGGGTGAGCTTCGGTTCGTGCAGATGGGATTAATGGCTCTTACACGATCGGGAGTGGAAATACGGCCAGTGGCACTGATTCGGTGGCGATCGGGCAAGGGGTTCAGGTTACTGGCAACTATTCATTGGGAGTGGGGCAGGATGTGATCGCAGGTGGTGATTTTTCGTTGGCGGCGGGAGGGTCCGAGGCTGACGGGGAGTTGTCGACGGCTTTGGGAGGCTCTTATGCGAGCAATTACGGCGCGACAGCTTTCGGAACCTCGGAAGCTGACGGACTATGTTCTGTAGCCGGCGGTGCTGCCGTCGCATCCGGCAATAATAGCGTGGCCTTTGGGAATACTTCAAATGCATCAGGTCCGTTAACATTCGCAATTGGAACTGCTGTCAATGCTACTGGGTATTATTCCATGGCACTGGGATATCTTACAACGTCGCAGGTCTACCGTTCCACAGTGGTGGGTAGCTATAACAAATTGAGAGGGGGGAGTGCCAATACGTGGGTGGCGACGGATGATTTGTTTGTGATTGGCAATGGTTCGGGCTACGGCACAAATGCATATAGCAATGCCGTTGTCGTACGGAAAGATGGCGCAGTGCTGATTCACCCGACGGGAGACATCAGTATGGGTATTTTCGCCAATGGCGATCAACCTTAAGGCGGGCAAATCTTGAAACAACTCATTTTATGAAACCGGCATTTATGCGGTGCGGCGGGGTGGTTCAATTTTGGATTGCGATGGCTGGCCTATTTCTGGTGGCGACCGCAGCTCACGCCCAAGGGCCGAGTTGGTGGACTACACGTGGAGTTTTAACGCCGGGCGCGGTAGCGCAGGATTTTGGAGCGGCCAACCAAGGGCAGCTCAAAAACTTTGCCCAGGCAGCGATGTCGGAGATGAATGCAGATCTCACCGGGGGGGCCGGAAATACCATCCCAACCATGATCAACGCATGGACAGGAAATAGCACCAATGCGCAGGACTTTTCGGCGGTGACGCTGGGGCAGTTGAAGGCGGTGACGCAGCCTTTCTATGATCGGCTGGCGACGGCGGGCTATGGAGGGGTGTATCCGTGGAGCGGGTCCACGATCCCCGCCAACGATTATGCAATGGCGAATATTGGGCAGCTAAAGAACGCGTTTAATTTCTTTTTGCCAGGGACACAACCGATGGATGTGGTGTTTATTATTGATAATACGGGGTCCATGGGTAATGCGATTAATGCGATAAAAAACATTGCATCCCCGGTGCTGCAAGGGATTCAGAACTCTTCTGGGAATAATTACAGAATCGGGGTGGTAGTTCCAGATACGGAGGATTGTGATGTGTTGTTATCCATGTCAGAGAATAATGGATCTGATTTTGAGACCGCTATGTCGAACCTTGAGATTGCACCTTACCCATCGGGTGATCATACCCCAGAAAGCACCTTGTTGTGTTTGCACAATGTGCTGAGATCTGGAGCGGGTGCATTCAGGTCAAATGTCGAGCGAATTATCATCTTGATCACCGATGCCTTACCCAGTGGAACTGAGGTAAGTGTGGATCCTAGTGACTATGATGCGTTTAATGCGGCACCGTCATTTGATGGGAATGGATTTCCTACTGCAGATCCGCCACCAATTAGCGGAAGGGTTGCTCCCTCGGTTGAATATTTGGCTTACCAAGAGGCTTTGTATGCCAAACAGCAAGATGCGATGATTGTCGCGATTGGAATTGTGGGAAGTCGGGATGATTATGGAGGAGGTTATGATCCTGACCCGGAGGCTGCTTTTATCAGGGTTATGAATAACTACTATTCCGGAATCACGCATCAAAACAATCCCGCTACTACTTTTTTTAATCTGGATAATGCGAACGATGTAACTGGAGTATTGCTCTCGATGTTTGGGGATGTAAACGGATTTTTAACGGTTCCGGTTATCTCTCCTTCTGCGGAGTCCTTTGCGAATTCAGTCCAAGTAACGATAACAAGCACGGACTCGAATGAATCTATCTATTATACTACAGATGGCTCCACTCCGAGTGCAACCCATGGCACATTGTATACGGGTGCAATCACTATTAGTGCCACTACGACGATCACGGCAGTCGGGTATAAAAACAGTTTTTATAGCAATGTCACAAGTTCTACTTTCACTCTGGAGCCGAAAACTGCTGCGCCATCATTTACTTATCGCAATACGTCGGTGACAGGAGGAAATTATACAAGCGGCGGGAATATCGGTCTCGTTGCGGGGTCGGGAGCAACCATTCGATACACCACGGATGGCTCGACTCCATCTTTTGATGCAAACAATCCGGTGGGATTGGTGTATGATTCTTCCAATCCCTCAAATAATACGGGTTTGTCTAACTTGAACCCCGAAACGTTGACGGTTAAAGCCATTGCGCGAATTGCGGGCTATTCTGACAGCGTGGTTTCTAATTTGTCATTAAATATCTATGCGTTGAGTATCACCTCCACTCCAAACTCTACTTCCGTAACTCTAACGGGTACAATTGCAACAGATTGGATTCACTGGGAAAATCCAACTTCAAATCCCTCTTTCAATCATAAAAAGTCTGGCTCCACCGCGGTAAATTTGATCACGAACTACACGGCAGCAGGCGCAACCAGTGCAGCCACTACGGCCCGAAAATTTTCGTGGTCAGATGGCACCCCCACCACAAGTGCAACCCTCGATGCACAGGCAGTTTCGGTGATCGGAGCTGGAAATGGATTCAGCTTTTCCTTACCCTCGTATGCTACGCAACACACATTAAAGGTCTATGTGGATATGACGGGCGGAAGTACTGGGAATCCGGCGGCAGGGCTCGATTTCGGCCTCATTATCAGGAGATGCGAATACGAAAGTCAGCACCACGATCAGCACGACCTCCACAAGCTACTATTATATCACGATTCCCTGCACCAATGTGGGAGGACAGACGCTCCAGATCAGTTGCAACGCAAATTCTACGGCAGGAATTTTGCGCCTGTGTGCGGCCCAGCTTCTGTCGAATTAGAGCATTTCGATTAATTCTAGAACCGCGTTTTGGCGAGTGGCGGCTATTTCAGAAACGGTGTTTCCTCCCAAAAGGTCATTCTGAGCGCAGCGGAGTCGAAGAATCTCTCGACTATTTCCGGGCGGGGCGAACGAGCATTGCCCTCCAGGCTCCAGAAATAGAGGGAGATTACGCTGCGTGCCGCAGCATGTCATTTTTGGGAAAGAATTTCCAACCGCTCGTGGCTATACCTTTTATTGAACCGCTCTAGCCCTTCTGAGCAAAGACAGGTTTATTTCACCCTCTAGGAGCAGCCTGAAGGGCGAAAAAACCAACGCAACCACACGGTTCCACGAGCCGCTCCATGGGCCGCCAAGAGAAGGACGGTTATTCCTCTCCAGCCCCATCGGCCCCCATTTACACAGGCCTCCTTTTGAGGACATTTTTTTGAAGAAAAAGACCGGCTTCCGTGTCCAATTCGATAATCCTTAAGGAGATTAACCAATGAATACGAAGCCTCTTTTCCACACCATTCTGGCCGCTGCGGTCGCGCTGGCGCTCCCGGCGTTCGCCCTCGCCGATGGGCCTCGGGGTGATGGATTTCACGGCAGCGTTCGTGCCCAGCCCAATGCTCATGGACACCCGGAAAGCTTCCGGGATCGCGCCGATTTTCACCGTAGTCATGGGGACTACCCTGGTCGATATTATAGCGGTCGATATTATCACCATGGCCATTATTACGGTTATCGGGGCTACCCATACTGGGGATTAAACATCTATGATGGCCCGGTTTACTATTACAATGACGACGATGCCCCGGCCTACTACCAGGGCTCGGCAGTGGATGATGGTGACGTCACAGCCCGAGACGTCCAGGCCGCCCTTCGCAGCCGTGGCTATTACCATGGAGCGATCGATGGCGACATTGGCCCGGCCAGCCGCGCGGCGATTCGGGCCTTCCAAGCCAGTCGCGGATTGCCGATTACCGGCGTGATCAATGATCGCCTGTTGCGTTCCCTGGGGCTGACCTAAGCGCGTTTTGAGCTTTCACCTCCAATGGCGCATCCTGCCACCGGGATGCGCCGCAGGTTCTCGATCATTGAGCCCCCCTTTGCGCTCACCTTCTGAAAACAATCCACCAAGTGGCATACACCTTGCATCGAAATCACTCAAACTCACGGCCATGATGAACCGACTTTTCTTATCCAGCTTCGCCACCATCCTCGTGAGCGTGGCCACCATTACCCGGGCAGATGATTTTTCCGGCGGCCTCGGCGGCAATCGGCATGAGGTTTACACTTACCGCGATTACAACCATTATCGCTTTCGCTGTTCTCCGAGTGGTTGCTACGCCATCAGTCCAAGTAGTGCGGCCTACCGCTATAATAATAACTCGGCCAGTTCCAGCACCGACCTTCGCAGGGTGCAGGCGGCCTTGCATGAACGCGGGTATTACCATGGCGAGATCGACGGGGCCATCGGCCCTGCCAGCCGGGCCGCCATTCGCTCCTACCAAACTGACCGCAACCTGCCAGTAAGCGGAACCGTGGATGATTCCCTGCTACGCTCCCTTGCTTTGCCCCAAAAATAATCCTTTCCGAGCTGAAGCTCGCCAGAGTTCCAGTTCAACGAAAACGGCCTCCTCGCCCAACAGGCAAGGAGGCCGTGAAGTTTTTCGTCAGATCACGCAAGCCTTACGCAAGGCGGCGGCGACGGCTGGCGAGCATCGCCAGACCAGCACCGATCGCGAGCGTCACGGTCGAAGGCTCGGGAGCCGCCGTGAAGGTAAGCACGCCGCTGCTGTTCAGCGCGAACGTGCCGAGGCGGGTCGCAGTCCCCTTGCCCGTGAGGCCGGTCCCTTGCTGCAATTCCCACAGGTCGGAATATTCAACTCCGCTCACTGCGGTGCTGTTGTTATTGTCAACCAACGGGTTGATGTTACCGAAGCTTGCACTACTCGCGATGTTATCTTGCTGATAATAACCATTGGTATCGCTCGTGAGATCATCAGTCGCTGTCGCACTGTTGCTCGTAGCCGTAGCACCATTGAGGCTGCTATACAGGTTCTGGATGTGCCCGACTTGAATCTGCAAGACCGACTTGCTGGTCGCCGCACGGGAGCCAGCAGAGGAAGCGATCGTGCTCCACACCGTCCCCGCCTTGGCATGTCCGTCAGCCGTGGCCGATCCCGCCGTTCCAACGATACCCCAGTAGAGGAGGTTGCTGGTGTTGGAGAACCAGTTTGAACCATAGATTCCCTGCAGATCCGCCAAGGTGACACCAGTAAGCGTGAAGGTCGAACCGGGAGTCGCATTGTAGAACTGCGAAGCGGCACCGAGATCAATGGTCAACACGTCCGCCTGGGCGGCAGCGCCCGTGGAAGAGTTGAGCGAGAAGAACCCGAGGATGAGGTCCGTATCAGAGGCAGTCACCGAAGCCTTGGCCGAGGTGCCTGCGAGAGCAAGGCCCGAGAGGGCGAGCGTCGCCGTGAAGAATTTATTGAGCTTCATATGGGTAAATTAGCTAGTAGTGGAATAGTGAGATTGAATCCCGCGCTGCTTGCGCAGCCGTTGAGACCGCGCAAGCACTGCAGAGACTGGGAATTAGATACCGCCCCAAGAGATCGGTCCGCCTTCAACCGAACGGTTCACGTTCATGTCGCCCATCTTGACCCCGGTCGCGATGGCGTCGTTGTCGTGGATCTGGGTATAGAGAGCGTTGCGGAAGGTCAGGATGCCACCGGAAACACCGCTCTTGCTGTAAAGGTGCTCATACGACCAGAAGGTGTATTGACCGTCCTGAATCGTCTTGTAGTAGAGCGAGCTGCTCGTGGAATAACCAGCGCCAGCGCCGAAGGTCACACCGTTGAAGGCGAGGTAGGCACAACCGTTGGCAACCGCAGTAGCCGCATCGCTTTCACCAAGGTAAGTCACGATGTCGGTCGCACCAAGGGAGTTGCCGGAGGACAGCGCATTCGAGATGTCGAGCGCGAGCGTGCCGCCCGAGCTTTCTCCCGAGTCACCCTTCGGATAAGCAATGTTGTTTACCGTAGAAGCAGGCCACACAGCGAGATCAGTGATCGTGCCGCTGCCGTTCGTTCCAGTGATGGTCGGCTTGTATTGACCAGCCAGGGATTTGGCACCGAAGCCGCTTTCTGCGAAAGCGGTGATACGGGTACCAGAATCTTCGTCACGACCAATGACGACGGTAACGCCGGCTTCATCAAGCGTGCTGCCAGTGATTTGGGCCGTCACAATGCCACCGCCAGTGGTGCCGCCAGCGAGAAGGCTCAGGATCTGGTTGGGAGAGATGTTAGTCATGCTGGAGCTGCCGATGCCGCTCTTACCCTTGACCCAGTAAAAAGGCACCACGCCAACCTTCTGGTCGTTCAGAGAGGGGCTGGTGAAGATGGTCGTGCCCTGGAACACGTCCGACATGGCGAGGTCAGCCGCGACGGTTTCCGTCGTGGGGCTGGCGATACCGAGCGGCCGCCGTGGTGAAGGTCACGCTGCCCTGAGAGGTCGTGGCCGTCACGGAGGACATCGAGTTGGCCGAGGTCATCCAGTTGGAAATCGTGGTGCCGCTGGTCAGCGCGTAAACGCCGGAAGCGGAGCCGGACCAGGAGGTTTCCACCGTGTAGGTGTCGGAACCGATCGTGCCCTGGAATACCGCCTGGCTGCAGTTGCCGAGGTTCTTCGTGGTGTCCTTCCAGTTGCACACCGGGCTGGTGAGCACGTGGATGATGGCCGCGTGAACCGCCTTACGGAAGGCCGAGGAACCGGCGATGTGCACGGTGTACGAAGCAGCGTTTGCCGAGGAGACAAGCGCGAGGGCGAGCGAGGCCGCCGAGAGTGTTTTCAATAGTTTCATTGATCAGAGTGGTGGTTGTTGTGTTTTTCAAATCGCCAGCACGGGTCGCCGACGACACGAACACCTCTAGACGAGCCATGTTACAAACAGATGGCGATGGGGTTACTTCGCGGTCAACTCTGGGCAAACCACCGATTTCCCTCTTAAAAACCACCCTCCGAAACCTCGCCCGCGCCCCACCGGGACGATGACTTTTTCCACGCCAAAAAGCAGATGCCCCCCGCCCCTGAAACCTATGTACACCCTCCCTCAAAATCACGCTCCTAACAATCCGGTTACAAATTCAGCCTAATACGACATTCTTCATCCTTTTTGATGACGAATTCGTCTCAAGTCCCGCAAGCTACCCCAGTGCGACCCAGGTGCTACCCGGGTGCGACGCCAGATCCACTCGCGCTTCATCGAGCAGCCGGATTGAGCATGGAGACCGCCCCCGGTGTCCTCGACGGGGACGCCGAGCGGACGCTCTCCAGCGCGCTGCGCGTCCCGGCAGGCCCCCCGACCCGGAGACCTTTAAAAACTCCGCAGCATGGAGAGCGTTTCCAGCAGTTGGTTCTCGGGCTTGCCGTCGCTCAGGCGCGGGAATTTGCCGCCGATGAGGACGAAATCGCCGCCGCGGGTGAGCATGAGCTTTTGGTCCTTCACTTCCACCTTGGTAATCTTGCGGGCGGCGGCGGAAACTTTGATCGCGGCCATCGCGAGCAGGTTGTCGGCCGTGGCCGGAAGCGGGCCGAAGCGGTCGCGCCAGGTTTTGCGGACGTGGTCGAGCGCCTCCTGCGTGCTGAGCTTCGGCGAGCTGGCGGTAGGCCTGGATGCGGGTCTGCGATTCGCTGATGTAGGTGGAGGGCAGGAAGGCCGGCGCTTTGTTCCCGCCATCGCGAGCGAGGAACTCGGCTTCGTTGGTCGCGAGGAAGTCGAGCGCGAGCACGATTTCGAGGCGCGGACGGGCTTTCTCCCCTTTCATTTTGGCAATGGCCTGTTTGAGGAGCTGGCAGTAGAGATCGAAGCCGACGGTGACGATGTGGCCGCTCTGCTGGGTGCCGAGCACGTTGCCCGCGCCGCGGATTTCCAGGTCGCGCATCGCGATTTTGAAGCCGGCGCCGAGCGAGCTGTATTGCTTGATCGCGTTGATGCGCTTGCGCGCTTCGCCCACCGTCATCAGATCGCGCGGAAGCATGAGGTAGGCGTAGGCCTTGTGCTGGGCGCGGCCAACGCGACCGCGGAGCTGGTAGAGATCGGCGAGACCGAAGCGGTCGGCGCGGTCGATGATGATCGTATTCGCGTTCGGAATATCGAGCCCGCTCTCGATGATCGTGGTGGAGACGAGCACGTCGGTCGTCGCCTTCGACGAAGCGTTGCATGATCTCCTCCAGTTCGTCCTCGTCCATCTGGCCGTGGCCGATTTCCACCTTCGCGCCGGGCACCAGCGAGCGAATGCGGCTGGCGATGCGCTCGATGCTCTCGATGCGGTTGTGCAGGAAATAGACCTGGCCCTGGCGCGAGAGTTCGCGCTTGATCGCGTCGCGGATGACCCGCTCGTCGTAGCCGCAGATGAAGGTCTCGGTGGGAATGCGATTCGGGCGGCGGCGTCTCGATCGTGCTCATGTCCCGCGCGCCCATGAGCGAGAGATAGAGCGTGCGCGGGATGGGCGTGGCGCAGAGCGTCAGGACGTCCACGAGCTGGAAGAGCTCCTTGAACTTCTCCTTGTGCTTCACGCCGAAGCGCTGCTCCTCGTCGATCACGACGAGGCCGAGGTTCTTAAACTTCACGTCCTTGGAAATGAGCCGGTGCGTGCCGACGACGATATCCACCTCGCCTTCGCTGAGCTCCTGCACGGTCTTGCGTTGCTCGGTCGGCGGTGCGGAACCGGCTGAGCAGTTCGATCGTGACCGGGTAGTCGCGACATGCGCTCGCGGAAGTTCTGGTAATGCTGCTGGGCGAGCACCGTGGTCGGGACGAGGAAGGCAACCTGCTTGCCGCCCATCACGGCCTTGAAGGCGGCGCGGATCGCGACCTCGGTCTTGCCAAAGCCGACGTCGCCGCAGATGAGGCGGTCCATCGGGCGCTCGGTTTCCATGTCGGCCTTCGTCTCGGCAATGGCGGTAATCTGGTCGGGCGTTTCCTTGTAAAGAAAGGAGCGCTCGAACTCGTTCTGCCATTTGTTATCCGGCGGGAAGGAATAGCCGGTGCGGGTCTCGCGCTCGGCGTGAATGCTGAGGAGACTGGCCGCGTAGTCGTAAACGGATTTTTCCGCCGCCTTCTTGGCCTTGGCCCACTTGCTGTCGCCGAGGGAGCTGAGCGCGGGATTGCGCTTGCCGACACCGACGTAGCGCGAGACGAGGTAGGACTGCTCGAGCGGGACGTAGAGCCGGGCATCGTTGTCGAACTCAAGGACGAGCACTTCCTCCTCATTGAAATTTTTCAGCCCGCGAAATTTCCCGATCCCGTGTTCCAGATGCACCACGTAGTCGCCCTCGGCGAGTTCGCTAAAATCGATCTGGGTGCGGATGGCCTGCTCGCGGGCCCGCTTCATCGCGACCCGGCGCACGCGATTGTGGCGATAGCGGCCGAACAGTTCGGCGTCGGAGAGCACCGCAAGTTTCGCCGCCGGGAAAGTGAAGCCGCTGCTCACCGAGCCGGGGAGCATGGTGATGCGGTCACGTTCGCCGCCGGGATGAGATCGCGCAGACGCTCCAGCTCGCCCTCGTTGTTGCCGTAGATGAAGACGTGCCAGCCGTCCAGGCGCCAGCGCTCGAGCTGACCGAAGAACCGCTCGCGCTGCCGCTCTTCGACAATCAGATCGCCCACGGCGAACTCGCCGAGGCCGTGATCAAAGAAGGCGAGCGCGTAGTCCTCCTGCAAAGAAATCTGCTCGGAGCCGGCGGTGATTTTTACGCCCGCGCTTTCATCGGCGTTTTCGATACTGAGCACCACGTCCCCGGCGGCAATGTAATCGCGCATCGAGCACTTCGCGGCCTGCGGTTCGCCGAGGAGGAGCGTGATGGAATCGACGTGCTGCACGCTGGTCTGCGCATCGAGGTCGAAATGGCGGATGGACTCGATCTCGTCGTCGAACCACTCGACGCGCACCGGCAACGGATGGTGCCACGAGAAAATATCCACGATGCCGCCGCGCACGGCGTATTGCCCGCGCAGCGAGACTTGCGGGACTTGATCGTAGCCGGTCTTTTCCAACTGCGCGAGCAGGTCGTCGCGGTCGTAACGGGCCGAGCGCGACAGCTTCAGCGAAACCTGTTTCAAGCCCGCAGGCGAAGGCACTTCGTCGAGCAGGCTGGAGCTGGTGAGGACGATGACGCGCGGGCCGTCCTTCTGCCCGAGGCGCTGGAGCAGATCGAGCCGGTCGGCGAAGTTCTCGGGATCGGGCAGCGCGCCCTCGACCGGAGCCGTTTCGAGGATCGGGAAAAAGTGGGCGTCGGGATGCCAGTTGGCGAGTTCGCTGTAGATCTCCTCCTGCCGCCGCGTGTTGCCGCAGACGATCCAGAGGCGGCGCTGGCCCGGCCTGGGGGCGAGCACGGAACGGGCGATCAAGCCGACGAGAAACGGCTGCGCCTGCTCCGCGATATGCTCAAACACGATAGGCTCCCCTGCCCCTGCCGCCACCTGCTGCAAGGTGGCCGCCAATTCCGGGCACGACGCCGCGATCTCCAGCGGGGTTTCCGCAGGAGTTGCGACGGGAGCAGTGGGCGCTTTCGGCATGGTGTGGAGTAACGACGAAACGACGCGGGGATTATTCTCCCCGCGTCTTCGTCTCTACGCATAGCGCGGGATCAACATGAAGTCCAGCCACCGCACCACAGGCGCACATTTCAAATTGACCCACCCGGCCAGCCCTTGTTTGTTTGTGGATTCCTTATGTCCATCGACCTCCAAGCCATCAATACCGACGAGTTGAAATCCCGCGTGGGCGAGCTCCGGAGGTATCTTTGACCTCGCCAAGCTGCAAACCCGCTTGAGCGAACTGGACGAGGCCATGTCGGCCGCCGATTTTTGGAACAACAAGGAAAGCGCGCAAGCCCAGGTGGAGGAACTTTCCACCCTGCGGGCGAAGGTGAATCCCCTGCTCGATCTCGATCGCCAGGTTGGCGATCTGGAAGTGCTGAAGATGCTCGTGGAAGAGGAGCAGGATGAAAGCGCGGTCAGCGATTTGAAAAAGGAATACGCGCAGGTGGAAAAAAGTCTGGCGGCCTTTGAGCTGCAGAGCCTGCTTTCCGGCCCGCAGGACAAGTTCGAATGCGTTCATCACCATTCATTCCGGCGCGGGCGGCACGGAATCGTGCGACTGGGCGGATATGCTGCTGCGCATGTACCAGCGCTGGATCGAGCGCCGCGGCTTCACAGCACCATGATTGACATTCAAGTCGGCGACGAGGCGGGGATCAAATCCGCCACGCTGCTGGTCGCAGGAAACTATGCTTTCGGCTATCTTGCCACCGAGCGCGGCGTGCATCGCCTGGTGCGCATCTCGCCCTTCGATGCGAACAAGCGGCGGCATACCTCGTTCGCGAGCATGGATATCGTGCCGGAAATTGCCGATGACGCGCCGATTGAAATCAACCCGGCGGATATCGAACTGGACACCTACCGCGCGGCGGCAAGGGCGGCCAGAACGTGAACAAGGTGGAAACCGCCGTGCGCACTCATCCACATGCCCACCGGCATCATCGTCGCCTGCCAGGCCGAGCGCAGCCAGGGCCAGAACAACCGCGAGCTGGCGATGAAGATGCTCAAGGCCAAGCTCTACCAGATCGAGCAGGACAAGAAGCGCGCCGAGATCGAGCGGCAGTATGGAGAAAAAGGCGACATCGCCTGGGGCAGCCAGATCCGCAGCTACGTCTTCCAGCCCTACCAGATGGTGAAGGACCACCGCACCGGCGTCGAGACGAGCAACGTGCAGGCGGTGATGGATGGGGACATCGATGAATTCATCGAAGGCAAGCTGCGCGGATGGACGGCGAAGAAGGGCCAGCAGAGCGACGACGACGTGTAGGCCGGGGACGAGGCTGGAGCCTCGCAGACAATGGCGTTACCAGGCTGGAGCCTGGTAACGAGGGGGCGTCAGTAGCCCAAAATCGGTGGATAGCTTGAGAAAAATGAAGGTCCTGCTTCTGTTTCTTCTACAACTACCGTGATGGTCTTTGCTTTTCGGATTTCTTGTATTAGCAGTAGCGTAGCGATGGTTCGAAAATCCCGAGAATTTGCCCCGGCGCTAACCTCATATTCGTTCCCATCCACGGCGAAGGAAACTTCGCCATTGTATAAGTCAGCCTTCAGATTTTTGAGCCCAACCGCTGACAATTCTTTTTGAACATTCCCGGCTTGCGCAGCCGTTAAGACAAACAGCGGGCTAAACAAGATCGACAGGAGTAAGGCTGTTTTCCGTAGCTCGAAAAACGATCCCCATGCTGTCGCTGTCTTTTCCCGTGCAAAAAATATTTTGGGAGCCAAGTTAGTTTTCATCGTTTTTTTATAAAAAAAGAATGCGCCCTCTTCAAGCTGCGCGGTTGGACGGCGAAGAAAGGTCAGCAGGGCGACGATGATGTGTAAGAAGCGGTGAAAGCCATTCCTCGCAAAGGTAATCCGAAGGTTACGCAGCTTTTAAAAGCAGGGAGGAAATCATCCTTTTATTCGCCCTGCTTTTGATTGTCTCCATCGGGGCATTTTTTGCGACCTGACTCCTATAGTTTACTTCTGCAACGCAGCTTCTGCCGCGAAGTGGCCAGCAAGCTGGGTTACAAATGTTTTCAGGCTCGTCAGCTCTGAAAACTCTACATATTTGCCTGTCCTGGCCGTTGATCTTGGCGAAGTAATGAAGGCCGCCGAGGTATAGAGGTTTTCCTTTACCAGCTTCTGACAAAGAAGGTTATAACGGTCGGCATAGGAACAGTCGGAGAATTCTTTGAAAACTGGGAAATGGGGAGATCGATCTTTGACTGGAGTTCGCGAGGCCGGACAATCTTCGATGAGCATGAGCCAGCCAAGGAATGGCTTGGTATGGTTGCCGAGCGCACCTTCGCGGAAGGCCGTCAACAGATCTACGGCAGAGCCAATCGCCTCCTCCGTGCGGTTGTTGAAGTTGTTACCAAAGCTGCCGACCTGGCTCTTCATTTCAATAACAGCCACCAATCGCCCGTTATTCATCACGACCATGTCCCACTGCTTGGTTGGGCGAAAATAGCCGGGAAGGGTCACGACACCCTTGTTAAGACAAATCTGAGCATGCGTAAGGCCATTAGCTTTAACCAGATCGCCGATCAAAACGAGGAACCCGTCCATGTTTTTACCCGCAGTCACCGCGCCCCGACTCCCGGCATCCAGTTTACCAGCCTGCTCCTGCTTCTTGAGGGCAGCGGCGCGGTTCCCCCAAAATGCTTGCACTGCTTCGGTGGCTTTTACCTCGTAGTTGGCTAAATCGAGTGGCATACTTTTAGTGTCCTAACCAAATACGCTCCTCCGAAGTGAGCCGGTAGAGCTCGAAAACAGCTTCATTTGCCATCGACTGATCACCATTTCTACCTGCAGAAATGAGTTGCTCCTGAATTTTTAAGGGGACCGAATTCCAAAATGGAATTCTGATTCGGCGAAGATATTGCGCTTGGAACCTTAGAAATCCACCGGCCATCTGCACCGAATAGGTGGAGACAAAAAGCGCCGCAATCCCTGATCGCAGCACCGCCTGGAGGGCATGCAAATCCCATATATCGGATGTAATGAAATAAAGATTGTGGTGGGGATATAACTTGCCGGATTCATAAACCACATGTGCTTTCCCTTTGATGTCCGGAATGAGGAGCTTGGGTCGCCGAGTCAGTGAGGACGTGATTTTATCAATGGTCCGATACCAGCGTCGTTCGTCACGTTGGGCGCAATTTCTTCTGCGAAGAATCCCGGCATGCATTTCAAAATAAGCCTTCAATTTCGGATATTTGTCCAAGTCCACCAGTTGTCCATCCTCTGAAAATGGATTCACCACGCCTTTGCCGGTCCATTCAACATTATCCCCAATGATGTCTTTGGTGACAGCCAGCGGAAGTTTTCGATCCTCCTCGACGGGGAGTTCGTTGTAGTCACTGACGTAAACCTTGTCTGCGCCGGTCGCCACCCCGATTCCCACTTTGCAGCCAGCTTCTTCGAGAGTAGGCAATTCGGACTCCAGCCTTCGGACAATGGAAACCTGATCCAGCCCTTGTAAAATCCACGGTTCCTCATCATCCGCCACCTCATCTACTCGTTGAACCGATGGATGATTACTTCTCCCTTGAAGGGCGGGCACCAATTCCGAAAGTGCACGAGCCTCGACAACTGGTCGATGCGCAACATACGTCACCGACTTGGGCTCTCGCTTGATGAGAGTGATTGCCGGGTAAGCCAACACGTCGGACAAAAACGCATCGGTATTAACCATGTCCACATAGGCCATGAGGTGAAAGCGCTCGGAAATCATCCGCCGGAGGGCCGAACCGTATTTGTTCTTCATCCACCGGTCCGCACAGATAAAACAAAGCACTCCCCCCGGTTCCAGCGAGTTCAACCCTTTTTCAATGAAAGGAACGTAGAGATCGGCACGATCATACATCGTGGAAAAGCGGTCTCGATATTCAGCCAATAACACAGGCGAAATCGACTCCTGTCGGACATAGGGCGGATTACCAACCACGTGAGTAAATGATCCGCCCAAGAACGTTAGTAGAAAATCTCCTTCAATCACCCATGCCAGCGCCAACTCCAGAGCGTCGGTTTCCGAGAAGCCATTTTCGACAAGGAGCGTTTTAACCTTTTCTCGCGTCTTTCCACAGGTTTCGGAATGCACTTCCACAGATCGAATTGCATGTTTCAGATCATCCGTCACTTCGTTTACGCCATGCAAAGACGCAAGCAACCGCTCAACGGCGGGTAAGAGAAAGTCTCCCTCGCCAACACTCGGTTCCAGGAGTCTCAGCTTGGCCAAATCCTGATCGCTGGTGTAACCCGAGAGGTCCAGGATGAAATCAACCACTGCCCTTCGGGTGAAAATCGCGCCACGTGCTTCATTGCCTGACCTCGAAAGCTCAGCCAAAGCCGCTTCCAAGGCAGGTGTGGAGCAAAGAAGATCAAGCATGTGGAGCAGCTCAATTCTGTTCCGATAGCTCGGAAAAGCAAGCCTGGCATCGGGAGAAAAAAACGCGACCGCATGGAAGGGAAATACCGGTGGGGAATGCGATGCGATTTTGCAGGAAAAGGCGACGCTTTTTATATGGCACCAGAGTGAAGGACCACCGCATCGGCGTCGAGACGAGCAACGTGCAGGCCGTGATGGACGGCGACATCGACGAGTTTATCGAAGGCAAGCTGCGTGGGTGGACGGCGAAGAAGGGGCCGCAGAGCGACGACGACGTGCAGGCGCGGGGACGAGGCTGGAGCCTCGCGGACCACGGCGTTACCAGGCTGGAGCCTGGTAACGAGGGAGGGAACGAATGCTGTTACTAGTGGACAGCTTGAGATGGCGGGCTGCCAGCCGCTGCCGCCGGGACCGCAGTAACATTGAAAAGGGCACCATCCTTTAGCCCGAGAATCATCGTGATGCTACTCGGACCGGAAGTTTTAAATGAGAGGGATGAGGACGGTTTGAAATGGATCACGAGTTCGATGACGGGCGGCAGGTTCGGCACGTAGGCGACACCTTTGAGCGTGTAGCCCTTGGCTGCGGTGGCTTCAACTGGTGCAAATTCTGCATTGGAATACTCGCCCTTGAGCATTTCCGGGATCGCATATTTCTCCAGATTGTTTCGCACCCTTGGGGCCGTGCCGTCGAGGCAATAAAGCTTCTCGATGGCAGCGGCATCCTTTGCCTTAAAAGCCGACTCTACCTGGGCCAGAAATGCCGCCTGCTGCGGGCCGGTCGGTTCCAGCGAAGGATTGGTGGCCAGTCCAAAATCGCCACTAAGCAGGAGGAGAAAGAGGGGAAAATATTTCATCGATTTTTGTGAAAAAGGAAACCGCACTCGCCAAGGCAAACCAGCCAGCATCTCGTGCAAAGAAATAACGCCATGTAAACAGGGAGTAAAGCGCCAAGAATCGGCTCCCGCGCGGCAACAGAGCGACGACGACGTGTAGGCGCGGGGACGAGGCTGGAGCCTCGCGGACCGTGGCGTTACCAGGCTGGAGCCTGGTAACGAGGGGGGTGCTCTTCGCATCGCTATTCGAGTTGGAACTATTGAACGTGGCCTGCTAGAGAGGAAGGCATGCGGTATTACTTACTGGTGATGGGGCTGGGCATGATTGGCATGGCGATTTGGCTGGGGTGGCAGTCGCTGACCTTCATTCGGCGGACGCGCAAGACCGATGGGGTTCTGACCGGGTGGAATGAGACGCCGAAATTCAACCAACCGGGTATCGTTTACTATTATGCGGTGGTCTCGTATGAGGCTTTCGATGGCACGCAGCATCAGGTGACCAGCGAGATCGGCTGTCATCCGAAGCCGAAGGTGGAAATCGGCCATCGATATCCGGTGCGTTACAACCTGAGGAATCCCGAGGAGGCCCGCCTCGATACGCTGGCGAACCTCTGGGCTCCGGCCGCGGGGTTTTTCGTTTTGGGCAGCGGGGTGATCCTGGCCTTTCTGCATCCTTCGCATCATCATTGAAATCGATGAGGCCCGTTTAACAACGTTGCCTTTTTCGGTTTTTCCGCGCAAATCGTGGGCGTGGAAGTAACGCAGTCGATTTCGCCCCCAACCAGCTCGCTTTTTTCCCGGCGGGCTGTTCGCATTCTGTTGATTGTGCTCGTGGGGCTGGCGGCGCAGGGGCATTGCCTGTGGTCCACCTTTTATCTCGACGATACGTGGCAGGTGGAGAACTCGGAGGCGGTGGAGGGCGGGCAGTGGTGGGCTGATCTGGTCAATTTGCTGCCGAATGCGAGCTACTACTTTACGTGGAAGTTTTTTGGATTTTCGGCGCCGATTTTTCATCTGGAGAATTTGCTGCTGCACTTGCTGGTGGCGCTGTCGGTGTATGGCTGGCGCGCTATTTCATGGCGCTGGGGAGCGGGGAGGAATCGGAGCGGTGGGAGAACGCGGCGTGGCTGGCGGCGCTGATTTTCGCAGTGCATCCGCTGACGACGGAGATGACCAACTATGTGCGGGCGCGGGATCATGGGCTGGTGACGCTCTTTTCGCTACTGGCGGGGGGCTGCACGCTGCTGGCCCTGCAACGGCGCTGGCTGTGGGCGCTGGCGGCGCTGCTGGCCGTAGTGCTGGCGACGATCTCGAAGGGGCCGGGGCTGCCGCAGGCGCTCTGCAACTGCCTCGCGGTGGTGGGGGCGTATTGCTGGCTGCGCGGGTGGAAGGGCCTGCGGATTTCGTGGCCGGTGGGGCTGGCCGTGGGAGCGGCTGCGGGGCTGGTCTTCGCGGTGGCGTTCGGGCACATCCGGTATCTTTGGACCGTGCTGGCGGGGCAATTCGCGAATCCGCAATTTGGGTTGCATGCGCTCACGCAGTGCCGGGTGTTTCCGCAATACCTGCTGCGGATGGTGTGGCCGGTCGATCTGTGCTCGGATCACCTGGTGGCGTGGACGAAGGATTACGCCGATCCCACGGCGTGGGTCTATGTGGCGGGGGTGGTGGCGGTGCTGGGCGTGCTGGCTTTTCTCGGCCTGCGCAAGCGGCAGCCGTGGGCCCTGCTGCTGGGGCTGGCGCTGGCGCCGCTGCTGATGCGCTGGCTGTACCTGGTGAGCGAGTTGATGGTGGAATATCGCACTTATCCCTGCCTGCCCTTCGTGGCGATGCTGATGGCGGTGGCGGTGCAGCGCTGGCTTCGCAAACAGCCCCGGGTGGCATGGGGCGTGGCCGGGACGGTGCTGGTTTTCTTTTCGGCCCTCACTTTCCAGCGCAGCCTCGACTGGCGCAGCACGGATGCGCTTTGCACGCAGATCAGCACCCTTTATCCGCTGCATTTGCGCGAGATGAATGAACGCTCGACGTGGGATCTCGATGCGGGACGCTACGAGGCGATTCTGGACCGGTATCCGGGATTTCTGGCCACGCTGAACAAGGTGATGGATTACAACCGCTCGACGCCGCATCGCTATTACGACAACTGGCCGCTGTGCGTGGTGAATGAGGAGTGCATGGTCTCCGAGGCGATGGCGCACGTGAAATCGAAGTGGGATGGGCAGGCGCATCTGGACCTGACCGCCTGGCGAATGCTGCAAAATCACATCTATCACCCCGGGCTGTGGGCGCAGTGGCATTACTCGGCGGGGAACATTGCGCTGCTGGAGGGGGATGAAAAAAGCGCGCTCCAGCATTACTTGAATGCGCGGGCTTACATCGCGACGCCGCTGCTGGTGGACCGGCAGATTGCGAAGATCGTGCCGGGGTATGGGCGATAGAGCAGAAAGAAAAATTAACCACGAAGCACACGAAGATCACGAAGGGGGGAGAAAGGGGGCCGGGGGAAATAAGGGTGGTGGATTTAGCCTGGCGCACGTTTTCACCTCGGACGGGCACACAGTCGTCACGTTACTGCCCCAGGAATGTTACTTGTCCGGGTGGGTTCCTACGCGAATTTGGGGTTGATGAATCCTAGCCCCAACCGCACTGAAGTATCGCGGCCATCATGGTTGGGGCGCATCGTGCAACTGGATCTCGCGGATTCGCACAAGCGGCTCCAATTCCGGCTCGGGAAGTGGTTTCAGTGGAGCATCAGCTTGAGCGAGGAACGCGGTGCGGCGGGCGGGAGCATCAAGTTTTCCACGCCATTCCGCTCTCCCCTGCTCTCCGGCCTGCTTTGTGTGGGGCTGGCTTTTGCGATGGGACACGTGAGCCAGTTCATCACGCCGGTGATTTTTCTATGCTTTGCGGTGCATCATTTTCGGCGGTGGTGGAAATCGTGGTTTCGGCGAAAGGAGATGGCGATGGGAGCGGATTTTTTGCGACAGGATGGACGGGAGGAACGGGAGGTCCTGGCGGTAAGTCGGTGAGGTGAGGAACGGTTTGGAATGGCGGCGTCAGGCCGCCGCATTCCAAGGGCTTTCCCGCGAAAGATGGCGTGGATTTCACCCCTTACTTCACGGGACGGCGGAAGAGGAAGAGGTAGCTGTTAAACACGGTGTTGCCCCAAAGCGGACGCACTTCGACCTCGAAGCCGGCAGCCTTGAAGGGGGCGGTGATTTCCTCGATGCGCAGATAGTGTTTCGTCGAGAATTTCATCCAGCGGATTTTGGCGATGAACCACTCCTCCAGCTTGGTCATGCGGAAGCGCCAGTTGTCCACGTAAGGCGTGGCGCGGATGAGGCAGAGGCCGCCGGGGGCGACCATTTGCGCGGCCTGCTGCAGCAGGGCCTGTTGCTGCTCCACTTCGAGGTAGTGCAGGACATCGATGATGGTGACGTTGCCGGAAAACGCACGCGGGATGCTGGCGTCGCCCTGCTCGAAGACGAGGTGATCGTACAGGGCGCCCACTTTTTGCGCGGTGTCGATTTTCCGGGAGTCGAAATCAAGGCCGGTGATGGGGGGCCGGAAACCGTGCTCGCGCAGGTAATAGGCGAGCAGGCCCACGCCGCAGCCGAGATCGATCAACGGCTGATCGGTGTCGCGCAGAATTTCCCAGGCCGCCGCGAAGACGGGATCGCCCTTCAGCTTTCCCTTCACGTAGCCCTGCATGAAGCGGCCTTTGAAATGAGAAGCAATGCGCTCGATCACCGGATGGCAAAGTCAGCCGGGCGATGCCCGCGGATTCCGTATTTTCCCAGCATCCCGAGCAGCCACTTGCTGTAGGGACGGTTGATATAGGCGCCGGTCGCCATACCGCTGAGGTTTTTTTCCATATGCGCCTGCATCAGGTCGCTGATCTTGCCGGGATACTTTGCGGAAATATCCAGGCCGGTGCGCTGGATGGCGAAGATGCGGCCGTCGTAAAAATAATCGATGAGATTCTGCCAGGCGGCGAGCATGCCGCGGAGCCAGCGCCAGTAGGCATCGAACTCCCTGGGCAATCCCGGATGGGCGCCACCGCGGGCCGGGATGATTTCCGAGAGCCGTTCGGCGCTGACCATGGCCATGCAGAGGCCCGGGGAAAGCATGGGGTCCACGAAACCGAAGGCATCGCCGACCATGGTCCAGTTCTCACCCGAGCCGTAGTCGGAGATGAGCTGGTAGTTGGCGAAGGTGGCGATGTCGGTGACGCGGCGGCGCTGGCCGCAATCGCTGGCGATGCGGGGCTCGTTGTCGATGATCGCTTCGAGCTGTTCCTCGGGCGTGCTGCCGAAGCGCCTGGCGTCGTCCTTGTTGATCACGACACCGATGGAGAGACGGCCCGGCAGCGGGATGCGCCAGGCCCAGCCGTACTGCAGGCGAATGGTCATGACGTGACCGCGCGGCTCGGGCCACGGGGCGTTTTCGTAGTGGGCGAAGTGGGAGATGTCCTTGCGCCGGCCCACCTTGGAACCGATGCCGAGGAGTTTGGCGAACAAGCGGCGGCGACCGCTGGCGTCGATGACCAGATCGGGCTCGGAATCCCACTCGGGCACGAGGGCGAGCGACTCGGGGGCGAGCTTCACGCGCGACTTTTGTTTCGCCCCGGCATTGACCGCCTCCAGCCTGGCGGCGCTTTGAAGGTAGCGCACCCCGGAGTCGATCGCGGTCTTCAGGATCAAAGCGTCAAATTCCTGGCGTGGCACGTTGTAAGCGTAAGGCGGGAGCAGCCCGCGGGTGGCGGTGAAGAAAAGCCGGATGTCCTGCTTTTCGTCGAAGGTGAAATTAACGCCGGGCTTGAGGACACCGATTTTTGCGACCTCTTCCTCGATGCCGAGGCGCTGAAAAATCGGCACCATGAGCGGAACGAGCGATTCCCCGACGATGAGGGGCGGGCGGGCTCCATCGTCGAACATGGCGACGGACGCGCCCTTGCGCGCGAGCAGCGCGGCGAGCGTGGCCCCAGACGGGCCGGAGCCGATGATGGCGACGCGGGTGGGGCGTTGGGATGAGGCAAGGTTGACCATGGCGAGGTCTCAGTTTCAGCGTTGAATTTTCCCGCTCGGCGTTTTGGGCAGGGCGGCGACGAAGGTGTATTTAAGCGGGAGTTTGTAGCTCGAAAG
Organism: Chthoniobacteraceae bacterium; assembly: GCA_049840595.1. GTDB lineage: Bacteria > Verrucomicrobiota > Verrucomicrobiia > Chthoniobacterales > Chthoniobacteraceae > JASGKO01. The sequence continues at coordinate 130,056 of JASGKO010000023.1, forward strand.
GCGCGCCCGGCACCAGCCGATGAGCTCGGAAATTTTGGGCGGGGTGGCAGGATCGGCCACGACGATTTCGGCGACGGGCACGCTGCCAAAGGCGGGATGCGGGATGGCGATGACGCGCGATTCCTGCACGGCGGGGTGTTCGTTCAAAGTGGCCTCGACTTCCTCGGGAAAACATTTCATGCCGCCGACGTTGATCACGGAGTGCGTGCGCCCGGTGAGGTAGAGGGCGCCCTCGGCATCGCGCCGGGCCTGATCGCCGGTGCGGAACCAGCCATTTTCCAGGATCTCCGCGCGCGGCAGCCAGGGCGAGAGATAGGCATCGACGAAACCGGGACCGCGCAGGAAAAGCTCGCCCGCGATTCCGGTGGAGACCTCCGCGCCGTGTTCGTCGCGGATCGAGATTTCGTAGCCTGCCTGCGGACGTCCGACGGAATCGGGTTTCTCGACCGGCCATTGATCGTTTAACAACGGGAGGCCGCACTCGATGATGCCCATCGCCTGATGCAGCGGCAGACCGAAGCGCTCGACGAACTTTTGCCCGGTCGCCACGGGGAGGGCGGCGGCGGTGGAAACGGCGAGGCGCAGGGACGGAACCGGCTTGGCCGGCTCGTGACCGGCGAGCAGCGCGTAGTGAAACGGCGAGGCGTAGAGGGCGGTGCCCTGGTGCTTTTCCAAAGCGCGGAAGACGTCTTCGCCGAGATGCGACTCCTCGATCACGGTGGTCGCACCGTGCAGGAGATAGAGCACGATGGAGACGGCGAAGTGATGGGCCATGGGCAGCACCCAGATAATTCGATCCCCGGGGCCGAAACGAAGGTGGCTGTTGCTGGCGGTGACGCGGGCGAGGAGTGTCTCGTGGGAGAGCACGACGCCCTTGCGCTTGCCGGTGGTGCCGGAGCTGAAGCGGATGAGCGCGGGATTCACTGCCGCGAGTGCGTCCTCGGAAAAATCGACGGCCCCCTCGCGCAGCCCGGTCAGGAGCGTGGCCTCGCCGAGACCGGCGGCGTGCAGCGGGCGGGAATTGGGAGCAGGCCGGTGCCACTCCCTGCCATCGGCGCAAAGGACGGCATCGAGGCCGGTGGTGCGGAGCTGCGCCTCGCGCTCGGGGTGGCTCAACTCCGGGGCGACGGGCACCAATACGCCGCCGCACTTGAGCACGGCGAGAGACCAGACGATGTGGGCGATGCCATTCGGACAATGGAGACCGATCCGCTGGCGGCCCGCCTCCCCCAGGGCACTCGCCGCCGCGAGCATTTGCGCCTCGACGTCGCCAAAAGTCAACGAACGCTCCCCGGCAATGATGGCCACCGCCGAGCGATCGGCGCGCGCAAAGATTTCATCAACGACATTCATCATATGCGGGAAGAATTGAGCCGGGAGGTTCTAACACGCGTGGCGAGCGCCTGCCAATCCCCGGCAACGGGATTGCGAAGATTTTCCACGGCCGCGAGCGCAGCGGCTTCACCAGTGGCCAGGCAGGTGCCCATGACGCGGATCGAAGCCTGCGCTTCGTGCGAGGCGGAGAGGCAACGTCCAGCGACCCAGAGATTTTCCACCGCGCGGTGTTTCAACGAGCGCAGGGGAATCTGCGGGACGACCCCCGGCTCGGGATAGCGCCAGCGCGGGCCGGTGGCCTTTTCGCGCAGCTCGACGGGCCAGGCGGCGACGGCGACCGCATCCGGAAAAGGGGTGCCGGAAAGGAGATCTTCCACCGGCAATTCATACACGCCAGCAGCCCGGCGGCTTTCCCGCACGCCAGCACGGGATGGCCATTGCGCCACGACGCAGGATTCGCAGCCGGCGATTTTTTCCCGCAGGTGCCGCACAATGGCGAGCGCGGTGCGGCGTCCGGTGAATTCCACTTCCGCCAGCAATTCTGGCGCGCACGGGTCCCACTCGCCTCCGGTGAGATCAATCGTCATGAAGGCCTCGTCGTTGCGCATTCCGGCGCGGAAGCCGGTGCCGAGGGCTTCGCCGGGCAATTCACCGGATTTCACGGCGGCGGCGATGGCATGGGCGAGCTTCAGCCGACCCGAGTCATCGAAGAAGCCCGGGGGAAAGCCGCGCAGTCCGACGATGTAGGCGGGGCGTTGCAAGCGGGCGGACTCCACCTGCTCGAAGGCCGCGCCACCGAGCACGGTGAGCGTGGCGTCGCCAGTGGTATCAATGAAGGCGCGGGCGTGAATTTCCCGGCGCTCGCCGCGGCAAATGACCTGCACCTGGTTGGCAGTGAAATCCGCGGCCACCAACTCGCTGTGCAGCCAGCAGTTCAAGCGCGGCGTCTCGTTGACCATCGCATCGGCCAGGGCCGCGAAGCTCACGGGATCGTGCGGGAGCACATCCACGCGGCCCATGCGCACGGGTTCTTTCGCGCCGCCGCTTTGCAGGAGACGCCCGGCAAATTCGCGCGGAAAACCGTCATTGGCCCAGGCGACGCCGGGTTCCTCGCGCATGAGGTAGAGCCCGCAAATCGTATGCACGAGGGCCGAGGTGCCCATGCCTCCGAGGAGCCCGCCACGCTCGATGAGCAGGACTTCGGCCCCGGCCCGGGCGGCACTGATCGCGGCGGCGATCCCCGCGCTGCCTCCTCCGGCGACCAGCACGTCGCAGGTCGTCATGCCGCGCCGAGATCGGTGAGGAATTGGTCGAGCATCAACTGGCGCTCGGTCGCATCGAGCGCGCCATCATGCCAGCACATGGTGACAATGAGGCGACCGTTCTTCTCGTTGCAGAAGATGCCGGTGCCGGGCGGCGTGGCGATGCCGGGGACGTGATAGGCGTTCACCACTTTGGCGCCGAGAAACTCATTCATCCCGCTCGCAAACTCGCCGGTGTGCGAGTGGAAGAAGGAGGCGAACGGCCCCTTCATCTGAAGCTGCACGAAGCGCATGTAGAGACCGGCGGGGATGACGCTCATGCTGTGCATGAGGTCGTTGAGCGATTCGCCGAGGCGCTCCTTGAGGAAGCGGGCCTGCTGCTCCAGCAGCGAGGCGGTGGCGGTCTCGATGCTGCCGATCTGGTCCCGCTCCAGCACCCCGAAGAACATGGTGAGATGGTTTTGAAAAATCGGCCCGCGCGCGCCCTTGCGGCGGCGTTGCACCGGGACGTTGCAGGTGTGCGAGGCCGGAACCAGGCCGCGATGGGCGAAAACACGATCGTGCGCACGCATCGAGCAGGCGAGGTAGAACGGCAGGTTGATGAGCCCACCGCAGAGCGAGGCGCAGCGTTCATTGGCCTTGCGCGTCTGCTCTTCAGTCAAGGTGTGGACGAGGAAACGGGTGACGCCCTTCTTTGGCGTGCGCGAGCCGAGACAGGAAATCGTGTGCTGCGAGAGCTTGCGGAAGAACTGGACGATGGGGCGGGCGGTGATCCAGCGCTCTTTCCAGGTGGCCGTTTCGTCGTCCAGCGCGGAGTCCACGCCGGGGATCGGTTCGTCGCTGGAGTCGGAGCCGAGACGCTGGAGGTCTTGCAGGAAGAATTCCGCGCCGACGCCATCCATCATCAGGTGGCTCCAGGAGAACATGAGGATGACGGTGCCATCGCGGGTCTCAAAGAGGCTGAAGCGGGCCTTGGGCCAGACTTTCGCTCCCGTGCGGGGCATGGGGTCGTTGATGACCGCTTCCATCTGGGAATGGATGTCGGTGCAGGGCTGCCCCCCCTCGGCGAGGAGCTGGCCAGCGGACCCCTGCTCGCTGAACAGGCGCAACTCCGGCACGGCGGGTTCTGCGGACGGCACCCAATAGGGGATGCCGAAGAAAAAATTCCGCTTCAACAACGCGGAAAGCATCGGATAAACCTCCGCCGCACGGGCAAGGAGCGAGCGCAGGCGGGCCAAATCGGGCACATGATCGAGCACGAGAATGGAGTGGGCCCGGTGCCCCCCCTGCCCGGCTTTGCGCGACAGCGTGTCGAAGCCGAGCACGAAATAATCGCAGCCGCGCATCGGCAGTTTTTCAAAGGTCATGTTGCACGTCGTGCGCTTCGCCGGCTCGGGCCTGGTGCCGTTGACCGACGGGGGGATGACCGGAGCGACGGCGGCGACGGGAGGGGCGGGCGTCTCCTCCGGAGCCGGGGCAGTTTCGGCTGGGCCCAGCTTGGTCCGCAATAGATCGGCAATCGTCCGGACGGTGGAGAAATTCTTTCGCGAAACGGATTCCACCGGGATGCTGACGTGGAACTCCTCCTCCAGCACGAGCAGGAGCTGCATGATCGCCATGGAATCCAGCCCGGCGGCGTAGAGATCGCTATCTGGCGAGAAGCCGTCCCCGGTTTCCAAAATCCGCTCGCTAATGAGCGTTAACAGATTGTTTTCAAGGTCTTCGGGAGCAGGAGCCGTCGGTAAATTCATGCAAACCGGGAGAGTTAGCCAGCGCGTCTTTCCCCTGTCAAGCCAGTGCAGGCTTTCTCCAAACTAGCCGGGCGCGCGGCCAGGGGCTGCCCCGATGCGCCTTTTACCCATTCCGGGCGGCGGCGCATTCCTTCGGCAAGGGAGCGCATGGCTTGCTCGATCTGCCCGGCCATGATCCGGCGGTCTTCCCGGCGGTTCCCAGTGTGCGGCGGGTGAATGGGCTCCCCACAGACCACCCAGAGGCGGCAGGGCTTGGACATACGCCAGACCATGGGCCGCAGGAGCGCTTCCGAGCCGAGCACCACACAGGGAATCACCGGCTTGCCGCTGCGCATGGAGACCAGGCACACCCCGCGCTTGATCCGCCCTCCGCGCAGGACGGACTCCGCATCGCGCTTGATCTCGCCTTCAGGGAAAATCCCGACCACCTCGCCCGCCTGGGCCAGGCGGATGGCGGTCTTGACCGCACTCACCGGCACGCCCTGGCGATTGACGGGAAAGGCCCCCACCTCTTTCAGCAGGCGGGTGCTCCACCAGGAACGGTAAAACTCGACCCGCGCCATCCAACGAACGTGACGCTTGAGGACCACACTGACGCAAAACGGGTCGAGATGACTCGCATGCGTGCACGCCAGGACATACCCCCCCTCGCGCTCGCTCTGGGCCAGATCGAGTCGCAGGCGGATGGTGCGGTGGAACACACGTCCCGAAAAGAAGCGGACAAGGGAGTAGAACATCGTCAGCGCAATTGGTCGTCGGCGGGGATGACAAAGGAATAGCCGCGATTCTGCAACTCTTCAACCACGCGGAGAATGGTCTGGTTACTTTTGGCACGGCCCTCGTGGAGGAGGATGATGCCGCCCGGGTGGGCCTGGGGCACGACGCGCTCCACCACTTTTTCCACATCGCAGATGAGGCCGTCGTGGCCGCGAATATTCCAGGCGACCAGGCGCATTTCCAAGCCCGCCAACAAGGAGTGCAACCGCACATGCTTGAGCCCGAAAGGAGCACGGAACCAGCGCCCCACCTGCACCCCGGTGCGGGCGAGGCGTTCGTTTCCGCGGACCACCTCATCCCGCAAGGCCCAGGGCAGCAGCGCCCAGAAGGTCGCGACCGGGTGCGTGTGCGTATGATTGGCCAGGGTATGGCCGAGCGTCATCATCGCGCGGGCGGTTTCCGGCTGCTTTTCCAGGCGTTCACCGATGACAAAAAAAGTCGCCCGCACCTGCCGCTGGGCCAGTTCCCGGGCCAGGGCCATCGAGTTTTCCCCATCCGGACCGTCGTCGATGGTAAGCCACAGTTCCTTTTTGTCCGTCACAAACCGGGTCACCACCGGCCCGAAAATCCCCGAGGAGGGCGCGATCAATCCGTAAATAAAGCTCCCATGTACCAGGCACGGCCGGGCCAGCCATCCACCAATGCCAGCCGAGCCCGATGACCAGCGCGGGCAGGGCCAGATTGAGCAGCAAAAAGCCCCGGCGCAGCCATGGCGTATCGAGCGGCTTGGGAGATTGGAGCATCCGGGTTGCATAGCATGGCCGTTTTCCTGGAGGCAAGAGTGCTGCTTTCTTTTGTGCAATCTTTTTTATCACCTATAAAAAGCCCTTCCAAAATTCCTGCGGTTGTCGCCCGGCGGTCCTTGTGCAATTCTGGCCGCCCGATGTCTCAACCGCCACCAGCCCCGCAAGCACGCCGCACTTCCGGCTGGTATGGCATTGCCTGTTTCAAGCTGGCCCATTATGCGACCTATGTGATCCCCCGGCACCTCGGAATGCGGGTGGCGGATTTGCTCGCGGCGATCACCTACCGGCGGGCGCGCGCCGGACGCGCGGCGCAGCGGGAAAATCTCCACACCGCCACCGGGCTGAGTGGCGCGGCACTCGAACAGCTCTGCCGGGCCAATTACCGGAACTTTGCGCGGATGCTCACCGATTACTTCTACCTCACCCGCTCGGGAGGCGCGCACCTGCGCAGTCTCCTGCACGGCTGGAGCGGCATCGAATACCTGAAGACCGCGCGGGAACAGGGGCGCGGGGTGATTCTGATCACGGCACATCTGGGGCATTGGGAGATGGGGGGCATCCTGCTCTCCCTGGATGGCATGCCGACGAATATCATCACCCTGCCCGAGCCGGGGAGTCTCAACGAATGGCGCGAGGCCAACCGCCGCGCAGCCAGGGGTAAAAACGATCACCGTGGGCGCGGATAAATTCGCCTTTGTGGAAATCATGCGGGTGCTGCGGCAGAACGAGTGCGTCGCCATGCTGGTGGACCGGCCCTATGCCGGCAGCGGCGTGCCGGTGAAATTGTTCGGGCAGGATACGGAGTTTTCCAGCGGCCCGGTGCGACTGTGGGAACACACCGGCTCGCCGATTCTCCCGGCGTTCGTCCTCCAGCGACCGGATGGTTTTTATACCTCCTTCATCGCACCACCGGTGGAGCTGGACCCCGCGCTGTCGCACGAACAGAACACCCAGCGAATTGCCGACAGCTTCGCGGAGATCATCCGCCAGCATCCCGAGCAGTGGTATAACTACGTGCCAGTTTTTAAATCCTCCGAGCGCCCGGCCGAAGAACCGGTTGCGACCGCCAAGTAGCCATCAGGATACGGCATGGGCGGCATGCCCTGCGCAGCGCTGCACTTCCACCGTGACGTGGAGCAGCTCTTCATGCTCGCGGAAGAGTTCCCGGTATTCCTCCACCGATTTCGGATGCTCGGCCACAATGCAGACAATGGCCGCGTCCCGTCCCTCACCGACCTGCCACACGTGCAGATCGGTAATCACGGAATCGCCATCGGCCTCCACGGCCTTGCGGATTTCATCGGGCAAATCGCAGTTCTCCGGGGTGCGATCCAGCAGAATACCGCTGGTGGCCTTGAGCAGAGTGAGCGCCCAGGAAAAGACCACCACACTGCCCGCGAGGCCCACCACCGGATCGAGCCACCACCAGCCAAAATACTTGCCCGCGAGCAGGGCCCCGATCGCCAGGAGCGTCGTCATGGCATCCGCCAGCACGTGCAAATAGGCGGCGCGCAGATTCAAATCGCCATGGTCGTGATGATGATGGCCGTGGTCGTGATCGTCGTGAGCATGATGATGGTGCTCGTGCCCGTGGTGATGGTGATGAGGTCCCGAGCCCAGCAGGAAGGCGCAGACCAGATTCACGGCCAGCGCCACGACGGCCACGCCAATCGCCTCGTTGAAATGAATGGGCTGCGGCTCGAAGAAACGGCGAATGGATTCACCCGCCATCAAAAAGGCCACCACCGAAAGCACGACCGCACTGGAGAAACCACCGAGCGCGCTCACCTTTCCCGTGCCGAAGCTGTACCGCGGGTCGCTGGCATGCTTGCGCATGAACCGATAGGCGAGCGCGGCGATCAGAAAGGCCGAGACGTGCGTCCCCATGTGCCAGCCATCCGCCAGCACCGCCATGGAGTGAAAGACCAGGCCCCCGGTAATCTCGACCACCATCATCACGGCGGTAATGGCCACCACCAGGCGGGTCCGCTTTTCCGCCAGGGTGGAGTCTGGAGCAAAGTGATGGGTATGCCGTAAGGATGAGGAATCGTCGTGATGCATGGATCGCCTCGATTATACGGGGATTTTCACCGCAAATCCAGCATGGAACTGAAATGCACGATCCAGGCCCTGCTCACGAATTGATGGCCCCATCATCCCGGGCCACGTCGCCACGGAATGACCTGATCCGATCCCCAACGACCGGATTTTAGACCGGATGAACAGGATTTACAGGATGAATGAGTGGGGGATGATTTGGAATTTTCGCCATCCGGTTCATCTGGTTGATCCTGTCCGAAAATCTCTTTCCGACAGAACCGTTTTCCCAACGGCCCACCAGGCCGTGACTACCGTGTCAGTAGAGCCTGGACCGCTTTCATTACCGGAAGGGACTGCGGGGAAACTCGGGAACCCGGCCTACAGTTCGGCAAGGAATCGGAACACTTTGTCGCGGAACCCGGGCAACACTTCGTGGGAAAAATCCGGGTAGATTTCCATCTGCTTCTTCGCGGTGATCTTGTTGTAGGCGGCGAATTGGGTGGAGGGCGGGCACACCGTATCCATGAGGCCGGTGCCCATCAGGATTTCCCCGCGAATCCGCGCGGCGAGATGCTGCACATCCACGTAGCCGAGGCGGGTAAAGATCTCGTGCTCGCGCTCGTGGCGCGGGTCGAACATGCGGAAGAAATAGCGGAAGCTCGGCGTAGGCATCCTTCGCCTGATCCATCTCCCACACTCGCTTATAATCGGAGAGGAAGGGAAAGGTGGCCGCCGCACGCTTGATCCGGTGCGGAGCCAGTGCCGCGCAGGCCAGCGTGAGGGCACCGCCCTGGGACTCCCCATAGGCCCCCATGCGTTCGGCATCGACCTCCGCAAAACCGGCGACGATTTTTGCCAGGAGCGCGGTATCGAGAAAAATCTGGCGGAAGGCGAGCCGCTTCGGGTCGGCATCCCCCAGCCCGCGCACGATGTGGCCCTCAAAAGTGGTCCCGCGCGCGCCCCCGAGGTCGTCGCTTTTGCCGCCCTGCCCGCGGCAGTCCATCGCCGCAAGCGCAAGGCCCGCCGCGGGGAAAGCCAGCTTTTCCATCCAGTCGCCGCTATGCCCGCGGTAGCCGTGAAAATTCAAAATCGCCGGGACTTTTTGCGCGCCCCGCGGACGCAGATATTTCGCATAGATGCGACTGCCGCCGACGCCGGTGAAATACAGGTCGAAGCATTCCGCAAACGGCGCCTGAAACGGTGCGGAGGTGAGTTCCACTTGGGGGTCGAGCGCCTCCAGCTCGGCCAGGCCTTCGTTCCAGTATTCATCGAAATCCGCCGGGCGCGGGTTGATGCCCTGGTAGTCCTGCAGTTCGGAAAGGGGTTTATCGACAAGCGGCATGGACGCGAGCGAAAGAAAAATCGCGCCGGTTCGCAAGTGCAAAGCGCGCGATGATCCAGATGGTTGAGACCGGCTGGACGGGAGGGGCCGGAGCGGTATTGCGCCTACGGCTTTTGCGCGTCGCGCCCCTTTTTCACCTCGGCCGCGGCGGCGCAGAGGCAGCCGCCGAAGATGATCACGGAGCCGGAGAGGTAAATCCACATGAGGAGCGCGAGCACGCCGCCGAGGGCGCCATAGACCTGGTTGAAGTTGTGAAAGTTGCTGGCGTAGAGCACGAACATGCGCTGCAACACCTGCAAGGCCAGCGCCACGAGCAGGGCCTGAATCCACACCTCGCGAAAGGTCGGATGCTGGCGCGGGGCGAATTTGTAAAACATGACGAAGCCATACACCGTGACCGCGAGCGGGATGAGCGTATGGGCGAGCCAGAACAGGGCGCCCACCAGTTGAAAATTCAACGCCTCATGATTGACCAGGGCCTGCACGGCATCGAGGACCGGCGGGGCCACCATGCCCAGCAGGAGCGCGGTGCCCAGCACGGCGAGCATGAGCAGGTTCTGAATCGGCAGCCGCCACCACGCGTATTCCTTCGTCCCCCAGGCCCGGTTGACCCCGCGGACGAGGGCCTGGAAGAAGCCGAGCGCGCTCCAGACGACCACGAGAAAGGCAATGATCCCGGCACTGCGGCGCGAGGCGACCACCGTCTGCACCACGGCGAGCACGCTGTTGCGGCCATCCGAATCCTCCGAGATGGAGGGCACGTACCCGCCGACGGCATCCATCACCTTCGTCGCCGTCTCGGTGTAGTCGAAGAAAAGCGAACCGATGGTGACAAAGATCAGGAGCAGCGGGAAAATGGCGAAAAAAGCGTAGTAGGCAAAAGCGGCCGCGCGTTCCGAGGCATTGGTCTCGGAAAAGCGCTGGATCGCCAGCATCACGATCCGCACCAGCCGACCCAAGGCAGTCAACGGCACGGCTTCGGCGCTTTTCGAGTCAGATCCCATACTCATCAATTCGCAGTGTGGCTGAAAATTGCGCCTGCGGGAAGCTACGTCGGTGAAAAATCGGCGCGCGCGATTCCGGGGGGGTGACGGTCCCTTCCTCTTTGTCGTTGCTGCTTGCCCCTGCTGAAATATCCCTGCTACCGTGCGGCCCAGTGACCGAGCCACAGGAAACTGCACCCGAAAAGAAAAAGCGAACTGGATGTATGCGCAAACTGGCGTTTTGCGCGCTGCTTGCTTTCCTGCTGTTCCTGGCGGCGCTGGTGGGCGTTTATCTGGCCCGCTTTCCCTTGATCAAGTATGCGGCGGCCAAGCTGGGACCGACGCAGAACCTCGCCATCTCCCTCGACCTGGAGGGCTCGCTGTTCACCTCGCTCACGGTGGACCACCTCAAAATCGTCCCCACTGGCCCGAGCGAAATCGTGGGCATCAACGTGGACCATGTGAGCGCGCACTACCATTTGCTGAAATTGATTCGCGGCGACTTCACGCACGGCATTGAGGAAGTGGAAGCGCGCAACGCCTTCATCGAACTGCGGCCCGACGACGCGGTGGCGGAAAAGCTCGGCCACAAGAAGAAGCAGATCATGCGCTGGGACGATCTCTTCCATAATCCCGGGCTCTTCATTCGCAATATCGCGGGAGACAACATCAACTTCATCTCGCACACCCCGGCCAGGGGACGTGCGGATCGAGCGCGCCAGCGCGCACCTCCAGCCCGGCGCAAACGGCCCGATCAAGATCGGCCACTTCGAGATTCCCGGCTACGGCAGCTGGGACCACGTGCAGGCCAATGCGAGCAACGATCGCGGGATCGTGCAGGTGAACGGGCTGTATCTCGACCAGCTCAACGGCGTGGACACGCTCACGCTCGACTCCACCGGGCGCACGCTCAAGCTGGTGGGGCGCTACAAGGGAGCGGGCGCGAATGTCTCGCTGGCGGTGGTCAATGAGATCGGGCATCTCCAGTTTGAGGCGGAAATCCCCAAGGTGCCGACGCTGCTCCCGCAATTCCACAGCGGGGAATTCACCGCCGCGGGCTCGCTGGAGATTCGCCAGCGCGACATCGGCCTGCACGTGACGGGAGCGGTCAACCAACTGACCAGCGACTCGTTCGATACGGGCCATGCCGAGTTCACGCTCAATGCGACGGATACGCTCATCCCGCGCCCGCTCAAGCCGCTGGATGGACTGGTGAGCCAGTTGAGCGTGGCATTTCAAGCCCTGCGCTTCAACCAGTATGCGCTCGATCAAGGCGCACTGACCGCGAGCAACCAGCATGAGAAAGTGGAGATGGCCAGCTTCACCTTCTCCCGCCAGCAGAACCACTTTGCGCTCAAGGGAAGCGCGGTGTTGCCGACGGATTTGAAGCAGATCACGACCACGCCGTTCTCGATCGACTTCACGCTGCACGCGCCAAATCTCGCGGGCTTCAACGTCGAGCAGGATTTGAAATCGCTCAACGGCTCGCTGGAAGGCACGGGCAGCCTGCACCACCAGAACAACATCTATAGTGGCGAAGCGACGCTCGCGGGCACGAACCTGAATTTCCAGGGCTTCAACACGCAGAAGCTGAATACGCGCCTCACCTTGCAGGATCGCGTGATCCAGTTCACCGAGCTGTTCCTTGACATCAACGGGCGCGACTTCGTGAATGCGTGGGCACAGATCAACCTCGACTTGCCGAATGCCTACTCCGGCCACCTGCAGGCCAGCGTGGCCGATCTCGGCATCTTCAATCCCCTGCTCCACGCGGCCAATCCCACCGCCGCGCTCGCGGGCTCGCTGCAGGCGGACTGGCTGGGCAACGGCACGCTGCAACCGCAGGCGCACCACGGCTGGCTGCAAGTGGTGGCGGACAAGGTGGAGAGCAGCGGCGCGAAGGTCGATCACGCCCAGATCAGCGGCACCTACACGCCGGAGAAAGCGACCTTCCCCGATCTCGATATCGCGAGCGGCCCGAGCCATTTCGTGGGCCAGCTCGAGCTCGCGGAAGGCAAGCTGCGGCTGCACGACATCGCGCTCGACCAGAACGGGCTGCGCGTCCTCGATGGCTTCGTCATCATTCCCTGCGCGCTCGCGAAATACCAGCAACCGGCGCAGCTTTTCCCGCTTGAGGGCCGCATCGCCGCCAATCTCCAGGCGGACAATCTCGACCTGGAAAAGCTGCTCGGCAGCTTCGGCCAGAAATCGCCGGTGAGCGGCAATCTCACGCTGAACCTGCTCGCGGCGGGCAGCCTGGGCGAGCCCGTGGCCACGGTGCAGCTCGACGCCCGGAAGCTCAGCGTGCCGCAGACGGCCTCGATCGGCCCGACCGATGCGAGCCTGCAATTCCATATCGCGAAAAAGCAATCCACGCTCGACGGCACAATCAAGCAGGCGCAGATGCAACCGCTCACGCTTCATGGCGAGACCGCGCTGGATATCGAAAAGCTGGTGCAAAGCAAAAAGCTCGATCCGCAGACACCGATCAAACTCGATGCCTCGATCCCGGCCTCCTCGATCGCCTTTGTGGAAAAACTCGCGCCGGCCATTCGCTATATCGAAGGCACGGTCGCGCTCGAAATGCACGCGCAGGGCACGGTCGGGAATCCCGATCTGCGCGGCCAGGCGATGCTGAACATCCCGGCCCTGCGCTTCAACAACCAAAGCCTGCCGACGGTCAACCAATTCGGCGCGGAGATCCGCTACGAAGGAAAGAAGGTCGTGATCAAGCGCTGCGGGGGGGGCATTGCGGGCGGCCAGGTAAACCTGGAGGGCACGGTGGACGTCGCGAATCTCCAGCAGCCCACGCTCGCGCTGCGCTTCAAGGCCGACAACGCGCTGCTCGCGCGAAACGACTCGGTCACGCTGCGTGCCAATTCCGACATCCACATCGACGGCCCGCTGGCGACGGCCAAGGTGAAGGGCTCGGTCAATATTACGAAGAGCCGCTTCTTCCGCGACATCGAGATCCTGCCCATCCAGCTCCCGGGCCACGGCCCCGAACCCGGGCATCAACCAACCACAGGTCTCCATCACGGCCAAGCCGGTGGCCGACTGGACCTTCGACGTGGCGATCAAAACCAGCGATCCCTTCATGGTGGCGGGCAACCTGGCGAAAGGCGCGGTGGACACCGATCTGCATCTCGGGGGCACGGGGCGGACGCTCTCGCTCGAAGGTTACGCGGAGATCGACAACTTTGTCGCCTCGCTCCCCTTCAGCAAACTGGAGGTGCCCTATGGGTATGTCTATTTCACCAAGGACGAACCTTTTACCCCGCAGCTCGACATCCAGGGCAGTTCCTCGATGCGCGGCTACGATATCTCGGTCTATATCTACGGCGATCCCGGCAATCCGCTCACCATCTTCACCAGCCAGCCCCCGCTGCCACAGGAGGAAATCATCTCGCTGCTCGCCACGGGCCTGACCACAAGCGAGATCACCACCAATGGCGATGCCGTAGCCGGGCGCGCGGCGGTGCTGGCGTTCCAATCGCTCTATCGCAAGATTTTCAAACACTCCGAGGCGACGGAAAAGGATTCGTTCCTGGATCGGTTCGAGTTCGACATCGGGGGGGTGGACCCACGCACCGGGCACCAGGATATCTCGGCCCAATTCCAACTGACCAAGCGCTTCTTCCTCGTCGGCGCGCTGGATGTGCAAGGCAACCTCACCGGCCAGGTGAAATACCTCATTCGATTCAAGTGAACGTGCGCCGACTATTCACCCTCCTGCTTTTGGCAATGACGCTCACCGCCCGGAGCGCGGCACCTGCTTTCATGCCGAACCCCGCGGCTTCGCCAACCCCGCCCGTCAATACCCCGAATGTGCCCGTGGTCTTCAAAGGCGCGGCTCATTACCGGGAGGAGCAGCTCAAGAATGCGATCCACGACCAGCTCGAAGCGATCCGCGAGAGCGGCCTCACCCCCGCGGCGGCTGATGACGCGGCCTTCTTCCTCGGGCTCTATTATCAAAACCAGGGCTACGCGAAGGCCGAGGTGCAATGGGGCATCGCGGGCAATACGCTCACGCTGACGATCAACGAAGGGCCCTTCGTCATGCTGGGCGACGTGAACTTTGCGGGCAATGCGCACTACCCTTCCCCGGCGCTGCGCGAATACATCGTGGGCACCACCCGCGAGCGTTTCTCGGCGTTGCAAAAGACGCTGCCCTTCGTCGCCGCCGATGTGGAGACGGGCGTGGACCGCCTGCGCGGCATGTATTCCGGCGAGGGCTTTCTCGACGTGACGATCTCCGATCCGCAATTCACCTACAGCCCGGATAACAAGAAGGCCGATGTGCTGGTGAATATTCACGAGGGCACGCAATACCACTTCGGCGCGATTACCTTTACCGGCGATGTGCCTTTCGACCGGGCGACGCTGCTCGCGGAAATCAAGAAATTCTCCGACCTGCCCTACACGCCGTTTCAGGTGACGAATATGGAGCGCGCGGTCGGCTACTTCTACAAGACGCACGGCTATTTCCAGGTCGCGCTCCAGACGGACAGCGATCCCACCCAGGCGGTGAAAGGCGTGGTGCCAGTCCATTTCACGGCGAAATCGGGGCCGGTCTTTCACTTCGGCGCGGTCACGGCGCATGGAATGGAGCGGCTGCAGGCGAGCTTCCTGCCCAAGCGCTTCGGCAAGCTCACCGGGCAGATTTACAACCCCGCCGCGCTGGATACCGTCTTCCGCGATCTCATGCGCACCGGCCTCTTCAAGCGCCTGCGGGTGACGCCCAAGGCGATGCCGGACCACACGGTGACGATCGATCTCGACGTGGAGGAAGCGCCCGCGAAGGAAGTCGGCTTCTCCACCGGCTATGGCACCTACGAGGGCTTCCTCCTCGGGATCTCGCTTGGCGACCTCGATCTCTTCGGCACCGGGCTGCCGCTCACGACGAGCCTGGAATTTTCCCAGCGCTACATCAAAGGCGAAGTGCTCTATTCCGATCCGTGGTTCCTGGAGAGCAACTTTGCCGAGCAGCTCCGGCTCTACGGCATCTCGGTAAGCTTCGACGGTTACGACAAGATCGAATACGGCGCGCGCGAACAGCTTTCCTACCAAATCACCAGGAGCCTCAACCTCGCGGCTTTTCTCCAGACCCGCATTGTGAGTGTGACTGGCACGGGCATCGATGCCATCGACCTTGGCCAGCCCAGCTACCACGTCAACAGCGTCGGCCTCACCGAGAGCTTCGATCTGCGCAAGGACCCGCTCAATCCGGCGGGGCTGGTGGTGAATGGCGCGGTGGAATACGCCAGCAGCGGGCTGGGCAGTTCGATCGATCTCATTCGTGGCACGGTGAGCGCGGCCTATTATCTTCCGATCGGTCGCTCCATGCTCGGCTTTGGCTTGCGCGCCGGGGCGCTGGAGGATACCGAGAACAAGCCGGTGCCGATTGATGAACGCTACTTCAACGGCGGCAGCCGCAGCGTGCGCAGCTTTACCGAGCGCGATCTCGGCCCGCATGATCGCCACGGCTTCCCGATCGGCGGCGACTCGTTCAGCGTGATCAACGTCGAATACGATTTCCCCATCGTCGGCGATCTCGGCGGCGCGGTCTTCATCGACGCTGGCTCCGTCGGGCAGAAGGCCACGGACGCCTTCAGCGACATGCGCTACGGCGTGGGCGCGGGACTGCGCTACAAGCTACCGATCGGCCCGCTCCGGCTGGACTATGGCTACAATCCAGATCGTCGTCCGGGCGAAGACATGGGGGCATTCCATTTCAGCTTCGGCTTCGCGTTTTAGCCCGGGTTCACGAATTTCCAAGCAGGTCCTTCCGGTCATAAAAGCGGTCCATTCTTTGCCCGCGCTGTAGCCACGGCCCTGTGGGCCGTTGGGGATGAACGGGCCATGAAATGCAGCGCTCTGCCAAAAATCGCGGCATAATGCTCACTCCCTTTGGAACTGGATTTTTGCCAGAGCATCGTCTTTCCCCAACGGCCCACAGGGCCGTGGCTACAGCGCGACTAGGAAGCTCTGTGCGGAAAGGCAGGGTTTTCGCCTTCTGCTTTGCAATTCGTGAACACGACAAACGATGCTTTTGTCCAGCGACCCTTCGGGGCGCAAGACTGGTTGAATGATGGCCTTCCGGTGGTTTTCACCACCAGCTAATTTCCGCCGTTCCTCCGGGACTCGATTTGCGAGTGCGCCCTACTCTTTCGACCCCGCGTCGAGAAACTTGCGGTGCATCTCGGTGGTCAGTTCTTCGATGCGTTGGGTCAGCGATTTGGTGAGTTCGGTCAGCTCGGTATTCTGGCGCAGCAGTTCGGAGATCTGGGTCATTTGCTGCGCGGCGAGGACCTGGCGTTGCTCGCTGGCCACGGCGAGGTCTTCCCGATGCTGGGCATCGGCATCGGCATGGGCCTTGTCACGATCCGCCTGCCGGGTCTGGGCCAAAAGGATGAGCGGAGCGGCGTAGGCGGACTGGAGGCTGAAGGCGAGGTTGAGCAGGATGAAGGGGTAAACGTCGAACTTGGTGACGCCGAGGATGTTCAGGAGAATCCAGGCGAAGACCACGAGGGTCTGCACGACCAGAAATACGGGCGTGCCAAAGAAGCGGGCAAAGGACTCGGCCTTGAGGGCAAACCAGTCATCGCCAAACACCGAATTCAAATGCAGGTGCGGGAGATGAAAGCGGAAATGATGATGCTGCTTTTGAGGATGCGCGGTGGAAGCGGCGGCGGTGGATTCGCTGTTCATAAATGGATCGCTAACTGCCGCACTCGAGTTCCATGGTCTGCGAAGCACCCGACTCCGCAAAAAAGGTGGGCCATGCAGGCTGCGCATGCGGGATTGGGCGGAATGGAGCCATGCGCAGCGGAAAACGCAAGCCGGAACCCTTTACTTACAGGAGTGTAATCGCACATCGGATCCCATTCCTACGGTCGTTTTTTGAGACATGACTCCCCTTCCCGCGCCCTGACCGTTCGCAAAAGGCGCGGCTTCCTCCGACCGCGATGGAGGCAAAAAGTCCGCTGGTTATTGATGCAGGTGCATCAGCTCTTCCGTGAGGCGATCCGCCTCCGTGGGAGTGTCTTCATGGGTTTGAGGAGGAGCGGCGTGGCACCGATGGTGAATTTCCTGCTCGGCGCGCAGCCAGTGCTCGAGCGCATGGCCGTCGGGACGACCTTCCTCTTCGTAGAAGTGCAGGGCGAGCGTGGCGATTTCCAGTTCCTCGTCGAAATGAGCGCCGAGGCCAGTGAATGAGGGAGTTGTTTGCATGGTGTGTTTGGGTTTTGGTTTTTTCGCGGGAAAGGGTTGGTGGAGAAGCATCACGAGCACTGCGAGTGGGGAGTCGTTTCCAGCCTTTGGAAACTCGCGAGGGTTGGTGGAATCGAAGCAATTTTCATGGGCCTTCCTCCAAGCACCGACGATCACCGTGGCAACCATCAGTGGATTTAAAAAGCTAGGCCGCGATTGGTTGGGGGCAACTTCATTTTGCCATTCGTCACTCGCGCCCGGCCAGCCATTGCGCGAGTGATTCGGCTACGCGCGGGCGCCCGCCTTTTCCGATTTCCCTTGCACTCCAGGGCACGCTCCGCTAAACATACGGTCAATATGGTTACTACACCATGCGGTATGACTCCGGAAGGAGCAGCGGATACGTGCGACATCACTGCGATGTCCTTGCTCACCACGTCCATTTAGGCCCATTCCGGCCTGATGCCCTTTTTGCGCCTGCACCCGCGGGAGCTTTGCGTACGGATCGCTCCGTCGTCGCTTTCCAATCCAAATAACAACCAACCCATACCCATAACCTATGATCTCATTCACCTTCATCCTCTACTGCATCCTCGCCATCGCGGCGCTGGCGGTGCTCATCACCCTGCCGCGATTGTGCGGGATCGTGTACATCCCGCACGACAAAGTCGGCGTGATTGAAAAGATCTGGAGCGTCACCGGCTCCCTGCAACAGGGCCGGATCGTCGCGCATAACCGGGAGGCCGGTTACCAGGCCCACATTCTGCGTGGTGGCTTCCACCTGTGGCTGTTCCCGTGGCAATATCGCATTCACAAGACGCCCCTCGTCACGATTGCCGAGGGCCGCATTGGCTACGTCTATGCCCGTGACGGTCTGCCGCTCGATGCCACCCAGACGCTGGGCCGCACCGTGGAGTGCAATCATTTCCAGGACTCCGATGCGTTTCTGAAAACCGGCGGCCAGCGCGGCCGCCAGCGCGCCATCCTGCGTGAAGGCGTGTATGCGCTCAATCTCTCGCTCTTCGTCGTCATCACCGAGACCGGCGTCTATACGCTGGAGCAGGACGATGCCTACAGCGAATGGCAGCGCGAACTCGCCGCCCGCGACGGGTTCAACCCGATCGTGATCGGCCCGCGGGTCGCGGATAATGGGCAAAGCTACGACCTCGTCGGCATCATCACCGTGCAGGACGGCCCCACCCTGCCTGCGGGCGACATCATCGCTCCGGAAATCCCGAGCCAGGATGGCGTGGGCCACAACTACTTTCAGGACCCCGAGGCGTTCCTGCTCCTCGGCGGCCAGCGCGGGCGCCAGCTCCAGGTGCTCACGGACGGCACGTTCTTCATCAACCGCTGGTTCGGCACCGTGGAGGTGAGCCAGAAGACGCTCATCCCCATCGGCTACGTGGGCGTCGTGGTCGCCTACTATGGTGAGAAAGGCGACGACACCACCGGCGAAGCTTTCCGCTACGGCGAGCAGGTCGAGGTCGGCACCAAAGGCGTGTGGAAACAGGCGCTCGCGCCCGGTAAATACGCGCTGAATCCGTATGCGGTAAAAATCGAGATGGTGCCCACGGTGAACTTCGTGCTCCGCTGGATCACCGGGCAGACGGAAAATCATCATTACGATGACGAGCTCGCGACCATCGAACTCATCACCTCCGACGGTTATGAGCCGCTGCTGCCGCTCTCACTCGTGCTGCATATCGACTACCAGAAAGCCCCGAGCGTGGTGCAACGCTTCGGCGATGTGAAGCGCCTCATCACGCAGACGCTGGACCCGATTCTCACCGCCTACTTCCGCGACGTGGCGCAGAGCTCGACCATGCTCGAACTGCTCACCCATCGCGAAGACATCCAGACGAAGGCGACCGGGGAATTGCGCAAGCGGTTCACCGAGTTCGACATCAACTGCGTGGCGGTGCTGATCGGCCGCCCGGAATCGAAGATCAAGGAGCCGGAGAACGACCCGATCGAGCGCCTCTTCGACCAGTTGCGCCAGCGCCGCCTCGCCGATGAAAAGCGCGAGACCTTTGCGAAACAGCGCGAGGCCGCGAACCATCAGCGTGAATTCGAGGAAGCCCAGGCCCGGGCCGCCCAGCAGGCGCACCTCACCGAATCGAAGATCGCGGTGGAAATCGCCGCCAACCGCGGTGACGCCCAGGTGAAGGAAGCCGAGCGCATGGCGCTCCGCGAGATCGCCCTCGCCGAAGGCCAGGCCAAGGCCCGCAAGCTGGAAGGCGAGGGCGAGGCCGCCAAGATCATGCAGGTCGGTAGCGCCGAGGCCGAGGTCTTCCAGAAGAAGATCGACGCTTACGGCGACGCCCGCCTCTTCATCCTGCCAGAGCTCGCCCAGCAACTGGCCAACTCGAAGCAGGCCCTCGTCCCGCAACAGGTGATGCTGACCAACGGCGAAACCGCCCAGGGCGGGGTGGCCGGCCCGCTCAGCACGCTCATCTCGTTGCTGACGGCGGACAAGGCCGGGATGCCGTTCAAGAAAGCGGAGCCCGCCAAGACGGAGGCGACTCCCGCCACCGAAGCGAAGGCGTAACTGCCGCGCCTGCGATCGAAGCAAAGGGGACGCTGTAAGGCGTCCCCTTTTTGCGCCGACCGGCGCGAGCCGTGGGAGAGATCCCCGGTCAGGGAACGATCCGGGGATCGGCCACGGGTTGCTCGATTTGCCAGTAACCCCCGTAGCGTTCGTGACGGTAGAGACAGTGGGGGTTGAGCAGCATCGGATGACCGCCGCCGGTCACCTGCATCTCGAAGGCCAGGGCTGCCCCAGAGCGGCGGGAGTGGCGGGGAAAGGTTACGGCGAGTCGATGCTTTAAAAATCTGGCCATCGAATGAGCCGCAGCCTCAGAGCCTGGACCGAAAGTCCACGCACTTTCCGGTTGCGAGCCGCGCGCGCGCTGGTAAAACGAAAGGGTATTCCTTTGTCACTGCCGATGTGGCGAAATGGCAGACGCACCGGACTTAAAATCCGTTGGAGCTCATACCTCCGTGCGGGTTCGAGTCCCGCCATCGGCACTTTCGGGAAAAGGAGGGCAACGATGTTGTCAGAAATCCTCTTTCCTCTCGTCTTCAAGCAAATCGAAAATCGACTTTTTCGCCGACCATCGGATGAGATCAAATCCTGATGATTAGATATCCCAAAACTCCCCATTCCCCTCATTCCGGCTTTTGTTCCGGGTTCGGCGCGGGAACTTTGCGAAGTACTTCGTTCCAGAGTTTCAGGAAACGTTGAACTTCCCCGTTCTTCTTAAATTCCGGCGCGTAAACCGAGATGGCGTGCGATTTACCTTCCATCATTACTTGCAGGATCAGAGTTACATCATCGGTAGGATCTTTTGAAAGATCGCCTTCGTATTTATCCTTGATGGCGAAAAATCGGGTTACGCGCACCAGCGCGACTAATTGTTGCACATCGTCTTTGGTCAGATGGAAGACCTTACGATCGATCGTCTCGTGCTCGGAGGAATAGGTGTAGATCTCCTGGCTCACTCCTCCATCGGAGTTGATCGTCAGTTTCCACGGATGCCAATTGCTATAGCCAGGCCCATATTCTGCATAGAGGATGAAATCCTTCGGAATAGCAATCGGCTCGGACTTGGGCGAGGTCGCGATCGCGTCACCCACCATCCACAACAATAGCCATCCATAGATTAGTCCCGGTCGCATGGATACCCATCCTAGGGGCTGTTCAGTAAGATGAAATTCAAAAAGGTTTTCTTCCCGGCTCTTGATCAGGAGCAGCCCAAGAGCCGGTCAAACATCCGGTTCCATGGTTGCGGATTTCCGGCAAGAATTAGATCGCCAGCAGCGGCTCTTCTCTGCCATGTTCGCAACGGTTTCAGGAGAAACGTTCGCCTAGATCATGGGTATTTTCCGGAACTACTTGCAGGGCCGCCATATACTTTTTCACACCACGGAACTTATGAGCACCGATCAACCCGCCAGTGCCACCCCGGAGCCGAAACCCGATGTCGTGACCAAGCTGGAAAAGCCTTCCAGCGCAGCGACGTCGGCGACGACGCCCACCGCCAAGCCGGGAGCCAGTTGGAAAAAGCCGATCATCATCGTGGCGGTGATTGGGGCGCTGATCATTGTGATCCCGAAGATCATCCATGCCCTGCAGACGGTGGAAACGGATGATGCGTATGTAAACAGCTATGTAACCTTTGTCGCTCCACGGGTGACCGGGCAGGTGCAAAAGGTGCTGGTGGAAGATAACAACCGGGTGCAAAATGGCGACGTGCTGGTGCAGCTCGATCCCGAACCGTACGAGGTGCAAGTGGCGATCAAGCAGGCGGCGGTGAATCTCGCGCAATCGAATCTGGTGGTGGCGGATGCCTCGGTACGCAGCCAGGTGGCACAGGCGCGCAGCAATCGCTTCAAGCTCATGCGCGCGATCGAGGATGTGGACAACCAGGTGGCGTTGATTCGGGCGCGGGCGGCGACGGTGGATCAGGCAAAGGCCACGCTCACCCTGGCCCAATCGGAATATGACCGCTCGAAAAAACTCTACGCCGGCAAGGTCTCAAGCGCGGAGGAGCTGGACCAGAAGCGCGAGGCGCTGGATGTGGCCCAGGCCCAATCGACCCAGGCGCTGGAAAGCGTTTATCAAGCCCGGGTGGCGCTCGGGCTCCCGGCCCAGCCGCCGCAGGGCGGCAGCCTTACGGAGGTGCCGGCGGATATCGACCAGACCTTTTCCTCGGTGCGGCAGGCGCTGGCGGACCTGATCCAGAGCGCCTCACAGCTCGGGGTGATCGGCTCCTCCTTCGATCTCACGCCGAAGCAGACGATTGAGGAGTTTTACAAGCGCGACCCCAGTGGCAACATCGACAAGATTTACGCCGCGATCATCAAGGATGCGCCGGAGGTAAAGAAGGCCCACGCCTCGCTGGAGCAGGCGGAGCGCGATCTCGACGATGCGAAGCTGAGCCTGCGCTATTGCACGATCCGCTCGGAGATCGACGGCGTAGTCACCCGGCGCAATGTGAACCCCGGCAATCACGTGCAGGCGGGGCAAAGCCTCATGGCCGTGCGCTCGTTGAAGGACATCTGGGTGGATGCGAATTTCAAGGAGACGCAACTGCGCGATCTGCGGATCGGCCAGCAGGTGAAGCTCACCACCGATCTGTATGGCGGGCATGAGGAATTCGAGGGGCGCATCTCCGGCTTCACGATGGGCACGGGCTCCACCCTCGCGTTGCTGCCCGCCCAGAATGCGACGGGGAACTTTGTGAAAGTGGTGCAGCGTCTCCCGGTGCGCATCGATCTGGTGAACTATGATCCCGACAAGGTGACGCTGTTCGTGGGCCTGTCGGTGACGCCCGAAGTGGATATCCGCACCGAACCGGAGGGGCCGAATGCGGGCAAGTTCCTGCAAGCGCCGATCATGCAGCCGGGCGAGTCCCCTGCCCCAGCCGGCAAATGAGCACCTCCGCGGCATCGACAGGCGGCGTGCGCGTGATCAATCCGTGGATCATTGCCATGGCCGTGGTGGTGCCCACCTTCATGGAGGTGCTCGATACCACGATCGCGAATGTGGCGTTGCGCTACATCGCGGGCGGTCTTTCCTCGGCGGTGACGGATAGCGAGTGGGTGGTGACGAGCTATCTGGCCGCCAATGCGATTATCCTCCCGATCTCGGGCTGGCTGGCCGCGCACCTTGGCCGGCGGCGCTACTTCCTGCTCTCGATCGCCATTTTCACCCTCGCCTCGGTGATGTGCGGGATGGCGACCAGCTTGAACCAGCTCATCTTTGCCCGCGTCCTGCAGGGGCTGGCCGGGGGCGGGCTGCAACCTTCCAGCCAGGGCATTTTGCTCGATACCTTCCCACAGGAAAAGCAGGGCGCGGCGCAGACGCTCTTTGGCGTGGCGGCGCTGATTGCGCCGATCATCGGCCCCACGCTGGGCGGATGGATCACGGATCAATATTCGTGGCGTTGGATTTTCTTCATCAACCTGCCGGTGGGGGCGCTCGCCTATTTCCTGTGCTCGGTCACGGTGCGCGATCCCGATTATTTGCGGGAGCAGATCGAATCCGCGCGCGGCAAGCCGCTGAACTTCGATACGATCGGGCTGAGTCTGCTCTCGCTGACGCTGATCTGCTGGGAGATCGTGCTCAGCAAGGGACAGGAGTGGGACTGGTTCGACGATGCCTATGGCCGGGTGCAGACGCTGGCGACGCTCTTTGTGGTGGGGCTCGGGTCGCTGATCCTCTGGGAGCGGCGGCAGAAGAATCCGCTGGTGAATTTCCGCCCGCTCGGAGAGCGAAACTTTGCCAGCGCCTGCCTGGTGATCTTCTGTGCGTTTGGCGTGCTCTACGGCTCCAGCACCCTGCTGCCGGGCATGCTTGAGGCGCTCTTTGGCTACGATGCCTACCACGCGGGGCTGGTGCTCTCGCCAGCCGGGGCCTTCACGATTGTGGCAATCATCATCGTGGGCATTCTCATCGGTCGCGGCGTGGATGCGCGCTGGCTGATCGCCACGGGATTGCTCATCGTCGCGGCGGGTAATTACTGGATGTCGCAGATGAATCTCAATATCGCGCCCGCGCAGGTGATCTGGCCGCGCATCGTGATGGTGGGCGGGCTGGGGCTCGTCTTCGCCCCGCTGAATGTGGCGGCCTATCTTTATACGCCGCGGGAACTGCGCGGGGCGGCGGTCGGGCTCTTTGCCCTGCTGCGCAATGAAGGCGGCAGCGTGGGGACTTCGCTGGGGCAGACGCTCACGGAGCGCCGCGAGCAGTTTCACGTGCTGCGCTTGAACGAAACCCTCGATCCCTTGAACCCCTCGGTGAATTCGTTCATCGATCAAGTGCAGCCCTCCTACCAACAAGCCATGGGGGACCCGGTGGCCGCGCAGCAAATGGCGATTCAAGCCCTGCAAAATATCCGGGACGTGCAAGCCTCGGCGCTGTCCTATTTCGACTGCTTCCTCATTTTCTCAGTGCTCTCCACGGGGCTGGCCTTTCTCGTCCTGATAATGAAACGCTCGGTCGCGGCCAAGGGGGCCCATGTGGCGGCAGAGTGATAAATTCCTGACTTTTCAGAAGCGTAACTGAAATTTCCGCCCTTTTGCCGTTGACGGCGGCGACGGCGCACGGGATAGCAAATCCTGCATTTCCTGCCATGAAAGCTGTATTCCTCCTTCTCCTGATCATGACGACCCTCTTCTGCGCCGGCTGCGCGGCGACTGACGAGGACAAGCATTTCTATGGCCGGGGCTGGTGGCAACCCGACACGCTGGACCACGACGACGACCCGCCGACGCACGGCAACGAGACGGTGGATCCGATGTATCAGTAGGTGCTGTCGCGGCGGCTCTTCAATTACTACGCAAGCGGCTCTTCAATGATGGGGTTGGCTAGCGTTCCGATTCCGTCAATTTCACTCACCAATTGATCGCCCGGTGCGAGCCAGCGCTGGGGATCGCGCGCCATGCCCACCCCCTCGGGAGTTCCGGTGAGGATGACGGTCCCGGGGAAGAGCGTCGTGCTGCCGCTGAGAAAGCTGATGAGTTGCGCCACGGGAAAGATCATGTGCGCGGTGGTCGATTCCTGCATCACCTCGCCGTTGAGCATCGTGCGCAAGGACAGTGCCTGCGGATCGGGAATTTCATCCGCCGTGACGAGGCACGGCCCGAGCGGGCAAAAGGTATCGAAGGTTTTCCCGCGACAGAATTGTCCCCCGCCCCATTGACGCTGCCAGTCGCGCGCGGAGATGTCGTTCGCCACGGTGTAGCCGAGCACATAATCCAGCGCGTGCGCGCGCGAGACATTCTTGCAGGTCTTCCTGATCACCACGGCCAGCTCCACTTCGTAATCGACCTGATTGCTCCGCAAGTGCCGGGGCAATTCCACCGGGTCGCCCGGATTCTGCACGGCCCCGGGCGATTTCATAAACAGCACGGGGTGCTCGGGAACCCGCGAATTGGTCTCGCCAATGTGGCTGCGATAATTGAGGCCGATGGCCAGAATCATCGGCGGGGCAATCGGGGCGAGTAACTTTGCGACTTCCGCCTTTTCCGTCGTCGTGTGAAAATCGCCGAACAAATCGCCCTCGATCCGCAAGGCGGACCCATCGGGCTGAAGCGCGGCATGGGCAGGGTTTCCGGCGGCATCGAGGTGGCGGATGATTTTCATGCCGCAGTGTAGCACAACCGAAAAGGCCACCCGCAAAGGTTGTCTTGCGGCAAGGGTTGTGCTTGGCTGCACAGTTCAATGCCCACTTGGAAATCCTATCGCTACCGCCTCGAATATGCCGCCTGCTCCTTTTTGGCCTGGGGCATTCCGAAGCTGTCGCGCGGGCTGTGCGCGAAACTGGCGCGCGGGCTGGGGACGCTGATTTTCTGGTTCGATGCCAGAGGGCGCGCCGTGGCACTGGCGAACCTGCACGCTGCGCTGGGCGAGCGAGCGGATGCGCGGGCCATCGTCCGCGAGAGTTACCGGCAGTTCGTGCGCACAATGTTCGACCTTTTCTGGTCACCGGCGCTGACGAAGGAAAATGTCGCGCAATATATTCACCACGAGAACCTGGAAGTGCTGGCGGGCCTGCAGACGCAAAAGCGGGGCGTCATCGTCATGTGCGTGCATAATGGCGGTTTCGAATGGGCGAGCCTCGGGGCCGGATTCTATGGCGTGAACGGGATGATTGTGACCGAGGATTTCAAGAACCCCGCGCTGGCCGAAATTTTCAAGGGGCTGCGCGAGGTGTCGGGGCACCAGATCATCGGGCAGGACGGATCGATTTTGCGCTTGTTAAAACAAGTGAAACGCGGGGGCAGTTCCGGCGTATTGATCGACCTGAACCTGCGCCCCGACCAGCCCGCAGTGGTGATCGATGCGATGGGGATGAAAATGTGCGTGACCTTCCTCCACGCCGTGCTGGCCGACCGCGGGAATGCCGCGCTGCTCCCGCTGGAGAGCGAGTTGCGACCCGACGGAACCTGCCGGGTGCGCTTTCATCCCCCGCTGGAGCCCGCCCCGGGAGCCACCCCGCAGCAGATCGCGCAGATGTGCTGGGACTTCTACGAGCCGACGATCCGGGCCCATCCCGAGCGCTGGCTCTGGGCTTACAAGCACTGGCGCTACAAGCCAAAGAGGACGACGCGCGAATACCCTTTCTATGCGAATGAATCCTCCAAGTTCGAGAAGCTGCTAAAGCAGATGCAGGCTGGATCGACCGGGGCTTAGCATGCTGTAGCGAAGAGTTCGCTTGAACCCCGCTTACTTATTTTTGTTCAGCAGCGTGCGCACTTGGTCAACGGTCATCACATCGAACTTGCCCTGCCACCCCACGTCCTGGTTCTGATCGATCGCAGTGTGCATCTTCTTGCTTTCGGGGCCCAGATATTCCCGATGCGCCTGGTCGAGCTCGCTGGTGGCGTAAACCTTGTGGCTGTCCGAGCTTTCTTTGACATCCGCCTTCTTGACCGCATACTTGGTATCTACATTCGGGATGACCTTTTCCGTGGTTTCATTGGCGGACTTGGTGGCAAAGACACGGTTGCCAAGATCGGCCTGCTTGGTTCCCGCGAAATCGGAGGTAGTAAAGGTCTTGTCGAAAGAGTGCTGGGAAAACTGGAAGCCCTTGGTCTCGAATTTTTTTCCAATCTCCGAGGACTTCTCCCCTTCGAACTTCTTGTGCATGTCGTTTTCCAGACCGTGGTCGGGATGCCAGTTTAGAATCTGGTCCATGCGCGACTCCTGCTGTTGCGCGCGGGCAAACAGGCTAAGGGAGAGCAGGAGGATGGCGGCAAGAAAACGCACAGGCCGGATGCTCGCACACAATCGGGCCAGTGTAAAGGAACGGGTTCGGAGAGGAGCCGGGCAGGAAAGTTGGCGATTTGCCTTGTTCATGGACAGAATGTCATCGAAATAGCGCGCACCATGACCTGGCCCCGCGCTTTACTCATTCTTACCGTCTTCTGGGCCTTGATCTTCCTGCCCGCGCTGGGGACGACCGAATACAAGGGCGAAGAACCACGCCGGGTGCTGCCGGCGGTTTCGATGCTGCAAACGGGCAACCTTGTGGTGCCGATGCTCTGCGGCGAGCCTTTTCTCCGAAAACCGCCGCTGGTGAATTGGTTGATCGCGGCGTCTTTCCACCTCACCGGCAAGCAGAATGAATGGGCGGCCCGCCTGCCCTCGGTATTGGCCGTGTGGCTGCTGGGCGCGGGAATTTTTCTCTTTTGCCGCCGCTGGCTGGGCGTGGAAACGGCACTGGTCGCGGCAATGATCGCGATCACCCATGTGGGGATGGTGGACAAGGGACGCATGGCTGAGATCGAGGCCGAATACATCGCACTCTCCGGCCTGGCCACGGTGGGTTGGCTGGCGCTACATCGGCGGAAGGCATCCCCCTGGCAGCAATGGCTGGTGGCCGGAACGTTGCTGGGTATCAGCTTTCTGGCGAAAGGGCCGGTCAATTTGATCTTCTTTTACCCCGTGGTGCTCGGGGTGCTGATCGCGGAACGGGAGTGGCGCACGCTCTTCTCCCCCGCCCATCTCGCGGGGCTCGTGGTGATGTTCGGCATCTTCGCCCTGTGGGCCGTGCCCTACTGGCATCAGGCCCCGGCCAACGCCGCCCAGGTGATGGCGCACCAGACGGCGGGCCGGTTCAGCAGCAACTTCAATTTCTCCAACTGGGTGCTGGCGATCCCGCGCGGCTTGAGCAACTTCCTGCCCTGGGTGCTGCTGGCCCCCCTGTGCTGGCGGCGGACGGTCCTGGAACGCGAAGGCACATGGTATGTGGCGACACGAAACACGAGCGTCGCCCTCTTTCTCATCATCCTCCTACTCCCCGGCATGCTCCCGCGCTATTCCCAGCCGCTCCTGATTCCGATGAGCCTGTTGATTGCCATCGCCTTGCAGGATGCCCCGCAGGTTCTACTGGAGCGCTGGAAGAAATTCCTGCCCTGGGCCCGCCAGGCCACGCCAGTCTCGCTCGTGCTGGCGAGTTCGGCCCTCATTTGCGTGGGAATCCTGGTCTATGCCATCGCGGCCCTCACCGTGGTGAGCAGCCATGACAATCTGCGTCCCTTGGGGCGGAGCATCAACAAAGCCGCGGAGGCCACGAAGCCGCTCTACCTGCTCGACTGCGGCTACCAGCCCTTCTTCGCCTATGTGACCCAGCGGTGCATCTATCTCCAGCAACGGGAGGACCTCCCGCCCGGTGCCGCCCAGATTTTGCTCAGCAATCGCGAGTGGAAAAGGCTCCACAAAGCCGATGCCAGCTACGAGGTGAAAAAGACGATCCCCATCGACAAGAAAGATCAGCTCTTTTTGGTCACCCGGAAAGCGTGATGGAATCGATTCTTTCACGTGGAAAAATTCCCGCCATACTGGCGGCGTGAAGTTTTCCCCGCTCCGCCCTGTCTTTCTCGCTGCCTGCTTTTTGCTGGCCGGAAAAGGATACGCGGATGACTACCTGCTCGGAGCCGATCTTTCGAGCACGCCCCAGAGCGAAGCACGCGGGGTGAAATTCTCCGCCAACAGGACGTCGAACGATCTCCTCCACCTGCTGCACGAGCACGGGTTCAATTGGGTGCGGCTGCGTATCTTCCATGATCCAAAGGCTGCAGGCGGCTATTCGCCAGAGGGCTACTGCGACCTCGGGCATACGCTGGCGATGGCCCGCCGAATCCGATCGGCAGGCATGAAGCTCCTGCTCGATTTCCATTACAGCGACACGTGGGCCGATCCGGCCCACCAGACCAAGCCGGCCGCTTGGAAGGACAAGCACGGCCGGGAATTGGAAACCGCCGTCCACGACTACACCGCACACGTCCTTACGGCCCTGAAAAAACAGGGCACCCCACCCCGACCTGGTGCAAACCGGCAACGAGATCGGCCATGGCTTGCTCTGGCCCGACGGCCAGCCCTGGAAGGGCGGAAGCTGGGATGCCTTCACCGGTTTGTTGAAGGCCGCAATCCGCGCCGTTCGTGAAACGACGCCCCAGGCCAGGGTGATGCTCCACGTGGAAACCGGCGGGCGTAACCGGGAAACACGCGAGTTCTTCGACCACCTCCGGGAACATCACGTCGCTTTCGACGTGATCGGCCTGTCATACTACCCGCGCTGGGATGGTCCGTTGGAAAACCTGCGGCAAAACCTCGCCGATCTCGCCACCCGCTACCCGCAGCCCATCGTGGTCGTGGAATACAGCGCGCCGCAACTGCGCGAGATCAACGATGCCGTCCACTCCCTCCCCCATGGAAAGGGCCTCGGCAGTTTCATCTGGGAACCCGCGCACTGGGGCGGCCCCGCCCTTTTCCAGAAAGACGGCCGGGCCAGGCCCGCGCTGGAGCTTTATCCGCAAATGGCGAAGGACTACGGACGGCGCAGAGGTCGTTCGCTGCAGCGCATAGATAGTTAGGCCACAGGCTATCCACCGCGCTCATCATACCACCCCTGCGGGTCATCAAGATCAATATCCTCTCCTTCTTGCATGTCGCCCAGGTGCCAGCCCTCTCGCTTGCAGAGTGCCGCCAGTTCTTTGATGTGGTTGAAGCCGCCGTGCGTGTAAATGTCCTGAACTGTCTCGTCCTCTGTGGTCAGCTCCAGACGGAATCCGCCTTCAACGGGCAACGCCGCCTCAGTGAGTGACTCCCACTCAAGTCCGCGAAATGCACCATCGAACTTGCGTGTGACATCAGCGATCTCGCCAAGCCCCTCTCCGTCATTGTGGACAAGAAGATTCCAAGACATAACGTGTGATGTAGCCTAACAACCCAAGCTCGGCGACAGGCGCAAGCCTGTTCGCTGCAGCGTCTAGGCGTTGCAGGGATCGGATTTTGGTGGTTCATGGACTGCGAGGAAGAGTGTCGGGGCACCGGGAACGCGAAAGATGCCAATTGCACGAAGACAGCGGACTGCCAACGCCGAAAATACCTGCGCGTCGCTGTCAGATGCAGCGATGCCGGGGCTGGTGAAGACGCGAAAACCCGTGAGGTTCTGGAGTGACTGGAGACTCTTCGAAGCCTCACGCGCGCGAAGCGGAAAATCCTCATTGGCCCACGCCCACAGCCAGGAGTGGCGCTCAGGGCTGTGCGTGCCGATGGGTGTGATCGGGAAGGAATGATCTCCGATCCGCAACGTGCAATCGGCAAGATCGTAGTGCCACTGGTCGCTACCGAGAATTCGCTGCTGGAATCGCGGTTGGAGGTGTGCAAGTTCGTCACGGCAGGCAGCAACGAACGCGGAAAACTGCTCGTCCGACATGGAGCTTGATGTCGGCGACGTGCTGCAAACAGGACAATTGGAAGCGTCGTGCATCAGATACGGGTAGCAGCGCCTTGCGAGAAGTAGCTCCCAAAAATAGGGTCTAATCCAGCGGTGTTTTGGGGTATAATCTGGCGTCGTTTTTCGATCCTCAGAGAACTCTTCATTTTCTTCGGGTATAATCCGCTTGTTTTGAGCCTGACCTGCCGGAGATGGTCGCACCCTTGATTTCGGGCAATCTGTCAAACTCTCCTCCGGGCAGCAAGCCAAAAACTGCTCGATCAGGTGCGGGGTGTCTTCCGCCTCAAGCACTATTCGCTGCGAACGGAAAAGACGGATGTCGATTGGATTAAACGCCTCATCGTTTTTCACAATAAGCGGCATCCCCGCGAAATGACCGAGGCGGAGGTGAGCACCTTTCTCACGCCTCTGGCGGTGGAGGGCCATCTTTCCGTCTCCACGCATAATCAGGCGTTGAGTGCGATTCTTTCGCCTCGTTCCCACACTCTGTGTGGGAACGCATCTGTCCGGGACACTCCGTGTCCCTGGCAATTCCTGGCGTCCAGGCGGTTAAATATTTTGGCGATCAGCCCGACCGGCACGAGGCCGCTAGATCATTCCCAGCTGCATCTTGCCCACTTCGCTGATCATGCCCTGATTCCACGGCGGGTCCCAGACGAGCTCGACCAGCGCATCCTTCACGCCGGAGAGCGCGAGGATTTTGCTCTGCGCTTCGGCGCAAATGGTCGGGCCCATGCCGCAGCCGGGCGCGGTGAGCGTCATTTTTACATTCACCTTGGCGCCGTCGCTTTCCTGCTCGACGCGGCAATCATAGACGAGGCCGAGATCGACGATGTTGACCGGGATTTCCGGATCGTAGCAGGTCTTGAGCTGGTCCCAGACGGTCTTCTCATCGAGCGGACCATCGGAAGCCGCCGACGCTTCGGCCTTGGGCGCGGTTGGCTCGATCCCGAGCGCGTCCACATTCTGCTCGGTAATGCGGGCAAGGCCGAAATGTCCGGCCACGGTATAGCTCCCCCCGAGGGACTGGGTGATGATGACGCTCGCTCCCGCGGGGATGGTGATGACCTGTCCGCTGGGAATCTGAATGGCCTCGCAATCGCGAGTGAGTTCTTTGGGCTGATTTTCGTACATGGAAAAAAACTAGGAATGAGGATTGAGCACGACCTTCACCTTTTTCCCTGCCGCACCGGCAAAGGAGTCGAACAGGGAATTACCCACCGGTTGGGCGGGAGCCGGAGCGGGGGCCGTCGGTTTCCCCTGCCCCTCGGTGAGGGCCGAGCGGAGCGCACTCTCCACCAGCTGCGCGCAGTGAATCTTCATTGGTGGCAATGCGCCGAGCGGCGCGGAAAGATCGCTCCCCGACATGGTGAGCGCCTCATCCGCCGTCTTGCCGGCGATCAACTCCGTGGCCACGCTGGCCACCGCAATTGCGGTCTCGCAGCCAAAGGTCTGGAACGTCGCGCGGTCAATCACCTTGCGCCCGTTCTCCTCCTTGAACTTGATCCACATCCGCAGCATGTCGCCGCAATCGGCGCTGCCCACAGTGCCCACGGCATCGGCATTCTCCATCTCGCCGAGATTCTTGGGATTGGAAATCGCCTGCTGAATTTTCTGCTGAAGGTCTTCGCTCATAAGCCAGGTCGATTACTCCAGGTGATAGCGCGGCAGGCTCGGATCGATCTCCTGCGCCCATTGATCCACCCCCCCAGTGAGGCTCTTCACATTGGTAAACCCGTGCCCGGCAAAATACGCCGCCGCATCCATGCTGCGGATGCCGTGATGGCACACCATCACCACCGACTCGGTGCGGTCCCAGCTCGAAGCATTTCCTGCATCATCTCCTGGGTGAAAAGCTGGGCCCCGGCGATATGCACCGCGTCAAATTCCTCGCGGGTGCGCACGTCGATCAGCTTGGGAACGTTCGGAGTCTTGAGCAATGCGTCGAGTTCGGTCGCGCTGATCTGCATCTGCTGGTCGGCTTGATGGCTCGATTGCAGAAACTCGATCACGTCATCCACCGGCAAATCGTTATTGCGGGCGCAGACCTGGGCCAGTGTCTCGGTCGGC
Organism: Chthoniobacteraceae bacterium; assembly: GCA_049840595.1. GTDB lineage: Bacteria > Verrucomicrobiota > Verrucomicrobiia > Chthoniobacterales > Chthoniobacteraceae > JASGKO01. Next base: position 162,827 of record JASGKO010000023.1, read on the forward strand.
TGGAAGCCGCAACTGGAGCAGCCGCCGATGTGATACTGGCGGAACAGCGCGCGCTGAGCACCGGGAAAGCGCTCCAGCAACTCGGCCATCGTCAAATTCGGATCAATCTCAAGCGTGGTGGACATACGGGCAAAATAGCACACCCGGCCAGATGTCGAAGCGAAGTTTTTCCAGGCCGCCATCCCCATCGTCTTCCACTTTCCAGGCAACGTTCGCCAAGAAGATCTTACAGAGGTTTTGTCTTGATCGAAGTCACGGTCACCTTCGAATCGTCCCCGGAAAAGATGCTGATCGGGTTGTTGATCCGGGCATAGTCACCGTGGTGCTCAAAGCGCAGATCGTCGTTCACATAGATTTGCTGACTGTCCTGCGTGACCACCCAGCGGATGGTGACATCGGTATTGGTGGGGATGCGACCTTTTCCTCCTTGATGATCTCCATTGGCCGGGCCGCCATCCACGCGGAGCTCGTCTTCATTTCGCTCCCAATTAAAAATCACCTCATCAGCCGCATAGCTCATCCGCAGATTTTTCGAATCCGTGCGAGCGACAATCGTGATCTCCAGTGGAGGACGAAAGGATGCCTTCGTGGTCACGCGCTGATCCCCGGTAACCGTCACCGGCACCTTGCCGAAGGAATCGGTCAACGCGCCGATTTGCTCGGTAACGGCATGGTTCAAAGTGTCGGCCCCGGCAAAGACAGCAGTCAGCAGCACAAGAATGAATGGGGAGATTATTTTCATGGCGAGGGATAGCTACTTACTTATGTAATACGCTGACCAATTGCCCTTTCTTAGAAAAATAATGACTCGGTTTGCGAGCTTAAAGCGGCTTCACGCTGATTTCCCGCGGCTCCTCCGTCGTTACGCTGATGGCATCCAGCGCATTGGTCGCCCGGGCCTTCGCGACGGCGTTCTTCGCTTCCGCCGGCAGGCGATTCAGGAGCGCATCGGAATACGGCAGCACCTTCAGGCGAATCTTCGACCAGTCACTGGCGGGAATGCGCCACAACGCAATCGGGAAGGCATCGCCATTGTAGAAATGATCGCCAAAAAGCTTGTCGCCGACATACAGCCGGGCTGCATCGCCGACATAATGGACATTCAAAATGAGCTGACGCCCGTTCGCAATGGCCGGGATTTTTAGCTGATACACGGCGGCATCCGCCCATGTCGCCTCCTGCATGCCCTGCAGGGTCGTTGCCTTCGGCCCAGCGGCCTGCTCCTGCACGACCGGCACTTGCACGGTGGCCAGCGCCTGGGGCGCGGGCGGCACAAAGCGAGCGAATACGCCATCCGCACTGCCTTTCACCTTCAAGTCGCCCACGGCTACGCCCGGCAGCGGTGGAAACACCGACAGCGCAAAATCGCCTGCGGTCGATTGCATCTGCAACCGGTCTTGGTCCGCATAGACGGTGGCCGACGAGAGAATCACCCGATCCCTCCCCGCGAGGGGCAGCCGCCAGAGGCTCTTGCCTTGCGCTGCCGTGAGCACCACAAACGAAACCGTCTGTCCATCCGCCTTTTTGATCTGCGCGGCCATTCCAGTCCCCGGCTTGAAATCCCGGAAATAGGTCACCCCATCCCGGACGTTGAATCGCCAGTTCCGGCGCGATCCCGTCCAGCGCGGTCAGGAAATAGACCGGTTCACCCTGGTCGTTCGTTACCCGGCACAGCGGCTGTGCAGTGGCGTATTGCACCTGCACTCCATCGCAGTCCCAGTTCACCGGCCACACCCCGTAGCTATCCACGGGAATCGTAATCGGCTGCTCGGGAATCATTACCGTGCCCGCGTTCGTTTTGACCGCGAATTGCACGCCCTGATGCTCCGGCAATGGCACCGTGGGCTGGTGATTGCTGAAGAAGAGGAAGCCGGATTTTCCATCCGAACGCATGTCCCAGCGCAGGACGGAAAAGTCACTCAGATCGACCGGCTTTTGGTCCGGCAAATAGACCGGCATCCGCGCCAGGGCCGGGCCGAAATCCTCCAGAAAAAGATGCTGCTGTCGCAGGAGATGATATTGCTCCCGCACCTGCCCACAGGCGCCAAGCGCGGTTTGGAAATCGTAATCCTTGAATGGCAGCT
>JASGKO010000024.1:0-58667 GCA_049840595.1 Chthoniobacteraceae bacterium
TGGAAGCGAAGAAAAGGGTGCGGGCGCTGATGCGGCAGCGGCGCATTAAAAATTGCGAGGCACACCAGAGCAGGCCGCCGTTGCAGAGCACTGCAGCCACCGCATACCAGGGAGAGGCGAAGTGGAGAGCCAGCGGCAGGAAGGTCACGACCAGCAAGAAGATGGCGTAGATGAGGCTTTCGAGCGCAGTCTTCAGTCCACTCAGGTCGTTGCGGCGGAGCATCACGAAGCCAGCTTGCGCGTATTCATCGCGATACATCCAGGCAAGGGCGAGGAAATGCGGCATCTGCCAGAGGAACAGGACGCCGAAGAGCACCCAGGCCCCCGCACTGACGCTCCCATGGGCGGCAGCCCAGCCGAGCATCGGCGGGAGGCCACCAGAAACGGCGCCCACCAGCACACACCACGAGGTGCGGCGCTTGAGCGGGGTATAGATCGCCACGTAAACGACATGGGTAGCGAGAGCCAAAATCGCGGCGAGCAGGCTCACGCGGCCGTAGAGGTAGATCAACCCGGCCACGCCGAAAAGCACGCCGAGCCCGAGCGCGGTCGAGAGCTGCATGCGCCCAGCCGGCAGCGGACGCTGGGCGGTGCGGTGCATGAGGCGATCCACATCGGCCTCAAGGTATTGATTGAAAATGGCGGCCGAGGCCGCGACGAGCGCGGTGCCGAAGAGCGTCCGGAAAAGCAGGAACCAGTCGAGGTTCTCCGGCGAACCACACCAGAAGCCGACGAAGGTGGTGATGAGCACCATCGTCATGAGGCGGGCCTTGGTCAGCGTAAGAAGGTCGGACATCCAACTGGGGGCAGATTCCGCCCGCGCGATGGCGAGGGCCGGGGCTGCGTTTTCTTCCATGCTCACGCGACAACCTCCAGTTCGGCCCGATTCGGCTCTGTTTTAGAACCGGCAGCCGGGCGCGGCTGGAAGTGCCCCAAGCGCATAGCGAGGACAAAGCTGGTGGCAAGAATCAAAGCGCCATTCACAACGTGCAGCGTGGTCGTCACGGGCGGACGCTGCAACCAGATAATGTGAGCACCGAGGGAAATTTGGAAGGCGGTGAGGCCGATGAGGAGCATCACGGTGCCGATCACCGAGAGGTCATTGCGCAGCTTCTGGAAGGCGAGCGCGGTGACCCAGATGATCATCACGCAGATCAAGGCGGCCAGCATGCGGTGACCGAAATGGATGTCGATCTGGAAGTTATGCACCGGCGGCATAAAATGGTGATTGATCGAATACGGGAACTCCGGCAGGGCCGACCAGGCGTGCTCGTGGCGGACAATGGCGGCGACGATCAACTGGAGATAAACGGTGCCGAAGAGCACCCAGGAGGCGATGAGCAGGCTGCGATAGTTGCCCGCGCGGAACTTCCAGCCACTTTCCCAGCTTGGCGAAAGCATCAGAGAAATCGCGATCAACACACAGAGAAACGCCTGCGCCACACAGCCGTGAATCATCGCCAGCACCAGCGAGTTATGCGTCACCCGCAGGCCACCGAGGATGCCCTGGGCGATCACGAGCACAAAGGCCACTCCACCGAGAATGCGCATCGCGCGACGGGAATCCACGATCCAGATCCAGATCGCGAGAGCCATGGTGAGAAATCCGACCCCGGAAGCGAGCAAGCGATGAGAATGCTCCCAGAAGACCCCGGCATCCCCCATCTGCATCGCCTGTGGGGTGAGCCACTTGGCGAAGGGGACGGTGTACATGTTGTAATTGAAAGTCGTCGGCCAGTCGGGAACGCTCATCCGGCATTATTGCTCGTGACCAAAGCCCCCAGAAAGATCAGCCCCAGCGTCGCGAGGACGACAAACAGAGAATAGAAATACAACGGACGATTGGGACTCTTCATAGGCACTGACGGCGCAAAACGGCGCGCCGGGGTAGTAATCTTAGCGATTACTTCTTGATTTGCAACTGGGCGAGGCCGTCGAGCCACTCCTCGTAGTCCTTCTCGGTATCCACGACGAGGGTTCCCTTCATGCCAAAGTGACCGGAGCCGCAAAGCTGGGCGCAAATGAGTTCATAGGTGCCCGTCTTGGTCGGAGTGAACCAGACCGGGATCTGCAGACCGGGAATGCAATCCTGACCGATGCGCATGCTCTCGAGGGCGACGTTATGAATAACGTCCTTCGAGGAAAGTTCGAGCACCACCGGGCGACCGACCGGGACGTGGAACTCGTCCTTGGCGATGATGTCGTCCTTGGCAGCGGGTTCGTTGCGATCAATACCGAGTTGGTTGGCGGCGCTCATCAGGTTGGTATGATTGGTGCCAAAAACGCCGTCCTTGCCGGGGTATTGGAAATTCCAGAAATACTGCTGACCGACCACGCGGATCACAATCGCCTTGCTGGTGTCCTTGGGAATTTCGTTCACGCGGACGCCCCAGAGCGGAAGGGCGAAACCGAGCAGAATCACCGCCTCGACGAGCACGACGCTGAACTCGATGTGAGTGGAAGCATGGGAGCGGACGCCATGGTAATCGGCCTTCGGGTGGCGGGACTTGTGAAAGCGGATGATGGTGTAGATGAAGTAGGTCGTCCAGCCCACGAAGAGGAGGGCCATGAACCAGTGGACGAACTCCATCATGTTATCAATCAGAGCGGCATGCTCCGAAGCGCGGGGCGTGATCCCGAGAAGCTGGTTGATAATGGCGAGGCTGGGCATAGTGATCAGGAAGGGTCGTTATCCGGGTTAACAAATTCGGCGTGCGGAGGGAGCGGCATTCTTGCGCGGCGCGCCAGGTAGTAAATGAAATATCCGAAAGCAGGCAGAATGACGCCGACAATCCCGAGCAGCAGGAAGATCGCGGCATTCATGGCAGGAGCCAGACGGTCCTGCGTGGTGCCGAGGCAATTGCTCGCGGCAAAGGCAGGAGAAGCGAGCGCGCTCATGAGCAACGCAGCCAGCCAAGGGGTATGACGGAATTTCAGGCTCATAGCACGAGTTTCCGCGTCTTTTTGAGAAAACGAATGGCGTAAATGACCAAACCCACGCCAATCACAGCCGAAGCGACAGCTCCCAGCACCGGCCCGTTCTGGCCGGGAGTGTGATTGGCAAACTCCCACCCTGCGAACAGGAACGCCATCAATGCCGAAGCAATGAGAAAGACGAAGTGGAAGGTTTTCAGGTTCATAGCCGGAAGTTACTTGGTCGGAATCGTGCCTGGAATGGGGGAACCCCACAGTGAACCCCAGACGGTGAGGGCAATCAACATCAAGGCAAAGAAGGCGGTGAAAATGAAAATGTTGGTGAGCATCTTGCTGCGATGGAGCAGAAAGGTGCCAAACCCGGCGACAAAGGCGCACTTGGTGAGCAGCAAGAGCAACTGCGCCCAGGCAGTGGCTTTCGGCCCAAGGTGGACAAACTGGCAGAGGATGGTGAACCCGGTGAGGCTCAACAGGACGATGAAAATCTTGGTGTTGAACTGGACGTGATGATTCAACTCCTCCGCCGAGTGGGCGTGGGAATCAGCAGAGCCGTGGGATGAATGATCGCTCATGGGTTAGAACAGGTAAAAGACCGGGAAAACGACCATGATCCAGAGCAGATCGACGAAGTGCCAGTAAAGACCGGCGACCTCGACACGGTTGGCCATGTGCTCGGGATTCTTGCGGTAGAGTTTGTGACCGAAGAGCCAGAAGTAGGAAAAAACCACAATGCCGCCGAGCACGTGCAGACCGTGCAGGCCGGTAATCGTGAAATAGACTGCCAGATACGGGCTATGGCTGGGATAGAACGGACCGGCGATGGTATCCACGTCTTCCGCCTCGATGGTAGCGACGGTCTCCGTAGGAGTTGGATAAAGGAAAGCCGGGTGATCGTGCGCCGGGTTGTTCGGATCGGCGTAGGTCGGGTCCACGCCAACCTTGTAACCGACAATCTTCGAACCAGCAGCTTCCAGTTTCGTCACGTCGCCCCAGGAGGCGACTTTGACTTCCTCGGTCTTGCCATCCTTCTCGGCCTCAACTTCGTGCAAGTGACCGGTAATCTCATGGCGGGGCGGCAGGCCGACCTTGGCCAGGCGTTCGTTGCCAAAGTATTTCTCATACTTCGCGGCCGCTTCGGGTTTGATGAAGGCACCGAAGTGCTCAAATTTCTGCGGCCATTCCACGGTGAGCTTGATGATCAGGAACAGGATGCTCAACAGGATGGTGATTGCCATGTAGAGCTTGTATTTGCCCCACTGGCGCAGCTTGAGCGCCGCCCAGGCGACCACCACCGTCATGGAGGAGATCACGAGGATGATCGTATTGAAAGTACCGACCGGGACGTTCAGCAAGCCGTGCGGCCAGTAGCCAGGGTCCGCGCCGAGGCGCAGGAAGATATAGCCGGAGAACAACCCGCCAAAGAGCATGACTTCGGAGGCCAGAAACAGCCACATGCCGAACTTGGCGTTGTAGAGTCCGGTATCGGGCCGGGCGGATACTTCGTATGGAATTTCCATGTGTCTAAAAGGTGCTGAAAGCTGCTAGTGAGCGGGCGCAGGGGCCGGGGTGGCGCCGGGAACCTCGGGTTCCGACTGCGGGGTGAAGTCCTTCTCCGCACCGGGCACGCTGTATTCGTACAGGGCCACGGTAAACGTGGATGGGCTTGATGAAATTGCCATGCGGAGGCGGCGAAGGCGTGTCCCAATCGAGCGTCGTCGCATCCCACGGATTGGTGCTTACCTTCTCGCCATTGAACATGCTGAGGAAGAAATTGAGGATGAACGGAATCTGGAACAGGCCGAGCACCCAGGCGGCAATGGACATTTCGAGGTTCCACTCGATGCCGGGGAGGCCCATCACGTGCTGGTTGGAGGTCAGCGGATAGGACAAACCGCCATCATACCAGCGGCGGTGCATGCCGATCATGCCCTGAAGCAGCATCGGGAAGAAGAGCGCATTGAGGCAAACGAGCGAACCCCAGAAGTGGACCCGACCCCAGAAGACATTCATCATGCGACCGGTCGCCTTGGGATACCAGTGATAGACCCCCGCGAAGAGCGCGAAGAGCGCACCAGGCGCCACCACGTAGTGAAAGTGACCGATAATGTAATAGGTATCGTGCAGATAGAGGTCGATCGCGTTGAAAGCGAGCGGAATGCCGGTGAGACCACCGATGCCGAACATCGGCATGAAGGCAGTCGCAAACATCATCGGCACCGTGAAGCGAATGGCCCCACCCCACAGCGAGATAAGCAACGCGGCGAGCAGGATGACCGAAGGAATCGAAATGATGATCGTCGTCGCCTGGAAGAAGGCGGACACCGCTGAGCCCATGCCGGTGAGATACATGTGGTGGGCCCAGACGATGAAGGAAAGGAAGCCGAGGACAAAGATACCGCCGAACCATTGCCTTGTAGCCCCAAAGCGGTTTGCGGGTGTTGTTCGCCACCACCTCGGCGATAATGCCGATGCCGGGCAGAATCATGATATACACCTCAGGATGGCCGAGGAACCAGAAGAGGTGCTGCCAGAGGAGCGGGCTGCCGCCGCCGCTAATGTGAACCGGGACGTTGCTGACAACCAGACCGGAAGGCAGGAAGAAGCTGGTGCCGAACACGCGATCCATGAACTGCATGAGACCAGCGGCTTCGAGCGGAGGGAAGGCGAGCAGGAGCAGGAAGGCGGTGATCAACTGCGCCCAGACAAAGAAGGGCAGGCGCATCCAAGTCATACCGGGCGCGCGGAGCTGCACGATGGTGGCGATGAAGTTCACCGAACCGAGCAGCGAGGAAACGATCAGCAGGATCATGCCGATCAACCAGAGCGTCTGGCCGTTGAAGAAGGGAAGCACCTCGGCCCCGGCTCCCATGATCCCGCGCAGAAACGAAGGCAGGTGATCGGCGGGAATATTACCGAGAAAGCCGGGAATGTGGAGACCAGCCTGGTCGGCCGTGCTGGCGAGCGGAGAATAGGAAGTCCAGCCACTCTTGGCCGCGCCGCCGGGCAGGAAGAAGCTGAAGAGCATGATCATGCCACCGGCGAAGAACGACCAGAAGCTGGCCATGTTCAGGCGCGGGAAGCACATGTCGATCGCGCCGATCTGGAGCGGCATCACGTAGTTGCCGAAGGCTGCGAAACCGAGCGGAACGATGCCGAGGAACACCATGATGGTACCGTGCATCGCGCCAAGCGAGTTGTAGAAGTCGGGCGACATCACACCGCCGGGCATCTGGCCGGGGAAGAAATTGGCGAGCAGATCCCCGAGGATCGGCAGGCGCTTGCCCGGGAAGGCGAGCTGCCAGCGCATGAGCATCATCATGCAGAAGCCCATGAGGAGGAAGGTCAAAGAGGACAGGCCGTACTGGATGCCGATCGTCTTGTGATCGGTGGAGAAAATATACTTCTTCCAGAAGCCCGGATCATGATGATCATGACCGTGATGATCATCATGGTGATGTTCGTCGTGAGAATGAGCAATGGTAGTGTCCATGGTCTAGGAATTCGCGGTTAGGTTACCACGCTTTGGTGAGCGGCAAAAGGAGTCAGCCAAGGTTGGGCAGGAGAAGTTCATTTCGCAGGAGCGGCGGGTTTGGCGGCAGCGCCACCGCCCATATCCGCATTGGCGGGCACGGCCTCGATATCAGCCTGAACGAAAGGATCGGGATGCGATTGCACCTCTTTGCGCGCGGCGGCGACTTCTTCCGGAGAAACCGGGCCAGCTTTGTTGCCCCACGCCTGACGGATGTAGGTGAGCAAATTGGCCAGCTTCTTGTCGGTGATCGTGCCGCCCTGGGCGGGCATCGCACCGCTGTATTCGCCGCTCTCGGTCTTTAGGTGGCCCTGGAGACCGTTCAGAAGGATCATCAGCAGACGCTTGGAACCACCAGTGACGTAAGTCGCTCCCACGAGGGAAGGATACTGCCCGGGCACGCCCGCGCCGCTGGCCTGGTGGCAGCTCGCGCAGGATTGCGCGAAGACCAACTGGCCCAGCTCGGCCGGGGAAAGTTCCTTGGCGGCACCCGCAGCTTCACCAGAGGCATCCGAGCCCCCGGCGGCAGAGCCGGCACTCTCGTTGTAAACATTGCCACTGAAGCTGCCGCTGTAGCTGCCGAGATAGAAGAAGGCCCCGGCGACGGCAATACCGCAGACGGCGAGGAACCAGAGCGGGAGCGGCACGTTGCCGGTCTCGGGATCGCGATTTTCCCGCTTGATGGCGGCATGGACGCGCGTGACGTCCTCCGTCTCGCGGTAGTCCACATAACTGGCCTCGTGGTGCGAGGCGGCTTGTTTCAGATCTTCAGGTTCCTTCATTTTTTGGCGGGCTCTTTAACAGGAGCTTCGGGCAGGTCGTGGCTGTGGTCGAGCGAGAGCAGATAGGCGACGAGCTGGCGGGCCTCCAGGGTCGGCACCACTTCGTAGCCGGCTTTGGGCGCATCGGCTCCACTGAGGTCCAGCGCGTCGGGCGAGGGCTGGCCCTCGATTTTGCGCACATCAAACAAATTGCGGTAGGCCGGCATGTTCGAGTGCGGTTCGATGCTGCGCGGAGAGTAAAGGTGCAGGTACTGCCAGGCGGTGGTTTTCTTCAACGCATCGGTGGCCTTGGCCCCTTCATTGGCGAGATCGGGACCGAACCGGGCAAAGCCGAGCACGACCGTCTTGTCATAGATGTAATCACGGGCGACAGACTGGCGCACGCCCCAGCCGCGTTCGATATCCGAGCCATCCTGGCCACTGCGGACCGCCTGGGTATGGCAGTAAACGCAGCCATTGGCGGCATAGACGTCGCGACCCTGGGCGGTGTAGCCGCCGGTGTTGATCGGGTAAACGTCGCCGGTGTCCTTGTTCACGAGCGGGCCGAGGTTGCCGATCTGGAACTGCGGGATGGCCAGCAGCCCGACGGTAGCGGCAGCAAAGGTGACGAAGACACCGAAGAAGACGATGCGGGAAGTTTTCATGCGTGTTCCTCCTTGGTTTCCAACAAAGTCGGCGTGCCACTCGGACGACCGAGGCGCAGCAACATGAGCAGGTAATGCAAGGCAAAGATGACGTGGCCGAAGGTGAGCAGGACCCACGCGATGCAGCGACCGATGACGAAGGGCTCCATGGCCTCCATCGCGTCGATGTTATACACATCCTTATCCGACCAGAGTGAACCCTGGAAGATGCCGCCGACGAGCAGAAGCATCACGAAGAAGCCGATACCGTAGGCGCAGGCCCAGAAGTGGAGGCGGATCATCGAGGCCGAGAACCACTCGCAGCCGACCAGACGGGGCACGATGTAATACATCGCACCGAAGGTAACCATGGTGAAGAAGGTGTAGATGCCGAGGTGATTCTCGCCCTGCAACACGGTGCCGAACTGGGTGAAGTTCGCAATGTTGCGGAAGGAGAAGAACACAAGCAAGAGGCTGGAAATCGAATAAGCGACCGCACCGAAGAGGGTGAAGCGCAGCACCGGGCTGTGATAGACCATGTGGCTGCACCCCTTGATGCTCTTCGCGTAATTAATCGTGAAGGTTGCAGCCGGGATGAGCATCATGATCGCCGCGGCGACGCTGACCGTGATGAGCCAGGCGGGAATCGGCGCGCCGACGAGGCGGATCATGCCGGTCCAGCCGCCGAAGATGGCGAAGCTCCAGAAACCGAGCGAGGCCATGTAGTAGCTGTGGATCGGCTTGTTGGTGATCTTCGGCACGATGTAATAGACGGTCGCGAGGCCGATCGAGGCGAGGAAGAGCCAGATCAAATTCTGCGCGAACCAGGCACCGACCACCGCCTGCATGACGCCGCGGAGATGACCGCCCGAGAGCAGGAGATTCGCCGTGGCATAGAGCCAGGGGAACCAGAAGAAGGCGCCGATGAGATACCAGACCGAAATATAATCCGGACCCGAGCGGCGATGACGGAACATCGTGAAGCCCCAGGTGCCGATGAGCAGGTAGCCGACGAGCAGGATCAGCGAGACGCTACCGGGGAAGTCGAGCAATTCCGCCGGACGACCGTTGCCGGTAAGGACGAGGATCACGCCGAGGGTGACGCCGAGATTCCAGAGCACCGCACCCGCGATGAGCATGGCCGACTTGCGCAGGGCGACGCGGCAGAGGCGGCCCATGATCCAGAGCCCGGTGCCAAAAGCGGCCATGCACGCCCACCCGTAGGTGAGACAGTCCATGTAAGCAGGCCACACGCGACCGTAGGAAAGTAGGACGCAATCCCCAAGGAAGGAAGGCCAGAGGAGCTTGAAGGTGGCGAGGACGCCGAGGAGATTTGCCCCGAGCAACCAAGTGAGCGCGGTGAAGTAGAAGAACAACACCGGACCGCGCACGGAGGCGTCAATCAAGGCGCGTTCCACCTGCCCGATCTCCCGCTTGGTGACGTCGCTGGGAGCGGAGGCCGGTGTGGAAATGATGGGAGTGGTCTCAGTCATGGCTTGGCTGGAGCGGAAGGTGAAGCGGCGGCAGCGGGCTCGTTATCGAGCTTCAGATTGGCGAGGCCGGCCGGATAAGGGTCGTCCACTTTGACCGTGGAAGCCTCGACGGGCTTGGCGAGCAGCATGACGGACTCCTGCTGCATGGCCTGCTCGATCGGCAGGCGGGCGAGGCCCTTGGCCTTGTCCACCCAGGCGATGCCAGTGAGTTTCGCTTCCTCGGTCTTCTTCAGATCGGCGAGGTTTTTCTCCCGCTCGACGGAACGATCGGCATCGTAGCTATCCGCGGAATGGGTGAGGCAAAAGAAGATCCCGACCACCAGCGCGAAGGCGAGGAACCAGAACACTCCCGCGATGAAGACGGGACCCAAAGATACTTTGCGAATTTCAGGCTGCATGTTCAGTTTAAAACTTTGAGTGATCCTTCCAGACGCGGATCGCGGAGCGGGAAGAGGTTATGCTTGGAAAGCTGGCGGGTGAAGACCAGGAACAACACCGACGCAAAGAAGACGAGGCAGGAGATATCCAGCGGTAGTGCGGCCACCGAAGCCCCCTGTTCATGCAACGGAGGCATGATGATGATGTAGAGATCGAGGAGCTGCATGAGCAGCATCCAGAGCGCGGCAAACATCAGCCATTTCGGACGGCGCTTCAGCCCCTGGATGAGCAGGATCGGGAACGGAATGAAGAACCGGAAGATGGTGAGGAAAGTCGTCAAGCCCCACCACGAGCCGATGCTGCGGCGGATGAAATAGGAGGTTTCTTCCGGAATGTTGCCATACCAATCCAGCATATACTGGCTGAAAGCGATGTAGGCCCAGAAGGCGCAGAAGGCGAGCATCAGTTTGCCCATGATGTGGTAGTGCTCCACCGTAACCCAGCGCAGGTAACCGAGCGATTGCAGCCAGTAGGTGATGACCACGAGCAGGCACATCGAGCTGCCGACGCCGCCGGCGAAGATGTAAACGCCCCAGAGGGTGGAGTTCCAGTGCTTGTCGAGGGCCATGAGCCAGTCGGAGCCGCAGAAGGTGAGCGTGAGGCAGAAGAGCGGGAGTCCACCGCCACCGACCATGCGCATGGCGAGGGTGTGCTTGGCCGCGCCGTCCTTGTCCTGCCGGGTCGAGTGCCAATACATGGCGAGGGCGAGACTGGAGAGGGCGAGGAAATAGATGACCGAACGAGTGAGAAAACCGAGGGAGGCGAATTTCAGCGCATCCTTGCCGTAGCCATCGGCCACGAACGAGTATGGGAAGTTCATGAAGCCGCGCTTGAGATCGACGACGTGATCCACGCCGGGAGCCAGCAAGAGCCAGTGCCAGAGAATGTCCCGGTAAAGGTAAAGCGGGATGAAGAAGATGAGCAGGACCGGCAGCATGAACGCCATCGTTTCCTGAATCCGGCGAATGAGCACGCCCCACTCGGCATCCGTCGCGTGATGGACGAGGAGCCAGAAGAGCGAACCGGCGCTGATGGTGAAGAAGAAGGCGAAGGCAAAGAGCCAGGAGTAGGCAAACTGCTGGGGCGCATGGAGCGCGCCGATCAGCGAAATGATGCCGGAGATGACCGCGAGAGCGACCGCCGCGAGGGTGGTGCTAAAGGCGCGTCCGCTCTCGTAGTTCTCCTCTTTGGGCGGCACCGGGTGATGATGGTCTGCGCTCATTATTTGGCCTCCATAAGTTCTTTTCGCTGGGCGTCGGTGAGCAGATTGGCGGGCGCGTGCTGGCTCAACTCGAAGGGCGCGGATGTAGGCGATGATGGCCCAGCGGTCCTCGACCGAAATCTGATGGCCGAGCGGGGTCATGTTATTCTTGCCCAGCGTGATGGTATTGAAGATCTGGCCATCCGGCATGGTGCGGATCGGATCGGTCTGGAAATTGGCCGGACCGGCGAGGCCATACTTGGTGACGATGCCGTTGCCATAACCGGCTTCACCATGGCAGGCGGAGCAGTTGATGTTGTAACGCTCGCGACCGCGCTTGAGCAGGTCTTCACTGGCCTTGATCGGGATGCCGTTGCCGTAGAAGCCGTTGATGCGACCGGTGTCAAAATAGGACGTGCCGGTGCTGAATCCGCTATCGACCGTGAGATCGCCATTGCTGGCGGGCGGCTGGAGGTAGGAGCCGGGAAGCTCGTAGCCGAAGGGAACGGTGCCCGCGATTGGCTGGCGCTGTTCGCGATTATCGGCAAAGAACGAATTGGTCTGCTGGGCATCGAAACGCGGCTGGCGGGCCATGTCGAGGCCGGGGAAAAGCTCAATCGGCGAATTGGTCGTGTGGGTGCCCCGGAATCCGGCGAGCGCCACGACGGCCACCACGGCGACTAAAACTGCGAGGAAGAAATACCGGAGCATAAATCAGTCGTGCACGAGCGTGATGTGGGTGCCGCCCAGCTTGGCGAGCAGTTCCCGGGTTTCAGCCTCGGAGTATTTCTCATCGCTGGCATCGATCGCGATGAAAAGACCGTCATCGAACACCTTGTCGAAGTGGTCCCAGTTGAACATCGGATGGTAAAGGCGCGGCAGGCGGTTGAAGATCAGCATACCGAAGACGGCGGAACTGGCACCGAAGATTACCATCAATTCAAACATGATGTTCACGAACGCGGGCTGCGTCGCAAGAGTGACCGGCTTCGCGTCCACGATTGTCGGGTAAAGCAGAATCGACGGGATATTCTGAAGCAGGAAGGCCGTGAGCACGCCACCCAAGCCACCCGCCAGCACGACCGCGCTGAGCCAGGACTTGCCGATACCCATCGCTTTTTCGATGCCGTGAATCGGGAAAGGTGAATAGACGTCCCAACGGCGATACCCGGCTTCGCGAATCGCCTTCGCTGCCTCGGTGATCACCGCAACGTTGGAAAACTCCGCTGCGAGACCGTAGATTTTTCGTGGTTTATCCGGTGCCATTAAGGAATGGTAGGTTGAGTTTTGTGATCGCCGTGTGGATCGGCCTGCGGCAGCGCGCCCTTCAATTCAGCAATCGAGACGATCGGGATGAAGCGGATGAAGAGCAGGCACAGCGTAAAGAACAGCCCCAGCGTGCCGGCAAAGGTGCCGACCTCGACCCAACTTGGGTGATAGATGTGCCAGGAGCTCGGCAGGAAGTCCTCGGTGATCGGCGGAACGATAATCACGAAGCGCTCGAACCACATGCCCACCGTGCCGAACTGGCAGATGATGAAGAGGAGGAGCAGGTTCTTGCGAATCGGGCGAATCCAGAGAAGCTGCGGCAGGAGCAGGTTGCAGAACAACATGAAGCGGCCATACCACCAGAGCGGACCGTATTCCGGGAAATAACGCGAGAGGAAGAGGTGGCGCTCATACGGGTTGCCGCCGTAGTAGGCCATGAAGAATTCCGAGGTGTAAACGTAGTCCACCAGCAGCGCCGCCATGAGGAGCAGCTTGGCCATGCGGTCCACGTGGGCCGGGGTGATGATATCCTTCAACTGCGGATAGGCCACGCGAAGCGGGATGAAGATGGTGAGCACCATGCACATGCCCGCGAAGATGGCGCCGATGACGAAGTAAGGCGGGAAGATGGTGGTGTGCCAGCCGGGAATCACCGAGGTCGAGAAGTCGAACGACACCGTCGAGGACACCGCGAACACGAGCGCAACCGAGAGACCGGAGAGGCAGAGGGCCGCCATTTCGTAGTGGCGCCAGTTCTTGGCCGAGCCGGTCCAGCCGCAGGAAAGGATGTGATATACGCGGCGCATCCAAGGGCTGGTGGCTCGGGTCTTCAAGGTGGCGAAATCAGGGATCATGCCCATCAGCCAGAACATGGCCGAGACGCTGAGGTAGGCGTTAACCGCAAACACGTCCCAAAGCAGCGCGGAGCGGAAGTTCGGCCACATGCCGTACTGGTTCGGAATCGGGGCCAGATACCAGGCAAACCAGACGCGACCGATGTGCACCGCCGGATAGACGGCACCGCACATGAGCGCGAAGACGGTGGTGGCCTCCGCCGCGCGACCGATGCCGGTGCGCCATTTCTGACGGGTAAGCAACAGGAGGGCGGAAATCAAAGTGCCCGCGTGGGCGATGCCGACCCAGAAGACGAAGCAGGTAATATCCCAGCCCCAGCCGACGGGCTGGTTTTCACCCCATACGCCAACGCCAGTCGAAACTTGGTAAAAGAGCAGCGACATACCCGAGCCAGCAATGATGGCGCAAATGACAAAGAGAATCCACCACCAGAGCGGCGTCTTGCCCTGAATGATGCCGGAGACATTGTCCGAGACCCATTTGAAGCCGTGGCCGCCATCGAGCAGCGGCGGACGGATCACTTTTTGTTCAGCGGTAAGTGTTTCAGACATGGGCGCTTAGCTTTCCTTCACATTCCACTCGTAGCCCGCCACTTGGTCCGCGCCGGGCATCTTCGGATTGGGATTGCGCAGACGCGCGAGATAGGTGACGCGCGTGTGGAGGTTCAGGTATTTCAGCAATTCGTAGTTTTTGTCCGAGGCACGAAGCTTCGAGACCTTGCTTTCGGGGTTCTTGATGTCGCCGAAGACGAGCGACTCGGCGGTGCAGGCCTGCTGGCAGGCGACCTTGAAGGAATCGACCGGGATGGTCACGTCATCGGAATCACCGGCCTTCACCTTGGTGGCGATGCGGGCCATTTCGATGCGCTGCACGCAGAAGGTGCACTTCTCCATCACGCCGCGCATGCGCACGGTGACGTTCGGGTTCTTCTGCAGCTTCAGCGTTTCCTTCATGCCGAAGTGCGTGAGCGGGCCTTTGTAGAGATCGTGATCCTGGATCGGGCGCTCGTTGAAGTTAAAGAAGTTGAAACGGCGGACCTTGAACGGGCAGTTGTTCGCGCAATAGCGGGTGCCGATACAGCGGTTGTAGGCCATCACATTCAAGCCGTCGTCGCTGTGGACGGTGGCGTTGACCGGGCAGACGGCCTCGCAAGGCGCAGCCTCGCAATGCTGGCACATAAGCGGCTCGATGACCATCTCGGGATTCGTATCATCGTTATCCGCGCTCGCGAAGTAACGGTCCATGCGAATCCAGTGCATGCGGCGGCCCTTGAGCACCTGCTCCTTGCCGACGACCGGGATGTTGTTCTCGGCCTGGCAGGCGACGACACAGGCATTGCAACCGGTGCAGGTGTTGAGATCGACTACCATGCCCCATTGGTTCGGAGCGTTGTAGGTCGGGCGGGTGTAAATATCGACGCCATTGACCGCTTCGGCATCAAGGCCGGCGACTTGGGCGAAATTGGGCTGCTTCTCGTACTGCTCGAGCGTGGCCTCGCGCACGAACAGGCTGCCCTGCATGTGCGATTCATCCTGTGCCAGCGCGAGCGGATAGGTGCGGTCGGTCTTGCGGACCTTGGCCCCAAGCGCGATGTAAGGCTCGGCGGAAGTGCGCAACGGATAGGCATTTACGCCCGCGCCCTTGCTGATGTAGCCATTGACCTTGCGACCGTAGCCGAGCGCGATCGTGATGGAGTGATCGGCATGGCCAGGGACCGGCAGGGCGACGATTTCCAAGCGACGCTGATCTTCAAAAACGATCTCGATGACGTCGTGAACTTCCACGCCCACCTTGTGCTCGCGGATACCCAGCTTCTTCGCGGTCGCGGGGCTGACGATGGCGGCGTTGTCCCAGGTCAACTGCGTGACTGGATCGGGCGTTTCCTGGAGCCAGCCGAGGTTCGCGTAGCGACCATCGATCAGCTTGGAATCAGGAACGAGAACCACCTCGAAGGCATCTTCGCCCACCAGCGCGGGGGTCGAGGAATGCTCGCCGACATACATCGCGGCGGCGGTGGTCTGGAAAAAGAGCGGACGTTGACCTGCGGCACTGCCCGCAAGGAAACCGTCGTGCAGGAACTTTACCCACGCTTCGCTGAAATTGGCCGTCGGAGCGAGTTGCTTGAAGGTGTCCTGAATCAGCTCCGCGCTCTTGGGCTTGGGCAGACCGGCAAAGATGGCCAGCAGATCGAGTTCCGACCATCCGCCGAAGAGCGGCATGATCATCGGCTGTACCGAGAGATAGGAACCATCGACCGCACGCCCGTCACCCCACGCTTCGAGGTAATGCGCGGCTGGCACATGCCAGTGGGCTCCCTGCGAGCTTTCATCGACATACATGCCGAGGCGGATGATGTGCGAAACCTTGTCCTGCAGCTTGTCCCAGTTCAGATCGACCGGGGCATTGAAGGCAGGGTTGCCGCCGATCATCACGAGGCAAGTGATCTTCTTGTCGTCGATATCGCTGGCGACTGAGGCGAGCGGGACGGACGGCTTTTCGGTGAGCGGCTTGCCGACCAGCGTGGCGCCGACGTTGCCAAGCACCTGATTGATCGCGAACCCGAGCAACTGCACCGCGATTGGCTGACGTTCGCCAACCAAAATGAGGCTGCGGCCCTTGGCGGCGAGGAGGTCTTCGGCGAGTGCGGACACCCAATCCTCGGGGATCTGGGCAGTCTCGACACTCTTGTTGATCGCGTCCGCGAGCGGAGCCAGCGTCGGATCGCCCAGCTTCTTCGCGAGTGCGACAGCAAAGGCCCCGACCTGGCTCGCAGGCAGGCGCAGGCGGTGATCCGCCATGCCGCCAGTGATCGTGAAGCGATTTTCCACCGCGTAGAGGCGGTTCATCTTGTCGCCAACCTTTTCGACCCGACGACGGTCACTGAAGTCGCGCACCATGTCGGGCGTGCCTTCGATCGCGTTCAAAAAGTCGCTGTCGAGCGAAACAATGATATCCGCCTTGGAAATTACCGGCTGCGGCAGGACGCCATCGCCAAAACCGATCTGCGCGGCCTGCTGATAAAGATCATTCCCCAGCGGCTCATAGACACACCAACGGGCCTGCGGATACTTCGCGAGGATGAGATCGCGCAAGCGCCCACGGGTCGGCGAGGCATTGCGCTCGACGACAAAAGCCAGCCCAGCCCCGCCATCGGCGGCCAGCGTCGGCAATACTTGCTCCAAATAATCCGCAAACTGCTTTTCCGTCGAAATCTGCCCGTTTTGCAGGAAATTCGGCGCGCGATCCGGATCGTAGAGCGAGAGGATGGAAGCCTGCGCAAAGACGTCGGTGCCGCCATTGCTCATCGCATGGAGCGGGTTACCCTCGATCTTGGTCGGGCGACCGTCGTTCGTGGTCACCACCAGCGGAGCGTAGCCGCGGTGGGTCGGCATCGAGGTGGTGTAGAAAACCGGCTTGCTTGGGATCGCCCATTCGACCCCGTGCGAAAACGGCACCAGCTCCAGCGTGGGACGACGGCAGGCCGCGAGACCGAGACCGGCCAGCGCGGTGGACGCACCCATGAGCTTGATGAAATGACGGCGGGACACCTCGTCCTTGTCGAATTCCGCGGCTCCGGCGGGAAATTCACGCTCGACGGCCTGTTGAAATTCCGGCGACTGCGCCAGATCACTCAACTCCTCGGGAGCTGCGCCAATACTTTTTGCCGCCTTTCGGGGCCTCGGGATGGTGGAATACTCGCTTCATCGGTGGCAGCCCGCGCAATCTTCAGGCGGATTCACTTTCCATGCTTGTTTCAGTTTCAGACCAAGCTCGCGCTGGCTCGTGCCGGTGGGCGGATGCCAGTCGAGGTTAAACACCTGGTCGCGCGGGCGAAGGAAATTCTCGGGGTTGCGATGGCACTCCAAGCACCAAGCCATGCTAAGCGACTGATCGTGGAAGACCACCTTCATGTCGTTGACCTGGCCGTGGCAGCTGTAGCAGCTCACGCCGCGGTTCACGTGCACCGCGTGGTTGAAGTAAACGTAGTCGGGGGTCTTGTGGATCTGCACCCACTCGATCGGCTTGCCAGTGGTCCAGCTGTCGTAAACCGGCTTCAGCTTGGGATTTCCCTTCTGCACCTGGGAGTGGCAGCCCATGCAGACTTGAGTGGTGGGGATGTTCGAGTGCGCGGAGACTTCCACGTAGCTGTGGCAGTAGCGGCAGTCGATCCCGAGCTGCTTCGCATGGATGTCATGCTGGAAGGCAACTGGCTGAATGGGCTCGTACCCCACCCGCGTGTACTTGGGGGTGAAGTAATAGAAAACGCCTGCCGTCGCGATCATTCCGATCACGTTGACTACGATGAATAGCTTTAGCGGCAGCCAGTTGGTTTTTCGCGAAAAAAGGTTCGCCATGTTATTTGGGTCTCGAACTTTCGGGTGCCGCCCTGCAGCCAAAGCCCGGTGTTCAAAAATTTCGTGGGCGGGACTTTATTTTCGGCCCCGTCGGCGAAGCAAGGAATTTGTGAAAATTTTCACAACTTCTAATACGTCACTCGAAATTTACTGCGCCGATGACACGGAAAATGCGGCGCGATGTCAATATTTCCATCCCGGAAAATTCACCCCTTTCTGGTTCTGGAGGTCATTCTGTCACTGCCCATCCGCGCTGGAAAGCGGTGCGGCGACGCTTTCGAGGGATTGGCGCTCGGCTTTGACGCCGAGTAAAAGCTCCGTTAACGCGCCGATCCCCATCAAAAATGCAGCGAAAAGATACCCGATGAGCAGAGTGCTGCGCGAGCCGGTGCCGATCATCCAGCCAAAGAGCACCGGGGCAAAGACGCCGCCCGCGAGAGTGCCCACCGCGTAGAAAATAGCGATGGCGAGCGCGCGGATTTCCAAAGGAAACACCTCGCTGACTGTGAGGTAGGCCGAACTGGCGGCGGCGGAAGCGAAGAAAAAGGTGACCGACCAGCAGACAGTCTGGGTCTGCGCGGTGAGGATTCCGGCATGGAAGAGCAGGCCGGTGATGGCCAGAGCGAAACCGGAAAGGGCGTAGGTCGCCGCGATCATGGGCTTGCGCCCGATGGTGTCGAAGCAATGGCTGATCAGCACCGGGCCAAGGACGTTCCCGAGCGCAAAAGGCAGCAGATAGAGCCCGACCCGACCGGCGTCGATGTTGTAAAACTTCTGCAAGACAAGTGCGTAGGTGAAAAAGATCGCGTTGTAGAAAAAAGCCTGGGTGACCATCAGCACGAGGCCGAGCACCGAGCGGCGGCCATGCTGGCGGGCGATGGCGTCCCAGATTTCCGCGAGCGGGGTGCGTGCCCGGAGGCGGATGCGCACGGGGGCAGTCGAGATGATTTCCAGCGGCGCTCCCCTTCCCGCCGTCTGCTCCACCTCGGCGACCACGGCCTCGGCTTCTTCGTGGCGACCGTGAACCATCAGCCAGCGCGGGCTTTCCGGCACCCAGCGGCGGAAGGCGAACACCACCAGCCCGAGCGCGGCCCCGATCCCGAAGGCGCAGCGCCAGCCGAGCCACGGCGGGAAAATGCGGGGATCAAGCACGACGGTGGTGGCGACCGCACCGATGGCGGCCCCGAGCCAGAAGGTAGAGTTGATGATCAGGTCCACCCGACCGCGCAGCCGGGCGGGAATCAGCTCGTCGATGGCGGAGTTGATCGCGGCGTATTCTCCGCCGATGCCCGCGCCGGTGAGGAAGCGGAACACGGCAAAGCTGGCGAAATCCCAGGAGAAGGCGGTCGCGGCGGTGGCGCTGAGATAAACACCGACGGTGAGAAAAAAGAGCTTCTTGCGCCCCAGAAGATCGGCAGCGTAGCCAAAAACCAACGCCCCGAGCACGGCCCCGGCGAGATAGGAAGAGCCACTCGCACCAACTTGGGTTTGGGAAAGGCCGAGCGCATCCTTATGCGTGAGCATGGCCCCGAGCGAACCGGCGAGAGTGACTTCGAGGCCGTCGAGAATCCAGGTCGCGCCGAGAGCCGTGACAATGAACCAGTGCCAGCGACTCCACGGCAGACGGTCGAGCCGGGCGGGGACTTGGGTTTCGATGATGGGGGCGCTCACAATCACCATTCGCAGGCGGCACCGGAATGAGAGCCATGAAATTTAACCACCAAGGCACGAAGACACCAAGGGAGGGAGGATTTTACCGCAGAGGCGCAGAGGTGAGGAAGTTAAACTACGGAGAACGCGGAGAGCACGGAGGGATGAGGGAGGGGCGGGTGATCAAAGGTCACGACTCCATTCAATTTAGCGCCGGGAGACGACACAGAGTGTCGCGGACAAGGGCGTGCCCACACAGAGTGTGGGCACGAGGAGGTTTTGGCTTGTTTGGAGAAGGAGGTTTCGATAATTCACCGGGAATCACTAGCGCGACCATTTCCGGCAGGGCAGTTTCAAAGCAAAAGATGATGCTTTCTCTAAAATTCAAAACCGTCACCGGTTTAGCCCCAATTTGGGATCAGCTTCTCGTTAAACGCCATGATTCACGAAGTTCAAAAATCACCCAAGGTTCAGGCGGACTTTAATGGCCTGTTTGAAGGAGGAACGATGCTTTGTCTCTCGCACAGCGACACCGCTCCTGATGAGTCTGGCTCACCAGTGCAGCTTCGCGCTGGCATGATGGTCACCGCTTTCGATATGGATGAAGACCCGCTCGGAGTTCGTGATGACTTCATTGCGACTGGCATAGTCGAGCCTTCGCCAGACTGGCTTCAGTGCCAAGGTTCACGTTGGGTGCTGATGATTGATGCGCACGGGGTCAGGCATGAGTCGGATCTAAGATGCCATACCTAAGCCTTATGGAAATTTACAGCAACCCAAGTCGCTGCTTTATCCGGCTTCTGATTTTTGGGATATTATTGGCGATCTTTCCGCTACTCGTGAGCGAAGAGGCATGGGATCGATTTTTCGAGTGGGTTTTCTCATGGTCCATCGCCAGTCGCTGATGCTTTTTGCGGGTTGTTGATGATGCCGTTCCTTTGGCTGCATGGGTTCAGCTACATGATTGGCACGGCGATATGTTTTTGGTGCGGGGCTCAATATCTGCGGGGCACCAGGCCAGCAATTCCGTCGGCGTTATTGATCCCGCTGTTGTGCGATGTTTATATCTTTGCGCAGGCGCTTCCGTTTTTGGCCGTGCCCCGCGGAACACCGATTCGCCCGATGGGTTGGGCTGTTTTTTCGCTGTTGCTGGCATTGGGCCTGACGGTATTCGGGGTGATCCATGTATCATTGCAATTGCGCACGAAGCAGAGCCGGGCATTTTGTGCCGTTGGTTATTTTCTGAGCATATTACCCATTCCAATTGTGATGTCATCCCTCCAACTGATGGCAGCGATCAAGGGATTCGAGTTGGAGTCATGAGGACGATCCTGGCTTTCCCGTTACTGAGACCAACCCGATGGGGACTCTCGGGTTTTGCGCCGCGGACTTTCGCCGTGCGGATGTCGCTGGTCGAGTGGCTTAGCTTTTTCCTTAGATGTAACTGAAAAGGAACCCGATATATGATGTCGCGCTTGATCCCAAAAATATTCTTCAACCACCTGGCCGAGGGCTTGGATTTGTTTGTGGGGGGACTGGGGTTTACGGTGCTGTATCAGGATGAGGATCTGGCGGTAGTGGAACGCGATACGGCCAAGGCTTACGTGGTGGAGAGCCCGGAATGGGCCGCGAAGGACCGGCAGGAAATTGCGATTGAAACGGACACCATCAACGATCTTTTTGCGGAGATTTCCTCAAAACGACCGGAGCTGTTGCATCCCAATTCCAAAGCAGTCACGAAGCGGCCTTGGGGGGCGCTGGAATTTGCGGTTTTGGACCAGACCGGGGTTTGCGTGGTGTTTCGGCAGTGGTAGGAATACTCAAATTAGCGGAGGGCACGAAGGATGAATGAGGAGCACGTGATCAGAGGTCACGACTCCATTCAATTCAGCGCCGGGGAGACGACACAGAGTGTCGCGGAAATGGGCGTCCCCACACGGAGTGTGGGCACGAGAAGAGGTTTCTTAAAAAAGCTTGGCACCTTGGCGGTGAAAAACCTAGGCCGCTTTCGAGATGCCCAGCGCTTTGAGCACGGACTTGAAGATGACGAGGCCGTCGGTGCTGCCCAGGCGGGCATCACAGGCGCGCTCGGGGTGGGGCATGAGGCCGAACACGTTGCGGGCGGCGTTGCAGATGCCGGCGATGTTTTCGGCGGAGCCGTTCGGATTGGCGAGGGCGGAGGTGGTGCCATCAGCATCGCAGTAGCGGACGATGACGCGGTGCTCGCCGTTCAGCTCGGAAAGGGTGGCCTCGTCGGCGGTGTAGCTTCCCTCGCCGTGTGCGATGGGGACGTGGAGCACCTGGCCAGCTTCGGCGACGTTGGTGAATGGGGTCTCGCTGCTCTCGACGCGAATGTGGACGTGCTCGCAGATGAAATGGAGGTCGCGGTTACGAATGAGCGCGCCGGGAAGCAGGCCCGCCTCGCAGAGGATCTGGAAGCCGTTGCAGATGCCGAGGAGCAGTCCGCCCCTGGCCGCGTGTTCTTTCACCGCCTTCATGATCGGCGAGAAACGGGCGATCGCACCGCAGCGGAGATAATCGCCGTAGCTGAAGCCGCCGGGCAGGACAACAAGGTCGTAACCGGCGAGTTCGGCATCCTTGTGCCACACGTAGTCCACCTCGACGCCAAGCTCGCGGAGGACGAGGTGGCAGTCCTGATCACAATTGGAACCGGGGAAGCGGATGACGGCGGCTTTCATGGAAGTTAAAAATTAAGAATTAAAAGTTTAGAAAACGAAGCGAACGATGGTTTGGAAATACGCGAAAGAGCACGGGCCAACGGCGCGCAGCAATTAGCCCTCAACAATCAGCTCGTAGTCCTCCATCACGGGATTGGAGAGGAGGTCGCGGCAGATTTCGTGCAGCTTCTCGGGGCTGGCGTTGTCCACTTCGAGTTCCATGAACTTGCCGATGCGGACCGATTTCACAGCGGGCAGTCCGTGATGATGGATCGCGTCGCGCACGGCAACTCCCTGCGGATCGAGGACGGACTTCTTGGGCATCACGATGACTTTGGCTTTCATAGAGGGAACGAGATTACGAGGCCCGGCGAAAAGTGCAAAGGGGAAAAGTGCGAGGGACCGGATGCGCTCTGGCATTTTCACCGCCAAGTCGCCGCGAGTGGGAGGATTACTCCCGCACATTAATTGCTTCTCTCTTTTGGCGACTTGGCGTCTTGGCGGTAAAATTATACAGGGTTCCGCTCGGCATTTCCCGGTTTAAGTCCCATGAAAAACTTGCATGCGGGCGTTCCGGACTTAGGCTCCCCCTGTGCGTGAATATAGCTCAACGTCACTCGGCCTCTCCGGTTCGATTTTGATCGCTCATCCGAGCCTGATGGACCCGAATTTTCGGCGCTCGGTGGTTTTTCTTTCCCAGAATAATGCCACGGATGGCACGTTTGGCCTGGTGATTACCCGGCCGACGGGGAAGACCGTGGAGGATTATCTGCCGGACGATGCGGCCGGGACGCTGGCGAAGGTCCCGGTGTTCTTTGGCGGACCGGTGGGGACCGATCAGCTCACGTTTGCCGCTTTTCGCTGGGATGCGAAGACGGAGACGATCCAGTGCCAGACCCATATCGCGCTGGAAGAAGCCTGGAAGTTCACCGAAGACGCGAATTGCTCAGTGCGGGCCTTTATCGGCTACTCGGGCTGGAGCGGCGGCCAGTTGGAGGACGAGCTTTCGCAGCATGCGTGGCTGGTGCAGCGCCCGGATCGCGGGATGCTCGGCGTGGAATCCTGCGCCAATCTATGGCAGTCGATCATGCGCGAGCAGGGCCCATGGTTCAAATTGCTTGCCGAAGCCCCCGACGATCCTTCATTGAACTAAAAACCTACCAAAAAGATGATTATCGGGGTTCCCAGGGAAATTAAGCAGCAGGAGCACCGCACCAGTCTCCTGCCCGCTGGCGCTCTTCAACTCGTGCGCGCCGGACATACGGGTCCTGGTGGAACAGGGCGCGGGCGTAGGGAGCGGCTATGCGGATACGGATTACGAACAGGCCGGCGCGGAGATCATCGCCACGCATGAGGAGGTTTTTGCCCGGGCGGAGATGATCGTGAAAGTGAAGGAGCCGCTGCCTTCCGAATATGCGCTCCTGCGCAGTGGGCAGATTCTTTTCACCTACCTGCATCTGGCGGCCAGCCTGCCACTCACCGAGGCGCTGATGAAGTCCGGCGTGACGGCGATCGCTTATGAAACGGTGGAGGTGAATCGACGCCTGCCGTTGCTGGAGCCGATGAGCGAGATCGCGGGGCGGATGTCGGTGATTGTGGGCGGGTATTTCCTGGCCAAGCACCAGGGGGGCAAAGGCGTGCTGCTGGGCGGCGTGCCCGGGGTCTTGCCCGGCAAAGTGGTGGTGATCGGCGGCGGGAGCGCGGGCGTGAATGCAGCCCGCATGGCGACCGGCCTCGGGGCGGATGTGACGATTCTGGAGGTGGACCTGGAGCGGATGCGTTTCCTCGATATCACCATGCACTCGGCACACACCCTTTATTCCAGCGAGGCGCATTTGCTCGATCTGCTGCCGACGGTCGATCTGCTGATCGGCGCAGTGCTGGTCCCGGGAGCGAAGGCTCCGAAACTGATCCGGCGCGACATGCTGCGGCTGATGAAGCCAGGCAGCGTGCTGGTGGATATCGCGGTGGATCAGGGCGGCTGCGCGGAGACGACGCGCCCAACCACGCATGAGCATCCGATTTTCGTGGAAGAGGAAATTACGCACTACTGCGTGGCCAATATGCCCGGTGCGTATGCCCGCACCGCGACGCAAGCGCTGACGAATGTCACCTATCGCTACATCGAGGCCCTGGCGAATCGCGGGCTCGCCGAGGCGTGCCAACGTCACCCGGGATTGCGCGGTGGCATCAATACGATCGCCGGGCGGCTGACCTGCCCAGCAGTGGCGGAGGCGCATGGGCTGCCACTGAGTGATCCGTTTGTTTAGACTCACGCAGCGAAGACGAGGCGGAGCCTCACCGGCAAGTGCACGCTCGCTATCCCCTACCCTTCGTGTTTTCGTGCTTTCGTGGTGAAACTCTTCCCTTTCCTTGGCGGCTTGGCGTCTAGGCGGTTGATCTTTTTCGCCACCGGTTTCGCAGGAGCAGCGGTGGCGGCGGGTTTCCAGGCGGTTTTGGGCTTGGGCTCTTTGCGCAGGCTTTCGACTTCCCGGGCCGTGAGCATGCGCCAGCCACCGAGGGGCAGGTGGTTCGTCTTAAGCGGGCCGATGCGGATGCGGGTGAGCTGTTCCACTTCGTAGCCGAGATCGTAGAACATGAGGCGGATCTGGCGCTTGAGGCCCTGCTTGAGGACGACCTTCAGCTTTTGCGGGCCGAGCTGGGCGAGGCTCTCCATTTTGGCCCGTCCACCTTCGATGTGGAAACCACGGAGCAGCTTCTCCCGTTTGGCGGGGTCGAAGGGCTGGTCGAGGATGACCTCGTATTCCTTTTCCACGCCGTGGCTGGGATGGGTAAGGAATTGGGCCAGTTCGCCATCGTTGGTCAGGATGAGGAGCCCCTCGCTCTCCTTGTCGAGACGACCTACGTTGAAAAGGCGGGGATAACCGTCGGGAATCAGGTCGAAAATGGTCCGGCGCTCCTTTTCGTCGTCAGCCGTGCAAAGAAAACCCTTCGGCTTGTTAAGGAGCAGGTAGCACATCGGCTCGGCCTTCACGAGGCGGCCGTCCACCTTCACCGAATCGGTCGGCAGCACGGTCGTGGCAAGGTCGAGGCAGTAGTCGCCGTTGATCGTGACGTGCCCATCCACGATCAATTTTTCAACGCCGCGGCGGGAGCCGAGACCGGCGGAGGCTAAAAATCTATTCAGTCGCATATTGACAACTTCGCATCCCTGCCTAGTTACGTGCCAAGTTATTTTTCACAAAATGGTCAAGTTAGCGATCCCCCGCAAGGCCGTTTACCGTCTCTCGCTGTATCAGCGCAGCTTGCAGCGGCTCAAGGCCAACCACGTTTCGACCGTCTCCTCCGCGGCGCTGGCCAAGGCCGCCGGGGTGAAACCTACACAATTACGCAAAGACCTCACGTATTTCGGCCAATTCGGCACCCGTGGGCTGGGCTATGATGTGGAGGCATTGAGCAAGAAGCTGGTGGAAGCGCTCGGCACGACCCGGCTGCAACCGGTGATCCTGGTCGGCGTGGGCAATCTCGGCTCGGCGCTGCTGCACTACCAGGGCTTTGCCAAGGAGGGGTTTGAGATTCTGGCGGCCTTCGACATCGACGCCGCGAAAAAGCATCATTCCGGGACTTCGGTCCTGCCGATGAGCCGGATGCGCGAGTATATTCGGGCGAAGAAGATCAAGATGGCGGTGCTCTCGGTGCCGGGGACCGTCTCGCAGGAGGTGGCCAATGAGCTGGTGGCAGCGGGCATCCAGGGGATTTTCAATTTTTCGACAATCATTCTCCAGGTGCCCGACGGGGTGGTGGTGAACAATGTGGACCTCGCGATGGAACTGGAAAACCTGAGCTACTTCATTCGATGACGCCGGAGCTGGTCGGGATCGCGGCCCCGAATTTCGACCTGGGGCTGACGCTGGATTGCGGTCAGCTTTTTCACTGGGTACCACGCGGGGCGGGCTGGATCGGGCTGGCAGATCGGACTCCGCTATATGTGGAGGCTGATGGGGACAAACTGTTGGCACCGGTGGGGACGGAGGAGATCACGCGGCATTTCTTCGCACTCGATCATCCGCTGGCGGAAATTTACGCGACCTTTCCGCAGGATGAGGCGATGCAGGCGGCGCTCGCGTTTTGCCGTGGGATGCGGCTGGTGCGCCAGCCGGCGTGGGAATGTCTCGCGACTTTCATCACCTCGGCGATGAAGCAGGTGCCGCATATCCGGCAGATTTCCTTGCAGCTGCGCCGACGCTATGGGCAGCCGGTGGAATTTGCCGGAACCACGCTTTACACCTACCCCACCCCGGAGCGGCTGGCCGAGTGCACCGAGGCGGAATTGCGCGAGTGCAAGCTGGGCTTCCGGGCAAAAAATCTATTGGGCGCGGCCAAGTTGATCGCCGCCGGGATGGTGAGCCTCGAATCGATTGCCACGATGGACGATGAGACGGCGCGGGCGGAGCTCTGCCGTCTTCCCGGCGTCGGGGAAAAAGTGGCGAACTGCGCGTTGCTCTTCGGCTTCGAGCGGTTACGGGCTTTTCCCATCGACGTATGGATCGAGCGCATCCTGCGGGAGATTTATTTTCGCAAGAAGCGCAAGGTGACGACCGGGCGGCTGCGCGATTTTTCCAATACCTACTTCGGCGAATATGGCGGGTATGCGCAGCAATACCTCTTTCACCACGCGCGGAAAACGTGGAAGCTCTCCCGATGATCTTCGATGTCGCCAGTTCGCCTGCTGAGATCGCCCGGCTCCGGAATCAGGACCTGGGCGAGACGACGGCGGTCGTGTTCGACATCCTGCGGGCCACTTCGTCGATGGTGACCGGCTTTGCGCATGGGATCACCGAGATCATTCCCGCCGAGACCATTGAGGAAGCGCGCGCGCTGCAGGAGCGGCATCCCGATGCGCTGCTGGGCGGCGAGCGCGGCGGAGTGAAGATTGCAGGGTTCGATGTGGGCAATTCGCCACTGGAGTATTGCCAGCACAGCGGACGCCGCGTCATCACCACGACGACCAATGGCACGCTCGCTCTGCGCGCCTGCGGGCATGCGCAAGCGGTCTTGGCGGCGGCGTTCCTCAATCTGGAAGCCACCGTGGCCGCGTTGCGGAAAGCGCAGCCGGCGCGGGTGCTGGCCGTATGCGCAGGCACCGGGGACGACGCGGCGCTGGAAGACCTACTCGCCGCCGGAGCACTGGCCCAAGCTTTCCCCGAAGCCGATCTCACCGATGCGGCGCTGGCGGCGGGTGCGCTCTATGCGCAGTATGAGCACCGGTTGCTTGAGGGCTTCCAGCTTTCCAAAAATGGGCGCGCGTTGCGGGTGAAGGGGTTTACGCCCGATGTCGAGTGGTGCGCGCAGCTTTCCATTTATCCGCTGGTCGCCCGCCTCAAGAATGGAGTGATCCGGGCCGAGTGGATCTGAGCAACGTCCTCCACCCCACCCTTTTCTGATAAAAAATCCCGTCTTTGATTGTTTGTGGATTTGAAATTTGCACCCGCCCCCTCCCCTCCCTACGTTGGGCGCTTGATGAAAGACCGGCGTAAAATCCTGATTGCGATGGTCCTTCTCCGTACTATTGCACCTGATTTTCGTCGCGGCAGTGGTGATCGTCTCGATTTTCATGCCCAAAAGGCCTCAGATTGCCCCGGCCAAGCCACCGAAACCGCTGGAGATCACGATCACCCAGGCCACCCCGACGCCTACTCCAAAATCGACCGCCATTGTGTTGATTCCCAAACCAACTCCTCCACGGGAAACCATCCTCTCCGACGGGCTGCAGAAAACCGACACGGAGGACAAGAACGCCCAGTTTGAATCGGATCAAAACCTCGTGGCGGGCAGTCTGCTCCCGGCGATGGGCAATGTGCCGTTGCCGTCGCAACAAGGGATAAAGCGCCCTTATACTCAATTTCAGAATCGTCGCTACACGCCCGGCGAAAAACCGGCGGAATCCAGCCCGGCCTCCCGCCCGCAATCCGCTTCCGAGGCCCAACAGACAGCGCAGGCGGCACGCCAAGCTCAGCAGCAAGCGGAGAAGCGCATAGCCAAAGTGGTGCCCACGCCCTCGGCGACCCCGATCACAACCCCACGGCCAACTCCCCCCCCAACCCCCACCCCTACGGCAGACCGCCTCTTCGCGCTTGGCAAGCCGACGCCCATCCCTGTCCCGGAGCAACCGCAACTCCGCCAGCAGATGGCGATGCTCCGGCCCTCGCAAGCGAATCCGGGGCAATCCTGGCTATCACACGCAAAATGAAGAAACCGAAATTCAAGGGGGAATCACAAATCGTGGTCCGGCGGGGGTCAGTGCAGTTGCTACTGCCGAAGGACGTTTCAAAAAGGCTATTCATGATGCCGTTGGCTCCCGCTGGGACTACTTACGGGAAGCCAGAAGCGATCTCGTAACGACGGGACAAACCACTGTGTCTTTCCTTATAGACAGGGAAGGTCATGTCAGGGATGTGAAAGTCGTTGACAACACTGCCAATGAAACATTCGAAAGCATTTGTGTGGAGGCGGTCATAAAATCCAATATTCCTCCCATCCCTCCTGAATTATACCCGGAACTAGAGGATGGGTTATTCGCAACTCATTTCACCTTTTACCTCTACTCACCACAGTGACCTCCCTCATTCCCAATTCCAAAGCCGTCCGCCTCTTCCCGCTCGGAATCTGGCTCGCTTTGTTTTGGCTGGGGTGGCCAGCGAAGGGTGCGGAAGCCTCGGCCTTTACGGATTTCACGGCGATGCCTCCTCCCGAATACGACCACGTGGCGCTGCAAAACCACTATCAGGGAAGAGGGGTGTTTCAAATCGATTACAAAAACGGAGCCATTACCGAGGTGACGCTGGTGAAAAGCACTGGAAATTCGTTTTTGGACATCCGTTCCATTTCATGGATCAAGACTCATTTTCGCCTTAAGCAGGGCGTCTCGGGTGCTGCCCTGTTGCCTCTTACCTGGAAAATTACCCCAGCCTCAAACTCACCAAATTCGGTTTCTCAAACAGAGACCGAGGTAACACCTTCGACGCCCTCTTCGGTATATGAGAAGTCCATTCATCAACTTCTCGACGCGACGTGGAATAAAAGGGTGCGCAGTAACAGGGAAGATTATGCAACAGGGGAAACGGTCATTGCACTTTCCCTCAATCGCCACGGCATTCCATCTGATTTAAACATTGTTTATAACACCTCAAATCAGTCCTTCGCACAAATGTGCCTGGAGGTGGTCAGTGAAATGCACTTTCCCAGCCCACCAGAACCAATGATGAAGAACGGTCTCTTCAAGACTCAATATCGCTTTATACTAGCCCTACCATGATCCCACTCGCCGCGTCTTTTCCCGATGTGATCCGCTTCTTTTTGAATGGCGGATTTTTCATGATCCCGCTCCTGATCTGCTCGCTGACCAGTTGCGCCATTATCATTCTGCGCTGGATGGCGCTCCGGCGCGAGATGGTGATGCCGACGGAGATCGAGAAGGAAATCGGCAATCTGCGCCCGAGCGACGACGCCGACAGCATTGTACAACTCGCACGCGCGGTGCGGAACAACGACTCGGCGCTGGCCCGGATTGCGCATGCGGGCCTGCAGCATCTCCAGTGGCCAAAGTCGGAGAACATGGATGCCGTGCAGACGCGGGCGCGGCATGAAATTTCGCGGCTGGAGAGCGGCATGGTGATTCTGGAGATCATCGTGGGCATCGCGCCGTTGCTGGGATTGCTGGGCGCGGTGAGCGGCCTGGTCGGCGTGTTTGCTTCGCTGGGTGACAGTGCGACGGTGAGCGATCCACGCGGGATTGCAAAGGGCATTTCCGAAGCGCTCACGACGACGGTCGTGGGGATTGCGGTGGCGATTCCGACCCTGGTCGCCTACAGCATTTTCTCCAAGCGCATCGAGACGCTGGCGGTCGAGATGGAGTCGCTGATCGCCGAGATGATCACCAAGTGCTACTACCAGAAGACACGCCGCGCGGGGCTGGGCAAGGCCTTCCCGGAGGAGGAAGTGACCCAATGAAATTCTACTCCCGCCCCCGGCGGATGCCGACGGTGATCATCGTGTCGCTGATCGACATTCTCGCGATCTTGCTCATTTTCGTGATCGTCACCACCACCTTCAAGAGCCCGCAGCCGGAGGTGGTGATCAAGCTGCCCGAATCTGCCACCGCGACCTCGGCGGCTAATCATGACAATCCGGCGGTGATCAGCATTTCGGCCGATGGGGGGCTTTACATGGATGCCGCCAAGGAGCCTCAGACGGCCGACGAGGTAAAGGCGGCGATGGAAGACCTGGTAAAAAAGACGCCCGATCGCCCGGTCGCGGTGAAGGCAGACAAGAAAGCTCCATTTGAATCCGTAATCAAAGTGATGGACATCTTGCGGGAAACTGGTGTCAAAAATGTCCCCGCGCTGACCGCGCCACCCAACCAATGAGCTTGAAAATTGTTAAATACGGCGACCCGGTGCTTCGCACCAAAGGCGCGCCCGTCAAAGAAATCACCGAAGATCTGATCACCTTCGCCGACGAAATGGTGGAGACGATGCATACCGCGAATGGCGTGGGGTTGGCCGCGCAACAGGTGGGCGTGGCGATCCAAATGGCCGTGCTCGACGTAACCGACGACGAGGACCGCCCGAGCACGATGAGCATCGGCGGCAAGCCGGTGAATCTTGAGGACTGGATGCCGATGGCGATCATCAATCCGCAGCTCAAACTCGGCAAGGAGAAGGAAAGCGGCACCGAGGGCTGCCTGAGCTTCCCCGATGTGACCGGCGAGATCACCCGCTCCGCCCACGTGGTGGCGACCGGCACGCTGATCGACGGGACCGAGATCGAATTTGAAGCGACCGGTCTCCTCGCCCGCGCGCTTCAGCACGAGGTGGATCACCTCAACGGCATCCTCTTCATCGACCGCATGAATTCCGCGACCAAAGCGGGCTTGGCGGGCAAGTTGAAGCGGATGCAGGGGAAGAAGTAGCGGCGCGGACAGGGGCGTTACCCGCCGGTTATGGAATCGATCGAACTCAACAAGTTGGTTGATGGATGGATCGCGCTGCAAAAGACCCGTTTTGAGTCCGGGCAATATGAAGCTCTGTTTTGGGCATACGAGGCGGTCTGGAACTTGGTCGCCGCGAAGCCACCGGAGGCACTGGAGTTCATTTTGGCGGTGCTGAAGTGCGATTCCTCCTCGACGATTATGGAAAATCTCTCGGCTGGTCCGTTGGAAGATCTCCTGGTCGGACATGGCAGCCTGCTGATTGAAAAGATTGAGGAAGAGGCAAAGATGAATCCAGTTTTCGCAAGCTTGCTTGGAGGAGTCTGGAAGAACCGCATGGACGATTCCGTTTGGAAGCGAGTGGTGGCGATTCGCAATCGAAGTGGCTGGGATGGGAACCCGTAACAAGGAATTGGCGGCTTCCTGCCGTGGTCACGGAGAAGGCCAACTTCAGTTGGCGGGACAAGGGCGTATGCAAACTTCAGTTTGCATACGAGGAATATGATCGTCGCAGTACCTTCGTCGCACCCAATTCTTCTCGACGCTATAGCCACGGCTCTGTGGGCCGTGGGCGGAAACGCCTCAATCCTGCAGCGGCTGATCCACCTGCTCCTGCAGTTTACCGGGGAGTGTCTTCCAGAGTTTTGGATGCGCTTCAACCAAACGGATGATGTCGCCCAAGTCTTTAACTCGCTTACTTTGTCGGCGTTCGGGATCGTTCCAAGCCATGATTTTCCCAGCCAAGGTGTCTTCAAGTGAAGCGACTCGCAGCAGGATTCCATGTACGTCGGCAGGCACGGATCGAGCCGGAAATTCACGGTAAAAATCCTCGGTACTGAGTTGGATGCTGACTTTGGAACTGCCTTGAAAGTTTACCGACCACGCAAACTTGCTCACGGCAAAGCCTTCCTTTTGCAGTAATTCGACTGCTTGATCGACCGATTCGATGGCGACGACAATATCCACGTCGCGCGTCACCACCGGCTCACTCGCCCAGTGGTTTACCGCAATCCCACCAATGGCACACCACAAGATGTCCGCCCCTTCCAGGCACGCGACCAGACGCATTACATCATCGGTGCCGCCACCGGTTTGCCAGTCATAGAATCGCTTTGAAGTCACAGGATTAAATTAGAAGAAGCGCGATGCAGAGGCGAGCTATTTAGAAATGCGTTTCGATCCGGGAGGAAGGTTCCTTATCTTCCCAGCGCAGAAAAATTTGAGGTCCCTCGGCTTCGCTCGGGATGACATTTTGGAGGGAAGGCTGGATCTACAACCCGCCTCAAGGTTGAGGTGGAGGCAGTAATTTTTGCAGAGTTGGCCGCATGGCATCGGCCCAGATCTGGTAGCCTTTGGCATTAAGATGGGTGCCATCGGGAGTGATCGCGTCCGGGAAATTACCGTCAGCATCGAGGAACTTTTGATAGATATCGAGATAAGTCACCTGATTATGGCCATTGAGCAGGGCGAGCAGGCGATTGGTGTCGATGATCCGCTGGCGAACCGGGCCGTGCGCATCGCCCGACGGAAAAATGGAAAGGAGAAGAATCCGGCTCGCGGGCGACCTGGCGTGAAGGGTCTCGGTAATTCGCTGCAATCCATGAGCGAGACCTTCGGCCGTCAATTGGGGATAGAGACCAAGGTTGTTGATGCCAGCGAGCACAACGATCACTTTCGGAGTGAGATGTTCGAACTCGCCGTGGGTGATTCGATACAAAATGTTCTGAGTCGTGTCGCCGGCTACGCCGCAGTTGAGCACCTGCATTTTGCCAAACTCCGCCTTCCACACGTCAGTCCCGAGGGCGGGCCAGAATTCCGTGATCGAATCGCCCAGAAAATAGATATCCAGCGGCGGCTTGCGTTGGGCTTCGCTGACGAGGCTCACGAGGTAGTTGTGTTTGTTAAACCATGCCTTTTCCAAGCATGGAGTGGAAATATCAGCCCGCGGCGTTTCTGCGGCTGCGATGGGATTGGCAAACAGGCAGAGCGTGATGGTAGCGAAAGCCGTGGCGGCAAAGGTCCATCCCCTCATAAAATCACTCCATCCGGTAGTGCACGCTCACGGTGCGGAAAGACTCGTCGCCTTTTTCCGCAGAGAAATAGAAGAGCTCGATCGCGGTGTTGTTCTCCTCCCACTTGTAGCCGACGACAGTCTGGGTGACGCCGGTTTCATCCGGGGTCGTAGCTGGCGTGGCGGAGGGGGAAGCGGAAGGGGAGGGCGAAGCCTTGGCTTTCTTGGAACCCGAATCCGCATCCTGATCGCCAGCTTTATCCGCGCTCTGGTCTGCGTCTGGATCGGCGGTTTTGTCCGGGGCTTTTTTATCGGTGTCCTTGATCGTATCGGCGGGGCCTTTGCTGCGGGCGATAAGCTGGCCGGGGCCGTACCTTTCCTCCACCTTGGAGCGGACCTGGCGCATGAACTCATCATACTTCGCCACGTCCCAGGCGTCGTTCTGGTACTGGAGCTCGACCTCGACGAGCTGGTTTTGCTGGAAGTAGAAGATGGCGCGCTTGAGACCGACCTGGAGCAGGCCCTCGACGGTCCAGGCCTCGCGGCCCTCGACCTCGTGCTTGTCGGTGATGGTGGCTTTGGCCCCCTTGAGCAGTTCGTCGATGTGGACGTCGTTTTCGCCCCATTGCAGGCCAAACGGCGGGCTGATCTCCGGGGGCGCGGCGAAGGTCGCCGCCCCATGGAGAAACACACACACCGCCGCCACCCGGGGCAGCCAGCGGCGAACGCTGGACGCCAGGGAGATCATCCAGCAGTCGGAGTCGGCGCGGTCTTTTTCGCGGTGCTCTGGATGTAGAGCTCGCGGAGTTGCTTGAAGTCCACTTCCACCGGCGAGTGGGTCATGAGATCCGCACCGCGGTTGTTTTTCGGGAAAGCGATAACGTCGCGGATGCTCTCGGCACCGACGATGAGCATGACGAGGCGATCGAGCCCCAGCGCGATACCGCCATGGGGCGGAGCGCCGAAGGAGAAGGCCTTGAGCAGATGGCCGAACTTCTCCTGCTGCTCTTCGGCATTGATGCCGAGCACCTCGAACATCTTCGACTGCAAATCCTTCTCGTGGATTCGGATGCTGCCGCCACCTAGTTCCACGCCGTTGAGCACGACGTCGTAGGCGACCGCGCGCACCTTGCCGTATTCACCGGCTTCGAGCAGCGCGGTATCCTCGGCACTCGGGCGGGTGAACGGATGGTGCACGGCAACCCAGCGGTTGTCCTCGGCGTTGAAGGCGAGGAGCGGGAAATCGACGACCCAGAGAAAGTTCAGTTCCTTGTTGTCCTTGAGCAGGCCGAGCAGCTCGGCGCAGCGCAGGCGCACGCGGCCCAGCACTTCGCAGGCAGCTTCCCACTTGTCGGCCCCGAAGAAGAGCACGTCGCCGGGCTTGAAATCCATGCGTTCGGCGAGCGCGGCTTTTTCCGTCTCACTGAAGAACTTCACGATCGGCGATTCCCATTCGCCGCCTTCGCTCCACTTGATGTAGGCAAGCCCCTTGGCCCCGAACTCGGTCTTCACCCATTCCTCCCATTTCTTGAGCTGCTCCTTGCTGAGCAACGCAGCCGCGCCCTTGGCGTTGATCGCCTTGATCACGCCGGCCCCATCGGCGATGGAGCGGAAGACCTTGAAGTCGGAAGCGGTGAAGATGTCCTTGAGCTCGGTCATCTTCAGGTCAAAACGCAGGTCGGGCTTGTCGGAGCCGTATTTGTCCATCGCCTCGAAGTAGGTCATGCGGCGGAAGGGCGTCTCGATCTCGCGCCCAAGGGCGGCACTGAAAATCTTCGCGAGCAAGCCTTCGATGAGGTCCTGGATCATCTGGTCGGTGATGAAGGAGGCCTCGATATCCACCTGGGTGAACTCGGGCTGGCGGTTGGCGCGCAAGTCTTCGTCGCGGAAGCAGCGGGCAATCTGAAAATACTTCTCGATGCCGGCGACCTGCAGGAGCTGCTTGTACTGCTGCGGAGCCTGTGGGAGCGCGTAGAACGAGCCCGGGGTAAGCCGCGAGGGCACGAGGAAATCGCGCGCGCCTTCGGGCGTCGGGTTGGAAAGCACAGGGGTCTCGATTTCCCAGAAACCGGCGTCGTCCAGATAATCGCGGGTCGCCTTCACCACGCGATGGCGCACCGCGAGGTTGTGCTGCATGCGATGCGTGCGCAGGTCGAGATAACGATAGGTAAGGCGCAAGTCTTCGTTCACCGAGGGATCGTCGAGCGGGAACGGCGGCACCTCGGCCTTGTTGAGCACTTTCAACTCGCTGGCCACGATTTCGATTTCACCAGTGGCCAGTCGGGCATTCTCGGTGCCGGTGAGACGAGCGGCCACCGTGCCGGTGACTTGAATCACGTCCTCACTACGCAGGCCGTGCGAAGCCTCGGCCACTTGCGGGTGCT
This sequence comes from Chthoniobacteraceae bacterium, assembly GCA_049840595.1. Classification (GTDB taxonomy): domain Bacteria; phylum Verrucomicrobiota; class Verrucomicrobiia; order Chthoniobacterales; family Chthoniobacteraceae; genus JASGKO01. Next base: position 35,153 of record JASGKO010000024.1, read on the forward strand.
CTTCTGGGCGGAAGACCACCTGGGTCAAGCCGGCCCGATCGCGCAGATCGATGAAAATGACGCCGCCATGGTCGCGCCGGGCATTCACCCAGCCGGAGAGTGTAATTGTCTGCCCGAGGTGTTCCTTGCGAAGCGCGTTGCAATCGTGTGTGCGATACATAAAAAGTAAAGTGAAAGGGGCATCGAAAATAGGCGATTTAACGCGGTTCGCCAGTGAGAATTTCAGAGAGTTTTCAAAACCGGGTCCACTTTTCGGCCATTTCACTCCAATCTTTAGCAAAATCAGGCACAGCACCTGCTTTTTCTAATTTGCGAAAAGCGACGTGGTTAGCGTCCTAAAACTCACCGTAAACCATCATGAAAGCAGCTATCGCCCACGAATCGAAGCCCATGGATGAGGCCTTTTTCTCAAAATTGGCGAGCCAGGGGATTCCCTATATTCTGCAGTGGCTCACCCAGCGGAATAAAGACGGGGCAGAAAACACCATTACGACCCTCTGCGCGCACTGCCAGAGTGAGTTGGATGACAAAGGGATCTGGCGGATGGTCAAACGCGAGCCACAAATCAGCATTTCACGTCGGGGACGGTTTACGCATGGCATTTGCCCGGATTGCACCCGGGAGTATTTCCCGGAGGTGAACCTGGAAGAGGCAGCGGCGAACTAGGATTTTCACCACCAAGACACAAAGACACCAAGGGAGAAGAGATTTTCACCACGAAGGCACGAGGACACGAAGGAGAAAAAGGTTAACTTCGGCGCATTCCATCTGCGAAATCTGCGGTTAAAAGCTCCCCGCTCCGTGACCTCTGCAGCTAATTTTTCCGCCGCGCTCGCCGCGACCGCCGCAGTTCCAAATTCGAGCAATCCTAGCTTAGAGCTTCGTTGAGCGCTTCGGGGGCAAGCAGCACTTCCTCGCGGGTGGCGAGGGTCTTCAGCTTCACCTGCGGCCATTCGTCGCCCACCACCACGGCGTATTTGGCGCCGAGTTGTTCGGCAGCTTGGAATTGCTTACCGACCTTGGCCGGGGTAAGGGCAAAATCCACGCGCTGACCGCCTTCGCGAAGTTGTTGCACGAGGGCGAGCGCTTGCGGGCGCAATTCGTCTTTCGCGACCACCACATAAACATCCGCCGCACGGTTTTTCGCGAGCCATTCATCCAGCTTCGCCTTCGCCTCCGGCGTGTCGTCAATGAGGTTGCCAAGCACGACATCGCCCATGCCGAAGCCGAGCGCGGGCAGGTTCACTTTGCCGTCACTCATCAGCGAAAGCAGGCCGTCGTAGCGTCCGCCCCCGGCAAGGGCACGTTCGTTTTTAGCGCGATCGAAGACTTCGAAGACGATACCCGTGTAGTAGGCGAGGCCGCGCACGATCGTGAGATCCAGTGCCACGTAGCCGCCCAGGCCGCGGGCGTTCAATTCGCCAAGCAGGGACTGCAAGCCCTGCGCCTCGGCGACCGGATCAGCGATGAAGGCACGCACCGCTTCGAGCGTAAGGCCGAACTCGGCGAGCTTCTTCGCATTGTCCTCGTCGCTGGAGCGCTCCAGCTTGTCCACCACGGCGAGGAAATCGAGCACGCGGTCTTCGGCGACGCCGCGCGAGGTGGCGAACTGCGTCCACGCATTGCGATCACTGATCCGGACCACGAAATCCTTCTCGGCGAAGCCAAAGCCGCGCAACACGTCAATGACGAGCGCGATCAACTCCGCATCGGCCGCCAGTGCGGTTTCACCGATAAGGTCGGCATTGAGCTGGTAGAACTCCCGCCCGCGTCCACGCTGCGGCTTCTCGTAGCGAAAGCATTGCGGGAGGCTGAACCACTTCATCGGCTTTTTGAAATCACGTTCCCGGGCTGCGACCATGCGGGCCAGCGAAGGCGTGAGCTCCGGGCGCAGGGTGATGTGGCGCTCGCCTTTGTCGGTAAAATCGAAGAGCTGCCCGACCAGTTCGCCGCCGCTCTTTTTCTTATAGAGTTCGATGGATTCCAGCACCGGCGCGTCGTATTCCACAAAGCCGTAGCAGCGGCACACTTCCCGCCAGACGGAAAGAATGTAATTCCGCCGGGCACAATCGGCGGGATAAAAGTCGCGGAAGCCGGGAAGCAGTTTCATGGGAGGGCGAAGGTAGGGGCACTGGCCTGACAGCGCAAGGCGTGGATTTTTCACCACCAAGGCACCAAGACACCAAGATTTGATGATCGGCCCAGGCAGAATAGACGCCTCTTCTTAAAAACTTGGTGTCTTGGTGTCTTGGTGGTTCATACTCGGCGACCATGCTCACCGATTTGAAACTTCGCGATTTTCGCTGCTTTGCCGCGCTGGAGTGCGAGCTGGCGGAAGGGCTGAATTTCATCGTCGGGCCGAATGCGCAGGGCAAGACCTCGCTGCTGGAGGCGGCGTGCGTGCTCCTGCGGCTGCAATCGCCACGGGTGCAGCGGCTCGGGCATTGCCTGAAACATGGCGGACGCGGCTTTGTCGTGGACGGGCACTTTGGGCCGCGACATCTGCAATTTTACTTCAGCGCCAAGCGCAAAAAGCTGGCGCTGGACTCGGTGGAACAGGCTTCCACCGAGGAATACCTCAAGACCGCGCGGGTAGTGTGGTTTGGCAACGGGGATGTGGACCTCGTGCGCGGGGGTGGGGATGGGCGGCGGCGGTTCCTGGATTTCTTCGGCGCGCAGATCGAGCCGGGGCATCGGTCGCGATTGCGGGCCTATGAACGGGCCCTGCGGTCGCGGAATCATCTCCTGCGCCAGCCTTCGCCGCGCTGGCGGGAGATTGCAGCCTTTGCACCGCCGCTGGTGGAGGCAGGGCTGGCGATCATGGCGGCGCGCCGAAAGTGGACGGAAAATCTGCTCCCCTACGCGCAGCAGGCACATGCGGAGATCAGCGGCCGGGGCGAGCAATTGCAGCTCACCTACGAGCCGGGTGCCCCCGCCGACTTTGCCAGCGCCCTGGCAGCGGCCCACGCAGAGGATGCCCGATTACGGCAGACCACGCTCGGCCCCCATCGCGATGAACTGACGCTCACCCTCGATGGGCAGCCCGCTACGCTGGGCTCGGAAGGCCAGCAACGCACCCTCGCCCTCGCTCTCAAGCTGGCCCAGGCTCGGTTGCTGGAAAATCACTTCCAATCCCCGCCCATTTTGCTGCTCGACGACATCTTTGGCGAACTGGATAAAAACCGCCGCAACGCTTTGCTTGGCTTTTTGCCAAAAAAAGCGCAGAAGATCATCACGACGACCCACTTGGACTGGGTTTATAAGGACACCGATGCCGCGATTCTTCACCTTTCCAATGCCACGCTCACGCGTGAATGAATTTCGGGGCGGCAAATTCCGTGATGACAACCGATTCTGAATTGAACTATCGTCCCGCCATGCGACTCCGGTTTCCATATTGGGTGATCTGCCTCGGCAGCTTCGCGACGCTCCCGCTTTTGAGCGCCGCTCCGCCTGCCGGTGCGCTTTCGCCGAAGGACCTTTCCCAGGCCGCCACCGTGGATTCCCTGACCATCCCGACCCCCGGCGAGTCACTGGCCGCGCTGGGCAAGGACGGCAAGCCGAACTGGAAGGACGAATACCGCGCGCCGATTCCCACCGCCTACACCAGCCGCCCCCAGGCCGCGCTCGATCTGGGCAGCCTCATCGCCGATGGCTACATCGCGGTCGAGGCCGAGGATGCCCAACAGGTGAAGAACACCGGGCGCGACATCATCTCGATCGCCAAGACCCTCGGCGTGAGCCAGACGCTGATCAACCGCGGAAACAGCATCGCCGATTTCGCCGAAAACAATGAGTGGAACACGCTCAAGGAAGAACTCGAGGCCACCCAGAACGAGGTGAAGATGGCGATGGAAGACCAGCACGACGACGAACTGGTGACGCTGGTGACCACCGGCGGCTGGATTCGTGGCGTCGAGGCGGTGACCGACTGGATTTCCAAAAATTACAGCCCCGACGCGGCCAGCCTGATCCGCCAGCCGGGGATTGCGAATTTCCTGCTCAACAAAATCAATCAACTGCCCGTCAAGACCCAGAGCGACAGCATCGTCCGGCTCGTAAAAGACCGGCTGCAAACCATCCAAAAGCTGGTATCTTTTCCGTCGGACAAGACGCCGTCCCTGGACGACGTGAAGCAACTGCACAAACTCACGAGTGAATTAGTGCAGAAAATTTCGGAGAAACCATGAAGCGATCCGTCCTTACCGCCCTCTGCCTGCTCGCCCTCGTCGAAACGGGACGCCCGGCAGACCTGACCGATGCCGAAACCGAGGCCCGCAAGCAGGCGCTGGATGTCGCCGGGGCGTTTTCCAACGATGGCTTCAAGATCCGCGACGGCCACTGGATGGGCACGATCGACAAGGGCAAGACCGCCCTCCTCCAGGTAAATCTCTACAGCGGCAATCGCTACTGGTTCAGCGTCGGCGCGACCGATGGAGCCAGGAAACTGGCCGTGACCGTCTTCGACGAAACGGGTGCGCCCGTTGCCGGTGATCCCTACGAGAATGGAGCCCGGGCCGCGATCGGCATCGAGACCAAGGTGAGCGGCTCCTATTATGTGCGCGTGCAGGAAGTGGATGGCACGCCTTCCACCTTTTGCCTGCTTTACTCCTACCAATAAACGTCCATCTGCAATGACCGAATCCCGAACGACCGAAAAAGCTGGTGGCCCCAGCGTCAAGCAATTCTCCGTCTTCCTGCCCAACAAAGTCGGCGCGCTGCTGGAGGTGGTGAAGCTGCTCAACGAACACGCCGTGCAAGTGCTGGCGCTCAATGTACAGGACTCGGCGGAATCCGCCATCGTGCGCATCGTGGTCAGCGATCCCGAGACGGTGGAGGATATTTCTCGCTCAACGACATTCCGTTTTCCCTTACCGAGTTCGTGGTGGTGGAATTGCGCGAGGGCGCGGACGAGCTGGGCAAGCTCCTTGCCGCCCTGCTGATGGCCGAGGTGAACATCCACGGCAGCTACGCGCTGCTCACGCGTCCCAACGGCAATGCGGCGCTCGCGCTGCACATTGAAGACAACGAATGCGCCTGCGCGGTGCTGCGCAGCCATGGCTTCCGGGTGTTCGATCAGAGCGACATCTCGCGCTAAGCCTTTTTATTCTCACGCAGAGACGGGGAGGCGCAGAGGAAGCGGGATATCCTCGCTTGAGAATGGGAGCGCAGAATTACGATTCGTTTTCTCTTTGCGGTTGTTTCTCAGCTTTCAGAAGAAGTCGGATTCGATCTTCGATTTCACCGAAGGCACTCTCTGAGAGCATCCACCCCATCTTCACGGTTCCGTGTTTGGTTTCCAACCCCAGAACAGTATTGGACGTGTTCTTTCCGTAGCAAAAGATCGAGGTGTCTTCGATGTCTTGGATCGAGATCTTCCTTTGGCCAAAGAACGATCGTTGGATGACGTATGGAGGATTGATTTCAATTCTCTCGGTGAGAATGAATGCGACCGCCAGCACCCCGGCCACGACCATACCGCCGGAAATTAGCAACCAGATCATCCCTTCCCATGATTGGTAATCGTGACGTTGGAAAATTAAGCGACCCAACGCCCCTCCCAGAACGATGACGGGGAAAACTAGAATCAATGAAACCAACCGAATTCCCCACGAGGGAATGAATACGCAGGGATATTGGTAGTCCGGCTCTTTTTCAAAGCTCAGCATCGGGCGATCAGCATAGCCGGCCTCCGCCCTCCATGAAAAGAATCAAAGCTCCACGCCCAGCTTCCGCAATCCCTCGAGCAGGGTGGTGTGGTCTTTCAAATCGTATTGGAAGGCGTGGAAACCCATCGCTTTCGCAGTCTCGATGTTTTTCGGCAGATCGTCGATGAAGACGGTTTCCTCGGGCTTCACCTGCAATTGCTCGACGGTGATCTCGTAGATCTTCCGCTCGGGTTTCATGCACCCGGCGCGATAGGAATAGACGGCATCGCCGAAGAGGCTGAAGAACGGGTATTCGCGGAAAATGTAATCGACGTGCAGGTCGCTGGTATTGGAGAGCAGGTAGATGGGCAGCTTGCCGTGAAGCGAGCGCACGAGGTCCACCATGGGAGTGTTTTCCGTGAAAATTTCCTCCCAGGCCTGCACGAAATCGGCGTCGGTGCCGCGGTAGCCGATCTCGGCATAGATGCGCCGGAGAAAGGTGCCCCGGTCGATCGCACCGCGTTCGTATTCGTTCTTGATCGCGTCGCAGGCGAGCTTGCGCTCGTCGGTGATCGGCAGCTCGCACCGCGGCAGGATGCGGTTGAGCGCGCGGTCGAAATCGAAGGCGAGCAGCACGTTGCCAATGTCGAAGATGAAGGAGCGGATCATGCGAATTGCAAAAGATGTTCGGCGATGTCGAGGGCGGCGCGGGGACGGCTGAGCCGGGCGATGTTGGTATTCCATTTGCGCCAGCCCGCGGCGTTGTCGGCAAAGAGCTTTTCCACGGCGGCGGCGATGGCTTCGTTGCTCTCCACCACGCGACCGCAATCGTTTTGCTTGAGCAGGCGGGCATTGCCCTCCTCCTGGCCGGGCACGACCTTGCTCACGATCATCGGGGTCCGGGCGGCGATGGTTTCCTGCACCGTCGCCCCGCCAGCCTTGCCGATGAGCAGGTGATTGCGCATGAGGAGAAGCGGCATCTCGTTGGTCCAGCCGTGGAGGATGGCTTCCTTGCCGCTTTCCTGGACGACTTTCTCGACGGACTTGCGCAGCGATTCATCACGCCCCACGGTCACCTCCAGCTTCAAGCCGGGGATCTTCAGCAGGCGGGCGATGAGATCGGGGGCCTCGCCCTTGGCGTGGTTGATCATGAACAGCACCCGGCGGTCGTTTTCCGTCGGCTGCGGGCGCACCTGGGCCTCGGTGAAGAAGCGGGGCGTAACCGGGAAACCGAGCGGGAGCAGCTTTTCCTTCGGCAACGCGGCCCGGAGCATCACCTCGGCGGTATCGTCATTCGCCACGATGAATTCATCGGACAACGCGCGATACCATACCGAGTTGACGGTGATCGAATCGGTCACGATCGTGATGTAGCGAAAATTCACCCCGGTGCGGGCGCGAACCTTGTCGATGAGAAAACTGTAAACCGGATAGACGCTGACGATGGCAAAGGGCCGTTCCGTTTCGACCCACTTCACCAGCGCGTCCTCGATGCCGCGGATCATCCACAACGTCTGCTCGACCAGCTTCGTCCGGTCGATCGCCTCGTAGAACCACTGCCACAGCTTGGGCGTCTGGTTGATCATGCCGAGGTAGAACTTGCGCGACCAGTCATTCATCGGCCCATGGCACTGGGCGAAGAGGTCCAGCACCAGCGGCTTGACCGTTTCGGGAGCGGCCAGTTCCAGGGCGGCCTTGACCCCGCGGGCGGCGGAATTGTGACCTTCGCCGAAGCCGGCGGTGAGGATAAGGACGGTTTTCATTGGGATGAACCGCGAGTGCATAGAATAAACCGGGCCCGGTAACAATCGAATAAATCTTCGCACGCCACTTGAAGCCACCGATTCGTTTGTTACCATCCCGCTTGTGCGTCGCCTGACCATTCCCATCGCCCTCGGCTTGTTGCTGGCTGTTTTACCTGCATCCCTCCATGCACTGACGGATGACGAGAAGAAGAAACTCTTCCTCAAGGCCCGGGAGGAAATGCAAACCGTCCCCGCGGACGAATCCCCCACCCCGACCCCGCATCCCAAGCCGAAACCGGCGAAACACGCCTCGCCGAAACCAACGCCGGACGACGAGGAAACGCCCCACCATCGCGAGAAGACCGAGCCCACCCCAACCCCACACCGGACCCCGGCCGAAAAAATTCACGAAGACCGTTCGCAGGATGAGGAATCCACGCCACGCCCAAAGGCCAGGCCGACCCCGGTGGAAGAGGAGTCCACCCCGGAGCCAACGCCCAAGCCGACCCCGCGTCCGTCCCCCTGCCCGATTCCCCGGGAGAATCCCGCGCCGACCGCTCCGATCACGATTTCCAAGCAGGGGTTGAGCGGCGAGGAAGCCTTTCAGGAGCCTGCGCCCGAGCCGAAGCACTCCATGTTCTGGGGTTGGTTTCACAAGGAATCCTACAAATATCTCACCCCCGCCGTGCGCGATGCGATTGACCGCGCGCACGTGCGCCGCAACCGCTGGAAATACATCGTGGTCCACAACAGCGGCACCCGGCAGGGCAATGCCCGCATCTTCGATTACTACCACAAGCACGTGCGCAAGATGCCGAACGGGCTCGCCTACCATTTCGTGATCGGCAACGGCAGTTCCACCCGCGACGGGCAGATCGAAATCGGCGGTCGCTGGGTCAAACAACTCGATGGCGGCCACGTCCACAGCGATTACCTGAACAGCATTGCCCTCGGCATTTGCCTGGTGGGCGATTTCAACCGCGACAAACCCTCGCAGGCACAGCTCGATGCGCTGGATGAATTGATCCGCTACCTGCGCAAGCGCTGCGGCAAGGTAAACGGCCAGTGGCCGATCGTGGTCCCCCATCGCCAGATCAACCCCCGCCCCACCGACTGCCCGGGCGACCGCTTCCCGTATAGCTGGCTCAACCGCTTCAAATGATCCCATGAAGATCGCCCTGACAGGTGCGACTGGATTCATCGGACGCCGCTTCACTGAACTGGCGCAGGAAGCGGGACATCAAATCATCGCCTTTACAAGAAAGCCCGGGCAGTCCGTGCCCGGCTGCGTGGAGACGCGGGAATATCAACTGCACGCCCCTTTGCCGCTGGACGACGCGGAGGCGGTGATCCACCTCGCCGGGGAAAGCGTCGTCGGCCTCTGGACGAAAAAGAAACGCGAGCGCATCCTCGAAAGTCGCGTCGCGGGCACCCGCCATGTGGTTCGCTCCATCCTGCACGCAGCCGCCCCGCCGCGCGTGCTTATCAGTGCCTCGGCGATTGGGTTTTATGGCGATACCCGGGATGAAACCAGGGATGAGTATTCACCGGCGGGGCAGGGATTTCTCAGCCGCGTGGTGCAAGCCTGGGAACGGGCGGCAGCTCCGGTCCGGAAAAATGGGGTGCGCCTCGTGCTGCCGCGCTTTGCGATTGTTTACGGGAAAGGCGGCGGCGCGCTGCGGCCCATCTCGAAAGCTTTCCAATTCGGCCTGGGCGGAAAACTTGGCCCGGGCACGCAATGGATCTCATGGATCCATCTCGATGATCTGTGCCGCCTGCTCCTCTTCTGCCTGGAACGGGAATCCGTATCGGGCATCATCAACGCGGGTACCCCAAATCCAATCACCAATGCGGAATTTACCCGCACGCTGACCCGGGTGGTGCATCGCCCGGCGCTGCTCCCCGCGCCCGCTTTTGCGCTGCGCGCCTTGCTGGGCGGGTTTTCCTCGGAGTTGCTGGACAGCAAGCGGATCGCCCCCCGCCGCACGCTGGAGGCAGGCTTTATCTTCACCCACCCTCAATTGGAACCAGCGCTGCGCGATTTGTTGGATTCGTAGGCGATTTCTCGATTTCCGCGAAATCTTAGTCCCGAAGGGACGTCGGAGATTAGCCCGTGGTGAAGCGAAGCGAGAACCACCGGAACCTGATTCAGCTAATCTATGCGTCCCGGAGGGCCGCTGGAAAAACGGCTCCCGGGTTTCATTGTGCTGGCACTTTCCAGCGACCCTTCGAGACTTTCAGAATTTGCGCAGGGCAGTCTGCACGCCAAAATTCACCAAAACCGCTCACATTCTGAACACTCTACCATTGCAGCACGGTAAAGCAGTGCTAGAAGAGACCATGTCAGCACCTCAGAACGTCATCGCCATCGTTTACGACTACGACCAGACGCTTAGCCCCACCTACATGCAAGAGGAGGCGCTCTTTCCCGCGTTCGGCATCGATTCCGTAAAATTCTGGCAGCGCTGCAACGAGCTCGTCAAAAACCACGGCTACGACAGCGAGCTCGCCTACATGAAGGTGATGCTCGACACGCTGGAGATGGACCGTCCCTCCAATGCCGATCTGCGCCAGCTCGGAGCCAAGCTCAATTTCTACCCGGGGTTGCCCGAGATGTTCGAGCAGTTCAGCCACGGCCTGCTCACGCCCGAGCACGAGGCCCACGGGATCAAAGTGGAGCACTACATCATTTCCTCCGGCCTCAAGGTAATGATTGAGGGCAGCCGCCTCGCCCCACACATCAAGGCAATCTTTGGCTGCGAATTTGCCGAGGACCGGCACGGCGGGATCAGCTTCCCCAGCCGCGTGATCAGCCACACGCAGAAGACGCAATATCTTTTCCGGATCAACAAGGGCTTCCTCGACATGTCGCAGGACGTGAACGACCACATGCCCACCGATCTGCGCCCGGTGCCATTTACCAACATGATCTACATCGGCGACGGGCCGACGGATGTCCCCTGCTTCACCGTGATGCGCAAGGCGGGCGGCCAGGCGATTGCGGTTTATAATCCGAACGATCCCTCCCGCAGCAGCTTTAAGAAATGCTACCAGCTCTGCGCCCACGCCGACCGGGTAAAGCACATCGCCCCCTCCGATTTCCGCGCGGGCAGCCACCTGCGCCTGCTCCTGGAACAAATGACGGTGGAAATCGCCGACCGGATCGTGGAAACCCGCCGCCGCAGCGCGGAAGCGGGCGTGGTCGCGGCGCCGAAGCACTGAGCGCCGACGGCTCAGTGCATGAACAGCGCGAAGGCCGCGCTGCCGAAGAGAATGTGAACCAGGATGGCGAAGAGGCCGACCTTGCTCAGGCTGCCGGAACTGCTGTTTTCACCGGGCGTATTGGAACTGGCCCCGAACAAAGCGTCGAAGTGGTTGAACAGGTAATACCCCGCATATAGCGTGGCAAAAAACACGCCGACGGCGAAGAAGCGGAAGATGGTGGTGATTTCGATGGGCACGCTTCCAGTCTGTCATGCCCGCGAAGCCCTCACCAGATACAGACGAACAGTTTTCACTCGTGAACAGATACAGATAACGACGCTACAGCAATGCTTTCACCAGCTTGCCCAGCGTGCCGACCGCCTGCTCGATCGTGCTGGAGAAAGGCAGGCCGCAATTGACGCGAATGAAGTTGGGGAAAGCCTGGGTCGCGGAAAACATCGGCCCCGGCGCAATGCTGATTTTCTGCCCCAGCGCACGCGCGTGGAGCTCCAGTGCGGAAACCTGCCGCGGGAGCTCAATCCACAGCACAAAGCCACCGGCAGGGCGCGTAAGCTTGATCCCCGGCGGAAACGCCTCCGCAACCGCCTCGCTCATCTGCCGGATCTGATTCGCAAAATTGGCGCGCAGCATCCGCAGGTGATGGTCGTAGCCGCCATTGGCCATAAACTCGGCGATGGCGAGCTGCGGCAACGTGGCGGTGGCAAGCGTGCTGGTTAGTTTGAGCGCCTTCACCTGCTCGTAGTAGCGCCCGGGCACGATCCAGCCCACGCGATAACCGGGCGCGAGCGTTTTCGACATGGAGCCGCAGAGAAGCACGCGGCCCTCCCGATCGTAGGATTGCGCAACCCGAGGGCGCTCCCCGTGGTGATACAGGCCCCCGTTCACGTCGTCCTCGATGAGCGGCACGTCCCGCCGGGCGAGGATTTCGACCAGGCGCTCTTTGTGCGCGTCGGGCATCAGCGAGCCGAGCGGGTTGTTGAAATTCGGAACCGCCACGCAGGCGGCGATGCGCCGCGTCTTGACCGCCCGCTCCAGCACATCCAGATCCATCCCGTCGCGCGGGTGCATGGGGATTTCCAGGGCCTTGAGGCCGAGCTCCTCGATCTGCTGGAGCAGCCCGAAGTAAGTCGGCGACTCGACCGCGACGACATCGCCGCGGTTCGTCACCGCCCGCAGGCAGAGCGCCAGCGCCTCGGTGCCCCCGCAGGTGGTGATGATTTCCTCTGGGGAAAGATGCAGGTGCCGGTCCAGCGAGCGTCGGGCGATCTCACGCCGCAGCCGCTCCGAGCCCGGCGGCATATCATACTCGACGCCCTTGTTCCCAGCGCTTCGGGCGACCGAGGCCAGGATGCGGTTCAGCTTCGCCACCGGCAGGTTTTCCGCCCCGGGATAAGCCGCCCCGAGCGGCACGACCTCCGGGTGACGCACGGCATCAAACAGCCGGGATTGCAGACTCGCCACTTCGACCGGTTTGGCCCCGCTCCCCGGACTCGAAATCCCGGGCTCCAGCACCTCCTCGCGAAACTGGGAGCGAACGAAAAAACCAGATTTGGGCCGCCCTTCGATCAATCCCCGATCCTCCAGCGAACGGTAGGCCTGCACCGCCGTGGTCAGGCTCACCCCGTGCTGCGCACAAGCCCGGCGCACGGAAGGCACCCGGTCCCCCGGTCGCATCACGCCGGTCCGGATGAGTTTTTCGATGCGGTCGGCCACCTGCCGGTAGAGCGGATGAGATGCAGCAGGGATGGTCATAGGCCCCACTTTCACCGGTTACCGGTGAAATGGCGACCCTAACGGGATTCGAACCCGTGTTACCGCCGTGAAAGGGCGGTGTCCTAGGCCACTGGACGATAGGGTCTCTCGGGAAAAGAGGGCGGCAATATGGTAAGCACCCCGCCTTTTGGCAAGCGATATTTCGTGGAATTTTTCACATTTCTCGAAAATCGAACCCCACCGGCCAACGCTCATAAGTTACAAACGGATGGCAGGTTAATACACCTGTTCGTCACATTCATGCACTAGCGAACGCGGATTTGCGACAGCAATCGGCATGCACCTTCTGTGTTTTCGCCCCATTCCCCATGGATTGTAACACAATGTCACAAACCCGTTGTTTTATACACCTAATGGTTACTTTTGGTTTCTCAGAGTTGAGCCACCGTGAGGGCGCGGAAGGACCCACCATCATGAAAAGCAACGCCATCTTCACCACTCTCACCACCCTCCTCGTCGTTTCCACCGGCTTGGCGGCTCATGCCCTCGGCGCATTGACGGCCGACCAGACGATTATCGCCACCGAACTCAAGACGATCGCCCCCAGCGTCTCGCTCACTGCGGCACCTTTCGCTTCCTACGACCAACTGGCCGCCGCCACCGCCAAGGCGGTCGCCGATGGCAAGCTGCCGGTCAACCGGGCTGTGGATGCCGCGTTCACGCTGCCCAATTCCGGCGTGGATTACCGCAATGCGGACCCGTTCGTGATTCTCTCGGTCAGCCAGCAGGTCGCCGCCGATTACACCCAGGTCAAGCTCGCGGTGCAGGCGGCCTACACCGATGCACTGACCAATGTGACCCCCGGGACCAGCGATGACGCCTCGGTCGCCTCCGCGCTTTCCTCTTCGGCCACCCGCGGCATCATGGCTCGACCATTACCCCCGACAAGAAGGCGCGTTCCGTGGTCGTCGCCGTCCAGGCCGCCGTAACCGCCTCGCTCTCGTTGAAGGGCTCGATGATCAAGGAATACGACCCGACCACCAATAAAGTAGTAACCGAAGCCGCCACTGGCGCCGCCGGCGTGGTCACCGGCGCAGTCGCGCAAACGCAGAAGATCAACAGCACGGCGAACAACTCGGTGGTCGCGGCGATTGTGACTGGCGCGGTCAGCGTGGATTACAAACAATACCTGCAAATCACCCAGGCCGCCGTGGAATCCGCCGCCTATGTTTTCGCCTTCAACAGCAAGGACGTAAGCAAGTTCTCCGGCGCTTTCATTACCGATGCGGTAATCCTCGGCTTGCAGACGGCGGCCAAGGCCTATGCCTCGAATACGGCGACGCTGGCAATCATCAATGGTTATCTCAACCAAACCGCCTACCTCCAGAGCGTCGTAAACTTCGGCATCAACGCCGCCAAGCTGGCGCTCGCCGGTGACAACTCCTACCTCGGCGCGGGCGCCGCGGGCGTGCTCGATTACTCGTTCAACACCAGCACCGGCCAGCCCATCACCGACATCACCGGGCTTTAATTTCCCCGACTGGCACTCCACCACTACCCACCACCACATTGAAAGTCCGTTTCCGCTTGGGAACGGGCTTTTGATTTTTTGGGGAGCAACAGATTTACGAGCCTGTGAAAAAACAAAAGCGGCGCTTTGGTTCGATTTGCTCTAAGTTTTCTCCGGCAAGAATCGTTTCCTTGGAAAGACGCTTATGAAATCCCTCCCTTTTCTACTGTTCCTGGCCGCTGGCGTGACGTTGCAGGCCCAGCCTGCGCTGACCATTTACAACCAGAACTTCGCCGTCGTGCGCGATACGATCCCGCTCGATCTGAAAACCGGGGTCAACGATGTGACCTACGCCGACATGACTTCGCAACTGGAACCCGATTCGGTGATTCTCCGCGATCTATCGGGCCAGACGCAGTTGCGTATTCTGGAGCAGAGCTATCGCAACGATCCCGTCTCGCAGGAATTGCTGCTCTCGCTCTTTGAAGGGAAGACGATCGATTTCTTCGTGAAGCAGCCGAACAAGCCGGATGAAACGGTGTCCGGAAAAATCATCCGCAGCGGCTTCAAGAGCAATACCCAGCCGGTGATCGAGGTGAATGGCAAGGTGCAGTTCGGCCTGCCGGGGCAGCCCATCTTCCCCTCGCTGGGGAGTGACACGGTTCTCAATCCCACGCTCACGTGGAAATTGGAAAGCAGTGCCGCAGCGAAATTCGACGCGGAGCTGGCCTACGTCACCGAAGGCCTCACCTGGCAGGCGAGTTACAATATCGTCTCGCCAGAAAAAGGCGACACCCTCGATCTCACCGGCTGGATCACCTTTACCAACAACAGCGGGAAGACCTTCAACGACGCCAAAATCAAGGTGATGGCGGGGAACGTGAACAAGATCCAGGCTCCGCAGCCGGAGCGCATGATCATGGCGAAAGCCATGATGGCCGATTCCGCCAGCGCACCCGCCGTGACCGAAAAGGCCTTCGACGAATTTCACCTCTACTCCATTGCGCGCCCGACCACCTTGCGCGACCAGGAGACGAAGCAAGTGGAGTTCATTCGCGCGAGCGGCATCGAGAGCCAGCGCATCTATGTGTATGACGGCGCGTTCCTCGACGGCTGGCAACCCGGCACCGCGCTCGGCGGTGGCGATCCCGGCTACGACAACCAGCCCAACAAGAAGGTCGCGGTCTATCGGGAATTCAAGAACTCGGAAAAGAACCACCTCGGCATGCCCCTGCCCGCCGGTCGCGTGCGCTTCTACACCCAGGATGCGGATGGGCAGATGGAGTTCACCGGCGAGAACACCATCGATCACACCCCGAAGGATGAAACGGTGCGCCTTTATACCGGCGACAGCTTCGATCTGGTCGGAGAGCGGAAGCACCTCAATTTCAGCGTGAACGAAAGCGAGCATCGCGCCGACGAATCCTTCGCCATCACGGTGCGGAATCACAAAAAAGAGGCTGCGGAAATCCGGGTGGTCGAGCACCTCTTCCGCTGGCTAAACTGGAAGCTCACGGATAAATCCCAGGACTTCACCAAGACCGATGCGCAGACGATCGAGTTTCGCGTTCCGCTCAAGCCGGACGAGGAAAAGACGGTGACGTACACCGTGCACTACACGTGGTAAAAGCGCCCTGGATGCCGAGGCCTTGCCGCGGCTGTCCATTGATCATTGCGGCCAGGGAATCCTTGCTTTCACCGCGAGTCCGGGCGGCCTCAATTTTTTCCACGCTGGCAAAACTGGGCCAGTTCCGACGACGACAAGCCATCACTCAGCCCTTCGTCATTCGTCATTCGTCATTCGTCATTCGTCATTCGTCATTCGTCATTCGTCATTCGTCATTCGTCATTCGTCATTCGTCATTCGTCATTCGTCATTCGTCATTCGTCTGAACAAAACGCCTTCGCCCCTACGCCGCCCCTGCCGCATTATGCCCATGCAGCACTTCATGGAACGTCTGCAATAGCTTGGCGGTCGAGTAGGGCTTGTGCAGGAAGCACACGGCCCCAGCCGCCAGCGCATCGGATTCGTATTGGCGGCTGCCACCGCCACTCGCTCCGACGATGACCAGATGGGGTGCCACCTTCTTGATCTCCCGAATCAGCGACGGCCCCTCCATTCCAGGCATCATCATATCGGTAAGCATCAGCTCGATCTCGTTGCCGTGCCGGGTCACAATGCGGATCGCCTCAGCCCCGTCGCGCGCCGAGAGCACCCGGAAACCGGCATGCTCCAGGCTGCGGCTCGTGACCAGCAGCAGCGACGGCTCATCATCGACCACGAGCACCAACTGGCCTTTCCCGGAAATTTGCAACGCCGGCGATACTTGCGGCCAGGCTTTTGCCGTAGTCGGCATCGACGAAGGCAGGTAAACGCGGAAGGTGGTGCCGAAGCCGACCTTGCTCCGCACCGTAACCGCGCCACCATGACTTTTCACAATCCCGAAGACGGTGGAGAGCCCGAGGCCAGTCCCCTGCCCCACTTCCTTGGTCGTGAAGAAGGGCTCGAAAATCCGGTCCAGCATTTCCGGCGGAATCCCCATCCCGGTATCGCTGACGGTGAGGCAGATGTGCGGCCCCGGCTCCAGCCCCGGAACGGCGGCGGCCAGCACTTCGGAGGCATTGAGCGCCTCGACATCGATGGAAAGAGATCCCCCATGGACCATCGCATCGCGGGCGTTGACGCACAGGTTGAGGATGACCTGATGAATTTGCGTCGGGTCGGCCTTGATGACCGGCATTTCGTCGGAAAGCACCGTTTGCACGCGGATCGACTTCGGGAAGGTCTCGCAAAGAATCCGATCCATTTCGTTCAACAAGGCATCGAGGCGCACCTCCACCCGGTTCGGCCGCACGCCCTTGGCAAAGAGCAACACCTGCCGCACGATATCGGCCGCGCGCTGGGCACTGGTTTCCATGATTTGCAGGATGTCCTCCGGCGGCGAAAGGCTGGACTGCTCTTTTAGGACGTCCATGCCCAGGAGGATGGGCGCAAGCAGGTTGTTCAAATCGTGCGCGATTCCACCGGCCAGCGAGCCGAGGCAATCCATGCGTTGCGCGCGCAGGAATTGTTCCTCCAACTGCTTCTTGCGGGTGATGTCGGTATTGATGGAAAGGATCGATTTCGGGCGGCCGGCCTCGTCGCGCAGCAGGGTCCAATGGCACTCGAGATACACCGCACTGCCATCGTGCTTTTTCACGGCGAGCTCGCCATTCCAGCTTCCCGTTTCGAAAAGGACCTGCTTCGCCTCAACGACTTCCTCCGGCTCCTCGCCGGCATGCAGCAGATCCACGATTCGGTGGCCCAGGACATCGTTGCTCCCCCACCCATACACCTCTTCCGCGCCCCGGTTCCACGACAGGATCCGCCCTTCCATGTCGGAAACGATGATCGCATCCCTGGCATTTTCGATCAGCATCGCCTGCTCGCGAATCCGATCCGCCGCGACCATCTGCACGGTGATGTCCCGCGAAATTCCAAAGGTGCCCACGACCCTTCCCTCGCTGTCGCGCATGGGCATCTTGCTGCTCTGCGCCCAGGTCACTTCGCCACTCTTGCGGGAAACTTCGCGCTCGATTTTGCCGATTACCGGCTGGCCGGTGCGGAGGATCTCCTGCTCATCCAGCCGCGCGGCGTGGGCATGTTCGTCGGCGAAGTAATCGAAATCCGTCTTCCCGACCACTTCATCCGGACTGCTCAGTCGAAACCTTCGCGCCTGTTCGTGGCTGCACTTGATAAATCGCGAATCCGCATCCTTGAAATAAATCTGGTCGGGTGAGCTTTCCAGCAGGGTCTTGAGCAGATTGCTCTCCTGGCTCAGCGCTTCTTCCACCCGGCGGCGGAGCCTGATTTCCTGCTCCAGTTCCTCCGTTCGCTCGGCGATGCGTTGTTCGGTTCGGGCATTGACGGACTCCAGCTCCGCTTGTTTTCCCGCCGAATCATGGATCGCCTCCAGGCTCTGGCGAATAAAGATCAGTAAAAATATCGCCTCGAAGATCAGCCAGGAAGCGTGCTCCAGCACCAAGCCGGGATTCAGCCCCACCAGGCCGGGGAGCGCGTGCCCATACCAAAGACTCCCGGCAAACAGAGCCGCTACCGCCACCCCGGTGGCGGAAACAATCACCCGCCAGTCCCGGTAAAAAGCCAGCAATCCGAGCGAGCCAATGGCGTGAAAATACGCTTCGGGACGGCCTCCGGCCAGATGCATCAACAGGGCGGAAAGGAGCATCTGGCCGATGGCGATGGAATGCCGCGTCACCACCCACCCCCGCAATCGCGAGGCCGCATAGACCGGCCAGGCCACGACCAATCCGCCTCCGAGGACGGACAGCCATTGATTGATCCGGACCATCTCCGGCTCCGGCCGCCAGATCAGGGCGGAAAATGAAAAGGCCAGCAGCGCGCACACCACCCATTGCAGCGACAACAGAGTGGCGAACAAATGGTCGGTCCGCTCGTAAATCGCCCGGATTCGCGCGGCAAGGATACCGTCCGCCCGATGATTCACTTCATTTCCCAGGACAAGTGGACCCGTCAAGGGAGGCATGTCCATGCTCCGGTGAAACGCTGCTCACTCCCCCACCCCTCATCGCCCGGTTGGCGGCTCGACGACTCTTGAAGTTGGGAAATGATTTTGTTCATGGCGATAGACCGGCTCCGTGAGGCCACGGGACGGCGCGGGCATCAACTGCCCATCAAGCACATCGGAAAATCCCACCCCCGGTTTAGCAGTAATTTATAATTTCCATAATTCTCAATCCGCCATCACGATTCATCACTTTCAATTTGACTATCTGAAGCTACAATGTATCTACAAAGGAGTTCCTCCGTGGTGTGTATTATGAATATTTCAAAATGGTTTGCTGGTTGGTTCCTCCTCAGTTTCCCCGTGCTTCATGCCGCAACCCTGGATCCCTCGATCATTCATCAGTGGAACCTCGATGAGACGAGTGGCAAGACGGCTTATGACTCGGTGGGAGGGTGGAATTTCACGGTCGTAGGCGGAGCCACGTTGGGCGTCCCGGCAGTGGAAGACACGGGCGTGGCTTTGACTGGTTCGAGAGAATTTCTCTCAACCGGCCTTGTTGATACCAGTTTTCTCCTCTCAGATTTTAGCATCACCTTATGGGTGTTGTTCAGCAATGCGGGCGGAAGCCACGGCCTCTTGGAGTTCGCGTATGGAAACGTGACGTTGGGCGTGAAACTTGACGATATCACCCTACAACCCCAGCTCGCCACCTCCTCCGCTGCCTCCACCGATAACACCCCCACCATGAATGACGGTCAGTGGCATCTCATTAGTATGGTGAACAGCGCGAATGTGGTAACGATGTACATGGATGCCACAGCGGTGCAGAGTCTGAAAACCCCGGCCTTTTCCAGTTCTACCGTCTTCGAGGTCGGCAGCTATGATGGCCACTACCTGTCGGATGGCACCGTGGACGATATCACGATCTATAATCGTGCTTTGTCGGCTTCGGAAATCGCCGCTCAAGCGGTCCCGGAGCCGGGGACAACCGGGCTCATGCTAGCCGGGGCAATCGCCTCGCTGCGACGCCCCCGGAAGGGCCGATCAATTTAGCCGCTGCTTGGACGGCTACTTCAGCCGCACGTTGCGGCGCATGAAGGTCGGGACGTCGAGGTCCTGGCCATCCACGATGGTGGGCTCGCTTTTTTCGAAACGGCAGCGGGAAACAGGCTCGAAGGGCAGGGATTCCTGCTGCGGGGTCTTCGTCTGCGGGATGTCCATCGGCAACTGCGGCTCCGGCGCGGAGCGCACATGCCGGGGCCCCGGGCGGGAGGGACGGGGCGGAAAGACCGGGGCCTCCGCAACCGGGGCTGGTTCGGGCTCCGGTTCGGGCTCGGGCACGATTTCCTCCACGGCTTCGGCGACCGGCTCGGGCTCTTCGGCGACGAGCAGGGGCTCGGGCTCCAGCTCATGGGCAACCTGCGAGGCCTCCACCAGTTCGGCGACCGGACCGGGGACGAGCAGGGCCTCTTCCTGCGCCTCAGGCTCATGAACGACTTCCGCCACGGGCACTTCGGGCATTTCAAAGAAAGGCGAGGGCTCGTGCGGGGCCGCTTCGGCTTCGGCAATGGCTTCCACCAATTCGGGCTCGACCGCCGGAGCGACCGGAGCCGGGGGCAGGGTCGCTTTCTCGACGCGGGGCTTCGGAGCGGCAGCCCGCTTGGGCTTGATCTCGGGCTGGCGCGCCACCGGGGCGGCCGCCACTTCGCTACCGCCGAGGCTGCTGATGATCGTCACGCTCATGCGGTTGCCCACCTTGGGGTCCACCGCCGTGCCAAAGAAAAGCTGGGTGTGCTCGCCGATGTGGCGGTTGAGCTCCTCCATCAGGATCTGCACCTCATTAAGCGTCATCCCGGGACCACCCACGACATTCACGAGGACGGCGTCGGCTTCTTCGAGCAAACGACCGCGATCCATCAGCGGGCTCTTCAGGGCGCGGGCAACCGCTTCGTTGGCGCGGTTGTCGCTGTCGGATTCGCCGTGGCCGAAGATGCAGCGCGCATGGCGTCCGCCGAGTACCCGGGACGAAATCATCGAAGCCGATGCGCATGATGCCGGGGCGCTTGAACAGCTCGCTCACCGCCCGCACGCTCTGGCTGATCGTGGCATCCGAGGCGGCAAAGGCCTGGTGAATCCCCGCCTGCGGCGAAACCGTTTCGCCCATCCGGTCGTTTTCAAAACAGACCACGATATCGGCGGCGGCCCGCAAGGCATCGAGCGACTCCTGCGCCTGGGTGGAGCGACGGCGACCTTCAAAGGCAAATGGCAGCGTGGCAAAGGCGATCACCAGCGCCCCATGCTCGCGCGCCAGCGAGGCAATCATCGGCGCCGCTCCGGAGCCGGTCCCGCCGCCAAGTCCCACGCACAGGAAAACCAGCCCGACCCCTTCGAGCCTCGGAGGAAAGTTCGCTGACACCCTCTTCTGCCGAGGCCAGGCCCATCTCGGGATCGCCCCCGGTCCCCAGGCCATGGGTGGTCGTGCGTCCGATCTGGATCTTGCGCGGGGCCACCGAGGCGGTGAGCGCCTGCACGTCGGTATTTACCGCCACGGCCTCGGCATACTCAAGCCCATCCAGGAGGATACGGTCGAGCGCATTGCAACCGGCGCCGCCCAGGCCCAGGATTTTGATCTTGATGGAATCCGCCTCGGTGGAAATCAGCGGAGTCTGGCGGTGGATTTCAAACATGGGTGTGTGAGGTCGTGGTGGGTTAGAACATTCCGAAAATACGCAGGCCGCGCTTCAGCTTCGCGAAGAGGCCGGAGGGCCGCCCGATCTGGTCGGCCTGGGCATAGCGCACGAGACCGATGGCAGTGGAAAACTGCGGGTTCTCGAAGGCGGAGGTCACGCCCGAGAGGGACTGCGCGCGGGTGGTATGCACCGGCATGCCGAAGATTTCCTCGGCGAGGTCCTTGATCCCCTTCAACTGGCTGCAACCGCCGGTGATGAAGACGCCGGCCCCGAGAAATTCCAGGCAATGCTGTTCGTCCAGCCGGCGCGCCAGCAACTCGAACAACTCGCGCACGCGCAGGTGGATGATCGTATTCAACGTCTCGCGCTCGACTTGCTTGCCGGCAAACCCGGCATCGCCCTTGAGCACCACCATTTCGCCGGGCACACTCTCCCCGATGATGACACTGCCTTCCTCGACCTTGAGCTTCTCCGACCGCGCGAGCGGGATGCGCAGGGCCGCGGTGAGATCGTTGCTGATGTGGTCGCCGCCCACGGCGAGGACGCCGCTGTGCTTCACCGCGCCATCGACATAGACGATGTAATCGGTGGTCCCGCCGCCCATGTCGATCACGAGCGCGCCGAGGTCTTTGTGCGACTGGTCGAGCACCGCCTGCGCGGTGGCAAAGGGATTGAACACCACATCCTCCACATCGAGCCCGATCTCGCGCACGCAGCGCACGGTGTTCTTAATCCGGGTGCTGATCCCGTGGATGATGTGGTAATCGGCCTCCAGCTTGTGCCCGAGCATGCCGACGGGGTTCAGGACGCCGTCCTGCCCATCGACGTAGTAGTGCTGGAGAATGGAGTGAATGAACGCGTTCTGCGACGGCAGGCTCACCTCGCGCGCGCTCAGTTGCACGCTGCGGCAGTCCTCGTCGTTGATCTCCTCCTGGTCCTCGGGAATGACCACCGAGCCGCGATTGTTGAAGCTGGAAATGTGCGCGCCGGTGATGCCGACATACACGCCCTTGATCTCCACATCGCTTTTTTCCTCCGCATCGGCGAGCGCCTCGTGCACGCATTTCTGCGCAGTGTCGAAATCCACGATCTCGCCTTTCCGCACGCCACGCGAGGGGGCTTCGCCCACGCCCAGGATTTTCAACGTGCCGTCGTCTTTCGATTCTCCAACGACGACGCAAATCTTGGACGTGCCGATTTCGAGGCCGACAAGGATGTTTTCTCTAGCCATTTACTGATTGGAATTGTTTTGCGAATCCACGGCTTGCGCCCGGCGCACCACCGGGGTCGCCCGCTTCACTTTGGCGGTCGTGGCATGTTTCGGAGCGTGCTCCGAGCTCTCGGATTTCGAATGGGTCTTCGACGGGGAGGCAGTGTGCGCTGCGGAAGTCTTTTCTTCAACTGCGGAGGAGGAGGATTTTTGCGTCGTGCCGCTCTTTTTGCTCGTGGCGTCGTCGGCATCCTCCGCATCGTCCTGCGGCTGCTGGAAGGTCACCGGCACATTGCGCTGCACAAGCAGGTTCACGGTCTGCAACTGCTGCTTGCTGGAGTCGGCGTAATCGAAGACGCGATTGAGCCGGTCGAGCTGGTCGCTGATGCGATCGATGCCAAAAGTGTAGATCGCCTGCGCGTTGTCGGCGACCATCAGGCAGTAGCCTTTCGAGAAGATCGACGCTGCGAATCTGGAGCCGGGTATTGTCGCCATTGAGCTGGAGCAGATCGAGCGCGGCATGCAGCTCGGGCAGGTCCACCGTCTGCCCATCGGCCAGATTCGCGGTATTCACCCCGCAGAGCAGCGGCAGCCGCAGGTATTCCGGCATGATGCGCCCGGCTTTCATCACGGTGCCCTGGGCATCGACGAGCAGCCCTTCGGAACCGGTGACTGCGTCATTCACCGAACCGGTGCTGATCCACGCCACCGGATGCCGTTCCTCGATGTCGATACTGATGTTATTCGGCAGCCCGCGCTGGATTTCCACGTGCTCCACCTGCGGCAGCTTCGCCAGGTGGTCGTGGGCCTCGCCGAGCTTCACCGAGAAGATGTTTTCCCCCGATGCGAATGTCGGCGGCTTTCAAGATTTCCTCCCGGGTCAGCGAACCGTCGGTATTCACCTTGATCTCGGAAATCTGGAATTCCTTGTTCTGCCACAGGAATTTGCGCAGGGCGGCATGACCGCCCACCACCGTCCCGCCGATCAACGCCCCGGCCACGACCAGGCGGCAGACCCACAGCACCAGCTTCTGGTTGCGCTGTTCGGTCGCCTTGCGCGAGCGCACCTTCACATCGAGCAGATGTCTCTGGCGGCGCTGGCGCGGGCTGGAGATTCGCTGGTTGCGGGGCTTGGCGTTGCGGTTGTTTCCCATCATTGGCGGTTAGCGGCGGTTAGGTGCTGTTCGGATTCTATCGTGTTTCCCTATTAACCTTAGCAATACGTCTGTCAGCGTACATATACAT
>JASGKO010000025.1:0-54835 GCA_049840595.1 Chthoniobacteraceae bacterium
CCGGAACGCTTCAGTTGGGCGCGGCGGGCACCTCGGGCATCGTCACCGGCAGCATTGTGGATAACGGCACCCTGGTGATTAACCACACCGATGATATCACCCTGGCCAACACGATTAGTGGTACGGGCGGCTTCACGCAGGGCGGTACCGATAATCTTACGCTGTCGGGGACAAATACCTTCTCCGGCACGACGACGATCACCGCCGGGTACTTTGACGCTGGGCAATTCGTTGGCGCTGCAAAGCAGCAGCCTCAATTACAACAGCCTGGGGGGTGTCCTGAGCTTCGGCACACTTACGGCGGCTACTTTGGGCGGATTCAATGGTAGTCAGAATCTGGCTTTGTCCAACAGTTCTCTTGCCGCCGTGGCGCTCACGGTGGGGGGGACCGGCACTAGCACCTACACCGGTGTTCTGAGTGATGTGGGTTCCTTGGTCAAAACGGGGACTGGTACGTTGAACTTGACCAATGCGGAAACCTACACGGGAACGACTAACGTTAATGCGGGTAATTTGGTCTTAACCGGTTCCATCGGCTCATCGACGACTCCAGCCGGGGCCGTAAGCGCGACCAATGGTGGCACGCTGACGATCACGGGCGGCTCGATTACGGCCGCGAGTATGACTGAAGGCGCCATTGGTTCGACGATCATCTTGAACAGCGGCTCGATTACGCTCTCCGGAGCTCTATCCTTGAACTCCGGTACCAGCGAGCAATCAACGGGAGGATCAGTGCGACTTCTCGGTGGTACGACGACGGTAAACAGTGTGGCGATCGGTCGAACGGGAGACAATTTTGGAACCACGATCCAAACCAGCACTCCGACCAATGACGATCTGTATGTCAATGGTGGCACCCTTAATATCACGACCACCTTGGGCATCGGAACCGCATCAGGAACAAACTCCAGTGCCGTTTTCCATCTGGATAGCGGCACGGTAACGGTCGGTGGATTGACGACGATTACGGATAACAATACCCGCTATAGCGTATTGGACATCAATGGTGGCACGTTCACCAGCAATGATACGAGCGGAGTAGGCATCCAAGTGGGTGGCAACTACGCATCAGCGGCTGCTGAACTCCTGGTCCGCGGGGGAGTGTTAAACACACCCGCAATCACCATGGGAGACAGCACCGGTGTGCAAGGCAGCACGGCTACCGGCTTTAACACCATTGAATTGCTTGGTGGCACGACTTACATCGGCTCGGGCGGCATTGTAATTGCAACTCCCAGTGCCGTGTCATCCACGGTAACCAATGCAGTCAATGTTGGCGGCACCGCCTACGCCACGGCCCCGATCGTTGCCGCGTCCGCAAGCTGGTCCACTGCAGTGGGGATGACCCTCACCAATAGCAGCACCAGCGTGGCTCCCATCTTCCAGGCGGCAGACAGCGGTGGCGTTGGCCACGACATCACCCTCAACGGGGTATTGAGCGGCACCGGCGGTTTGACGAAGACCGGAGCGGGCAAGCTCATCCTCAATGGTAACAACACCTATAGTGGCGTGACCACCATCAGCAATGGCACCCTTGTTCTGGGGAATAATTCGGCCCTCTCCGCCAGCACCAATGTAAACATGAACGGCGGTAAACTGGCCGTCTCTACGACAACGCCCATTCAAGAAGGCGGCTTGGCAAGTCCCGGTATCGGCACCCTCACCTTGTCGGTGAGTTCATCGATTGATTACGGAGCTGGGAATACCAACTCCGCCCAGCTCTACTTTGCCAACAGCAGCGCGGTCAGCTGGACGAGTGGAACCGTCCTTTCCATCTATAACTGGGTTTCGACCCCCGATCCGTCCACCAGCAGCACCGTGCTCTTCTTCGGTACCGATGATAATGGGTTGACCGGTTCCCAGCTGTCACAAATCTATTTCTACAGTGATAATGGCAGCCATTTCCTCGGAATTGGAACCTTCACGGGCACAGGGTTTGGTGAACTGACTTACTTGGCAGTGCCCGAGCCTACTACGGGCGCACTGGCTCTGGCGGGCACGGCGATGATGTTCTTTGTCCGCCGTCGCCGGAAGGTCTGCTAAATCAATTTGAGTGGTAGTGGATAGTAGTGAAAAGGGCTGGTGGGTGGCCGCCCTTTCTTTTTCTAATCTTCGCAATCCAGGTGGCACTGCGGAGAAATACTTCTGGTATGGAACAGGGATTGTCATGCTGACCACCCCTACCTGGGAGGCTGCGGAATAAAGTAAACCGCTCCAGCCTTAAAAGGCGGCTCTCAAACATTCGCACCAAGAGCGAACCACCTTGAACGCAAAAAGGGCGACCATTGATGGTCGCCCTTTGAAGGTTGATGCTGAAAGCGAAGTTATTCCGCTTTTTCTTCAGCCGGAGCTTCCGTGGCCTTCTTGGCGCGGGGCTTGCGGGCAGGCTTTTCAGCCGTTTCCGCAGCCGGAGCGGCCTTGGCCTTGGAGGCCTTCTTGGTGGGCTCAGGCGTGGCTTCCTCCACGATCACGGGGGCGTCCACCCACTCGATGAAAGCCATCGGAGCGGCGTCGCTCTTACGCTGGCCAAGCTTGATGATGCGAGTGTAGCCGCCAACGCGCTCAGCAGAGCGGGGGGCCACATCGTCGAACAGCTTGGTCACGGCGTCCTTCTGGCGCAGCACGGCGAGAGCAGTGCGGCGGGCATGCAGGGTCTTCTTCTTACCTAGGGTGACCATCTTTTCCGCGAGCGGACGAACGGCTTTGGCCTTGGCGAGGGTGGTCTTGATACGGTTGTGCTCAATGAGGCTGCAGACTTGGTTCGCGAGCAGGGAGTCGCGGTGAGCCTGGCTGCGGCCGAGCTTGACGGTGTTCTTTTGGTGTCGCATGGGACGTTATTTCTCCGGGTAAATTACAGGGATGCGAGATCGGTGGCGCCCTGTGGGTCCACGAGGCCGGAATCGAACTTCATTCCGAGGCCGAGGCCGAGCTGCTGCAGCTTGTCCTTGATCTCATTGAGGGATTTCTTACCGAAGTTGCGATACTTGAGCATCTCGGCTTCGGTCTTCATCGCGAGCTGGCCAACGGTGGTGATGTTCGCATTGTTCAAGCAGTTCGCCGCACGGACGCTCAGCTCGATTTCGTTGACGCTCATATTCAGAAGCTTCTTGAGCTTCATGTTTTCCTGGGTCTGCGTTTCCGGCGTTTCGTCGAACTCGACGGCGTTCTCGTCATAGGCGTAGAACGGCTCGAAATGCTTCTTCAGGATCGAGGAAGACTGTACCAGCGCGTCCTGCGGGTTGATGCGACCATCGGTCCATACCTCGAGGATGAGCTTGTCGTAGTCGGTCTTTTGGCCAACGCGAGTCGCCTCGACGGCGTACTTCACGCGGGTGACCGGTGAGAAAATGGAATCGATCGGAATGACGCCGATCGGCATGTCGGGACGCTTGTTTTCGTCGCCGGTGGCAAAGCCACGGCCCACGCGCACTTCGAGCTCGGCTTCGAATTTGGTCTTCTTATCGAGCGTGCAGATGTGCAGATCCTTGTTCACCACTTCGCAGCCGGAGACTTCCTGGATGTCGCCAGCGGTGACTTCGCCTTCCTTGTTCACCGAGATGGTGAGCAGGCGGGTGTCGTGATCGAAAGCCTTGAACTTGATCTTCTTAAGGTTGAGCACGATGTCGGTCACGTCTTCCACGACGTTGGGAAGGGTGGCGAATTCGTGCTGGGCACCGACAATCTTCACCGAGGTGATGGCGGCTCCTTCAAGCGAGGAGAGCAGCACGCGGCGAAGCGAGTTGCCGATGGTGTGTCCGTAGCCCTGTTCAAAAGGCTCGGCGGTGAACTTGGCGTAGGTTTCTGTCGCCGTGGCCTCATCCTTGAGGAGGCTCTTGGGCATTTCGAAACGTCCGAAACGTACAGGCATGGTTTACTTTCTTTTTCGCCGGGTTTCCCCTGGCGCGGTTGGCTGGCCATTTTGAGAACGGGCAGCCCAGGGACCTACGGCGTAATTTTGGCGCGCTTGGGACGGGCAAGAAACACTAATTCCAACGGAATGCAAAGAAATTTTTCAGAGAAACTACTCTGGCTGGCCTGAAAGAGACGAAAACGGCCTCTCCGAGATCGCCCGGAGAGGCCGTAAGTTCGAATTAAAGTTATACTTGTTACGCAACGCGGCGGCGGGCCAGCATGGTCAGGCCGGCACCGATCGCGAGTGTTACCGTGGAAGGCTCGGGAGCCGCTGTAAAGGTCAGCACGCCATTGCTGTCGAGGGCGAAGGTGCCGAGCAGGGTTGCGGTGCCTTTGCCCGTCTGGCCGGCTCCGGGCTGTTGTTCCCACAGGTCGGAATATTCAACATTGCTCACCGCGTTCGTATTATTGTTATCCACCAGCGGATTGAAGTAGTTGAAACTTACTCCCGCGGTGAAGGTGTCTTCGGAGTAGTAATTGCCCGTATTGCTGCTCGAGTCAGCGTAAGCGGTGCTGCTGTTGCTGGTCGAAGTCACTCCGTTGATATGGCTCTGAAACGTCTGGATGTAAGTAATCGCCGAATTCAATGCCAATTTATTGGTTGCCGGACGGGTGCCATTTCCTGAGGCAATCGTACTCCAAACGGTCGCCGTCCTGGCGTGGCCGTCGGAAGTGGCCGTCCCGGCGGCACCGACTACGCCCCAGTTGAGGAGGCTGCTGGTGCTGGAGAACCAGTTTGCACCATAAAGGCTGGTAAGATCGGCGAGCGTAAGACCGGGAAGGGTGAAGCTGGAACCGGGAGTTGCATTATAAAATTGCGAGGCCTGGCCGAGGTCAACCGTCAGCACATTGGATGAAGTGAGGCTGGCCGGTGGAAGGGTTGACGGCGTAAAAGCCGAGCAGCAAGTCACTGCTCTGGGGCGTGATCGTTGAGGCCTAGGCCGTGAAAGCGGCGAGAGCGGTGCCAGTGAGGGCGAGCAGCGTGAGCTTGAGCAATTTTTGAGATTTCATGATGTGGTGGATAGATGAGTAATGGTGGTTTTGCTGGTTTGCGCAGTCCTCTTCCACCGAACGCTTTCTCCGACTGATTCCTGCCCAATGGTGGTGCGCCTTTGGCCGAAGCGATGGTGACAATTCTCATTCGCAGGCAACGCTTAAACATTTAGAATGAGAATGTTACAGCCGTGCTGACGAGGGGTGACGTTGCGGTCACTTTCCGTTGTCAAACAGACGGATTAAATGGCAGATGCGACAGTCTGTTTACGATGGTGTGACTGCGAACCCAGAGTGCGGTTAGGGAAACTGGGTGGTGAAAAATCAAGGGCTGGCTGGACGCTTCGCCACAGTAATCGACAATGGAGAAGCCATCCCCAGGCTCCGATTTCCACCTATCCCTCAACCTTTCTCCCGACGCCTAGGCTGCGGCAGGCTGCTTTTCTGTTTCCTTCAATTGCTCGGTGAGGGCGAGGAGGAGATCGGTCTTGGAAATGCTGCCTTCGAGGTGGCTGTTCTCAGTGCTGTCGGTGACGGGAAGGCGTTCGCCATCGTGGTGTGCAAAACGTTGCAAAGCTTCGGCGAGCGTTTCGTTCCGGTTGATGGCGGGAAAGCCTTCGCGGACGAGATCGCGGGCGATGATAATTTGCGCGAGATCCGGTTCGTTGAGGTAGTTCTTGATGTCGTGCAAGGAAATGGCGCCAAGCAATTTTCCCGCCTCGCTCACGACGTAGAGGTAATTGAAACGGTGGGTGATGAAGTTTTGCGCGATATCGACGAAGCGGGCATTCTCGCCGACCACCGGGGGATTGCGGCGCATGAGATCGGCGACCCGGAGACCGGCCAGGCGGCGATTGAAGTCGCCCGCGCCCTTGCGCTCGAAATGCTCGGCATAGATGGATGCCTTATCAAAAGCGAGGCTGGTGTAGTGGCCCACCACGCAAGCGAGCATAAGGGGCAGGATGATCTGGTAATCAAGCGTGAGCTCAAACAGCATGATGATCGCCATGATGGGCGCATGGGTGGTGGCCGCCAGCATGGCTCCCATCCCCACCACTGCGAAGGAACTGATGGAAAGTGGTTCTGGCCAGGCGAGCTGCACCAACTGGGCATAGAGGCTCCCGATGCATGCTCCGACGAACAATGTCGGCGTAAAAACCCCGCCCACCGCTCCTGAACCGAAACTGGCCGCTGTCGCGATGAGCTTGCACCCGAGAATGATCAATAA
Source organism: Chthoniobacteraceae bacterium (assembly GCA_049840595.1). GTDB lineage: Bacteria > Verrucomicrobiota > Verrucomicrobiia > Chthoniobacterales > Chthoniobacteraceae > JASGKO01. The sequence goes on from JASGKO010000025.1 coordinate 6,134, forward strand.
CACCCACCACACCCATTCGCCCCGCAGCACGCCGGTCGCGACCGAGTAGCCATTTCCGCAGACTTCCGGCCGGAAAATGGCGAGCACTCCGACGCATAAGCCCCCCAAGGCCAGTCGGGCGATCACCGGCAAGTGGAGCCGGGCAAAGAGTTGTTCACTCGCCTTTAGCAATCGCAGAAAGGCACTGGCAAAAAGGCCGGCAACGACGCCGAGCATAAGAAAGGGAATGATTTCCCAGTTCGACCGCATCTGCACCGGCGGGATGCTGTAGAGTGCATCGCTGCCGAGAAAGGCATGGACCGTAAGCGTGGCGATCACCGAGGCGAAAACGAGCGGCCCAAAAGTTTCCATGGCCATCGAGCCCAGGATGATCTCCGAAACGAAGAGCGCGCCGGCGATCGGTGCATTGTAGGCCGAGGCGATGCCTGCTGCCGCACCACAGGCGACGAGCAGGCGCAGTTGTACGGCATTCTTGTGCTGCATCCGTCCAATCAGCGACGCGACCATTGCGGAGAGCTGAACCAGCGGACCCTCCCGCCCGATCGAGCCGCCACTGGCGATGGTGAAGAGGGCAGAGAGACTTTTTACCAGACTCTGGCGCGAAGAGACCACGCCATCGCCGATGACGATCGCCTCCATGTAATCGGTGCTGCTCTTGGTGCGGGATTTGAGCCGGGCTCCAAAGTAAAGCGTAACTCCAGCCAGGACGCCGCCGACCGTAGGGACCATCAATGCCTGCCAGGGTTTCAGATTGGTGAAAGTTTCCACCAGGCCGTTGTTCTGGCCGGTGAGCATGCTCTGCACGATGCCGGTGAGATAACGGAAAGCGACCGAGGCACTGGCCCCGAGCACCCCGATCACGCCCGCCCAAAAGAGGGTGATTTGCAGGTAGCCCGGGCGAAGATGCTCCGTAATCCAGAGCCGGAGCTTCAGCAGCGGCACCAGCCAGCGTCCGAAGAGTCCAGCCGGAGGAGCGTCCATCAGGCCGGCTCCGTAAGAATGTTGACGAACTCGCCCGGAGTAGTCGCGGACAACAACCGGGAGCGAATACTTTCGTTGCGCAGCAGACGCGCCAGCCGCCCGACGAGATTGAGATATTCGTGGACGAGGGTGGGGGGAGTGCCGATGACAAACAGAAGCTTCACCGGCGGTTGATTGGGATGAAAGGACACGCCGTTTTCACTGCGTCCCATTGCCACGACGAGCGAGTTCACATTGTCGGTGCGGGCGTGGGGAAACGCCACCCCGCTTCCCAGGGCCGTGGAAGAGATCGCTTCGCGCGCCATCACAAGCTGGCAGAAATGGGGGGCATCATTCAAAAAACCGCCCTCCTGCAGCTTTTCGCAGAGCCGCAAAATCGCCTCCTGGCCGGAGTCGGCTTCGAGTTGCAAATCAACCAATTCAACATTGAATAACGCAGACGCAGATGAGGCCATGGAATCTGAGGCAAAGACTTAAAACATCGGGTCGCCTGCGACCAAGGTTTTTTTAGCGCGCAGGTCATTTTTCATTGCGAGGGAGTCAATTCCGCATGTCCTCATAGCCGCCCGGCTTTTCCGAGGGCTTTCCGTAGCGGAACTCTTTGTGCCGCACGGGGCCACCGGCGTAACCGATCCAGCCTCCGAGGCCGAAGCAGAACAGCGTGAGGATCAAGGTGGCAATCAGCAAGGGCAGGGTGCTTTTCGGGAACTTCCACGGAACCAGCAGCGCGGCCAGTGACACGAAGGCGAGCAGGTAAAAAGCAGGCAGCGCTCGCGTGGCGCGCTGGGCGTGGGCATCGAGCCAGAGCGCTCCGGGATCATCGGAAATGGATTCCACCTTGTCATAGCCCGCTTCCCCCAGTTCCGCCACCGGCCACGCCGAACCGGCACTGATGAAAACCAGGATGAGTGCCACGATTTGCGCCTGTCGGCTGCGTAGAAAGAGGGCGATGATCAAGGCGAGCAAGCCCAGGCCAAGACCGTAGATGGGCAGGGGATTGATGAGGACGTGGAGATATTCGGGCTGGCTGAGGTGGGCTTTGATGACATCCAGCAAACTGGGTTCCATGAGGTGAAGTTATTGCAGCCGCCCGCCAATTTCCAGCGAAGTTAATCAGGGGCTAAGACTTTGCGGAAAGTTCGACGATTTTTTCGAATTCCGCCGCTCCCAACGGCATCACGGAAAGTCGCGATTGCCGCAACAGCTTGATCTCCGCCAGCGAAGATTCCGCTTTGATCTGCTCCAAGCTTACCGGGTGTTTGAGCGCTTTCACCGGCTTCAAATCGACACATACCCATTCGCCCTCGGTGGCAGTGGGATCGGGATAGGCTTCGCGAGCGACTTCGGCGATGCCGACGACGGCCTTGCCGACCACGCTGTGATAATAGAGCACGCGATCGCCTTTCTTCATCGTGCGCAGGTTGATGCGCGCTTGGAAATTGCGCACGCCAGTCCAGGCGGTCCCGCCGTCTTTGACAAAGGTCTCCCACGCATAGGCGGTCGGCTCCTGCTTCACGAGCCAGTGCTGTTTGGATTTGCTCATGCCTGCATCAAAGCTGCTGCCTCCCGCTGCTGCAAAGCACAAAAAAGCGCCCGGACTTTTAAGGGCCCGGGCGCTTGGGGGAAAATGCTGGCTGGTTTAGAAATTGATGCGAACGCCAGCGCGGAACAGGCCGTAGTTCAGGTTCGAATCATGCAAAACATAACGGCCATCGACGAACGTTCCCCAATGCTGGGCAAAGCGGAGTTCGACCCCGCCGCCAACCTGACCGAAGGCCGCGCTCACGCCATCAAACTGACCGCCCGCACCGACATAAACGTAAGGGGCAAGGCCGAGGCTGTGGGTTTCATTTTCCCAAGGGAAGCGATAGATCGCATTGATCGAACCAGCTCCGATATCGCTATGACCGTTGAGCCAATCTGCTTCGAGGGAAGCGCCGAGGTTGCGGGTGACGAAGTAGTTCACGCCAACACCGGCACCATAATCGGTGTGATCGTAGTCGGTGGAGATTTCACGATTGGTGTGCTTTTCGGTCACGGTGCTGGTTTCCGTAACGACATGCTGGACCGCGACCAGATGGGTTCCTCCCTTGGCGGCCCGGGGGATACGAGCACCAGTCTGCGGCGTGGGCGTGGGAGTTGGATTCGGCACCGAGACGTAGGTGGTCACGACGGTTGGTGCACTTACTACCTCGGTAGAGGTCGTGGTGCTGGTCGTTTGCGTCGTGTGGTAATCGATGTTGCCGGTGGCAGCATTGCCATAGATGTCCACTTGCCATTCCCCGGGATGAAAAAGATCGCTGGGTGGCGCGACGATGGTCTTGTCCGGCGTTCCGGCCTGGACAAGCGGAACGACACTAAGGGTGGCGAGGGTGAGTAGGATGGAGGATAGGGAGAGACGTACCATATGAGAGAGGGTTGCTGATAAGTATTTAGGATAAACTCTTCCGGCAAGTCAACCCCGGAATGCATCTGTTAAAAATAAGCGAAGCTCACCGACATACACCGATGAGCTTCGAGTGAAACATTTTTAAACGGATCGATCGCAGCCTGTAACAGCCGCAGACCGTGATCCATCACCGCCCTAACCGACTTGCTCGGCGTAATCCGCCGCGGATTTCACTCCGGAAATTTCCTCGGCGTTTTCGAGGTGAATTTTAAACAGCCAGCCCGTTCCATACGGATCGGAATTGAGCAGCGCTGGATTGGAAACCAGATCCTCATTCACCGCTACGACCTTGCCGGCTGCCGGTGCATAGATGTCGCTGGCGGCCTTGACTGATTCGACGACCGCGCACGCTTCGCCCGCTTTGAGTTCACGGCTGATTTCCGGCATTTCAACGAAAACCACGTCGCTAAGCTCCTCCTGGGCGTGGTCAGTGATGCCAACGGTGGCAATGCCGTCTTCGATGCGAAGCCATTCGTGAGTCTCTGTGTAAAGAAGGTTGTCCGGGATGTTCATGATTTTTTATAAAGTGGCTTCCGTTCAATAATCGCGGGGAATCGCCGTCCGCGGATGTCAATTTCGAGTTCCTCGCCGAGTTTTGCATGGGTGGCGGGAATATACGCCATGCCGATGCCGGTGCCGAGTGAGGGCGACTGGGTGCCGCTGCTGACCTCGCCGATCTGCACGCCGTCTTTCCATACGGTGTAGTGCGAGCGCGGAGGCGGGCTTTTGTCTTTCATTTTGAAAGGAACCAGCCGCGCGGGGATGCCGGCGGTCTTTTGCTGCTGCAAGGCGTCGCGACCGATAAAGTCGCCCTTGTTCAAATCGACAAAAATGGAGAGCCCGGCTTCCAGCGGAGTACGGGCGGGGGAAAGATCGGAGCCATTGAGCGGATAGCACATCTCCAGCCGCAGGGTGTCCCGCGAGCCCAGGCCGCAGGGCTTGATGCCAAACTGCGCGCCCCGCTCGAGAATATCATTCCACGATTTCACCGCCCGTTCCGCCGGGCAGAAAACCTCGAAGCCATCCTCGCCAGTGTAGCCGGTGCGGGCGATGAAGTATTTGAACCCATCGATCTCGATCACGAGGATTTCATTATGCGAGGGGCGCGAATATTTACCACCAAAGAAGGCCTCGAAAAGCTGGGAGGATTTCGGCCCCTGCACGGCAATGCCGGCGTGATCGCCGCTTTCGTTGGTGAATGCGACGCCGTCCTCCAGATGACGGCTCATCCACTCGAAATCCTCGTCGATCTTCGAGGCATTGACGACCAGCCAGTAGCGGTTTTCTGCAAGGCAATAGATGATGAGATCGTCAATCACTCCGCCACTTTCGTTAAGCAGAAAGGTGTATTGACCGGTGCCGGGCTGGAGGCGCTCGACGTTGTTGGTGAGCACGCGATTGAGCCAGGCGGTCGCCTGCGGGCCCGAGACGCTGAACTGGCCCATGTGCGAAATATCAAAGGCGCCGATGGAATTGCGGACGGCCTGATGCTCATCCAGAATACTGCTGTATTGCACCGGCATGTCCCAGCCGCCGAACTCAATGAGGCGCGCGCCGAGGCGCTGGTGCTCGGCATGAAGCGGGGTCGTCTTAAGCATGGTATTGGAAGCCACTTCGCGACGCTACGAGGCGTGCGCGATGGTGTCAATCCATGGTATAAAATCGTTGCACGAACGTCGGCTTTATCCGACTGAGTGGGCGTGCGATTTCTTAACTCTCTCGAAGCAAAGTTCGGGCATCTGGCGATTCCGGGGCTGATCCGCATTGTCGTTTTTTTACAAGCCCTGGTGTTTGTCCTTCACCTGATTAATCCGCATTTTTTGGAGTTGCTTTACCTCGACCCGAAGCTGGTGATGGAGGGGCAGATCTGGCGACTGGTGACCTACATTTTCATCCCCTCCGTCGGGCGCTGGTGGTTGATGCCCGACTATCTCTGGCTCGTTTTTGCCCTGCTGTTTCTCTGGATGCTGGGAGATGGCCTGGAATATGCCTGGGGTTCGTTCCGGCTGAATTTGTTTTATTTGATCGGGATGGTTGGCACCACGATCGCCGCTTTTTTCTTCGGCTCCGGCTATGCCAATATCCTGCTCAATACCTCGCTGCTTTTCGCTTTTGCGACCATCTTTCCGAATCACCTGATCCGCATGTATTTTGTTTTTTCGGTGCGGATTAAATGGCTGGCGTGGGGGACACTTGCGCTGCTGTTGCTGACTTTCCTTTCCGGCGGGGTGGAAGTTCGGATGAGCATTCTGGTTCAGTTCGTGAATTACTTCCTCTTTTTCTGGCGGTTTGTTTTTCAAATGGCCCGGGATCATCATTACATCTCGAAACGTCAGGCAGAGTTTCATCGCAAAGTGCAGCCCGACGGCGAGCCCATGCACGTCTGCGAAGTCTGCAAGCGCAGTGACCAGACGAATCCCGAGCTGGATTTTCGCGTCTCGGCCGACGGTCACACCTACTGCCAGGAACACCTGCCCGCAAAGAGTGCGGTAGCTGGTTGAAAATGCTTGCTGGGCGGCGTTAAGAGTGCGAATGAAGCGTTCGCCGCGTTGGAGGGATGGTAGAGCGGTTTATTGCACCGGTCTTGAAAACCGGAGAAGCGAAAGCTTCCGTGGGTTCGAATCCCACTCCCTCCGCCATCTACGCTACTCCGCTAGCTTTGGAGCCGGGGAATCCTCCAGCACCATGTCATCCTTCAAATCCACGCCGGAGATCTGGCGTCGGAGTGCTTCGCTGGTGAGGTAGGCGAGCTTGGCGGCCGCGGCAGCGTGAGGAAGACCGGCGTCGCGCACGTTGGAGATACAGTTGCGCCGCTCGTCGGTGAGGCCAGGCCTAGGAGCGAAAGTGAGGTAGATTCCCATCGAATCGGGGGAGCTGAGGCCCGGGCGTTCGCCGATTAGCATGACCACGGATTTGGCACCGAGCAGGTGGCCGACCTCATCACCGCTGGCGACGCGGCCTTCGCGTACAAGGCAGATCGGCGCCAGTTTCAATCCGCTTATCAGCGGGAAAAATGCCTGCAAAAAACGTTTTACATTCGTTTCGATGGCCAGCGAGGAAAGGCCGTCCGCGATGACGATCGCGAGGTCTGGATCGGTTTGCGGTTGCGCGGCGAGGAGTTCGCGCGAGGGTTCGTCGAGCTTTCGCCCGAGGTCGGGACGGCGCAGGTATTCGGGACGGCTTTTCGCGGCGCTGTGCAGGGTGAGCACTTGTTGATGGAGCGAATGCAGGTCTTCAATCAAACAGGCTACGTCCAGCTCTGCATTCACCGCATCGCGGGCCTGGGCATGGGCGAGCTTGAAGCGCAGCGTTTCCGCAGTGGGGATTCCGGCTCCGACGCGACCGAGGCCGATGCGCGCGCCAGTGAAACGTCGCAGCCGCGACCAGGGATCGGTGGAAAGTTCGTCGTTACTCATTCGAGGACGGAGGCAAAGAGTTCGTCGTTTTGCGTCAGGGCGAGGAACGAGCGGTTCGTTTCCGGGCGGGGCAGGAGATTGTCGCCAAAGATGCCCATCCGCTCCAGCCACGTGCTAAATTCCGGTGCAGGCTTCAGCTTCAAGAGTTGGCGCACATAGAGTGTGTCGTGGAAGGAGGTGCTCTGGTAGTTGAGCATGATGTCGTCCGCACCGGGGATGCCCATGACGAAATTGCACCCGGCCGCCGCGAGGAGCGTGATGAGCATGTCCATGTCGTCCTGATCCGCCTCGGCGTGGTTCGTGTAACAAACGTCGCAGCCCATCGGCACCCCGAGGAGCTTTGCGCAGAAATGGTCCTCCAGTCCGGCCCGGATGATCTGCTTTCCGTTATAGAGATATTCCGGCCCGATGAAGCCGACCACGGTATTGACGAGCAGCGGCTTGTATTTGCGCGCCACCGCATAGGCCCGCGCCTCCACCGTCTGCTGGTCCACACCATGGTGCGCATTCGCTGAGAGTGCGCTGCCCTGGCCGGTCTCGAAATACATCACATTGTCACCGACCGTGCCGCGTTTGAGCGACAGCGCCGCGTCGTAAGCCTCCTGCAAGATCGCAAGATTAATACCGAAACTGCTGTTCGCACCTTCCGTACCGGCAATGGACTGGAAAGGCAGATCGACCGGCGCGCCTTTCTCCATCGCCTGGATTGTGGTGGTGATGTGGGTAAGCACGCACGTCTGCGTTGGAATGTCGTAGGCCTGTCGGATGTCGTCCATCATGTGGAGCATCCGGCTCACGGCCTCTAGATTATCTGTGGCAGGGTTGATTCCAATCACCGCATCGCCGCTCCCCAGCAGCAGCCCGTCCACGATCGACGCAGCGATGCCTTTTGGATCGTCCGTCGGATGGTTTGGCTGCAAGCGGGTGGAGAAATGGCCCGGCAGGCCGATCGTGTTGCGAAACTTGGAAATCACCCGGCATTTCGCGGCGACCCCCACCAGATCCTGCAAGCGCATGATTTTACTCACCGCCGCCACCATCTCCGGCATCAGTCCCGGGGCCAGCGCGCTCAACTCCGCCGTCGTCGTCGTTTCGGCCAGGAGCCATTCGCGAAATTCGCCGACAGTCTGGCTGGCCACTGCTTTGAAAGCCGTGCGATCAAGGTCATCCACGATCAAGCGGGTCACTTCGTCCGCCTCGTAGGGAATGACGAGTTCCTCCAAAAATCGGGCGAGTGGCACCTCGGCCAGCGCCATTTGGGCAGCAACGCGTTCCTCCGCGCTCAAGGCGGCAATGCCCGCCAGTTCATCCCCCGATCGCTCCGGTGTTGCTTTCGCCAGCAGGGTCTTCAGGTCCGTAAATGCCCAGGATTTTCCGCCAATTCGGCAATGATAGCTCATGACAGCAGTTCAGCGCGCGCCCGTTTCCCTGGTTTCTTGCAAGCCATCGGGCGGCTCCCGGCTTTCAGCAGAGTCCATGCCCTTTTGTCCTTTCAATTGTCCATTCCCTCTCCGCATGGGAAAGAACTCCGCTTCAGCCTCTCTGTATGGGAAAGTTTCCGTAAAGAAAACTCCAGTTGATTGATAAAAAACAACCAGCCTGTCGTAAATTGACCGGATCGTCACTCCTGCCGGACTGGATCAACTTGAACGATTCGGGGGATTTTGTTGGAAACAGTGGTTTCTTGAATAAGTGATTGATGGCGTGTGGATTGCAAAAATATCAGCGCGGTTTTTTGTGGAATCCGATCCCCGCCATTCGACGCAAAGACCGTCCTTACACCGCGTTCGGCATGCGGGATGCTAAAAGGCGCACCATGGCGGGGCAGGGTCGTGAACATGGACGGGCGGCAGCAAACACCAAGGTAAATCAACAAATACCAACCAATCAATGAGCACACCACAAACCACCGGAGCCGACATCGCAGACGATGTGAAGCTCCTCGAAAGCATGGGATATAAGCAGGAGTTGAAGCGTCGCATGAGCGCGTTTTCCAACTTCGCCATCTCGCTTTCCATCATCTGTATCCTGGCCGGCGGCATCACGTCGCTGCAAATGGCCACCAGCGCCGTCGGCGGTGCCGCCGCGGGCATCATCTGGCCGCTGGGTTGCATCATCGGCCTCTGCATTGCCGCCACCATGGCCCAGGTCGCCTCGGCTTTCCCAACGGCGGGGGGCCTTTACCACTGGTCATCCATTCTCGGGGGCAAAGGCTGGGGCTGGGCCGCTGCCTGGTTCAACCTGCTTGGCCTCATCTTTGTCACGGCGGCGGTGAACTTTGGCGTTTATTTACTGGCGACCGGCATCTTCTGGCCGTGGTTTGGCTGGGATCCGACCAAGCTCACGACGATGGATCAAATCATCGGCGTCGCCTTGATCACCGGGCTGCATGCGCTGTTCAACCACTTCGGCATCAAGCTTACCACGCTGCTGACCGACTTCAGCGGCTGGCTCATCATGGGCGTGGCCGTCGTGCTCACCGCAGCGATGCTCATCTTCGGGCATCCGCACGATGTCGGACGCCTCTTTACCATCACCAACTACAGTGGCGATGCGGGCGGCGGAGTATGGTTTCAGTCGAATAACCTCTTCCTGCTCATACTTCTGGCGCTGCTTTATCCGTGCTACACGCTCACCGGCTACGACGCCTCCGCGCACACCTCCGAGGAAACGGTGGATGCGGCCAGGAACGTCCCCAAAGGCATTCTCCGCTCCGTCATCGTTTCGGGCATCTTTGGCTGGGTGATGGTCTGTGCGCTCGTCCTTGCGCTACCCAGCGTGGCCGATGGAGCAAAGCAGGGCGGCAACATCTTTTTCTGGCTCATGGATCAAGTGATCCCGAAAGGCCTGGAAATCCCGCTCGAAATCCTCATCGTCATTGGCAACTTCCTCTGCGGTCTTGCCTGCGTCACCTCCACCTCGCGCATGATGTATGCCTTTGCCCGTGATGGCGGCCTGCCCTTCAGTGGCGCGCTCAAAAAAATCTCCGCAACGCATACGGTGCCCGTGAACGCGATCTGGACCACCGCCATCGTCGTCGTCGCCTGCACCGCCTACGCCCAGGCCTATGCTGTCCTCTCCGCCGTCTGCGTTATCTTCCTCTACATCAGCTACCTCATGCCCGCTGCGGCGGGTATCTTCGCCTACGGCAAAACGTGGACGAAAATGGGGCCGTTCAATCTCGGGGGGCCTCTCTATAAGACGCTCTGCGTGCTCGGCCTCATCGGCCTCGTCGGTGTCGGATACGCTGGCATGGTTCCCAGCGCTGCGGGGGCCCCGCCGCTTGCCCTCTATGCCACGGTCGGCGTCATCCTTGCGCTCGTCATCACGTGGTTTGCCGGGGTCCGCAAAATCTTCGCCGGACCGCCCATGCTCGCTGGCGAAGCTGCGGCCCCTGAGCCGGTCATCCTTCCCGGCGCGGATCTCGAAGGAGCCTAAGCCACCCACTCGCGTAACTCATCGTCATCCCGCTGTCGGCTCTGCTGGCAGCGGGTTGTTTGCGTCTTCCCCTTCGTGTCTTCGTGGTGAAATAATCCGCCTCAATCCACAAACCCCTGCGCAATCGGCATCCGGCGTCCCAATCCAAAGGCCCGGCTGGTCACACGCAAGCCTGGCGCGGCCTGCTCGCGCTTCCATTCGTTGAGATCCACCCGGCGGGCGACCCATCGCACAGTTTTTTCATCGAGGCCGCATTTCGCGATGATATCCCGCGCGGTCATCATCTCCTCGACGTAGAGCTTCAAAATTTCATCCAGCACCTCATACGGGGGCAGGGTATCCTGATCGGTCTGGTTCGGGCGCAGTTCCGCGCTCGGTGGTTTTTCAATCGTATTCGCGGGAATGATCTCCCGCTCGCGATTGATCCACCGCGACAGCTCGTAGATCTTCGTTTTCGGCACGTCGCTGATCACCGCGAGGCCGCCCGCCATGTCGCCGTAAATAGTGCAATAGCCCACGGCCAGCTCACTCTTGTTGCCGGTAGTCAGGAGCAGGTGGCCGAATTTGTTGCTAAGCGCCATCAGCAGCGTGGCGCGAACGCGGGGCTGAATATTTTCCTCGGTGACGTCCTCTTCTTTTCCGGCGAAAACTCCGCGCAACGTCTCCTGCAACGCCTCGAACGCAGGCTGGATCGGCAGCACCTCGTAGCGGATGCCGAGATTGCGCGCGACTGCGGCTGCATCATCGAGACTATGCTGACTCGAAAACCGGGATGGCAACGCCACGCCCAGCACATTCTCCGGCCCAAGCGCCGCCGCCGCCAGTGCCGCGGTGATCGCTGAATCAATTCCGCCACTGAGGCCCAGTCCCACCGAGCGAAAGCCGCACTTTTGCACATAATCCCGCAGCCCGAGCGTGAGCGCGTCGAAAAGTTCCTCCGGCTCCGTTTGATGTTCGGCGGGAAAAACCTTTACGTCATCCTCGATCGTCACGACCGCAATTTCTTCGCGAAACGGCGCAAGCTGTGCCACGCATTGCCCCCCCGCATTCAGTACCAGCGAGTTGCCGTCGAAGATCAACTGATCGTTTCCACCGACCGCGTTGCAATAAACAATCGGCACCGACTGTGCCTCTGCGATCTTCGCCAGCATTGCCAGCCGTTGCGCGGGTTTTCCCAGAGAAAATGGTGATGCGCTGAGGTTTAAAATCAGCTCCGCCCCTTGTTGCACCAGGCTCTCGACCGGGGAAACCGCGTACAGCCGTCGGGGGAGAAAATCCTCGGTCCAGATGTCCTCGCAAATCGTAATCCCCACCCGTCGCCCGCAAAGTTCCACCGGTTCCGTGGTCGTCGCTGGTTCGAAATAGCGATCCTCGTCAAAAACATCGTAGGTGGGCAGGAGTGACTTATAAACCTTTCGCATCGGTTGCCCGCGCTGCAACACCACGGCAGTATTCCTAAATGGCTGCCCGGCCCCTTCATTGAAATCCACCGTCCCGACCACTAGCGGCACCTCGCCGATTTCCTTTTCCATCGCCGCCAGCGCATCAAGGGCGAGGGGAACGAACCGGCTCTTGAACAGCAAATCCAATGGGGGGTAGCCCGTAAGCGCCAGTTCCGGGGTAATGACCAATTCCGCCCCCTCTATCACCGCCTCGCGATAGGCCTGGAGGATTTTGGCCGCATTGCCCGACAGATCGCCCACAGTGGGATTGATTTGCGCTAAACCGATTTTCACCCCGGCACTGTACACAGCCCCCCCTCAAAAAGTCGAGGGAGCATCTGCAATTCCACATTCGTCATTGGTTATTCGTCATTTCCATAGTATTTTCCCGTTTATGCTTCCGTGGTTCGACAACCAGTTTCCGCTTTATCTCGCGCCGATGGCCGGGATCACGGATACCATTTTCCGCCAGCTCACCAAAGAGTTCGGGGCCGATGTCGTGGTCACGGAATTCGTCTCGGCGGAAGGAATTTTTCGTCGCAACGAACGCACCATGGAGTATCTGGCGTTTGAAGATTCCGAGCGACCGCTCGGAGTCCAAATGTTTGGCGCCAATCCCGAGCACATGGCGGAGGCCGCTCGCATCATCGTCGATTGGAAGCGCCCGGATTTTATCGACATCAATTTTGGCTGCCCGGTGAACAAGGTGGTCTCCAAGAATGGCGGCTCCTCGCTGCTGCGCGATTGCCCGTTGTTGGAAAAAGTCGCCTCGACCATCGTTAGAGCCGTCGCCCCGCTGCCCGTCACCGCCAAGATTCGCATTGGCTGGGATCGCGATACGATCAATGCGACCACGACGGCCCGGATTCTTGAAGATTCCGGCATCCAGGCCATTGCGGTGCATGGTCGCACCAAGGACCAGGGCTATAGCGGCGAGGCAGATTGGGACGTCATCGCGCAGGTCGTGCAGGCGGTCCGAGTGCCGGTGATTGGCAATGGCGATCTTGTTACGGCTGCCGATGTGCAACGTCGTCGAGCCCAAAGCAACGTCGCCGGGGCCATGCTTGGGCGGGGAGCGATGAGCGCCCCGTGGATTTTCCGCGAGATCAAGCACACACTGGCCACCGGGGAAGTCGCGCCGTTGATGCCGCTGGAAGACCAGTGGGCCTTTATCCGCCGCCATTGCGAGCTGGTCATCGCCGCCGAAGGCAGCGAGCCGCACGCCATGTCCTCCATGCGTTCCCGCCTGATGGCCTATTCCCGGGGCATGCCTGAGGCCCGCCGCCTGCGCGAACGCTTCGCCAAGGTGGCCTCACTGGCCCAGCTCGACGAAATCATCGGCGATTCGCTGGCTGCCGCTTGCGCGGAACCGGTGGCTACGGCATAAGTTTTCCCAACCATGAGCACACCGACGCCAGCCGCCCTCAACGTGAAGATGGGCAACGAAAAGCTTCTCCGCCTCACCGAAAAGGCCGGGCAAAAGCTCTCCTCGCTCCTCACCAAGCAGGGCCGCCCCCAGGGCGCCCTCCGCGTCGCGGTCATCGGCGGCGGCTGCTCCGGCCTGCAATACAAGATGGACCTCGTCGATGGCCCCGCCAATCGCGACATCATGGTGCAATCCCAGAGCGTCCGCGTCGTCATCGACCCCAAGAGCGCCCTCTTCGTTAGCGGCTCCGAACTCGATTTCAGTGAAGACCTGCAAAAAGGCGGGTTTAAAGTCACCAATCCGAATGCTGCCGCCACTTGCTCCTGCGGCGAGAGCTTCGCGGCGTAAGTCAGGCTGCTGATTTTTTCGGCGTCCTATGCTGGGGGGGCGTGTTTTTTTACCTTCATCATTTAAATCGCTTGCCTCGTTTTGGAAAACCCGGCACGGTGCGCTCGTAATTGAGCGAGGAGTTTCACAGGAGTGGCGGAACGTCTGGTGGTCGCCTCAGCAAAGGTCCATCAGTGTAATCATCCAATCGAATATCCGAGCAAACCAATCGACGTATTGCGACCTCGCATTTTCATATGATGGAAAATCAGTCTGCCCCACCGGAAAAACTGCCTGAACTATTGATTGTCATGCCGGTTTATAATGAACAAGCATCAGTCCGAAAGGTGGTGCTTGAGTGGTTTCAGGAAGTCGAGAATTGGACCGAGAATTTTACCTTTTTGGTCATCGATGACGGATCAAAGGACAAAACGTTTAACATACTTCGAGCGGCTCCGGCAACAGCTTGGGCCGCGGCTCGAAATCGTCAGCCGCGAAAATCGCGGGCACGGCCAGAGTTGCCTGCAAGGCTACCGCCTCGCCAGTGAACGCCGGATTCCGTTCCTCCTTCAAATTGATTCGGATGGGCAGTGCGACCCCCAGTATTTCTTTCGATTTTGGCGGGAACGCAATCAATACGAGGTCATTTATGGCCAGCGGGTTCGGCGTGAAGATGGTTGGAGGAGAACCATCGCGAGTGTTATTTTGAAGCTGTCGTTACTTGTTTTTTGCCGGGTTTATTGCGTGGATGCCAACGTGCCTTACCGCCTGATGCACACCGGAGTTCTGGATGACAAAATCAGCAAAATACCGTCGGATTTCTTTCTGGCCAACGTGGTGTTGGCGGTTTTGCTGAAGCGGGATTCGAAAATCCGCCATTTCAGTGTGCCGATCGTTTTTCGCGAACGCTATGGAGGCGAGCCGACCGTGCGCATGAGTAAGTTTGGAGAAAAGGCTTTCGAATTAATTTCTCAACTCAATCGCTTGAAATAAACGTCAATGACTCCAGATGTTTCAACGGATCTTCTTAATGCAGAACCGGAGGCGTCCGTCCCACCCCGGCAAGTCCTCTCCCATCCAGCCATTTCCAATGGCCTCCGGTTGGTTCTTTCAGCCCTTTTCCTCCTGCTGATCTGCAACCAGCATTGCTTTTACGAGCAGGATCAGCTTGCGAAAGCCGCTCAAGTCATGGCTTTGGCAAAAGAGCCCAATTTGCTAAATTTCCCTGCGGTAACCGATTACTACCGCAAGAATCTGTTTTCGGCCTATTACTTTGCCGCCGACATCTTTCAGCAGGCCACCCGTTTGCCCCCGCTGCAATCCATGAACCTGCTCAGTGTGCTCTGCGGCACCCTTACTTTTACCATGATGCCGGTTCTCACCAGGCGGCTCTTCGGGGTTTCGGAATGGTTGACCTGGCTTGTCATGCTCGGCACCCCCATTCTGGCCCTCACCTTTACTTATGGCAATGAAACGGCGTTTGCCCTCGTCTGTGTTGTAACTGCCGCGTTCTTTTTAAGCCTCGAATCAACGGTCGCCTTGGTTTTTGCTGCGATTTTTTTCGGATTGGCAATTTTTGCCAGAACCGACTATTTATTTCTCGGGCTTGCCTTGAGTCTGCTCACTCTCAAGCGCGAGGGTGGTTCGATTTCGTGGCCACGATCGTTGAAAAGGCTTTTGGTGTTCTGTGGCTCCGCCGCCATATTCGGAGCGGCCTATCTCGCGGTTTTCTTGCGCGGGATTCCAAGTGCCACGCTTTTTGAATACCACACCAACCTGAAGTTGTTTTTCGCATTCCTACTTTATGGCCCCGGCTATATTACGATGCTTCTCGGGCTGACTGGGGTTTATGTGTGCCTTGCCAGCCGCCGCTGGAAGTTTTTTCTTCTCCTTCCGATCCTCGTGCAGAGCCTGCCGTATCTCAACCGGCTGACGAGCCCGAAATATATCATTCCCGCTTATCTGGCATTGCTAATCTTTGCGGTCGTTGGCTTGGAGGAAGTGCGAAAGCGTTCGATCGTCTTGTGCGCGGTCATCCTCGCGTTTCCCTGGTTTTTCTCCATTACTCCTTTCGGAGTTTTTGGCCCTTCGAAATCAGCGATCTGGTACCTTCCGAGTGATGCCGGTGCGATTCCCGTTGGCGGCTATCTGAGCTTTTATCGGCAGGTAAAACTCGGGTTTTTCCAGGAGCGGTATGATCAGGAGCTGGAGCAGGTTGGAGAAGGCATGACGCTTGTGGAAAAGCAGCCGGCAACGTCCGATCTGGTCGGATTTTTTAATCCGCAGACTTTGCGGTTTTGGGCCACCCGGCACGGGCGCTGGGATATTCCGCCAGACCACATGTCTTTTTGGGACACCGATTCGTTAAAGGACGTGGCTCACCGCCCGAAGTTCATGATCAAGATGAGCTATTTATATCCATTTAAACTGCCCGCCGAATTGCGTTCCCAGCTCGACTCCTTTTACCAGGTACCGGCAGCGTCATCGCGCGGACTGAAAAGGTCGATCCTTTTCCCGACGTGATTCAGACCGGGCCGCTCGTCTCCAAAGGGTCGGATCTGGATTTGGGGAAACGTATTCTTTTTTTTAACGGCTATTGTCAGGGCGAACAAGCGATGCGGAGGAATGCCTTTATTGCGGAGTATGCGGGAACCTCGTGGATTCCGAGCGAACGCTACAAGCTCCAGTCTGCATCCCTCCCGGCACCGATTTACATGGATCAAAAATGGGTGGCTTTTTCCGAGAATATTCCCAACGCCATCTACTACTGCATCCGGTTTCCCAGGCAATATGTCAGCCAGAAATGAGGGGGGCTCGAAGAGCATTGAACATCGATGGCGGGAGGAATCCAGGTTCCATGCATCTGTCCGTGATGTGGTGAAAGTTTTACAGCGTGATTTTTTAAAAAGCTCAGGGCAGGCTTCGCTAGGCGTTTGCGAAGCTTACGCTAGATATTAACCAATGAACGCTTGCGCTCGCTGCAACAGCCAACGAATCGTCGCCGGAGAATTTTACGAAGAAGTCGCGCAGACGCCGATTTTCCGTCCCGCATCTCTGCGACGCCTCAGCTTCACTTTGTCCGGCGGCGTTCCTTTGGCATCTACGGCCGTCGCCTGTTGCGATTGCGGATTCGTCGCCGCACAAGTTGATCAAGCGAAACTAACCCGCTTTGTGGAGAAGCATTGCAAAGAGCCACCGCTCGACAATGGCTGAGAGATTCCATCCTTAGCGAGTAGTAACGCTCCCAATCAGGGTTAGACAGGCACCATCACCATTATGATTCCGTTACAGAACTTCCAAAAGCAACACCTTGGTGCGTTGCTGCCTGCTGGCATTCCCGATGATTGCCTCTCCGCCTTCGGTGAGTGGTCCGGTGAGTGCGTGTTCATGGCGCTGCCTACTCAAACCGAACTTTTCAATGATCCCGCCTATCGGGTTCTGGACGATCATTCCCACCAAGGTTTGGGTGAACACCGCCTTCGGGTCGTCAGTGATGAGCACGCCGTTACTTTATTGGCTGTCGCGGTAGATGGTAGTGAACTTTTCGTTCGGCTGCCGAAGGTGGGGCCGGGCGTGTGGGGCATGCGCTGCGGCAATGTCGAAACCCAACTTGGATGTGCCGTCAAAGCATCCACTCGCCCTGTCTAGCTACTCGTTTACCGGGGCAACTCATCTTCTGCAGTGAGTCAGTTCTAGGTTATAAATCAATGTCCAATTCTCCGACTTCCATCGTCAATTTCTTTGCCGTCCTTGGGGAAGAGCCTCGCGTCTGGCTGGAAGCAGAGACGCTGAAGGAAAAGTTTCATCGCCTCGGAGCGGTGCAGCATCCAGATCGGGCCGGGGGATCGTCGGAGCAGTTTTCGCGGCTCAACGAGGCTTACCGGGTGCTTTCTGATCCGGCTCTACGGCTGCGGCATTTTATCGGGCTGCGGTTTCCGGATTACGCTGCGCAGACCAGTTCAGCGACTCCGGCGGATTACGCGGATCTCTTCATGGAAATCGGGCGGTTGCAGCAGCAGCTTCGGCAGTTTCGCGAGCGGGAAACGGCGGCGCAGTCTCCGCTCGCCAGGGCGTTGTTAATATCCGAAAAAGCGGGGCTTCGCGGGCGGTTGCAAGCCGCTCTGCAATCGGTGCTGGCCCGGCGGGAGGAGCTTCATACGGAGTTACAAAAACTGGATGCGACGCAGCCCCCCCTCATGGACGATCCCGACCTCCCCCCACGCCTTACCGCGATGGCCACCCGGCTCACCATCCTGGGCCGGTGGAGCGGCCAGCTCCGGGAGGCAATCTTCACTTTGGGACTGGATTCATAAAAATCTCAGCATTCGCCCTCGCTGAGGGCTTGCCTTCAAATTGTGATGTGACACTGTGAGTCCTTTATGGCTCACTCAGTCTCTCCACGCAGCCAGCTTTTATGAAAATCCTCGCGCATCGCGCAAATATTCTCGGTCCAGACCCTTCCATTGAAAATACGCCCGAGGCCTGTCTGGCGGCGTTGCGGCATGGCTTTGGCCTGGAAATCGACCTGCGCAAGGAGGGAGATTCGCTGTATTACATCAGCCACGACCCGCAGCCATGGCGGAGTGAGCTGGATCTCGGCGTTTACGCCAAACTTTTTACCCAATATCCCACCCTGCCGATCGCGGTGAACGTGAAGGAACTCGGCTACGAGGCCGACCTGATCGCGCTGCAAAAGGAGGGTGTCTTCGGTAAGGAAAGCTTTTACTTCGATTTCGAGTTGCTGGAGCCCAGCCAGCCAGGCAGTGCCCAGCGCATCCTGTCCGCGCTTCCCGGGGGCTCGACCACAAAAATTGCCAGCCGGAGCAGCGATCGCAACGAATCGATTGCCCAGTGTCTTTCCATTCCCGGCCAGGTGGTGTGGGCAGATGAATTCGATTCCCTCTGGTTGCAGGAAAGCGACATCCGCGCCCTGCACGAGGCGGGACGCGAAGTCTATGCCATTTCGCCTGAGTTGCACGGCTTCAATGAGGCGGAGCGGCTCCAGCGCTGGGCCGATTTCAAGGCTTGGGGGGTGGATGGGCTTTGCACCGATTTCTCCCTCGCGGCCAAGGAGTTCTTTGCCTGATTTTTCCCCTATGTCTCTCGAACGCCATTCCATCGAAAATTTCACCAAAGGCTGGTTCATCGGTAATTTCCAGCCCACGCTGTTTCCCACCGACCAGGTGGAGGTCGGCCTCAAGCATTATCAAGCCGGCGATCACGAAACGGCCCACCATCACAAGGTGGCCACGGAATTCACCGTCATCGTCTCCGGTCGGGTGCGCATGAGCGGTGAAGAATTTGGTCCCGGCGAGATCGTGAAGGTCGCGCCCGGCCAGTCCACCGATTTCGAGGCGCTGACCGATGTCGCCACCCTCGTCGTAAAACTCCCTTGCGTCGCCGGGGACAAATACCTTGATTGATTTTATGTCCGCAAAAATCCGCGCTGTTCTTTTCGATCTGGACGGGGTGCTGGTCGATGCCACCGAGTGGCATTACGAAGCCCTCAATCGCGCCCTCGCGCTCTTTGGCTACGTGATTGCCCGCTACGAGCATCTCACGGTTTATAATGGCCTGCCGACCCGCAAGAAGCTGGAGATGCTTTCTGTGGAAAAAGGGCTGCCACGCGGTCTGCACGGCATGCTCAACCGCATCAAGCAGAAGTACCACCCGCGAAGAAATTCTCCAGAAGTGCACCCCGGTTTTTGAAAAAGAATTTCTGATCCACCAGCTCAAGCGCGAAGGCTACAAGATCGCCTGCTGCTCGAACTCCATTCGCGAGAGCGTGGAGATGATGCTGCGCGGCAGCGGGATCATCGATCTCTTCGACGTGCTGGTGAGCAACGAGGATGTGAGTCATCCCAAGCCGAATCCCGAGATGTATCTGAAAGCCTGCTCCATCCTCGGCGTGGATCCGAAGGAGACGGTGATGGTCGAGGACGCCGGGCACGGCATCGAGGCCGCTCGCGCGGCCAGGGGGCAATGTCTGCGAAGTTGCCGGTTTTAACGAAGTGGATTACGACCGGATCAGACGGTTCATTGACAGTGTTGAGAAAGGAACCCGCTAAAATGTTGCAAGTCATTATTCCCATGGGTGGACGTGCCACGCGCTTTCAGGAACGCGGCTACACCTTCCCGAAGCCGCTGATCGAAATCGGCAACCAGTCGATGATCGAACTGGTCATTCGCAACCTGGCCCCGCCTGCGGACAGCAAGTTTACCTTCATCTGCCGCAAGGAATACATCAGCGAGTTTTATCTCGGCGACATGCTGCGCCTGCTGGTGCCCGATTGCCGCATCCTGCCGCTGGAGCGCGAGACAGCGGGCGCGCTCTGCTCCGTGCTGCTGGCGATCGACGAGATCGATCCCGAGGGCGAACTCCTCGTAGCCAATGGCGATCAGTATTTTGCGAGCTGGCTCGAAGCCTTTCTACGAAGCCTGTCGCCAGCCCGGGGTGGATGGCTGCATTCTCACTTTCACCGCGACCCATCCCCGCTGGTCCTTTGCCCGAACCGATGCCGAGGGCCGCGTGATCTCGGTGGCGGAGAAGCGCCCGATTAGCAAGCAGGCCACGGCAGGTCTTTACTACTTCCGCCGCGCGGCGGATTTCTTCGCCGCCTCGGAGAAGATGATCGTGAAGGGCCTTACCACAGCCGGGCAGTTCTTCGTGTGCCCGGTTTATAACGAACTCATTCTGGCTGGGAAAAAGATCACCACGCATCATCTGCCGGATGGCTCGATGAACAGCCTCGGGACTCCCGAGGATCTGGAAATCTTTCTGCAAAACCATACCCGCCAGTCTTTGGTCTGATCCACTTTCCATGTCCGATTCTTCCCTGCTCAACATCGTCATCCCCATGGCTGGCCGCGGTTCCCGCTTTGCCAATGCCGGGTTCACCATTCCCAAGCCGCTCATTCCCGTCGGCGGACGGCCCATGATCGAATGGGTGATTGAAAACGTGCGTCCCGAGCGGTCGCATCGCTTCCATTTCCTGTGCCTCAAGGAGCACCTGGAAACTTACCCCGAGGTGCCGCGCACACTCCGTGAAATCTGCCCCGGCTGCGAGATCATCGAGGTGGCGCAAGTCACCCAGGGCGCGGCCTGCACCGTGCTGCTGGCCCGGGAGTTTATCGACAACGCCAACCCGATCATGATTGCCAATAGCGACCAGATCGTGGACTTGCCAATCAATGAATACCTGAGCGTCGGCGACGAACCCGGTGTGGCCGGCGAAATCATGACCTTCTGGTCCGATCATCCGAAGTGGTCCTACTGCCGCATGCGCGAGAATGGCGACGTGGGGGAGCTGGTCGAGAAACAGGTCGTCAGCAACGAAGCCACGGTGGGCATCTACAACTTCGCCCACGGCGCGGATTTCGTGCGCGCGGCGGATGCGATGATCGCCAAGGATCTGCGGGTGAACGGCGAGTTCTACGTGGCCCCGGTTTACAATCAATTGATCGAAGAAGGCGACCGCATCGTAGTCGCTCAGACCGGGCGGGAAGGGGACGGCATGTATGGCCTCGGCATTCCCGAGGACCTCGCCTACTTCAAGACCACCCAATACTACTTGCAACGCGCCCAGCCGGAATAGCTGACCCGCCATCGGAAGCCAATGGCCTCGATGGCGCTGCTTGACGACGATCTCCGCCCATCATGGACCCTGCCACGAACGATGCCCCGCCCGCACCGTCCCTCCTGCGCCGTTTCCTGAAGCCGGATATCATCCGGACCCTGATTTACAGCAATACGACGATTGTAGCGCAGGGGTTGAGCCTGATCACGGTGACCGCGATCATTCGCACGATTGGGAACACGCAGTTCGGTCTTTACCAATACGCCATCGGCCTGGCAGGCACAGCACTGCTCTTCGGCCACCTCGGCACGGACAGCACGTCCTTTCGTGAGTTTAGCATGCCCACGCGCCACTCCTGCGGTGCGCTGCCCCGCATTCTGATTCTGCGCACGCTCGGCATTCTGGTGAGTTTGGGGATTCTACTGGGGCTGACGGCGCTTGGAAAATTCCCGGTGTCGCTCATGCTGCTCGGCGCGGTCTGCGGCACGGTGATGAGTGAATCGCTGGTGCGGATCGCGAATGGATGGCATCGCGCGCACCATCTGCCGTGGTTGGATTTTCTTACCACCAGCGGGCGCTCGCTGCTGGTCCTGGTGCTGGTGTTCTTGATTGTACCGCGCATTCCCAACGCGCAGGGGATTGCCTACGCCTATGGCCTCGGGGCTTTTATCATTCTAGTGTCCCTGCTGGTGCAATGGTGGCCCATCCTGCGCGTGGGGTGGAAGACCCGGTTTGACTGGAGCATTATTTTGAAACCGGCGCCGACTTTCATGGTGATCGAAGCGGCTGGGAATCTGATCGGCCTCGTGCCAGTGCTGGTTTTCGGTCACTGGCAGGAGTTTTCGGAATTGGGCCGTTACTCGATTTACTCGAAATATCTCGGGCCATTCAACATCCTGGGCGGACTTTACATCCAATCACTGCAGCCGACCTTGGTGCAGGCTTTTCACCGTCGGGAGCGCATGGGGGGGGCTATTCGTCGGGGCGCGAAGATTGTGCTGGGCGGCAGCATGCTGGGCGTGCTCGGTGGCCTCACTGTTGGTGCGGCGATGATTTACTGGCTGGGCGGACAACATCCGCTGGATTTGCTGTTGCTGGGAATCCTGGCCTCCTTTCCGGTTTTTTTCGGGGCGTCTTCTTTCACCGACTCCTTTCTCATCGCCGCCCGAAAAGAGCAGTGGATGATGATTTCCCACGGCAGCGGGATTGTCTCGGCGCTGCTGATTGCCTGGTTTCTTTGCCCGATGGGAGCCTGGGGAGGCGCTTGCGCAACGGTAATGTCGTTCGCGATCAAAGCTTTGGTTGGAGGTATTCTCGGTTTGGCGGTAAGCAAAAAGAACACTTCTTCCCAAGCATGAGCATCTCCCGACCAAAGCCTGCAGATATTTCCGTCGTAGTCCAGGGGCCCATCCTGCCTTATGCAAAGTCCCCGACTGAATCGACTGCGGCTTTTATCCGAAAGACCAAACAAATCCTGCCGGGCGCGGAGATCGTAGTCTCCACTTGGAAGGGATCGGATCTTGCGGAGGTAGAGGCAGACCGGGTGGTGCTCAACGACGATCCTGGCGATTCCAGGCGCGTCATGGGCGGGAAACTTGAGTCCTGTTCGAATATCAACCGTCACCTGGTCAGCGCCGGAGAAGGGCTCAAAGCTGCCACCCGTCCGTTCAGTATCAAATTGCGCTCGGACTCCTGGCTCACCCACACGGGCTTCATCGACCAGTGGTGCGCCTATCCGGCGCGGAAATCCGAGCATGCTTTTTTCAAGCAGCGAATCGTTCTGCCTACCGCGATTTCGGTCAACCCCGATCGTAGCGACGGGCGCCTTTTTCATCTCAGCGACCTCTTTTACTTCGGGCAGTCGGAGGATTTGCAGGAATTCTGGAGCGGAATCCCTTTGTTCAAAGATCCGCCGCCGGAAACAGATGAGAAGGACTATGCGGTGAACGAGTTGCTTTACCTCACGGCGGAACAATACATTCTGACGCATGCCCTGCGCCGCAAGTTTCCGATTTCCTACCGGAGCCTTCAGGATGCCACTCCGCAAAATCGCCAGTTTTTCGAGACCCTGCTGGCCAATAACTTCGTGATGGCGAAGCCCGCAGATCTCGGAGTGGCCTTCGCCAAATGGCGCTTCCTCCCTCACGCGATCTACGATCATTACACACAAGGCGAGTGGCTCCGGCTTTATTGCCGGCATTGTGATCCCACGGTGCGGGTTCCAGTGGACTGGGATCTCCTGCTTCAGCAATTTTTGCACAAGTTGCCTTTCCTTAAACGATGATTAATCCCAGCCAGATTAGTGTCGTT
Source organism: Chthoniobacteraceae bacterium (assembly GCA_049840595.1). Lineage (GTDB taxonomy): Bacteria > Verrucomicrobiota > Verrucomicrobiia > Chthoniobacterales > Chthoniobacteraceae > JASGKO01. The sequence continues at coordinate 29,500 of JASGKO010000025.1, forward strand.
ATGCAGGGGCCGGTGGTCGGTGGCTCAACCGTCGCCGAGGACCAGCGGCTCACCCGACGCTGCCTGCACAGTGTGCGCCAGCATTTGCCGGGCGCGCAATTGGTCCTCGCCACCTGGAAAGGGAGCGACGTGCAGGGGCTCGATTACGACGTGCTGGTGGAATGCGCCGATCCCGGCTCGATCAAGACCTTTTCGCCAAAAGCGACCAACATGAACCGCCAGATATTTTCCACCCAGCAGGGATTGCTGGCAGTGGACCGGCCTTACGTATTGAAGCTGCGCACGGATAGCGAACTCACCAGCGCGGCCTTTCTGGAAGCCTTCGACCGCTTCCCGGCCGTCACCGAAAGTGCGCGGATTTTTCAAAAGCGGTTGGTCACCTGGAACCTGCTCACCAAGTTTCCGCTGGCGGGAAAATCGAATCTACATCACCCCAGCGACATGATTTTCTTCGGCCTGCGGGAGGACGTGGGCTTGCTCTGGAACATCCCGCTCTATGCCCGCAGCGATTCCGAGCTGGAGGAAGATCGGGCCTTTATGGAGCAGGGCCGGGCCGGGCATACTCCCATTTCCTATTTAACGGCGGAGCAATACATCTGGCTCAGTTGCATCCAGAAAAAGCAGGCGGTCTTCCTGCCGACACAACCGCACCCCTCCGATTGTCGGAAATCCAGCGAATTACTCGTCAACAACTTCACCGTGCTCGAGCCGGAACAGTTCGGCGCGCTCTGGAAGGGCGGCCAGCGCCTTACCTACTCGACCTGGTATCAAATCTGCAGTCACGCGGAGTGGCAGCAATTTTACCGGCAGTTTTGCGATCGCAAGTTCAAGGCAGCGATTCCGTGGGAGTTGGTGCCAAAGCGAATCATCTATTTCCTGCTTACCCGGGCGACGATTTTCCCCAAAGCCTACCGCTGGTTTTATTACAAGCTGGAGCCCGAGGGATATGGACGCGAACCGCAGCCGATCGGGAAGCTGATCTGGAAAAAAATCCGCGCTGTGGTCGGCAGGTAACCTTTTGCCAATCCTCGGACGGCAATCGAGAGTTCTATTAAGGCGTCGTGATTTCGCGAACGTAAACGTTTACCTGACCATCCGCACCGCGACGGACATCGGTGATCTGGAACGGGCGCATGTTATCCACGGAGACGGCGGAGCCTTCGGAAGGAGGTGCCGCCCCGGTGGGGTATTCCACGATGATTCGGGTGGCCCCGCCAGAATTGCCGCCGAAGATCCCACCGCTTTGCGCACGCATCACCGCACGGCTTTCGCCCGAGGCGGTGACCGTGAAATTACCCCGCAGATAAAGGCGTTCACCATTCAGGCCATGATCGGCCAGACTGCTCGCATTTTGCACATCCACGAGGCGCCCGCGTGGCATCTGGCCGGGGTAAGGTGCGCCAGCTTCCATGCGCAGTGGTGCCCACCGGCGGAGTGCTGACGGCGGCGAGGAAGGGTTTTAAAGCGACGCCGGAAGCGGTGGTCGGTTGCGGAGTCGGGGTCGCCATGGCAATCGGCGGCGTCGGCTCGGGCGTCTCGCGCGGAAGCGCGGGAGTCGGCGTCGGGGTCACATTCATCGCGAGCTGCGGCGGCGTAGCAATCGGAGCCGGCTGCTGCGGCGTCGGCGTCGCCTGGGCAATGGGCTCTGGCGTGGGAGTGGCAACCGGTGTCGCTTGAGCAATCGGCGTCGGCGTAGCGACTGGGGCCGGAGTATTGACGCGAACCAGCGAAGGGGCGACTGGCGTCGCGGAGCTTCTGGGGCTGGCTGTTATCCGCATTCAGATCCAGCGCAATCGCGGGGGTCCCCTGCGGAGAGACTGCGGTGGCGAGCGCCTTCTGCAGTTCGTCGCCCTTTACGATCGGCAGGCCACCGGCGAGGTGAAGATTATCCGGCGGATTGAGACTGAAGGAGCCGTTGCCCTCGCGGAGCGTATAGGTGCCGTAGGTGAGGGGCACGACCGTGATCTGCATGCGTCCGCCATCCAGCTTCTCCACATGGATAATGGCCGAGAGATCGAGGGTTTTTTGTAATTTCACCTCCAGCCCCTTGGTGAGCATTTTTTGCAACTCCGACTCGGCGGAAGCATCGGCCGGATAAACATGCTCGACGATGACTTGAGGAAAATCCGAAGCCTGAGCCACGGCTACGACGCCGTTCTCAAAAAGGTCGGTGCCTTGCAGCACATACGGCTGAGGATGCTGAACTTGCCGGTCAGGTAAGGGACGAGCCGGGAAATCGCGTGGTAGTTGGTGAGGTATTCGCGCAGCAACTCGGCATTCTCCTCCTTCATCTCGAGGTCGGAAAGTCCGGCGTAACGGTCGTAAATTTTCTGCGGCGTGAGGAACTCACCGGGAGGCGCGGCGGTCAGCTCGAAGCGCTTGGGCGGCTCGATCTTCTTGAGTTTGCGCAGGATTTCGTAGCTCTTGGGATTCTCGGGATGGCCGAAGATGGCGTAGCTGCCCAGCCAGCAGGCCATGGCCACGCCAATGAGGAGCAGGATAACGACCGTCCATCCAAACAGGTTGTCCTTCTGCGGTTTGCGAGGGCCGAACTCGCGATTAAACAAATCGTCTTCCATGTCTCAAACTTGCTCGAATCAACCGTGAGGGTGCGGTGCCGTTTCCGCGGGCTCAAACGAGGTGCCGCAACCACAGCTGCGGGCGGCATTGGGATTGTTGATCCGAAAACCAGCCCCCGAAAGTCCATCATCGTAATCGATCACCGAGCCTTGCAAATAGGAAACACTCGCGGCATCCACGATGAACTGAACCCCATCCTGCTCGATCACCGTATCGCCGGGCTGGGCCGCTTCCACGGACATCCCATACTGCAACCCGGCGCAGCCGCCTTTCTCGATGTAAAGCCGCAGGCCCTTGCCGGCGGCTTCGGGATGGTCTGCAAGCAGGAGTTTCAACTGTTGAACGGCACTGTCGGTGACGGTAATCATCGCAGCCGCAAACTATCGAAGCGGGCGGATGAAGTCAAACGACGCCTGTAAGAAACCCTGTCACCATTCACGGAGCTTTCAAGCCCCGCTCAGAGCAACGCTTTCGCCCGCTGGCACAACTGAAATGACAAGCCCCACGGGTCGCGCATCATGATCAAATGCGAGCCGTCTTCCATCCGAACCTCGCTCTCGTAAGTGGCCCCGACGGCGGAAAGTCGTGTGCGGTCAGCTTCGGGATCGAGGCTGGTAAAGGCCAGATGCACCTGCAGCGGATTCATCGAGCGATAATGAGGAACCGAATCCGGTGGGTTGCAGTAGATTTCCAGCACGCTCGTCTCCTCATCCGCCAAAAAATGGGTCTGGGCCGGGTGGGGGACATGACGCACCACGCGCAGGCCAAGATGGGTGACATACCAGGCGGCCATGGCCACGGGGTCGGAGACGTTGAGAGCAAAGTGTTCGAGTTTCATTGGGGTTTTGGGAAAGTAACCTTGAGGAAGGCGCATTTAGGAAGTTTTAAATTGGGCCTCTGGCGGTCGTGGTTTCCCCGACTTCGAAAAGTTGCTTGTTTTGCCGCTTTTCCGAAAATTCTCCGTGTCCTCCGCGTTCCCCGTGGTTTAAATCAATTCTCCGATGAGTCGCATTCACCTTTTGTCCGAAGAAGTCGCCAGCCAGGTTGCGGCGGGCGAGGTGGTTGAGCGCCCAGCCTCGGTGGTGAAGGAACTGGTGGAAAACAGCCTGGATGCGAAGGCCACCCGCATCGAGGTGGCAATCAAGCGCGGCGGTAGCTCGCAAATCGTGGTGGTGGACGACGGCATCGGCATGGATCGCGACGACGCCCTGCTGTGCCTGGAACGCAACGCTACCAGCAAAATTCGCACCGGCGAAGACCTGGCCCAAATCCTCACGCTCGGTTTCCGAGGCGAGGCCCTGCCCAGCATTGCCAGCGTCGCCCGGTTCCGGCTTTCCACCCGGGAACGCGACGCGCTGGTCGGCACTGAGGTGCTGGTCAATGGTGGCCGAATCGAGGCGGTGCGCGATGGCGGCGAGGCTCCCGGCACCCAGATCGAGGTACGCTCCCTGTTCTACAACCTCCCGGCGCGCCGGAAATTCCTGCGCAGCGAGAATACCGAGGCCAGCCATGTGGAGCATCATCTCCATCTCCAGGCGATCGGGCATCCGGAGGTCGGTTTCGTCTATCTGCAGGATGAGCGGCTGGTCTTCCAACTCCCGCCCGCCAAAACTCTGCGCGACCGCATTCGCGATCTGTGCGGGGCGCAATTCGCCGAGCAACTGGTGGAACTGCCGGAGCTTTCCTTCGACGGACTCAAGCTGGGCGGCTTCATCGGCAAGGCGGGGGTAAGTCGTTCGACCCGCGCGCAGCAATTCGTCTTCGTGAACGGACGTGCGGTGGAAAACAGCACGGTGAATTTCGGGCTGCGCGAGGGTTATCATACCGCGCTGATGAAGGGGCAGCACCCGGTAACCTTCCTCTTCATCGACATGGACCCGGCGGCGGTGGATGTGAACGTGCATCCGGCGAAACGGGAAGTGCGTTTCCGCGATCCGGGGCACCTCCGCGAGGCGATCGTCGAAAGCGTGAAGACCGCGCTGGAAAGCACGCGCACCGGGTGGTCGAACGCATTTTCCGCCACGGATCAGGAAGTCCCGAAGTCGGAACGCGCAGGAGCGCTGCCGTTGGAAAAGCTTCCGGAAAATCCTCCACCGGCTCCGCGCGTGGAAAGCGTGCAAGCGGAAATGCCGATCCCGCTTGCGCCGATAACGCACCGTCGCGACTGGAGTGCGCTGCCGCTACAAAATCCAGCGGCGGTCCCAGCACCAAAGTCGATTGAAACAACGCCCACTGCGGAAACGCCTTCAATCCAAAATCCAAAGTCCGAAATCAAAAATTTCAAAATCCTCGGCGTGTTGGGAAAACTCTACGTGCTGATGGAAAACGCCGAGGGGCTGGTGCTGGTGGATCAGCATGCGGCGCACGAGCGCATCCTCTTCGAGCAACTGCGCCGCCGGATGGAAACCCAGGACGTCCCCACGCAACGTTTGCTGATGCCACTCACCATCACGGTCACCCCGCACGATGCCGACTGGATCACCCGCAACACGGAGACGCTGCACAAAATGGGCATCGGTATCGAGCCCTTTGGCAGCGGCACTTTCATGATCGATACGCTCCCGCAATTCATGCGCACCGGCGATCCGCTGCAATTGATCCGCAACATCATCGAGGAACTCCGCGAAACCAGCAAAACCACCTCCAAGCTGCGCCTCGGCGAGGACGTGATCGCCAAGACCGTCTGCCGCGCCGCAGTGAAGGCGAACGACTACCTTCGCGAGCCCGAGCTGGTGCGGCTCATCCAGGATCTGCTCGCTTGCGAACTGCCCTATTGCTGCCCGCACGGTCGCCCGACGATGATCCAGATGAGCTATGGGGAACTGGAAAAAAAATTCGGGCGTAAAGTGTAGGTGAATCAACGACCTTGGTGCGTCTTCAACACGCTCAGGAACTTCTTCATGGCCGGACTTTCACTGCGGCTTCGAACGCGCTGCAGGTGGAGTGGGCGCTGAATGGTCAAATCCTTCATGGAAATGATTCCGAGCACACCGGTCTGCAATTCCAGTTCGACGATTAACCGCGAAACCACGGCGACCCCAATCCCGGCGGCCACGGCATTCTTGATCGCCTCCGGGCTGGCAAGAGAGAGCACCGGCTTGAGCTGGATGCCTTTGCGGTGCAAGGTCTGCTCGACAATCGCGCGCGTCCCGGAACCTTCTTCCCGCAGAATGAAGGGCTCCCGCGAAAGCTCCTGCGCCGTGACGGTTTTCTTTTGTAGCAGGGGATGACCGGCTGGGGCAATCGCCACTAATTCGTCTTTGAAGAAAACAGTGGATTCCAGTTCGTCGTTTTCAATCGGCCCTTCAGTCATGCCCAATTCGATTTCGCCCCCGAGTAATGCCTGCTGAATGTGGTGCGTATTGGCGATCTCCAACTGCAGCTCGATCGCGGGAAAACGTTGATGAAAGGTGGCCACCATTCCAGGCAGCAGATAGCCACCAATCGTCATGCTGGCACCGATCGCCAGCCGGCCGCGCTTCAACCCCAGATACTCGGAGAGCGCCCGTTCCGCCTCGTCTTCCACGCCGCGCCAGCGCCGGGCGTAATCGGCCAGCAGGGTGCCAGCCTCGGTGAGCTTGCAGCCGCGCGGCAGGCGCTCCAGCAGGCGCACCCCGAGTGCATCCTCCAATTCTGCAAGCTGCTTGGACACCGCAGGCTGGCTGATGTGCGCAAGTTGTGCGCCCCGGCTGATGCTGCCAGCCTGGGCCACCAGATGAAATAGCGCGAGGTGATTGCGATTCATAGCTATAACCATAGGTAATGGGGAATATATAAACAATGCCTTTGTTTGATGGGTTGGGTGATTGCACTTTTCCGCACTCATGAAGCCCCGTTGCTATCACTCCATCCCGGCGGAAGAAGTCGCGCTTGCGCCGGCGGCGTCCTGGTTGAAGGTCACAGGATTCACGGCGTTGGGCGTCATCCTGCTGCTGTGGGCGTCGCCACCATTCGCCCTGCTGGGCGGGATGGTCTTTGCCTTCGTGGCGGGAAATCCATTCCCGCAATGGACGTCGTGTGCGACGAAGTGGCTTTTGCAAACCGGTGTCGTTCTGCTGGGCTTCGGGATGAATCTGCCCACGGTCCTGCATTTTGGAATCAACGGTTCGCTCTTTGCCGCGGTGACGATTGTCGTCACGCTGGCACTGGGCTGGTGGCTGGGGCGTAAATTGGGCGTGGAAGCGAAGACCACGCTGCTGATCTCGGCTGGCACGGCGATTTGCGGAGGTTCGGCGATTGCCGCAGTAAGTGCGGTCATTGCCGCCACCGAATCGGAAATCGCGGTGTCGATTGGCACGGTGTTCCTGCTCAATGCGGTGGCGCTTTATGTCTTTCCGCTGGTGGGGCATGGGCTCCATTTGAGTCAGGAACAATTCGGGCTCTGGTCGGGTGCGGCCATTCACGATATCTCTGCGGTCGTAGGGGCCAGCCTCAGCTATGGAGCCCCCGCGCTCGATACGGCAGTCGCGGTCAAGCTTTCGCGCACGCTTTGGATTATCCCTCTCACCTTGGTGCTAGCGGCCAGTGCCGCGCGACATCGACAGGACGACCCGACGGAGAGAAAGGTTACGATTCCGTGGTTTATTGGTCTTTTTCTCCTCGCCTCGGTGACACGGAGTTATTTTCCGCCCATCCAGTCGTGGTCGCTGGAGATCGTTGATTACGCGCGCCGTGGAATGGCGCTCGCCCTCTTCCTCGTAGGTATCTCGCTTTCGTTCCGCACGTTGCGAGCAGTGGGGTGGAAAACGGTCATCATCGGCCTGCTGCTTTGGGGCGTGGTCAGCACGGGCTCGCTGCTGGCTATTCATTTTTTCGCTGCGGCGATTTAACGGAATTGCACTGGCGTCATCACCGACCTGCGCCTATAGGAGGCGAAAACCTTTTTTAAATTTATGAATCAACAGATCGTTCCTTGGAAAATTGCCTCATCCATCACTTGTGTCGGAGTGACCTCAGAAGATTGGAATCTCTCGGAAATTCCGGCCGGTGAAATCGACGTGCCGCGCACTTACAGCACGGAGGTGCTCTTTCCCGAGTCGTTTAATACGGTGCCGGTGGTGCAGGCGTCGCTGGTGGGCTTTGATATTGATCAGCGCGACAGCTCGCGCGTGAGCATTGCGGTCTCGCACATCACCACGACTGGATTCAAACTCGCGGTGACGACGTGGATGGAGACACGCGTTTATGGAGTGGAGGCGAGCTGGCTGGCCATTGGGAGCTAGAAGTTTTTTACCGCGGATGAAATGGCTCGGATGAGAGACCTTTGAGTTTTTCACAGTCCTCAGGACTATAGCTACCGCGCACAAAAGCAAAAATCCCGTCGCCTTCCTGGTGACGGGATTTTTGAAATGAATTCGAGAAGGCGGCTTACAGCTTGGCCAGGATCTCGTTGAAGGTCGCGCTCGGGCGCAGGGCGGCGGAGGCGAGGGCGTCATCGGGCATGTAGTAGCCGCCGATGTCGATGGCCTTGCCTTGCACGGTGTTGAGCTCTTCCACGATCTTCGCTTCATTCGCGGTAAGGGCCTCGGCAATCGGGGTGAAGAGGGACTTCAGCCCGGCATCCGTATCCTGCGCGGCGAGGGCTTGGGCCCAGTAGAGCGCGAGGTAGAAGTGGCTGCCGCGGTTGTCGATCGTGCCGAGCTTGCGGCCCGGGGAGCGATCGGTCTCGAGGAACTTGCCGGTGGCAGCGTCGAGAGTTTCGGCAAGCACCTTGGCTTTCGCAATCCCGAAGACCTGGCTGATCTGCTCGAAGGACGGGCAGAGCGCGAAGAACTCGCCGAGCGAATCCCAGCGGAGATAGTTCTCTTCGAGGAACTGCTGCACGTGCTTGGGCGCGGAGCCGCCGGCCCCGGTTTCAAAGAGACCGCCGCCGTTCATCAGCGGGACGATGGAGAGCATCTTGGCACTGGTGCCGACTTCGAGGATCGGGAAAAGATCGGTGAGATAGTCGCGCAGCACGTTGCCGGTGACGGAGATGGTATCCTTGCCCTCGACGATGCGCTCGAGGCTCAGCGTGCAAGCCGCCGCCGGAGCGAGGATGCGGAGGTCGAGACCCGTCGTGTCGTGATCGGCAAGATACTGTTTCACCTTCAAGAGAATCTGCGCGTCGTGGGCGCGATTTTCGTCGAGCCAGAAGACGGTGGTGTCGCCGGTCGCGCGGGCACGGTTGACCGCGAGCTTCACCCAATCCTGGATCGGCGCGTCCTTGGTCTGGCAGGCGCGCCAGACGTCACCCGCTTCCACGGCGTGCTCGAACAGCACGGCGCCAGTCGAGTCGGTCACGCGCACCGTGCCATCGGCGGGGATTTCAAAGGTCTTGTTGTGCGAGCCGTATTCCTCGGCGGCTTGCGCCATCAGGCCGACGTTCGGCACCGAGCCCATCGTCTTGGGATCGAGCGCGCCGTTCTTTTTGCAGAAGTCGATGGCGGCCTGGTAAACCCCGGCGTAGCTGCTGTCGGGAATGACTGCGAGGGTGTCCTGCGTCTTGCCGGCGGCATCCCACATCTTGCCACCCGCACGGATCATCGCAGGCATGGAGGCATCCACAATCACGTCGCTCGGGACGTGCAGGTTGGTGATGCCTTTGTCGGAGTTCACCATCGCAATCGCGGGACCATTGGCATAGGTGGCCTGGATGTCGGCCTCGATCTCCGCCTTTTTATCGGCAGGCAGGGCCTGGATCTTGGCGACGAGATCGCCGAAGCCATTTTTGAAGTCCACCCCGAGTTCCTTCGAGCGTGGCGGCATGCTTGGCGAGTAGATCCTTGAAAAAGACCTCAACCACATGGCCGAAGATGATTGGGTCGGAAACTTTCATCATCGTCGCCTTCATGTGGACCGAGAAGAGGACGCCCTGCGCCTTGGCGGCGGCGACCTGCGTTTCGAGGAAAGCGACGAGCGCCTTCTTGCTCAGGAAGGTGGCGTCGAGGATTTCCCCGGCCTTGAGCGGGGTTTTTTCCTTGAGCACCTTGGTGCTGCCATCCTTGCCGATGAACTCGATTTTCACGTCGGTCGCGGCGGAGACGGTCACCGACTTTTCATTTGAGAAGAAATCACCCTTGCCGCCCATGGTGCCCACGCTGGTCTTGGAATCGGCCGTCCACTTGCCCATCGAGTGCGGGTGGGCCTTGGCGTAATCCTTCACCGCCTTGGGCGCGCGACGGTCGGAATTGCCTTCGCGCAAAACGGGGTTCACCGCGCTGCCTTTGATCTTGTCGTAACGGGCGCGGATGTCCTTCTCGGAGTCGTTCTGCGGCGCGTCGGGATAGTCGGGAAGCGCGTAGCCCTTGGCCTGGAGTTCGGCAATCGCCGCCTTGAGCTGCGGGATGGAGGCGCTAATGTTGGGCAGCTTGATGATGTTCGCCTCGGGCTGGAGCGTCAGCGCGCCGAGTTCGGCCAGGGCGTCGCCGATCCGCTGCGGCTCGGTGAGAAATTCGGGGAACGTAGCGATAATGCGCCCGGCGAGCGAGATGTCACGAGTTTCGACATTGATCCCGGCGTGCTTGGTGAACGCCTGCACGATGGGCAGCAGCGAGTAGGTCGCCAGCGCTGGGGCTTCGTCGGTCTTGGTGTAAAAAATAGTTGGGAGCTTGGACATGTCGTTGGAAATGAACGCGGATTAGACCACAGGGCGCGAGAGAGGTCTATGGAGATTTTTTTGAAAGGCACATTTCGGGAGGAAGAAGGAAAAGTAACATTTAGGATTTAGCATTTAGGAAGCTTTGGATTTGGCCTGCGGCGCGGAGGATGACTTTGCTTCCCGTGCCATCCGGATCGCACGGAAAAAGATCGCACAAAGTTCGTCGGCCTCTTCGAGCACAACGCCGAGTTTTGAAAGAAATTCCGCCGTGGAGCGTGACCGGCAGGCCGAGCGATAGTTTGCCCCCACCGAACTGGCGGAACGCATCAATTGATTCGCCAGCACCTTCCCGGACACGTCCTTTGGCATGGCGCGGATGAGTTAATGCCCCGAATCGCAAACGCTTTCGTGCGGACCTTAATTGTTCCTTATCCGTCGCAGACGCCATTTTAAAAACTTCCTCAATGCTAAATTCCCCTTACTCTCCGCCAGTGCCGGCTGGTTCGCTTTGAAGTCCGGGCGAGGGCGTGAGGAGATTGTTGGGCAGATGAGCATTGGTGATTTCCACCTGTGCGCCAAGGCCGACCTCATTATAGAGCGTGATGACATCGCTCGATTTCATGCGAATGCAGCCGTAGCTGGCGGGGCAGCCAATCTTCGATTCCTCGGGGGTGCCGTGAATGTAAATGGCGCGGCGGTAGGCGTCGTGGTTTTGCGCCTCGGTGCCTTTCAGCCAAAGAATGCGGCTCACGATGGGATCGCGTCCCGGCGCGTTCGGACGCACAATTTCACCCGTCCAGCGACGGCTGTGAAACACGGCACCACTGGGGGCGTCGGTGCCGATTTTGTCGGCGACGACCAGATGCCCCAGCGGCGTCGCATAGCTGCCGGGTAGATCGCCGGTGCCATATTTCGAGGTGGAAATCAGCCAGGAGGCGACCGGCACCTCTTTGTCGAAGAGCACCATCCGCTGGTCGGCCACGCTCACGAGAATTTTGTGGTCGCGATCGCCGCTGGCGCACGAACTCAGGTATAGAGTGCAGAAAGTGGTCAGCACGACCGTGGATACGAGGAGTAAAATGCGGACGCGGGTGGGGGAGGCAGAAGCGGACATTGGTTTTCTCCAAAGTTTTTTTGAGCGGCTGCGCATATGGCGTGTCTCTTAGTATCACAAAGTTTGTATGAAATCCCTTGGTAAAATCTCCACCCTTTCCCTTTGCTTGTTGAGCGCCCCTTTGCTCACTCCGTCGAGCGTGTTTGCCGAAGCCCCTTCGAACAATCCGGCCCCGCAGCCGGTAATGTCCTTCGCCCCGACGGTGGACAAGGTCGGCCCGAGCGTGGTGACCGTTTACATGAGCAAGACGGTCAAAGGCATGGACCCCTCGCAGATGTTTGGCGGCAATCCCTTTTTGCGTCAGTTCCTCGGTAACGGCGGTGGCATGCCGCGCCAGCAGCGCCAGCAAAAAGAGCAGGGCCTCGGCTCCGGCATCATCGTCAGCGCGGATGGCTACATCCTCACCAACAATCACGTGGTGGATGGTGCCGATGAAATCAACGTGCAGCTCGGCGACGATTCCAAAAGCTATAAGGCCAAGCTGATCGGCACCGACCGCGGCACCGACCTGGCGCTGATCAAGATCGATGCCAAGGGACTCACGCCCATTCAATTTACCGATAGTGACAAGGTGAAGGTCGGCGACGTCGTGCTGGCCGTGGGAGCTCCGCTCGGGCTGGCGCATACGGTCACAATGGGCATTGTGAGCGCCCTCGGTCGCAATGGCCTGCAGGCGGATGGCGGGGCGAGCGTCTATCAGGATTTCATCCAGACGGATGCCGCGATCAACCCCGGCAATTCCGGCGGCCCGCTGGTGGATGCGAACGGACGCCTGATCGGCATCAATAGCATGATCCAGTCGCTGAGCGGCGGCAACGAAGGGGTGGGCTTCGCCATCCCGGCCAACCTCGCCTCGCTGGTCATGACCCAGCTCAAAGACCACGGCAAGGTGACCCGCGGCTACATTGGTATCGGCCTGCAGCCGATCACCAGCGACCTCGCCGCTTATCTGAAACTCGATACCCAGAACGGCGCGCTCGTAAATGAAGTTCAATCCGGCACGCCCGGTGACAAAGCCGGACTCCAGCGCGGTGACGTGATCGTCAAACTCAATGGCGCCGAAGTGAAGGATGCCAGCCGGTTGCAACTCGCCGTGGGCGAAATGTCCCCGGGAACGAAAGTCACGCTCAGTATCCTGCGCGACGGTCAGGCGAAGGAAGTGGGCCTCACCCTGGGGGAAAAGCCCGACAAGGATGTGGCGGACAACAATTCGCCTTCGGAGATGGACCATTCCAATGCCCTCGACGGCATCACTGTGGATGACATCACCCCGGAGGCCCGCGATCGCTTCAACATTGGCGACGACGTAAAGGGTGCGCTCATTACCGATATCGACGAAAACAGTGCCGGTGCGGATGCGGGGTTGCAAGTGGGCGATGTGATCGTGGAAATCGACCGCCAGCCGGTGAAGAGCGCCGATCAGGCGATCAAGCTCAGCGACAGCGTGAAAAAGGGGCAAAAAACGCTCCTGCGGGTGATCACCCACGGGGTGAGCCGTTATGTTGCGGTAAGCGATAAAAATGATTAAACCTTTCTAGTTGGGGGTGATGGCTCGCGTTGCCGGTGGTGGCCCGTGGTGGGGCTAAAGTGCAGCGCGAGCCATTCAACTTTTCAAGAGGGGCTCCGGGAAAAGGAGCCCCTCTTTTTGCTGAAAAGTTTTTTGGGCATTTTTGGAAAAGAGATTTGGAGGATGATTGGAACCGGCTATTTAATCATTCCATGAAATATCGCCGTTTTGGCCGGACTGAATTGCAGATGCCCGTCTTTACCTGCGGGGGCATGCGCTATCAGCACAAATGGAACGATGTGGAGCCGGTGGAAATCCCGGCGGAGGGCCAGAAAAACCTGGAGGCGACGATCCACCGTGCGTTTGAACTGGGCATCAATCACATCGAGACGGCGCGCGGCTATGGCACCTCGGAAATGCAACTCGGCTGGGTGCTGCCGATGCTTCCCCGCGAAAAGCTGATCGTGCAAACCAAAGTCAGCCCGACAGCCAATCCGAAGGACTTCCTGGAAACGTTCGAGCGCTCCCTGCGCTATCTGCAGCTTGACTATGTGGACTTGTTTTCCATCCACGGGATTAACACGGCCGAGCTGCTGGAGTGGACGATTCGCGAAGGCGGTTGCCTGGAGGCGGCGCAACAATTGCAACGCGAGGGGCGGGTAAGGCATATCGGCTTTTCCACCCATGGCACTCCGGCCGTGATCAACGAAGCGATCAACACCGGCGAGTTCGATTATGTGAACCTGCACTGGTATTTCGTCAACGACTTCAACTGGCCGTGCATCGAAAACGCCCGCGATTACGACATGGGCATTTTCATCATCAGCCCCAACGACAAAGGCGGTAAACTCTATGCGCCGCCGCCCAAGCTCGAGCGGCTCTGCGCGCCGTTGTCGCCGATGGCGTTCAATAACCTTTACTGCCTCGCGCGTCCCGACGTGCACACGCTCAGCATTGGAGCCGCGCGACCGGGCGACTTCGACGAGCACATCAAGTCCCTGGAGTATTATGACCTCGCCGGAGAGGTGACAGCGCCGATCGAGGCCCGGTTGCGCGAGGAAATGGTCCGCGTGTTCGGCCATGATTGGGTAACCCACTGGCACGAAGATCTGCCGGAATGGACCGAGACCCCCAACCAGCTCAACATCCTGGAAATCCTGCGCCTGTGGACGCTCGCAAAGTCACTCGACCTCGTGGAGTTCGGCAAGATGCGCTACAACCTGCTCGGCAATGGCGGCCACTGGTTCCCGGGAACCAATGCGGCAAAGTTCGATCACGCCCAAATCCGCCAGATGCTCGACGGCCATCCCTTTGCCGACCGGATTCCCGGCATCCTCGCCGAAGCTCATGAATTGCTCGCCGACAAGGAAGTAAAACGCCTCAGCCAGAGCTGAGATCAGCGTGCCAGTGCCGGCCAGTGGAGCACCCACTTCCTGGCAACTTCATGGGCATCAAACTCTTCTAAATCTCCCGTGCCAGACCAGCTTGGTTCCGTGATGAATTTTACGGCCTCGGCTTCATTCCTTGCGTTGAAGTGAATCAACGCAGACTCCAGCCTCCAATCATTCATTACGCCGACCGGGACTACAAAAAACAACAGGATAACATTGTTTCGTTTTACCTGATTTAACTTGTAGCAGACAACGTTCAGATCCCCGAACTCCGCATCGGGCTTTCCCAGCTTCGCAATGACTTGCTCTTTGGTGAGAGGGGTGCCCTTTGGCAGATTAAAGTCGGCCTTTCGCCGTGCGGTAATCGGTGTGCGGCTGGCCGTAATCGGCACCACCGCACAGCCCGACCAGGCGATAAACCCCATCGCGCTGATGATCGCGGCCAGGTATAAGAACAGTTTCTTAAACCAGTTCATCAGCGCGCTCCATTTCATCCCCCGCTCATTTTTGCTTTAAGCGAAAGCCTTCACTACGATGGTGGCGTTATGGCCGCCGAAGCCGAAGGAGTTGTTCACGGCGACGCGAATCTTTTTCTCCCGCGCCGTATGCGGCGTGTAGTCGAGGTCGCACTCGGGGTCCGGATTATCCAGATTGATCGTCGGCGGGATGATGCTCTCGTTGATCGCCATCACGCAGGCGGCCGTTTCCACGCTGCCGGCGGCCCCGAGAAGGTGGCCGGTCATGGATTTGGTGGAGCTTACCACGATGCCGTTTTTGGCCCGGTCGCCGAAGAGCGTCTTTACGGCCTTCGTCTCGCAGATATCGCCGATCGGCGTCGAGGTGCCGTGAGCATTCACGTAGTCCACTTCATCGGGCGAGATGCCGCCCTTTGCGAGCGCCATCTTCATGCACCGCACCGCGCCCTCGCCATCGGGGAGGGGGGAGGTCATGTGATACGCATCCGCCGAGAGGCCGTAGCCTGCGACTTCGGCGTAAATGCGCGCCCCGCGCTTCTTCGCATGCTCCAGCTCTTCCAGCACGAGAATGCCCGCGCCTTCCCCCATCACGAAACCGTCGCGATCCTTGTCGAAGGGACGCGAGGCCCGGGTGGGATCGTCGTTGCGCGTGCTCATCGCCTTCATGGCGGCGAAACCGGCAATGCCCAGCGGCACGACGGTCGCTTCCGCGCCGCCGGCGAGGAACGCATCAGCCTCTCCGTAAACGATCATGCGCCAGGCTTCACCGAGCGCGTGGCAGGCGGTGGCACAGGCGGAAACGGTCGAAAAATTCGGCCCCTGGAGACCGAACTCCATGGAAACCAGCCCGCTCGCCATGTTGCTGATCATCATCGGAATCATGAACGGCGAGATGCGGCCCGGGCCCTTGTTCATCAGCACGGTATGCTGGTCGCTCAGCGATTTGAGACCGCCGATGCCGCTGCCGATGATCACGCCAAACCGGGTCAGGTCGTCGTAGGTGGCAAAATCAATCCCCGCATCCGCAATCGCCATCTTCGAGGCGGCCATCGCGAGCTGGGTGTAGCGGTCGGTACGGCGGACCTCCTTCGGGTTTTTGAAAAATGGGGCCGGCTCGAATCCTTTCACTTCACCCGCGATCCGGGTGTCGTATTCGGTGGCGTCGAATTGGGTGATCGGGCCAATGCCGCTCACGCCGTTTTTGAGGTTCGTCCAAAAAGTTTGCAGATCGTTGCCGACAGGCGACAGGTACGCCCATGCCGGTGATCACGACTCGTCGTTCATTCGTCATATGGAAGGGTTAGACATGCGGGGAATTGGCCCCCGATGCAAATGGAAAATTTTTGCGAAAACCGGATACCGGCAGCCATACGTAATGGAACATAAGCTATGATCTCCCGCCTGCACCTTAAATCACTGGCCCTTTTCCTGGCCGCATTTTCTCTCTGGTCACAGAGAGGGGCGGCGGATGTCCTCACTTATCATAATGATAATGCCCGCACCAGTCACACCGGGCAGGAGACCTCCCTCACTCCGGCCAATGTCAGTTCCGCCACCTTTGGCAAACTCTTCAAGCTTTCCACGGACGGCAAGGTGGATGCCCAGCCGCTGATCGTCTCCAGCGTCCCCGTGACCTCTTCCTCTCATCCGGTATCCGGACGGCGCAATCTCCTCTACGTCGCCACCGAGCATGGGAGCCTCTATGCCGTGGATGCGGACGATGGCACCAGCTATTGGCAGGTATCGCTGTTGGGAAGCGGTGAAACGCCGTCGGATGATCGTAGCTGCAGTCAGGTTACTCCCGAAATCGCGATTACCGCCACTCCGGCCATTGATCTCGGCCGCGGCAGCCATGGGGTGATTTATGTCGTGTGCATGAGCAAGGACGGCTCCGGCGGCTACCATCAGCGTCTGCATGCCATTGATCTCACCACCGGCACCGAGGACCTCGGCGGTCCGGTGGAGATCAGCGCCGATTTTCCCGGTCATGGTCCTGGCAATGACGGCCTCGGCCATGTCGTCTTTGATCCGGCCCAATACAAGGAACGCAGCGCTCTTTTGCTGGCCCACGATCAGGTGATTACCTCCTGGGCTTCCCATTGCGACATTGCCCCCTACACGGCCTGGATCATCGGTTTCGATGCCTCCACCCTGCAGCGCAAATCGGTGCTCAACGTGGACCCGAACGGCAAACCCGTGAGCAGTTTTCTGGACGACGGCTCCGGCTCCGCTTTCTGGAACAGCGGGGCTGGTCCGGCCATGGATGCCCAGGGCTTTCTCTACCATTCCAGCGGGAATGGCCCCTTTGATCAGGCCCTCGATGCGGCTGGTTTTCCGCAGAATCACGATTTTGGCGATACCTTCCTGAAGCTCAGGATCGGGACCAAAGGGGGGATCTCGGTGGCCGATTATTTCACTCCGTTTGACCAGCAAAAGGCCGCAAACCAGGATCAGGATCTTTCATCCGGCGGTGTGATGGTCGTTCCCGATCAACTCAATGCGCTCGGTCAGGCCCAGCCTCTGGTCGTGGCTGCGGGCAAGGCCGGGATCGTTTATCTCGCCAACCGCAATGCGATGGGGAAATTTCACCCGGCTGGCGATGCGATTTACCAGCGGTTGGCGGGCGCATTGCATGGCGGCGTGTTTTCATCGCCGGCCTATTTCAATGGCCGCCTGTATTACGGTCCAGTGGGGGCGCCCATTTGCGCACTGCAGTTTTACGCCGCCTTTCTGCTGCCCTCACCGGTGGCGAGGACTGGTCGCTCTTTTCCTTATCCCGGGGTCTCGCCCTCCATTTCCTCCATCGGTGCCAAAAACGGCATCGTTTGGGCGGTGGAAAATTCCAGTCCCGCGCTTCTCCGCGCCTACCGCGCCAGCGATCTGCACCAGCTTTACTCCAGCGACCAGGCCTCCGGGAATCGGGACGACTTCGGCGACGGCAACAAATTCATCACCCCCTCCATTGCCAATGGAAAGGTTTACGCCGCTGTGCAGGATGGGGTGGGGGTGTTTGGCCTGTTGTCGCCTGCGTCTCCCACGGACGCCACCGCCACCGTCACCTCGCTTTCCAAAACTTACGATGCTACGACGGGCCTCGTGACTGAGAAGGTGGAAATCATTAATCCGGGCACCACGGCTCTGACCGGCCCGGTTTCGCTCGTGCTCGATAATCTGCCTGCCGGAACCTGGCTGCAAAACCGCGCCGGAGGCATCACGACCAGCCCCGATCGGGGGAGCGTGTATATCAATCTCGTCGCCCCCGGTAATAAGCTTCGGGCTCATCAAAGCATCCGGCGAACCCTTACTTTTATCGCGTCCGGCACGTCTTCCGTCACCTACACCTCGCGCCTTCTTGCCGGCCCCGGTACCTCGCTGAGTTGCAAGGGGTCGCAAAATTCTCCTTGCCAATCCCGCGCCCCGCAGTTACCGAATTTCTTAATGATCAAGCATTGGTGGCGCAAATAGACGGGCTCGTTCCGGGAATTTTCCCCGGAATGGTCGTCGCGCCACGCGTCGAATTTCCTGCCCGATGATTCCAGCTTCCGGAACATCGGGTTTTTTATTTCCACTGACTCCAACCACCACCCAACTCACCTGATGAACCTCAAATTCAAATTCAACGCCGACGGCCTCGTTCCCGCCATTGTCCAGGATGCCCAGAGCAAGCGTGTGCTCATGATGGCCTGGATGAATGAGCTTTCTCTGCAAAAGACCGCCGAGACCGGGTTGATGCACTACTGGAGCCGCTCGCGCCAGAAGCTCTGGCTCAAGGGCGAGACCAGCGGCCACACCCAGAAGGTGATCGCCTGGTATGTCGATTGCGATGCCGATACGCTGCTCTTCGAGGTCGTGCAGGACACCGGGCGCCTGCCACACCGGCTACGAGAGCTGCTTCTTCCAGAAACTGAATCAAGACGGATCTCCCGCCGAGATCACCGAGCAGAAGATGTTCGATCCGGAAAAAACCTACCAAAAGTGAACGCCGATTTTTTTAAACCATCGCGGGCGGAATTCCATGCCCTCGCCGCTCAAGGCAACCTGATTCCCGTATCCACGGAGATGGTGGCCGATGTGGAGACTCCCGTTTCCGCTTTTCAAAAGCTGGACGGGCAGGGGGAAATCTTCCTGCTTGAGAGCGCGGAGCATATCGACAAAGGCGGACGCTACTCCTTCGTCGGCATCCAGCCCCGCGTCCGCTTTGAGTGCCGCGGTCGCACCATCCGCATCGTGGAAAACGGCACGGAACGCCAGTTCGAGGCCGAGGGCGATCCACTCGCCGTGCTGCAAAAGCACATGGAGCGCTACCAGCCCGTCGCGCTCCCCGGCCAGCCGCCATTCACCGGCGGCGCCGTCGGCTATCTCGCCTACGACATGGTGCGCTTCTTCGAGCCCACAGTGACCGCCGCCAAAGACGAAGGCCTCGGCCTGCCCGATGCGCTTTTCCTCATCACCGACACGCTGCTCGTCTTCGATCACAAGCTCCGCCGCCTGCGCGTGCTCGCCAATGCTCACATCACCGGTGACATCGACGCCGCCTACGATGCCGCCTGCGCCAGCATCCAGCAGGTGCTGGAAAAGTTGCAGACCAGCGTCCGCCTGCCCGGGATCAATATCCACCGCACCCCGCAGGCCATCCCGCCGCGCTCAAACACCACCCGCGAGGAATACGAGCAGATGGTCATCGACGGGAAGGAATACATCCGCGCCGGCGACGTTTTCCAGTTCGTCCCCTCGCAACGCTTCGAGGCCGATTACCAGGGCGACGCGCTCGCGCTCTACCGCAGCCTGCGCTACGTCAATCCGTCGCCCTACATGTTCTGCTTCAAGTTCGACGGCTTCTCCGTCGTCGGCAGTTCGCCCGAGATCCACGTCCGCGCCGTCAATGGTAAGGTGGAAATCCGCCCCATCGCCGGCACCCGCCCGCGCGGCGCCGATGATGCGCAAGACAACGCCCACGCCGCCGACCTCCTCGCCGATCCCAAGGAGCGCGCCGAGCACCTCATGCTCGTCGACCTCGCCCGCAACGACGTCGGCCGCATCGCCGAATACGCCAGCGTCCGCGTCACCGATTTCATGACCATCGAGCGCTACAGCCACGTCATGCACATCGTCAGCAACGTCGAGGGCACCCTGCACGCCAATCGCAACGCCTACGACGTCATGCGCGCCACCTTCCCGGCGGGCACCGTCAGCGGCTCGCCCAAGGTCCGCGCCATGCAGATCATTAACGACCTGGAGAAAAGCAAACGCGGCGTCTACGCGGGCGCCGTCGGCTACTTCGGCTACGATGGCAACTGCGATTCCTGCATCGCCCTCCGCACCGTCGTCATCAAGGACGGCAAAGCCTACGTCCAGGCCGGCGCCGGCGTCGTCGCCGATTCCGTCCCCGCCAGCGAATACCAGGAAACCGTCAACAAAGCCATGGGCATGATGAAAGCCATCGCCCTTGCCAACGAAATTTAACCGAACTCCCTATGTTGCTGGTTATCGATAACTACGATTCTTTTACCTATAATCTCGTCCAATACTTCGGCGAAATGGGCGCGGACATGCTCATCAAGCGGAATGACGAAATCACCCTCGACGAAATTGCCGCGCTCAAGCCCGAGCGCATCGTCATCTCGCCCGGCCCTTGCACGCCGACAGAAGCGGGGATTAGCTGCGATGTCATTCGGACCTTTGGTGAAAAAACTCCGCTCCTCGGCGTATGCTTGGGGCACCAAAGCATCGGCCAGGTCTTTGGCGGCAACGTCATCCGCGCCGGTCGCCTCATGCACGGAAAAACCTCGCCCATTCTGCATAATGGAAAGAGTGTATTCGCCGGGCTGCCCAGCCCTTTTGACGCCACCCGCTACCACTCACTCCTCGTCGAACGCGAAACTTTCCCAAGCTGCCTCGAAATTACTGCCGAAACCGCCGAGGGCGAAATCATGGGCCTGCAACACCGCCAATTCCCCATCCACGGCGTCCAGTTCCACCCCGAAAGCATCCTCACCCTCGAAGGCAAAAAGCTCCTTGCGAACTTCATGAAGATGTAACTGATCAAGTGAATTGAAATGATTTTAAAATCTTGTTCACTTTAACTTCGCACCTTTTTAAAAGACTTGGTGAAATCAAGTCCCCGAATATCTAAATGAAATAACCAATCCTCGTTAAGACTTACAAAGGAAGCCAATCTAGCGCTACTTCAGCGTTTCAGCGAGATGCTGCCAAAATGGCTCAACAAGGCTACTTTCCAGTTTCGCAGGCTTGGGCTCCGGGAAGTTATGGCTGTGGAGCGTTTTTACTCGCCTTATTACTTTGTGTAGTTGTCGTTGGGATCGTCGTTTTCATTTATATGCTCATTGTTAAGCCGGCCGGAACGCTGACGGTCACTTACCAACTGAGATCAGCTTAATACCTTTTTCGCTGCCTCAAATTCAAAGCTGAGCGAGATGATCAGACGCTTTATGTAAATGCGAACTGCACGTGTTGGTATGCTCGCCCCTTCATGGTATAGTTTTTCCCCTCTGCGTCTCCGCGTCTCTGCGTGAGTAAAAATTCAGAGCCGTCCGCCTTCCTCCGCTCGTATTGTTTTTGTTAAACGTTTACGAGCCATGCCTTTTTCTTCTGACGATCCCCTTTGGTTTAAAGATGCCGTGATTTACCAGATGCACGTCCGTGCCTTCTGCGACAGCGATGGCGATGGAATCGGCGATTTCCGTGGGCTGCTGCAGAAGCTCGACCATCTGGAGGAGCTCGGCGTCACCGCGATCTGGCTGCTGCCCTTCTATCCCTCGCCGCTGCGCGATGATGGCTACGACATCGCCGATTACCGCGCCGTGAATCCCAGCTACGGCACGATGGAAGACTTCCGAGAGTTTCTCGACGAAGCCCATCGGCGCGGGCTGCGCGTGATCACCGAGGTGGTGCTCAACCACACCAGCGATCAGCATGCGTGGTTTCAGCGGGCGCGAACGGCCCCGGCCGGCTCGCCGGAGCGCGACTTCTACGTCTGGAGCGAAAAGCCCGATCGCTACCTCGATGCGCGCATTATTTTCAAGGACTTCGAACTCTCGAACTGGACCTGGGACCCGGTCGCGAATGCCTATTACTGGCATCGCTTTTACTCGCACCAGCCCGATTTGAATTTCGACAACCCGGCGGTGCAGGAGGCAGTGTGCGAGGTCGTCGATTTCTGGCTCGGCATGGGTGTGGACGGGCTACGCCTGGATGCGATTCCCTATCTCTTCGAGCGGGAGGGAACGAGTTGTGAGAACCTGCCGGAGACGCACGCCTTCCTTCGCAAACTGCGCGCACGCATCGACGAGAAGTTCAAGGACCGCATGCTCCTCGCCGAGGCCAATCAATGGCCCGAGGACGCCGCCGCCTACTTCGGCAACGGCGACGAGTGCCACATGGCCTTCCATTTTCCGGTGATGCCGCGCCTCTTCATGGCGCTGCAGATGGAGGACCGCTTCCCGATCATCGACATCATGGACCAGACCCCCGCGATTCCGGCGAATTGCCAGTGGGCGATGTTCCTGCGCAATCACGACGAGCTTACGCTGGAGATGGTGACTGACGAGGAGCGGGACTACATGTACCGCGTTTATGCCAGCGATTCGCGGGCGCGGATCAACCTCGGCATCCGCCGCCGTCTCGCCCCGCTGCTCGGCGGCAGCCGCCGCAAGATCGAGCTCATGAACATGTTGCTCTTCTCGCTCACCGGCACGCCGATCATCTACTACGGCGACGAGATCGGGATGGGCGACAACATCTACCTCGGCGACCGCAACGGCGTGCGCACGCCCATGCAGTGGAGCGAGGATCGCAACGCCGGTTTCTCCAAGGCCAAGCAGCAGCAGATCTATCTCCCCGCCGTCACCGATTCGGAATACCACTACGAGGCGGTGAATGTGGAGACGCAGGAGCGCAATCTCTCCTCGCTGCTGTGGTGGATGCGGCGGGTGATCTCGATGCGCAAACACTCGAAGGCGTTCAGCCAGGGCACGATTGAATTTCTGCTGCCCGATAATCCGAAGCTGCTCGCCTTCATCCGCGAATACGACGGGGAAAAAGTCCTCGTGCTGGCCAATCTCTCCCGCTTCACCCAGGCCGTGGAGCTGGATCTATCGCGCTGGGCGGGCTTTGCGCCAGTCGAGTTGTTCAGCCAGAACCGCTTTCCGACCATCAAGGCGGAGCCGTATTTCTTCACCTTCGGCCCCCATAATTGCTACTGGCTCAAGCTGGAGCCGGAGACGGCGACGTTGCAGGCTGGCGACGGCTACACGGCGCCCGCGCTCGATGTCGCGCCAACCTGGGAAGCGGTGCTGGAGTGGGCGGAGAGTTCCTTGCCACCGAGCGTGTGCTGCCGCATTACCTGCGGAATTGCCGCTGGTTTGGGGGCAAGGCGCGGCCAGTGCGCGATGTGCGGATCGTCAATACCGTCCCGATTACCACCGCCGCCGGACGCGACGCCGGGCGCCTGGCTCTGGTGCAGGTGAACTATGTGGACTCCGCGCCGGAGATTTATCAGCTCCCGCTCCAGATCGCGCCGGTCGAGGAAGCCGAGCGGTTCACTGCGGGCGCACCGACCGCCGTCATCGGACGGCTTGGCGGCTCCCTGCTTTTCGACGCGCTTTACGACGAGGCGTTCCGGGTGGCGTTGTTTGAAGTAATCGTCGGGCAGTCGCGGATCAGCACCCCAGGCGGAACGTTGGTGGGAATGCGCGGGCAGGGGATGGCAGGCGGCAACCCGGAAACACCCGTCTCGCGCGTGCTCAAGGCGGAGCAGAGCAATTCCTCGGTGCTGTATGGCGACAAGTATTTCCTCAAGCTCTACCGCAAGCTCGACGACGGCGTAAATCCCGATGCCGAGCTCATCCAATTCCTGAGCGAACGGCAAAAGTTCGGCCCTGTGCCCACCTATTGCGGGGCCATCGAGCGACACCCGGCCAAAGCCCCGGCGCAAGTGCTGGCGCTGCTCGTCGCCCAGGTGCCGAATGTCGGCGACGCCTGGGCCTACACCCTCGATTCGCTGGGCCGCTTCTTCGAGCGGGTGCTGGCGCTCAAGGCCAGCCATCCCGACGTCAGCGATCCGGTAATTTTCGACGAGGTGATGGGTGGCATTTATCCCGAGCGGGTGGAACTGCTCGCCCGTCGCACCGGCGAAATGCACCTCGCGCTGGCTGGCGATCGCAAAGACCCGGCCTTTGCCCCTGAGCCGCTGACTGGCTTCGCCCTGCGCTCGCTCTACCAGACGATGCGCGGCCAGACCAAGCGGTGCATGCAACTGCTCAAGAAAAAGCAGCATACGGTTCCGGAGAAATACCGCGAGGAAGTCACGGTCGCGCTCAAGCTGGAAAATGAGATCCTGCGCCGCCAGGCCCGGCTCTACCAGGGACGGATCAGCGCGACCCGCACCCGCACCCATGGCGACTACCACCTCGGGCAGGTGCTGAATACGGAGAAGGATTTCGTCATCACCGATTTCGAAGGTGAACCCGCCCGCCCGTTGAGCGAACGCAAGATGAAGCGCTCACCGATGCGCGATGTCGCGGGCATTCTCCGCTCCTTCCATTACGCGATCCATACTGCGCTGATGCAACAGCCGGTGGTCCGGGCCGAGGATGCCGAGTTCCTGCGCCCATGGGCCGAAAAATCGGTACAATGGAGCGAGCAGACTTTCCTCAACACCTACTACGAGACGACCAAAGGGGCTTCGTTCATCCCGGAGGATCCGGCGGCGCGTGCCATCCTGCTGGAGTCACACCTGTTGGAAAAAGCCGTTTACGAAGTGATGTATGAGCTCAATAATCGCCCGGATTGGATTTCGATCCCACTTCAAGGCATCCGCCGGTTGGTGGAATCCGATTCCTGAGCAAATATGCACCAACTGATCGGGGAGAGTTATGAATAGAACTCAAGGGTTTCGTCAATCGACGCCCGGCACCCATGTCGTCGAAGAGGGCGTCCATTATCAGGTATGGGCGCCCAAGCGAAAGAAGGTCGAAGCGGAAATCACCGGCGCCGCCGGGCCGCGCACGCTGGTGCTGACTCGCGACGCCCAGGGATTTTATTCCGGGATCGATCGGCAAGGCCGGGCCGGGGACCGCTACCGCTATCGACTCGATGGCAGCGGCCCGTTTCCCGATCCCGCTTCGCGCTGGCAGCCCGAGGGCGTGCACGGCCCTTCGCAGGTCATTGATCCCAGGAGCTATGCCTGGAACGATGGCGACTGGCAGCGCCCCCGCTTTCGCGACCTCGTGCTGTATGAAATCCACATCGGCACCTTCACTCGCGAAGGTACTTTTCGCTCCACGATGAACAGCCTGCCTTATCTGCGCGATCTGGGCATCAACGCGATCCAGATCATGCCGGTGGCCGATTTCCCCGGCGAACGCAACTGGGGCTACGACGGAGTGAATCTCTTCGCGCCCGCGCGCTGCTACGGCCATCCCGATGACCTCCGTGCCCTTGTCGATGCCGCGCACCAGCAGGGCATCGCCGTGATTCAGGACGTGGTGTACAACCATTTCGGGCCGGATGGAAATTACCTCAGCCAGTTCAGCCCGCACTATTTCACCAGAAAGCACAAGACGCCGTGGGGCGATGCGCTGAATGTGGATGATCAAGGCAGCGAGGCGGTGCGTGCCTTCTTCATCGCGAATGCGGCAATGTGGATGAACGAGTTTCACATGGACGGTC
>JASGKO010000026.1:0-73678 GCA_049840595.1 Chthoniobacteraceae bacterium
CATCATCTACCTGCCCACCGTCCTCGGGTTGCTGGTTTTCGCCAAAATCTGATCCAGCCCGAATGACCGTCCACGACCTCCCTGCCGTCAACGCCACGCTCAATGGATTGAGCGCCATCTTCCTCACCGCGGGCTTCATCTTCATCAAGAACGAGCGGAAAGCGCAGCATATCGCGATGATGATCTGCGCACTGATCACCTCCACCGTTTTCCTTGCCTGCTATCTCACCTACCACTTCTACACCCATCTGGTGACGAAGTTCGTCGAGCCGGCCAGCATTCGCCCGCTCTATCTGGTGCTGCTCATCTCGCACGTTTTTCTGGCCTTCACCGTCGTGCCGCTCGTCATCTGTACCGTGATCCCTGCCATCCGTGCCCGCTACGACAAGCACCGCCGCATCGCCCGCTGGACCTTCCCGATCTGGCTCTACGTCTCCGTGACCGGCGTGCTGGTTTACCTGATGCTTTACAAGTGGTTTCCGCAAGCCCCCTCGGCGACGGTCCTGGGAATGTAAGTTTGCCGGCTTTTCTCCGCACGCTCCGTAGTTAATCCCGGATCGGCGCTGCCCGCCGGTTCCGTAAAAAATCCCGCACACTAGAGCGGTAGTCCTTCAGCGGATCTGGCATTTCGAGAATGGCTCCCCGTGCATTGCTGA
The DNA here is from genome assembly GCA_049840595.1 of Chthoniobacteraceae bacterium. Classification (GTDB taxonomy): domain Bacteria; phylum Verrucomicrobiota; class Verrucomicrobiia; order Chthoniobacterales; family Chthoniobacteraceae; genus JASGKO01. The sequence continues at coordinate 657 of JASGKO010000026.1, forward strand.
TGGAATCCCAGTTCACCAGATAATCCTCCTCGCCGATGAATTGGGCGACCGCCAGGCCGCGCCCGGCGGCACGAGTATCTTGCGGGGCTTGTGTAAAGGCCGCTTCGAAAAAGGCACTTTCGTTAAACCGGGCAACTTCGCCCGAGGCCTGCACGGCGAAGAAGAGGCCCTTTTCCGGGTTGAGATTGTGATACTCGAGATCGAGGCTTTCCAGCCACGGATCCTGCCAGTCGAGCCCCTCTTCCTCGCGGAAGGCCTCGAGTAGCCATTTTTTGGAAAGCCAATCCACCCCGCCGAGCAGGGCCTGGGGCTTGGATTCCAGGGATTCGAGCACGAAGCGCCAGTTTGCGAGCAGCCAGTCGGTCTCCTCATCGCGCCCGCCGAGATGACGATAAGCCGTTTCGTAAAAAGAATGCTGAATTTCCAGGGCGGTCCGGCACTGGCCATCCATCAACCGTACGACCGTCTGCACATTGCATTCGTGGGAGATGGATTGGGTGGCCGCGACCGCGTCGAAGAGGGCAACTTGTCTGGGCAGGCAATCCTCTTCGAGCAGCTTTAGCACGAGGGCGGTCAGTCCTACCTTAAGCGCGGTGGCATAGGGGCTCATGTTGGAATCCCCGATGAGCAGATGCAGGCGGCGGTACTCTGCGTTCATCCGCCAGGGGTTCGTCGCGGGCATTGATGATCGCCCGGTTGAACTGCACCCATTGGTAAACATCGTTCACGATATGGTCGGCCCGCTGGCTGATCTGGAAATCCACCGGTTCCTCGGCGCGGGTGGACTCGTATTGAAAGGCCGTGACCCGCGCACTGCCCACCCGCCCGGTGCCGGTGAAAATCTGCCGCGTGGAGAGAAAGGAAAGCAGGGCGCCAATCGCTTCGGGTCGAAACTCCGTGCGCCGGAGCATGAGATAATTCTCATGGCAGCCAAAGGTCGCGCCGGTGTGATGGTCGATGTTATTCTTAAGAAACGCCACCGATTCGCCCGCGCCGAGTTCGTCGAGCGCCTTTTGGATCATCCGGTCGCCCGCAAGATCGTAGGCCACCATGTCGCGAACGCTGCGGCACTCCGGCGAGGCGTACTCGAGATGCCCCATATCCAGATAGAGCCGACCTCCGTTCAGCAAAAAGCCGCCATTTCCAGGCGGCTCTTCGTAATCGCGATAATGAAGATCAATGGCACCGAGTCGCGCCGTTTTGAAAAGGTGGTTCTTGACCAGGAGGGGCCACGCTTCCAAGCCTCGGGACGGAGAAGACTCCAAGGTGAGGCAGCCGTATTCGGTTTCGATCCCGGCGATGCGATCCATGTGCCCGGAGCATCGTGCAACCGGGCCGCAGCGGCAAGCGCCGATTACTTCGGCAGCAGGGTCAGTGACTGGGTGGCTGCCTGGCTGAAATAAGTGTTGGGATACTGCGAGATGACATTTTCGTAAACGCGGCGGGTCTCATCCTTTTTGCCCTTGTCTTGCAGGAGCGAGGCCTGGCGCAGCATGGAGATCGGGCCACCGTAGGCGTGCGGGTATTTCACCGAGCATTGCTGGTAGGTCTGCAGCGCATCGTCCAGCTTGCCGGCGAGCTCCTGGGTGGCCCCGAGGCTCAGCCATGCTCCGCTGATCAGCGGGCTGTTTGGATTGTCGGCGATGAATTTCTGCAGCGTCGCGATCGCATCGTCGTATTTCTTTTCGTTGCGCTGCTGCTCGGCCAGCCTGAGCTGGGCATCGGCCGCGGCGGCGGTCCCGGCGTAATCGGTAACGACCTTCTGGAAATCCTCGGCCTTGGCGGCGCTGGCGAGGGCAAGCGTCGATTCGGCGTTCTTGTGCTGGGTCACGTACTGCGACACGCCAAAGATCACCAGCGCGACGATGAGCAGCGCACTGTAGAGCACGATCTTGCCTTTGTGTTGCATCCAGAACACGTAGGGATCAAAGCCAGTATCGGGTGGTGTCTCGACGGAAGTGGGCATAGGGGAGGCAATGTTTCCACGACCTGCCACAAACGCAAGCCCTTTGATACAGTGTTTTTCCATGGCCGGGCCTGCCCGAATCGGCTCGACTCCATCCTGGCGGCTGGGCGATACTCAGGCGTGCAATACCTGATCGTGGACTGCCATAGCGTGATTTTTGCCTGGCCGGAGCTCTTGAAAGAGCACCAGCGCAACCAGCGCGTGGCCCGCGAGCGGCTTGCGCGGTTGCTCACCGAGTATCAGGATTACTCCGGTGTGCGTGTGGTGGCGGTCTTCGATGGTAAAGGGGTGAAGTTTTCCGAAGCCACCGAGCCGGGGGGAATCCAGATTTTTTACTCCGGAGTCGATCAAACGGCGGACGACATCATTGAACGGCTGGTTGCCAAATACGCCACGAAACACGAAATCCAGGTCGCCACGAACGATTTTCTGGAGCAGCAGACGGTGGAAACCTTTGGTGCCTTCGCCATGAGCGTGGAATCGCTGCTCACCCGCATGGAAGAGGCGAGGGGGGATTTTGAGCAACGGCTCAAGCGACACCGGGCGAAAAAGTAGCAGCCAGTAGGAGGTGCCATTTAGGATTTAGCATTTAGGAAGGATTGGAAGTGGCCTCCGGCGGTGAGGAAAAGGCACATCAAACCGATGCCAAAGGCCCATATTAAAACTTCCTAAATGCTAAATCCTAAATGGCACTTTTCTCAATATTCGTGCAGCGGACGCCGCGCCAGTCGGCGCAAGTGGTCCTGCAAAGAATCCGCCTGCCGCGTCTTCCCTTGCGAGCGGAGGAGCGAGCCGAGATTGGTCATCACCTGCCGGTAATCCTCGGCATAGGCGGGCAGGTTTTTCTGAAAGACCTGGAGCGACTGCTCATAAAAGTGCTGGGCCTGCACCAGATCCCCCATTCCATGATGGGCCACTGCCAGCACGGCATGCGTCTGGGCCAGCGTGGGGTCATCCGGGGAAAGCACATTGGTGCGTAACTCGGACGATTGAGTAAGAATATCGCGCGCATCGGCGTAGCGTTCCTCGCGGGCGAGGAGGTTGCCGTAGTTGTGCAGGATGGTCGCGTAATCGGCACTGTTGGTCGCGCCCAGCCGTTCGTAAATCGCCAGCGAGGCCTTGTAGGAGCCGGAGGCGGCAGGGAGGTCGTTGATTGATTCCTGGACCAGCGCCGCATTGTTGAAGAGCGAGGCAAGCGTGAGGCTGTCCCCGCCTTCCAATTCGCGCACGATCGGGATGGCGCGCTCATAGTAGGTGCCGGCCTCCGCCCCGCGTCCGGCCTGGGTGGCGAGAAGGGCGAGCTGGCTGTAAATCTGGACCAGCAACACCCGGTCTTCCGCACCGGTTTCCTCCAGCATTTCTGCTGCTTCGTGCAGGTGCGGTTCGGCGGCCTCGGTGAGTTTTTGGGAAAGCTGGAGCGTAGCGAGATCGTAGAGGACGGCGGCCACCTTGGGGTGACGTCGCCCGAAGGCGCGACGACCGAGCGCGGCCAGTGTTTCGGCTGCCCTGATTGCTTCCCGCGGTTTCCCCAGACGCCGTAGCATCTCAAATTTATCGCGCAGGATGGCCCACAATTGTGCGTCACCTTTTGACATTTTCTTCATAGTGACTTACCGCTGGAAAAACTCAAGCGCCCTCCGTTGAAATTAGTCATTCTCATCACCAAAGGAATCGTTCGCGACCAGCATACCCGCCGTCTCGTGATGTTCATCGTGGTGCTGGTTGCGCTGCTCATGCTTTTTGCCGGGGCGACCTTTCTTTATGCTTGGCTGCGTAGTATGCCGGTCTGGTTCATTATTTATTGGGCGATCTGCGGCTGGTTCACCATGCTCTCGGTGCTGATGGCGATTTTCGATTTACTAGTTGTGCGCGCACAGGCCCGGCGTAGTCGAAGGGAGCTGCATCGCGAGATCTTTGGCCACCCGCCGGAGGACGAGCGGCCATGACGGGAAAAAGCGCAAAAAAAAGCGCGGCCAAAATCGGAACTCGACCGAGTCCGCTCATCCGCACCCGGGCCCAGCTTGAAGAGGTCGAGCGCATCAGTCTGGCCGACTTTGCCCAAAAGTCGGGTGCTTCCGCGGGACGTGTCCATCGCGAATCTCCGCATCCGCATCGCACCGAGTATCAGCGCGACCGCGCTCGGGTCATCCATTCCCGCGCCTTTCGTCGGCTGGAATACAAAACCCAGGTCTTTCTGAATGGGGTGGGGGACCATTTCCGTAACCGTCTCACGCATACCATCGAGGTCGCCTCCGTGAGTCGTAGCATCGCCCGCGCTCTGGCGCTCAATGAGGACCTTGCCGAGGCGATTGCTCTCGCCCATGATCTTGGGCACTCGCCTTTCGGCCACTCCGGCGAGGAAATGCTCGATGAGCTGATGAACGACCAAGGTGGTTTCGAGCACAATCTCCAGAGCCTGCGTATCGTCGAGACCATCGAGCAGAAGTATCCGAAATTCGCCGGGCTCAACCTTTCCTTCGAGGTGATCGAAGGGCTCAAGAAGCACGCGAAATTTTACGACCCGCCGGAGAAGGACGGCTCGACCATGGGCGATGCCTACCGGTGCCCGTCCCTCGAAGCGCAAATCGCGAATCTGGCCGACGAAATCACCTATTACAGCCACGATCTCGACGACGGCCTTGATGCCGGGCTCATCCAGCCCGCGCAGTTGGAGGAACTCGAAATCTGGCAGACCTGCCTCAAGCTTGTGCGCCGCCAGTTTCCTGGCCTCCGTGGCAATGCGCTCCATACCTACGTCATCCGTTGTCTCATCGATTACCAGGTTGAGGATGTGATCCAGACCAGTGCCGTGGCCATCGAGAAATCCAGCGTGCAAAGTGCCGACGACGTGCGCCGCCAGCCCAAGCCGCTCATCCGCTACAGTGCCGAGCTGCTCAAGGCCAACCGCCAGTTGCGCAAGTTCCTCTACCAAAACCTCTACTACCACCCCCGCGTCGCCGGAGCCAACCAGCGTGCCTGCGAGATGCTGCGCGACGTCTTCCACATCTATCTAGAAAAACCCGTCCTCCTCGGTAAGACCACCGCGCTCCGCCTCGAAACTGACGGCTTGCACCGTACCGTCTGCGACTATCTCTCCGGTATGACCGACCGCTATCTCATCGAAGAATGGGCCCGCCTCTGCCGGGCGGGGTGAAGGAACTCGTTCGTGAAAGGCCGGAATGACTGTCAACAGTAAGAACGCCGCCCCTTTTTGAGTTCGTTTGGGTTACTTCATGCCTCGGACAAGCGAAGGGCCGCAAAAAAGAATTTTTCGCCCATCGCTTGTGAATTGTCGGAAGCGTTTCATAGTGAAAGTAGCCAGTGGGTCTGAATGCCTCTCTGCAAAGAGAGCTTCGGGTGCACAAAATTGGCGGCCCGGCCCCCGCTTCCCTTCTCATTCCGATGAAAATGAAGCGTCTCCTTCACCTCATCACGATCATTTTCTCCTCCCTTATGTCGCTGCTGGCTCATGGCCAGGGTAAGCTGGGGAAAAAATCCGCCCGGAGTGAACTTTCCGGGCCGGAGCGAGCCGTCAGCCATTCCGTCGATGACGACAGCTCGGACCCGCCTCCACTGCGGATTGACGCCAGCCTGATGGCCAGTGCGCAACTGAGCACGCCGCTTCCCAGTGCGCCCTTTGCACCCACGGCTCCGCACCCAGGGGATGCCCATTCCCGTTACCCATGGAAGTATCAAATTGTGACCACGACCTTCTGGATTGGCGAGTTGCCGGGGGAAAACAATCCAGTGCCAAATATCGCCAGTTCGTGGGATTCCGATTGGACTAAAAAGTATGGCGGGGCCGATGATCCGGATCCCCACCATCGGACGTCGGAGTTTATTCCCGCGACGTTCAAGCCGGGGCAGAACCCCTTTTATATCGCGCTGCCTTACAACGATAAATTGCGCGAGGGGCACAAGCCCGAGGCGTCCAAAGTCATCCCGTGGTTTCAAAAGGATTACCGGGGGCCGGGCGAATCCGTGTGCAAAGGCCGGTGGATTGCGATCCGTTTCGGCAACAAGGTGTGCTACGCGCAATGGGAGGATGCGGGACCCTTTCGCACGGACCATTGGCAATACGTCTTCGGCGATGAGCGCCCGAAGCCGAATCTGAACCAGGGAGCGGGGCTCGATGTCTCGCCCGCCGTCCGCGATTATCTGGGGATGACCGGGACCGACGTGACCGATTGGAAATTCGTGGATTTCGACGAGGTCCCCGTGGGCCCGTGGTCGAAATACGGCGACAATAACACCTTCGTGCAAAATGCGCGGAAGGTGCAGGAAAAGGTGGTCTCAAATGTCGTTCCGGCGCCAGTCCAGCCAGCGCCGACGGTGCCCGATTCGTTTTAGAGCCAGGTTGGCGAATTTCGAAAGTCCCGGTGGGACGTTGGAATTTTGCTGTAACGGCGGTTCATGACTGTCGCTACAGCCTTTTGAAACGCGCTCCCGCTGTTTCCAGCGGGCTCAAATCACAATTCGTGAACCCGACCTAAATGATGCAAAGATGATGCGTAGATGAAAAAGGATTAACGGCAAGATGCTTGCTCCGAGCGGGGGAAAGAGGAACCTATCCGGGTTTAATTCCCCAAAATTTTTCCCATGAAAATTACCCCATCTTTACGCTCCCATTTGATCTGCATTGGAATCATTGCCGTCGCAGTTGGCGGTCTCTCCGTCGGTGCGGCTCCTCTGCCGTTGAACCCTGGTAAAACCGTAGAGGTCGCAGGGGCGCATGGCGGCTTCGATTTTCTGGAGGTGGACGCCACGTCGTCACCAGTCCGCCTACTCGCGCCGCATACGCGCAATGGCACTTTCGATGTCTTTGCCCTGCCTGAGGGGAAGCCCGTGCAATTGGTGGAAGCCGGTGCCACGCAGGATGCGGCGGTCGATTCCAGGCAGGGGCTGTATTATGTCTCGGGCAGTGACAAGCCCCGGGTGCTCACGCTGGATCAGAAGACCTTGAAGGCCGTTGGCGAAACGCCGTTGCCCGGGCCGGCCGATATTCTGGTTTTCGATCCTGATAATGGACTCGCCTACGTGGGGCACGACGACGCGAGCGAGGTGTGGGCGGTGGACGTCGCGGCGCACAAGATCGTCGCCACGATCCCGATTCCCGAGGGGCCGGAAGGCTTTGCCTATGATGCGAAGACGCAGCGGATTTTCGTCAACGAGCGGAAAACCAGCGCCATCGAAGTGATTGATACGAAGAAAAACCAGGTGATCGCGAGCTGGCCGACCGCTCCGGCACAGTCCCCGCATGGGCTTGCGATGACGCCCGATGGTAAAACGCTCTTCGTTGCCGGCGGCAATGGAATGCTAGCCGAGGTGAGCACCGCAACTGGCAAGGTGACTGCCTCCACCGCCATCGCGTCGCGCGTGGATGAGATCGCCTATGATGTAGAGTTGCAGCGGGTTTACTGCGCGAGTGGAACGGGTGTGCTCTCCGTCGTGCAGGTGACGGACCGGGGCCTGCAATCGCTCGGTGAGGTCCCCACGCACAAGGGCACGCATTCCGTGGCCATCGATCCCGGGAGCCATGTGGTATGGACTGCTTACGGCGATGCGCAGAAGAGCTATCTGTATTCGCTCGTCGTGCCAAAATAATGCGGTGACAGGGCGGTAAAAGGTGGATGCCTGTTGTGTGTGCGAAACGCTTGCGATAGCATGCCGCGCATGAGTGATCACATCGAACTGGCGGTGAATGGAACCCTGATGCGCGGGTTGGAATTGAATCCAAATATGCTTGCCGTCGGGGCGGTGTTTTTGCGCGAGGCGGAGACGGTTCCGAACTATCGGATCTACTCAATCAATGATCGGCACCCGGGAATGGTCCGGGTGCGCGAGGGGGGAGTGAGTGTGCCGGTGGAAGTATGGGGGGTGCCTCCGTCGGGGCTGGGCTCGATTTTACTCAATGAGCCGCCGGGGCTTTCCATTGGCAAGGTGACGCTGGCCGATGGTGCGGAAGTGTTGGGCGTGCTGGCGGAGCCGATTCTCTGCGAGAGCCAGCGGGAGATTACCAAGTGGAAGGGCTGGCGGGCCTACTGCACGGCGAAGGAGCAGGGCGAGGTGAAGTAAGTGTTAGCCAATTTCGTGACCAGATGAAGCCGGTCACGACGCGGGAATGGGAGTGTTGGAAAGCTGGCCTCCCCTCGCTCAGGCACTGCGTATTTGCGTCTCCGCGAGAATCAATTCGCTCCGAGATCCAAAAATCGCACTGGTTCCGTGTAGATCGCCAGTACGATGCAGCCTTCGTTGCTCACGATGCGATGGGTGCTTTCGGGGGGATTGATCATCAACGTACCGGCCTCGGCGGTGCTGTTCTGGTCGGTCTGCGAGCCGTGCAGGATGAGGATGTGCTCGTGGCCGGGGTGCAGGTGGAGCGGAACCTTGCCGCCGGGTTGGAAGCGGAGCAGGGCGGCGGTGGGGCCGGTAACGCCGTCTCCGTAAAGACGATGGATTTCCACGCTATCGGTGAGCCGTTTCCACGGGATTTCATGCTGCCATTCCGCGACCCGGAAGAGATTTTTGAGCTCAAGGCGTTCGAATAAGGCGGAATCCATGTTTGTTAAGATTAGCAAAAAGGGACAGTGGGGCAAGTTCCGGTAGAGGCGCGCAGACCATAACGTGCCCAGAGGGAGTCCGGGCACGAGGAGCGGGCCATCATTCTTTTCTCCACGCCTCTGCGTGAGAAAGAACTAGCCGAGGATAGCTTTGAGCACGGCTTCCGAATCGGCAACGGCGCCAAAGACGCCGCCTTGCATGGTCACCATCTTGAGCGCGGCGGTGTGGTTGCCGGGATCGGTGGCAGCGGTGCAGTCGGAGAGGATGAGGCATTCGTAGCCGCGATCGTTTGCCTCGCGCATGGTGGTGTGCACGCACACGTCGGTAGTGATGCCGGTGAGGATGATATTCTGGATGCCGCGCTGGCGGAGCAGCATGTCGAGATCGGTGGCGTAGAACGAGCCTTTGCCGGGTTTGTCGATGATCGGCTCGCCGGGGGCCGGGGAGAGCTCGGGGATGATTTCCCAGCCCGATTCGCCGCGGGTGAGAATGAGGCCGCAGGGACCGGGATCGCCGATGCCCGCGCCGATACGGCGGCTGCGCCAGCGCTTGTTCGCGGGCAGGTCGGAGAAATCGGGGCGATGCCCCTCGCGAGTGTGAATGATGTGGTAGCCAGCGGAGCGCATACCGGCGAGGAGTTTCTGGAGCGGCGCGATCGGCGCGCGGGTGAGCGAGATGTCGTAGCCCATGGAGTCCACATAACCGCCCGGTCCACAGAAATCCGTTTGCATGTCGATGATGATGAGGGCGGTGTTTTCGGGGCGGAGATCGCCGTTGTACAGGCCAGGGATACGGATTCGCTTCGATCGTTTTCATGGATTGGGTGACTGCCTGCTGAACGTGAATCTCCCGGCGGGTTCCTTGGTTCCCGCGGCCTGCCGGAAGCTGAAGGCCGCTGTGTGACTGCCATCTAACCATGGGAACGCCGCTCGCATCCAGCCGTAAATCCATTGCGAGCGGCGCTCCAATTACACATGGTTACCCCGAAGGGTGCCTAAACCCGTGGCGTATCGCCGCCACGATGCGTTGCTTAACTAAAAGAAGACGTTGAAACCGCCGTGGAACAGATACAGGTCCCGCTTGTGGTTGCCGGGCGTGGTGGTGGCTTCGTTGCCATCGATCACACCGGGGTTGTTCAAGTAGTCGAAACGGAAGCCCGCATACACGTTCCAGAGGCCGTACGCCTTGGAGACGAAGGTGAGCGGCACGGTGACTTTGAACTCGCTGGAGAACACACCCACGCCGGAGCCGCCGCCGGTTCCATCAAACTTCTGGTAGAACTTGTTGGACACCAGGCTCACGTAGGTGGGCAGCTCGAACTTCACCGGGAACGGTGCTTTCATCGAGTAGGTCGGATCGATACCGAGCTGGAAGTAATAGCCGCGATCGGAGGTGGCGGGATCGAGCACCACGGTCGCCTTCTCGTGGAGCTCGTAGAAGAACTGCACATATGGATTGATCGAGAAATCGCCGAAAGCGGTATCGTGATAGGTGAGCGTGAGATCGAGGTGATTCGACAGCGGATACGACTCCGTCATGCTCTTGAAGGTGTCGAGGAAGGCGTCGAACTGGAAGTTCTTGGCAAACTTGAAGGTGAGTCCCACGATCGGGTCGATTTCGTTCCAGTTGTCGGCCTTCACGCCGGTGGCGTGGGTGCCCACGTCGTTCCACACGCCGGTGGTCAGCGATACGTCGTTGAGGAAGCCGTCGCTGGAATACAGATCCCAGAAAACGAGCAACAGCGGCTGGATATTGACGCCCTGGTTGTCCACATTTAGACCGCGCGGAGTGATGTAGGCGCTGCCGAAGTCCACCTGAAAGAGCGCGTGGACCTTGCTGCCGAGCGGCGTTTCATCGACGGGTGTTTCCAGCTTCTTCGCGGCTTCTTCGGTGCCGGCCTGGGCCGTGGGCAGCAGGGCGGAGCCGAGCATGGCGACCGCACTGCAAACCGCGAGCAAGGCGGGCTTGAGATGGGTGGAGAGTGGATGTGTGTGTTCCCTGGTTTTCATTGGCATAGTTGTGTGTGTTTGGTGGATTTGCGCCGCCAATTAGCGACAACCGTGCCACGCAAAAACCGAAACTTGTTTTACAGAGGAAAACAGGTGTTTTTGCGGTCGTCGCCTCGTTGTTTCTGGAAACAAAAAGCTGTGTCGCCTGTTGCGGGCTGCAACAGGCGTTACAAAAGGTGGGGGATGTGGAAGCTCCTAGGGACTTTTTTCAGATGACAGGAGTCACCTCGATAATTGAGGTGCCATCAAAGAACTGATTGAGTGGAGAATAAAGGCAGTCTTTTTGGAAAAATGAAACGACGGATAGCTTTTGGCTTTTATCTTTTCTGTGGTTTTGAAATGCTGTTCGCATGGTTTGTGAAAGCAGTCTGGAGCTTCGGGTGAAGGCGAGCGGAATGAGCCTCGATCCTGGTTTCCAACAAACCTTTTCAACTCCGATTTAAACCACCAGAGGTAAACATCATGCAATACCACTACGCAGATCAGGATAATCAGGTTGTCGGCCCGATTAGTGAGGAAATGCTGCACGAACTCTTCAATGCGGGAACCATTACTGCGGATACAAATGTTTTTAGGGAAGGTGATACTGATTGGCGTAGTTATCGGACCTTCGCGTCGGTTCCACCACCACCTTCACCGAACCATTTTCCGGTCGCTTATGTACCTCCGGTTGCAATGGTTCATGCCGAAGCTGGGGTGGCGACGGAGGCGACGCAGAACTGTCCTTTTTGCGCCGAGCGCATTTCAGCTCAGGCCAAAAAATGCCGATTCTGCGGGGAAATTCTGGATGTCGCCCTCCGTGCGGCCGAGGAGGCAAAGCGAGTGAATACGGCTCCCATGGTTTTTATGAACGCCGGAGGTGGGGCCGCTGCATCTTCAGCGGCAGCGGTTAGTTCGACGCCTCAAGTAATCGTAGTCGGGAACCGGAAGAGTGGACTCATTGCCGCGCTGCTCAATGTAATTCTTCCCGGTTTGGGTTACATGGTACTGTGGCCGGGCCTTGTTGGGCATCTTTGTCTTTCTGCTTTCGGTGGTGCTTCTTACCGTCACCGTCGGCTTTGGAGCTATTGTTCTTTACCCAATCCTGATCATTGATGGCTTCCTGGCCGCGGGGCGCGCCAACAAGCGAATCATGATTGTCAACTAGTCTGTGGAAATGGCGACTTGTTTCGCCAGGTCTTGCGGAAATGGCGACCGAGCTTTTTCACCATGCCCACGGCGAGGGAGCGGTCGTCCCACGGGATGTCGCCGCGCCCGCGCAGCGTGTCCCAGAACCAGCTCCCGAGACCGCGGAAGTCACGCCGGTCGAGGCAGCGGAACAGGTATTGCGGAAACATCGGATAAACACCCGGCAAGGCCGTGGCAGGCTGAGGCGCGGGCTTGGGACCGCCGCAAATCGCGTGGCGGATGCCGTCGGCGAAATCCACGCCGTCCCACTCCGCCATATGGAATTGGAGGATCGGTCGCGGGTTCATTTCGATCACATGGCAGCGCCCGGTTTTGGCACACTGCACCCAGTCGATGCCGAAGAAACCATGGAAGCCGGTAATCCGGGCCACGCCGCGTGCGAGCAACTCGATATCGGGATGGCGCATGAATTCCTTTTTACTGCTCGCGCCGAAGGGGGCTGGCCACACTGCGCGCTTGTAGGCGCCTGCCCATTGAATCGCTTCTCCGCGCCAGGAAAAAATCGCCGTGCTGCCCACGGTGCCTTCCACCGCTTTTTGAATGGAAAAGTTTTTGAGATGATGTGCCGGGAGCGACTGTGCGACCTGCCGCAATTGCGCCTCGGTTTCTGCGCGTCCCACGCCACAGCCGCTGGAGCTTTCCTCGCCTTTGAAGAAGACGGGGTAGCCCAGTTGCTTTGCCGCGGCCAGGCCCTGCTCCAAGGTGCTGCAGTAGATGGACTGTGGGGCGGGTAGCCCTTCGGCCAGACAGGCTTCGACCAGCGCAGCCTTGGAGGTGGCGAGGTGCATTTTGGCCTCGGTCGGCTCCACCGGAAACCATTCGCGTAACCATTCCTTGTCGGGACAGGCGGCGAGCGCGCGCAGAGTCATGTCATCGCCGGGGACGATCATGGAATAGCGCTTCGGGTGTTCCTGCAAGTGTCGGCGCAGATGCTCGACCAGGTCATTAACATTATAGCCTTCCACCGGCAGCTTATAAGCGTAGCGAGTGCGCCGGGAAAGCGCACGGGGAAGAACGAGCAGAGAGGTTTTTACTCCTGCTTTGTGAAACATTCGAGGTAAGCGGCAAACTCCATACCATTCACCTTCGGCAACAATCAGTGCCTCGAGGGGGGACTCCATTTCTAGTAATTAGAAATGAAAATATCATTTTTGCAATAAAAATGGTTTGGGGGAGACGGGGGCAAACTTTGGGGAAGAGGGGCGGTGGGAATTGCCAGAGGCTGCTTCGAGATGAGTCAAATCACGGCATTTTTAACTGTGATTCAGACCTGAATCTGTTAATTGCAACTTGGGAATCAAACTTATGGAACGCTCTCCCAAATACTTGCTCACTCTGTTTTTGATTGTGCTGTTGTTCCTACCCTCAATCTTACGGGCCACCTTCAATTATGATTACGGTGACGATGAATATGTCACCGTGAGTGAAGGGATTTCTCCGGATGGAAAATTTGCGATCACGACCCATGGTGAAGGGGAATACGGTTACGATCATTTCCACGTTTATCTATTTGATGCCGTTACAGGTCGCAAAATCGGACCTTTGGAAGAGATTGCCGAAAGCTTGGATACAGGCGCCGGGGCTTTTGGTGCTCTGTGGTCCAGGGATTCCAGGAAGGTTACGATCGTTTATCGAGTGGACCGGCATGCGCCGTTGAAAGCCATGACCTACAAAATCGGACTCCGAAGAGCATATCCCATGACCAAGGCTCCTGTGGATTTGTCCTATGATAGCAAAATCGCCGATTTTTGGTCCGCGCATTGTTCCGATTCCAAACCACCAATTAAAGTGTTTGGAACTCCCAGAAAAAGTGATTAAAGCGCGCTACGCCTCCGATTCATTCGCCATGCGGCGGTAGATGCGGGTGCGGTTGATGCCGAGCAGGCGGGCCGCTTCGGTGACGTTGCCGTTGGTTTGCGCGAGGGCACGCTGAATGAGTGCCTCCTCGGCCTGCTCGAGATTGAGCGGGATATCGGCGAGCGGTGGTGTGTCGGCGCCGAGGGGCACTGAGGATGGGACCGGTTTCGGCATTTTCGCCGTTGGTATGGTGATGGCAGATTTGCGCAGGTGCAGGTGGTTGGCGGCGATGGGATCGCCCGCGCTTTCGATGAGGGCGCGTTCGATCAGATTCTTCATTTCGCGCACGTTGCCGGGGAAGCTATAGGCTTGCAGTGCGGCGAGCGCATCGGTGCGGAGAGTGGGGGGAATCAGTCCCATCTCGGCGGAAAGAATTTTTACGAAGTGGCTGGCGAGCAGTGGGATATCTTCGGGGCGCTCGCGGAGCGGCGGGGTCTGTACGATGTAACGGGCGAGGCGGAAATAGAGGTCCTGCCGGAAGACGCCGCTCGCGATCTGCGCATCGAGATCGGCATTGGTGGCGGCGATGATGCGCACATCCACCTTCTTGGCTTGCGAAGCGCCGACCGGCGTGATCATCCCATCCTCCAGCACGCGCAGGAGCTTGGCCTGGAGCTGCGCGGGCATGTCGCCGATTTCGTCGAGGAAGAGCGTGCCGCCATCGGCCAGCTCGAAGCAGCCCTTGCGATCGGCCAGTGCACCGGTGAAAGAGCCTTTCGTGTGGCCGAAGAACATGGACTCCGCCAGATCGCCGGGGACGGCGACGCAATTCACCGCGACGAAGGGCTCGGCTGCGCGGGTGCTGCCGTAGTGGATGGCGCGGGCGATGAGCTCCTTGCCTGTCCCGCTCTCACCGGTGATGAGCACGCTGGTGCTGGCAAACTGATGGAGGCGCCGCACGTTTTGCAGGATTTGGTGCACGGTCGCGCTTTCGCCGATAAAACCCGCGATGCCCCACCGTTCCGCCTCCAGCGTGGAGAAGGATTGCAGGCGGGCATCGGCGCGGTCCCGGGCCTGCTCGGCGCGGCGGCGGAGCGCGATTTCGGTTTCCAGCTCGGTGTTCTTTGCGCGTAGTTCCCGGGTGAGCCGTGAGATTTGCAGGTGGGTGTGCACCCGGCTGAGGACTTCATCCTGCTGGAAGGGCTTCGTGATGTAATCCACCGCCCCGGCGGTGAAGCCAGAGACGAGGCTGGCGGTCTCGCTCTTGGCGGTGATGAAAATGACGGGGACCTCGCGCGTGGCAGGATCGCGTTTGAGCTGCTGGCAGGTTTCCAGGCCATCCTGCCCGGGCATGAGGATGTCGAGCAGAATGAGATCGGGGCGGGCGCGTTGGGCGAGCTTGATTGCAGTAGGACCGCTCTGTGCGGCCAGCACTTCATAGCCACGCGGCTTGAGCGTCTCGATGAGCAGATTCAAGTTGGCCGAGGTGTCGTCAACGACGAGGATTTTTTCGGAAGGCATGGGAGAGAAAAATCAGGATGCGGTGGAAGGGGCGGGCTGGCGATGGATGGGAATCTGCGCGACGATTTTCTGGATCGTCTCCATGTCGTAGCTGCGCAGAAAGGTGCGTAAATGCTCGGCAAGCCGCTCGCCCGCGGGGCCGATGTTTTCCACCTCGCGCAAGCAGTTCTTGAGCACGGTGGCGCTGTGCAGTTCGGCGGCCATCATGAGGCGGAGCGAGAGGTCCTCGGTGAGCGTCACCTGGCCGAGATCAAGCGGGCTTTCCTGCTCCTCATGCACCGGGGCGGCGGATTCGAATTCCACATCGAGCAGCCGTGCCAGGCAATCGCAGAGCCGGTCGAAGCGGAAAGGCTTTGCGATGAAATCGTCGCAACCACCTTGCAGGCAACGGTCGCGCTCGTGGGCAAGGGCAGAGGCGGACATAGCGACAATTCGCAGCGCAACCGAGGCGGGATTTCCCTGCAAGCGGCGGGCGACTTCCACGCCGTCGATATCAGGCAGCCGCACATCGAGGAACACGATATCGAAGTGTTCGCGGCGGGCGAGTTCGAGCGCGGTTGTCCCGTCTGCCGTATCTACTACGGAGCAGCCGATGGTCGCCAGCATGCTGGCGAGGACCGTGCGATTTTCATTGATATCGTCCACGATCAGCGCGCGCACCGTGAGCCCTCTGGTCAGGCGGCGTGTATCCGCGCGGGAGGCGACCACCGCCACGCCCGCGGCATAGGCGAGCGGGATGTGGAAGAAGAACGTGGACCCCGTACCAGGCGTGGATTGCAGGCCGAGTTCGCCGCCCATCAGCTCCACCTGGCGCCGGGCAATCGCCAGCCCCAAGCCGGTGCCCCCCTGGTTCCGCGCGGCCGCGTCCTGCGTGAAGGGCTCGAAAATCTGCCGCTGCATTTCCTCGGAAATACCAGGGCCGGTATCGGTGACCGCGAAGCGGCAGCCATCCGGCTCGGGGGTGACGTGAAGCGTGATCCGGCCCCGGGCCGTAAATTTCACCGCATTGCCGAGCAGGTTGATGAGCACCTGGCGAAGCTTGCCCTCGTCGCCGCGGACGACCACCGGCTGGTGCGGGCAATCGAGCACGAGAGCCACGCCCTTTTCTTCGGAGGGAAACTGGAACATCGCGGCGACATCGAAAATCATCGTCGAGAGGTCGAACTCGGTCGTCTCCAGCTCCATCCGCCCGGCCTCGATCTTGGAGAGATCGAGGATTTCGTTGATGAGGTGGAGCAAGTGATTGCAACTGCTCGCAATGGTCGTGACCGCGTCCACCTGGAACGGATGGAGCGAGGCGTCGCGCTGGAGGATCTGCGTGTAGCCGAGGATCACGTTCATCGGGGTGCGGATCTCGTGGCTCATGTTCGCGAGAAACATGGTCTTGGCCTGGTTGGCTGCCTCCGCCGCGGCTTCGGCTTTTTTACGGACGGCGACCTCGGAAAGGAGCGCTTCATTGGAGGCTGCGATCTGTGCCGTGCGCCGCTGGCTGCCCAGTACGTACCCGGCGGTGATGCCGGTGAAACCCAGCCCACCCGCGAGAAAAAGCCACGACTGCCAGCCCCCGGTGGGCGCGGTGAAATCGGCGCGTGGGTGAAAGCGAATACTCCACTCCCGGCCTGCAACTTCAAGCGTGACGGGCCAGTCATCGGGCCCGGAATCGGTGCTGCCAATGGTGTAAACGGGGGCCTTCGCGTTCGATTCGTCCCAGATCGTCACATCCATCTGGCGCAGGCTTTTCAGTGGTGGAGAGACGAGGTTGCCGATTCGGAAAACTGCCACCGCATAGCCCGCGAGCGGTGGCCTTTGCCCGCCTGGCGTGGTCGGGCTGGGGCGGAATATGGGCTCGAAGACGAGGAACCCGGGCTGGTTCTGCGATTCCTGGGCGAGATGAATCGGTTCGGTCGCAGCAGGCTCGCCGGTGTCCCGGGCGCGTTCCATCGCCTCGCGACGCAGCGGGTTGGAATTCACGTCGAAGCCAAAGGCGCGCTCATTACCGGTAAGCGGTTCGACGAAGTACACGGGAAAATACACCGGTCGGTTTCCCGCGACGCGAAAGGCCCCGGCGGGATTGCCTTCGGTGAAGTGAAAGGCCGGGAAGCCATCAGCGTGGGCAGGCCGCTTCCATCGTCGAGCGCTCTGCCGCCGTCACCAGTGGATTCCACGTCAGTGCCTGGAGTTCCGGCTGGCGTTCGAGTGCACTGGCGACAAATTCGTGGAATTGCGTGCGGGAAACCATGCTGCTGGTGCGGAAGAGCGAGTCCACCGCATGCAGTACCTCCATTGAGCGGGTAAGCTCGCTGCGCAGGAGCATCACCCGATCGGCGGCGATCTTGCGTACATCGTCGCGGAGCGAACGCCTTTCCCAGCCGCGGATCGCTGCGAAAAGCAGCAGCGAGAGTCCCACGCCTGTTCCAATCACCAGCCAGAGACTGCGGTTGATGAAAATTTTTGGCACTGTCGCAGCCTTGGAGCAAGTGTCATGCGATCCGGCTTTGGAAAATGATTTACAGAGAAAACCCCAGGGGAAAATGCCGCTCAGGACTGTGGCAATTTGATCATGCCGCAGAGAAAAAGACCGAAGGCGATGGAAAACCGGTCACTTCCCGCTGCAGGTAGAGGATGAAATGCAGGATTTTAAGAGTAAAGTTGGTCGAACCGAGGACGATGAGGAACTTGAAATGTCCATGTTGTACCCGCAGAAATCCACTCTACGCCGCTCTTTGATCGAGTGGCTGGTCGTGCTGGTCGGAGGACTGGTGTCTTTGTTGGGGGCTGTGGTGATGGTGGGCTGGCATTTCCATTACGCCAAAGTGGTGCAGTTGAATCTGGCGTGGGCTCCCATGCACGTACAACACCGCGCTGGCGTTTTTCCTCACCGGCCTCGGGCTGATTGCGGTGATCTTTGCGCGGAAAGGGATGGTGCTCGGCTGTGGGGTGATCGTGCTCCTCGTCGGAGGCATTACCGTTGCCGAGCATCTGAGTGGCTGGGACTTGTTGATTGACCAAATGCTGGTGAAGCCTTTCCTTCCCGCCGTCCAGCCCGGGCGCATTTCCATGCCGACGGGCAGTCAGTTTCATGACCGGGCTGGCCTTAGTGATGCTGGGGCTGCGACCGCAGAGAAGAAACCAGGGCAGTCTGATCCTGGCGGTGTTTGGCTCGCTGGTGCTTGCCTTGAGTTCCATGGGGATCATCGGCTACGCGACCGGGCTTAATGCGGCCATCTCATGGGGGCAGATTACCTGTATGGCTTTCCATTCGGCGGTTGGATTTTTGCTGACCGGTTCCGGGTTGTTTTTACTGGCGCTGGGGAAGGAAGGCCGCGTTCGCCGCCTGCAACATTGGTGGCTGCCTGTGCCAGTGGTGGTGCTCCTGCTTACCTCGACTCTGATCATGTGGCGCGCGGAGCAAGCGCAGGAAGCGAAGTCCGCCCAGCAACGGGGCGAGGTGATGATGGACGGGGCCGAGGAACGCGCGCACGTGCAAGTGGAGGGATGGATGCGCGCGCTGGCGCGAATGGCCAGCCGACTCGGGAACTCGACCGATCCAGGCTACGACTTCTGGGAAACAGATGCCCAGAACTACGTCGTGGATATTCCCAGCTTGATGGCCGTGGAGCGAATCGACTCCGATCTGAAGATCGCCTGGATCGCGCCGGATGAAGGGAACGAAGATTTGATCGGCATGGATTTTTCCGGGATCTAGTGCGGCGCACAACGATGGAGATGAGCCGGGTGCAAAACCGGCCCATCCTCTCCTCAATTACGAATCTGATCAAGGGTGGCCGTGGGGTGATGATTCTGGCCCCGGTGACCAAGGCGGGGCAGCCGGATGGGTTTGTCGCCGGGGTCTTCCAATGCCGGGAGCTGGTGAAGGCGGTCGTGCCCGATACCATCGCCCCGGGATATAACCTTACGCTCTCGGAAAAAGGCGGTATCCTGGGCACCCGTGGTGAAAAGCTGGCGCTGGATCACGAAGCCCCGCAAGTAGTGCGCAAGATCAAGCTCCCGGGGGTGACCTGGGAATTGAAGGCCTGGCCAGCCAGCAACCAGGCGGGTAGTAGCAGTATTTGCCTGTCCACGTTGGTGCTGGCCTTCGGGCTGCTGGGGACGCTGCTGTTGCCGTTGACCGTCTTTCTCGGTCAACGTGCGCGCAGCCGTGCCAATGATTTACTCGGTGAAATTGTGGCGCGGGAAAATGTCGAGGCTGCCTTGCGCTCCAGCAATGCTTTGCAACAAGCGATTCTCGATGGCGCGAACTTCAGCATCATCTCCACTGACCCGCAGGGCACGATTCTCACGTTCAACCATGGGGCGGAGCGGATGCTCGGCTACCGGGCAAATGAAGTGATCGGGATGGTGACGCCGGAAATTATCCACCTTCCGGAGGAAGTAGCGGCCGTTGCCGAAATGCTTTCGCAAAAATTCGGGCGCCCTGTTAAGCCCGGCTTTGAGGTCTTTGTTATGGAAAGCCGCGCGGGGGAGGCTTCCGAACGGGAATGGACTTACGTTCGCAAGGACGGTCGTCGGCTGCCGGTATTACTTTCGGTAACGGCTCTCTTCGACGACCATGGGGAAATCTCCCGCTATCTCGGTATCGCCGTGGATATGACGGAGAAACGGCAGGTCGAGGAAAAACGCGACGCCTTGCTGCGCAACTTGGAGAATCTAAACCTCGCGCTGAACCAGCTTGGGATCGTTTCCTTTGCCGATGAGAATGGCCTCATCACGCGGGTGAACGAGCGGTTTTGTGCAATCTCGGGTTATACGCAAGAGGAACTGCTGGGCTGTGATTTAAGCGTGCTGTATTCCGGTCATCATTCGCCGGAGTTTTACCAGGAGATGTGGGAAACGCTGCGGAGTGGAAAAATCTGGAAAGGGGAGATCTGCAACCGCGCGAAGGACGGTTCTTTGTATTGGGTTGATGCGGTGATGGTGCCATTCCTCGATGCAAAAGGGAAACCGTACCAATACGTGGCGATCCGAATCGACATCACCGAGCAAAAGCGGGTGGGAATCGAGATGGCCAAGGCGCGCGACCTTGCCCTCGAATCGGCGCGGCTGAAGGCGGAGTTCCTGGCCAACATGAGCCACGAAATTCGCACCCCGATGAACGGAGTGATTGGCATGACGGATCTGCTGCTGGATAGCGGACTCAGCGGACGCGAATTGTCGCGCGCCCAAGCAATTCGCAACAGTGCCGAGGCATTGATGGCCCTGCTCAATGACATCCTCGACTTTTCCAAGATCGAGGCCGGCAAGTTGAGTTTCGATACGGTGGATTTCAACCTCCGCGAAGTGGTGGAGGATTGCATGGATCTGATGGCGGGCGCAGCGCAAAAGAAAGAAATCCTGCTCGGCAGCATCCTCGAGACCGGAGTGCCGGAGGAAGTTCGTGGCGATCCGACTCGGGTCCGCCAAGTTATTTCAAATCTCGTGGGCAACGCGATCAAGTTCACCGCCGAGGGGGAGGTCGTATTGCGGGTGGATGTGATCGAAACTACCGAAGCGGTGACCACGCTCCGACTGGAGGTGCGGGATACCGGGATCGGCATTGCCCCGGATGCGATGCAGCGTCTCTTCAAGCCCTTTGTGCAGGCGGATGGCTCGACTACCCGGAAGTTTGGCGGCACCGGGCTGGGCCTCGCGATTTCCCGGCAGCTCGTGCAGATGATGGAGGGTGATATCGAAGTGCAGAGTGAACTGGGCAAAGGCTCGACGTTTATTCTGCACGATCCGGTTGGAACGCCAGCAGGGAGATCACCGCATGGTACTGGAGCCCAAGGCGAATCTGCAAGGGGTGCGCGCGCTAGTGGTGGATGATCGCGAGACGAACCGCATCATTCTCGAACATCAGATCACTGCGGCCGGGATGCAGGTGATGGTGGCCGAAAGCGGGCGCGAAGCTTTGCTGATGTTGCTGGAGGCCACCGCGACCGGGCACCCTTTTGAGGTCGCCATTCTCGATATGAACATGGAGGACATGAACGGGATCGAACTGGCCCACGAGATCGAGTCCGACCCCGCCATGGCTTCGGTGAAGCTGGTGTTGTGCTCTTCCATTGCGCATCCGCTGAAGGAATCGGAACTCATGGCCCATGGTTTTGCTGCGGGACTCGAGAAGCCGGTGCGGCACACGCGGCTTTTGGAAAGTATGGCGAAAGCACTTGGGAAGCTCGTTCCGGCGCGGATGCCGGTTGAGTCCATGGTCACCCAGGTCGAGAAGCACGGTCGCATTCTACTGGTGGAGGATAATGCCACCAATCGCGAGGTTGCCTTGGGGGCGCTGGAGAAGCTGGGCCTGCAGGCGGATATCGCGGTGAATGGCCGCGAAGCCCTGGCACGGATGGAAGCGGAGGATTACCAAGTGGTCCTGATGGATTGCCAGATGCCCGAGCTGGACGGCTATGAGGCGACGCAACTGCTCCGCCAGCGCGAGGCGGTTGCCGGCGGGCATGTGCGAGTGATTGCGATGACGGCCAATGCAATGCGTGGAGATCGCGAAAAATGTCTGGCTGCCGGGATGGACGATTACGTGGCCAAGCCGGTGCGTTTTGCAGACCTGCAAGCTGCGCTCGTGCGGGCCGGGCTGCTGCGGATGGAGCCGCGAGCGAGTGAACCCCGCCCGATGGCTTTTCCTGAGGCATCTGTGGAGCCGTCGCGTCGGGAATCTTCGCTCATCAATTACGAGCGGTTGGAGGAAGTTTGTTTCAATGATGAGCAGCAGCGCAAAAAGCTGCTGGAACTCTACTTTGCGGATTTAACCGAATACATGGACCAACTCGAACCTGCGATTCGCAGCGGTAATCTGGATAAAGTGGTGTTTATCACACATCGCTGTGGCGGAGCGAGCGAGTCCATCGGTATCACCGGAGTTGCCATCCCGCTGCGCAAGCTGGAGCAAATGGCGAAGGCGGGCCGCCTGGAAAATGCCCGTGCCCTCTGGCATCAAGCCATGGTCAATAGCGACCAGGCCCGGGCTGAACTGGCGGCGTAGGCGGGAGAAAATTGATGGTGAGGGGTAGATCGGCGAGGAAACCCCAGATTGACGCCCCACGCTGCCTTTCTTCTGAGGCCGATTTTTTTGCGCTGCGGTTTTCCCTCCGTTGCGCCAAACAAAAAGAGCAACGCCCGTGTGGGACGTTGCTCTTTTGCGATGGTGAATTTTAAAGGGTTACTTTTTGATGTTCAGGAGTTCGACCGTGAAGATGAGCGCCTGGTTGGCACCGATTTCCGGCGGAGCGTTTTCGCCGTAGGCGAGAGCTGGCGGGATGAAGAGCTGCCACTTGGAGCCGACCGGCATCAACTGCAAGGCTTCGGTCCAGCCGGGGATGACTTGATTAACCGGGAAGGTGGCGGGTTCTCCGCGCTTGTAGGAGCTGTCGAACTCGGTGCCGTCGATGAGCGTGCCGGCATAGTTCACGACCACCGTGTCGCTGGCCTTGGGCTTGTCGCCCTTGCCGGTGGTGATGATTTTATACTGCAGACCGCTGGCGGTCGTCTGAGATGTCGTCCTTCTTTTTGTTGGCGGCGAGAAATTCGTCACTGGCCTTCTGGTTCTTCGGGGCATCGGCCTTGACCTTGGCTTCGGCGGCAGCGGCCTTCTCCTGCATCTTGGCTTGCATTTCGGCCTGGAGTCCCTGGAGGGTGGACTTCATTTCTTCATCAGTCATCTGCAGCTTGCCCCCGCTCAGGGCGTCGGTGAGACCGGCGGCGACGGATTTGGGATCCACCTCGAGGCCGGACTGCTTCAAGCTCTGGGCCATGTTGACGCCGATGCTGTAGCTACGTTTTTCTTTCATATCTTTGGGTGCTTCGGCATGGAGCGCAACGACGCTGGCCAGCGCGAGGGAGATCGGGAGAAGGGAGTTTTTCATGAAGTGAATCTGCATTCAGAGCGGGTTCGTAAAGTAAAGGAAAGCAGAATTAGATGACTTTTCCATCCATGATTGAAATCCAGGGCGGTTTTGCCGTAAACGTTTGTTCCCATGAACCGCGACCATCTTGAAGAGCTGGCCACCGGCTACGCGGCAGGTTCGCTGGAGCCTGGCGAGGCGGCGGCATTTTCCCAGGCAATGAAGGACGACTCCCATTTGCAAAAAATGTCCGACGAACTGCACGATCTCGCGGCCAAGCTGGTCACCTCGACCTCGTTACCAACGACGATGGTGCCGTCGGCACGGTTGAAGGAGCGCATCATGCATCGTATCGGCCTGCCTGCCGAGCAGCGCAAGGCGGAGACGGTGCTTTCGGCCCTCTCCGGGGGGCAGGAAGTGGGCATTGTGGTTTGCAATGCCCAAGGTGAAATCGAGTGGGCCAATCCGGCCTTCAGCGAGCTCTGCGGCTACACCCTCGATGAAGTCCGCGGCCACAAACCCGGGATGATGCTGCAAGGCACGGAAACGGACACCATTACCGTGCAGCGCATGCGCACCGCGCTCAGCGAGGGCCGTGGCTTTCACGAGGAACTGCTCAACTATCACAAAGATGGGCAGTCCTACCGGGTAGCGGTCACTGTTTCGCCCATCTACGATGCAAAAGGGAGGGTTTGTTCGTTTGTCGGGTTGGAACAGTTGGTGCCGGAGGAAATTAAGACAAAAAATTAAAAGACCGGTCTGGCCGGTCTTTTCCCGGCATCTCCGCGCCTCTGCGTGAGAATTGTTCAGCTCAGCAATTCGTAACCCAGCACGCTCAGGCTGTAGATGGCGGCTGTCTCGGTTCGCAACACGATCGGCCCCAAGGTAATGGGCTGGCAGCCGTAGCCCTTGGCGAGGGAAATTTCCGCGGGCGTGAAGTCGCCTTCAGGCCCGATCAGCACCAGCACGGACTCGACACTCTTTCCCGTGACTTCGCGAGTCTCCTTGAGCAACTGCTTCAGGTGCCGTGCGTCCGGCTGCAAAGAGGCAATGAGCAGGAGATCGTAGCGCGGATTGGCGTGGAAAAACTCCTTTGGCGTTTGTGGCTTGGTCACGGAGGGCAGCCAGTTCTGGCCGCATTGCTTGGCCGCTTCGATGGCGACTGCCTGCCACTTCTGCTGCTTCTTTGCTGAATCCCCGCCATCCACCTGCACGACCGTGCGTTCGGAGAGCAGCGGCACGATTTCCGCCGCGCCCAGTTCGGTCGCCTTCTGGACGATGAGGTCCATGTTCTTTCCTTTGGGAATCGCCTGCGCCAGGGTGATCCGGCAGGCGAGGGGATGCGATTTTGACTGTTGTAGAATGCGCACATCCACCGAGTTCCGGCCAATCGCGTAAATCTCCACCGTGGCCTCCGTACCCTCGCCATTAAAAATTGCAACCCGGTCGCCAATCTTAAACCGCAGCACATCCAGCGCATGATGAGCCTCGGCAGCATCAAGCTGCAGCGGCTCGGTTTTCCAACTGGCGGGCGGGATGTAGAAACGGTGCATTGCTTTGGAAGGGGCGGAGCGAAGTTTTCCCTACTGGAAAAGCTCTTTCGCCTTTTCGAAGAAGCTCTTGTGAATGGGCGTGTTGTCGTCGCCGCAGAGTTCGGCGAACTCTTCCAGCTTCTTGCGCTGCTCGGCGTTGAGTTTGGTGGGCACTTCCACCAGCACGGTGACCATGAGGTCGCCGACGGCACTGGAATTGAGCACCGGCATGCCTTTGCTGCGCAGTTTGAAAGTGGTGCCGCTCTGGGTCCCGGCGGGAATCTTGAGCGACGCCTTGCCTTCCAGAGTGGGCACGCGGATTTCGCCGCCCAAGGTCGCTGCGACGAAGGAAACGGGCACCTCACAGTAGAGGTTGTCCTCTTCGCGTTGGAAAATGTTGTGCTCCTTGACGTGGATCACCACGTAGAGATCGCCGGGCGCACCGCCTCGGATGCCCGCCTCGCCATTGCGCGAGGAGCGAAGCCGTGAGCCGTCTTCGATGCCGGCGGGAATCTTGAGCTTGATGCGCGACTTCGCCTCGACGCGGCCCTCGCCGCTGCAAGAGCCGCACGGGTTGTCGATGATCTGCCCGGTCCCACGGCAGCGCGGGCACGTCTGCGCCACCTGGAAAAAGCCTCGGGAACTGATCACCTGGCCGCGCCCGCCACAGGTGGGGCAGCTGCTGGCGCGCGCGCCGGATTCGGCACCGGTTCCATCGCATTTCTGGCAGGCGTCGAGTTTGGTGATTTCGATTTCCTTTTCGCAGCCGCTGGCCGCTTCCTCGAAGCTTGATCTGAAGGTCGTAGCGCAGGTCGGAACCGCGCTGGCGTCCCTCACGGTCAGGGCGATTGCCGCCGCCTCCCCCACCGAAAAATTGCTCGAAAATCCCCCCTCCACCGCCCCCGCCGCTGAAGACTTCGCGGAAGATATCGAACGGGTCGTGGAATCCACCCGCGCCGCCGGCTGGTCCGGCGGTGCCACCGGCAAAGGCGGCATGGCCGTAGCGGTCGTAGGCAGCGCGCTTGTTGTCATCCATCAGCACGTCGTAAGCCTCGCCGAGTTCCTTAAACTTCTCTTCGGCATGCGGGTCGCCCGGGTTTTTATCGGGATGATGCTGTACGGCAAGTTTGCGGTAGGACTTTTTAATTTCCTCCACCGTCGAGGTGCGCGTGACGCTGAGCACCTCGTAGTAGTCGCGTTTTTGAGCGGCCATTATTCCTTGCCCTTATTCTTTGCCTTTGGAGACGGTCACGTTGGCGGGACGCAGGAGGCGATCCTTGAGCTTGTAGCCCTTGCGGAGCTGGCGGATGACGATGCCCTCGGGCACGTCCTCGCTGGCTTCCTGGGCGATTGCTTCGTGAAGATTCGGGTCAAACGGCTGGCCGGTGGCATCAATGGATTGCACCCCCTGGTCGGTGAGAAATTCCTGCAACTGGCGGGCCACCATCTGCATCCCCATCAGCACGGGGGATTTTTCACCCTCCACCTTGGCGGCCTGGAGACCGAGCTCGAAATTGTCGAAAATGGGAATCAGCTTTTCCAGGAAACCGGTGTTGGCAAAGCGGATGGCGTCCTCTTTTTCGCGGGCGGCGCGCTTGCGGTAGTTTTCCAGATCGGCCTGGCTGCGGAGCGCGAGATCGCGGAAGCGGTCCAGATCGGCCTGCAACTGGGCGGAGGCGTTTTCCACCGTATCTTCGGTCGCGGCAGCCGCTTCTTTCGCTTCGGTCTCGTTTTTCAAATCAGTAGTGTCGGTCATGGTCTTAAATTCTTTTTTAGCGTCGGCGGATCACGATCATCGTGATGTCGTCACTCCGTGGCGTATTTCCGATGAAGTTTAGCACATCATCGGTGACGCGCTCAATAATCCCGGAAGCGCCCGAGGAGACGCTCTGCTTGATGGAGTCGATCATGTTGGCCATGCCGAACTCCATCCCTTCTTTGTCGAGCGCCTCCGTGACGCCATCCGTGTAAAGGACCAGGCAGTCATCGATGTCGAGCGTGACGGAAAAATCACAGGCGATCCTATCGAAGACGCTGCCGCTGTCAATGCCCAGCGCCATCCCGGGCGGGTTGAGCTTGGAGACGGTGCCCGTCTTCGCCGAGTAGAGAAGGGGGGCATCATGGCCAGCCCGGCAGAGGGTGATCTGGCCGGTGATGTTGTTCAAAATCAGATAGGCCATGCTGATGAACATGTCCTCTTTAATATCCGGGTAGAGCTGGCGGTTCACCAGCTTGAGCACGCCCGCCGCCGAGTAGTTCATCGGGGCATGGCTGCGGAGCACGCTCCGGCACATCGCCATGATGAGAGAGGCCGGGACCCCCTTGCCCGACACGTCGGCAATCGCGACCCCGAGCTGGCATTCGTCGATTGGCAGGTAATCGAAGTAATCGCCGCTCACCTGGCCAGGCAGGTTGATCCCACTGATCTCAAATCCCTCGAAATCCGGCGCGCTGGAAGGCAGGAGGATGCGCTGGATATCCTGCGCGACTTGCAAGTCACTGTCCATCCGACGCTTTTCACTGGCCTCAAAGTAAATGATCGCGTTGTAGAGCGCAAAGGCCGATTGCTCGGCGATCGCCTTGAAGACCGGGACATCGCTGAGGGAAAACTCCGGCGCAACCGGTCCGTTGGCCACCGCGAGCACCCCGAGGTTTTGGTCTCCATAGATGAGCGGACAGAGCAGCGCTGAGGTGGGGCGATTCGCTTCATTGCCGAGGGTCGCCAGCCGGGGATCGGGGCCGTAAATCAGTTCCGGCTCGTGATTTTGCCAGGCCGTCCCAATCAATCCCTCCCCTGGGGTGATGCTGTGCATGCGGATGTAATTCTGCACCGCTTGCGGCTGATTTTCGAGATGAGCGGGAATCTCCAGCAGTGGCGGGCAGCCCTTGGAAACGTGTCGGGCGATGAGCGTTTTAGTGTTGCGCTCGACCAGATAGAGCGCGCCCCCCTGGGCATCGAGAATATTCATTGCGCCCTCGACGATCAGCCGGTGCAAATCCTCGGTGCGTAAGTCGCGATGAAAAGCCGCCCCGAGACCATGGAGAAAATCAAAGACGCGCGTTTCCTCGACCACGACATCCTCGCGCGCCTTGTCCAGTTCAAGAAACCGCCGCCGCCAGTAAAGGGCGAAGCCAAAAAAAACGGCCCAACTCAGGGCGAGCAGGGCGGCGATGATTGAGATCCACATGAATTTCCCGGCGCAGCGTCACTCGGCGTTGCGCAAATCCTGCTTCAGGTATTCCAGCACGTCTTTGAACTTGGTCAGATTCTCCGGATCGGCTTCCACCAGGGCCTCGTGGGCTTCCAGCATGGTTTCTGCCTGCGCAACACGATCGCCATTCACCGGGGTGACTGGTTTTAAGTCACCCGTGGGTTCAGGCGCGGTTTTCGAGCTGCACTGCTCCACTTGGAAGAGCTGGTCGAGACCCAGCCCGCAGAGCAGGTCGTGGTTGCGTTCGTTCAAATTGATCACCCGCAGGTGCCCCTGGCCCAGTTCGCGCAGGCGCAGGGCGATAAAGGCGAGCGTCCCCATGAAAGTCGAGTCCATGACCGGGCAATTCTTGAGATCGAGAATGAACTCGCGGTGCCCGCGATTGATCATCTCCTTCGCAAAATCCTTCATCCCGGGGCTGTTTTGGAAAGAGCCTTTGCCCTCAACTTTGATCCAAACGACCCGATTGCTGATTCCTACTTTTATGGCCGGTTGTGTAGTCACCGCTGTCATGGAGTATTGAATGTTGCGTCCCGGGTGTCAAACCCGGACGCCGGTATCCTGTCTGACGTAATGGTGGCGAAAAGTTTTCAATTCCAGAGATAGGATTGCGTCAGGCCCACGATTTTGCCGTTCTCAATCAGCAAAGCGCGCCAGGCCACCACGCGCCCGTTTTGGTAATAATCGTCCCCGATGACGTTAAATTCAGTCTTCAAGCTGCCGTGGGCATCGGTGTAGGGGACTTCCTGCGCCTCCACATAGGAGCCGAGCTTTTCCTGTCGGTATTCGAGGCGGAAGGTCAGGTTCGCATGGCGGCTGGTCCGCCAGAAGAAAGTAAAATAATTGCCCGAGCGCGCGCGCCGCTGCACCGCATTGATCGCACCGAAGTTCACCCGCTGGCGCTCGAACAGGATCATCTCGTTATCCGTGGAGACCTGATGTTGTTCCGCGTCGTTAAAAAAAAGCTCGGTCTTGCGGAACTGGAATGAGTCGTCCAACGCAAGCGGGAGGACATTGGCCTTCTCCAATGGGCGCGGCTTTTCGGCAGCGAGACCGGAGACGGTCGCTGCGAGCAGTGCCAAGAGGAACACACATCGTTTCATGGGTAAAATAAAAGCGGTTCAGCCCATCGGTGTCAATGACTCCGCCAGTTCGCTTGCCGGCGGGTTTTTTGATTCCCATGGAATCCCGTGATCCTCTGCATTAGCCAGAAGTGTGCCTGCTACGGTTTGCGAAGTGAATTGATTCGTTTCATCTTGGCCTCGCGTGATCACCGTGCGTTTCCAACGTGGGATTGAACTGCCCGATTATGGGCTGTGGCTGGATCCATGGGATTCGAAGCCTCGGGCGTTTGTGTCGCATGCGCATAGCGATCACATCGGCGCGCATGCGGAGGTGATCGCTTCTCATGGCACCGCGAAGCTGATGCGCGAGCGGCTGGCCGGGGAGCGGGTGGAGCATTTGCTGGGGCTGGGCGAGACGCGGAAAATTTTTGGGTTGCCGGTAACGCTGCTCGCGGCGGGGCACATTTTCGGCTCGGCGCAGTTTTACACGGAGGCCGATGCCGGCTCGCTGCTCTACACCGGCGATTTCAAGTTGCGCTCGGGCCTTTCCGCCGAGCGGGCGCAGTGGCGGTTCGGCGGAAACGCTCATCATGGAGACCACCTTTGGTCTGCCGAAATATCAATTCCCGCCCACGGCGGAGGTGATGCGACGGATGGTCGCCTTTTGCCAGGAAGCGTTGGAGGAGGGTGAGGTACCGGTGTTGCTGGGCTACTCGCTCGGCAAGGCGCAGGAGATTCTGTGTGCGCTGGTGCAGGCGGGGCTCACGCCGATGCTGCACGGCGCGGTCCATAAGATGACGCGGGTATATCAGGAACTGCAGCCGGATTTTCCTGCCTTTGAGCGTTACGACGCGCAGACGGTGGCTGGCAAGGTGCTGATCTGTCCGCCGAGTGCGGCGCGATCGGTGATGGTGCGGCGGATCAAGAAGCGCCGCGTGGCCATGCTCACGGGGTGGGCGATGGATTCGGGTGCCATCTATCGCTATGGCTGTGATGCGGCGTTTCCGCTCTCGGATCATGCGGATTACCCCGATCTGGTACGTTATGTGGAGTTGGTGAACCCCAAGCGGGTGCTCACGCTGCACGGTTTTGCCGCCGAGTTTGCGCGCGATCTGCGCGACCGGGGGGTCGAGGCGTGGGCGCTGGGCGAGGATAATCAGATGGAGCTGGGCTTTCGTGGGGTGACGCTGCCATCGGGCGCCTCTGCGTTGTCGGTGGCCGCAGCCACGGAAAGCACCTCGCCTTTTGCCGGATTCGCCATGCTGGGTGAGGCGATTGCCGCGACGACCAGCAAGCTGGAGAAAATCCGGCGGCTTTCGGAGTTTTTGCGCGAACTGGACGGCGAGGATCTGGCGACGGCGGCGGTCTATCTCTCGGGGCGGGCATTTCCGCAGGCCGGAGCGCGGGTGTTGCAGACCGGCTGGGCGATCATCAAGCGCGCCCTCATCGGGGCGAGTGGAATTTCCGAGGCCCAATTTCGCGAAATCTCCCGGCGCCACAGCGATGCCGGGAAAACCACCCGCGAGGTGATGGAAGGGCGTTCCAAGCCCGTACCGTGGACGCTCGCCGGGGCGCGCGCGTTTTTTGAAACCCTGCACATCGCCCGCGGCCCGGCGGCGAAGACGGAATGCCTGCAAGCGCTCTTTGTGCGCCTGGAGCCGGTCGAGGCGCAGTATGTGGTAAAGATTCTCACCGGCGATCTCCGGATCGGACTCAAGGAGGGGTTGCTGGAAGAAGCGATTGCGAGCGCCTTCGAGGTCCGCCCCGAGGTGGTGCGCGAGGCGGGCATGCTGCTCGGCGACATCGGGCGTACCGCGCAACTGGCCCAGGCCGGACGGCTGGAAGAAGCAGAGTTGCAACCTTTTCAGCCGGTTAAGTGCATGCTGGCCTCCCCGGAGCCGACCGCTGAGGCGATCTGGGAACGGATCGTGGAAGCGGGCGCGGTTGAGGCGTGGCTGGAGGATAAATACGACGGTATTCGCGCCCAGCTGCATCGTCGCGGCGATCGGGTCGAAATATACTCGCGTGATTTGAAACAAATCACGGGGCAGTTCGATGAACTCGCGGTGGCCGCACACGGGTTGGTGGATGATGTGATTTTTGACGGAGAGATCATCGCCTATGAGTACGGTCGGGTGCTTACTTTCTTCAATCTGCAGAAGCGGCTGGGGCGCAAAAATTCGGCGGACTTTTTTCTCGGCGGCGACATTCCCGTGCAGTTCATGGTTTTTGACCTGTTGTGGTGCAACGGCGTTTCCCTGCTCAAGCAACCCTTGTCCGAGCGGCGGGCGGTGTTGGAAAAGCTCCCGTTGCCCCCGAGGTTCGAGCAAATTTCACTTACACGTGTAAACTCCGCAGGCGAATTGGACGCCGCTTTTTCTGCCGCCCGGGTCCGTGGGAACGAGGGGCTGATGGTGAAGGATCCGCAAAGTCTCTACCAGCCGGGACGGCGGGGAATGGCCTGGCTCAAGCTGAAGAAGGAACTGGCCACGCTCGAGGTGGTAGTCGTCGGCGCCGAGACTGGTCACGGTCGTCGTAGCCACGTGCTCAGCGATTACACCTTTGCCGTGCGCGATGAGCAGAGCGGCCGCCTGTTTACTATTGGCAAAGCCTATTCCGGGCTTACCGACGAGGAGATCGAGGGGCTCACCGCACACTTTACCGCGCACACCCTCCGCCAGCACGGACGCTACCGAGAGGTCGAGCCCGATACGGTGCTGGAAATCGCTTTCGACTCCATCCAGCCCAGCGACCGCCATGAGAGTGGGTTGGCGATGCGGTTTCCGCGCATCAAGGCCATCCGCACCGACAAAACTTCGGCGGAGATCGATACCCTGGCCTATGCCCGTTCACTGTCCGGGCGGGCGTCGTTTTGAAGATTGCGCATGGCGGGCGCAGGCGATATGCAAACGCACATGCAGAAATTTTCCGCCTTTGCCCCTGGTCGTGTCGAGTTGCTCGGGAATCACACCGATTATAATGAAGGAGTCGTGCTTTCCGCCGCCATTGGCTATGGCGTGACCATGACTGGTTCCGTCCTGCCCGAGGCCGTGGCGAAGGTTGCCTCCGCGACCTTGGATCGCCGGAGCGAAGTCTCGCTGAATGCGTTGATTCCTTCGGAGACGGAAGAGTGGGCGAACTATGTTTTTGGTGTCGCCAAAGGGCTGCGGGATGAAGGTTACCAGATCGGTGGTTTCGACGTGGACGTCGCGAGCGATCTGCCGCTCGGCGCGGGGCTTTCCAGTTCCGCCGCGCTCGAAGTCGCTACCGGCACTTTCCTTAAAAAGGCCTATCAACTTGAGATCTCCCCGCTTGCTCTCGCGAAGGTATGCAAGCGGGCGGAGAACGAATTTGTGGGCGTAAACTGCGGTCTGCTCGATCAGGTCTCCTCGGTCTTCGGCAAGAGCCAGCATGCCATCTTCCTCGACTGTCGTGCGGAGACGGTGACGAACGTGCCCTTTCCAGCGGGTGTGGAATTGCTCATCACCCATTCCGGGGTAAAGCATGCGCTGGTGGGGGGGGAATACAACGAGCGCCGCGAGCAGTGTTTCGATGCGGCCAAACGTCTTGGCGCGGTCGCCCTCCGCGATGTGAGCATGGAGCAACTGGTCGCTGCGAAGGAGTCCCTGCCCGAGCTGTCCTACCGCCGCGCACTGCACGTGGTTGGCGAGTGCGAACGGGTCACGCACGGGGTCGAATTTCTGCGCCATGGCGACGTGAAGGGCTTTGGCACGTTGATGTTCGATTCACACGAAAGCTCGCGCGTGAATTTTGAAAACAGCACGCCGGAGCTGGATGCGTTGGTGGCGATCGCGTTGGAAGAGCCCAAGGTGCTGGGCTGCCGCCTCACTGGCGGTGGGTTTGGCGGGGCGACCGTCTCACTGGTGATGAGTGACGCCGTCGAAGAGATCACCCAGAGCTATATTTTCAAATACCGTGAGCGCACCGGCCACGAATGCCAGGTATACCGCTGCCGCATCGCCGACGGAGCGCACTGAGAAGTTAAAAATGAAAAGTTAAGAATTAGATAGTGTCGTCACGAGACGGAAAGCCAGAGGAATAAGCAGCGAATTTGGACGATGGCGAGGAAGGAAGAGGCACGTTTGGCATATCGGGTGGCGATGCTGCGCCAGCCCTTGAGCCGCAGGATGGCGTTTTCGACCAAGTGCCGCAACCGGTAGAGGTATTCGTCATAGGGGCGTTGGATTTTGCGATGCTTGCGCGGCGGGATGACGGGTTCCATGCCTTGGGCTTGGGCTTGGTTCACAATGGCATCGGTATCGTAGCCGCGATCGGCGACCAGATAATCGGCGCGCAACCCCGCGATCAGAGGAAGAGCTTGGCGGCAATCCGCGCGGGGACCTTCTGTGACAAGGATTCGGAGCGGCAGACCATGCGCATCCACGGCCAGATGAATTTTGGTGTTGAGCCCCCTTTGTCTTGCCCATCGCCTGATTGCCGCCGACGGCTCCCGCCGCGTGCGGATGCACTTTGATGTGACTGGCATCGATGAAGAGCCATTCGTGATCCGCGGACTCGAGCAGGCGCTCCAGTAATCCCTCCCAAATCCCCTTGTCCCGCCAGCGGCAAAAGCGGCGATGCGTGTTCTTCCAATCGCCGTAGTCCGGCGGCAAGTCGCGCCAGGGCGCCCCGGTGCGCAGGATCCACAAGACCGCATTAATGAATTGCCGGTTGTCTTTGGCTAAACCGCCCCAGACTCCCTGGCGTCCGGGCAGGTGCATTTCCAAAAGCTGCCAGGCCTCATCACTGAGATCATGGCGACGGTGGATCGGCTGCTCAAAGGTGGTGGTGGTCATCTCCACGCAAGGTTAGCACCTTTGTCAATCTCGTGACGACACTATCTAGAAAATAAAGGCGAAGCCAGCCTCTATCTTTTAATTCTTAACTCTCAATTTTTAACTTTCCCCTCACTCCGGCCGCACCATCTCGAAGCGGTCGCCGGTGTGGCAATACCAGTGCGGGCTCGCCATGCGGCCGATGGGGAAGTAACGCTCGGTGTGGATGCGCAGAGTTTCGGGGTCGAGGAGTTCGTCGCGCAGGTGGACCCGAGTGACCAGGCCCACGACGAGGCGGTTGCCGCCGATTTGGAGGGTGCCCCATTCGCGGCATTCCAGCGAAGCGGGCGCTTCGGCGATGCGCGGGGTCTTGATCGAGGTGGAAGCCGCAAGCGAAAGGCCAGCTTGGGTGATCTCGCTGGTGCCATAAGGCAGCGTCGCGGCGGTCTGGTTCATGGCTTGCGCCACGGATTCATCGACCAGATTGACCACGAACTCATGGGTTCGACGGATGTTACGCGGGGTATCCTTGGGTTCACCGGACTCGCGGTCACCGGGAGCAAAGCCGACCACCGGCGGATTGGCCCCGAAGACGTTGAAGAAGCTGAATGGGGCGGCGTTGACGCTTCCGTCTTCGTTCAAGGTGGTGACCCAGGCAATGGGCCGGGGAACGACGAGACTGGCAAGAACGGGATAGGCGCGATCGGCGTGCTGGTGTTCGAGGTCGAGTTCCATGGGTGGGGAGTTAAAATTAGGAGTTGGAAATTAAAAGATTAGAATGCACTGGAAGTATCTGTGCTCGTTCCTAAATTGTTTGGGAGCGGGCAACTCTTGAAAACTTGGCATCTTGGCGGCGAAATTTTTCTTCCCTTCTTGCCTAGGTGTTTTCGTGGTGAAAATCTCCCTTTCGCCGTGCTCGCCGCGTCCGCTGCGGTTTATTTCCAAGTTAGAGCCTATGGCCTCTTTTCCTCGGCGATCTTTTCGCGGCCCTTTTCCAGCAGCCGACGTTCGCGGCGCGTTAAGCTGTGCATGCCTTGTCGGGAGATTTTTTCAAGAATCGGGTCCACCTCTTCGCTGATGAATTGATGCGGGTCCATGCGGTCCAGTCGTTCGGCGCGCAGGCGGCGCTGGGCGAGGTAGATTTGCAGGCGCGAGGCATTGCCGTAGCCCAGCTTGCGTGCGTAGGCCCAGCCAAAGACCGCTCCGCCCACGCAGGCCCAGAGGGCCACGTTGGTGGGTAATGGCAGCAGGGCCAGGCCGATGAGCATGAGCAGCACGCCCGCGCCGAAGTATTTCGCCCGCAGG
The DNA here is from genome assembly GCA_049840595.1 of Chthoniobacteraceae bacterium. Lineage (GTDB taxonomy): Bacteria > Verrucomicrobiota > Verrucomicrobiia > Chthoniobacterales > Chthoniobacteraceae > JASGKO01. The sequence continues at coordinate 35,464 of JASGKO010000026.1, forward strand.
TGCAGCGGCAGCATGAAGAAGAACAGCATCGACATCTCCATCTCGGGCAGCACCGTGGTGAAGGCGAACAGCACCGCGCACACCCCGGCCGAGGCACCGACCAGCGGCAGCGAGGTATTCCAGGAAAGCAAAAATTGCAGCAACCCACCGGTCACGCCGCCGCCAAGATAGATCCCAAGGAGATGGCTTGGGCCGAGGATCACTTCCAACTCCCGTCCGGCATAGGCGAGGAAGAAAAGGTTGAGCAGCAGGTGGGTGGATCGCGAAACCAGCCATGACCACCCGCTCCCGGGGAGAAAGCCATGCAGAAACAAGTAGCTGAAAAACTGCCAGAACTGCCCGTCGCGGATGGCATGGGGATTGAGCCCCAGCCAGCTATTGACCAGCCCGGGCTGGGCGAAGAGGTCCATGCCGGTCTGCGTGATGAAGACCGCAAAGTTCAGCCCGATGAGCATCGTCCAGACCCGCAGACGACCAGTCCGCCACGATCTTTCGAACGGTAGAAGCTGTCGGCGCGGAGAGCTCATGTCACCCGGAAAATTATTCCAGCCCCGGTGCGTTGTCGAACGGGATTTCGGACGGAGATCAGGCTGGGGTATGCGTCCATAAAAATCGCATTTAAACCGATTGCCGCGGCGCGATGACCCGCAGTTTTTTCGAGGAAAAGCGGAACTTCATCGGCAGTTCGCCCACCACCTCGCCGTCCACCTCCACCGGGACGCGCTCGTCGCTGGTGATCGAGGCGCGGCGGGTCTGGAAATACGACACGTCCTTGAGCTTGGTGTGGGTGCCGAAGATGATCGCGTTCAAGTAACGCACGATATCCAGGTAGCCGAGGTTTTTGAAAACGAGTACGTCGAGCAGGCCGTCATCGATCTGCGCGCTATGGAAAATCCCGAACGGTCCGCCATAGTAGCGTCCATTGCCGATGAGGATGAAGGAGCCGTTGGTAATGCCATGATCATGCTCGATCGACAGCAGGGGTGGTTTACGCGAGGCGATCTGGGTGGCCGAGATGACGTAGCTCAGCGGGCCGAGGGTTTTCTTGAAGTCCCAACTCGTCTCTTCCACCACCTGCGCATCGAAGCCGATCCCCGCGAGCTGCACGAAATACTGGCCATTCGCCTTCGGCAAATCGACCAGGCGGGTGTGGCCTTCGAGGATGAGTTCCCAGCAGGCGCGCAAGTTCCCGGCGGGCAATCCCAGCTCGGCGGCATAGACGTTCATGGTGCCGATGGGCAGCACGCCCAAAATGGCGTGGGTACCGGCGATTCCGTTGACCACTTCGTTGATGGTTCCATCGCCTCCAGCGGCCACGACTACCTTGAAGCCATCCGCCGCCGCTTTTTTTGCCAGTTCCCGGGCTTCTCCGGGGCCGGTGGTGCGGGCAATTACCGCCGTCCGCGAGAGACTGCGGATTTTATCGGCAAAATTGCGCGCTTTTTCGCCCTTGGCGGCGGGGTTGAGTATTACAAAGATTTTATCCACGTTGGGTTTGGAGCCAGAGCGATGCATAAATCGTTCCCGGGGGCATTGGCAATTTTCATAAAATGACACAAAAATTTCCGCTGGGAAGTTATGAAACGCGACTTTAGGTTCCTCCCCGTGCGGAAATCTGCAAAACTCGCCCTGATCATCCCGGCCAGCCTGCTGGTGCTGGCGCTCCTGCTGCTCTTTGGGGCCAATCTCTACATCCAGTCCTCGCTTTCCCAGGGGAAATTGGAGGCCCAACTCCAGCGTGCCCTACACCTGCCGGTAAAAATTACCAGTACCACAGTTTCCCCATGGGATGGATTGACCATCCGGGGCATTGCCATCCCGCAGCAGGATGGCGTGGGGAATTTCCTCCAGGCGGACGAATTGAAGGCCAGCCTGAAGCTGTGGCCGATCCTGCACCGGCAGTTGATCATCAAGGATCTGGTGTTTTCCCACCCGCAGGTGGAATGGAAGCAGACGGAGAAAGGCCGCTGGGTGCTTCCCGTACAAAAGGCCACGCCGACGCCCGCTCCGAGTGCCAGCCCTGCGGAAGCCCCTTCGGCCTCTCCCGCTGCGCCAGCGTCGTCGTCGGTTATCGTCCAGTCCGGCAAGGAGAAAAAGGCGGAGCGTCCCCATTTTTCCGTACAGATCAAACATTTCAGCACGGAGGATGGTTATTTTCACTTTTACGACAAGGACGGGATGCCCCAGGCCTTTTTTGATCAGGTCGCGGTGGATTCGCCGAATCCACTCCCGGTGGACGGCCCGACCAAGGGGACTGTTCATATCGGCAGTGCCAGTATCCAGCAGCGCGTCTTTTTCCAGGAGATCGAAACGCCCTTCCGCTATCGCGAAGGCCGCGTGAATCTCAATGAACTCCAGGCCAGGCTCGCTGGTGGGACTTTGAAGGGGGACTTCCATATCGACCCCACCACTGCGGATTCTCCTTTTAATACCAGGGTGGTTTTCGACGGCCTGGACGTGCATCGGCTGATCGCCGAGGCCGGCGGCGCTCCCGTGGAGTGCCAGGGGAAATTGGGTGGATGGTTCCAGGCCGCAGGGAATAGCGCTCATGCGAAGGAGACCATTATGGGGGGCGGTCAACTTATTCTCAGTGGTGGCCAGGTGAAAAATTACACGCTCCTCCAGACGATCGGGCAGGCGCTCGGGATCGATGAACTGTCGGTGATGAATCTGACGCAGGCGCAGGCAAACTTCCGGCTGGCCGCCAAGCGGGTGTGGATCGACTCCCTTCTCCTGCAAAGCCAGAACTTGCGGCTGATCGTCTGGGGCAAGGCCAAATACAACGGCAGTCTCGATTTGCAGGCCCAACTCGCCCTTAATCCCAAAGTGCAACACCAGCTCCCCGGCTTCATCCTCAAGAACTTCCACCCCGTGCCCAATACCGATCTGGCCGCCATTGATTTCACCGTCACCGGCAGTTACCGCGCACCGCGCACGGACCTGCTCAAAAAAGCGCTCGGCAGCCAGTTTGAAAAAGGGCAGAAGGCGCTCGATCTCCTGCGTGGCTTTTTGGGAGGAAAGGGGAATTAAGCGCTTATGAGAGTCGTTGCCGGAACTGCGGGCGGCATCCCGCTGGTCATTCCCAAACAAAATGTGCGCCCGACGATGGATCGGGTGAAGGGTGCGATGTTTTCCACCCTCGGCGAAATGGTGCCTGGAGCCCGGGTGCTCGATCTTTTTGCCGGGACCGGGGCACTGGGGATTGAGGCGCTCAGCCGGGGCGCGGCCAGCGCGGTCTTTGTCGAGAAGGACTCCTTTGCGCTGAAGGCGATTGAGAAGAATTTCGAAAAGACAAACCTGCGCGGGCAGGTTCAGGCGATGGATGTTTTCAGCTATCTCGACCGTCTGGCGCGTCCGGCCAGTTACGACCTGATTTTCGCCGATCCTCCTTACGCCAAGGTGCCGGGCGACCGACAGTTTACCAATGAATTGCTGGCCTCCGCCCCCCTCGCTGCGGCGCTGGCTCCTGGTGGCCTTTTCATTCTCGAAAAACTGCCCGCCGAGCCCATGCCGCCGCTGGGGCCCTGGGAGTGCATCCGCGCCAAGGCGTATGGCGAAACCGAGGTGGTAATTCTCCGCCCGCGCGTGCAGGAATGAGACAGCCACTGCCAGCCACCGTGCGTCATCGGTTGTGGTTCTACAATCTGCTCTTCCCCGTGGCCTTGCTTTGCATGCTGCCGGGGCTGATCAAGCGGATGCGCAAGCGGGGCGGCTATCGCGAGAATTTCCGGCAACGCTTCGGGGCCTACTCGGCGGCGACGATGGCGCGCTTTCGCTCCCGCCCGTGGATCTGGATTCAATCGATCAGCGTTGGGGAGACGATGCTCGCTTTGAAAATTGCCCGGCGACTGCACGAGGCCGATCCGCAGGTAGGGATCGTGATTTCGGTGACCACCTCCACCGGCTACGAGGTCGCGGCGAAAGCGGCCTGCGATTGGCTGGAGCCAGTCTATAACCCGATCGACTGGTGGCCATTCGTGCGGCGCGCGGTGCTCGCCATCTGCCCCGAGCGGTTCATCATCATCGAAGGCATGTGGCCCAACCTGCTCGCGGAATGCCATCGCGTGGGGGCCGGTGTATCGATGGTCGCCCGGCTCTCGCCCCGCTCGGCTCGGCGCTTTAAAAAATTCGCCGGGCTGGTCGCGCCCTTTTTCCGGCTCATCGATTCCATTTGTGTAGGCGAACCCGAGGACGTGGAGCGCTGGAAGGCACTCGGCGTGCCGGAGGCGCAGATCGCGCTTACCGGCAATGTGAAATACGACGAGCCCCATCCTTATGATCCGCGGCAGGATGAATTCGACGCTTTTCTTGCTGCACTCGGCGTGCACGAGAGCGCCCAGGTGATTCTCGGCGGCAGTACCTTTCCCGGGGAGGAGAAGATTCTCGCCGAAACTTTCGTGGAACTGCGCCGGGATTTCCCTGACACTTTCCTGATCCTCGTGCCACGCCACTTCGAGCGCACGGCGGAAGTGCTGGAGGAGTTAAAGCCGCTGGGGCTGCGTATCGCCTTGCGCACGGAGGCCCCCTCGGGGCCCGTGGATTGCCTCATCATCAATACCAACGGCGAACTCCGCACCTGGTATCAACTGGCCACCCTCGTCTTCATCGGTAAAAGCCTTGCCGCCACCGGTGGGCAAAATCCGGTGGAGGCGGCCCTCGCCGAAAAGCCGCTCCTCTTCGGCCCACATATGGAGAATTTCCAGCCGATCGTGACCCGCTGGCTGGAGGATGGCGCGGTGATCCAAGTCCAGAACGCCCAGGAGCTGCAGCGCAAGCTCTGGGAACTGCTCGCCTCGCCGCAAAAGCAGCAGGAATACGCGACCCGCGCACTGGAAGCCGTCGCCCCGCATCAAGGGGCGGTGGAACGCGTGGTGGAAGTGATAATGCGAGCTGAAAGCTAGCTTATTAGTTAATTCGTTTGCTGGTTATTGATTGCACAAGTAAGCAGGGAGTGGTTGGTAAAAGTGTAATCAAGGCTTCTGATTTATTTAAAAGCTGGCTTGATCTCTAGCTAATTGAGGATTTGAAGATGTCGTTATGATAGGTTCTATGAACCTCTCATATCATCAGATTACAAAATTATCGAAGTCCCTGTTTCATCTCTATTCCTCAGCCCAAGTGGAAGAAATCCCCGCCGCCTTCATGCTCGCGGTGCGTCAGGTTCTTGATTGTGAGCATTTAAGTTATAATGAATTTGGGCAAAATCATTTTCGCGGTATCGTTGAGCCGTTGATTGAGACGGAGCTCAATCAGACCTTCGCCTCGCTGGCGGATCAGCATCCGAGCATTCGTTATATTCAGGAATCCGGCAGCACCGAGGCGGTGAAGATTTCCGATTTTCTGACCCAGGTGCAGTGGGAGCGAACGACCTTGTTCAACGAATTTTTCCGCTCACTCGGAATCCACCATCAACTGGCGCTGATGTTTCCGGTGGGCAATATGCAGATTGGCTTTGCGGCGAATCGTGCGCGGCGCGATTTCTCCGAGGACGAGCGCTTCATGATGAGTATTTTGCAGCCGCACTTTTTGCAGGCGTATTTGAATGCGAAGGCGCTGGAACGAGCCGCGCGTGCCGGGGATTCACATGGTGGCGGGACGGTGGTGCTTTCCAGCGAGGGCTCGGTGCTCTTCTGCTCGCCCAAAGCCCGCAAGTCGATGCAACGTTTCTTTGGGCCGACCCGCGGACGTCGGCTGCCCGATGAGTTACGGCGCTGGGTCGTGCGCGGGCTGGAGAAATCACCCTTCGGCGGCCCCGCTCCGCAGCCGCAACTCCCGCTCACCCGGCAGGGCGAGCATTCCATCCTTACCGTGCGGCTCATTCCGAACCATGCCCTCGGTGAGCGATGTGATGATCGTCGATGAGCAATCGGTCGAGATTCCCTTCCACGTCTTCGAGCAGTTCGGCCACTCGCGGCGCGAGGCGGAGGTGCTGAGCTGGATCGCGCAGGGGAAGACGAATCCCGAGATCGCGATCATTCTCGACATCAGCGTCCGCACCGTGGCGCATCACGTAGAGCGCATTCTCGCGCGGATCGGCGTGGAAGGGCGCGGGAGCGCCAGCGCCTGGGCTCAGGAGACGATCCGCGTCCACCGGCTTAGCTGGGATGCAGACGAAGTGCCACGGGTGGCGAATTGCGGCCATTGAAGCCGTAATTAACTTCCCCTTCCAGACGCTCGGCGACGATCTCCAGCAGGATAGGGGTGAACATCAGTGAAGTGGGATCGGCGGTGGCGGTGGCAAAGGCCATCCGCACCCGCTGCGCCCAGGCTTCATCCACGCGGCCCAGTTCCAGCAGCCGCTGGAGATTCACCTCGATGAAACTCGCGGGCCACCGCCACATCAGCTCATGCGGACGCAGGCAGAAGATGCGCGGCACCGCCGAACGAATGCGAACCCCGCGCGATTCAGTAGGCTGGGGAGTCGGCGTGCCACATTGGGGTCGCCTCCGGTCTCCTGCCAGCTCTGCATCACTTGTTTTACAAAGTCTTCCAGCACCGGGCATGCGGCGGCGAGCCGCCAGGTCGAGTAGTCGAGGAACTCGTGGAAAATCGCCACCCCGCCGGGGCGCAGGGATTGCGCGATACGCTCCACCAGTAATTCCGGTGCGGGCACGAAGCACGCCACCCAGCGGCACCATGCGGCATCCAGCCCGGTGGCGGGGAGCGCATCTTCCATCAAGTCCAGTTCGTGAAAATGCACGTGGTGAAAGTGTCGCTCCTGGCAGGCTTCGGTTGCCGCTTCCACAAAGCGTCGCGAGCGCTCCACGCAATAGACCTCGCCCTCCGGCCCCACCACTTCCGCCAGATCGAGCGTCGCGTAGCCCGGCCCCGCGCCGACATCCACGACCCGCGCTCCCGGCTGGAGACCCGCATTTTTCCAGCATTCCAGCACGGTCGGTCGCCACACCTGGTGTTGCAGCCCGAGTCGTTTCAATTCCTCATAGTGTGTGCCCAGTACGTAATCCCGGTCCGCAGTGCGCGGTGATGTAATGGTCGCAGTGCTCATGTTAAGTAGGGGTTAGGCCACCGAACGAATGACCGGGGTTTCGTCTTTCACCGCTGCCGGGAACAATTCCTTGGCGATCAGGATTTGCTGCACAAAGGCCGGGCCTTCCACGAACTCGTAGAACTTCACGTCACGCACCAGTTGCTCGATTTCATACGAGCCGGTGTAGCCCCAGCCGCCGAAGAGGCCTCCATCACGCCCGCGACGACTTCGTTGGCCGTCTGCCCGGCGTAAAGCTTCGCCATGTTCACCCGGTGTAAATTGGGAAGATGGTAGTCCCAGTCGCGCGCCGAGGCGGCGGTGAGCTCCCAGGCCGCTTCCAGCAGCGTGTGATATTGCGCGAGCGCCCCGCGGATCACCGGTTGCGAGAGGAGCGGCTTCCGCAGGCTCATCCGATCCGAGAGATAATTCTTGGCCAGATCGCAGGCCCGTTGCGCGAGCCCCACCGCTCCCGCAGCGAGGGTGCAGCGGCTGCGTTGCAGGGCGCGGTAGGAGAGCGCGAGCGCATCGCCTTCCTGCCCGATCCGATGCGCCGTGGGCACGAATACCTCGTCGAGTCTCGATTGGATGCGTCTTCACCGCGCGCTGGCCCAGCTTGTGATGTGGTGGGCACACCACCAGCCCCTGGGCATCCGCCGGCACGTAGAAAAGCGTCAGGCTCCGGCTGGTTCGGCGCTCGCCTTCGATCCGCGCGGCGATCACGAAATGCCTGGCCCCTTCGGCATTGGTCACGAAGCACTTCTTGCCGTGCAGCAGATAGCCGCCATGCACCGGCTCGGCCACGGTCTGGATATTGGTCAGATCACTGCCGCCTTCTTGCTCCGTCAGGGCGAAGCAGCTTAGCTCCCCATTCGCCAGCACACTCCGCGCATACTGCGCCTGCAGCGCCGGCTCCGCACCGAGGAAAATCGCGAGCCCCGGCCGTGAAGCTCGCCGTCACTGCCGTGGCGAGCGCGGCCGAGCCATACGCCAGTTCGCGCAGGATTGGGGCCAGCTCCATCGCTGTCGCTCCGCAGCCGCCGAGACTCCGCGGCACGCTCAGACTCCACAGGCCCATCCCGTGCAGTTCATCCCAGACTTCCCACGGGATTTCTTCCGCCGCGTCCCACGCTCGGAAGTCGGGCAGCACTTTTTCGCGGATGAACGGTCGGAGCCGTCCCGCCGTGAGCGAGGTGGGTTCGATGAGGACTTTGAGTTTCAGTTCAGCATTCATGGTGGGTCTCAGTTGATGGTGATCCGGTTTTCCCAGAGTTGTTGGTGTTTTTCCGCCATTCCACGGGCGAAAGAGGATGACTCCTGCAGGTGAATCAGCACCGCCGAGGAGCCTTGAAGCGAGGGCTGTTCAAAGGGCGGGAGCGGCTCGCCGTCCAGCTCCACGGGATGAAAGCCCACCCGCTCGAAAAAGCGATTTGTCCGCACCCGCAGGATGCCCGTGCCGAGCACCTCGTGCGCCCGCTCCGGTCGGTGCCATTGGATCACATTGGAGATGAACAGTTCCTGCAGCAGCAGGTGCAGTTCACGATGCTTGCGAAATTCCGGGTCCACCGTCCACGAACTGTCAAAGCAGAGCTCCTTGCCCGATTCGCGGCAGCGGTCCATGATTTGGTGCACCGCCTCGCGATGCTGCCCGGGCCGCGTATTCGCCAGCACCGCATTGGTAGGGAAGGGGAGGTTGAACCGCTCGCAAGCGCTCACCGTCACCGACTTGAAACCCGTCACCGGGCGCAGGTGCTCCTGTTCCTTTACGCATACCAGCAGGTGGGTGGCAATGAAGTCGTAGGAATCCACCGGCATCACGCCATGTTCATAGACTGGAAGGTAACCCTTGAGCTTCAGTCCGACAATGGCACTGAAGAGCTCCTGGGTGTCTTTGTTGGCCCAGGTGTTGTAGGGGCAGTCGAGAACCACAATCCGAAAATCCGTCGTGTTCATGCCGTGACTTATTTCACACCCACCCCGCCCCGCCAATGGGCAGGGTTGCCTATTGCCTGTTCCTCGATAAAAAGCAGGCGCGGTTGGAAATGCTTGTTCCCAAACCGCGGGATTCGAGATAACCTATTTGCTAACAGGAGTCTATTTATGAACAGACCGTTTGCCGGGAAATTAGGATTCGCATTTGTCTTTCTTTGCCTGTCTTCATTCACGATTCAGGCTGCGGAAATTGACCTGACGGGCACTTCCGTGGGACCGGGAAAATCCTTCTCCAAAGCAAGCGGGACGACGGTTCCAGCGACGTTGCTCTACAATGTGGCCCTCAGCGGGACGGGGACGACTACCGGCTCGGCCGCAGCGCTGGGCACAGGGGATTTCATTGCGTTGCTCAACCAGCTTTCCCCGACTTTCAGTACCCGAATTTTTAAGCCCTACGCTGGTCAATCTTTCAGGCAAGCTACCGATCAATTTCATCCCCAGTCACGTCTTTAAGACGACGTTTCAAAACGTGCCGATCGGGAATTCAGTCACCGCGGCCACGGTGGATGCGGCCATCACCTTCAAGTTGGGAATCAACGCCAAAGGGATCGTTAGCACCGCCTTTGCCTCGGCCATGAAGGCGAAGGATGGGAATGGAAAAAAACTGCCACTGACCGGCGCTTTTACATTCAGCAACGGAAGCCTCTCCGTGACCCCTGCCGCGGCTACTTCCAGTGATCCGCAACCCAATCTGATGATCGTGCTCAATCACGTCTTTGCGCTGGGCAATAATGTGGTGGATACGACTGGCGGAAACAACGTCACCTTTCTCCGCATCAAGCGCGGAGCGTCGGCCTCCCAGTATTTGATCGCCAAAAACAACGGTCCTTCCACCGATGCGCTGAATCTCATCGGCTTGCACCTGCCGACTGGAGTCACCACCAACGTTTACGATGGGAAAACGGACATCACCTCGCAAGTTTACAGTGCCAATGGCTATGCGGTGCAAAGCGGAGGTGCGGATCTGCCCAGCGCCGGTACCAAATTATTCAAAATGGTGATCCACGTCGGAAAACAGGCGAGTCTGACCAATATTTTCAGTCCGGATTACATAGAGTTGAAGTTGCGGTGTACGGCGGATACCTCAAATTTCACGGTGGCGGGTGGAGAAGTGATTGTCTTCAAGTAGAGGATGCGGTTGGCGGAGGTTACGAACGTCTTCCTCGGTTCACCGGAATCGCATGCGGCCTGTGCCCTCCATGCTTCCGGCGGTAAAAATTACCCCTAGTTCCCGCCTTTCCCGAATCCGCGCTTGTCAACCGGGGGTGGTCTGTTAAAAGCGACTTCCAATATGGGCAATACCAAATTCCGCGCAGGGGTTCTTTTCGGAAACGAAGTCAAGGTTCTCCTCGACTACGCCAAGGCCAACGAGTTCGCGATGCCAGCCGTTAACTGCATCAGCACTCACACCGTCAACGCCACGCTCGCCGCCGCTCGCGAGGTGAAATCGCCGGTGATCGTTCAATTTTCCAATGGCGGCGCGCAGTTCTTTATCGGCAAGAGCGTCAAGGGCGACAACCAGCTCGGCCCCGTGCTCGGCGGCATCGCCGGCGCGAAGTATGTGCACGATGCTGCACTTGCCTACGGCGTGCCGGTCATCCTGCACACCGACCACTGCGCGAAGAAGCTGCTTCCCTGGGTGGACGGCATGCTCGCCGCCAGCGAAGAAGCTTTCGCCAAGACCGGCCAGCCTCTCTACAGCTCCCACATGCTCGACCTCTCCGAGGAGCCGCTGCATGAAAACCTCGAGATCTGCGCCCAGTATCTGGAACGTATGACCAAGATGGGGATGACCCTCGAAATCGAGCTCGGCGTGACTGGTGGTGAAGAAGACGGCGTGGACAATTCTGGCGCCGAGGAATCCAGCCTCTACACCAAGCCCGAGGAAGTGGCCGAAGCCTACACCACCCTCAGCAAGATCAGCCCCAACTTCACCATCGCCGCAGCCTTCGGCAACGTGCACGGCGTTTACAAGCCCGGCAACGTCAAGCTCAAGCCCGCGATCCTCGATGAATCGCAGAAATACATCGAAGAGAAGCTCGGCACCGGTGCGAAACCCGTGAACTTCGTGTTCCACGGCGGCTCTGGCTCCAGCCGTGAGGAAATCCGCGAAGCGCTCAGCTATGGCGCGGTGAAGATGAATATCGACACCGACGTGCAGTGGTCGTTCTGGGACGGCATTCGTGAATACGACATCAAGAATCACGATTATCTCCAGGGTCAGATCGGCAACCCGACCGGACCCGACTCGCCGAACAAGAAATACTACGACCCGCGCGCCTGGCTCGCCGCCGCCGAAGCCTCGGCCACCAAGCGCCTCCTCGTTTCCTTCGAGGACCTCAACTGCATCGGTCGCAACGCCTGAGTTTCATCGAGAATTATGAAAAGGCTCATCCATAAATAAGGATGAGCCTTTTTTTAAGGAGTGAGAGGGTTTCTGGCGAATGAGTATTTTTGTCTATTTTATCCGCGGGCTGCAACTGCTCCGTTACGTTGTTCAGCCTTCTTATCGACAAACTACCCATGCGAGATGGAAGCGAATGCGGCCTCCGGCCTTGATTTTTGAGATTGGAACCGGAGTGATCGGATTAGCCGTGATCGTCGTAGTTTTGATGATGATGACGAGACAGGCAATGATGCGCTGACTCGAACGATCGCTAAACTCCCGCAATCTCCTCGGCAATGCGCTGGACGGCCTCGCGGGGATTCGCATGCGTGGTGATGGGACGTCCAATCACCAGATAACTGGCCCCCGCCTTGACCGCTTCCGCCGGGGTGAGAATGCGCGATTGATCGTTGGCCTCGCTCCAGGCCGGACGCACGCCGGGCGTCACAATCGTAAAATAATCATCGAAGGCCGAGCGCAACGCGCCGAGCTCTTTGGGGCTCGCCACCAGCCCACGCAAACCCACTGAATGGGCCAGCGTCGCCAGTCGGATCACTTGTGGCTCCACTTCGCAAAAAATGCCGGTTTCCGAGAGCGTATGCTCATCGCTACTCGTCAGCACGGTCACGCCGAGGACCAGCGTGTTTGTCCTGGCTGCCGCTTTTTCCGCCGCCGCGATCATTTCCCCGCCACCGCCGAGGTGGATCGTCAGCAGATCCACCCCCAGCGTGCAGGCGGATTCCACCGCATGCGACACCGTGTTGGGGATGTCGTGAAATTTGAGATCGAGGAACACCCGGGCCCCGCTTTGCTGCACGCGCTTGACGATCGAGGGGCCGGTCTTGGTGAAAAGCTGGAGGCCGATTTTGAAATACCCCACGGTATCGCCAAGTTGATCGACCAAGGCGGCCGCGGCGTCCTCCGTCGGGACATCCAGAGCGACAATGATTTTTTCCGCGGCAGCCTCTTTCATGATGGGGCGATTATGCGCCCTTCTTCGCGCCGACTGCAATCAAAACCACGCCCCCGGCAATCGCAATAATGCCGACTGCAGGAGGAATCGGGACGCTCTTTTCCTGCTCGGTCTTGACCTTGAAGTTGCCAATCGAAATCGGGGTTTCCTGCTTGGTATAGGAGAAGCCGCCGTAGGCCAAAGCGACTACGCCGAGGATGGTGAGGATGACGCCGATGAGGAGTGTGGGTTTCATAGTGTTATACAAAGATTACTACGCAGGTGCGGAGGGAGATGGATGCCTCCACCGTAGCCTCAGAGGGTCGCAAATGAGGGCGTGTCAATACGGAGTATCGGCACGAGGAAATGATCCTTTTCTAAGCGTCTTCGCGGCTCTGGACGAGAAAATTTACAGCCATTCGTTAATCACCCGCCCGTCGCTGTCTTTGAACGAGTTACAGAAAATCAGCAGCCAGTCGATGATCAGCCAGATGCCGAAGCCGCCCACGGTAAAGAGCATGAGCAGGCCGGTGATGATGCGCCCGGCATAGAAGCGATGCACGCCGAAGACGCCAAGGAAATGATGGAACAGGAGGAGCGGGCAGACGCGCCGCGTGCTGCCGCTGGGCGGGTCGTTGCTCCAGAGGGTGATCGGCTGCCCATTGGCATCGGTGAAGGTGCCGCAGAGGATCATAATCACGTCAATCAGCAGCCAGATGCCAAACCCACCACCGGTAAGCAGCATGAGCACACCGGTGAGAACTTTGCCGACATAAAAGCGGTGGACGCCGAAGAGACCGAGGAACCCGGCACACAGGAGGAGGGGGCGAATGCGCTTGTCACTCATCACGCCTGTAAAAGGTAAAAGGCCCGACAGTTGCCTGTCGAGCCTTTAACACATGGAAAGCGGATTGCTTTAGCTGCTTAGTAAGCCGCCTGCGCGCCTTTGAGATTCTTCTTCTTGATCCAGGGCATGAGGCCGCGGAGACGCTCGCCGGTCTTTTCGATCGGGTGCTTTTCGCCGGCCTTGAGCAGGGCGTTGTAGGTCTTGTAGCCGCCCTGGTATTCCTTGATCCAATCCTTGGCGAACTTGCCGGTCTGGATGTCCTTGAGCGCGGCTTTCATGCGCTTCTTGGTGCTGGCGTCTACGATCTTCGGGCCGACGGTGATGTCGCCCCACTTGGCCGTCTCGCTGATCGAGAAGCGCATGCCGGCGATGCCGGATTCGTTCATCAGATCGACGAGGAGCTTCAGCTCGTGCAAGCACTCGAAGTAAGCCATCTCGGGCGAGTAACCGGCTTCGGTCAGGGTTTCAAAGCCCGCCATCACGAGCGCGCTCATGCCGCCGCAGAGGACGGTCTGTTCGCCGAAGAGGTCGGTCTCGGTCTCTTCCTTGAAGCTGGTCTCGATCACGCCGCCACGGGTGCCGCCGACGCCCTTCGCCCAGGCGAGTGCGACCTTCTTGGCCTTCTTGCTTGGGTTCTGGTAGATCGCGATGAGGGCGGGGACGCCCTTGCCTTCGGTGTACTGGCGGCGCACGATGTGGCCCGGGCCTTTCGGCGCGACCATGATCACGTCCACGTCCACCGGCGGGACGATCGTCTTGAAATGGATGGCGAAGCCGTGGCTGAAGAGGAGGGTCTTGCCCTTGGTGAGGTTCGGCGCGATGTCCTTCTCGTAAACGGCGGGAATCTTGGTGTCGGGCACGGCGACGAAGATGACGTCGGCCTTCTTCACCGCCTCGGCGGTGTCGAGCACTTCAAAGCCGAGGTCCTTGGCGACCTTGCGGGATTTGCTGGAAGGGTAGAGGCCGATGATGACTTTGACGCCGGAGTCTTTGAGGTTCAGCGCGTGGGCGTGGCCCTGGGAGCCAAAGCCGATGACGGCGCAGGTTTTGCCGGAGAGGACGGCGAGATCGGCGTCTTTGTCGGTGTAGATTTTAGCAGGCATGTTTTGGTTTTTTCGGTTTGTGGGAAAAAAGGGGTGGGTAACTATTCCTTGCGGGCGAGCGCGACCTTGCCGGTGCGGGTGATGTCGCTGATGCCGAAGGGGTTCATGAGGAAGAGGAATTTCTCGATCTTGCTCTCGTTGCCGGTGATCTCGATCGAGACGTTTTTCGGCTGCACGTCGATGATCTTGGCGCGGAAGATGTCGCAGATCTGCATCACTTCGGCGCGGCTCTTCGAGTCCACCTTCACGCGCATGAGCACGAGCTCGCGGTCCACATACTCGTCGTCGTGGAAGTCCTGGATCTCGATCACGTCGATCAGCTTGTTGAGCTGCTTGGTAACCTGCTCGAGCACACGGTCGTCGCCACGGACGACAATCGTCATCCGGGACATGGAATCGTCGAGCGTCGGCCCGACGTTGAGCGAATCAATATTGAAGCCGCGTCCGCTGAACATGCCGGCGATGCGGGTGAGGACGCCGAACTTGTTTTCGACCAGAACTGAGATGGTATGCCGCATAAAGTGGGACGGCGATAGTCCGGCGGTTCCGGGCATTCGTCAAATCGAAAAACACTGTGGCGACGCTTCGGCTACAGAGAAAGCAGTTTGAGTTAGCTTGATTTTAGACCAAAATCCGGGCAACGACCGCGATGATTAAGGGATTGGCTGCGATTAAAAATCTACCTGCATTCAGTCTTTTCTTCGTGGTCTTCGTGTCTTCGTGGTTTAATTAAAGACTTAATCGCGAGGACTCCATGCCCGAACTCATTCCACGCCTCCATCGCATCCGCCGCGCCTTCCACGTGCAGATGTTCCTTGCGCGGCTGGCGGAGACGGCCTTGGTGGTTTCCTGCGTTTGGGTGGCATGGGCCGGTCTGCTTGCTTTCTCGGGGCATTCTGCGTGGCAGCCGGGAATGGTCGCTGCGGTGATCACCATCGCGCTGGCCGTCGCCGGAGGCTGGACCTATGTGCGGCGGCTCTCGCTCCCCGCCGCTGCCGCCCGGCTCGATCGCATGGCGGCCACGCATGACCGTTTTACCACGGCCCTCGCGCTTTCCACTCCTGCCGACGAACTGGAAACCAGCGCCGCCCGCGAGTGTCAGGCCTTCCTCGCCAGCTTCGATGAAAAGCCGTGGACCCGCCTGCGCCTCCCGCGCCGCTTCCTGGCGCTGGCCGTGCCGGTGGTTGTCACCATCATGCTCGCTTGGTTCGCCAAGCCGCAGCCTCCCAGCGCGGACGACGTGGCGAAACGCGCTGCCGCCCAGGCCCGCGCTCATGCGCTGGAGCAAATGGCCGCGCAAGCCGAGCAACTCAACACCCCCGAGCTAAAACGTACCGCTGAGCAAATGAAGCAAAGCGCCCGCGAAATCGCCGCCGCGAAGACCGGCGACGAAGCGGAAAAGACCGCCCTCCGCGCCATCTCGGAAATCGAGGCCGGGCTGAAAAATAGCGCGCTCGCTGGCCAGCAGGCCCAACTCGATGCCCTCGCCAAGGCCCTGGCCGCCACCCCGCAGACGAAGCCCGCCGCCAAAAATCTACAGGACCGCAAAATGGCCGAAGCCGCCCAGGCTCTCGCCGATGCGGCGAAGAAGATGGATGCCGAAACCGCCAAAAAACTTGCCGAAGCGATGAAGCAGGCCTTGCAACAACTCGGCGAGGAGGGGGCCAGCGGCGCTCTGGCCCGGCAAATGAGCCAGATGGCGCAGACCCAGTCGGGTAATCAATCCAATGCACTCCAACAGGTCTTGCAACAACTCGCGCAAATGCTCTCCCGGCAGGCGGGCGGCCAGACCGCGCAAAACTCACCATCGCAAAACGGAGGCAATTCGCCCACCGAACAGCAGTTGCTCAACATGCTGGAAAACCTCAAGCAATCGCCGAGTGGAAACAGTTCCCAATCGCTCGCTGCCGGCAAGCCGAAGGGAGACGGCCAGCAGGGCCAGAGTAGCAGGCAGGGGAACGGCAGCCAGACTTCGATGAGCGACTTTGCCAAAAGCGGCCAGCCCGTCGCCACTATGCAGGGGCTGATGCCCAGCGGCCAGCCCGGCACGGAAAAAGACAGCGGCACGACAAAGACGCCCTACGGCGAAAAGAACGCGCTGGGCAAGCCTGGCGCAGGCACGCAACTCCAGGGCCTCCTTGGCCAGGGCGAGTCATTACAATCGCTCGTGCAAAGCGCCGACGGCAAGGGGGCGGCCTCGACCAAATACCGCGCCCTCTACCAGGCCATGGCCCCCGAGGCCGAGCAGACCGTGGATCAGGAAGCCATCCCCGCCGGTTCCCGTGCCATGGTGAAGCAATACTTCGAAAGCATCCGCCCGCAGGAGTAGCGCTTTTTTTTAAAAGTAATTTCCGGATGATCCGGATGAATAGCTGGGCGGGCTTTTCGCTGTCTTCAACCACCCCAATGTCATTCTGAGCGCAATGCAGCGCGGCGGAATGGAGTCGAAGGGTGACATTTTTTTGGGAAGGGCCTCAAAAAATGGAATCCGCAAATTACTTTCGAAGAAAACCCGCCGCCCCGTCCCTCTACTTATGCCCCGCCTGCATAGCCGCCGCCTGCTTCTCCTGGATGGTTTTTAGCATCTGGTAAAACTGATCAGCCCAGAGGTAATTCGCCACCGAACCGCAAAGATTCAAGACGAGTAAAATGCTCAAAACCAGCTTTACCGGAGTAGCGCTTTTGGGGGCTTCCTCCGACCGCCCGAGTATCGCCCAAAGCAGCGTCGCGATCCAGCCGATCACCGTCCAGGCCAGGAAGAAATTCACGAGAAAAATCGGCAGGCAGTCCTTCTTTTTGAGTCCGAGGAAGGACGGTAGAAAATAGAGGATGAAGCCAATCAGCCCCGTCACGATCAGAATGACCAGCCGGAAAATCGACTTGTCATGAGGTGGCGGAGGCAGGGATTGCAATGGCGGAACGCCTGCGAACACCGGCAGCGGGTTACTCGCCTTGGTTTCCGGCGTGGCTTGTGGTTCCACCGGGGGCGGAGTTTGCCCTGCCGTCGCCGGGGTTGCCGGTTGAATCGTCAGCCCATTGCTGGCTGTCGTGGCTTGTTTTTGCGGATGCGCCAGGGCATCGCGGTAAACGTACGCCTTGCCGATATCGATGTGATATTGCTCGCGGAGCGCCCGGGGCATTTTCTCAAACGGAATTTTCGCCACGCCCTGCGCATAGGTGATGCGCAATCCATCCGGCTCGACCTGTGTCACTTTCGCCTCGCGATAGATATTGCCGTCGGTATCCGTAATTGTGGCCGCGTAAAGAGTGGAGGCGGTCGCCATCAACACCGCTGCCACCACCCATTTCATCATCTTCTTCATGGTTGGAATTCTTGTCGGGAGAGATAGGTGATGGCAGTAACCGGCCTTCCCCGATCTGTCAGCCTCAAAATCTCATCCGCGCTGCAACATCGCGTAGATGTAGATGTTCACCAGCATTTTCATGCAGGCCACATCATGCCCGGGCGGTGCCACCATTCGGTCCCATCCGCACTGGAGTCCGCTCAGGCTGATGATGCCAGCCATTCGCTCGCCAATGTAGATGCCGTAGAGCCCGTGTTTCGCAAAGCGGGGATCGTAAACGTTGTTGTAATATGTGTGTGGCGGCTTGCCTTCGGGAATTGGGAAATAGCAGCGATAGATCGCATGGGCGGGTGCGAGCGCGGCCACCCGGGCCTCGGGCAGGATTTGCGCCAGCTCGCGGGTCTGCTGGAGCAGGAATTCATCGGCATCCGGCGTGATATCGCCATTGATGCAGCAGTCCACCAGCAGGAAGCCGCCGCGCCGCATGTATTCGGCGAGATTGCTGCGCCCCTGCTCATCGTTCACCATGTGGATTCCCTGCGAAAAGAGCAGTGGATAGGAGCACATCTGCTTCAGGTTCTCCACATCCGCCACATACCAGGTGGAGTCGATATTCAGGCTCGTGTAATCGCGCAGGTATTGCATCAGCACCGGGTCCCCATCGGCATGTCGGCGCCAGTATGGGCTGTCGGTCTTCAATCGTGCCCAGCCTACGCGCTCGCCGCGCAGGCTCGTCTGGTCCTGGGCCTGCAACGGCGACGCGGTGCAAAGCCCGGCGAGCAGGCAGAAAAAGAGCGGGCGATGGATTTTCATAGCAGGCGGAAACAACGGCGGACGATTAATTCGGTCGCGTAGAGCCCCAGCATCAGGGCCAGCAACCACGAGGAATTCCACAGCGGCTGGATGTGCGCCATTTGCAGGCTGGAATCATCATGCGTCGTCGCATTGGCCTGGAAGGCTGGTTCTTCGCCAATCAGCGCGCCTCCGGTGCTGTCGGCCAGTTCGCGCATCTGGTCCACGTTGGGCGGTAGGTTGAGCGTCTCGGTCGTTTGCACTTTTTTCGCGACATTGAAGGTCAGCCGCGCCGCGTTGCCCGTGGCATCGGTCGCCTGCACTTCCCAGCGCCCGATGGCTGCTGGATTGAAGCTGGCGCTCCATTCGTGGCTGTCCTGTTCGCTCTGGTAGCGCGCCGTGAGCGGCGATTTTTCGCCCGTTGGCGAAATCAGCGTGAGCGTGGGTGCGTGGTCGCCGCTTGCCCCGGTGATCCGCAGGGAGACCGGCGCATTCATCGTCGGCGACTCCGTATTCCTCACGATCCGCAGGCCCTCCGCCGGGGCCGGTGCCAGCGAGAGCAGGAGCTGCTGCCAGAACGTCTCCGCGGCATGGCTGCTGCTCGGGAGCGACATCTTCCAGCGCCAGAGCAGATCCGTCGTCAATGCCGCGGTAAAGCCGTCGCCGAACTGCTGCCGGGCCAGTAGAATCGGCGCCGCGCCGTCGCCAGCATCGCCGCTTACGGCCAGAACGTCTGCGCCCGCCTTGGCGCCGCGCACTCGCGCATAATTCGCAAAGCGGGGCATTTCATCGGGTCGCAGGTTTTTGAACAGCATCGCCAGGGCCGGGCTTTTGACCCCCGTGGGCAGCGCAAAGGGATGCAACTGCGGCATCTGCACGCGGTTGGAATTTTCATCGAGAAAAGTGTCCTGCGTTCCGGCCGTGCTGTTCGCCATTTGCGCTTCAAAAGTTCCCACCGCGCTTTCCTCGCTGTGGCGCGGGTCAAAGATCACCGGCAGCATCTGCTCCATGTCGGTCCCGACGAACCGGCTGGTCGCTTCGCTGTCGGGCGCGATGAACAGCACGCCGCCGCCGCCCCGGGCGTAATCGAGTAGCGCCTGTTGCTGGCGCGGCGTGAGGAGATCGGCGAAGACGTGGGCCAGGATCACGATCCGGTACGGTTTCAAATCGCGCGCATCATCGGGCAGGTCCGGCAGCGTCGGTTGCCCGGTGTCGCCGGAGGTAATCTGGATCCCGAGCGCCGGATTCAAGATACTCGTCATCTGGAAGCTGGGATCGCTCTCCAGTGCGGTAAGCAGGTAGCGGTAGCCCCATTGCAACGCGCCCTGGTAGTAAAGCACCGGCACTTTTGTCTGCTCCACGATGCGCGTGGTGCAGGCGGCGATTTGCTGGTGCACTCCGCTGCCGATCCGGAATTCCAGCGGCATCGAGCCCGGCTCGCTCGCGTTGATCGGCACCGACCACGGCACCAGATGCACCCCCGCGCGTACTGGCAGATCAGTCGAGGCGAGCTGCTTGTCACCGCTCCACAATTCCACGGGGAGCAGCCCGTCCTTCGCCTTCCCGGTCTTGAGCAGCACGCTCGCCGTGAACTGCGTCTGTCGCAACACGCCGGAGGGCGCCTTGAGCTCGCGAATGTCGAGCACTTCTCCTGCCTGCGTCCGATTAGTGCCCGGGATGAAATAGAGCGGCACCCCGTGTTGCTGTGCCGAGGCGATGAGCGTTGCAGAATCCTGGGTCGTTGTATCCAGCCCGTCGGTGAGACTTACGATCGCGCCCGGCGCTTGGTCGATCAAATGGCCCAGCGTTTCAAAGAGATGCGTCTCGTCCCCCGGCCCGGTTTGCGTGGTTGCTTCCTCTAGCGTGCTCGCGGCGTTCAGTCGATCTGCAAAGCGAAAATACTGCACCTTGGTAAAAGCACTGGCCGCTTCCCCGGCATGCTCCTGCCAGAGCCGCAACGCGCTCGCCAGGCGGGTCGCACCCCGGTAATCGGGGGTGCTCATGCTGTCGGAGCGATCCACCAGCACATAAAGCGTGTGGCGGTTTTCCTCGCCCCGCTGGCTGCGCTGCACACGCGAGGGATTGGCCAGGCAAAGCAGGAGCGCCAGCACCACGATCACCCGCAGTGTCGTGAGCGCGATCCGCCGCCCAGGGGTGAGGCCGCGCAATGTATGTCGATACGACCAGAGTACGAGCCCAAATCCTGCCGCCGCAAGCACGCCCAGGAGGCTCCACGCCAGCGTAGGGGGCCAGGCGCGCAGCCAGCCGCCGAATTGCCAGGCAAACGTGCTGCTCACGGCTTCGCCTCCGGGGATGGGGACGACTCGGGTGCCTCATTGGAGGGCGCCGCCTGGTAATCCTTGGAAAGCTGCTCGAAGTAATCCGACACCGCCGGACGATAGGCGGGTGGGGCCTGATCGGGATTCTGGTCGGTCAGCAAATGCTGGCGGCGGCTTTCGTTGAGCCGGTTGCGCAGCAACTGGATCACGCCATCGAGCGAATTGCTGACGTCGCGCAAATACACCACGTGGGACTTTTCGTTGTCCGCAGTCAGCGGCTGGGATTGGATGAGCTGGTTTAAGCGGGTTACGGAGGGCGCACTGGGCGCAATCGAATTGACATCGATCGCGGAGACACGCAGATCGTCCACCAGATCGCGCTCAAATTTTCCGCGCAGGTCGTCGGTCATGGGAATGTGCTCGGGTGCGCGATCGGGGGTGGTGTCCTTGTATTGCTGGTTGGGGCGGCCTTTCGGGATTTCCCCATAGCTTAGTTCGCTGGTGCTCGTGTCGCCCGTGTTCCCGAGCGAGTCGCCATGATTTCCCCGCGTTGCTTCGCCTTCGCCGTTCGGCCCGTCTTTACCTTGTCCCTTTCCCCGCCCTTGGCTTTGAGCGTTTTGGGCATTCGCATCGGGCTGGGAATCATTTCCAGAGCCGTTGCCGGGGGCTTGGCCCTGTTGGCCCTGCTGGCCTTGCTGGCCTTGCTGGCCTTGCTGGCCTTGTTGGCCTTGTTGGCCTTGTTGGCCTTGTTGGCCTTGTTGGCCTTGTTGGCCTTGTTGGCCTTGTTGGCCTTGTTGGCCTTGTTGGCCTTGTTGGCCTTGTTGGCCTTGTTGGCCTTGTTGGCCTTGTTGGCCGCGGGGGCGCATCTGGGCCAGGCGCTGGAGATTGGCCTGGTCGCGTTCCAGCCGGTCCAGCACTTGCGCAATCTGTTCGGGAGTCATCGGGCTGCTCTGGCGGGCCATCGCCGCGTGATTGGCGAGGTCTTGCAGCTTGTCGGCCGCGGCTCCGGCCTTGCTGGCATCGCGCGGAGTGTCCTTCAGCTGGTTGAGCAGCTTTTTCACGTCTTCCGCGTTCATTGCTTTGGCCATTTGCATGAGTTCCTGCGCGGCCTTTTCCGAGCCGTTTTCCTGCTGCTGCTGCGCGAGGTTGGCGAGGTCCTGCGCCGTCTGCGCGGTCTGGTTCTCAGCCTGCTGGGCTTGTTGCCGGGCTTCGTCATCTGTCTTCTTCTCCGGCGCGCTCCGGGCTTGCTGCGATGCCTGGTTCAGCGCATTCAAGGCATCGGCCAGCTTTTCATTGGCGGCCTGCTCGCCGGCCTTATTGATCGCGTCGAGGGCGAGCTTCATTTCCCGCGCCGCCACGGCGGCGGGCTCCTGGGCGGCCTGCCGGTCGTTGGCATCGAGCTGTTGCAACGCCTGGTCCGCCTGCTGTTGCCCGTTTTCCAGGTGCTTGGCGGCGTCGGCGACGAAGCTGTCCCCATTTACCAATGCCGCCAGTCGCTGGCTGATCTGGGTCTGCCGTGCGGTCACCGAACCCTCGATCTGGTTCGGATCGGGTGTGCCCGCAGGCGTTGCGGATGGCGTGGGCGAGGCGCTCGCATTCGCCTCCGGCTGCGACAGCTCATTCGCGATCTTTTGCTCCTCCGCCGCGAGCAGTTCCAGCTCGCCCGCCTTGGTCGCAAAGCGCTGCTTCAACTCCATCTGCTTCTGCTTTTCAAACGGATCATCGGGGCTGCGCGGGCCTTTGCGCGAGCTGCCATTTTTGGCCGCCATCTTGATCACGAATTTTTCCACCTCGGTAATCAACGCGAGCGACTTTCCCTGCGGATTGAGCGCGGGCTGGTTCTGGGTGTGCTGGATTTTGTCCGCCGCCGCTGCCATCAAGGGCTGCGCTTGCGTAATCAGGTCCACCACCTCCGCCGGCATCCCGTCGGTGATCATCTGCTGGATGACTTCGCCCGTCTTCTTTTCCAGAATGCTTTGCTGATTGCCCACCCGGTCATTCTCCTTTTTCCAGGCGGGATTCGTCTTCGCGAGATCGGTATGCGCCAGCACGAAGTTCTCCTTGAGCAGGCGGAGTTGCGCCGCCTTCAAGGCCACGATCATGCCAAACGACGGCTGGCCGGTTCCCCCCGGGCCTTCCCGCACATCGTCGCGAAATGGTTTGATCTCGACGAATTGTACCGGTGAGACCACCGGTGGGAGTTGCTGGTTGGAAATCCGCTGCGCGCTGAGATTGTAGGATACGACATCGAACGGCTGCACTTCGAGCTGGTCGAGATCCATCGAGGTCTTGATCGGATGCGAGCCCGCTTCTTTCAGTGCCTCGAGCGGAATCGGAATCGACGGCTTCGGCTCGCCATTCACCGAGACCTGCAATTCCAGATTCTTGAGGCCGCTTTGCGAGTTCGCCAGCGCCTGCAGTGGCACCTCTTCAATCTGCGTCGCCTTGATTTCCGACTTCGGGGTTTTCCACGTGATGGACGCCTTCGGCGCTTCCGCCGGTTTCGGGGTCGGGCTCGGTGTCGCGGCGGCGACCGGCGTGCTGGTCCACGGGCGTGTCCAGGAGAGCAGCGTTATAAAATGCGAGAGCAACAGCACGGCGACGAGGGTGCCGAGAATTGCGAGCAGCGAGTCGCGCGATTGAATCCCGGCCTTGGAAATGAACTCCGCCGTCTCCTCGCGCTGGGCGTTCGCGATTGCCCCGGCGTCGTCCTGCAGCGAGGCCAGCGTTTCCAGCCGGTTCTTCGCCACCAGCCGGGTATCGAGGGATTGCGCGCTGTGCAGCAGCGGCTTCCGGCGCAGCCACCACGTCAGCGCGGTCGCCAGCAGCGTCAGGCCCAGCCCGCCCGTCCACAGCCAGGGCAGGCGGCCCCACGTTTCCAGCTTCGCCCACGAAAAATGCTCGTGCCAGCTCAGGGCCAGCGTGAAGCCGAGCCCGGCAATGAGTACCACCAGCGGCCAGAGAAAGCGCGTGCGTCGCGACTGGCGATGCAACAGGTGAGCGGGGATTTCGGGGAGCGGTTTCATGGTTACATGGCGGTGCGGTTGGCGAGCGCGAGTTCGGCGAGGATGGCGAGGCCGCAAATGGCCAGCACCCACCACCACAGACGCTGCTGGTTTTCCGAAGTCTCGTCGCTCAGCGAGACGATCGGCGCCGGTTGGGCTTGGGGGTGGGAAGCGGGCGATTGGAGGCGGTCCAGTTGGTCGGGATTCTGCATCGGCGTGAGGTCCGACTCCCCGGCGGGTGGATTCACGGCATAGATGGTGGATTTGCCATCGCTCACAAATTCATACAGCCCGGGCACCGCGGGGCGCACGCTGTCCGCGACGGACAGGTCCTTTTGCGGCTCCAGCGCGTCGATCGCTTTCCACGCTCCCTTGCCGTGGAGCGGGATCGTGTCGCCGATCTTCCATTCGCTGCGCACGGCGTTGAACGAGCCCAGCCAGCGCACCGCCTGGTGCACGAACGGAACGAACGTGGGGAGCGCGGGCCAGTTGGTGGCCTCGCGGGTCGGCGGGAATCCGGCAATCAGCATCCGACGTCCCTTGTCGCTCCACTCCGCGATCGCGGTCTCGCCATCCGGCCAGCTTGCCAGCGGCGTGAGCGCGCCGCCCTGGAGGTTGAAGCCATGCGTGAATTCGATGTCGAGCAATGGGAGCAGGCTCTGCCCCGAGAAGGCTGCAAGCGCCGGATGGTCCGGATCCCAGTCGCGCAGATGCTCCGGATCGTCCGGCGTCGCGCGCTCGGCGATCTGCACCCCGTGCGCCTGCAGCCACGCGGTTTGTCCGGCTGAACCATCGACAAAGACCCACACCGCCCCGTTGTCTTGAAAGAAGCGATTGAGCGCCTCGACCGCCGGTGGGTTGAAGGTGGCCGCATCGCGCAGAATCGCCACCGCGCCGCGCGGCCAGTCGGTCCCGGGCAGGGGCGACGGTTCGAAGCCACCGGTTGCGAGTCGCGAGGTTGCTTTGAGCGCGTGGGTGAGAAAATCCGTCGTCGCACTGGCATCGAGCAGCACCTGGCCCGCCGCCGGTTTTTCGCTGGAAATCCACGCCACGTCGTCGCCGGGCAGGTCGTCGGCATCGAGTGCCACTCGCACGCCGCGCGCGTTCAGCTCGGCGGGCAGCGCGATGGTCACGTGATTGTCGCCCACTTCCAGCGCGACGGTTTGCTGGCCCAGCTTCTGGCCATTGCTGGTGACGGTCAGTTGCCGCTGGTCGCGTAGCGGCTGGAATTGCCGAATCGTGGCCAGCAACTGGTTGTGTTTCCCATCCGCCGGCCAGGTGAGCGCGGTGATCGCGGCCTGGCGCCGCACGTCGGAAGCCGGGGCTGGGAAAACGACCTGCACGCCGGCTGGTAGGTGCTGGTTGAAGTCGGTGCCCTGCCAGCCGGTCTGCTGTTCATCGGCCATCCAGAAGAGCGTCTTTTCTCCGCCCGGCGTGGCCGCGAGCGATTCGGAGGCCATTTGCAGCGCCGGGCCGTAGTGCGTGCCCTCGTAGCCCGGGGTCGCCGCCTGCAGGGCCGCGCGGACCCGCCCGAGGTCGTCGGTCATCGGCACCAGCCACGCGGGATGCGGCTGCATGAGCAGGAGCGCCGCCTGGTCGCCGGAACCCAGGCCTTCGAGCTGATGCAGCGCCAGCTCGCGCAAGGTATCCCAGCGTCCGGTCGCCTGCATGCTCATCGAGTTGTCCACCGCGACGAGCAGCACGTGCCGATGCGCGGTGCCCTGGTTGATCCAGAACGGACGGGCAAACGCCGCCGCCAGCAGCGCGATCACCAGGCAGCGCAGCAGCAGGGTAATGAGCCGGCGCAGGCGATGCTTGCGCGTATCGTGAATCGCCGTCTCCCCAAGCAGCCGCAGTGAGGGGAAATGCACCACCGTCTTCGGTTTGCTGCGCAGGAAGTGCAGCAGCACCGGCAGGCCGATCGCGAGCCCCGCCGCGAGAAACCCGGGGAAAAGCCAGTTCATCGGCACCGCTCCTTTCGCTGGGCCAGGTATTGGGCAAGCGCTTCAAACGGCGGACGGTCGGTGCGCAGTCGCACGATTTCCCCGCCCGCTTCATGGAACAGGTCGTCGAGTTCCGCGCAGTATTTCTCGAAGCGCTCCAGATAACCTTTCCGCGCGGCCGCAGCGTCGAGCCTGATCTGTTGCCCACTTTCCAAATCGACGAAAAAGCCGCCGTGATCGAGATCGAAGTCCACTTCCACCGGATCGAGCACATGCAGCCCAATCAGATCGTGATGATCGTAGCGCAGCCGCTGGAGGGCTGCTTCCAGGCGCGGTGTTTCCTCGTAAAAATCGCTGGCGATCGCGACCAGTGAACGCGCGGGAATGATCTCCGCCAGGTCTTCCAGCGCCTTCGCCAGCGAGGCCCGCCCGGTCGGCGCAACTCCCTGCATGCGTCCGACGAAAGTCCGCCAATGGGGGATCGAGCAACGGGCGCGCAGAAAGTCGCCCAAGTCCGGCCCGGCCAGCCCGAGCCCGAAGGCATCGCCCTGCCGGTGTGCCAGCGAGGCCATCGCCGCGAGCGTGATCCGGGCAAATTCGATCTTTCGCAGCCGGTCGGGTCGCGCGGTGTAATTCATCGAGGCACTGGTATCGAGCACGACGAAGACGCGGAGCTGCGTTTCCTCCTCGTATTGTTTCACGTGCAGCCGGTCGGTCCCGCCGAAAAGCCGCCAGTCCACCCGCCGTAAATCGTCGCCGTGCTGGTAGTCGCGGTATTCGGCAAATTCCACCGAGGACCCTTTCTGCGGGCTGCGATGCTTGCCGGAAAGAAACCCCTCGACCAGATAGCGCGCCTGCAGATCCAGGGACGGCAACTCGGCCAGCAGCCGGAGGTCCAGCGCGGGGAGCGGCATCCCGCCGGTCCGTTCATTCCGGCGGGGAAGGGGCGGCGGTCGTTGCGGGAGAGGTGGAGGAATCGCGCTCACCGGACGGTCTTGAGCAGATTGTCGATGATCGTGTCGGCGGTCTGATGATCCGCCTCGGCGCGGTAGTTCGTGATCAGGCGGTGGCGCAGCACGAGCTTGGCCGCGCGCTGGACGTCCTCGCGGGCGACGTTGAACCGGCCATCGAGCACCGCGAACGCCTTGCCCGCGAGTGCGAGATACTGCGAGGCCCGCGGACCGGCGCCCCATTGGACGTAGCGCTTGATGAAATCGGGCGACTTCGTTCCAGC
This sequence comes from Chthoniobacteraceae bacterium, assembly GCA_049840595.1. Taxonomy (GTDB): domain Bacteria; phylum Verrucomicrobiota; class Verrucomicrobiia; order Chthoniobacterales; family Chthoniobacteraceae; genus JASGKO01. The sequence continues at coordinate 62,287 of JASGKO010000026.1, forward strand.
CGGGCGCGTCGCATGCACGAGCGAGACTGCGTATTCCGCCACCGATTGCGGCACCGGTACCTGCCGCACCGCCCGCTGCAGCGCGATCATTTCGTCGCCGGTCCAGATTTTCTTGAGCGTGAGGTTGGTATCGGTCGTGGTCTCGAGCAGGATGCGCACCTCCTCTTCGTGCGAGGGATAATCCACCCGCAGATTGAACATAAAACGGTCGAGTTGTGCCTCGGGGAGCGGATAGGTGCCCTCCTGCTCAATCGGGTTTTGCGTCGCGAGGACGAAGAAGGGCGAGGGCAGTGGATAGGTGCGGCCCGCGACGGTGACGTGCCGCTCCTGCATCGCCTCCAGCAACGCGGCTTGGGTCTTTGGCGGGGTGCGGTTGATTTCATCCGCCAGCAACAGGCTCGCAAAAATGGGGCCCTGCACGAAGCGGAATTCCCGGCGGCCATCCTGCGTTTCCTCGATGATCTCGGTGCCGGTGATGTCGCTCGGCATCAGGTCGGGCGTGAACTGGATGCGCTGGAACTTCAGGTCGAGAATCTCGGCCAGGCTGCGCACCAGCAGCGTCTTGGCCAGCCCGGGCACGCCGATCATCAGCACGTGCCCCTGCACCGCCAGCGCCACGAACAGATCCTGGATGACCTCCCGCTGCCCGACGATCTTACGGCCGAGTTCCGTCGCGAGTTGCTGGTAGCGGGCAGGGACGCTGCGCAAAATCTCTACATCGGCTTCGCTGGAGGTGGCGGCGGGCGGGTTGATCGTAGTGCTGTTCATAGGTGGGTTTTTCTAACGGGCAAGTGCAGTGCCCCAATCGCGCAACGCGCGGCGCAGGGCGGTGTAATCGGCGGTGGCGACCAGTCCCTGGGCGAGATTCAGGCGGGCGGTGCGGCGGAAGGTATGCTCATCCACGTGCTCCCATTCCACGCTCAGTTGTTCGCCGGCGACCTCGGTGTGAAAGGCGGCGGGCAGATCTTTCGGCGCCTCGTGATCGTAGTGCAGCGTGATGGTTTGCGTGAAGCGCATCGGCTGGCCGTCGTTGAGCAGCATTGGGCGGTTGCGCGTCGGGGCGGCCAGTGCGCCAACCACACCCTCGCCGACCCGCGGCAGGTTCGCGATGTCGCCGGTGACTTCCGCCTGCAACCGCATCGGCTGCCCCTGCACGCTGGCGTCGCTCACCTGCACCTGGGAAAATTCGGCCAGCGGCCACAGCGCGTTGAAGGCCTGGAAAAGCTGGACCTGACGCTGGACTGGCGCGAGTCCGCGATATTCCCGGCGCAGCGCATCCTCGGCAAAGCCGGTGCCCACGCGCTTCACTTCTCCGCTCCACGTCCCATTGGCATCCTGGCGCAGTGTCCAGTCGTCGTGAATTTCCGAAGTGCTCGACTGGTCGGTCTTCACGGTTTTGAACTCCGCCTTGTCATCGCTGAAGACCAGCCCGGCCCGGCCGTAATCGCCCGGCGGCACGGAGCCGAAGGGGGTCACACTGTCCGTGGTATCGAGCCACAGGTCATTCGGCTGGCCTTCCTTCGCCGCCGCCGGAACGAACGCAATCGCGTGATTGAACTGCCAGCTCGGGAAATTGACGTTCGTATAGGCGAAGCGGTTGAGCAGGACGAAATGGGCATCGATGCCCTGGCTGCGCAGCAGGGCGGAGACGAGGTTCGCCTTGTCCTTGCAATCGCCGTAGCGGTTCGCCAGCACCTGCGCGGGGGTTCGCGGACGGAATCCCTGCACGCCCATTTCGATCGCCACGTAGCGCAGGGCGGAGACGAATTCAAAGTCGCGCTGGATCTTTTCCATGCGGGTCTTTGCACCCTCGGCCAGCTTCTTGCCCATCGTGCGCACCGAGTCGTCAATCACGTCAGATCCCTGGGCCAGCCGGCGGTACCAGGCGGCGAATTCGTCCCACGAGGGCAGCGAACTCACTTCGAGGTATCCCATCCATTGCTCGGCGGGCGGATCGCCCGGCAGATGCGCGGCGGAAGGGATGAGCCCCAATTCCCAACGCGAAATTTTGCGCCCGGCCTCCGCGCTTTCCACGGGAGCGGCCGGTGAGCCCGTTCAATTGCACGTGGAAGGTCGGCTTTTCCGGCACGCGCACTTCGAGCGAGGTCTTGAGCACCGGCACGCTCTGCTGGATGGGGAAGGACTCGGAGACCTGCGGGATGCTGGAATCCAGCATCTGCAACGTGCGATAGGCGATCTCAATCACGCATCCGGCATGCGCGTCGGGTAAAAAGATCATGCCCTCGCCTGCGGATTGGCCGGACTCCGGGTCAATCGATTCGTGCAGCTTGGCCGGATTGAAGATGGTCGAACTGCCATCGGGATTGATTACCCGGGCTTTGATCAGCTTGGTTGTAACGACCGGGGCCGATTGCGGGAGAAAGCAGTTCGCCCAGTCCTGCACCGCCTCCTCACGCGGCACATACACGCGGTAGGCGACGTCCCGCTCCGTCATCCGGTCTGCGCGCACGGTGAACCCAATCTGCTGCTCCAGCATGATCGCGGCGTCGCCCTCCGGGTTGGGCGTTTTTTGCGCGTCGGCGATGAGCTTGCGTGTCTCGTCGCTGGCGGGCTGCTTTTCCCACATCGCATTGGGATCATGCGGCTTGATCGTGAGCTGCGAGAGATCCACCTGCCCGCCCTTGTCGCTGGAACTGCTGGCCGTCGTCGTCGGGTCTTTGACCGAAAGGTCCACCCCGAAGGGCGGCTCCAGAATCGTGCCCGTGGTGGCATCCGCGAGGCGGGCATGCTCGGTCTGGGCCAGGCTGTTGGTTTTGTATTGGTCTTCCGTCAGCGTGGCCGCGCGAGCGGCGATGCGGGCGAAGGACGCCTTCGGGTTTTCGCCAAAGGCTTCGATCCATTCGTCGGGAAAGCGGGGTTGATCGTCCTCGTCCTGGCCCTTGGTCGCGGTGAGTACATTGCGGTTGGAGCTTTGCAGCGGGGTGAGGAAGCCGCCGCTGGAGTTGGTGGCGATGAAGACATACTGGCGCGCGGGAATGGCCGCCAGCGCGGTCTTCAAATCCGAGGCCGTCAGCCGCGGGCCACTGATTTGAAAGGCCGCTTCGTCGTTATCGACGGTGCCGGAGTGCCCATAGAGCACGAGCCAGAATTCGTCGTCCTTCGCGCTGGACTGGGCCGCCTGCAGAGCTTGCAGGATCGCGTCGCGGTTCACCTTGCCCGGGAGCGTGACGATATTCTCCTGCGGAAAGCCGCGCTCGACGAGCAGCCGCTTGGTTTCCCCGGCGAGGCGCTGGAATTCTTCCGTGTCTTCCGGGGAGGCCGCGAGGCCGGTGACGATGAGAGCTCTGGAGGCGGCGTGCAGCGTCATGCATACCGCCAGGAATAGACCGAGGCTGAAGGAAACCTGTTTCATACACCGTAGGGGCCAGTGGCCCGACATCTATTGCAAGCACGCCAGTTTGCAAGGCGAATCGGTAATTCTGAAACGGTTTACCCTATTTATCCAAGCACCGGGCCGCGCCGACGGGCCGCTGCGAGCAGGCCAACCCCGCCCGCCAGCGTGAGTAATCCTGTTCCCGGTTCCGGCACCACATTGATCGTGTAGGTGGCCACCGGCAGCGTGTTGTCGTTGAAACTGGAGTCGGTAACGATGGAACTCTTGGGTAGCACGCTGGTGGTTTCGAGCGTGTAGGTACCGGTCGCGGCGCCGCTCAGGGTGAAAGTGATATCGGCGATGGTGTAGGTCCCGGCGGCAAGGTTGGAGCCATCGGAAGTGGTCGCGCCGAGATCGTGGGTATTGCTCAGGAAGCCCGAAGCGGAGCCGGAGGAAGAAGTAAAGGTTTCCGATGAGGAGACGGTGGAATTGGCATCGGTAAAGGTAAGGTAGGTGATGCTGGTAATGGAGAGGGCCGAAGCGAGGCCGCTCGAAGATTTCAAACCAATAGGATAGGCCGGGTGAGGTGTAACCGCTGTAGGTGAGGTTGATCGCCAGGGTGAAGCTGCTGCTGCTGGAATAGGTGCCCGAGGTCGAGGTGCCGCCACCCGCGCCGAGGTCGTCGAGGGTGATCGCCTGGGCGGCGAACAGCGATGAGGAGGCGAGGGCGGTGAGCGCGAGCGTGAGGATGGTGGTTTTCATGGTGATTGGTGGTGGATTTTTTTACGGGAGATAAGTGCCGATGAGGGATTTCACGAGGCTCACGTCGGAGCTGTTGATGGAGCCATTGGCCGTGACATCCAGCCGGGCGTTCGAGGCGCTAAGATCCACGCCAACACTCGCTTTCACCTGGCTGACATCCGAGGCATTGACCACGCCATTTCCATTGGTGTCGCCGATCAATACGGACATCGGCACCACGATATTTGCCGAGCTGGAGCCATCGCTCACCGTCACCGTGACGCCGATAGTCTGCGCATTGGTGACCCCGGTGAGGTTGATCGTGATTTCGCTGGAGGAACTCAGCGAGGAACTGCTGATCGTCGCCGTGCCGGTGGTGACCCGCGGGCTGCTGTAGGTGACCGTATTCGGAAAATCGAGCACAAGCTGGTAAACGCCGGAACTCCCGCCGCTCCGGCATTCCACGGTCGGTGTACCGCTCATGTTCAGCACGAGATCCGCAGTGAGGCTGCCCTGCACCAGTCGCGAGGCAACCGTGCTGGGGGTGGTCGTAGTGGAGCCGGTCACGGTCACGGTGGCGCTGGAGCTGCTTACCGTTCCATAGGCATTGGCCACCACCACGTAATAGCTGCCGGCACTGGATGCGGTGGCGCTGGAGATCGTGTAGGAACTGCTGGTGGCTCCGGAAATCGCTGCGTCGTCCTTATACCATTGATACGCCAGCGTGGAGGTGCCGCTGGCGCTCACCGAGAGCGCGAGGCTGTTGCCCGCCGTCACCGAGCCGGAACTTGGCTGGGTGGAAATCGAGGGGCGCGTGTAGGTCGTGCTGGTCGAGGAGGTGTCGAGATAGCCGCCGAATTCGTTGCCGTAATCGGCCAGCTTGTCGCGCCAGAGGCTATGGTAGTGGATGAAGCCATTGCTGCTGTAAATAACAGCGTTTTGGACTACCATCTCGATCCAGCACCGCGGCCCATCGATGCGCAGGTAGCTGTGCTGGCTGTTGGTCGGCGTTTTTTCCTGGTTGATGGTGGAATCAAAGTTGCAGCGGGTCACGCCGGAGGTATCCGCCGCGCCGGAACCAACCTGGTAGGCTACGTAGGTGGCATTGAGGGCCGGGTCGCTTTCGTAATCCGCAATCAGGCTGCTGGAAACATCGCTGGCGGGAATATTTGCCCAGGCTTCGATCACGGCCTTGATCAGCGGTTTGAGCGTCGTTTGCTGGGACGAACTCAGGCTGCTGAAGAGGACGCCGCGACCGCTGGTCCCGGTTGGATAAGTGGTGCTGGTGCTGACGAACGGGAAATTGGTGTCGCCGGAGTTGGTCACGCCCATCACGACATCGGAGTAGGTGCCTGAGAGCTTGGCGGAGGTGGTGAGTGTGCTGTCGGCCTGGAGTGCGGTGGCGAGCGCGCAAACGGCGGCACGCTGAGTATCCATCGCGGCCCGATGCGTAGTCGCGATCTTGTACCACTGATAGGATGTGGCGCTGGAGGCCGCGACGGTGAAGGTTGCGCTGCTGCCGCTGGTCACCGTCTGGCTGGAAGGCTGCGTGGAAATGACCGGCGCCGGGCTGGTGCCGGTGCTGGCGGTGGAGTTGTAGAGATTCGAGTTGGCGGTGAGCGAAACGGTGAGCACCGCCGTATTGCTGTAAGTGCTGCCGCTGCTGTTGGTGACCTTGCAATAGTAGAAGCCGTTATCGGAATCGGCCACCGAGGCGATGCTGTAGGTCGCGCTGGTCGCGCCGCTGATCGCGCTGGCGGTCACATTCACGCGGCTGGTCAGCGTGCTGGCGGCGGAACCAGTGTGCACGGTCGTGGAACTGCTGGAACTGTTATAGGGATAGCTGACCAGGAAGTCGTTCGCGGTGCTGGAGTTCGTGCCGACCACATAGGCGTTCTCCGCCGAGGAGGAACTGCTGTTCGTCAGGTCGGTGCCGGTGGAGTGGTAGTCCGGCGGCTCCAGGCCGAGAAACATGGGCGTCGCGCTCACGTAGGGGCCATTGTAGGTGAGATTGTAGGCGAGATGATGCCCGGCGAATTTGATCATCCATGCGCTGCTGGTGGAAGGCGTGCCGAGCACCGCGACCCGGTAGTCGCCATAGTTGTAGCCCGAGTTGCCGGTCGAGAGCAGCAGGTCGTCGGCATTGCGAATCTCATACATCATGTTGTAGCCCGCGGTGCTGAAGGCGGCGGCGGCGAGATTCAAGGCCGCCGTGCGCGGGGAAACCGTCTGGCCGGAGGAGATGGTCGAGCTCAGTTCATAGCTGTTGTAGGAGGTCGGGCCACCGCCCATCACTGGCCCCACGCGTACACTGTCGCTGGGAGGGGTGCCGGGCAGGTTGGTCCATTTCTCGGCATTGCTCAGGCTGTAGGTCTGGGAAACACTGTATCCCGACGCGAGCGAATACGGTGACGTCTGGGCAGTCGAGGTGGTGAGCAGGGTATTCGCGGCGGAGACCACGGCGGCGGTATCCGCGTGGCTGAGCGGGGCCAGCAAGAGCAACGGGAGGAGAGAAGGCAGGATTTTCATGGAGGAGGTGGTGGTTGGAGAAGGTGGGAACTAGGCCGGCGGGCCGAAGATGATCCAGCCGGTGGCCGCGACCACGGCGGTGGCGGCGCTGCCGATGCGGATCACGGAATACCATTGCCGGTTGGCCATGAAGATGAGCGGCGGCACCACCGCGAGAACGGCGGCCATTTGCATCAGCTCGATCCCGAGATTGAAGGCGAGGATCGTCATCATCATGTGCCAGGCGGAGAAACCGAAGGGCGCGATCGCGCTGGAAAAGGCGAGCCCGTGTATCAGCCCGAACCCGCCAGCGAGCACCGGTTCCCAGCCGGGGAACAGCGGACGGATCGCATGGAAGGCCGAAACAATGATCGTGATGCCGATCGCCATCTCGACCGGTCGCTCCGGCAGGTGCACCCAGCCCAGCCCGCCGACGAGGAGCGTAATCGAGTGCCCGACCGTGAAGGCGGTCACGATTTTCAAGAGGCGCAGCAGGCTGTATTTGATCCCGCCGGAAGTGGACCACCGCCCGCTCCGCACCAGCAGCGGTGCGGGCAGCAGGAGGACGAAAGAGGAAGAGCAGATGATCGATGCCAGTGGCAATATGGAGCACGCCCATTTTCAGGATGGAGACGAAGCCATTCCAGAAGCTGCCAGTGGTGCGGTCGATCTCGACCGAATAGACGAGATAACGGATGAGGCCGCGCGCCTCCAGCATCGGCGGCACGGAGTCGCGCGGGGCGAACTGCAGGTTGTTCCAGTCGTTGCGAATGAAGACGAAGGTCTTATGGCTGATCACCTCGTGGACGATCGCGTCGTAGTGGAGCGTGAATTTACGCAGCGGCGCACCGGGCGGCGGGGTGAGGAGGAGATGGGCGGTGAGATCGAGCGGCACCTCGTTCGTTTTTACCCGAGAGGTCTTGCACCTCGACCGTCCAAGCCCGGCCATCCGGGGCGATGGGGTGAATGTGGGCGAGGAGATAGGTTTTCAGCTCGGGACCGTATTCTGGGACGACTTGATCCGGTGTATCGAGCAGCGGATGCTTGAAGGCGATTTCCAGCTCTTGCAGTGGGAGCACCAGCTCGGCGGCGACATCGCTGCGCTCGAAATCGAGCATCACGGCCGAGGTGGGCATCGTGTGCCCATGAGTGAGATGGGGGAGCAGGGCAGCCAGGAACAAAAACAGCGCGCGCCAGAGTGAAAGATGCGGGTTCATAAGCCGTTGGGTGATTCCTTGTGCCTTATGTAAAGGGAGGCCGGGCCAGCGTCATGTTAAGGAGTGTTAAGAAGTGGCCCCGCAGCGTGCCGATCAGAGAAATTTTTCTGCTTCTTCTGGATCGGACGCGGGTTCAATCTGCATCCAGCCCCAAATTTCGTTCCCCATTTATGAAAGCCCCTAAGCGTTTCTCTCACCCCGTTCATTGCGCCTTGGCCGTCCTTTTCCTGACGCCGGTTTTTCATGGCCGGGCGGAAATCAAGCCTGCCAGCCCGTTTACCGATCATGCCGTGCTTCAGCAACAGATGAAGGTGCCGGTCTGGGGCACGGCCACCGCCGGGGAAAAGGTGACGGTGGACTTCGCCGGGCAGCAACAGACCGCCATCGCGGCCAAGGATGGCACGTGGAAGGTGGAACTCGATCCGCTTCAGGTGTCGATGGACCCGCAGTTACTGAAAATCAGTGGGGACAGCGGCGATGCCCCGGTGGTGTTGCAGGATGTGCTGGTGGGCGAGGTATGGGTGTGCTCCGGGCAGTCGAATATGGATTTCACCGTGGCGAAGACGAAGAAGTATGCCTTCGCCGGGGCGAACAACGAGGCGCAGGAGATCGCAGCGGCTAATTATCCGAAGCTGCGCATGTTCTCCGCGCAATGGACCAAGGCCTACACCCCACAGACCACCGTGCCGGGCGTCTGGAAAGTCTGCACTCCGGAGAACGTGCCCGAGTTCTCCGCGATCGGGTATTTCTTCGCCCGCGATTTGCAGCAGGAGTTGAAGGTGCCGGTCGGCATCGTCACCTGCACCTTTGGTGCCAGCACGGCCCAGGCGTGGATTCGCCGCGAGGCGATTGCCGTCAATCCCCAACTCAAGCCGGAGTTGGACGCCTTCGATGCGAAGGTGAAAGCCTTCGTTCCCCGACGCCCGAGCAGACCGCCCAATGGCAGGCTGAGGTGGCGCAGGCCAGGGCCGCCGGGAAACGCCCGCCGCGCAATCCATATTCCGACCCGGTGCAGGACCAGCACAACCCGACCGTGATGTTCAATGGCATGCTCGCGCCGGTGATTCCCTACGCGATGCGCGGCGTGCTCTGGTATCAGGGTGAATCGATTACGCCGCCAAAAGAATTGTATCCGCTCTGGAACGAAACGCTCATCAAGGACTGGCGCTCGCTCTGGAATCGTGAGTTCCCATTTTACTTTTGCCAGCTCGCCGCGCTCGATCAGCCCAGCAACACGCCACAAGTTCGCGCCTGGCAGGCCGAGGCGCTCCAGCTTCCGCAGACCGCGATGGCGGTCACGATCGACATCGGCGACAAAAAGAACGTCCACCCCAAGGACAAACAGGACGTCGGCCTGCGCCTGACCAGGATCGCCCTCGCGAAGACTTATGGACGGGACATCGAGTCTTCCGGACCGCAGCCGGAAGGCGTGACGGCAGAAGCAGGGGGCGTTGCACATCAAGTTCTCCCATGCCAAGGGTGGCCTGGTCGCCAAAGGCGGCCCGCTCAAGACCCTCGAAGTGGCCGGAGCCGATGGGCAATTCGCCGCCGCGGATGCCACGATCGATGGCAGTAACCTCGTGGTGAAAAGCGCCACCGTCCCTGCGCCCACCATGGTGCGCTACGCCTGGGCCAACTACCCCGACGGCTGCAACCTCTACAACCAGTCCGGTCTCCCCGCTGCCCCCTTCAGCCTGTCCGTCAGCAAATAATCCAAACTCACAGGAACGACCTGCGGGTCCAATCAAAAACACAAAGAGAGGGCCATGCGAAACACCCGGAAATAACGAAAAGGGAAATAGCAAAAGTCTTACGTTTCATTCCGAGCATTTAGCTGGCCCAAAAATAACGGCCTTCTTTTGGAAAGAATCGGTGGATGATTCGATTGCGCATCCGCGCCTCATCTGTGCTAGAACCGAAGCCATGAGTTTTTCCGTTGCGGGGAAATGGATGAGCCTGCTCGCCGTGGCATTGCTGGCCGGAGCCTGCACACCGCTGGCCTATGTGCGGCACAGTCAGGCGGTTTATTCCTATGTCGGACGTTCGCCCGCGCTGTTGGTGGCGGAGAACCACCTTGCTGCTGCGGCTAAACTTCCGCGCAATTCCATTCCCGCCCTCGCCCAGTACCAGGCTGCCGAGCTGGCTTCTGCCGGGGAACTGAAAAAGCATCCGCAGGAAGAGGAACCGCTGCGGATCTACAACTACGCACTCGGGCGCAGCGTGGAGATCATCCAGAAGCGCAAGCTGCAGCCGTGGAATAAGCCGCTCCTCCTCCGCAGCGAGGAAGGGAACCTCTCGCTGACGCTCACCTTCAAGAAGCCGCTCCCGACCGGCTTCAACCCCAGCGATTACCAGATCTACGCGACCGATGCGACGAAGATTGGGGGCCGCTACTTCGAGCATCGCGTCTATGTCGATGGTCTCGGCGCACCCTTCATCGCGGTGGGTCGGACGACTGTCCCTCATTACCGCAAGACCTTCTCTGCGCGCCGCCTCTACGGCTCGGTAACGGCGGTGGAGAAGTTCACCGACCACTCGGCGGAGATCGAGTTCCTGGAGCCACTCTCCATTGGCTGGGTGCTCAAGGACGGCCATCGCTACCCGCTGGCGGCGGATTTCTCGGCGCCGCTCGCGATGATGATGGAGCAGGAACGCCCCGAGCGTCTCGGCCTCGTCCGCCTGTTCCGCCCCGATCTCTACGCCAGCACCGCGCAACTCACCCGCCTCCAGCCCTATGATCCCCGACGCATCCCCGTGCTCTTCATCCACGGCCTGCAGGACACGCCCGCGAGCTGGGTGCCGATGATCAATACCCTCCGGGCCGATCCGACGATTCGCGAGAAGTATCAGTTCTGGTTCTTCAGCTATCCGAGCGGCTACCCGTATCCCTATGCGGCGGAACTGTTGCGCAAGCAACTCGACGGCATCCAAGCGGCCTTTCCCGGGCATAAACCCATGGTGCTCGTCGGCCACAGTATGGGTGGCCTGATTGCGCGGCTGATGGTCACCGATTCCGGCGACAGCATCTGGCGCGCATTCTTTGGTAAATCGCCTGCGGAAACTCATTTTGCCGGGCCGAGCCGCGATCTGCTGGAATCGACGATCATCTTCCAGCATCGCCCGGAAGTGCGCCGCGTCGTCTTCCTTTCCACCCCGCATCGCGGCAGCACCATCGCGACGAGCTGGATCGGCCGCCTCGCCTCCCGCTTCGTGCAACCGCCGAAGTTCCTCGCCGACATGCGCGACTCGCTCCTCTCCATCCTCACCATCGACACCTCGGGCTTGAAGATGAATCACATCCCGAACAGTATCGACTCCCTCGCTCCCAACAACCCGTTCATGACCGCCGTGAACAAAATCCCGATCACCCCCGGCGTGCCGTATCACTCCATCATCGGCGACCGGGGCAAAGGCGACACGCCCCATTCCACCGATGGCGTCGTCCCCTATTGGAGCTCTCATCTTTCTGGCGCGCAATCGGAACTCATCGTCCCCTCCGACCACGGCTCCCAGCTCAACGCCGAAGCGATCAACGAAGTCAGGTGCTGCTCAGGATTCTATCGTGTTTCCCTATTAACCTTAGCAATACGTG
>JASGKO010000027.1:0-112647 GCA_049840595.1 Chthoniobacteraceae bacterium
TATGTGGCTGGCCTGACATTACGTATTGCTAAGGTTAATAGGGAAACACGATAGATCCGAACAGCACCTGGCCTGGACGGCAGCGCCCGCCACGCCCGCCACGGCCCGCCAGTTCGACGCGGCCACTGGCGCGGTCACGAAGGTCGTCATGGACACCCCGGCAGCGGCTACTACTCGGCCCCGACGGTGAAGTTGGCCTCCCCGGCGTCCAGGCCACCGCGCTCACGCAGACCATCAACGGCCGCGTGACCGAAGTGCAGATCATCAACGCCGGAGTGCGAACTACAAGGCCGCCCCGGAAATCAAGATCGCCGCCCCGGTCGATTTCAGCCTGGAGAAGGAAGAAGTCGAGAACCTGTTGCAGGACGGCTTCGGCAACATCCTGATCGGCCGCCAGGACGGCCGGCACGTCTTCTACTCCGCCGATGCCGGCTTCGTCGACGGCGTCACCCTCCGTGGCCCGCGTGAGGGCGGCTCGGTCGAGCTGGAAAACCTCCACAGCAACAACGGCCCGGTCGTCGTCATCGGCTCCGGCCACACGCTGAACCTCACCAGCACCTCGCCCACCGTCGAAGGCACGTTCGTGGAAATCGACGACAACGTCGTCGTCCACAACAACGTCAATGCCGTCATCACCGGCACGACGGACTACGTCAGCGTCTTCGGCGCGGGCAAGGGCAAGATCGACGGCGTGGCCGGCTCGCTCACGGAAAACCTGACGATCCAGGACGTCGGCAACATCCTCGTCACCGGCGCGATCGGCAGCGTCAATCCGATCCACGACCTCACGCTCAACAGTTCGAACGCCGGCACGATCAACCTGCAGCAGAGCGTGACCATCGAAGGCGACCTCCACATCGTCAAAGGCGGCGACGTCAACTTCGGCGGCGACGTCAACATCGGCGGCAAGCTGATCATCGACGAGGGCGCGAACGTCAGCTTCGGCGGCACGCTCACCATCGGCAGCGACCTGACGATCACCAAGGGCGGCGTGGTCACGTTCGCCCGCAACGTCAGCGTCGGCGGCAAGGTCACCATCGGCGACCAGGCCAACCCGATGGCCGTCGAAGGCGTCACGTTCAGCCCTACCCGCCCGCCTCGATGCGGCCGGCCAGGTCAAGATTTACGCGGCCGACGACATCGTCTTCGGCAACCGCGTCGGCCAGTTCACGCAGCCGGCCGGCATCACGCTCTACAGCGAAACCGGCGACGTCAGCTTCCAGGCCAGCGTCAACACGCCGGCCGGAAATCTCGTGATCGCCAAGGCCCGCGACGCCACGTTCGCCCAGGAAGTCACGGCCGCCACGATCGACATCCAGAACGCCACCGGCAAGGCCCGCTTCGGCGCAGCACCATCGTCACGAACTCCGCCACCCTCACGGCCACGAGCCTGGTGCAGATCAAGAACCGCTTCGACGTCAAAGTCGGCAGCCTTACGATCACCAGCGACGACGTCGACTTCGCCGGCGGCACCGGCTGGATCAACTACGTCGGCAACGGTGCGGGCACGTTCACGATCCGCCCGCGTTCACGCTCAGCCGCGACATCACGATCGGCTCGCCCAGCAGCATCTACAGCACCCTCGACGTCAGCGACGTCGATCTCAACGCCATCGCCGGCAACTTCACCGAACTGGCGATCGGCAACGCCGCGGCCGGCACCGGCAGCGGTCACGATCGGCACGGTCGGCTCGCAGCAGGGCAACGGCGTCAGCCAGTTCCTGATGACCACCCGCGTCCACGGCGGCAGCATCCTCGTGCAGCAGGCCATCGATTCGGCCGCCGGCGCCGGCGACCTGCGACTCGTCGCCCGCACCGGCAACATCGTCGTCAACGCCAAGGTCAACGGCACCGGCACCGAGCGCAACGCCAACGTCATCTTCCAGACCCTGGCCGGCAACATCCTGCTGAACCAGCCGGTCTACGCCACGAACACCGTGCTGGCGTACAGCGCCGGCAGCGTGGTCGAAGGCGACAACGCGTTCATCTCCGCCGACAAGCTCGGCGTGAACGCGGTCGGCCCGGTCACTCTGACCAACGCCGGCAACATCATCCGCACGCTGGCGATCAACACCGCCAACAGCACGATCGATTTCCGCAACGACACGGCCTACTCGATCGGCACCGTCGACGTCGTCAGCGGCGTCAGCAGCGGTACCGCCACCACCACGCTCGCCAGCGTCGGCGGCACCGTCACGCAGACCCAGCCGATCACGGCTGCCAACCTGCTGCTCAAAGGCACCGGCTCGACGTACACGCTGACCCTGCCGACGAACAACGTCGACGTCCTCGCGGCCGATGTCGGCACGCTGAGCTTCGTCGACGCCGACGACCTCACCGTCGGCACCGTGGGCGGCAAGAGCGGCATCGCCACCGTCGGCAACTGCACGCTGACGGCCGCCACGAACCTGCAGGTCAACCGTAACATCGCGACGACCACCGGCGACATCGTCCTGAAGGCCACTGCGGGCACGTTCACGCTCGACACCGCCGCCTCGCTCACCGCCGGCGGCAGCGGCAAGGTGGCGATCGACTCTGACGGCGACATGACCGTCGGCAACGTCACGGCCGGCGGCGATTTCACGATCAACACGCCCGCCAGCTTCACGCAGCCTAACGGCACCGCGATGAGCATCGGCGGCAACGTCTCGATCACCGCCGTCCACGCCATCAGCACCGAGGTCATCACCACGCACGGCAACGTGACCCTGCGGGCCGGCGACGACCTGCTGATCAACAACACGATCGACAGCCGCGGCACAATCGACGGCTCGTCCGTCCTCGGCGACGTGACGATGGGCACGGCCGGCCGTGCGGTTGCGAAGAACGACGTCGAGTTCGTCGCCGCCGTCGACGCCACGATCGATTCGGTCACCGCCCTGGGCAACGTGCGGTCGAAGCCACCGGCCCGGTCGTCGTGAACGACGCCGTCAGTGCCGGCGGCAACGCCAGCCTCACGTCGGCCAACGGCGTGACCGTGAAGGCCGCTGTCAGCACCACCAATGGCGACCTGACGCTCGGCACCAACGCCGGCACGATCGCCACCACCGCCGGCGGCACGCTCTCGGCCGGCGGGAACCTCAGCGTGGTCGCCCCGGACGCCGTCGCGATCAACGACGACGCCGCGGCCAAGGGCACGATGCTCATCAAGGCCACCGTCGGCGCGGTCGAAGTCGCCGTCGACGCAAAACTGACCACCAGCCGCACCGGCGCGATGACAATCACCGCAGGCACCGACGTGGCGGTTGGCAACGTCGCCGCGGGCGGCGACCTCACCGTCACCGCCGGCGACGACTTCGCCATGCACGACAACACCACGATGACCGTCCACGGACAGCGACGGGCGTCGTCAGCAGCGGCGACCTGGCGCCGAGGCGATCAACGGCCGCGGCAATGTTACACTGCGGACCGGCCACGCCCTGATGCTGAACGCCGCGGTCGAAAGCCACCGCGCCACGCTCGACGCCAAGTCGCTCCGCGACGACGTGTCGATCGGCCAGCACTGCCAGTCTTGCAGCCGGCGGTGACCTGACGCTCACGTCAGCCGCCGACCTGACGGCCGACAAGATTACCGGCACCGGCGTCACCCGCATCACCGCGGCCGGCAGCGTGCTGCTGAACGACGCGGTCGCCACGTTCGGCGGCAACCTGTCCATCAAGGCCACCAACGGCGCGATCGTCGCGGCGGCCAACGGCACGGTTGCGGCCGACGGAGCCGGCAACGTCTCGCTCGAGTCGCACACCGACACGACGATCGCCACCGTCACCACTGGCAGCGGCAACCTCACCGCCATCACCGGCGGGGCGTTCACGATGCCGGAAGGCGGCATCTTCACCGTCGGCGGCGCGACCACCATCGCCGGCGGCACCGACGCTGAGCGTCGAGGCCGTCAACAGCACCGGCAACATGACGCTCCGCGCCGGCGACGGCCTGTCGATTCAATGCGGCCCTTGTAGAGCCGTCACACGATCGACGCGGCGGCGGCCGACGGCAGCATCTCGATGGCGGCCGACAGCAGCATCACCGCCGTCAACAATGTCGTGCTGACGTCGAGCGACGACGTCTCGATGGCCATCATCACGGCCGGTGGCAGCGTGACTGTCGAACGCGGCCGACCAACTCGCCATTGGCGACGACGTGGCCGCCAACGGCGACGTCACGCTCATCACCACCGGCGGCGCGATCACCACGGCCGTCGATGCGACGGTCGTCTCGGCGAACGGGGCGGTCGGCATGCGGTCGGGCGGCCAGTTGCAGGCCCGCACGATCGAGGCCGCGACGAACGTCGGCCTCGTCGGCCGCGCCGGCGTCGGCCTCTCGGGCAACGTCACGGCGAAGGCCGGCACGCTCAGCATCACCACCGCAACGGCGACGTGGCGATGCTGGCCGGCACCACGGCGACCTCGGGCAAGCAGGCGGGTCTCCCGCCGCCGCGGGCCGCGTCGCGCCATCGGCACGGTCAACGCCGGCGGCATCGCCGTCGTTGCCGGAGCCGACTCGGTCTTCCAGGGCGTCATCACGTCGACTAACGGCGGGGCCGTCACGACGAACATCACCGGCAAGCTAGAGCAACATCAACGAAGGCGCCGACATCGTCAGCACCGGCGTGGTCACCGTGGCCGCCACCGGCGGTGTGATGACCGCCGCCGACATCAGCACCGGCGGCACGGCCGTCACGTTCAAGTCGGCCCTGCTGCTCGGCGACAACGTCGCCATCAGCACCGGCAAGCGTGGCGACGGCACGATCACGTTCGAAAACCCGTCGATGGCAACTACGCCCTGGCCCTCAAGAACCCGCAGGACATCGTCTTCGCCGGCAACGTCGGCCAAGCCGACAAGCTGCGGTCGATCGAGGTCGTGAACGCCCGCAACGTGAACCTGAACGCCCGCGTCACGGCCGGCTCGATCACGCAGGACAACGGCACCGGCACGACGACGTTCGCCGGCCAGATCGCGGCGCTCGACGCCGCGGGCGTGGCGGTGAAGACGGCGGCCGTCCGCGTCAGCGGTTCGCTCGCCACGTCGGCCAACGGCGCAGCCGACGAAGCTCACGGCCGGCAGTGTCCGGCTGACCCGCACCGCCCGCGTCAGCAGCGGTGGCGAGTTCAGCGCGACGGCGAACGAATTCGTCGGCGACGACGGCTACCGCGTGAGCGTCGACAACGGCCGCAACCTCATCCTGACGGCCGACGTGCTGACGCTCGGCTCGAAGGCCGACGGCCTGGCCGGCACGGGCTTGGTCGTGCTGCAGCCGATGAGCGACGCGACCGCGATGAGCCTCGGCCAGACCGGCACGACGTTCGACGTCACGGCCGACGAGGCCAACACGCTGTCGGCGAACTTCTCGAAGGTCATCGTCGGCCGCGGCCAGGACGCCGACTTCGACAGCGGCTCGAACGGCAACAACGCGGTGACGATCGGCACGATCGCCTTCAAGTCGCCGTTGAGCGTGCGGGCGAACGGCGCGGCCGGCACGATCAACGTGAACGGCACGCTGGCCAGCGGCATCCGTGGCGGCCACCTCTCGCTGACGGCCGGCGGCGACGTCAACGTCAGCGGCACGGTGCGGGCGGCCCGCAGCGGCAACGTCAATATCGCGTCCGACGTGGACAGCAACGGCCGCGGCATCGTTCGCGTCAGTGGCACGGAGCGGGCATCGATCTCGACCCGGAGCGGCAACGTCACCATCGTCGGCCCGAGCGTCCGCGTCGGCAGCGACACGGCCGCCGCTTCGATCGCGACGAGAAACGGCACGGTGCAACTCGGCACGTACAGCCGTCGCGGCTCGGTGGTCGTCGCCAACGGCAAGACCACGATCGACGGGGCGAACATCGTCATCGCAGCCGGCACGGACGGAACGGTCAACCCGTCGTACGTCCACCTGGAAGGCACCTACAACGCCACCGGCGGCGTGCGGGTGGCGGCCGGCTACGACGCGGAACTGGTCAACGCCCGCCTCGTCGGCGACACCGGCGTGAACGTCTCCGCGGCGAACGACCTGACGAGCAACAACGCCACGCTCGTCGCCCGCACCGGCAGCGTGCAGTTCAAGGCCGACAGCGACGGCGACAAGAACGGCACGGCCACACCGGTCGACACGCGGGTCAGCCAGCCGGGCTCGATGGTGCTGCGGACGCGTGTGAACGAGACGCGTCTGCCGGCGACCATCGTGCCGGGCTCGCGCGCGGCGAAACGTACGTGGTCGTGGGCAACGATTCCGCCCAGAGCGTGACCGGCGTCGCCACCGTGTACGTCTACGCCAGCGACGACGGCGAGCTGACGACGGCAGCGACCGCGTGATCGGCTACGTCCGCAAGAAGCTGACGCTGGCCGCCGGCGAGACGGCGACGCTGAAAGTGCTGCTGCGTCTGCCGAGCGACCTGGCCACCGGCCGCTACCGGCTGGTCGCCGAGGCGATGCCGTACGGCACGGCGGGCAGCGGCAACGTGAGCAGCGGCGACGCGTTCACCGTGACGGCCGCGTAAGGCGACGACGAGCCCCAATATGACAGCCGGCCCGCGAGATCACTCTCGCGGGCCGGCTGTTTCGTTCAGCAATAAAGGTCGGTCGAAGGCCGGGTGCCACGGTACGGTACGCCGTGCCGTGTCTGCGTTCGGGCCAGCACGGCACGGCGTACCGTACCGTGGCACCCGCAAGTTCACACTCGACCGCCGATGCTCTACGCGAGCGAGCAGCACGTCGCAGCCGCGGGCGAGCTTTTTCGTCGGTCGTGGCGTAGCTGATGCGGAAGTGCGTGTCCTGCTTGCTGAAGACGTTGCCGGGGATGATCAGCACGTTGTTGGCGATCGCCTTCTCGACGAACGCGCTGGCCGTCTGCCCGGCGGGGGCTTTCGGGAAAACGTAGAACGCGCCGCCGGGGCGGACGATCTCGAATTTGTCTTTGAGCTGATTGAAAACGAGGTCGCGCTTGGCGGTGTAGGCGTTGACATGGCCGCTCATGTCGACGTCGAGGGCGGCGAGCGCGGCGTCCTGGAACGGGCTGGGTGCGCAGACGAACGTGTACTGCTGCAGCTTGGTCATCTGGGCAACGACTTCGGGTTGGCCATAAACGTAGCCGACGCGCCAGCCGGTCATCGCGTGGCTCTTGCTGAAGCCGCGGAGGACGACCGTGTTTTCGTAGAGCGACAGGGGCGAGTAGACGTCGGGCTTGCCGTCGTACAGGAACGGCTCGTAGATCTCGTCGCTGAGGATCAGCAGGTCGTACTTCTTCGCCACGGCGACGGCGGCGCGCACTTTCCTCGGGCGACATGACCGTGCCGGTGGGATTGCTCGGGCTGTTGAGGATCAGCAGCTTGGTCTTCGGCGTGATGGCCGCCTCGACCTTGTCGGCGGGGAAGCGGAAATCGGGGTAGCTGTCCACGACCACGGGCACGCCGCCGACGAGGCTGAGCAGGTGCTTGTACATGACGAAGTACGGGTCGAGAAAGATGACCTCATCGCCCGGGTTCACCACGGCCATGATCGCGAGCAGCAGCGCGCCGCTGACGCCGCTGGTGATGAGCACGTCGCCGACGTCGCGGCCGTACTCTTTCGTCAGGTCGGCCCGCAGGCGTTCGCGGAGCGGCGAGATGCCTTGCGTGGGCGTGTAGCGGTTCTTGCCGTTGCGGATGGCGTCGATGGCGACGGCCTTGGCGGCGTCGGGCACGTCGAAGTCGGGCAGGCCGATCGAGAGGTTGATCGGGTCGGCCATCTTTGCGGCGAGGTCGAAGACCTTGCGGATGCCGCTGGCGTCGATGGCGTGGGCGCGGTCGGCGATGAAGGAACGGGTGGCCATGATGATCCTCGGCGGCAAGACGTGCGGACGACAAACGGCAGGGCCACGCGAATGGCCCTGCCGGTCGGAAATCTCTCGATCGAACGCGGGGCGTCCGGATTACTTCTTGGCAGCGGCCTTGGCGGCGGGAGCGGCCTTGCCGGCGGCAGCCTTCGCGGCCGGGGCGGCTTTGCCCGCGGCGGCCTTGCCACCCGCGGCCTTGCCGGCCGGAGCGGCAGCGCCTCGGCACCTTCTTCCTTCTTCACCTTGCCGCCGACGACCAGCTTGCGGTTACCGACCTTCGGCAGGCCGAAGACGTTCTTGGAATCGTCCCACTTGCCCTGACCGGCCAGGCGGGCGAGTCGCTCGCCGCGGGTCAGCACGTTGCGGTGACGCACCAGCGAACTGGCGCCTCTTCAGGCTCGGATCCATCGACATTGCTCTAACCTCTTTGCAAAACGCGAGCCGGGCAGTGTAACGCCCGGTGGCAGTCCGTTCAACTGGTGTTCGGGCTGTCTAAACCGCGAATGAAGAATTTTTACCGTGCGGCAACGTGTCCTGAAACCGCGCCGATGGCCTCCTGTCGCGCTAAGGTTCCGGCGGGAAGGGAAAACTATGACGACTCGAGTCTGGCCTGGCCGTCCGTATCCGCTTGGGGCAACGTTTGACGGTGCCGGCGTTAATTTTGCGATCTATTCCGAGCACGCCACGAAGGTGGAACTGTGCCTGTTCGACAGCGTTGATGCCGAGAAGGAATCGTGCCGCGTCGAGTTGAGAGAACACACCGACCAGGTCTGGCACGGCTATCTTCCGGAGTGCGAACCGGGCCAGCTCTACGGCTATCGCGTCCACGGGCCGTACGAGCCGCAGAACGGTCACCGCTTCAACCCGAACAAGGTGCTGCTCGACCCGTACGCCAAGGCGATCGGCCGCACGCCGGTCTGGGACGACTCGCTGTTCGCGTACAAGGTGGGCCAAGACGACCTGAGTTATGACGAACGCGACAGTGCCCCGTTCGCCGCACTCGCCAGCGTGATCGACACCGCTTTCACTTGGGGCGACGACCGCGCCCGCGCACGCCGTGGCACAAGACGCTGATCTATGAAGCCCACGTCAAAGGCATCACCGCTAACCACCCGGACATCCCGGAAGAAAAGCGTGGAACCTACGCAGGCATCGCCAGCGAGCCGTTCGTCGCCCACCTGAAAAAGCTGAACGTCACGGCGATCGAGTTGCTGCCCGTCCACGCCCATCTGGACGACCGCGAACTTTTAGGATTTAAGATTTAGCATTTAGCAAGGATTGAGAATGGCCTTCGGCAATTGGTAATGGGCAGCGGGCAGCGGGCAATCAGGACTCAACGCCAAAGGCGTTGTCTCATCCAGCCCAGGGTTGCGAGGAACGAGCTACCTTGGGAACCGGAGCCAAAAACAAACTTGAACCCTGCAGGGGTTCAAGCCCAGCCGCTCACGAAGGCTGGAGTATGTTGACGAATTGCAAAAGCTGGAGGTGAAATCCCAGGCCTTTGATCGCGGAACTTCCAAGCCGCGCTGTAGCCACGGCCCTGTGGGCCGTTGGGGAACGACGAAAATTCCGCAAAAAGCCTATTCCAAGGGGAGTGGTAATTACGCCGCGATGTTTGGAAGAAAGCGGGTTTCCCATGGCGACTTCTTCCCCAACGGCCCACAGGGCCGTGGCTACAGCGCGAAGAGAGCATGGATCGCTTTCAGTGTCGGACAGAGCTGCGTGGAAATCCGGGTTAAAATTCAGTCCTTTTTACCCTGCTCACGGTTTCAATCGAGAGGATCGAGAAGGGCGGCCAACGCCTCCGGGGTGGTGACGGGCTGGCGGCAGGCGTAGTGCTCGCACACGTAGGCGGTGGCGCGGCTTTCCAGCGACTTCATGGTGGCCATGGCGGGAAGGACTTGGGCCGTCGCTGCGTTGGCGAGGGTGAGCACCTTGTGCGGGAGAAAACGGGCGTTGACGACCTCCAGTAACGCCTGCGTTTCCGGGGCATCGGGTTGTCCGGTGATGACGATTTGCGCGGGCGGTCGCAGCGAGTAATCGAGCGCGACCAGCATTTGCGGGAGGGCGCTGGGCTGGCGTTTGAGCTGCGCGGCAAAGGCTTGCAGGATTTTTTCCGCCCGCGCCTGCCATTCGGGGCGATCGAGTAACGCGGAGAGCCGGAGCAGATTGAGCGCGGCGACCGAGTTGGGCGAAGGCTCGGCACCGTCGTAGTCCTCTTTCATCCGCAGCAGCACGCTGGGGTCCTCGCCGCTGGTGCTGAAATAGCCGCCGTGTTCTTCATCGGCGAAGCGGGTGTCCATGGCTTGCTGCAGGCGAATCGCGAGCGCCAGCCAGTGCGGATCGAAGCCCGCTTCGTAGAGATCGAGCAGGCCCTGGATATAAAACGCATAGTCATCGGCAAAGCCTTGCGCCGAGGTGACGCCGTTGCGATGGCTGCGGAGCAGAACCTCGCCGGGCTGCAGCAGCGTGGCTTCGATGAAACGGGCCGCCGCTCCGGCCGCTGCGAGATATGTCGAATCGCCGAGAGTGCCGCCGCGCGGGCGAGCGCGGAAATGTGCAGCCCGTTCCAGGCGGTGAGGATCTTGTCATCCAGGTGCGGGCGTGGACGCTGGGCCCGACGCTGGAGGAGCGTCTCGCGGGCGGAGGCCAGTCGCGCGGAAACTTCGACCGGCTCTTTCCCAAAATGCCGCGCGGTTTCCGCGAGGTCGTGGCGCTGGAGGAGCGTGTTCTGGCCGGTGAGCTCGCCATGCGGATCGCTGCCCTCCGGCGAGTTGCCACCGGCCTCCACGCCGTAGTGATAGGAGAAAAGCGCGGCGACTTCGGAGTCGAGCGCGGCTGCCAATTCCGCCTGCGTCCACACATAAAAGGCGCCTTCCACGCGCTCCGGTGAATCCGCGGTGGGAAAGCTGTCCGCATCCTCCGCCGAATAGAAGCCGCCGCCCGGATGCCGCATCTCGCGGAGCGTGTAATCGAGAATCGTGCGCGCCACTTCCGCATGTCGGGGTGCGCCGGTGAGCTGATAGGCATCGAGGTAGGTGAGGGCGAGCTGGGCCTGATCGTAGAGCATTTTTTCAAAATGCGGGACATGCCAGAACCGGTCCACCGAGTAGCGATGAAAGCCGCCGCCGAGTTGATCGCGCATGCCTCCCGCCGCCATGGCGTCGAGCGTGTGCACCACCATTGCGAGCAGTTCGGCGTCCTTGGTTCGCACGTGCTGGCGGAGCAGGAAATTGAGCGTGACCGGGCGCGGGAATTTCGGTGCGCCGCCGAAGCCGCCGAGCTCGTCGTCATAGCCGCGCGCGATTTGCTCCGCCGCGTGGTCGAGGGTCGTGGCCCCGAGGAGCTCGCCGGTGGAGGCCATCGGGGCCGCGTAGGCGCGCAGCATGTCCACGATCTCGTTGCCGTGGTGCACGACCTTCTCCCGATCACTGCGCCAGAGGGCGGCGAGATGTTCCAGCACGCGGGGAAAGCCGGGCATCCGGCCCCGGTCCGCAGGGGGGAAATAGGTGCCGCCGGAGAAGGGCTTCAAATCGGGGGTGAGGAAAACATTCATCGGCCAGCCGCCGCTGCCGTTCGTCGATTGCACGAAGGTCATGTACACGCGGTCCACATCGGGCCGTTCCTCGCGATCTACTTTGATGCTGATGAAGTGCTCGTTGAGGATCGCGGCGATGCGCGGGTTTTCAAACGACTCCCGCTCCATCACGTGACACCAGTGGCAGGTGGAATAGCCCACCGAGAGAAAGACCGGCTTGTCCTCGCGCCGGGCTTTTTCAAAGGCTTCCGCACCCCACGGATACCAGTCCACCGGGTTGTGAACATGCTGGAGCAAGTAGGGCGACGACTGCCCGGCGAGGTGGTTGGTAAAGCGGTTTAAATGGGGCGATGATGGATTTTCCACGGCGATTCTTGACAAAGGCGGGTTGAAGAAACAATGAACGACAGATTCCAGCCGAAGCCCATTCAATTATGATGCCTATCAATCGCCTGCCCTCGTCGTTTTCGCGTCCGGTTTTCTTTTTTCTTTCCGCGTTGATGGCGATGATCTGGCTCTCGGGTTGCGCCACCCCCGGGATTCGCAATACGCAGCGCACCTTTAACA
The DNA here is from genome assembly GCA_049840595.1 of Chthoniobacteraceae bacterium. Classification (GTDB taxonomy): domain Bacteria; phylum Verrucomicrobiota; class Verrucomicrobiia; order Chthoniobacterales; family Chthoniobacteraceae; genus JASGKO01. Next base: position 11,904 of record JASGKO010000027.1, read on the forward strand.
CGGTGATTGTGGACCCGGGGCATGGAGCCAAGGACAACGGGGCCACCGCCCGGAGCGGCCTGCATGAGAAGGACTGCACGCTTGCGGTGGGGCTGAAGCTGAAGGATGAACTGCAGAAGACCGGCTACCGGGTGATCATGACCCGCGACACCGACGTGTTCATTCCGCTGAACGACCGGGCGGCGATTTCGAATCGCTATCACAACGCGATCTACGTTTCGATTCACTTCAACGATTCGCCGCGCCACGACATCCACGGCACCGAGGTGTATTACAATTCCACCCAGGCCATTCCGCTGGCGCGCAACATTCTCGACAGCATGCACGGGCTCACCACCGAGCGGTTCATCAAGCACGCGAATTTCCGGGTGCTGCGCTTGAATGAAAATCCCGCCGTGCTGGTGGAGTGCGCCTACCTGAGCAACCGCCCCGAAGCGGCAAACTCGGGCAGCGACGCCTTCCGCAAGCACCTCGCCGAGCAGATCGCACTCGGGATCTACAAGACGCGCAAGGGGGATTAGCCACAGAGGTCACAGAGGGCACTGAGGGGCAGGTGTTAAGGTGGTGAAGGATTGGAGGCGGACTGGCTGCGAAGGTTTTCCCAGGGCGACTGGAGTCACGAAGAGCGGTGAGTCTTCAGTTTAATTTTCCTCCTCCGTGATCTCTGTGATCTCTGTGGCTTATTTCCCCGCGTTGCGCGTGAGGTAGTCGAGGACGAACTGGCCGTAGGTGGTGGGCGTTTTCCAGTCGTGCTCAAGCAGGTTGGGCGTCCAGTCGTTGTGCCAGCACCAGGCGGTGCTGGAGAGCTGGCGGGCATCGAGGAAGTCGCGCACGAATTTGTTGCCGAAGCTTTTGGCGGTGCCGCGAAATTCCTCCTTGGTCTTGGGCTGGAAGCCCCATTCGGTGACGATCACGGGTGCAACCTGGTCGAGCCCGTCCAGGGAGCGCGTCCAGCCGGCCTCGTCGTTATCATCCATCCCGGCATAGATGTGCCAGTCGTAGGCGAGGTTGCGCCCGGTGAGCGGGTGCTGGCGGATGCCGCGCAGGTCGTAGGCCCAGCTATTGCTGGTGGCGAGCACGACATTCTGCGAATGCGCGCGGATGATCCCGACCAGTTGCTGCAGATACGGGCGGAGCTTGTCCCAGGCGGCGGGGGGATCGTCGCCGTAATCCCGTTTGCGCACCGGTTCGTTCCAGGAGCTCGAAGAGAAGGCGGGGGTCGTTGCCGTAGCGGATGGCAATCGTGGTCCAAAAGTCTTTTGCCAGGGCAAAGCCGGAGTCGTAGAGATCGGGCGGATCTTCGTCCCAGGCGGATTTGGTCGGCTCGTAGTAACCATCGGGCCAGCCGATCACGTGCCAGTCGATAATCACGCACAGGCCCTGCTTTTCGGCAGGCAGCGATATTTTCCGAGAGGGTTTTGAGCACCTGCTCGCGCTGGCCATGCTTCCAGAGCGAGGGGTGGACATCCATCCGCACGAGGGTCGCGTGCCAGTCGTGCGCGATGGATTCGTAATCGGAAAGCGGTCGCCCCGACCGGGCCAGCGTGGGATCGCCGACCCCCACGCCGCGCAGGATCACGGGATGACCGTCGAGCAGGAGCTGATGGCCGCTGACGGAGAGGGTGGAGGCGTGGAGCGGGGAAAATGACGAATGACCAATGACGAATGACAAATAAGCGAACAGGCTGATGGTGCGCTTGGTCATGGTCCCGGGGCCTTTATTCCATGTGGGAAGGCGGGGCTATTCGTCCTGCGAAGCGCCTGTGGTCTGGAGGCGCTTGATGGTCGCGGCCTCGATGCGGTCGATGCGATCCTTCAGCGTCGGGTCGATGTCGCGCATCTTGTCGAAGAGAGCCCGGTAGTAAGCCTTGGTAAGGCTGCGCTGGGTATCCGGATCGCGGGCGGCATCCGCCTTGTCCTGCAGGGCGAGGATATCCTTGTCCTCCAGCGCCTGGCTCTTCACGGCACTGTAGCGGGCCTTGATGACGACCTCATTATCGATGCCCGCCGGGAGCGAGGAGTTGGCCTCCGGCTTGGTGGCGGTGGCCTCGGGGGAGAAGGGCAGCGGGGCATTCATGCCGGTGGTCGGAGCGTCGTCGCTCTTTTTGGGAGCGGGGGTGGCGGCGGGTGTTTCCTCGGGAGTGGGGGTCGGGCGCGGTTTCCGGCGTGGCTTGGGGGTGGCGCTGGGAGTCGGTTCCGGCGTGGCTTCCGCGGCGGCTTTGGCGTGCTTTCTCGAGCTGCGCTTTTCCTCCCTGGGCGTGGGGGAAGACTTGGCGACCGCTGTGGGAGTGGGCGCCGGCGTGGCGGAGGCGGCGGGCGTCGGGGTGGCCTTGGGCTTTTTCTCGTGATGCTGGAAGGGGTTCAGGCGATCGAGCAGCGAGGGTTTCTTTGGCTTCGGAGTGGCGGAAGGGGTCGCGCTCGGGGCCGGCGTGGCGCTGGCTTCAGGCTTGGCAGCCTTTTCCCTGGCACTGGAGGGGGTGACGCAGAACGGCGAACTGAGCGCGAACACAAACAGAGTGGCGGTGACGGCAAGCTTTTTCATGGTCAAGCGGGAAAGATTGTGGTTTCGGCGTAGTCTGTCTATAGCAAATCTTGCTTGTCGCGCAGGTCGTGCCAACAGTTCGTCTATGAAACGCTCTCAATTCCCCTGGCTGGCGGCCCTTGGCTTCCTGCTGGTCTTCCCGTTTTTTCTGAACCGCCGCTTTCGCGTGGTGCGGCGCGTGCTGGTGCGGGCGCATCCCGCCCAGGTCTATCCTTTTCTTTCCAACCTGAAAAACTGGCCCCTCTGGATTCCCTCGCTGGGGGACCGGGTGGAATATTTGAAATACTCGGGCGATGAAGAGGGCCCCGGTGCCGTCGTCAGCCACGAAGGCTGCTGCTGCGAAGGGAAGATCCGGATTCGCCACGTGCGCCCGGATGAGCGGGTCGCTTTTGAAATCGAATCCGCCAGTTACGAGATCGAGGGCATCGTTTCCCTGGAGCCGGTCGAGGAAATGACGCGGATCACGCTCGTCTGCATGTGGGCGCCGCGGACGATGCCCTATGCCCGCTATTTCGATCTCGCGCTGAAGCTCTGGCTCAAGCGGGAAACGACGCTGGCGCTGACGGATCTGCAACTGCTGGTGGAAGAGGCGTAAATGCACAGCCATCGGAGTTGGGCGGAAATCAATCCCGCCGCGTTGAGGCACAATCTCGGCGTGGTGCGGGAAAAAGTGGGGCCGACGGCGGACATCATGGCCGTGGTGAAAGCGCACGCCTACGGGCACGACGTGGAGCTGGTGGTGCCGGCGATTCGCGAGCTGGTGCAGATGTTTGCGGTGGCCAACGTGACCGAGGCGAAGGAATTGCGGACGCTCTGCGCCCACGAAATCCTCATCCTGGGCCCCGCCTTGCCGGAAGAGCGGCCGGAGATTGTCGCGGCCGGTTTCATGCCCGTGATCTCGAGCCTGGGCGAGGCGCACGCCTACGCGGCGCTGGGCCGGACGCGGGCCCATCTGGTGGTGGATACCGGCATGGGCCGCATCGGCGTGTGGCAGGATGATTTTGAGCGCGAGGTGGAAAAAATCCTGCGGGTGAAAAACCTGGAAATCGTGGGGATTGCGACCCACCTGCCAGTGCCGGATGAGGATGTGGAGTTTACCCAGGCCCAGCTGGAGCGGTTCCAAAGCCTGGTGGAAAAGCACCAGATTCCCACCGTGAATGCCCTCAACAGCGCGGGCATCCTGCGGTTTCCGCAATTTGCGGGCGGGATGGTGCGGGCCGGGCTGATGATTTATGGCAGCTCGCCCTTGCACGAATTCCAGCCGCTGCTCCAGCCGGTGATGACGTGGAAGACCCGCGTCGTCATGGTGCGCGATGTGGGCGAGGGGCGGAGCATCAGCTACGGGCGCACGTTCATCACCCCCGGGCCGATGCGGGTGGCGACCCTGGCCGCCGGCTATGCGGACGGTTATCACCGCACCTTGTCCAACCGGGGCGCGAGCGTGCTGATTCGCGGGCAGCGCTGTCCCTTGCTGGGGCGGGTGACGATGGACCAGATCATGGTGGATGTGAGCGGGCTTTCCGAAGTGGAACTCGGCGACGAGGCCGTGCTGGTGGGACGGCAGGGCGACGAGGAGATCCTCGCCGGGGAACTGGCGCAACTGGCCGGGACGATCGCGTGGGAGATCATGACCAGTGTGTCGCGCCGTGTTCCGAGGATCACCGGTTGATTTGAATTTGCAACCGGACGATTCCCGCTAGAGTGACCCTATGTTTCAGGTGATTTTCAACGAGGCTGAGCACGGCCGAAATGTCGCGCCTCCCCAAGAGCCTCCAGCTTGATCTGCTGGCAGAATTCCAGGTCCTCCCCGAGGACATGGACCAGCTCGATCCGGAAAAATTCGGCGTGATCGAGCGCGAGGGAAAGAAGCTCCACCGCTACCGCGCCCTGGACTACCGCATCTATTTTGAAAAGGCCGCCGAGGGGATCGTGATTCACCGCGTGCTGCACAAAAATACGATTCGCGATTTCCTTTTTCGCTCCAAGCTGCCGATGGCCGAGGACGAGCAACTCGGCGATACGAAGGAGTTCTGGAAACTGATCGAACAGGGCGAAGAGACGCGGAAGAAGTAGTTTTGCCAAGCCGGCGGTTTCTTTATGGATGCGACTGATTTCGACCTCGAATCGTTGATAGCCGATGAGGCGCTCCGCCGGGAGGCGTTCCCGGTCTGCGACGCGGGGATTTTCTTTGGCCACGCCGGGGTGACGGCCCTGCCCGCCGCGGTGGCGCAGGCCACGGTGGACTATACGCTGCGTTCCTCGCGGCAGCACCAGGAGTTCGGCGAAGTGCTGCGCGACATCCGCCGGGCGCGCAAGCTGGCGGCGCAATTGATCAACGCGGAGGCCGATGAGATCGCGCTGCTCGGGCCGACCTCGCTGGGGCTGAGCCTTTTTTCCAACGGCCTGCCCTGGCAGGCGGGCGACGAGATCGTATGTTACGGCGAGGATTACCCGGCGAATGTCTATCCGTGGCTCGATCTGGAGCAACGCCACGGGGTGAAGATCCGCTATCTGCAGCCGGAGCAGCCCGGCGCGATCACGCCGGAACTGGTGGAGGCCGCGCTCACGGAGCGCACCCGGCTCGTTGCGCTTGCCTCCTGTCATTTCCTCACCGGTCGCCGGATCGACGTGGATGCAATCGGGGTGCGGCTGCGGAAGCGGGGCGTGCTGTTCTCGCTGGATGCGATCCAGACGATCGGCGCGTTTCCGACCTCGATGAGTACGTGGATTTCATGAGCGCCGACGCGCACAAGTGGATGCTCGGGCCGATGGCGATTGGCATCGTGTATGTGAAGAAAGCGCACTTCGAGCTCCTGCGCCCGTCCCTGCTCGGGGCGTGGAACGTGCAGTCGCCCAATTTCATTTCGCAAAAGGAGGTGCGCTTTGTCGAGACGGCCCAGCGCTACGAGCCCGGCGTGCTGAACACGGCCGGGATGTACGGCATGATGGCGGCCCATGAGATGTTCCTGCGCATCGGGATGGAAAAAATCGCCGCCCGCCTGCTTGATTTGAAGGCTTTCCTCGTCCGTGGTTTGCAGGAGCTCGGCTTCGAAATCTACGGCGTGGAATCCGGCCCCGCCGCCTCGAGCATCACCACCTTTCGCCACCCCAGCGCGAGCATGGCCGCGCTCTTCAAGCGCCTGGAAAGCGAGCAGATCGTCGCCTCACTGCGCTACGACCGTGAGGGGGTGGAGTATCTGCGCTTCAGCCCGCACTTTTACAACACCGAGGCGGAACTCGACCGGGCGCTCGCCGTGCTGAAGGCGGGGCTCTAAGCCTTCGCCGTCTCCTGCGCTGGCGCGCCGGGAATCTTCGTTTCCAGTGCGCCAAAGACCCGTTCCATCACCGGCTGGCAGTATTGGCGCACCTTGGCCTGCAGGTAATCGGGGTCGAGTTGGGCGAGGATATTGAACATCTCCTTGCCCTCGAAGGCGTGGGAGCGGTTCGCTGTTGAGGTGGAGGTGCGGGATTTCCAGGAAGTCCGCCAGCTTCTCGGTGGAACGCGAGATTTCGTGCGTGGGAATGATGAGCAGGCGCTCCGCCGGCACGTGATCGAGCACGAGCTGGTTGTGCCAGGCCCAGTAGGAGAGGTAGCCGTCGAGGGTGTAGAGCCCTTTCTCCGCCAGCACCTTCTCCTCGGGCGGATGGGTGAAGCGGCTCGCCTGGTAGCGGAAATCCCAGATCTCGCGCCAGCACGGTTCGAAGGGATGGCGGAAGAAATGGTTGAGGTCGGAATCGAGCCAGGAAAGCACCTTGCGAATGGTGAGCACGAACTTGGCATCGGGATGGAGTTCCACCAGCAGGGGGAGAAATTCGATGTTGAGATTCGAGGCATCCATTTCCAGCCACAGATGGCGGTCCCGATGGCGTAGATATTGGCGCTGCTCTTCGGGGCTGAGCTCATGGGCGGCGGAGCGAAGGGTGAAGCGAACGGTTTCGCGCTCCTTGGCCTCGTGACGCGCCAGATAGCGCTCCTCCAGCATGTGGGTGATGGAGTGTGCGCCCGACTTGGAGGTGCCCACGGAGAAGGCGTGAAAGCGCCGGGGGTGAAAGGTGCGCAACAGCGGGCGGTAGATGTAGTTGCGATAGCGGTCCTGCCACAGTCGCAGCCCGGACTGTTTCGGGAATCCCAAGTTGATGCTCATTCGGTGTTGGTTGGTGCGAGGTTGAAGATGGGTTCGTGAGTTATGTCACAGAAATGTCACATTTCCGTAACAAAATACTTGAATCCCTATTAAGTCAATATAGTTTCGCGCCTTAAAAATGCGCTGAAACAGGCGTTGGAACGCGGAAAAGGATGCGCGTTCGCTGAATTTAAGAAAAAAACCCTATTTGAAAGGTAGGAAAATTCAGGACGGTCTGTGGAAAGCAGGGCATTGGAAAACCAAGGAGACTTTTAACGAATGAAGACCAAAATTGTCGCCACGATCGGTCCCGTGACCAATAACCCCGAATCGCTGCGGGCGCTCAAGGAGGCGGGGATGAATGTGGCGCGGTTAAATGGATCGCATAGCAATCTGGAGTGGCATGCGCGCACGATCCGCTTGATCCAGGAGACGCTGCCCGGTCTGCCCATTCTGCTGGATGTTCCCGGGCGGAAGATTCGCACGCTGCAACTGAAGCATGAGCCCAGCTTTGTGACCGGCGATTTGCTCACGCTGACGACCGACCACTCGCATGATGGCACGCAGAAGGTGCCGGTGAGCTATACCGGCCTGCACGAGGATTTGAGCGTCGGGGCGACCATTCTCGCGGATGATGGCACGCTGCGGTTCATCGTCGAAGCGATCGAGGGGCGGGACATCATTTGCCGGGCGGATTGCAGCGGCACGCTCAAGAGCCGCAAGGGCATCAATGTGCCCTACGTGAAATTGCAGGGGCCGGCGGTGACGGAGAAGGACGGGGCGATGATCAAGTTCGTCCAGGAACACAATGTGGACTTCGTGGGAATCAGTTTCGTCGATTCGGCGGAGCACGTGCGGCAGATCCGCGCGCTGATCGGTGGGCGTGCGCCCAAGATCGTCGCGAAGGTGGAAAACGCGAGCGGGCTGGCCCATCTCGAGGAAATCGTGGAAGCGGCGGACGCGATCATGGTGGATCGCGGCGATCTGTCGGTGGAGACCCGGCTGGAGGATCTCGCACTGTTTCAAAAGCGCATCCTCGCGGCGGCGAATCGCCATGCCAAGCCGGTGATTATTGCGACGGAGATGTTGCACACGATGATTGCCAATCCCTTCCCGACGAAGGCCGAGGTGAGCGATATTACCAATGCCATTTTGGACGGGGCCTCGGCCACGATGCTCTCGGGCGAAACGGCGGTCGGACAATATCCGATCGAGTGCGTGGCGACGATGCGCCGCATTGCCACGGCGGCGGAGGCTTATGTGCAAAGTCATCGCATTCCCGGCGTAGAGACTCTGGTGGATACCGTGCCCGAGGCGACCGGCAAGGCGGTGGGCTTTATGTGCCGCACCCTGCCGGTGACGAAGATCATCGCCATTACCCGCACTGGTTTTGCCGCGCGGGCGATTTCTCCCAGCGCCTTCCGCAGCCGGTGCTCGCCGTGAGCAACAACGCCAGCCTGGCCCGGAGTTGCAATCTGCTCTCCGGCGTTACGGGCCTGCATGTGGACATTCCATTTCTCGACACGAGTCTCGATCACATCCCGCGCTGCCTGGAGGAGCTTTGGAAGCGCGGGGAACTCGATTACGAAGACCTCATTCTGATCACCGCCGTGAGCTACCCGAAATCGGGCAACCGAATGAATCTGTTGCAGACCCACGAGGTCGCCGATCTGGTCGAGGCCTTCGGTTGGAAACATCCCGACGCTTTCTCCGTCACTACCCCGGAACCCGAACCCGTCATTGCGTAAAAAGGAAAGGAACTTATGTCTGACTCCACCATCATCGTCATTGCCCTGGTTGTCGGGGCCTATTCGCTCATCCAATCGCTCTTCGGCGTCGGGCTGCTGGTCTTTGGCACGCCGACTCTGTTGTTGCTGGGGATTCCGTTCCAGACTGCGCTCTGCTACCTGTTGCCGGCTTCGGCCACGATCAGCCTGCTGCAGTTGCGCAAGAACTCTCGGGCAGGCCGATCTGAAGCGGGAGATCGCCTGGTATTGCATTCCGGGCGTGATTGCCGGACTGGCGGTCCTGATCAGCCTGCGGCATACCGTGAATATCCGGCTCTGGGTCGGCCTGCTGTTGCTGGTGACGGCGGGCATCCGCTGCTTTGCCTTTGCGGCGATCAAGCGGTCGCTCAAGTCCCATTCCCGCGCTGGCTTTGCGCTGGTCGGGCTGATCCACGGCTTTACCAATATGGGTGGTGGGCTCCTGTCCATCCTGGTCTCCAGCCTGCGCACGGAAAAGACGAGCATCCGCACAAATGTGGCCTTCGGCTACTTCGTGATGGCGCTTTCGCAGATTCTCATGCTGGTCCTGTTCTGGAATCAACGGATTCCTCTCGCGGCGGTGGGAATGATGGTCCTTGCGGCCACGGTCTATGAGCTGGCCGGGCAGCGTTTGTTCCAGCTTACCAGTGAGCGCGGCTACCAGCAGTTGCTCACCGGCTTCATTGCCGTGTTCGGAATCTCGCTCATTACCCTGTAGCGGGTTTTATGTCACACGGATGGTGCAAAATTCCGCTTGCAAATCCATATTGAGATCGTAGGGATATGAAAGTCTATTCAATAAATAGACAAAACAAACCACGATCCCATGAGTGTCCTCATTATTTTTGCTGCAGTCCTCGCTTTGCTCTCCCTGTATGGGCTGGCGCTGCTGGCGGTCGGAATGGTCTCCGCCCCGCTGGGGATGGAGGATCGCCTGGGCTTTCATCTGGTAAAAAACCCTTACGCGGAAAAGCCGGGGGCTGCCCGGGGATAAGACGGATTTTATGCACGCATTGACCTTGCCAATCCCCTGGTGGGCGGTGGAGCCTGAAACGATGGCTCCCGCTGGTTCGCCCGCCTTGATCAAGAAACTGCTGTTGCCCCTGTTTGTGCAGGTCGCGATGTCGGATTCCTTGCGCGCGGATTCGCTCGGCTTCTGGCGCCTGGGCGAGGAACGTTACTGGCTGCCGCGCTTCGTTTTTCAGCGCACTCCTCGCGTCAAGCAACGGATCAAGATCGGCATTTTTGCCGGGATTCATGGCGACGAACCGGCGGCACCCATGGGCTCATGGACTTTGTGCGCGAGTTGGACTCCGATCCGGAGCTGGGTCGCGATTACCAGCTTTTCCTCTACCCGATCTGCAACCCCACCGGTTTTCTGGATGGCACGCGCCATTCCCGGAGCGGTCGCGACCTGAATCGCGAGTTCTGGCGCGGCTCGCCGGAGCCCGAGGTGATGCTGCTGGAGGAGGAACTTCGCCGCCAGCAGTTCGACGGCATCATCGCCCTCCACTCCGACGACACCAGCGATGGCGTCTATGGTTTTGTGAGCGGCTCCGTGCTCGCCGAGCATTTGCTGAAACCCGCGCTGGCCGCCGCCGAGCGCTCCCTGCCGCGCAACAAGCTGAGCAGGATCGACGGTTTTCACGCGGTGGAAGGGATCATTTACTCCGGCTACGGCGGCATCCTCTCGGCCCCGCCCGATGCCCCGCGGGCGCCGTTTGAAATCGTGCTCGAAACCCCCCATCTCGCTCCGCAAAAGCTTCAGCAAGAAACCTTTGTGGCGTCCCTGAAGGCGATCCTCAAAGAGTATCGCCAGATGATTTCCTACGCGGCGGATTTATAAACTTTATGGCTCATTACGACCGGCGACCGGCGGCATTCCGGAGCTTGGAAAATGATTGCTTTGCGACCAGATGGCTGCCTAACTTGACTCTTCAAGTAGAGTTGCCATATGAAAATGTCCAAACGCGGCGAGTACGCCATGAGAGCCTTGATCGATCTGGGAATAGCTCAGGAGTGCGGCCGTGATTTGGTTAAAATTGGAGAAATCGCGCAAAAGGAGATGCTGCCCATGAAATTTCTGGAGCAAATTCTCAATCAATTGCGCGAGGCGGGCTTCATTGAGAGCAAGCGCGGCAAGCAGGGCGGCTACTTTCTGGCGCAACCCATGTCGAAGATCAAAATCGGGCATGTGGTGCGGCTGATTGATGGCCCCCTGGCTCCCATTAGTTGCGTAAGTGTCACGGCTTACGAGCGTTGCACGTGTCCCGACGAGGAGCACTGCGGCCTCCGCATGCTCATGCTGGATGTGCGCAACGCGATTGCGAACATCCTCGATCGCTACAGTCTCGCCCAGGTGGTCGAGGTCACGCTCCGCAAGTTGAAGCGGGACAACGTCCAGCCTTCCTTCGCCGAGGCGATGATGGGGGTGACCGAAATGGATGCCTCCGTGACGAAGGACCCGATCAAGCGCAAAGCCTCTCCCAAAACAAACTCCAAAACCAAAAAGGCAACCACATGAAAAAAACACTCCTCCTCCTTACCACCGTCGCCGGGCTCGTCTTCTCCTCGGCGGCTGCGCAAGCCAAGACCGTTTTGCGGATCGGCTTTTTCCCGAATGTCACCCACGTGCAGGCGCTCGTGGCCCAGGCGATGGCCCGCGAGGGCAAGCCCTGGTTCGAGCCCCGGCTCGGCGCCGATGTCGAGCTGCAATGGTTTTCCTATAATGCCGGTCCGAGCGCGACCGAGGCCATTTTCGCCAAGGCGATTGATTTGACCTATGTCGGGCCCAGCCCGGCGGTCAACGCCTATGCCAAATCCAAGGGCACCGAGATCCGCGTCATCGCGGGAGCGGCCAATGGCGGCAGCGGTCTGATCGTGCAGCCTGATGAAAACCTGCAGACCCCCGCCGATTTCAAGGGCAAGAAAATTGCCACGCCCCAGCTCGGCAATACCCAGGATATCTCCGCCCGCTCGTGGCTCATCGCCGGCGGCTTGAAAATCACGCAGACCGGTGGCGACGCCATGGTCATCCCGACGCAGAACCCCGATCAGCTCGCCCTCTTCAAGCAGAAGCAGATCGACGGCGTGTGGGCCGTGGAGCCCTGGATGTCCCGTCTGGAGCTCGATGGCGGCGGCAAGGCGCTCGTCGAGGAAAAGGACGCCGTGATCACCATCCTGGTTTCGCGTGCCGGTTTCCTCAAGGAACAGCCCGATCTCGCCAAGGCCTTCGTCAAAGCCCATCAGGAATTGACCGCGTGGATCAACGCCCACCCGGACGAAGCGCAGAAATATCTGGTCGATGAACTGACCACCCTCACCCATACCAAGGTGTCGCCAGAACTGATCGCCCACGCCTGGAAACGCATCACCGTGACCGATCAAATCACCGCCGCCCCGTTCCAGGATTTCGTCAAAAAAGCAAAAGACGCAGGGTTCTTGAAAGTTGAGCCGGATTTGTCCAGTCTGCTGGCCCAACCATGATTACGGACGAACTGCAGGTCATCACTCCATCAAAACTTTCCGTGGAGAATGTCTCCAAGGAATTTCACGTGGGCCACACGAAGGTCGTGGCACTGGAGAACGTTTCCCTCAACGTTGCGGAGGGGGAGTTCGTCTGTCTGGTGGGACCGAGCGGTTGCGGTAAATCGACGCTTTTGAACATCATCGCCGGGCTGGAACAGCCCACGAGCGGTCGCGTTTTAAGTGATGGCAAGGTCGTCACCGAGCCGGGACGCGACCGCATGGTGATGTTCCAGGAACATGCGCTTTTTCCCTGGCTCGATGTGATGGGGAATGTGCTGTTCGGCCTGAAATTGAAGCCGGGCCTCAAGGCGAACGAGCGCAAGGAAGTGGCCATGTTCTATTTGAAACTGGTCGGCCTCGAAAAGTTCGTGGATCGCAACGTCCACGAGCTTTCCGGCGGGATGAAGCAGCGCGTGGCCCTGGCGCGCGCGCTCGCCCCCAATCCGCGCGTACTGCTCATGGATGAGCCCTTTGCCGCGCTGGATGCGATGACGCGTGAGCAGCTCTACGGTGATATTCAGAGCATCTGGGCCGCGCGCAAGAAGACGATCATTTTCGTGACCCACAACGTGCGCGAGGCGACCTGCCTTGGCGACCGCGTGGTGCTCTTCTCGCCGCACCCGGGGCGGATTCGCGAGGAGTTCGCCATCAAGCTGGAGCGTCCACGCGACATCAATAGCGTCGGCCTCGCGGGTTACACCTCGGAGATCACCCGCGCCCTGAAAGGTTACACCGCCAAGGAGGTTGCAGAATGAAACGTCTCGCCATCAGTTTTGTCTTTTTTGCCGTGCTCGCCGCCCTCTGGCATTTTGTCACCATCTGGCAGGTGAATCGCGGGGCCTGGTCGCCGGTGCTGTCGCCGCTGCCGGAGGATGTCTGGGCCTATTTGTGGGCCTCGATCAAGGATGGGACGCTGCTCAGTGCCTCGATCGTGACCATGAAGCGCCTGCTCCTCGGTTACTTTATCGGAATCGTGGCCGGGCTGCCGCTCGGCTTGCTCACCGCGCGTTTCCGCTGGATGAGCGACACGCTGGGTGTCCTCGCGCTCGGTTTGCAGACGCTCCCGAGCGTCTGCTGGGTGCCGCCGGCTTTGCTGTGGTTCGGCCAGTCCGAGGGCGCGATGCTCTTCGTCGTGATCATGGGCACGCTTTGGTCCGTCATCCTCGCGGCGGAAAGCGGTGCGCGTAATGTGCCGCCGATCTATGCCCGCGCGGCCAAGACGATGGGCTCCCGGGGGATGCATACCTGGATCAAGGTCATCCTGCCCGCCTCGCTCCCCTACGTCGTCGGTGGCATGAAACAGGGCTGGGCCTTCGCCTGGCGTTCCCTGATGGCCGCCGAGATCATGGTCTCTATTCTCACCGGCATGGGCCTTGGCAACCTGCTCCAGAACGGTCGCGATCTCAGCGCCATGGACCAGGTTTTCGGCATCATGATTGTGATCGTGATCATCGGCCTTGCCGCGGATAAACTGCTCTTTTCGCCCTTCGAGACCTTCTTCAAGCGCCGCTGGGGATTGACGGGATAGTCCTTGGTGCAGAAAGCAGGATGTGGTAATTTCCAATCATGCTTTTCAACCGCATCACCTCAGATCCCAAGCGGATGAATGGTCAGCCCTGTATTCGCGACCTTCGGCTTACCGTGCGCCGGGTGGTTGAGGCCGTGGCAATGTATCCGGATCGGGGGGATTTGCGACGCGAATACCCTGAGCTGGAAGAGGAGGACATTCGCGAAGCATTAGCCTACGCGGCAGCGATTCTGGATGACCGGGTGATTGAGTTGGTGATGGCGAAATGAGGTTGCTTCTCGATCAAGGAGTTCCACTCACGGCTGCTTCGGTATTGCGGCAGGTTGGATTTGAAGCAATCCATGTCGGGGAAATAGGCCTTTCTAAAGCTGCGGATGAAGAAATTCTCGCTCGGGCATACAACGAAGATCGAGTGGTGGTTACGCTCGACGCCGATTTTCACACCCTGCTGGCATTTTCTCACGCACCTAAACCTTCCGTGGTAAGAATTCGCATCGAAGGCCTGCGTTCAGAGCGTTTCTGTTCCCTGCTCGAAAAGGTCGTCGATGAGTGTCGCGATGATTTGAAAGCAGGGGCTTTGCTTTCCGTGCAAGAGCATCAAATCCGAATTCGAAAACTCCCGCTCTAAATATCAAACGCCAGCGCATCCGGGCTGGGGCTCAGGCGGACGAGATCCTCGATCGTCTGGCTGCAAAGCGATGTTTGCATTTGCTTGCGGAAATCCAGCATCACCTTGCGGATCGGGCAGGTTGCAGGATCGGGGCAGGAGCACCGTTCCGCCGGGAGATCGGTCGCGCAGGGGACGGGGGCAATCGGGCCGTCCATGATCGAGATCACTTCACAGAGGCTGATCTCGGAGGCCGCCTTCCGCAATGCATAGCCGCCGCCGAGCCCGCGCTTGCTGATGAGCAGACCGGCGCGGCGCAGGGTGAGCAGGATTTGCTCGAAGAAACTTCACCGGAATATTCTCAGTGCGCGAGAGCTCCTGAATCTGCCAGGAACGCGGTTCGCGGGCGATCGCGATCAGCGCGCGCAGGGCGTATTCGGCTTTTTTGGAAAGGTGCATGGATTAATCAGGCCACGAAATTCATGGGGAACCCGGAGAACAAAGCAGAATTGCGCCACCGAGGGAACCCGGAATGGAGAAATTCGTGTCATCATTCCACGCCGGGGTGGGATCGTTACTGGCGTGTGTTGTCCTTGATGATCTCGCCCGCATGGGCCGGGTTGTCGCTGATGAAGGGATTGTGGTCGTCGTCGGAGTCAATGATCCGCCAGCCGGATTTGACGGGCTTGGGTTTATTGCTCGCGCAGGCGGCGAGCACGAGCACGGGGCATATGAGAGCGAGGCGGAACAGGATTTTCATCGGCAAGGATGTGACTTTCCCAAGCTTACCCGAAGCGGGCATGAATTTCCAAACTTTCCCGCTTCGCCTCCGCACGAATGCGATTATAGTTCTCAAACCATGTCGTCCGATTCCTTTGTTCACCTCCATCTTCACACGGAATACTCGCTGCTCGACGGCGCGGTGCGTATTCCCGATTTGATGAAGAAGGCGAAGGAATTCGGCATGCCGGCGGTGGCGATCACCGATCACGGCGTGATGTATGGCGCGGTCGAGTTTTACCAGGAGGCGGAGAAGGCGGGGATCAAGCCGATCATCGGCTGCGAGGTCTATATGGCCCCCGGTAAGATGACCGAAAAACAGGCCACGAGCGGACGCGATGCGGCCTATCATTTCACCCTGCTGGCGAAGGATGCGACCGGCTACGACAACCTCGTGAAGCTGGTCTCGATGGCGCACCTGGAGGGCATGTATTACAAGCCCCGGATCGACAAGGAAGTGCTGGCGAAGCATGCCCAGGGCTTGATCGGCCTGAGCGGTTGCCTGAAGGGCGAGATCAACATGCACCTCCAGCAGGATCAGCTTGCGAAGGCGAGGCAGAGCACGGCGGATTTCGTGGACATCCTCGGGCGCGAAAATTTCTACCTGGAGATGCACGATCACGGCATCGAGGCGCAGCGGAAGTGCAATCAGGTGCTGCCGGTGCTGGCCCGGGAATTCAACCTGCCGCTGGTCGCCGCCAACGACGTGCATTTCCTCGAGCGCAAGCACCACGAGGCGCACGACGTGATGATCTGCATCGGCACCGGCGCGAATGTGGCGGACGAAAAGCGCATGCACTATGTGCCGGAGATTTACTTCAAGAGCCCGGCCGAGATGCGCGAGCTTTTCCGCGAGCATCCCGAGGCCTGCGACAACACGCTGCGGATCGCCGAGCGGTGCGATTTCAAAATGGAATTCGGCGTGCCGAAATACCCGGACTACACGCCGCCGGAGGGGATGACGCAGAACGAATACCTGCGCGAGATCTGCGCGAAGGGCTTGCAGAAGCGCTTCGGTAGCGAGGCCGATTCGTCGGTGGTCCAGGAGCGCATGGAACGCGAGCTGGGCGTGCTGGAGAAGCAGGGGTTCGTAAACTACTTCCTCATCGTGTGGGACTTCATCAACTGGGCGAAGGAACACGGCATCCCGGTGGGGCCGGGCCGTGGCTCGGCGGCCGGTTCGCTGGTCGCCTACGTGATGGGCATCACGGATATTGATCCGATCAAGTTCAAGCTGCTCTTCGAGCGCTTCCTCAATCCCGAGCGCGTGAGCCCGCCGGATATCGACGTGGACTTCTGCCAGAACCGCCGCGGTGAGGTGATCGAATACGTGAAGCGCAAGTACGGCGAGCGCGCCGTGTCGCAGATCATCACCTTCGGCACCCTCGGCGCGAAGTCGGTTGTGCGCGACGTGGGCCGTGTCCTCGGCTGGAGCTATGGCGACGGCGACCGGATCGCGAAGATGATTCCCAACGAGCTGAACATCACGCTCAACGGCATCGACAAGAAGAACAAGGAAACCGGGGAGAAAGAGCACATCGGCGGCGCAATCGACAAGAATCCCGATCTCCGGCGCGCGGTCGATACCGAGCCCGCGACGAAACAGCTCTGGGAATACGCGACGGTGCTGGAAGGCATCTCGCGCAATGCGGGCGTGCACGCGGCGGGCGTGGTGATCGGTGGTCGCCCGCTCGACGAATACATCCCGCTCGCCCGCGCCAACGATGGCGGCATCGTGAGCCAGTATTCCATGCAGCCGCTCACCGACCTGGGCATGCTGAAGATGGACTTTCTGGGCCTGAAGACCCTCACCGTCATCGACGACGCGGTGAAGCTCATCCACCGCAAGAAACCCGATTTCGACATCGCGACCATCCCGCTCGACGACCAGCCCACCTTCGACGTTTACAACCGCGGCGATACGATCGCGGTGTTCCAGGTCGAGTCCGGCGGCATGGTCGGCGTCTGCCGCCAGTTCGATGTGAAGGACATCGAAGACATCAACGCCATTCTCGCGCTTTATCGCCCGGGTCCGATGGACCTGATTCCCGATTACATCAAGCGCAAGAAGGGGCTGGCCAAGATCAAGTATGCGCACCCGCTGCTCGCCACGGTCTGCGCGGAAACCTACGGCATTTTCGTTTACCAGGAGCAGGTGATGCAGGCCGCCCAGGTGCTGGCCGGTTACACCCTCGGTGGCGCCGATTTGCTTCGTCGCGCGATGGGTAAGAAGGACAAGGACAAGATGGCGAAGGAGCGTGAAAAGTTCCTCAAGGGCGCGAAGGAGCTGCACGGAATCGAGGAAAAGAAAGCGAACGAGATCTTCGACTTGCTGGAAAAGTTCGCCGGCTACGGCTTCAACCGTTCCCACTCGGCGGCCTATGCGTGGGTGAGCTACCAGACCGGCTACTTGAAGGCGAATTACCCCGTCGAGTTCATGGCGGCGGTGATGAGTAACGAAATCAGCAACACGGACAAGATCGCGGTCTTCGTGAACGAATGCCAGCGGATGGGCATGATGATCCTGCCGCCGAATATCAACCGCAGCGGGCTCAAGTTTTTGCCCGAGGAGTTCGATGGCAAGCCGGGTATTCGCTACGGCCTCGCGGCGATCAAGAACGTCGGCGAAGCGGCGATGGAAGCGGCGATTGAGGAACGCGAAAAGAACGGCGTTTTCAAAACGCTCGACGATTTCTGTGCCCGGATGGATTCCCGCAAGGTGAACAAAAAGGTGCTCGAAAGCCTCGTGAAATGCGGTGCCTTCGACTTCACCGGCCAGGAGCGTGCCGAGCTGTTCGCGAATATCGACCACGCCCTCCAGGCCTCCGCCAGCACCCAGCGGGACAAGGCTTCCGGCCAGGTGGCGCTCTTCGACATGTTTGCCGAAGCCGCGCCAACCCGCGCCGCCGCCACCGCAAAGGTCGAGCCGTGGCCCATGTCCGAAAAACTGGCCGCGGAAAAGGAATTGCTCGGGTTTTACGTCACCGGCCATCCGCTGGATGAATATCGCGGAGCGTTGGAGGGTGGAAAATACGTCCCCATCGCTTCCCTCGCTGAGCAGGAGGACAAATCGACCGTGCAGGTCGCCGGTCAGCTCGCCTCCGTGGAAAAGAAATTCACCAAAAAGGACGGCAAACCCTTCGCGATCGTGGTGCTGGAAGACCTCACCGGCATGCTGGAGGTGATGATTTGGAACGATACCTTCGCCAAAGTCTCACAGCACCTGGAGCAAGGCCGGGTCGTCAACATCACGGCCCGCCTCGACTTGCGGGATGAAGCGCCCAAGCTGGTCGCCAACGACATCAAGCCACTCAAGCCCGCCAAGGGCAACGGCACCTCCCTCGTCCTCAAGTTCCCGCTGGAAACCACCACCGAGGCCGATCTGCAGAGCGTGGCCGAAACGCTACGCGCCTACCCCGGCCCGCAAGTGCTGGAAATGGAGTTCTACCGCCTCAACGGCCGCAAGCTGCGGATCAAACCGGCGACGGAGTATCGGGTCAACCCGAGTGTGGAGCTCCGCGAGCGGTTGAAAGCGTGGCTGTAGGTAGGGGATTTTGAGCATCTCTCAAAATAAATTCCCGAAACCTTTTGTAAGAACGCCAACGGCGTTCCCTCATCCAGCCCGTGGGTTGAGGCGACGCAGGAGCCTCTACCCCGGGACTAATCCTCCTAATCTTAAAACCCTGCAGGGGTTTCATCCTCGGCTAATCGGTGGATGGAACCCCTGCAGGGTTCGAATCTATTTTCATGGGGGTTCCCAAGGTGGCTCGTTCCTCGCAACCTTGGGCTGGATGATTCAACGCCGTTGGCGTTGGACTTCAATCGGGAGCGTTTTGGCATCCGAAAAGGCCATCATTATCGATGGCGCGCGCATTTGATCCAAATCTCCCTCCTTAGCGATCTTGCCCCGCAATTCCAGTATTTTCTTAAATCGACCGCCTTTGCTGAAATCCCGATCGATCTCGGCATCTTTTTGAGCAATGTAAGCGGACAACTCTCCCAATTCTGCTGGAGAGAGGGCATCTACTTCCTTTTTGAGTTCAGTGATGTTCACGCTTTAGCATATTAGCACCAAATTACTGGGCCAGCGCAGTTGATTTGAAGTCGGTTTAGAAACCAGCACTTGCCAGTTCCTTATCCAGCTTGGCGAGGAAGTCGTCGAAGGCGCCCTCGTAGGTTTCCTGCCAGTTTTCAGTGCTGCCCATCTGGCCATTGTTCCCGCCGGTGCCGAGCACGGTGAAGGTGCTGGTATGACCGCCATGGTTCACGGTGAAGCGGGCGGAAATGCGGGCGTCGAAGCCGATCGACCACAGGCCGGGGGTCGTCCAGGCCCAGAACTCGTCGATCTTTACCTCGGCCGCATTGCCCGAGGTGGCGCTGGTGCCCACGGCGTATCCCCGGCGTGCAAAGGCCTCTTTGACCAGCTCACGCATTTTTCCAGAGACTGTTTCGCCGGATGGAAGGACCAAGTCCCCCATGGCGTGGCCGTAGCCATTGCGCTGGCGACCCACATACTTGCCGAGTTCGTCCTTGCTCACCGCATTCACGTTGCCGCTGATAGAGGGCGTGGAGGGCTTATCCGGCCCGTTTTCAAAGTGACGCTCATCAGAGACGGGGCGCAAAAACACGCTTCCTTTAGTAGAGGCCATCGCGCCGGTCTTCACGCTCAAAGCGACCGTGCGATGTCCCAAAACGCAGCCAGAAAGAGAGAAAAGGCTCGCGACCAGTGGAATGAGCAAAAGTGCGGATTTTTTCATAAATTGAATGGGTTACAGCAGGCTTCCTGGTTGGCGATTTTTATGGTTTTGGATCGCTGGGACTGGAGTCATCACTCTTCGGGACGACAAAAGTGATTTTGGGGACGGGCATGGCAAGGAACGTCTTGCGATGGCCATCTCTCTTTGCTTGCAGATAGGCCACTCCGAGAGATTTTTCGACCGAGCCGTCCGAATTCGCCAGATGATAAGCGGAACTTGGAATTCGTTCGGCATACTGAAAGGACTTTGTGCCCCGGCCGTCGGTCTGATTCATGATGTGGAAGATATTGAATTCAATGGTTCCGTGGCTCTGGGGCACCGCCAATAGCGAATCGACGTCATAGCCGGCGTTGTTTGGATCCTTGTAAGATTGTGCACCACCTAATCCGCTTGCCATCGCAGCCAATCCCTCTGCCTGCACTGCGGGAGAAGGGGCATCTGGAAAGTATCGCAAGGCCAGCATTTGGGTCCAATGCTCTGGGGTTTCCCCGTCCCGATAGTATTCGACCAAGGCCATCTTACTGGAAACCGCTGAATAGCTGGCGCGGTAGGTTTCGCTGCGATAAGCGAGGGTTTGAGGCGCTTTGATCTCCGGGAGCAGGCCAAGATGAGATTCTTTAGCCGGTTTTGGGATCGCCACGCATCCAGAGAGTAGAATTGGAAGCAGCAGGAAAAAATGGAACGTTTTTTTCAAAAGCACTTTGTGCCATTGCCATACGACTAACTTATCCCCGGTGACCTTCATTCCCGGCGGATTGAAAAGGATCGGTAAAATGAGGTCAATAGTGAACATAAAATATTCACTTTGGCGTCTCGCCAACTTCTCGCCAGGGTCAGGGGTCGAACAGCTTTTCATCTTTCTAGTTGAATTTCTGGCCGGGCGGCTTACGTTCGTGACCCTTTTCACCTGAAACCTGTATGCCGCGTCCCGAATTAAAGATTTTCTCTGGTAGCGCTCATCGCGAGCTGGCCCAGCGTATTGCTGATTATGTCGGCGTGCCGCTTGGCGACGCGACCGTTAGCTCGTTTCCCGACGGTGAAACGATGGTGAAAATCAATGAAAACGTGCGCGGTTGCGACATTTTCATCGTTCAGCCGACCTGCCCGCCGAGCAATCAGAACATCATGGAGCTGTTGATCATGGTGGACGCCGCCCGGCGCGCGAGCGCGAAGCGGATCACGGCGATCATGCCTTTCTTTGGCTACGCCCGCCAGGATCGCAAGGACCAGCCCCGGGTGCCGATCACGGCCAAGCTGGTGGCGAATTTGCTCACGGCGGCCGGGGTTAACCGCGTGTTGACCATGGACTTGCACGCGCAGCAGGTGGCCGGGTTCTTCGATATCCCGGTGGACCATCTCTATGCCTCCCCGGTGCTGATCAAGTATCTCCGCAGCCGGAATCTGGAAAATCTCGTGGTGGTTTCCCCCGATGTGGGTGGGATCAAGATGGCCTCGGCCTATTCGCAGGCCCTCGGCGTGGAACTCGCGATCGTGGCCAAGCGCCGCAAGAGCGCGACGGAAATCGAGGCGCTCTACGTGATCGGCGATGTGGCCGGTAAAACGGTGTTGCTGGTGGACGATCTCACCGAGACCGCCGGGACGCTGACCAGCGCGACCAAGATTTTGAAGAAGCATGGCGCGGGCGACATTTACGCCGGGGTTTCGCATGCGGTGCTTTCCGACCTCGCGATCGAGCGGCTCAAGAAATCGGAAATCAAAGAGCTTATTACGACAAACAGTGTGCCGGTCCGTTCCGGTGATGGCTACAACATCCAGGTGTTGTGCATCGCGGAGCTGATGGGCGAAGGTATCAAACGCATCCATAATGATGAATCCGTGAGCTCGTTGTTCGAGATCAACGGGCCCAAAGAGAAAGTATAACCAACCATGGCCAAACAAGTAAAACTGACGGCGCAGACTCGTCCCTCGATCGGGCGTTCCGCGGTAAAAAAACTGAAGCAAACCGGAATCGTTCCCGCGGTGATCTACGGCGGTAAAGAGCAGCCCCAGGCCCTCCAGGTCGTGGAGCGCGAGATCGCCACGCTGCTGAGCCATGCTCGCGGTGAAAACATCCTCGTGGACCTCGAAATCAACGACAACGGCAAGACCCAGAGCCGCATGGCTCTGATCCAGGAAGTCCAGCACGCCGCGATCGGTGGCCGCGTCCTCCATGTCGATTTCCATGCCGTGAGCCAGAACGAGAAGCTCACCGCTTCCATCCCGGTCGAAGCCACCGGCGAAGCCAATGGTGTGAAGAATTTCGGCGGCCTGCTCGAGCAGAGCCTCCGCTCGCTCGAAGTGTCCTGCCTGCCGCAGGACCTGCCCGAGCTCATCACCGTGGACGTCTCCGCCCTGAACGTCGGCGACTCGCTGCATGTGAAGGATATCGCCCTCCCGGCCGGTGTGACCGCGGTGGATGATGCCGAGCTCACCGTGTTCCTCGTAGCCGCGCCGACCGTGGCCGTCGAGACCCCGGCCGAGAACGCTCCGACCGCTCCCGAAGTGATCAAGGAGAAGAAGCCGGAAGCGGCTGCTCCTGAGAAGAAGTAATCCACCTTCGCCATTGCCACCCCGTCTCCAGTGCAACTGCTCGTGGGCCTTGGAAATCCTGGCCGCGAGTATGCACGCACCCGCCACAACGCCGGTTTTATGATCCTGGATCGACTGGCAGCGGCAAGCGGGGTGGCGTTTCGCTCCGAAAAGAAGTGGGACTCGGAAGTCGCGGAGGCGGCGGGGCTCAAGCTCTGCAAGCCGATGCGCTTCATGAACCTGAGCGGCGGTCCGGTTCGCGCCATGTGCGATTTTTACAAGATCGCGCCGGAACACGTGCTCGTGGCCTACGACGACGTCGCGCTCCCGCTGGGCAAGCTCCGGCTGCGCCCGGGCGGTTCGGCCGGCGGCCATAACGGCCTCCGCTCAATCATTGATCACCTCGGCACGGATGCGGTGCCGAGGCTGCGGATCGGGATCGGCGCGGCGCAGGGGTCCACCCTGGTGGGCCATGTGCTGGGCCGCTTTTCCAGCGACGAGGAGGCTGCTCTCGACAGCGCCTTGCAGCGAGCCATGGAAGCCATCTCCTGCGTGCGGGAGCAAGGCTACGAAGTGGCGATGAATCAATTCAATTAACCAAACGACCAAACCAACCAACCCAAATTATGAAAAACCGATACGAAGCCCTGCTCGTGCTGAACACCAAGGGCAGTGAAGACGGCGCCAAGGAAATCATTGAGCGTCTCGAAGGCGAATTCAAAAAGGAAGGCGCTGCTGTCGAGCAGATCCAGCGTCTCGAAAACAAGAACTTCAGCTACGCGGCGGGCGAACTCTCCAGCGGCTATTTCGTGAACTTCATCTTCTCGGGCGAAGCCTCGCTGATCGACAAGCTCCGCGGCAAGTTCAAGCTCGATAACGACGTTTACCGCCAGCACTACCAGAAACTGGCTGCGAAGCAGGCGGCCAAATAATTTGGTTGGAATAAGACGTTTCCGCCGCCTACTCTGCGCCGATGGCCAGCTACAATAAAGTTCTCCTGATGGGAAACCTTACCCGGGATCCCGACGTTCGCTACACCCCGAAGGGCATGGCCGTGGCCGATATCGGCCTCGCAGTCAATCGCTACTATACTGCCGACAACGGGGAGAAACGCGAGGAGACCACCTTTGTGGACGTCACCCTCTGGGGCCGCCAGGCCGAGGTGGCTGGCCAGTATCTCAAAAAAGGCCGCCCGGTCTTGATCGAAGGACGTCTCCAGATGGATACGTGGGACGACAAGCAGACCGGCCAGAAGCGCAGCAAGCTCAAGGTCGTCGGCGAAACCATGCAGCTCATCGGCACGCCCGGTGGCCGTGGGGGCGATGACGAGGGCGGCGGCGGTGGTGGTGGCTATAGCGGTGGCGGTGGAAGCAGCGGAGGTGGCGGTGGCGGCTACGAGCAACGCGAACAGCGGGAGTATCGCCCGTCCTCACGCCCCGCTCCCAAAGGCCCGCCGAAGCCTCCAGCCGATCCCGATCTGGAGCCCGAGGAAGACGACATTCCGTTCTAAGTCGTCCCGGCTCCGAAGACGCCCAGCGAAAACGATTCCATTTTCATACGCCTGCAGACTTCACGGTTTGCGGGCGTATTTGTTTTTTGCGGTGGAGCGAGAAATGCGGTGGGCAGGGCCAGCAACTATGCTGAAAAATCCGGCCTAATCCTGCAGCGCTTTGCCGGACTGGCTGAGGTCGTTCAGAAGCTTGCGCTCCTCGTCGGTGAGCGGAGTGTGTTTCGTGACCGAGCTTTGGAACATTCCTTTTTTCAGCAGAGTTTCCACGCTTTTTCGAAATTCCGGCACCAGGGTGTAAACCGGGGAAAGTTCGGCCACCAAAGTAGTTTCGTCGGCAGACCGGGTCCACAAGGGGAGGTCGCTGCGGATTCTGGCCACGAGGGCAGAGAAATTGGTTTTCTGGGCCTGGAGCGCGAAGGGGCTGCCGGTGATTTGGTCGGAGGAATAATCGTAGATAAACTGCAACTGATTGCGGCCGGGATGCAGGTCAACCCAGGCATTGAGCACGACGAGGGCCGACTGCTGTTCGCCCGGTTTGAGCGTGAACAGATTTTGCGGATCGATCGCATGCTCGACGGCGGCTTCGATGAAGCGGTTGGGGCCGAAGGAACTGCCATCGAGCGAGCATTTGAGGTAATCGACATTTACCCCCTTGGGCTGCGCATCGTGATTGGAAAAGGTGCAAACGATCAGGATGGGTTCGCCTTGAAGAACGCTGGACTGAACCGCCCTGGTTTCCAGGACCAACCCGCTCTCGCCCGCGTAGAGCGGTGCTGACATGAGGAGGAGTGCGGCGAGAGAAGCGAGCGGCCGGAGGAAAGCGTTGGGGGAGAGCGCGGGGTTCATCACGGGATTGTCGCACAGATTGGGGGAAAGCCTCAGCGGTCTTTGCGTGGCAGAGTAAATACAGCGGTCTGGGCCAGCGGGCACGCGAATTTCAGTTCACGTCCGAAGGCGTGTAATTGGCTGCGCGCTGGAGCGAGACAGGTCTCGCGTGGAGAAAGCGGTAACGTGTCGCCGCAATCCAAGGGCGCAGGGACAATGCACGTTTTCATTCCGAAAATGCCACCCCGAGCGAAGCCGAGTGGACCCACATTTTTCGGCACTGGGGAAGCGACGCGACTTCTTAAGAGACTGTGACGCGTGGTTGAAATCGCTTCAGCGATTACTTGCGAGAATCGCCACGGAGGAGGGCAAATCTCTTTGACGGTGAATGAAAGCCTCGCGGGCTGAAGATGATTGCGAATTTGACGGCCAGGGATTGCGATCATCTTCAAGATGGAAAGCCGCCCTGCTGGTGCGGTTTCCATTGATCCGTCGCCAAACCAACGGCTGGCGAGGCGGATTGGTGCGGCTGTGAATCAGCCGGGAAACTGGACTTCGAAACAGGTGCCGGCGTCGCCAGCCTGGGTGCCGGGGCGGGGCTCCAGCGAGAGCGAGTGATAGGCTTGTTCCAACGCGATCGGGTTGTTGCGCAGCTCGGGAAAGACGTTCAGCATCCGTTGCTTGATCCACTTCTTCGCCATCTTCTGGTCGAGCGGGTGGAGCTTTTCTTCGCGATGCCAGGCACGTGAGATGAATCCAATTAATCCGGTTTTCATAGTTTTCTTTGTTTGCAGTAGGAACACCGCCGGGGGGCGTTGGGTTTCAAATTATACGCATTTAAAGACTCCTATGCGGGTCTCAAAGTAGCCGCGAACCCGCATCAATACAAGTCTGAAAGAGAATTGTAAGGGGCGTGTAAAAGCGGTGATCGGACGATGAATTTGCACTTTCGGTCGGTGCAAATGGTCACTGAATTCCGGGGACTGTGCGTTGGCTGGCCTATCGAATCTCGTGTTTCCTTGCGCGCTGCCTGCTCTGGCCCTTCGTGAAAATTCACGTGCTGGAGGCGGCGGCTTCCGCGCGTGCCGGGCGTGGCTCCTGGTGTCGAATCCACATCAGCCACTTCGATCCGCCGCTGCTCAGCCTGGCGGCCTGCCGGGCGGTGGACTGGATGGCGATGCGGGAATTGTTCGCCAATCGCTTCTTCGCGACTTGGCTCCGGGCGATCGGGACTTTTCCCGCTGATCGCGGAAAGGCGGATGGGGCGGCGGTGCGCACGACCCTGGAGCGGTTAAAGCAGGGGCGGGTGGTCGGGATTTTTCCCGAGGGCGGGATTCGCGATGGCGAGCACTCGATCCTGCAAGGCGCGCCGATGAAGCCTGGCGCGCTGCGGCTGGCACAAATGGCCGGGGTTCCGATTGTCCCGTGTGTGATTCTCGGCAGTGATCGTCTCTACAATCGACGTCGCTGGAATCCGCGCCACCGCGCGCAGGTGTGGATCGGCTTTGGCTCCGCCCTCGAGGCGAGCGCTGGCCCTGCCGCGCTGGCCGGGGCGCTGCAAGTGCTCACGCGCGAACTGCGCGAAAAGTTCTCGCTCACCGATGACGATCTGCCCCAGCCCCCGCAGGCGCGAATGCGCGAGCCATGAAAAAACTGCTCGAATCCAGCGCCGCCGGTTTTCTCGATGCCCTGATGAGCGTCTCGATGAATGCCGTGCAGTGGCGGCACCGGCTGCATGGCGGCAGTCGTGCCGCATTGGAAAAATACGTGGCCGATTGCGGGCCGCTTTCCCGCGAGCAATTTTACGCGGCCCCTACACCCGAGTTGCTTCCCACCTCGAGTGAAAACCAGCTCCACTGGGTGAGCCCGATTACCAGCGGCCTGGTGGAAAACGATCGCGTGCACGTGGAGCTGTTTCCCTGCGCCCGGGGCTGGAGCGCGCCGACGGTTTTCATGCTGCATGCGCTGATGTCCGCCAGCGATGCCGGTTATCGTCGGTGGGCGCAGTGCTTCAATGAGCTCTGGCTGGAACGCCGCGTTTATTCACCTGCCCTACCATTACACCCGCACGCCGCCGGGAACGCGCAACGGGGAGCTGGCGGTGACCTGCGATCTCATCCGCACGGGGCAGGGGTTGCGCCAGGGGGTGGCGGCAGGCGCAGCTCATGACGCTTCTGCGCCAGCGCGGCAGCCGGGAGTTCGGCCTGTGGGCGACCAGCTACGGGGGCTGGATTCGGGCGCTCCTTTGCTCGGTGGAGCGCGATTTTCGGTTCGCTGCGCTCATGTGCCCGATCGTGAATGTGGAGCACGCGATCTGGCAGAGCGATGCGTCGTGGAAGCTGCGCCGCGAATTACGAGGCGCGGGCATTGGCCAACCGCTGATCGAGCGGCATTTTCATCTCAGCTCGCCGTTGCACGGGGCACCCGCCTTTCCGGCGGAGCGGGTGCTGGTCGGAGCGGGGGCGTATGACCACCTCGTGCGGGCCGGGGATGCCCGGGCGCTCACGGAGGCGTGGCCGGGGAGCGAGCTGCTGCTGATCCGCCAGGGACATTTCGGCTACCGGATGATGCGCGAGGTTTTTGCCCGGCTGCGGGAGCGGGGCGATTTCATCGGATAAATCTGAAAACGTAAAAACATGTTGTGGGGCGGGCGTTCCACGACTACTTTCGGCGTTCCATGTCATTCTGGGAATTGGGCTTATCTGAAGATGTAATCCACGGGGTGCAGTCAATGGGCTACGTCGATCCGACGCCTATTCAACTGCGCGCGGCTCCGATTGGACCTGTCCGGCCGCGACCTGATCGGCTCCGCGCAAACCGGCACCGGCAAGACGGCGGCCTTTGCGCTGCCCGTCCTCACCCGGCTGCAAAAGCACGGCGCACTGCGCTGCCTCGTGCTCGAGCCCACCCGCGAGCTCGCGGCCCAGGTGGAGACCGCCTTCCGCGATTACGCCCGCTTCAGCGATCTGGAGATCGGCGTCGTCTATGGTGGCGTCGGCTTCGGCAAGCAGCGCGAGAGCATCAAGAGTGGCATCGACGTCCTCGTCGCCACTCCCGGACGCCTCCTCGACCTCATGGAGCAAAAGGTCGTCAGTCTCAATTCACTCACCATCCTCGTGCTCGACGAAGTGGACCGCATGCTCGACATGGGCTTCATGCCCCAGGTGCGCCGCATCGTGGAAAAGTGCCCGAAGGAACGCCAGACCCTCTTTTTCTCCGCCACCCTGCCGCCGGAAATCGAAAGCCTCACCAAGTGGGTGCTGCGCGATCCCGAGGTCATCGAGATCGGCGCCCGCCGCTCGCCCGCCGAGACCGTCAATCATGCGCTTTATCCGGTGGCCCGCGACCAGAAGTTCGACCTGCTGCTCGCGCTCCTGGAAAAAACCAATTTCGACAGCGTGCTCGTCTTCAGCCGTACCAAGGACGGCGCGGACCGCATCACCGCCAAGCTCAAGGAGGCGAACCACTCCGTCGCCGTGCTCCACTCCAACCGCACGCAAAACGAGCGGATGGATGCGCTCGATGGCTTCAAGCGCGGCAAGTATGAGGTGATGGTCGCCACCGATATCGCCTCGCGCGGGATCGACATCGCGGGCGTCTCGCACGTGATCAACTACGATGTGCCGCAGCATGCCGAGGATTACGTGCACCGCATCGGCCGCACCGGTCGCGCGCAAACGGTGGGCGACGCTTTTACCCTCATGACTGGTGAGGACGTCGATGAGGTGAACAAGATCGAGCATTTCATCGGGCAGAAAATCGCGCGGCTCAAGCTGGACGGCTTCAACTACCTCTACACCGCGCTCTTCAACGACGCCCCCGCCGCCCGCCGCCGCAAGCGCCGGTAGGGTGGTGATCGGTCGCACTTTTCCTGGCCATGCTTGCGACGGTCATAGACCGCCGCTACAGGGTTTTCTCCTCGTTCCCACACTCCGTGTGGGAACGCCCCTGTCCGCGACACTCCGTGTCGATGAGTGAGGACCATCCAAGTCTGTGTACCGCAGTTTTTTTCTGAATTTTAGCGGCCCGGAAATGCTACACTCTCCACCTATGAATCAACGACCTTTCAACGGCTCCGGTGTCCTCGTTTCCGAAATGGGCCTCGGCTGCTGGCAGCTTGGCGGCGCCGACTGGGGCGCGATCGACGATGCCGCAGCGTTCGAGATTTTACGCACCGCGGTGGATGCCGGCGTGAACTTTTTCGACACCGCCGATGTTTACGGTTCAGGGCGAAGTGAGGAGTTGATCGGGCGCTTTTTAAAAGACTGCTCCGAGGAAATTTTTGTCGCCACCAAGCTGGGGCGCACTTCCGCGCTGTATCCCGATCAATACACCGAGGCGGGCGTGCGCGCCGCGACCGAGGCTTCGCTGCAGCGGCTGGGCGTGGAGGCGCTCGATCTCACGCAGTTGCATTGCATCCCGCCAGCCGTTCTGGAGCAGGGCGAGGTTTTCGAATGGCTGCGCCAGCTCCGGCAGGAGGTCAAGATCAAGCGTTTCGGAGCCAGCGTCGAGTCGATGGACGAAGCCGAGACCTGCTTGCAACAAGGGGGCCTCGCTGCGCTGCAGATCATTTTCAACCTCTTCCGTCAGAAGCCGATTACCACGCTTTTCCCGAAGGCGAAGGAGAAGCAGGTCGCGCTCATCGTGCGGCTCCCGCTTGCCAGTGGCCTGCTCAGTGGGAAGCTGACGAAGGCGACTTCCTTTGCGGAAAACGACCATCGCAATTACAACCGCGACGGCCAGTTTTTCAACGTGGGCGAGACCTTTGCGGGATTGCCGTATGAAAAGGGCGTCGAGCTCGCCGACGCGCTCAAGGCCTTGGTTCCCGAGGGAACGAGCCTGGCCGAGCTGGCCCAGCGCTGGATTCTCGATTTCGACGCCGTCACCGTCGTCATTCCGGGCGCCAGCCGCCCAGCCCAGGCACTTGCCAATGCCGCCGTCTCCGCGCTGCCGCCGCTGGAGCCTGCCCTGCATGCGCGGTTGCGTGACTTCTACGAGCAGCAGGTCGCGGCCTGCATCCGTGGCCCTTATTGAAGCGTATAGGCAGTGGGGAGCCTGCATTTTCGATGCGGGCCGTGCAGGGTGAATTTTCAACAACCCATCTGCTTATGAAAATGGTTCCGCTCATCAGTTCCGGGGTTGCAGGTCCGCTCGGCGTGCTGCATCTGCCCCGGCTTTGGCTTAAAGTTTCGCTCGATGCCGTCGGGAAACTACATCCCGACTACCCTGCGATCGGCCATGGCTTCGATAAAATGGTGCTCGACGGTCTTGATCTTGAACAAAAGGACTTCGAGCAATTCATGCACGAGCATCATCCCTCCTATCCGCAGCTGGAGGCTTGGATTTTGGAGCAAAAGGGTGGAAAGCTCGACCCCGGCGCCGTGGCGAAATTGAATGCCGCGATCCTTGGTTATCAACACGATTACGACACCCGCAAGGCGGTGTTGAAAAGCGCGGGCGTGCCCGACGAGCCCGGACGCCACAAAGATGCCGTGAGCCTGAACAACCTCGACGACTGGGAGATTTTCTACGAGCAGGAACTCGCCCTGGCGGTGCACTAAATAGCATCCCAAACATGCTGCCTTCAGTCCCGGAGGGACGTCGGAAATAAGCCGGTGGTGAAGCGAAGCGAGAACCACCGGAATTAACCGCAAGCAAAAATCATGCGTCCCGGAGGGCCGCTGGAGAATGGTTGCATGCTTTCCATGTGACAGCGATTTCCAGCGACCCTCCGGGGCGCAGAATTATTGAATGATCGCGAACCGGTGGTTTTCACCACCGGCTTATTTCCGACGTCCCTTCGGGACTGAAGGAGTTCGTTCATCGAGATAATGCCGAAGATTGTTCCGCGCGCTTGAGTTTCCCCCTCGCCATGCGACAGATTCGTCGCTGTGACGACGAAATCCCTCGACCTGCGCGAGCCGCTCAAGCGCGTATTTGGTTATGACTCCTTCCGGCCGCTGCAGGAGGAGATCATCCGCGACGCCCTGGCCGGTCGGGACGTCTTTGCCCTGCTCCCGACCGGGGGCGGAAAGTCGCTTTGCTACCAGCTTCCGGCGTTGCTGGGCCAGGGACTCACGATCGTTGTCTCGCCGCTGATCGCGCTGATGAAGGACCAGGTGGACGCGCTCACCGCGAATGGCGTCGCAGCCACTTATCTCAACTCCTCGCTTGCGGCGGGCGATGCCCGCAGCCGCTTGCGCGGGCTGCACCAGGGCGAGTATCGCATTCTCTACGTTGCGCCCGAGCGGCTCATGCTCTCCGGGTTTCTCGAAGATCTGCAGCGCTGGAATGTCACGCTCATCGCGGTGGATGAGGCCCACTGCATCAGCGAATGGGGGCACGATTTCCGCCCGGAATACCGCCAGCTCGCGGAGTTGCGCCAGCACTTTCCCAAGGTGCCGGTGATGGCGCTGACGGCGACCGCCACCGAGCGGGTCCGCGAGGATATCGTGAACCACCTGCGGCTGTCCGAGCCCGGGATCTACGTCGCCAGCTTCAACCGGCCCAATCTTACCTACCGCGTGGTGCCGCGCTCGCGTCCGTACGAGCAGCTTTTCGAGTTCATCCGTGGCCGGCGCACCGAGTCGGGCATCGTCTATTGCTTCAGCCGCAAGAGCGCGGAAACGGTCGCCGAAAAATTGCGCGACGACGGCATCAAGGCGCTCGCCTACCACGCCGGATTGACGAACGAGGAACGCGCCAAAAACCAGGAGCTCTTTCTCCGCGACGAAGTGCGGGTGATGTGCGCGACGATTGCCTTCGGCATGGGGATCAACAAGCCGAACGTGCGCTACGTGGTGCACTACGAATTGCCGAAAAACATCGAGGGCTACTACCAGGAAACCGGTCGCGCGGGTCGCGACAGCCTGCCCTCCGAGTGCCTGCTCCTTTTCAGCCCCGCCGACGTGGTGAAGCAGACCGGGTTCATCGACGAGAAGACCGATCCCGACGAACAGCGGATCGCCCGCGAGCAACTCCAGCGGATCGTGCATTATGCGGAAAGCTCGAGCTGCCGCCGGGTCGAGCTCCTGCACTACTTTGGCGAGGAATTTCCCGCCGGGGGCTGCGGGGCCTGCGACAACTGCCTCTCGCCGCGCGACACCTTCGACGGCACGCTGGCGGCGCAGAAGTTTCTCTCCTGCGTCTATCGTGTGAAGCAGAAGAGCGGCTTCGGCTTCGGGCTCAACCATCTGGTCGAAGTCATTACCGGCGCGGATACCGAGAATGTGCGCCGTCGCCAGCATCACGAGCTTTCCACCTATGGGATCGGGCGTGAGATGAAGCGCGGCGAATGGCAGTCCATTGCCCGCGAGTTGATCCGGCTCGGGTTTCTGCGGCAGTCCACCGAGAAGTTCGCCACCATCGAGCTCACCGGCGAGGGCGTGGCCGCCCTGCGCGACCGGCGCAGTATCACCCTCACGCGTCCGCACGAGGTGAGCGAGCGCACCCGCACGACCCGCCGTCGTGGCGAGATCGAGTGCGACGAGGGGCTCTTCGAAAAGCTGCGCCGCCTGCGCAAGGAGCTGGCCGACGAGCGCGACGTGCCGGCTTACATCATTTTCTCCGACGCCACCCTCCGCGAAATGGCTCGCAGCTATCCAAAGAACGAGCGCGAGTTCAGCCAGCTCCCCGGCGTGGGCGCCAAGAAAACCGAGGACTTCGCCGAGCCGTTCCTCGACGTCATCGAGGACTATCTCGCCGAAAACGAGCCGATGAATTTTGCCTGAAATCGGCTCTCCCCTCAACTCTCCTCGCTCAACTGTTTCCGCCTGCTTGACCGCGCGCCCAAATTAGCCATTTATTTTCGCGTGCAGGATTATGAACGTAACATCAATGCCGCGCAGGGTTACTCCGAGCTCGGCATGCACGACGAGGCGCTGCGCGAGCTCGATGCCATTCCGGCCCCCCTCAGCACGCGCGCCGAGCTGGTCGAGATGCGCCTTCTGATCCTGATGCACGCCCGGCGCTGGAAACAGGCGCTGCCGGTGGCGCGCCGGCTCTGCGACGTCGCCCCCGAAGCCAGCGGTGGCTACATTCACTCCGCCTTCTGCCTGCATGAACTCGGGCGCACCCGCGAAGCGCGCGAAGTGCTCTTGAAAGGGCCGCCCTGCCTGCTCAACGAGGCGGTGTTCTACTACAATCTTGCCTGCTACGATGTCGCGCTCGGCGATCGCGAACAGGCCGTGGAGAATCTGGAGCGCAGCTTTCGCATGGACAAAAAATTCCGCCAGTTCGCCCAGAGCGATCCTGATCTGGCGGCCATCCGCGGCTTGTTGTGAATCTCGAAGCCGTTCGGAAACATTTTGCGGAAAACTTTTCGCAGCGCGGGGAGCTGGGCGCGTCGGTAAGCATCTGGCAGAACGGCGCCGAGGTGCTTTCGCTGGCCGGGGGCTATCGCGACCGGAACCAGACGCTCCCGTGGACCGCGCAAACGCCGGTGCTCGTCTGGAGCGCCACCAAGGGGCCATCCGCCGCCTGTCTGTTGCATGCGTTGCATACGCACGAGCTGGATCTCGACCGGCGCGTGGCCGAGGTGTGGCCCGAGTTTGGCCGGGCGCAAAAGGAGTGGGTGACCTTTGGCGAACTGCTCTCGCACCGGGCCGGGCTGGCCGTGCTGGATCGCGACGTGCGCAACGACCACTACGCGGCGGTGATCGAGGCGCTGGAAGACCAGCCGCGGCTCTGGACCGAGGGGCACGGCTATCATCCGCGCACCTTCGGCTGGCTGCTGGATGAGTGCGTGCGCCGGATCAGCGGGAGGCCGCTGGGCGATTACTGGCGGCTCCATTTCGCGGAACGCTGGGGATTGGATTTCTGGATCGGCCTGCCACCCGAAAAGCTCGGCGAAGTGGCGACCATCGTGCCGCCGAAGCTCACCGGCAGCCTGCCGAAGGACGAGTTTTACGAAGCGTTTGCCGATCCCGATTCCTTCTCTGCGCGTGCGTTCAATTCCCCGCGCGGCCAGCAGGCGGTGGCGGCGATGAACACCCCGGCGATGCGGACGGGGCAGTTCCCCGGCTTCGGCGGGATCGGCACCGCGCATGCGCTGGCAAAGTTTTACAACGGCTTGCTCGGTGAGCCCTATCTGTCGTGGGCGACGACCACGCTCACGAGCGGATTCGATCGCGTATTGCTGCGCGAAACGGCCTTCGCGGCGGGCTTCATGAAATCGGCGCGCCTCTTCGGTCCATCGGAAAGCGCCTTCGGCCAGCCCGGCGCGGGCGGGAGCATGGCCTTTGCCGATCCGGAAAATCGCCTCACTTTCGCGTACGTAATGAATCAGATGGAACAAGGAGTATTGCCAAATGAAAAAGCGCTGTGCATGATGCGTGCGGTTTATGAGCGAGGTGAATAAGTTGTTGGTGGCGACAAAAAATGCACACAAGACGGCGGAGATTCGGGCGATGCTGGGGAGCAGGTGGGAGGTAAGTGACCTGACTGTGATTCCTGATTATGCGGCGCCTTTGGAAACCGGCCTGACCTTTCAAGACAATGCCGCGATCAAGGCCCTGGAAGCTTCCAGGCGCTTCGAGGGGCTTGTCCTGGCGGATGATTCCGGCCTGGAAGTGGATGCCTTGGGCGGTGCGCCCGGCGTCTATTCCGCCCGTTTTGCCGGTCCGCGTGCGACCGATGCGGACAACCGCAAAAAGCTTTTGGAGGAAATGCAATGGTTCGGTGCGAAGAGCAGTCTCGCCCGCTTCCAGTGCGTCCTCGTGGTGGCGAAGGGAGGCAAACTGCTCGCCGCTTTCGATGGCCGGGTCGAGGGCAAGATCATCAACCAGGAGCGGGGCGGAGACGGCTTTGGCTACGATTCCATGTTCATCCCCGAAGGGTATCAGCAGACGTTTGCCGAACTGTCATCGGAAGTAAAAAATCTGTTAAGCCACCGCTCCAAGGCAATGGCGAAGCTGATTGCTTATCTTTGAGGCCTTAAAACCTCCGCCCGGGAGGACGCCGCGCTGGAGGAGGATCGCAGCTAGCGGTCCCAATCCAATTTCCGCCCGAGAAACTCTTCGAGCCGCTGGTTGTGCGGGCGGAAGAAATCCACCAGCCACTGGCGGGTGGCGGGATTCATCTCGGAATACTCGGCATAGTTGTATTTCGTGAACTCCCCGGTTTCCTTGGCGGGGCAGGGGGGGAGCCCGAGGAAGTCGGTCACCTTTTTCAACTCGCTGGCGGGATCGGCGTAAAAGTCTTCGCTGATCGTGATGTGCATTTGCTCACGCGGAAAATGACGTAGCCACTCTGCGATCTGATCCAGGTAGCAGCCACGCGCGCGGTAGGAAAACGACTGGTAGGGCTGGAGATGGGCGAGCGGTTCCGCAACCAGCTTTTCCCGCAGCCCTTGCAGCCGCTCGTCTTCGCGGGCGATGGCTTCGTCGAAGGAAAGCGTCTCGTTGCCGAGCCGGGTCTCGTGCTGGTAGTGCGAAAGCGCGCGATCGGTGGGATTGCGCAGCATCACCAGCAACCGGGCCTCCGGCAGGGCCGCGCGGACGCGGGCCGCGCAGAGCGGGTGGAAAAGGTAGTAGGGCGACGCTTCGCCGGTAATCCATGCATCGGGGTTTTCACTCTTCCCCGGCTTTTCCTCGCCGCGTTTGGCAAACTGGGCGGCATACCACTGCGGTCCGCTGGCGAAATTGAAGTCGAAGTAATGCACTTCTTTTTGTGCGGCGGGAATGATTTGCGGGTGCTCGCTGAGATACCAGTAAAGCGAGGTGGTGCCGCAACGCTGCGCGCCAATGAGGATGAAGGACGGCTTCAACCGGCCCTTGAATTCATCCTTCACCTGGGGCGCGGGCTCCGGCGTGGGGGCGGGAGTTGAGGCGCGTTTCAGGAATAGCTTGGCAAGGGAGCCGATGTGCATCAAGTAAGGCGGTTAGAGATGGGCGCACCTTAGCCCCTTCGAGCGAGACCACAAGCATTTAAGCCGATATCAGCCTTTGCCATGACTAACCCTTCCGATTCCTCTTCCACGCCGGTCAACGTCCTTTTCCACCGCGATTATCGCCAGTTCCAGGGCGGGCATCTCAAGATGTGGGACTACTTCCAGCATGTGGAAGGCATCCCCGGCTACCGTGCGCAGATTTACTTCTCGCCGGAAACCGTCTGGGACGAGACGAACCCCTGGCTCGCCCGGCGGCCGCAAGCGCTCCCACGCTGGGAGCCCGAGACGGCGGATGTGCTTTTCGTCGGTGGCATGGATTGGTTGAGGCTGCCCGAGGCGTGGCGGCGCAATTCACCCCGGCCGGTGATCAATCTCATCCAGCATGTGCGGCATGCCGATCCCAATCATCCGCTCTTTCAATTTCTCGATCATCGGGCGGTGCGGATTGCGGCGAGTGCCGAAGTGGGGGAGGCGCTGGCGGCGTCGGGGCGGGTGAATGGCCCGATCATCACGATTCCCTATGGGCTGGATTTGCCGGTTCTTTCCGAGGTGCCAGAGCGGGATATCGAGTTACTCATCGTGGGCATCAAAGCGCCCGCGCGGGCCGAGGCGCTGGGCCAAAAATGCCGGGAAATAACCGAGCGCGTGCGCGTGATTAGCCGTCCGGTGCCCCGACCGGAGTTTCTGGACGCGATGGCCCGCAGCCGGGTCACGCTCTTTCTGCCGGATGTGACCGAGGGTTTTTATCTGCCCGCCATGGAAGGGATGATCCTGGGGACGCTGGTGGTGTGTCCGGACTGCGTGGGCAATCGCGCGTTCTGCCGCGCCGGCGAGACCTGCCTGATGCCGGATTTCTCTGATGAATCACTGATCGCGACGGTTCGCCAAGCCTTGAGTTTACCCTCCGCTGAACGGGAACAAATGCTGAGGGTTGCGGCGGCGCGGGCGGAGGAAAATTCAATCCAGCGCGAGCGCGAACGTTTCACGGATGTAATAAAAGGAATATCCAATCTATATTCTGGTTTATTAGACTAGTAAATTATTTTTATGGACTAATGGTGTAAATTCGTTTACATCTTTCATTGCGTCCGTGAAAGATTGCGCGTGCATTGCAGCGCAGTTTTTATTTTCGAGGAAACCCGTGGTAAGAATGTCGTCCTTACCGGGGGTCCTCGGTCGGGAGCGGTGTGGACCCGTAATTTTCCCAAGCAGCGCTCCGTGGTGGCGGCCCTCCGTGAATCCATGGATATGGCCGCCTGGCTCCCTGAAATCCGAAGGGGACAGCTATACGCGCCGATTGATGCCTTAATCTTCCCCTTTGGCTTCCAAAGCCGATCGTTTTTGCTGAAATGGCGGGCGCTCATCTCCAAACAGGTCGAAAAAAAGGCGTCGGGTAATTCAATTTGCAGCCAGTTCGGTACCGATGGATCGCGTAAGATGCCTGGGTGGTATGGTTTGATGAATTTTTATGTAAGATTCATTAGGTTTGTAATATTAGCAATTAGGAATCAGACTTCATTTTTAGCTCTTATCTCCCGATGCGGCCTGCCTGGAGACCGATCGGGAGCGGGCTGGGCCAGGGAACTCCACTATGGCAAATCACCCGCGTAATATTCTGGTGACGGGGCTGCCTCGTGGTGGGACGACGCTGACTTGCAAGCTTTTGACCGGGCTGCCGGATACCATTGCGTTGCACGAGCCCATGGATATAGGACGCTGGCTCTCCCTGAACGGCATGGAGGCGATTTATGCGGAGATCGACGATTTCTTTGCAAAAAATCGCGAATCGCTGCTGCGCGATGGCACCGTGATGACCAAGCATGTGAACGGGGCCATCCCCGACAACCCGTTCGCTGCCCATTTCGACGAAAAGGGGCTGCGTCCTTTGCTGGAAGAGCGGGGGATGGTGAAGATCGAAAAGCCGTTGAGTGCGGATTTCACCTTCATTATCAAGCATCCGGCCGCTTTCACGGCCGTGCTCAAGGATTTGAAAAAACGCTATGAATGCTATGCCTTGATCCGGAATCCGCTTTCCGTGCTGGCCTCCTGGCAGAGTGTGGACATGCCGGTCAACCGTGGGCGGGTCCCGATGGCGGAAGCGCTCGATCCCGAGCTGAAAGGGCGCCTGGATGCGACGCCGGGAGTATTGGAGCGGCAATTGGTGATCCTTGACTGGTATTGCGAGCGTTTCCACCGACTGCTGCCGACCAAGCGGATCGTTCGCTACGAGGATGTCGTGGCGAGCGGGGGGAAAGTTTTGGCGAAGGTGGCTCCGATCGCGGATCGCTTCGAGCAGACGTTGGAATCCCGCAATCGCAACCAGCTCTACGATTGGGAAATGCTCCAGACGTTGGGGGAAAGGCTGCTCGCTACCGAAGGCTATTGGTGGCGCTTTTATACGCCGGAGGATATCCGCGAGGTGATGACCGGAGTGGTGGCAAAAGGAGGCCGTGATGCGGTGGAGGAGTCCGTGGAGGAGGGCGCTGCTTCCGTATTGGGGCTTCCCGCGATTTGCCGGAACATTATTTCGCTAATCTAATTGCCTGTACGTCGCGGCGTGCCCGGCCGCCTGCTCAAGCAGCTTCCCGATACCGCCATTTCACCGCAATGCGACCAGCACAAACCCCTCATCCGCAACGAGGACATTGTGGAATCGCATGGGGGCAATCCCAGCCAGAGGCGGGCAGGGGAGGCTTATATTTCTATTTGCAAAGAAAATAAGCGTGGCTGATGTTACTCACCCTATGACTTTGACTGAAAAACTGCTTGCCCGTGCCAGTGGCAAGGCTCACACGCAACCCGGTGACAATGTATGGGTCAATGTGGACGTCCTCATGACTCATGACGTATGCGGCCCGGGCACGATCGGGGTTTTCAAGCGTGAGTTCGGCAAGGATGCCAAAGTCTGGGATCGCAACAAGGTCGTGATCATTCCCGACCACTACATTTTTACGGCGGACTCGATGAGCAACCGCAACGTGGACATCCTCCGCGAGTTCGTGAAAGAGCAGGGGCTGCCCTATTTCTACGACGTCATCGACGACGAAAATGGCCACTGGCATTTCGATGCCAACCGCGGCCAGCTCAAGAAGCAATACGGCTCCAAGTACACCGGTGTGTGCCACACCACGCTCCCGTGGAAAGGCCATACCCGCCCGGGCGAAATCCTTTTCGGCACCGACTCGCATACCTGCATGGCGGGCGCGTTCAACCAGTTCGCGACCGGTATCGGCAACACCGACGCGGGATTCATTCTCGGCACGGGCAAGCTGTTGATCAAGGTTCCCGAGACGATGCGCTTCTATCTCGAAGGCGCGATGCAGCCCGGCGTGATGGCGAAGGACGTGATCCTGCACGTGATCGGCGACATCGGCTTCGACGGTGCCACCTACCGCGCCATGCAGTGGGAGGGCCCCGGCGTTTACTCCATGAGCATGGATGACCGCATGACGATCGCCAACATGGCGATCGAAGCCGGCGGCAAGAACGGCATCTTCCCCTTCGACGGCAAGACCGACGCCTACGTCAAGGAGCGCGTGCTCGAAAACGGCACCAAGAGCACCTTCGAGCCCGTCGAACTCGATGCCGACCAGTCTTTCATCTAC
Source organism: Chthoniobacteraceae bacterium (assembly GCA_049840595.1). Taxonomy (GTDB): domain Bacteria; phylum Verrucomicrobiota; class Verrucomicrobiia; order Chthoniobacterales; family Chthoniobacteraceae; genus JASGKO01. The sequence continues at coordinate 50,893 of JASGKO010000027.1, forward strand.
GACAAAGTGTTCGATCTCTCGAAGCTCGAGCCCACCGTCGCCTGCCACCCCGATCCGGGCAACCGCAAGCTCGCAAAGGAGATGGAAAACGTCTCGCTCGACCGCGCCTACATCGGCTCCTGCACTGGCGGCAAGACCAGCGACTTCCTCGCCTTTGCCGAGGTGGTGAAGGGCAAGACCGTGAAGATCGACACCTTCGGCGTGCCCGCCACGACCAAGGTCGTGCAGGAACTCAAGGAAACCCTCTGGGAAAACAAGAGCGTGTGGGACGTGCTGGAAAGCGCCGGCGTGCGCATGACCGAGAACGCCTCCTGTGCCGCCTGTCTCGGGGGCCCGGTGGATACCTTCGGCCGCATGAACAAGGGCGGGATGAAGTGCATTTCGGCCACGAATCGCAACTTCCCCGGCCGCATGGGCAGCAAGGAATCGCAAGTGTTCCTCGCCAGCCCTTACACCGTCGCCGCCAGCGCCCTCACCGGCCACATCACCGATCCTCGCGAATTCGTGAGTTGATTTGCCCACGCCGTGAGCCACGGGAAACGGATCGCCATTTTTGTCGCCATGATCACCATCGCCGCTTTTGAATCCGGGTGCGCCTGGGTTCAGGATGACAGCAGCAGCATCGCTGCGACGGAGCTGGTGGTCACCTCGGCGTCTGCTCCATTCTACATCTACGGTCCGGCCCAGACGACCGGGCCCGATTTCGATTTGAAGAAAGGCGACCTGATCGAAGTGATGCGCGGCGAGACCGGCTACACCTACGGTCGCGCTGAAAAGCGCGGCGTCCTCGGTTACGTGTCCAATGCCGATCTCGGCCCTTATATTCGGCCGCGAGCGCGGGGCACGGCCTCAAGTTCGAGTTCACGCCGCCGTAGTTCCGGCAACTGGCGGCAGGAGATCCAGTCTTACCATCCAGCGGTGGAACCTCCGCTGCCCGGCGGTCAGGACCCGCTCGGCCTGCCGCAACTGCTCGCGCCCTCGCCTTCACCTGCCAAAACTCATTAACCCATAAAAGCCATGTCCAACACCATCACGAGTAAGATCTTCGTCGTCCGCGACAACATCGATACCGACCAGATCATCCCGGCCCAATATCTCACGCTCGTCCCCACCATTCCCGCCGAGTATGAGAAGCTCGGCAGCTATGCGCTCGTCGGCCTCCCCGACGACCAGTATCCCACCAAGTTCGTCGCCGAGGGCGAGTTGAAGACGCCCTACCAGATCGTGATCGCCGGGCGCAACTTCGGCTGCGGCTCCTCCCGCGAGCACGCCCCCATTGCCATGGGCGCGGCGGGGGTGAAGGCGGTGATCGCCGATAGCTTCGCGCGCATCTTCTTCCGCAACTGCGTCGCCACCGGCGAACTGTATCCCTACGATGCCAACGAGCGCCTCTGCGACGTCCTCCAGACCGGCGATGAAGCGACGCTTGATTTTGATAACGATACGCTTACAGTAAATGGAAAGATTTTCTCGCTCAAGCCGCTCGGAGAAGTCCGCCCGGTGATCGACGCTGGCGGCATTTTCAACTATGCCCGCCAGAGTGGGATGATCGCCGCGAAGGCCTGAGCCATCCGAAAGGGTAACCAATTCCCATCAGATGCGAAAAGGCATCGGGATTCCGATCCCGATGCCTTTTTGTGCGTCTGGAGGCCAAAGTGGATTGCCAGTATGGCCTCCATGCCATACTTTTGGCGGATGAAGATGACCATGCACATCGACGAAGATGTTCTGGCTGAGGTGATGAAGATTACGGGAGCCAAAAGTAAAACCAAGGCGGTGGAGCAGGCGCTTGAGGAAATGGTGCGAAGGCACCAGTTTTCTAAACTGTCCGCCGTGGGGCTTGGACTTACCGCGGAAGAGTTGAAAAACGTGTGGGAAGATCCATTCCCTGAGGAAACCGCCAGGTCGCTCCGCATGGCCGAAGAACCACCCAAGCCCCGTGCAAAGCGTTCTCGTCGATAGCGGCTTTTACATTAACCGCTTGCGCGCGGGTGCGGACCCTTTTCAGGAGCTGAACCGCTTTGTCGGCGAATACAACTTCTTTACTTGCGGCATCGTGCAAGTGGAGGTCTTGCGAGGAATCCGAAATCGGACAGCCTTTGAACGGACGAGCGAAGTGATGAAAAGCATGTTCTTTCTTCCCACGACTGATCAAATCCTCCACCAGACCCTTGCTCTTGCCTGGCAACTCGACCGCACTGGTAAAGTGATGCAGGTCACTGATCTGATCATCGCCGCCTGCGCGCTGGAGGCGGGTGCTTGCGTCCTCACCCTGGATCGCGATTTTCATCACGTGCCGAATCTACACGTCATCCATCAGCTTGAATTGAGATGAAACCAAAAGGGAAGAAGCTCGGGGCTGGTTTCGTGCAATCCATTCGCCTCAAGCGCGAAGAGATCGCGGGCTATGAGGAGTATCCGTTCTCCGTTCCGGCCGTGCGCCATCTTGAGCGGCTCAAACTTCATCCTGCAGTCACTTTTTTCATCGGCGAAAACGGCTCCGGAAAATCCACCTTGCTCGAAGCCATCGCGGTGAAGATGGGATTCAATGCCGAGGGGGGTTCGCGAAATTTTGCCTTTTCCTCCAGAGAAACCCATTCCAAACTTCACGAATCCTTTGTCATCGAACGCAGCTTCCGGAGGTTTGCCGATGGTTTTTTTCTGCGAGCGGAAAGTTTTTACAATGCCGCCACCTACGTGGACGAGGTGGCCAAACCAATCAACTATGGCGGAAAATCCCTGCATGAACAATCGCATGGCGAATCCTTTCTTGCTCTTCTCAGCAGTCGATTGGGAGGTGGGGGTATTTATCTTTTCGACGAACCGGAAGCGGCGCTTTCTCCGCAGCGACAACTCAGCGTGCTTACTCTTTTGCACCGGCTTGTTTACCATGACAGTCAGCTTGTCATCGCCACGCATTCCCCCATTCTGCTCGCCTACCCTCATGCCACGATCTATGAGTTTGGCGAGGGCGGGATCAAGGAGGTTGAATACACCGATACCGAGCAATACCTCATCACCCGCGATTTTCTGAATCGCCACGACCGCATGCTCGAAATTTTGCTCGGCGAAGAGGAGGCCGAATGGGAAAAGAATCGTCGCCCTTAAATGACTGTTTCGCTTAAAAAAATCACCATTCACACCGACGGCGGCTGCCAGGGAAATCCCGGCCCCGGCGGCTGGGGTGCCGTGCTCGAATACGGCGACCGCAAAAAGGAAATCAGCGGAGCCGAGCCCGCGACCACGAACAACCGGATGGAACTGCAGGCCGCCATCGAAGCCCTGCGCGCGCTCAAGCAGCCCTGCGACGTTACGTTTTATACGGATTCCCAATACCTCCGCCAGGGCATCACGCAATGGCTGCGCGGTTGGAAAGCGCGAGGCTGGCTCACCGCCGCGAAGCAGCCGGTTAAAAACGAAGACCTCTGGCGCGCCCTTGATGCGGTCGTCGCCCCGCATCACATCACCTGGAAATGGCTCAAAGGCCATGCCGGGCATGAGGGGAACGAACGTTGCGACGGCCTCGCCACCGCTGCGATTGAAAAGCTTCGCCAGCAATACACCGCCGCCCAGATCAAAGAACACCTCGCGGCCTTCAAGGCGCGGGAGACCACCCCGATCACCGGTCTTTTTTAGGGCAGCTCTTCCCATAAATCGCTCAAGACGTGTTTCCGAATTCATCGCAGCTGGTTGGGGGATGATTTCGAGAGGGGAAAGAAGGGGATGAACCGCTGAGCTGGAGCGGCCTCCCCATCGTGTGCGTCCTGTAGTGCCGCGCAGCACGCTGCACGCTGCGGAGCTCGCCCCGTCCCGGGTGCTGGTTTCGGCGTCCCCGCCGAAACGGACTTTCAGGGGGGTACAAGTCCTTGGCGGTTTCCCATGTTCAACCCTCTTTCCATCAGCGCCAGCCCCGTTCCGGGTGGAGCACTCCGCTGGAGTGCGGTCCTCGGCGGCCCGCCGAGGACACCGGGGAGCGGGCTCCTTTCTCAAGATGGCCTTTTGTGAAAATCACCCGCTCGCTCTTTCGGTCCGGCGAGCCGCCGGACCGCGCACTCCAGCGGAGTGCTCCACCCGGAACGGAGTGACTGCTCGCGGCAAGTATCCCAACCATCGGAGCGCCGCCGAAACCGCTACGCGAACCGTTCCCCTGGGTTGCATGGTCATCAATTCGTGAACAGGGACTAGAGCGATTCTCGAAAGTAATTTCCGAAAGCCCCAACGGGGCGGCACAGCCCAAGCCCGGGGCAACGCCCCGGGTCTCATGGTCTTCTTCATTTCCCAGCCCTGAAGGGGCGGTCTAAACCATGGAGCGGTTCTTACGCCCCTTCAGGGCTAAAAATCAAGGGAGGCCGGGGTCCCCGGGGCGTTGCCCCGGGCTGGAGTTAGGCCGGGCCTTCAGCCCTCAAGCCTCCGCTGCGAACCTCACTCATTCGGAAATTCCTTTCGAGAGATGCTCTAAAGGAAAACCGTCCTTCCGCAAAAGTCACTACGATGAGAGGGCTCATCCACCTGGCCACGGCCCATTGCAGAGGCCGGGGAAAACAAAAAGGGCGTCTGCTTGCACAGACGCCCCTTTGGAATCGTTGATTTTCGTCTTTTGCGCTTACTGGGCGATGCGCAGTTGCACGGAGTCGAAGCGGGCTTCGCCGGCGAGCATGTCGCTGACGACGACAAGGTGGTCGCCGGGCTGGATGTGGCCTTCCTCGAGCAGGTGACGCTCGGCGTCGCCGATCGTCTTGTTCGGGTTCGTGTCGAACGCCAGCTTGTGCGGGCGGATGCCCCGGTTGATCGCGAGCTTGCGGCAGACTTCAATCGTCGGCGTGAAGGCATGGATCTGCGCGTTGGGACGCAGGGCCGAAAGGACGGTGGCCGAGTCGCCGGTGCGGGTGAAGATGATGATCTTCGAGTTCGGCAGCGAATTGGAAAGCACGACTGCGGATTTGATCGTCTTCTGGCGGACGGATTTCAGATCGGCCTCTTCGGCAAAGTTGGCGCCGCCGCTGAGCTCGATGCGGGTGGCCACCTTGTCGAGCACCTTCACGGCTTCGACCGGGTACTTGCCCACGGTGGTTTCACCGCTGAGCATGATGGCGTCGGCCTGCTCGTAAACGGCGTTGGCCACGTCGGTCACTTCGGCGCGGGTCGGCACCGGGTTCACGATCATGGATTCCAGCATGTGGGTGGCGACGATCACCGGGCAGCCGAAGTGGAGGCAATGCTTCACGATGCGGCGCTGGATGATCGGCAGGTCTTCCATCGGGCACTCGATCCCGAGGTCACCACGGGCGACCATGATCACGTCGGTATTGGCGATGATGCCGTCGATGTTGCGGACCGCGCCCTGGTCTTCGATCTTCGCGACGATGCGGGCTTCGCTGCCGTTTTCCTTGAGCAGCTTGCGGAGCACGTCGATATCGCTGGGCTCGCGGCAGAAGCTGAGGGCGACGAGATCGACGCCGAGCTCGGCCCCGAGTTCCACGTCGGCAATGTCCTTCTCGGTGAGCGGCGGGAGATTGACCTTCACGCCGGGCAGGTTGATGTGGCGGCGGGAGCCCATCACGCCCTCGGTGAGCACTTCGCAGAGCACGCGGTTGCCCATCTTCTTGAGGACCTTCATGTTGATCACGCCGTTATCCACGATGAGCGTGTCGCCTTCGGAGATGTCGTCGATGAATCCATCGTAGTTCACCCCCACGGAAAATTCCTCCTCGCTCTTTTCGCCGCGGACGGTGAATTCGAAGCGGTCGCCGGGCTTGAGGTTCAGCTTGGTGGGCAGGTCGCCGGTGCGAATCGCCGGGCCCTGGGTATCCAGCAGGATGGCCACGATCTTGTGCTGGGCCGTGGCGACAGCCCGGATGCGTGGGACGATTTGCCGCACCCAGTCGTGGGGCGCATGGCTCATGTTCAGTCGAAAAATATCGGTCCCTGCATCAATCATTTTGGCGAGCGTCTCCGCGGATTCCGTTGCCGGCCCGAGTGTGCAGATAATCTTGGTTTTGCGCATTCCCCGTCTGTGCCAGACGAATTCCCCTACGGCAATGGGAAAATGCAATCTGGAGGGGTTGACGGGCTTTACCGTCTCCTTAACATGTGTTTCCGGCGGTTTGAACGACCGCCTTTTGCGATTTTAGCGATTAAGACGTGACTACCCTTCAAATCTTCTGGCTCATCCTCAGCGGTGCGGGCGCGGGGTTTGTGAATGCGATTGCCGGTGGCGGCACCCTGCTTACCTATCCGGCCCTGATCCTTGCGGGATCGAATGAATTGATTGCGAACACCACCAGCACCCTGTCGCTGATCGTGGCGCTGCCCGGCAGCATGTATGGCTATCGCTCGTTCATGCCTGCGATGAAGCGCTGGATTCTGATTTTTCTCCCGGCCAGCCTCATCGGCGGCGGACTCGGGAGTGTGCTGCTGCTCGAAACGGGCAATTCCGCCTTCAAGAAGATCGTCCCCTTTCTCATTCTCTTCGCCACGCTGCTCTTTTTAATGGGGAGCTGGCTGAGCAAACGGCTGCGGCAAAACAGCGAAGGGCACTTCCATAGCAAGCGCTGGCTCATCGGCGCGATGGTGTTCCAATTTGCCGTCGCCGTCTATGGCGGCTACTTCGGCGCGGGCATCGGCGTGCTCACCCTGGCCTCGCTGGCGGTGATGGGCTTCCAGAACATCAATGAAATGAACGCCTTCAAGACGATCATGGGCGGGCTGATCAATATTGTGGCTGCGGTGATCTTCATCTGGAGCGGGTTGATCGACTGGCCGAAGATGCTGCTGGTCGCGGCGGGAGCGATGCCGGGCTACTACTTGGGTTCGCATGTCTCGCAACGGGTGAAACCGGCGCTCGTGCGCTCCTTCGTCGTGGTCGTGGGCCTGGCGACGGCGGCCTATTTGTTCTACAAGGCGTTTTTCCTGTAGAAATCCATACCGTCCCGCCGGAACGGGTTGATTGCCTGCGGGGGAGCGATCTGAGCCGCGGAAAGCTGACGAAAGTTCGTTCCGGCGGGGACGCCGGAACCGCCACGCGGGACGCGTGGGCTCCCCGGAGCCCAGGGGGAACCGTCTCCCTGGATTTCGGGGCCCATCAATTCGTGAACCCAGCCTGGAGCGAAATCCGGTCAGGAAATCGTCAGCACATCGAGCGCCTTTTTGGCATTGCTCGGGCGGAGGATGAGCAGCCCTTTCTTCGACTTGGGGCTGGTGGCGAGGTAGGCGTATTCAATGTTGATCTTCGCCTTCGCCAGTTTGCGGGCGATCTTGGAGAGACTGCCGGGTTTGTTGTCGTTTTCGATGAAGAGCACTTCATTTTCCACGACGAGCACGCCACGCTCTTCAAAAAGCGTGAGGGCTTTGCGGGTGTCGCTTACCACCAAGCGCACCACGGAGTGGTCCACCGTGTCGGAGATGGTGAGGGCGTAGATGTTAATGTTGGCTTTCGCCAGCTCATCGCAGACCTCGGCGAGGGTCCCCGGTTTGTTTTCCAGAAAAACCGAGAGCTGTTTTACAATATCCATGTCCTTTATTAAAAGACCGGCCTCACTCTTTCGCCAGTCAAATTGCACGGACCAAAGAGGAGGGGATCTTTTTGCATCGGATCCGGTCCAAAATTCTTCCTCTGCGAACGGGGACGGAATTACTTGACGGTCAATAAACCCCGCGACCCTGGAATGGCTGAAGTTGGTTGACGAAGACTCCCGGCTTGGGAAGTGATGAGGAGAGTTGGAGGGCGACCACCCCCGCCGTTCCCGGATACGATACTTAGACCCAAAAATCACCACCCCTTTTCATGAAAAACGCGCCAACACCAGAAATCTGGTTCTTTACCGGTTCACAACACCTTTACGGCGAGGGACCACTCAAGCAAGTCTCCTCGAACTCGCAGAAAATCGTCGATGAACTGAACGCCACGAAGAAGCTGCCGCTGAAGATCGTCTGCAAGCCGATCCTCACCCGTCCCGAGGAAATCCGTGCCGCCTGCCTGGAGGCAAACTCCTCGCCCGAGTGCGGTGGCGTCATTTTCTGGATGCACACGTTCTCGCCGTCCAAGATGTGGATCGGCGGTCTCTCGGTGCTCCGCCGCCCGGTGCTGCATCTCGCGACGCAGTTCAACCGCGATCTGCCCTGGTCGGAGATCGACATGGATTTCATGAACCTGAACCAGGCCGCCCATGGCGACCGCGAGCACGGGTTCATTCACACCCGCCTGCGCCTTGGCCGCAAGGTCGTCGTCGGCCACTGGAGCGACGAGGAAGTGCAGCAGCGCCTGGCCGTCTGGATGCGCGTCGTTCGCGCCTGGACCGACTGGCAGGGCGGAAAGTTTGTCCGCTTCGGCGACAACATGCGCTACGTGGCCGTGACCGAAGGTGACAAGGTGGCCGCGGAAGCGAAGCTCGGCTTCTCGGTGAATACCCACGGCGTGGGCGATCTCGTCGCCGCGATGAACGAGGTGAGCGACAGCGCAATCACCCAGCTCGCCGCCGAATACGAAGAGCTCTACAACGTGGTCGCCGATCTGCGCAAGGGCGGCAGCCGCCACGAGGCGCTGCGCTACAATGCGCGCCAGGAAATCGGTCTCCGCACCTTCCTGGAGAACGGCAAGTTCCTCGGCTTTACCGATTCCTTTGAAGACCTGCACGGGCTCACGCAGTTGCCCGGTCTCGCCGTCCAGCGCCTGATGGCCGATGGCTACGGCTTCGCCGGCGAAGGCGACTGGAAGACCGCCGCGCTGGTGCGCGCGATGAAGGTGATGGACGCCGATACCCAGGGCGGCACCTCCTTCATGGAAGATTACACCTACGAACTGAACCCGAGCGGCCAGCTCGTGCTCGGCTCGCACATGCTCGAAGTGTGCCCGACCATCGCTGCCGGTAAGGCAAGCGTGGAAATTCACCCGCTCGGCATCGGCGGCAAGGACGATCCGGTGCGTCTCGTTTTCGACGCCCGCGAAGGCGCGGCGATCAACGTGGCGATCATGGATCTCGGCAACCGCTTCCGCCTGCTGGTGAACGAGGTGGATGCGATCAAGCCACCGCAGCCGCTGCCCAAGCTGCCGGTCGCCCGCGCGGTCTGGAAGTGCCGCCCCGATCTCAAGACGGCCGTCGGCGCCTGGATTCATGCGGGTGGCACGCACCACACCGGCTACAGCTACTCCGTCACCGCGGAATACATCGAAGACCTCGCGGAAATCGCCGGGCTCGAAGTGGCGATCATCGACGCGGAAACCACGATTCGCGACTTCAAGCAGACGCTGCGCAATAACGAGCTCTACTACCACATCGCTCCCGGCCTCGGGCGCCTGTAAGCGGACGAATCATTAAAAAGCAAAACGCTCCCGGGTGAAAACTCGGGAGCGTTTTTTTGTTTGAGAATAATTGTCGTTCTGAACGCGGCATCTCCATCAGCACGATCCTTTCGGCATGCGGCCAGTCTACTGGCTGCGCCTCCCAACTCCGACCCAGAAAGTGTAACCCATGTGATGGCACCGTGCCGAGCGATTGATCCCCCCCGCGAGGCTGGAGCCTCGTTCGCAGGTGCGTGCCCAAGCTGGAGCTTGGGCACGAGGGGTGGGGGAGCTTCGGCTTTTTTAGCCAGGCGAGCTAATCGCTCCTCGCCGCCGGGGAACGGTCGCACTTTGTCCTTCGCTTTCGAAGTCTCCGCGCCCTTGGACTGCGGCGACACGTCGCCGCTTTCTCCAGGCGAGACACGTCTCGCCGTACCGATGCGCAGCCAAATTTTCCCCCCGACCCCACGCTCCGGGTGGGCTCGCCCCTGTCCGCAACCCCCGGCCTACAGCTCGTGAATCTGCCGGGCGGCTTTCACTGTGTTCGCCATCAGCATCGCGATGGTCATCGGGCCGACGCCGCCGGGGACCGGGGTGATCGCTTTGCACTTGGGTGCGACTTCGGCAAAGGCCACGTCGCCGACGAGCTTGTAGCCCTTGGCGTTGGTCGCGTCGTCCACCCGGTTGATCCCGACGTCGATCACTACTGCGCCTTCCTTCACGAAATCGGCCTTCACAAATTCCGGCTGGCCGATCGCGGCGATGAGGATATCCGCGCCGCGGCAGACGGCGGCGAGATCGCGGGTGCGCGAGTGCGCCACGGTAACGGTCGCATCGCCACCGGGACCTTTGTTCATGAGCAGTAGCGCCATCGGCTTGCCGACAATCATCGAGCGGCCGAGCACGACGGCATTCGCGCCCTTGGTCTCGATTCCGGCGGCGAGGAGCAGGCGCTGGCAGCCCAGCGGCGTGCAGGGGACGAAGCCCGTCGTGTCCCCGAGCGCGAGTTTGGCCACGTTCACGGCGTGGAAGCCATCCACGTCCTTGCGCGGGTCGATCGTCGCGATGACGGCGGCTTCGTCGATGTGCTTGGGCGGCGGCGACTGGACGAGGATGCCGTGGATCTTGGGATCGGCATTCAGCTTCTCCACGACGGCGACCAGCTCGGCCTGGGTCGTTTCAGCAGACAGCTCGTATTTCTCGGAATAGAGGCCAAGCTCGCGGCACATCTTGTCCTTGCTCCGCACATAGGCGCGCGAAGCGGGATCGTCGCCCACGAGAACGACCGCGAGGCCGGGGGTGACGCCCTTGGACTGCAAGTCGGCCACGGCGGCTTTGGTCTCTTCATGCACGGCTTGCGCCACGGCTTTTCCGTCGATCAAATTCATGCTGCCGTTCTTCCCAAAAAATGCGGGCGATGGGAAGTTGAGAATTTGCCCCGGGGGATCAGTGAACGTTCCGCAGCGTGTTGAGCGTCTGCTCCAACCGGGCGCGCTCGGCTTCGAAGGTTTCTGCCCCGGTGGTTTTCTCCACCGAGTAAAGCGGGGCCAGGGTGATGACGGCGCGGGAAAAGGGCTTGGGAATCATGAAGCCGTCCCAGCTCTTGAGCTGCCAGTAGCCGCTGTATTCGACGTTGATCGGCATGATTTGCACGCCGGTCTTTTGCGCGAGGGTGACGACGCCGGGATTGAGATGATAACGCGGGCCGCGCGGGCCGTCGGGGGTGATGGCGACATCGACGCCGGTCTCAAGCATCCGTTTCATCTCCAGCAAGGCCGCGACCCCGCGCCGGGAGCTGCTGCCGCGAATGGGCCGCACGTTGAAGCGCTCGATAAAGGCGGCGAGGTAATCCCCATCCTTGCTGGCGCTGGTGAGCGCGGAGCCGGGGCGCTGGCTGAGCTTGCGCTGGATGAGCCAGGGAATGAGGAAGAGCCGGTTGTGCCAGAAGAGCCAGATGAGCCGTGGCTCGGGGGGCTTCCCCAATACGCCGGCGCGATCCTCGATGCGGATGCGCATGGTGAAAATGATGGCCCGGACGAGTAGCGAGCCGAAACTGGCGATGAGGCGGGCTTTACGCACAGGCAGGCCGGGTTAACGAACGGGAACGCGGGATAAGGAACGACTGCGGCCTTCGACCGCATGGGAAAAAATCAAAGCTCTGCTGCACATGCGCAAGATGATGCGCGAAAAAGGCGACGGATTCAACCGTCGTGCTGATGGAAGGGGTGAAATACATCACGAACGGCTTCCCTCAAGGCGGCGGAGTTGCGCAGGCAATCGCGTTCCCAGCCGGGGCCTGGTCACGAGGGCACAACCCTCTTTCCGTCCCGTTCATCGGGTTCATCCTGTCTTTTCCATCTGGACCGGATGAACCGGATTTATGGGATGGAAACTTGCTTCGAAGGAGCCGCCTGGATGTATTCCTCCTCCAGCTCGGAGACGTGCTGGAGCGGGGTCTTGGCCGGTTTGTGGTCGAGGATTTCGCGGACCCTGGCCGCGAGTTGCGCCATGGTGTAGGGCTTCGCGAGGAAGGAGACGCCGGGCATGATCAGGTCGGTCCGGGCGATGGCGTCCTGGGTATAGCCGGAGCTGAAGAGGATGCGCGTATTGGGGAAGCGGTCGCGGACTTTCTCGGCGAGATCGCGGCTGCCCATTTCGGGCATCACCACGTCGGTCACCACGAGATGGATTTTTTGATTCCCGAGCACATCGAGCCGCTGGAGCGCTTCGAGGCCGTTGGAGGCTTCGATCACCCGGTAACCGAGCGAGGAGAGGGCGAGGCAGCCCAGTTCGCGCACCATTGGCTCGTCTTCCACCAGCATGATGGTTTCGTTGCCTTCCGCGATTTCCTGGGTCTCTTCCGCCTCGGCGATCTGGTCCTCGTAGGACTCGGTCGTGACCGGGATATAAACGCGGAAGGTGGTGCCGTAGCCGAGCTCGCTGTAAAGATCGATGTGGCCACCGCTTTGCTTGATGATGCCGTGGCAGGTGGAGAGGCCGAGCCCGGTGCCGTTGCCGACGCCTTTGGTCGTGAAGAAGGGCTCGAAGACCCGCGCCTTCGTTTCGGGAGACATGCCGATGCCGTTGTCGCTCACGGCCAGCAGCACGTAAGAGCCGGGAATCATCTCCAGCTTGCCGGCGGTGGTGCGTTCGTCCACTTCCACGGAGGAAGTTTCGATCGTCAACTGACCGCCCGACGGCATGGCGTCGCGGGCGTTCACCACCAGATTCATCAGCACCTGCTGGAGCTGGCCCGGATCGGCTTTGACAAACGGCAGGGCATAATCGAAGCGCGTCTTGATCTGGATATTCTCGCCCACGAGCCGGGTGAGCATCTTGTTCATATCGGCGATCACTTCATTAAGCTGGAGCACGCGGGGCTGGAGCGTCTGCTTGCGGCTGAAGGCGAGCAACTGCTGGGTGAGCAGCGCGGCGCGTTCGCTCGCGCGCTTGATCTCCTGCACGTGCCGCTTGGGTGCGAGCTCGAGGTGACTCTTCTCCAGCAACAGATCGGAGTAGCCGATGATGGCGGTGAGGATGTTGTTGAAATCGTGGGCCACCCCGCCGGCGAGCTGGCCGATGGCCTGGACCTTCTGCGACTGCAGGTAGCGATCCTCCAGTTGCCGCTGCTCGGAGACATCTTCCACGGAGCCTTCCAGGTGCCGCACTTCACCCTGCTCGTCGCGGAAGACGCGCACCCGCTCCCGCAGGTAGATGCGGGAGCCGTCCTTGCGTTGCCAGATTACATCGCGGCTGCAGATGTCGTTCTTCGCCGTTCCCTCCCGCAGCACTTCCGCGCGCGGGGATTGCCTGATGCCGTTCTCATCGAACTGAAGCCCATCGGCCTGCAACTCATCGAGGGTCTCGCAGCCAAAGATTTCCAGCATCATCGTATTCGCCATCCGCAGGCGGCCGTCGCGCGTGGTCTGGTAGAGTCCCACCGGCGAGTCGGCAAACAACACGCGGAACCGGTCTTCGCTTTCCCGCAGGGCCAGCGTCCGCTCGTCCACCATTTCCTCCATGTGTGCATTCACCTTCTCCAGGGCGACGCGGCGCATGGCCACCTGGCGCATTTCCTGCAGGCTGCGCTCGATGGAGAGGCTGAGAAAGGCCACTTCGAACAGCACCCACGCGCCATGCTCGACCGAGCGCCACATCGGAGCGCTGGCGACGCCGTAAACGGAGTCCGGCCAGAAAAAGCCGCGGACCAGATGGTTGGCGACCACGACGATCGTCGCGGAAATGAGCACGCGGATATCGCGGTAGAAGGCAATGAAAGCGAGCGAGCCAAAGATATGAAAATGGCTTTCGAGCCTGCCGCCCGTGAGATCGATCAGCAAGGCCGAGACCAGCATCTGCGCGACGGCCAGGAGATGCCGGACAAACGGCTCGCCCTTGGAATAAAAGCCCAGCCACGCCGGGTAAACGGTGATCACCGCGCCCAGAAACACGGCCATCAACACATGCGGATGCACCGTCTGCGCCCGCCCTTCCCAGGCGAGCGGAGAAATCAACAGGGCAATGACGATACATGCCAGCCACTGGACCAGCAGCAGGCGCGAAAAGAAGCGGTCGGTCCACATGTGCAGTTCGCGGAGCGACTTGTTGTAGCGCTCTTCCACGGCCTGCGAATCGGTATCCAGCCCGATCATTTCCTGGATTTCATTGACCAGCCTCTTCATAGCGTTTGCGCCGTTTTGCGAGGAGTGGAGGTTGCTTGATCAAGCGGGCAGCCATAGACCGGGCTGCACCTGCGGGGGGCATGACCGGCTTCGATGAAAGCCGCCACGGCGGTCTCCCCCGGATTCGCTCCAATGTGCCCGCGCGCCCCGGTGATTCCCCCCGAGAAGAGCAGGCCCCCCTTGCGATCATATAAAAGCACGTGCCCGGAAGTAGCCGCCCCAAAGGCTTTGGCGATTTTTCCGTCGCGATCGGCGACCACCTGCACCCCCGGTAAGCTGGCAGCCCGCTGCCAGAGCGGGGGAGTGGACCCACGCTTCGCCCAGGTCGGAAGGCGCCCACATCAGCACCGTCACTTGGAGCTGGCCCGGATGCGTTTCGAGAATCTGCTCCAGTTCCGTCAGCGTCGCCCGGGTGCAGACGCACTGGGGGTGGGCAAAGAGCAGCAGGTTTTGGCGCGTCCCGTCGGGATGCACCGGCAAATTTTGTGGCCATTGGGCCGGAACTATTTCCGCGCGCCCCGGTTTTACCTCATAGCGCGTGACCAGGGCAAACCCCGTGACCACGGCACACGCCCACATTGCCGAGACCATGATTAATGGGCTTCGGATGAACGCAGCAGTTCCAAATTTTACGACTTGATTTTGAAACATGGTCTTCCCTCCCAAAGCAGAAACAGTGCAAAGGCGCGTCTTTATCTCAAAATTGATCAAACTTTTAACCACCGGTTCTCTTATTACGAACGCTGATCTGAAAGCTTGAGAGCTTTTCCCTCTGTGGTGCTCCCCTCTCCATGAAATGCGTCATATCCTCTCTTGGTTCTCTATTTCGGCTTCCATCGCGGCAGCTTGAGCGGGAGCATTCCCAGCGATGAGATCCACTCGGATTATCTCAGAAAAATCCCCCCAATTTCTCACCCCAAAAACCATGCAAAGAAAACTTCTCCTCCTCGCCGTCCTCTCGCTGGCGTTTCACCCCACCCCATCCCACGCCGCCATGGGCGAGGATGTCAAACTCTCCGATCGCGGCAAAACCGTGGTGCTGGATAACGGCCTCGTCTCTTTTGAGGTGGATAAGACCAACGGAAACCTGCTTTCGACCCACTACCAGGGGCAATCGCTGCTGGCCGAGCCGGGGTATCTCGATTGGGTCGCCCCCAGGAATAATCACCTGCACGACGCCACCTTCACGGTGGTCACCGATCCGGACGGCAACCACGGCGACCTGGCGGAGATCAGCATCGCGCAAAGTGGCGCGGGGCAGGCGGCGCCTTTCGATGTGGATCTGCACCTCGTCCTGCGGCGGGGAGATAGCGGCTACTACGCCTATGCCGTCTTCCACCACGCGGCCAGCTATCCCGCCGGCGGGCTGGGGCAGTCGCGCTGGGTGCTGCGGCTGGATGACAAGGTGTTCAATTTCATCAACGTGGATGAGCAGCGCCGTCATCTGATGCCGCCCTCCGATACCCCGACCAGGAGCTTGGGGCCGAAGGAATCGATGATGTTCACCAGCGGGCCGTATGCCGGGCAGATCACGGACAAATATCATTACTACGTCGATGCCGGGGACCACTTCGTCCACGGCTGGACGGGCACCGAATCCCACCTCGGGGCGTGGATTATCAACGGGAGCAACGAGGACCGCAATGGCGGCCCGACCAAGCAGCACAACGATGCGCAATTCGGTCGCCTGCTCTTTAAGATTCTCGTGTGCGGTCACTATGGGGCCGCCGGAGTCAACGTCGCCGCCGGGCAGGAATGGAGCAAGGTCTATGGCCCATGGATGTTCTACTGCGACCGCGCCGATTCCAACGACGCCCTCTGGGCCGATGCGCAGAACCAGGCGAAGACCGAACGAGCCGCCTGGCCCTACTCGTGGCTGAAGAGCCCGCTCTACCCCCTGGCCGCGGGCCGCGGGACGGTCACCGGCCGCATTGCCTTGAAAGACCCGCAGGATCGCGGGGCTTCCATGGCCAATGCCTGGGTGGGCCTCGCCGCCGCCAGCCCGGACTGGCAGAAACAGTCGGCGGGCTATCAATTCTGGGTCCACGCCGATGCGAAAGGGGCCTTCACCATTCCCAAGGTGCGCCCGGGCAGCTACACCCTCTACGCGTTCACCAATGGCGTCATCGACGAGTTCCGCCACGATCAAGTGGCCGTACAGGCCGGGGAATCCACCGTCCTCGGCGTCCTCGATTGGGCTCCGCCGCATTATGGTCGCCAGCTCTGGCAGATCGGCCTCCCCGATCGCACGGCGAAGGAATACCGCCACGGGAATGATTATCGCCACTGGGGTCTGTGGCTCAAGTTCCCGCAGGAATTTCCCAACGGCGTGAATTTCCTCATCGGCAAGAGCCACGAGCGCACCGATTGGAATTATGCCCAGGTGAACGTACAGCAAAACGGCCAGTGGGTCGGCACGACCTGGAATATCCTTTTCGCCCTGCCCGATACCACGCCGAAAGGCACGGCCACCTTGCGCCTCGCCTTTGCCTCTACCCACGCGGCGAAGTTGACCGTGCTCATCAACGGCCAGCCGGTGGACAGCTTCCGCACCGCCCTCGATAACGCCATGATCCGCGCCGGCATCCATGGCCAGTATTCGGTCCGCGACCTGCCGTTCGACGCCTCCCTCCTCAAATCCGGCCAGAACACCATCGCGCTCCAGCAAAGCGCCGGCGGCAACGCTCAGAAGAGCGTGATGTATGACTCGATTCGTTTGGAAGAGGATGACCAACGTCCCTTCAACGCGGCGACCGACAAGCCACGTTCCTTCCCTGCCCCCGCCGCCGACTCAGTAAAACCGGCAACGGAAGAAGATTGATTGAGCTGAAGTTCCTGACCTCTTCGTGCCTTTCGTGCGCTTCGTGGTTAAATTCAAGCCACAGAGGACACAGAGAGCACGGAGATAGGCTGGCAAAATATCCTCGTTGTGGGCTTGTGGGGTGAGTGGTGGGTAAGATAGATGAAGAGCCAATTCATCCCCATTCCCATGTCCACTTTTTCCTCCCATCGCTATGATTCCATGGTCTATCGCAAGTGCGGCAAGTGGGGGCTCAAGCTTCCAGCCATCTCGCTCGGCGCGTGGGAGACTTTTGGCGGCTACAAGGGCGAGGAAACGGCGCGCGAATGCATGTTCCGGGCGTTCGATCTGGGCATTACCCATTTCGACCTCGCCAATAACTACGGCGTCCCGCCGGGGAACGCCGAGATCATGGTCGGCAAGATCCTCAAGGAAATGCCGCGCGATGAACTGATCATTTCGACCAAGGCCGGCTACCACATGTGGGAAGGGCCGTATGGCGACTGGGGCTCGCGCAAGTATCTGGTCTCGTCGCTGGATCAATCGCTCCAGCGGCTCGGGCTGGAGTATGTCGATATTTTCTATCATCACCGTCCCGACCCGGAGACTCCGCTGGAGGAGACGCTCGGCGCACTCGAACAAATCGTGCGCAGCGGCAAGGCCCTCTATGCGGGCGTGAGCAACTACAGCGGCGCCTTGACCCGGGCCGCGTGCGAAATGGTCTCCGCTCGGGGCTGGGCTCCGATCACGATCCATCAGCCGCGCTACCACATGCTGCAGCGCGAGGTGGAGACGGATCTGCTGCCCTCGGCGCACGAGCACGGCGTGGGCGTGATCGTCTTCTCCCCGCTGGCGAGCGGCTTGCTTTCCTCGCGCTACCTCAATGGCATCCCTGCCGATTCGCGGGCCGCCCAGGACGCAATTGCCTCGCCGCGCCTGCGCGCCCAACTGGAGAGCGGGGAAATGGCCGGCAAGCTCCGCGCGCTCAACGACCTCGCCGCCGCTCGCAACCAGTCGCTGGCGCAGATGGCGCTGGCGTGGATTCTCCGCCTGCCGGAAATCACCAGCGTGCTCATGGGCGCATCGCGCGTGGAGCAGATCGAGCAGAACGTGGCCGCGCTGGCGAATCTGGAATTCAGCCCGGAAGAGCTGGCAAAGATCGAGGCGATCCTGGCTTGAAGCAAAAGGCCATCTCAGCCCAGAAGCGGCGGAAGGTCCGCCATGGAATCGAGCACACGATCCGGAGTGAAGGCTCCGGCCTGTAATTGCTCGGGACGGAACTTGCCCGTGCGGACGAGGATGCCGGCGATTCCAGCAGCTTGGGCTCCGGCGACGTCGGCTTCGAGGTCGTCGCCAATCATCGCGGCTTGGGCGGCGGTGATGCCCATGCTTTGCAGGGCGGGCAGGAAAAATTCCGCCGCCGGTTTTCCGAGCAGGGTGGCCTCACGTTGCGTGGCGTATTCCAGGGCGGCGACGATGGAGCCGACATCGAGACACAGGCCGTCGCGGCCTTTGAAGTAACGGTTGCGGGCCATGGTGACGAAAGCCGCGCCGTCGAGCAGGCAGCGGAACGCCTGGTTGAGCATGGCGTAGGTGAGGTCGTCGCCCATGTCGCCGATCAGGACGGCCTCCGGGGCCGTCTCGACAAACTCAATGCCCGACAAATCCTCCAGCAACGACTGTTTCAACAAAGGAAAACAACGGGTGTAGCCCTGCTGGAGGCAGTATTCACGCGCGATGACCGGCGCGGAGAAGACATGCTCCCGCGGGAGCGCGAGGCCGGCCCGCCGCAGCTTTTCCATGATCGCGGAAAGCGGCTTGCTGGTCGTATTCGTCACCAGTCGATAGGGGATGCCTTTTTGCGCGAGCACCACGAGCGCATCCGCCGCCCCGGGGATCAGGGTGTCGCCTTCGAAGACGGTGCCATCGAGGTCGATCAAAAAACCGGCGATACGCTCTGGAAGCGGCATGATGACTTACATTTTACGCCCGCTTTTCGGGTTCGACAAATGGGCCCGCTTCGCCGTGCTCATAGATGGACCGGGCACTGCCCAGCACCTTCGGATCGGGCGGCAGGACGACATTCATATCCTTGCCGACATAGGGAATGAGGTTGAGGACGTGGCGCATGGCACTGAGCCGGGCCCGCTTTTTGTCGTCGGAGCGGATGATCGTCCACGGCGCATCGGCGGTGTCGGTATAGAACAGCATGGCTTCCTTCGCCTTGGTGTAGGCATCCCAGCGGGAAAGGGATTCCACATCCATGGGGCTGAGCTTCCATTGCTTGAGCGGATCGCGGGCGCGATCCATGAAGCGGCGCAGCTGCTCGGCCCGGGAGACCGAGAACCAGAACTTGAACAGCCGGATGCCGCTCCGCACCAGCATGCGCTCGAACTCGGGCGCCTGGTGCATGAACTCGAGATACTCGCTGGGCGAGCAAAAGCCCATCACGTGCTCGACTCCGGCGCGGTTGTACCACGAGCGGTCGAAAAAGACGATCTCCCCCTTGGTGGGCAGGCGCTCGATGTAGCGCTGGAAATACCACTGGCCGCGCTCGGGCTCGGAAGGCTTGGTCAGGGCGACAACCCGCGCGCCACGAGGATTGAGATTTTGAATAAACCGCAGGATCGTGCCGCCTTTCCCCGCCGCATCGCGTCCCTCGAAGACGAGCACGATGCGCTCCCCGGCTTCTTTCACCCAGGCCTGCATTTTTACGAGCTCGATCTGGAGCAGATGCACCTCCTCCTCATACTCCGAGTTCTTCATCGCCTTGGAGTAGGGGTAATTGCGGCCGATCAGGTGCCGGTCGCTTTTCGCGGCCTTTACCCGCTCGACGACCTCGCTGGGAATATCGGTGGCGATGCGTTCCTCAATGAGCTCGATCATCGGGAAGGAGCTGGCCATGGCCTTGACCATGCCGAAGCGTTCCTCGCGCTGTTGTTTGAGAAGTTTCTTGTGCTGCTTCTTCTCGGCTTTGCCCGGTTTTTTGTCGGGCGGCCCGGCGATGGGAGTGGTCTTGGGGCCGGGAGCTTCGTCCCCCTTTGGAGACGCTTCGCCTTTGCCCATCGCGGCCAGCGGGGCAGGGGCCGCTGCTTCAGAATTGGGCGGGAGCGGAAGCTCCGGCCCGGCGGCTTTTTCCACCGGGGGCTGGAAGGGCTTGATCGCGGGGGATTGCTCCGGGGCGGGAACTGGAGTGGGCGGATTGGCCTTGTTGGAGCGTTTGGAAGCGGTCTTGCGCGGGGCAGTTTTCATGGGTGAGTCCTCGTTGCCGGAATTACGTGCGGCGGAGCATACGGGAAGAAGCAGGCCATTGCACCCAAAAGAAAACGCCGCCCCTCGTGGAGAGGGACGGCGTTTTCGGTAAACCTTCGGAACTTCACTGAGTTCCCATTAAAGGTCATGGCAGAGTGCCTTTAATTAGGGCTTGGGCACGGTCGCGATCGTCTGCAGGATGCGGCTCGCGATGGCGTAAGGATCGCCCTGGGAGTTCGGACGACGATCTTCGAGATAGCCCTTGTAGCCGGCTGGGATGAAGCTGTTCGGCACGCGGATCGAAGCGCCGCGGTTCGCCACGCCCCAGTTGAATTTATCGATCGACTGCGTTTCGTGCAGACCGGTCAGGCGCATGTGGTTGTCCGGGCCATAGACGGCGATGTGCTCGTTCTTATACTTGTCGAAGGCATCCATGAGCGCCAGGAAGTAGGCTTCGCCACCAGTGGTGCGCATGTATTCGGTCGAGAAGTTGGAGTGCATGCCGGAGCCGTTCCAGTCGGTCGCGCCGAGCGGTTTGCAATGATAGTTCACGTCCACGCCGTAGGCTTCGCAGAGGCGGTTCAGCAGGTAGCGGGCGACCCACATTTCGTCAGCGGCCTTCTTGGAGCCCTTGCCGAAGATCTGGAATTCCCACTGGCCCTTGGCCACTTCGGCGTTGATGCCTTCGTGGTTGATGCCGGCGTCGATGCAAAGGTCGAGGTGCTTCTCGACGATCTCGCGGGCGATGTCGCCCATCTGCGAGTAGCCGATGCCGCAGTAGTAACGGCCCTGGCCCTCTTTCGGGAAGCCGTCTTTCGGGAAGCCCAGCGGCACCCCGTCCTGATAGAGAAAATATTCCTGCTCAAAGCCAAACCAGGTGCCGGGATCATCGAGGATGGTCGCGCGGACGTTGGTGGAATGAGGGGTGCCGTCGGCATGCATGACTTCGCAAAGAACGATCACGCCGTTGATGCGGGTGCTGTCGAGATAGTGCGCGACTGGTTTCAGCACGCAATCCGAGCTGTGACCCTCGGCCTGCTGGGTCGAGCTGCCGTCAAAACCCCAGTTCGGGAGCTGTTCCAGCGTGGGATAGCTGTCGAAATCTTTGATCAGGGTTTTGCCGCGGAGATTGGCGACGGGGGAATAACCGTCGAGCCAAATATATTCCAGTTTATACTTCGCCATGGTGTGGTTGGTTTTGGTGTCTTTTTTTTGAGCGGACTGCGCCGTTTTGACCGCGTCGTGTTGGTTTATCTACCCTCTAGTGCCCATTTTTGGCGCGTTGCGGGAGATAGCAGGAAAAATGCCCGGAAGCCAAACGAAAACCACCTTACGGGAGTGAAATTCCGGTGTTTCCGCTTCGTCCCTTGCTCTCGCGCTTCAGTCACTCCATCTTGCTACAGATGCAAGAGGTCAAAAACACCCTTCGGGCCACGGTCCGCATCGGCTTCGATGGCCGGGTGCACAAAATTTTTCGCGGGCCCAATGCGCACGAGCGTTTCGATACCGAAGTGCGCGTTCTTCGCCACCTTGAAGCAGCGGGCTGTCCATTTGTGCCCAAATTGCTGGAGTCCGATCCCGCCGAGCTAAAAATCGTCACCACCAACTGTGGCACCCGGGTCGAGCATCTCGACGAAGCCCGGGCCCAGGAGCTTTTCGCCGAGCTCCTGCCCTATGGCGTCCGCCACGACGATGCCGAGGTGCGCAACGTCACCTACCGCCGCAGTGACGGGCGCTTCTGCTTGATTGATTTTGAGTTCGCCACCATTCTCCCCGGCTTTGAACAACCCACCGAACATGGAGCCACCACTCCCCGGCAGCCGCCAGAATCTGGTGCGCCTGCAATGGTCCGGACAGACGGACCGGGGCCGGGTGCGCAAGAATAACGAGGACTCCTTTCTCGGCCTGCAATTCGATGCCCGGGAAGTGCATTACCTCGGCAAGACCGGCGCGGCTTCGCTGGCAGCGGCGGATCTGGTCTTCGCCGTGAGCGACGGCATGGGTGGAGCGATGGCGGGGGAATTTGCGAGCCGGATCGCGGTGGACAAAATCACCCGCCTGTTGCCCCGGGCTTTCAAACACTCCGCGATCGGCATGGACGCGGGCGTGGACGACGTGCTCGGCGAGCTCTTCCAGCAAATCCACAAGGCGCTGAATTATCTGGGGCTGAGCGACCCCGACTGCGCCGGGATGGGCGCGACGCTCAGCCTCGCCTGGTTCACCCCGGGCTGGATGTTTTTCGCCCACGTGGGCGACAGCCGCATCTACTACCTGCCCAAGCGCGAGGGCACCCTGCGCCAGATCACCCACGACGATACCTACGTGGGCTGGCTCTTCCGCAATGGCCAGATCAACGAACGCGAGGCCCGCAATCACCCCCGGCGCAACGTCTTGCAAAAAGCCCTCGGTGCGGGCCACCAATACGTAGAGCCCCAAATCGGCGCGGTCGGCTACGAGCCGGGCGACAAGTTCCTGCTTTGTACGGATGGGGTGGTGGATGGACTCTTTAACGAGCGACTGCAGGAACTCTTAAATACGCCTCAACTCGCCGACAATGGGCCGACGATGGCGCAAAAGATCGTCGCGAATGCCATAGATCACTCCGGCCGCGATAACACGACGGCCGTAGTGGTCGAGATCGGGAGCGAGGTTCCTGCCTCGGGAATCCAAGCCTAACCTTATTGCCAGAAATTGAACCGGCTGCGGGCGCGCTTGGCGCCTTCGATGAGCGGGTTGACGTATTGATTCACGTCGAGATCGGCGATTTTTTGCCGTGCTTCGTCGAGGACATCGCCCGCGCTTCTGACACTGCGCTGGGCGGCTTCGGAGACCGGGCCGAGCTGGTCTTTGAGCCAGCCGCGGGCACCGTCGAGACGGTCATCGAGATAGCGCTCGCGCCAGGTGGTGGCGACCGGTGAGCGACGGGAAACGAGCCAGGCAATCGCGAACCCGGCCACCAATGCACCGGCGATGAAGGGCACGGGATTCTGGCGCACGTAGCGGACGCTGGTGCGGACGTGATGGCCGGAGCGTTCCCGGGCCAGATCGAGGGATTGGTTGACCCGCTCGTAGGCGGCGCGTCCAGTGCTGGTGAGGGTGTCTTTGAGGTCTTCCGGATTCATGGGAATAGTGCGGTTAAAGTTTGGTCTTTTAATGAGGCTTGGAGCAGCAAGCAGGCCTGCCCTTGCCCAGTCGTCGCTATACTATACGCATGGCAGCGGAATTTGAGCGCATGGGATGAGTGACATTTTTACGGCACCGCCGCTACAGCTTGGTCGATCGTTTTGTGACCCATCGCCTATTTCTCTGCTTTCCGCGCCTGCTCGAACTGGGCGCGCCAAAACTCCAGGCGTTCCTTGATGCGCTTTTCATTCCCATTTTCGGTCGGCTCGTAATAGACGCGACCCTCGGGCAGGTAGGCTTGGGGGACGAAGCCCTCGTCATAGTCGTGGGCGTATTTGTAGCCTTCGTGGCCAAAGGCTTTCGCAGCCTTGGAATGGCTCTTGTCGCGAAGGTGGCGCGGGACGGCGAGGGTGACGCCTTCCTTGACCTCGGTGGTCGCTTTGTTGATCGCCAGATAGGCGCGATTGCTCTTGGGGGCGGTGGCGACATAGACCGCCGCGTGGGCGAGGATGATCCGGGCCTCGGGCATCCCCACAAATTCGACCGCCTGCTGGGCCGCCACGGCGACGACGAGCGCCTGGGAATCGGCCATGCCCACATCCTCGCTGGCGCAGATCACGATCCGGCGGGCGATGAAGCGGATGTCCTCGCCCGCGTAAAGCATCTTGGCGAGCCAGTAGATCACCGCATCGGGATCGCTCCCGCGCATGCTTTTGATGAAGGCGCTGATCGTGTCGTAGTGCTGGTCCTCATCGGCATCATAGACGACTGCTTTGCGCTGGATGCTTTCCTCGGCGATCGCGCGGTCGATCCGGATGGTCCCATCCGCGCCGGGCGCGGTGGTGAGAACGCCGATTTCGAGCGCGTTGAGGCACTTGCGGGCGTCGCCATCGGCGGTGACGGCGAGATGCTGGAGCGCGTCCCCGGTAATTTCCACCGGAGTTGCGCCGAGGCCGCGTTCCTTGTCGGCGAGCGCCCGCTGCAGGAGCGCAACGAGATGCTCGGGCGCGAGCGGTTCGAGCTGGAAGACCTGCGAGCGCGAAACGAGCGGGCTGTTCACATAGTAGAAGGGATTGTGCGTAGTCGCGCCGATGAGGCGGATCACGCCGCTCTCGACATCGGGCAGCAGCACGTCCTGCTGCGCCTTGTTGAAGCGATGAATCTCGTCCACGAAGAGGATCGTTTTCGCGCCGCTGTTTTCGAGGCGGTTGGCGGCGGCGGCGGTGACCCGGCGCATATCGGCCACGGTGGACTCCACGCCGCTGAGTCGCTCGAAGCGGGATTGCGTGGCGCTGGCGATGATCTGCGCCAGGGTGGTCTTGCCCGTGCCGGGCGGGCCGAAAAGGATGATCGAGGAAATGCGATCCGCCTCGATCGCGCGCCGGAGCAACCGCCCGGGCCCGAGGATGTGCTGCTGGCCGGCGTATTCATCGAGCGAGCGGGGGCGCATCCGTGCTGCCAGCGGCGCGGCGGAAGTGGCCACTGCCGCCGCTGGTTCCGCAGATGCTTCGTTTTGAAAAAGGTCGGCCATGGATGGGAAGAAGATACGCGGGAAGAAAAAAACGCACCCGCATTTTTCGCTTTGGAAAATGGAACCGGCTCGCGCATGGTGAAGCCCTGCCGTCCATGAGCCGCAATATCGTTTACTTCGACCTCGAAACCCAGCGCACCGCCAACGACGTGGGCGGCTGGAACAAAAAGCGCGACATGGGCATGTCCCTCGGCGTGACCTACAGCACGGCCTTGAATGAATACCGGGTCTATTCGGAAAAGCGGGTGAACGAGCTGGTGGATCAATTACTCCGCGCGGACCTGGTGGTCGGCTTCAACGTAGTGAGCTTCGATTACGAGGTGCTGATGGGCTACACCATCCTCGACCTGCCGCACCAGTGCCATACGCTGGATCTGATGCTGGATCTGGAAGTAAAACTGGGCCATCGCCTGAGCCTCGACGCCGTGGCCAGTGCCTCGCTGGGCGTGGGCAAAACGGCCGACGGCCTGGAAGCCATTCGTTGGTGGCGCGAGGGCAAGCTAATGGAGATCGCGGAATACTGCTGCTTCGACGTGAAGTGCACCAAGCTGGTGCACGAGTACGGGATCAAGCATCATAAACTCCACTACACCGACCGCTTCCAGCAAAAGCGGAGCGTGGAAGTAGAGTGGAAGTAGGGTAGAAGTAGGGTAGAAGTAGGGTAGAAGTAGGGTAGAAGTAGGGTAGAAGTAGGGTAGAAGTAGGTGGCTTTTCATGGCGTGGCCCTTTTGAGCTACCTCCCGCCCAACGAAAAAGGGCGCCTGTTTCTCACAGACGCCCTTTAAATTGCTAGTGCTTACGCGCGGTTTAGTAACCGTTCAACTCATGTCCCTGGAGTGCCTCAATCGGCTTCTCCTTCTTCTGCAGAGCGCGGCGCAGCTTCGACAGCGCGATGTTCTGCAACTGGCGGATACGCTCGCGGGTCACCCCGAATTTCTTGCCCACTTCTTCCAGCGTCTTCGGCTTACCGCCGTCGAGGCCGAAGCGGGAGAAAATGATCTTCTTCTCGCGCTCGTCGAGCACAGTGAGCAGGTCGCCCACTTCATCGCGCAGGTTGCGATCGCGGAGCATCTCGAACGGCGTCAGCGCCTCTTCGTCGCCCACGATTTCGCCGAACTCCGTGGAGTCGTCGTCACTGATCGGTGCGTCGAGCGAAGCCGGACGGATCGATACCGTCTTTAGCTGCGAAACTTTCGCCGCCGAGAGGCCGATCTCTTCCGCGAGCTCGTCATCCGTAGGTTCACGACCGAGTTCCTCGCTCATCTGGAGCGAGACGCGGCGCATCTTGGAAATTTTGTCCACCAGATGGACGGGCAGGCGGATCGTCTTGCTCTGGTTCGCCAGCGCGCGCTTGATGGATTGCTTGATCCACCACGCCGCGTAGGTCGAGAGCTTGCCACCCTTCGCGGGGTCAAAGCGTTCCACCGCCTTCATCAGGCCGATGTTTCCCTCGGAAATCAGGTCGAGCAGCGGGAGGCCCAGGTTGGCGTAGTCATGGGCAATTTTTACCACCAGGCGGAGGTTGGAGCGGATCATCAGGGAACGCGCAGCCTTGTCGCCCTTCTTGATCTTCGCGGCGAGTTCGATCTCGTCCTCGGGCGTCAAAAGCGGGATTTGCCCGATTTCACGCAGGTAAATTTTAATTCCAGAATCTGTATCTTCGGCAGCCATATCATTTGGACAGCTTGCGCTGTCATCGGTTCAGTCTTATGTATTTACATTGAATACGGATTGTGAGAATGGCACGGATGCCACTCTGAAAGCAATACTTATTTAATCCCATTAAACATTCAATTTTTGGACGGGGTTCAAATTTTCTTGTTCAAAATATCTTTCCGTTTTCTAAGATTCATCGGAGCAATTTTTGTTCTAAGTCGGCCAATAAGTGAATCGCGGCGCAAAAGTTCGGTGGACGGCTTTTGCTTGATGTGCTTCTTTTTTGATCCCCTGCTACTTCCCTATTGGCTGGCGAGCCCCTTTCTGTCAGCCTCGTCGGATGCTGGCCAAAGTTTATTCAGCCGCCGTGTATGGGGTGGATGCGTTTGAAGTAGAGATTGAGGTGAATGCCGCCGGTGGACTTCCGGCCATCATTATTGTGGGACTTCCTGACGCAGCGGTGAAGGAAAGTCGCGACAGGGTGACCACCGCGATCAGCAACAGCGGCTACCACTGGCCCCGTGGCCGCACCACCATCAATCTCGCCCCGGCCGACGTGAAAAAGGAAGGCCCCAGCTTCGATCTGCCCATCGCTCTCGGCATGATCGCCGCCGCCGAAGAGATGGACCTCAAGGAGGCGGAGAACTTCGCCTTCGTCGGCGAGCTCGCCCTCACCGGTGCCATCCGCCCGGTCAAAGGCGTGCTGCCGGTGGCCATTGAAGCCCGTGCCCGTGGCCGGACCGCCCTCTTCGTCCCCGAGGCGAATGCCACGGAGGCCGCGATGGTCGAGGGCATCACCGTCTATGGCGTGCGAACCCTGCGCGAGACCTTCGAGTTCCTGCGCGGTCATGGAAAGCTCACCCCGGTCGTGCAGGATGTCCGTGCCTTCTTCGAGTCGCGCCAGCGCTTCGATTTCGATTTTTCCGAAGTCAAAGGCCAGCCCAGTGTGAAGCGCGCCATTGAGGTCGCCGTCGCCGGTGGGCATAATCTCATCATGATCGGGCCGCCCGGCTCCGGGAAGTCCATGCTCGCCAAGCGCATCGCTACCATCATCCCGCCCATGACCCTGGAGGAAGCGATTGAGACAACCAAGATCCACAGCATCTGTGGCCTGCTCGATGCGAAGCATGCCTTCGTTGCCCATCGTCCCTTCCGCTCGCCCCATCACACCATCTCCGATGTCGGCCTGCTCGGCGGCTCTGCCACGCCCACGCCCGGCGAGATCAGTATCGCGCACCACGGTATTTTGTTCCTCGACGAGCTCCCCGAGTTTAAACGCTCCACCCTCGAAGTCATGCGCCAGCCCTTGGAAGAGGGCAAGGTCACCATCTCCCGCGCCGCCGGTTCCATGACCTTCCCCGCCCAGTTCATGCTCATCGCCGCCATGAACCCTTGCGCGCAGGGATGGAAGCGGTGTAGTATTTGAGCATGAAAATCCTAGGCCTTACGGTCTCACTCGTTTTCACCGGGACAGGGACGTAAGCGAAGCTGATCTAAGAATAAAAAACCGCCTGCTCGCGGCCTCGCTCATTCTCATTGGAAAGGATGGAAGTAAAGTTGTTATCAATAGGGTTTCCTTCTATTTGGTATAACTTTAGGTTTTTAAGTAACCCGATGTCATTGATCGTGAACATCTATCGGATGCAAAAGCATGCAAATATCGCCAAACAAGACTTTTCAACCTTGATTGCGCAGCATCACACATTAGAAATTGCTATTATTAAATCGATATTTACTGGACCGCATCCTGCAAGATTACAAGATTAGCGTGGCTACCATTTCACCACTTTACAGCGACTATCATTCAGTAAAACTAATACAAGACACAGTAAATCTCATGGAGCAAAGTTGTGAGTGATACAGTCGCATCAGTGTCAGAAGCAGAACTGCCACCGGCAGTACGCTTAGGCAGTTAGTCTAAGGGCATGTCCATTGCAAGTAAATGACACATCGTTGATTTTCCTCGGAAGTGACAACTGTAACAAAAGAATTTATGGAAGTTAAATAATGCAAAACTAAGGTAGGCTGAGCAGGCTTCCACCATGCTTCTTTTGGAGGTTTAAAAAATACGTTAGATAACGACTTTTTAGCTAGTGCCTTTGTTTTGAAATCAGCGCCCGCTTGTTTAGGCATATTAAGTTTTGCCAGCCAGTTAGGGTTATATTCAGCGTTTCTTAAAACAAACCGCTCAACAACCGCACTTGGTGGGAAATCGAGTTCAGTATCCCGCTGTATCTGTTTCATTTGTGCCGCTGTGTTCAGCTCCTTATCTGCTTTTGGCGCACCTGAACAGAGCGGAGCAGGTTCTATGAAGATCAATCCAAGGAGAATGAAATTCAATCCAATCACGCTCTTTATTGCAATTGTATTAATCATAACTTTTGGCGTGTGTCATCATGGGCTATATGCATTATCTGATGTATCAACATCATAACCCCCCTGCCCATTAAACGTAAATTCCTGCTTCCAATTCCACCACATATGCTGAGGCTGCATAGCAGAATATTTAACATAATCTCTTATCCTTTTATCATTCGCAGCGTTGCCAAAAGATCTTCTATCCATTGTATTTGACATCCATACATTTAACGTGGCTTTGCAACCTTCCATGCTATCGATGGTGGCCCAAATTCTATAACTCCCGATTGCACTTACGTATAAATGCATATTGGTATAGCTTCTATAGAAATAATCCAAAAGATCATTTTCCGCCGTTACCGGATCAGTGCCAGGAGGATCCTGCACGTTGTGGAAGTATCCAGCTGCAATATCAGGGTTCTCATTGTTTCCCGGCCTCCAACCCGGGGATGTCTTATGGTATTTCTTCCAATTAAATGGATTAAGAGATACAAGATGCATTGCCCTGTTAACATCCACCTTCGGAGGAGTCCAATGGCTAACTACAAAAGTATAATAATCATCCTCATCCATAACCCATAACGCCTCCGGTCCGACGGGCGAAAAAAAGTTAACTAAAATACTTGTAACAGATGTCTCACCGCAATAATCTTGATTATTGACTAGATTATTATCAAGCATGCAGTAGAGATTCTCCCCGCCTTTTTCGGCTATAGGGTCTCTAGAGATCCACCGCCCTGCAACCGGCGCATAATACCGATACCCATAATATAAGAGCCCTGTTTCGGCATCCGAATATTTCGTAGAAAATCTCCAAGGATTATTGGCTGCATACACTCCTGTTCCGCGAATCGCCTCCCCAAACGGCCCATATTCATACTGTGCCGCCACGGACCCGTCTGATGCCTTCTCCATCGCTACCACGTTTCCATTGCCGTCATAACACGGCAGATAAGTTCCCGCATCAGCGGGCAGCGATTCATTAACGGCGAGCAGCCCGCCAACTCCTCCCGCACCTTGCAGCGATTCGCTGGCATCAAGACCCCACACTTCCGTCCGCTTTACTGCATTTGAATTCTTGCCATCGAGTTCAGAAATTACATTCCACCCATCATAGACGTAGCGGGTGTCATTAAGTTTTCGCTCACCGCTGTCGAAAAAGAGGCCACTGATGCTGGCATTGGTGTTGCTTAGCGACATGTTTTTGACAACAAATTTCACATGCCCACGAATGCCCCAAGTAAGGTATTTTCCGAAGTAAAAGGCACTAATCGGCTCTGTGTCTAAAAGCGTTCCTGCGCTGCCGCCATCATAAACATAAACTAAAGCCTGTCGTTGATTGACATCCCAATCCAAGAAATACATGCTCAGCCAATGCGACTGACCGTCGGTGATGTTAACATCGATGAAAAGGGTTCCTCCGTATAACCGACCTGCCGAGCCAGTCCCGCCTCCTGGAGGTAGTATAGCGCGAGGATCGGTCGTTGAACCAGCCCAAGTGCCTGCAGTTCCCCCCGTTACCGTAACGGTGGCATAGCTCGGGGCGCTGGAGTAACTATGAGTATTATCTCCATAGAGGTAATAACCGTCCTGCCCATAGGTACCCTGCCAGTTCCCTTGTGTGTTGTTGTCGGTCAAGCTGTAAAAGGCAGCAACACTGCTAGTAGAGGTTAGCGGCTCTTGGTAAACAACCTTTTGCACCCGACGTCCCAAATAGTCATAAGCAAAGGTGAGTTTACGCTTGGCTCCATCGGGGACGCCGACGAGACTATCCATCTCGGCTAGGCGACCAGCCGAACTCCAAGTGTAGCTCCAGAGCCCGTCGTGGAGAAGATTTCCTGCATTGTCATACTGGAAGCCTTCTGGCCCGTGAGGAACCAATAAGTGACCACTGGTGACGAGCCATGCGGCATGCCCGGCTCCATCGGCATTACCCCGCTCTCCACCAATGGTTATTGGTAGGTAGGCCGCCAACCCAGTCCCGGAATATTTAACCGGTACTCCGTAGTAAAACCAATCACCAGTGCGCTGGGCCGGAGCACTATTCACGCTTACCGCAGAAGCCGAATTGGCAGTCCCTACAACATCCACCCACGGAGGGATCGTTCGTTGGACATACTGGTTGCGGCTATTGGTGGAATAGGTGATCGTCTGGTCGTTTCCTCCCGAAGAAGAAGTCCGGTTCCCGATACCATCGTAATCGTAGAGATATTTATAGCCAGGCAATGGTAGCGACGATGAATTATATCGCTTGCCGAGTGTAACCTCGCCAGTCGTCTTGTATTCATATTTCCAATAAGTTCCATCCGTGGTTTGAGCAGCGCTAATCCGATGATTGAGTTGATCGTAGGAGTAGTTTAGCCCGGAGATCGTGCCAGCGGTGTTACTCAGATTGCTGACACTGGAGATACGGTCAACCTTATCGTGATTGTAGGTGGAAGTTAAAACTGTCTGTAACCACCGGCAGTAAACGTGGCACTATGGACAAGATTCTGGTTCGGTTCATAGGCATAAGTGACCGAGAGCGAGCCGTTGGTGATGCTGTTCAATCGCTGGCCATTGTCGTAATTGTAGCCTTGCGACAAGAGGGTCGTTCCCGAACGATCCGTTGAGAGCGTCTGCCGATTGCCGTAGGCATTGTAGCCGGTGTGCACGTGGATCCCTGACAGCAGCGTGCTGCTGGTCATGGTGTCATCTTGGAGCTGGCTATCCGTGGTGTAAGCCAGAGTTCGCGAACCCACCGCGTCCGTGACGGTCCCAATGCGGCCCAGCCGATCCCGGGTATAGGTGACATTGTCTGAATTGCCGCTGCCGTAACTGACGCTCAACTGATTGCCCGCGTAATCGTAACCATAAGTGGCCGTGACTGGATTCGCATTGGCGTAAGTGTGAACACGTCCGCCATCGGTGTAGGTATAGGTTTCCGCATTACCCACCGCATCTGCCTTACTGCTCAGATTACCCATTTTTGGATCATTATAAGTCCAAGTCGTTGTGCCTTTGGCCGTTGCCATCGTTGCCATGCGTCCCTGTGTGTCATAGGTGTAGATCAAAGTATAAGTTTGAGCCCCACTCACCGTGTGCAAGTCGCCCGATGGATAGTAACTGTACCCAGTAGTGGAAAGATCGGGTAGAGTGACCATAGTTTTGTTACCCCGCCAGTCGTAAGTATATTTAGTGACTTGGGCCGGGTAACCCAGCGTCACCGTGTAAATCTGGTCAGCATTGGTGTAGGTGGTAGTGGTGACGGCAGAAGAACCATTTTTGGTTTCAGTGCTGGTATGCACACGATTGAAGACATCGGGCACATAAGTCACCGAATGGATGATTGCTCCTGTGCTGTCCTTGATCGTCGTCGAGTCCAGAAACTCGTGGGTATAGTGATTGATCACCGAACTGTTATCGGGATTGGTCGTGGTTTCCGTGCGCGTCTCGCCGCTTCCATATACCGTAACCCGCTCGGTCGTGCGACCGTAGTTGGTACTCCAAGTATGATTTCCGGAGGGCGTCGTTTCCAAGAGCGATGCTACAACAGGAGTGCTACTGCCCGCAGTGTCATAAATATCGGTCTCGGTGCGCTGGACTACGGTGCTGTGGTCGCTCGCATAACTGGTCGTCGTTTTGGTGATCTGATCAGAACCGCCGTAGTCAATCACCCCATTGCCTGCCGCACCACCAGATCCAATGTCCCGGCAAATGACGCTTTGCCGTCCTTGATTGTCATAGTCGAAAAGAGTGGTATCACCATCGGCATCCGTCTTGGCTACCGGCTGTCCAAGGTAAGCTCCCGCAGGGGTGTAAGAGGTGAGTGCGGAATAGCTCGTAGTCGAAGGAGTGCTCGCATTGTAGGTGATGGACATTTGGCGACCGGCCATATCCGTCACTGTTTTGACGGTAAGGCTGTTAAATTTGTCGCTGCTACGTGTCTCAGTATCGATGACCTGCCCTGACGCGGTGGTGTAGGCATGTTGCGAAGGACGCCCAGCGGTGCCTCCGACGCTGTAGGGCTCTCCGTCCTGATAAGAAGTTTCCACGACTGTGGACAAATCCGGGTTGGTAGTGGTTTTCACCGGATTGCCGCTCGCATCCGTCGTATATGTGTAGTTGGTTGTATGAATAACCGCATCGATGGCCGATTTCTGGCGTCCAGCCAAATCATAGGTGGCCTGGCTTTCGATGATCTGACTGGTTCCATCGGTTCCGACTCTAGTCGTCTTCAATATGTTTCCATCCGGGTCGTAAACATAACTTGTAATGATACCGTCGCGGGTTTCACTCAACACGCGGCCTAACGCATCGTAAGTGTAACTGATCATCACACCGTCGCGACCCGTTTGAGAGTCCACACCGTAGCAACCGTAAGCCGTATGCTGACTAGTTCCATCATTATAAGAAATAGTCATAGGGCGACCATAGGAATCGGCTTCAGTAGTGGCCGAATTACTAATCGTCAAACCCGACGCGATATCAGTGATCACCTGACTGACTTGATGTCCTACGCCATCAGTGGTGGTTACGGTCTGAGTGCCCGCAGTGATGGCGGTTCCTGTAGAGTTTGGCGCTCCACTACTCACCGTGGTAGTGGTCCCACTGTAACTATAGAAAGTCATTGTTCCATTAGGATTCTTCACACTGATCGTGCGATACAAACCGGAGGATTCGCGAGTAGTGGTGGTCACCAAATTCGTGCTGTCACTCAAAGCCGCTCCTGGTGTCGTACAGACGATATGTTGACTTACTGAGTTCCCAGAAGAATCGTGGGATTCCACAGAATAAGTGCGTCCAACTTCATTGTTGGCCAGCGTAGTAGCTACTGTCGTAGTGCTCCCATCAGAGCTGTATGTATAGGTTTCGCATCGGTTGTCGGAAGCAGTGCTGCATGGTGTCGCGGGAACTATGCTATTCTTGTACCTGACTAACATGCTGATAAATTCGACCACTGGAATCGTAAGTATATTGCTCCCAATTGCCAGAAGGATAAGTCACTTGCTCCAATTGACCGATTGCAGAACCGGTAATTGCTGTAGTGTAATAAGTCCACGTCGTAACGAGATTCGCACCGGAAGGGTCCAGCGCTTCCGAAATTTCCCTCGGTCCCCCATGGGAAGACTTGCCACACAGTTTGTTTGGAACTGGTGAGTTGATGCGAGCCGTTGTAAATATTCTGTAGAACCGTTTTCTGGGTATTACCCGAATTCCAAGTCGTCGTGAGGGATTCATCTCGATCTACGGTGGAATCCCCCTCAGCAGTGGCGATATCCCAAGAGTCACTCGCAGAGGTGTCGCACGTGCAATTGTAGATCTTGGTTTTACCTTCGTTGACGACGGTTATTCTCACCTTATTAGTAGTCGCACCGGAGCTATCGGGATTTTCTACCGTGATGGTTTCGTAGGCTGTCGTTTGCCCGAGATGAGCAAAACTGATTGTGTAACCCGAAGAACCTTGCTGGAAGTTTACTGTTACCATTGGGGTGTTAATCCTTACAGGAAGGCCGGAACTATCCTGTTGGTAAATAACCAAAGGGTTATTAGCTGGCACCACATTCAAACTTCTTAAATTATAAAGCCTACTCCCAGCGCTCAAAGCGTCCAGATAGACACCACCCCCATCATTGTCGTCATTAATCGCCCCTAAGCTAATTGACATATGCAAACTAGCCTGATATACGTCCGTTTTTCCAGGAGTGCAAACCGACGCGCAAGTACAGCATTGCTTATCATCCGGAGTAACTTGAATTGCACCAATATCTATTATGCCAATTTGCGAGGAAACCGATAAAGACCCATTATTAATCATACCAGCCCCCAGCAAAGGATGTAAAGAATAAAACAAGTTTTGGGTATCTGTCTGCAAAGTTGCGCCCGTAAATTTGCAATATGCTGCAAAAGTATTATTTGCAGCGTATGAGCATATTGAGCCAAGCGATGGCGGAACTACATTTAAATGATGCGCATCGAGAAATATCGTTGGTCCGCTAGGAGGTGTAGTGGTGTCATCCTGATAGCCACCGTAAACCTTATCGTAAGAACCATAAAACGACAAAAATTCTGATACATTAATCTGATCCGCCAATTCTGGAGCAGTCGTTATATAATCCGACAAGTCAATCGCCAATTTTCCGCAATAGGCTACGTAATGAAGAGAATGGAGAGGATTTACTTCATCGTCGTAATAGTTATTTGTATCCTGAAAATCAGAATCAAAGATATTCCAAGTGTCTACAGATGGCGTATGAATCCAAGAAATCCATGAAAATTTATTAGTATATAAGTCTAAGTTTTTCTGCAAAGTTGTTAAGGTTCCAGCTTCGGCATCATTACCACTTTCCGATCCCACATAACGCCCATACTGCATATTTGCCCAATAAGCCGTATCCTTTTCATAATACAAGAGC
This sequence comes from Chthoniobacteraceae bacterium, assembly GCA_049840595.1. Lineage (GTDB taxonomy): Bacteria > Verrucomicrobiota > Verrucomicrobiia > Chthoniobacterales > Chthoniobacteraceae > JASGKO01. The sequence continues at coordinate 85,967 of JASGKO010000027.1, forward strand.
TTACCAAGCAAAGAGTAGACACCATTCAAAACCGCCTGATAATTAGAAGAATTAATCTGATTAATGTAAACACCCGTAGCATTATACAACTCAATGTTTCCATTAAAATAAAGAATGCTATAATAATTTAAACTACTTACATCCGAACTATATCCTGCAGGAGATCCCTCCAAAACGCCATTGGTGTAATGACTCACGTCATAGTACACTTGATAAACAATACCCACAGCAGCATCATCATCCTCCATATCCATTAAATAAAACGTATCAGATGGATATAAAGGGGCCGTCTTTCCGCTTATGCAATTTGGAAGCACTGCTGTAGTGCCGCTCAATCTTGCAATAATCTGTACTTTCCGAAATATCTGAGCTACCTTTTGCGCATTTTGCTGGGCAACTGATTGCTCAACTCCATAAGCGAAGTTGTGACAACAAACCACCAGCAAAATTAAATATATAGCTTTCCTCATAATCAAAAACTTATTGCATTAATGTAAAAACCTGTAGTCCGACCGTAGAAGTGGTATGGCAATCTCCTGGATAAAGGGTCGGATTGAGCCCTAGGTAATATTCCTCGCCATTGGTGAGGTAATCACCGTTGTAATTATCACCCCCTCCATAACCAAGCGTTCCAAAGAATTTCAACTCCCACCAATCAGCTATCCCGTCATTGTCAATGTCGCTGCTCACTTTCAACGGAATATCCACTGCTTCCTCAATATCTGAAGTGCCGCTGGCGTCATTACGATAAGTCGCAAATCTAGCTTCGGTGGCATAGGTTGGACGCAGGTAATTAAAATCGTAAGTGTAATTAAAATTCCACGTCGTATGGCTACCGGCAGGATCAGGAAGACCAAACCCGAGCCACACTGCGTCCTGGGTCCAATACAGCATTTGATATATATGCCAGCCGGTAGAGGCATTGGCGGTGATGGAAAAAGTGTGAAGGCTCGGCGAGATGAACATCTGGTTATTGTAGACATAACCGTCGGAATCAACCACCTGGAGTTGGTTTCCATTGGCGCTGGTTATCGTCAAGGTTCCAGCACTCACCTTGTCCAGAAAGCAAGAAACCATGAGTAAACCTACCGCTGCTTTGATCAAGAGATACAGATGATTACCCATAAAACGATTAGGAGAGTTTTAGCAAATCGGCAGTGATAGCATCCAATCGAGCCTGGGCTTCCGTGTCATTGGGATCCACTACTACCAAGTTGTTAAGAAACAGTTGAGCAGAAGTTGCAAGCGCCTTTTGCCAGGCCATCCCAGGACGCGTTCCTAAAACCCGCAGAATGGAAGTGGCCTGGATCTGGGCTTGGGTGTAGTTCCCTTGTTGCCACTGTGAAAGAGCTAACCAATAATAGGCATAGGCGCAATCCATTGTTCCCGGGGAAGCCTTGACCACCTTTGAAAACAATGCCAATGCATCCGTGAACTGGCCTTGGCTCACTTGAAACAGACCATATCGCACCCCCAAAATGGCTACTCCGATGGCAGGCGTGGCTGCATCATCCAAATAATTCGACACCAACGTTTGCAGACCCGCAGAATCTCCTTGAGTTCGCATCGCATCGAATACCATCCCGAGATAATTCCAAAATGTTGAGTTAGTTCCCCACAGCCATTTTCGAGTACTCGAACTCAAACCATTCCAATCTGCCAAAACCCCATCGAAATCCCCAAAGTCCAACTTACGGCGTGCGACTTTAAACAAGACTACATTTGCACCATAGGCATCTGCGGCATTTGCAAATGCCTGTTGCGCGAGCCTCTCACCCCGTTGACGGAACGCGGTGCATAAGGGTTTTAAGGCCAGTGGAGCGCGAATGAGCTGCCGAGCGACATCAAGAGCCACTTCAAAATCATTAATTTGTCCAACAATGTTGGAGATTTGGGATTGAGCACTACTAATCAAGTCAGGCTGACCGCTTTGGAAAACACACCGAGCCCATTCGATTTGAGCAAAAAGGTAGAGACGCGGTTTGCCTTGGGCGGTTGTGACAGAAAGAAAGCTGGCATAGCAATCTGCCGCCTTGGAAAAATCTCCCTGCTGTTTTTCGATTTTAGCCAAGGCCCACGTGGTCCGACACCATTGCTGACTGCCGCTCTGCGATAGACTTTGCGCTTGAGTCAATAAAGAGATCGCCACGCTTGCATGCCCTCCCGAGGCGACGGCCAGCCCCAATCCGTGCAGGATGCGAGCCTTGCCTGTACTTCCATAGCGATTAACTGCCTTGGTAAGCAAACTCGCCGTATCGGCGGTTTGCCCCTGCTTTAATGCATTTAAAATTTTTTGACGGGCAGCATTAAGAAACTCAGCAGGGGCCAATTCATCGACGCTCAATAACGCGGCGGTTTGCGTGGCGATGCCATTGGAATCTCCACTTAATCGCGCATCCGCGAGAAGAATCTTACGAAGCTCCGCCGCGATAATGGGATTGGAGGTCCCACTTGATGCAAGCCAGTTGGTGGCCACAGTTTTCCACCGCGCATCCCGTTGGTTGCGCAACCCTTGGGTAATGAGCAAAGTAGCTTTCGCGTTGACACCTGTGGCCACGTTTTGAATCCCGGCAATCACCCCGGCATCCATCGAAGTCCCCGAACGAAGGTTAGCCGCAAAAAGAATCGGCCAAGCCTTCAAGGTTCCTGCCCGGTAGCCCCCTGCGGTCAAAGCTTGAGTCGCCTGCGTAATCGCGGTGGCATAACTTCCTTTACGCAAGCTGACGGAAGCCAGCCCGAGAAGCGCGTTGCTTGAACCGGACCAGAAATCAATCGCCTGCTGGAAACAATCTTGTGCAAAATCGAGTTCACCGTCGTTGAGAAAGAGATTCCCCATTCGAACCATCACCTCATGAGGTGCAGTAGGCTCCACCGGGATAATTGCGGCCCCTCCAGCGGCGGTTTGCTGCGCAGCCTGCGTTAACTGCCCCTGATAGGCAGTCCAAAAATCCATCGACTTTTGAATCGCTGCACTGGCAGCCGTCTGGGCGGCTGAAATCTGGACCTCGGCGAGCAAAACAACGATTTGCCCCACGACTGGCCTCAACCATTGCCTTGCATCCCCTACGCTTAGCTCCGCTGCCTGTTGATAAGTTTGAAGAGCCTCATCGGTCTGACCCTGACGAAATTGGCCATCAGCAACCAGCGAAAGAATGCAAGCTTGCTGCAGAGGATCGGCAGTGGCTTGCGCCAGTGTATTTAATAGAGCGAATGCACCGGGGTAATTGCTTTGCCCGAGCAAGTCCCTCGCCGCCCGGAGTTGGGTAGAGAAAGGGTCGCGGTCCGGTTGGTTGGACGGTTTTGATTTTCGATACAAGCCCACACTCATAAATTTCGTCTTTCACTAATTAATCAAAAATAGAACCCGGGGGATTTCTCCCCCGGGTAAGCTGGGTTGCCGTGGACCTAGCGGTCCGGACACGCAGCAAATTTGCAAATAACAAGCTGGCTAGGCACCCAAACCTTCAGGGTAAATCTCAAAGGGCTGCCGACATCCCCTGGCGCTTCTGGCTGCCTGTTTAACACTTGTGAATCTACCTTGTTCACAAAGCCGCAAAAAAGCCGGGCTGTAATTTCGCCCTGGCATGGAACGGATGCGATATCGCAACGTCCGTTGGGCCAGTTTAGACTTCGGTTGCGTAAGCAGCGTCGCACGATCGAAAGCAGAGATAAATAGTGACAGCGTCGCAAAGACTCCGGCAACTCTCAAGAAATGCTTCCGACTTACTTTTGCTGCACATCCGCTCATCGAACACAGAGTAGATCAAAATCCTTTCACTCGCGCAATAAATTTTCTTAAAATTAACTTTAATTTTACAAATCCCCTCAAACAAGCACTTGATCTAAAGGATGAAAAAAAATTGCCCCATTAAAAATTGGGCGACGTACTTGTTTCTGGTCTGGGCAATACTTTATTATCCCGCTCAAGGGCCCGCCTCTGAAATTGCCTTTTTCTACGCCGTAGATGCCGACTATACCGCTCTTGCGGCAGCCTCTGATCAAGCCGCTCAATCAGTAAAGGTGGGATCTCATACCATCGCGCGTTTCACCATGGGAACGCATCGAATCTTCGCCTGCAAAATGGAATCAGGCGCAGTCCCCTCCGCCCTTTCAGCGGCAGCGTTGCTCACGAAATTCCACTGCGACCTGGCATTCGCGATCGGCCCAGCCGGAGGAATTTCAGACTCAGCAACCATCGGACAGTGGTTCCAAGTGACAAAAGTGGTCGCGTATCAACATGGATCACAGGGAAGTACCGGATTTATGCTCGCCCCCAATGCGGTCATTGTGCTGCCGAAATCTGAATCAGTTCAGATCAAGCTTCCACAGTTGTTTAAAGATAACCCACAATGGACCGTAGCTTCGGGTGAGCTGTTTGTGCTTTCCCTCGGTTTCAGACAACAATTGGAGGAAGACACTCACGCCCAGGCAGTAGATATGAATCTTTACGGCCTTGCCGCCGCCTGTGCGGACTACCAGGTACCCCTCTATTGCTGGCGAATCATCAGCGATCGCGCGGATGAGAACGCCGGGGAAGATTTCAAGACCTTCACCTCCAACTACGATGGTTCGGGAGCTAAAGCAATCGTAGAGATTATTCGCAATCTGCCCAAAAATCCAAATTCCCCCGCCTCGTATCCTGGCCTGCAGAAACTGCTAAACCGTTAGGAACTTCAATTTTGCGGTCAAAAAAGCGACTTCTTCTGCGACGAACAGCTTACGCAGTTTTAGCTGCGAACCCTTGATAGTTAGATTTTGAGATGGTGCACACGCACATTAAACACTCCACCATCGATTACTCGCCCAGGGACTGTCTGCGGAGGTATCGCTCGCGGTCCTTGCTTTTGCGGCACGGGTGGCATTGACCGCGTCGTTTCAGGAATTCACTTTCCGACTTCACCTCCTTGCAGCTTGAGCATCGGCGCTGCCCCTCGGAGATTTCATCGTCCGGGTTCGAAAGGCGAAAGGGAGCAGGCAATTCCACCACGCTATTGGAACTACCATTTTCGCTCCCAAGAAAATTCTCTCGGAGCCGGAACGACACGATCCCATCGCCCTTCAAATAGACCTCGGAAAACAGCGCGGTGATGAACTCCTTCTTTTCATGGGCATCAACCAGACGTCCGTAGCGGTATGCACCCCGGACCACCTTGCGCGCAAAGTCCTCCAAGCTCCACTTCTCGGCAGTTCCTTGAGGCTGGCGAGATTCCAACAACTGGCGCTGCTTCGTCAGAGCCTGCTGGCGCTCCCGCAGCACGTCGATGGTAATGAGCCCGTTTTCATACGCATCAAGCAGCCGCTTTTCCCGTTTCTGAAAGGCCCCGCCATCCGCACCGGCAGAGGCTGAGGCAGGAAAGGCGCACACCGTCTCGCTGATTCGCTTGAGCGAACTTTCGATGAGGGCGACCAGCACCTTGGGATCTCGCAAGATGTGCTTGGTGAACGCGTCCATCAACTCGTCGGTCTCGCGCTGCTTAAGATTGGGCTGCTTGCAGCGGTCAGGATATTTGCTGGTGTAGAGGTAATAGTTCCTCTTGCACAAGTATTGCCCACAGCGACCACCTTTCACACGCCGTCCCGAGGTGCAATAGAGCCGTTCGCCGCAATAGCCGCATCTCCCCACCCCGGCCAGGAGATTCACCGTATGATACTTCTCGCGTGATTTAACGTGGTTGAACGTCGTCTGCTTGAGCTGCTCCTGCACCCGGTCGAAACGCTCCTGGCTCACGCAGCCTTCCATGACCTTGTTCTTGATGACTTCGTCCCCAGACCGGGCCACCTTCACCCGGTAGGTTTTTCCAGATGCGCTGACTCGTTTGGCTCCGCGCTTGGAACTGAAGATTCGCCAGCCGGTATAAATCGGGTTGCAGAGCAGGTTTTTGATCGTGCGGTGGCCAATGCCGGTGCGCCGCTCCAGCTCGCAAAAATTGTGAATGCCGTCCTCATCGAACAAGCGGAATAATTCCACGACCAGCGCAGCTTTGTCATTGTAGGTGTAACGCTCCTCGCTCCGCAGGTAGGAGACGCCAAGCGGCAGAGTGAGATGGTTGGTGGGGCACTTCCCGGCGCGTCGTTTGGCCTCCTTCGCCCCCTGGGCGCGTTCTTTCATCAGCGCAAGTTCATACCCCGCAATCGTCGCCCGGATGCCGGAGAACAACATCCCGTCCTTGTTCCCCAGATTGTATTCGGTGTCCCCGGAGTAAATGATCGCGCCCGTATCCTTGAAGACCTGGAGAATGGCATAGTCGGTTGGCTGGTCAGGGCGGAAAAGCCGGTCCAAATCTGCCACCACCAAGCCGTCAATGGCACGGATACCGATCAAGTGAAGAACGTGCTGGATGGTCGGGTTCTGAAGCACCTGGGTGCCCGACACGTCGGCGATCTCGAAGACCTCGACGCAATCCAAGTTCTTCGCCGCGACCGTCTGTTCGATCACCCGCCGCTGGCGGGGAATACCACCGCGGTCATCCGCCGCCTGATCAGCCGTCGAGACACGAATCAGCCCGACCACCTTCTTGCGAGGGTGGGCCATCTCGGGAAAAGCGGATGGGCTGATGATCGAGGGCATAGAGCAGGAAAAACCAGCGGATTTAGTGGACGCAATGGCGAGTGTTACAGAGGCACCGCATGAATGCGGTGCCTCTACGCGAGGGCATCAGTTAAAAGTCCCCGCTACTTGATGGCTGTTTTCATCGAGCCAATCACCGAGGGGGCTGCAAAAATAAAGCAATTCCGCTGGTCCGCCCCGCTTTCCCGAATTTTAATCCAGGTGGCGGCCCGGGTCGTCGCATCACCAACAAGGCCGGTGAAACGAAGGCCGCAGGACATTTCCCCATCGACGAGGTCAAATTTGAGACAACCACTATGGATAATCACGCCGGTGGGCAGCCAGTTCAGGAATTTGCGGGTGAGTTTCTCGTGCGCGACCATGAGCCAGCCGGGAGGAATATAATATTCATCCAAAGCAAGTTTTGTCGAAAGATCGACGTCGGTTTCGGAGTAGGTGTGGTTATGGTGGTTGTTTGTCATAGCTGGCGTGTTTTCGGTTGGGTAAGCGGGCGCGAGGCCGACAGGTGTTGAGCGAGGCGCTTGACTTCATCGAGATCCTCTTTAGCGACTGCAAGGAGGAGGCGGTTGAGAGTTTCCTCCTCCTGCTCAGCTTGGCTGATGAGGTCCTGGACGAGGCGACCGAGACGGGTGGCATCGGCCTTCGCGGCGAAACCAAGGAGTCCGTCTGGAGTCATCGGCTCGCCCTCTCAATCTGCTCTTTGAAGTTGTTGCTCATCGTTAGTAGGTGTTTGGATCGGTGCGGGAGGCAGCGAACGCAGGAAGAATACGGGAGTGAGGTGGGCGGCTCCTCCCCATCTTTGAAGCCTCAAACATAGTTTTGAGCGTTTCCCAATTTGTGTCACAGGTGATGCATGGAAAATTCATCAACCCAACCGACCGCTCCTCATGGCTTTACGCGCACCCTTCGTGAGCAACTGAAGTTTGAAGTGGAGGAGAAGGCATTTCGTGCCCAACTGCTCGACTACCTTGACCAGTCTCTCGACGAATACCCTTCGACGAACTCCGAGGAGCGTGAAAAAACGCTCGTGACGCTGGGCTGCGTTGGCGCATCTCAGTCTGAAACCGTTGCTCGCGCGAGTGGTATCGTCATGCTTGCGCAAACGCTGTATGAACGCGCTCTCAACGACAACCGGCTTCCTGATTCCGTTCGGGAAGGCGATGGACGCCCATCCGTGACCAGCGAGGAAGAGGCGGGGTGCGAGCTGGTGGCGATTGCCTTGCAACTTTCGAAGTGGGTCCGGGAACTGAGCCTGAAGAAGCCTCACCTGTTTTCACAGCTTGCCCCCGAAAGCATTGAGTGGCCGTTAAGTGTCGCCAAGCACCCGGATTGGCAAAAGGACAACGACGAGCTTCTCACCAAGTTGAAGGTAGGGAGCAATACGGCGCTGCCGCATCTCCAGCGGCTTTCAAAGCGCAACACTGCCAATCAGATTTATCGCGGCTCGCTTCATCTCCTTAGTGAGCACCTGGTAGAAATCGTTGAAGCGGCAAGGGAGTACGGCCACCAAAACTCGCACGCTGTGGAGGAGGCAAAGTATGTAAGTGTCTTCACGGATGAGGGGGTTAAGACCGTGGAAAATTCTCCTCAAGATAACGGCCAGACTGGTGCGCCAATCTCGCCCGTTGCAGACGTTGAAACCCATGATGGCTCCACCAACAAACTGCTTCCGCCCATGGAAGTCATTTTCGCTGATGACCCTCGGATTGAAGTGTTGAATGCTTACCACATGGCAATGGACCTGGCTCCCTTGAGCAAGGACAATGTTCACGATTGGTTTGCCGTTGCGTGGAAGTGGTTGCTCATCCTCACGGAAGACATGCCACAGGACCTTGAACTTCTTGACGGCGTCGGAGGCTATCAAAAACACCGCCATGGAAAAGAAGACTCGAATGTCCGAAACGCCATCAAGGATCGCCTGAAGATTGCCTTTGAAAAGCGATTCGGGAAACTCCCATCCTAGTCAAAAGGCAGGAGCATTTCACCGGAAATGCCCCGTGAAAATCCCGGTTATTTCTAAACCAGAGCGGGTCTGCATCCAGTTTCAGGCCCGCTTTTTTTGTTCACTCGACCCGCGAGAATGGATGCTTGTTTAACACTACGTTTGGAGCGCGAAAGATAGGGATGATTGATCGTAGGTTCGGTGTTTTCGTCATGGCAATGACAACCACAACCAACCCATACGCGGATCAAACCATCCGCGAACATTCCGAAAATAAAACCCTTATTCCTGCAACCAGCATCGAATCTGATGGCGATATCGGCGCGATCGACACCAAAGCTCCGGAGGCCACGGCCAATAAGGTCGAGGAGGCTAACGGTGAAGCCACCGATGGACCGATTCGTATGAAAACGACCATGGCTCGTCCGGGACTGACGGCACTGCTGCGCGAGATGGTGTCCTTTCTCCTTGATGGGAGCGAGGCCCAGCCCCTGCAAAGCGCGAAATGCGTCGCGATGAAGCTGATCCGCAACGGCCACTATCCACCGGTTCGTGGCTTCAACGCCTTCGGTGATCGCCTGGGAGCAAAAGGCCTCAACCTCCCTTCGGTCATGGTGGACGGGAAGCACCGCTATGACCTGAGCGCCTTGAGCTTCACCGCCGAGGAAAAGGTTCAGCGTCAAGTGGAACTCCGCAGCATGCCGAAGGGCGAACTGCGCCGCCTTGTCGCCGCTGACCCGGTGCCGACCAACAAGCCGGATGCCCAAGCCCTCGCGGCCTGGCGTCATGCAGCGAATCTCGCCTCCTCCACCGAAATCGACCAGCCCGTGGCCGACTAAAAACCCCCGGTATGCCCCCCGGCATCAACGCCGGGTGGGCCACTGCCGATCAAGCTTTTACCACTTCAATACAAATGCCTTCTTCCCGATTTCCAAAATCCAGGCTCAAACTTCCGCCGGAAACCATCCTGGCGAATGCCAGTAAAGTCAGCCGGGGCCAGCCGCTCAGCGCGGAGGAGCTGATTGCTCTTTCGCCCGTCCCCATTCCGGGCGCGCCGCTGGAAACCACTGCGCTGTTTATCAAGACGCTTTTCGCTAACACCGATTCCGTCAACATCGTCAATAATACTAACCCTCACCCCGACACGAAACCTCAACCCAAGGGGCCCGGTCTCACCATGACCGCTGCCGACTGGGCTTCCGAGTTCTCCAGCTTGGAACCCGATGCGCTGCTGCCCGGCCATTACTGGATCCGCTTCAATCCGGTGACCGCCGCAGGGTCCGGAAAGTATGGCAGCTATTGCGATGTCGATGTGACTCGCTGCGCGTATTGCCTGGTTGAATTCGACGACTTGCCGGTGGAGGAGCAAATTCCGCTGTTCGCGAATTTGAACCTGCCGATTGTCGCGATCATCGCCAGTGGTGGGCGCAGCGTTCACGCCCTGGTTCGCCTGGCCCCGCAAACGAGTCCTGAGCAATACAAGGAGTTCACCAAGAAGCTGCTGAAAAAGCTGAGCCGCTTTGGCGTCGACGAATCCAATAAAAACCCCAGCCGCTTCACCCGCCTGCCCGGGGTGCTGCGCAATCCGGCAGCCGGTCTGGCCGGGATGCAGCGCCTGCTCTACCTCAACCCGAATGCCAACGGCACTCCCATTCTCAAATAACTGATGAACAACGATGACACCCTGGCCGCGCTGGATGCCCAGCTCGGAGCAATGCAAATCGACAGTAAGCCAACGTGCGATCTGCCGCGCCAACTGCCGCCCTACTATTACGACGGCAAGAACTACTACTATGCCGATGCCAACCACATCATTCACACCATGAATGAACGCAGTCTGCGCGCCCGGCTTCAGACCGATGGCTATGTCGTTTTGGGAGCGAACGACAAACCTACCGTGGAGCCGTATATCCGGGCCATTCAGGATCGCCAGGCCGTCCGCTTCGCCGGGCCGTTCGCCGGTTACAAGACTGGTCTTCAATTGCTCTCCGATGGCCGCCGCGTTCTGGTCACCGAACCGGCCACCCTGCTGGAAGCGAAGCCGGGCACTTGGGAAACGCTGCGGTCCCTCCTCATCAACCTGCTCGGGGAAGAGCAAGCTCAAATACTTCTGCGGCTGGCTCCAGGTGTTCGTGCGCTCGTTTAAGGAGTGCATGGAAAAGGGGCAGGAGGCCGAAACGATTCCGGGCCAGTGCCTGGTGATCGCCGGTCCCGCTGGCTGCGGCAAAACCCTGGTGAAGACACTTCTGATTAAGATGTTCGGCAGGCCGCAGCGGCCACCCCATCTCCTTCTTCACGGGAGGGACGACCTTCAACATGGACCTTGCTGAAGCCCCGATTCTGGAATTGGACGATACGGTTTCCATCCGGAATCCCCAGGCCCGCAGTGAACTCGGGGCTCGCCTCAAGGAATACACGGTAGCAGGGGCCGTGCGCTGGCACCCGAAGTTCGAAAAGCCGATTTCCTTCAAGGTGTGCCAGCGCATCCTCTGGTTATGTAATGACGATCCGCAGAGCCTCTTCGTGCTGCCGGACCTGGACGCCAGCATGCTGGACAAAATGATGATCCTGAAGGCCGCCAAGGCCAAAATGCCAATGCCGACCGGGACCACTGCCGAGCGTGGACGTTTCATGGAAACGCTGCACCAAGAGTTGCCTGCCTTCCTGCATCATCTGGAGCACGAATTCATTTTGCCCGAGGAGATGCGCGGCGAGCGCTTCGGCGTCCGGGAATACCATCACCATGAGATCGTGACGGCCATTCAGCAGCTTTCCCCTTCGGCCCGCGCGCTGGAGATGATCGACGAGCTCTTCGTGACCGGTGCATTTGCACATGATTCGGCGGCGAAGCTCGACTCCGAATACGCGTTCACCGTTTCCAAGAGCGAACCGTGGGAAGGTCTGGCCCGGGAGTTCGAGAAAATCATGCGAGCGAAATTTGACCGGGTGGAAGTAGACCGACTCTTCCGCTACGGAAACTCGGCGGGCATGCTGCTGGGTGAGCTCTCCTCGCGCTACCCGAGCCGCGTCAAAAAGGCGGGGTTCGTCCACGGCGGCACCCATAAGTGGCTGATTCTCCCGCCTGGAGGCAGCAGCAGCTCGAAGGACGACCTGCCGGAGTAAGTTGCAGGCGGTCCTGGTGGAGGTGGTGGAGCTCTGTGCCGGAGCTTTTAACAAAAAGAAAAGACGTGTATAAACAACATCCCCCCTCTTTCCCCTCTTCTCACGCGTAAACCTTGAGAAAAGTTCCACCACCTCCACCGGCGGGGCTCACTTTGCGATTGCTATCACTGCTTCAGCTTCACCACCGGCCATGCGCCTTTACCGGCGAGTTCCAGTTTGTCTGGGTTCTCACCCACCAGTTTCTTCACCTGCTTGGTGTCCAGCTTCAGCGCCCGGAGGCTGAGTTCAGAGGCCTTGTGCTCCTTGAAAAGCTCCAGCAGACGGTTTAGGGAAACCTGGATGCCCTGCGATTTTTCTCCGGTCTTCTTGGAAGGAGCAACGCCGAGTTCCTTGAGGATGGCGGCAATATCAGCGTCGATTCCTTCAATCTCCTGCAATAGCTTGGCTTTCTTGGCCTCCAAGGCAGAGAGATCGGTTTTCTCAAGTCGGGCGAGTTGATCCTGGAGTTCTTGTTTTTGTTTGGCGATGAGAGAGGAATAGTCAGACATGGTGATTACGGTGCGTTATCGGGCTGTGCATACAATTCGCGTGTCTTTATTTCAACAAGCATCCTTCACAATGCGAATGACGATTCCGCAGTGACACCACTCGCCTACCGCCGTAATGCTGGTGGAGTAATGGAGCTAACTCCCCGCGATTTGAAATACGTCAGTGCAGCCGAAGGCTATGCAGAGCTTGGCATGTACTTGGAAGCCGATCAGCAGTTGGAATCGATCTTGCCGGAACACCGGCACCTTCCATCGGTTCTCGCGGTCCGGCTCTCCATTTATTCTGGATTGGAGCGGTGGGACCTAGCGGAGGTGGTGGCGAAGTCGTTGGTGCTGGCGGAGCCGGAGAATTCGCAGTGGTGGATTTCGCTCGCCTACGCCACGCGGCGGACTTCCTCAATCGAGGCGGCCAGAGCTATCCTGATGTCCGCCCGAGATCACCATGCTGGCGAACCTATTATCCACTACAATCTCGCGTGCTACGCGTGTCAGCTCGGTGACTTGGAATCGGCGAAGCAGTTTCTCCAAGCTGCGTTCAAGATCGCGCCAGGAATCAGGTCGATGGCTTTGGAGGACGAAGACCTAGCGTCGCTGTGGGACTCCTTGAAAACTGAACTGCGGCACTAGTCTAGTCCCAACTACTCTCTTTGCAGACGCAATGACTGAATGAGTGCGGCAATCTTTGCCTTCGGCTTAGAAGCTGGAAGGAATTCTTCGCACGCCACGCCAAACACCGAGGCCAAGAAGTATAATTCGTAGTCACCCACATGTCGTCGCTGGAACTCAATATTCGCGATCATATCCCGTGTGACATCCCATCCCTTTAGCTGGAGCACTTCTGCCAGCTTTTGCTGAGACCATTCGCGCTCCTGCCTGAACTGGCGGAGCTTTGGGCCGATTACATTGCGTGGTCCTTCTGGCATTTTGGCGACGACTTGACGCTATGCCTTTCTCTATGATTCGATTGTGTTGGATTTGACACAAAACGAACTCTATGGATACCTACCTTTACTTCAACGGACAGCAGCACGGCCCTTACTCTCAAAGCGATGTCCAAGCTTCCTTGGATGCGGGAGACATAGACCCCAGCACCCTTTGCTATCAGGAGGGTATGTCCGACTGGGCTCCTTTAAGCAGTCGGTTCCAGATCCGGCAGCCAGAGTCCGCTTCTTTGCCGCGAACTATTTCCGAAACGGTTCCCAGCCGTGGGCAGGAATCGGCGGCAATCACTCAGTCTCCAGCTCTATGGAACCCCAGGGCAGCTATTGGGTGGTCTTTGCTTTTCGGCACGGCTTTCGGGGCTTGGCTGCAAGCCCGGAATGCTGACGCCCTGGGAAACCCCAGCGAGGCCAAGGTTCAAAGAGCCTGGTTCAAATGGACTTTGGCATTCCAGCTCGTGGACCTCGTCGCAAACCTTTTCATCAAGCAAGAGGGCTTTTTCTTGATCCTGGGAGCTTGTCCTTTGGCTGTCCTATTGATTTGGTATTTCACGACTGGGCAGAAACAAACCCTCTTCGTCAAGGCAACGTATGGGAGCAGCTATCAACGAAAATCATGGGCCGTGCCGCTTGTCATTGGATTCGGTTACTTATTTGGTGTAGTGCTCATCAACGGGCTCGTTGCGGAATCAGTCGTAATTGCCGCGATGGCAAACGCCTCTCAGGCGTCGGCTACTGACGCCGGTGGTGGAAATAATCCAGCAGTATCAAAAGATCCAGCGACAGCCCCACTAGGCGCTTCGACTCAAGGTCTTCTTTCTAAAGATGAAGCTCATCAGAAAGGACTGGCGGCAATTGGTTTTATTCAAGGTTTGGGAGTGGAAAAGAACCTGGCACTGGCGGCGAAGCTGGCGAAAGCGTCAGCGGAGGGCGGCGATGCTGTTGGCGAAAGGATCTATGGGGGGTTCCTATTTACGGGTGAGGGCGGGGTGCCGAAAGATCCCGCCCAGGGCGTCGAGTGGTTTAAGAAAGCCTATCTTCAAGGTGATGTCGATTCATCCTACAACCTCGGATATGCTTACCTAAAGGGCACGGGGGTAAAGCAGGACTCGAAAATTGCGGTAAATTACTTCCAGGCCGGGACCGAGAAAGGAAACCTCCAGGCGAAGCTTTATCTAGGTCTTGCCTACTTAAGAGGTGATGGAATTGACCAGGATATGGATCAGGGCAAGAAGCTAATTTTGGAGGCGGCGGCGGACGGCGAGCCAATGGCAATCAAATGGGTTCAGCTGTTAGGCTTGGATAAAAAGAGCGAGAACGGAAGTAATGACCCTCAATCTGCTGGTGACATTCCAGTTGTGGATGTGAAGAAAGCCGAGGATATGAGCATCACGGCGATGGCGTATCGACCGCAGACGTTTGAAAAGAAGACCTATCACCTCGTAACATTCCACGTCATCCAAGTGCTTCCCGATCACATCCTCATGGTGGCTGACTTCGTCAAGAACCAGCCTCAGGCACTGTTGACCTTTCCGTCCAATGCCCTGCGTGATATAACCATTCCAGTGGGACCGTCTTTGGGAAAGGCATACGGTGCATATATCGGGATGATTTCAGTGGACATGACTGATGGCTCCCAACTCTCGCTCCCGGCGTTTTATTGCACCACGCTTTCCCTGAATGAGCAGATGATTTTGGGCGACCCCTCACTCGAAAAATAGAAAGACGGCTCGCAACGTCCACTTCGTAGCAGCAATCAGATGTTTCACAAAATACAGCACTTATAATATACAGAACGTAATGGCTTATCTTCGGATCAAGTCAGCAACATGCCTTCTCAAGGGTTTGATTTGAAGGATTTGCATTAGATGGAGGCATGATTGATCCGACCGCGCTTTTAGTCTGATTACATTTTCGGACAATTCACCTCAAACGAGCGAATTTACCGCCGTCATGGTTGTCGCTAAATCGCGTCGGTTCACCTTCACGGCCAGCCTAGCCGCTTGGGGCGGCAGTCAAAAGCGGGATCTTCCATCCCATGATTTTTTGGAAGAATGGACCTATCCGCCATCATTTCCAGACTCCCCTCCCACCATCATGAGGTAGTCGAATTTGTCCGTCGGCATCCCCAATCCGAGGACTTGGTAATTAGCAACCCCGCGTTGGCCTTCTGCATCGCAAACGCCGACAACTGGGATACCCGGCGGCTTACTCCCATTGCCGACTTCCAAGCGCACTTACTCCAGGTGCGCCGCCGTCAGGCACTCCTCCTACTTGGCTTTCCTGGTCAGGAAACCGTGGTGCGGATTCTCGCCAAGATCACACCCGAAGCGTGTTCCCTCCCGCTCCTGCTCCGTCTCCGCAAGAGTCTGGCGATCCCACATCTGCGAGAACTTCTCCAGCACCTGCGCGTCATCGACCTGGGGGCAATGTTCCTCGCCGCTTACTGGCACTGGCCAAAGCATGCGACCCCCGCTCTCTTCAATCGACTCGCGACCCTTTGCCAGGACGGGGAAATGCCGCTCGAACTCAAGTTGTTTAACAGTGCGGTTCACCTGCTGCGTCACTTTCCTGACCAGCAACACCGCCGGTTCAAGACAATCAGGGAAGTGGAGACCTGTAGAGAGTCGCTACTACAACGGCACTTCCAGTTGGAAGAGCCACGCTATCATCCACCACGAGCAGGTAATCTCCCACTCCCACCCATTCCAGGAACCAAGACCATCATTCCACTTTCCACCATTGAGTCGTTGGAGGAAGAAGGACAGCTTCAACGCCACTGCGTCGCCAACTATGAATGCTTGGTGGAGTATGGAGAATTCTACTGCTACCGGGTTCTGAAACCGGAACGAGTGACGCTGGTCATCATCTACTCGGAAGGACGTTGGTTTATTCACGAACTCCTTGGGGCGGGAAACTCCCAGGTGTCCGAGCGCACGGTCAAGGCAATCACCCGCTGGCTGAACACCAGCCAGCGAGGCCAGTGAAGAAGAAAAATACTTGTACAGTCATGTTTTAATAGTTGTATGATTAAGACTGACAACAACGAACCCAAGTTCTGCGAATGCGGCTGCGAAGCCCCAACTAAAGGTGGCCGCTTCCTGCCCGGCCATGACGCCAAGCTCAAGAAGCAACTCATTGCAGACGCTCTCGCGGGCGGGAAGCGAGCGGAGAAGAAACTGGAAGCCTTGGGCTGGACCAAGTTCCTGGAGGCCAAGCGGGAGAAGGTAGAGACCAAGAAAGCGGCAAAGCAGAAACGCCGATCCATCGAGGACGAATCCGAACCTATCGCTGAGGAAACGCCCAACGAAAGCCCTGCTCCCGTCCGCCGTCGTGGTGGGCGTCGTCCAAAGTCTGACCCGTCCGAAGCGTCCGCCGAGTCCCTCGAAGTAGGAGCCACAACGGCGGAGTTGGAATGATGGAGCTGCCCGACTACTTTACCTGGAGCTTCGCCCAGCCACGGCGGGGCTCCGAGCTTCCGACCGAGCCGGATGAACTCATGGACTTTGCCCAGGAACGCGCCGAGGTCCGGCTTCGTAGTAAGACCTATCTCAAGACCAAGCTCTATGCGCTGACGCCCCATGGCTTCCTCATCTTCACCGCTCACTCCATGATGGACGACCACGATAAGCAGCAGTTTGTGACCTGCGCCCGGCTCCTCCTCTCAGGGTATGAGGCGACCGCTGCTGCCACCTGTATGGAAGTCATGATGACCTTTTGTGGGAAAGCCCGCGATCATGGCGAGATGGAAGAGCACCGGGAGCCCAAGGAAGCCGTCAGCATCATGGTGGAAACGTGCGCGGGAATCGACTGGCGACTCCTCCCGATGCGTCGTGACGCGGGCCAACGGTTCATTGGCTTCGCCCAGAGCATCGTGGATTCCGGCGATAAGGTCTCTGGCCGCTTCACCGAGTTGCTGCCACCGATTCCACCATCACCTACCATGGCGGCCCTCTGCCGCTCGCTCCTGGAGGAGATTCGGAAACGCCGCGATGGGTTTACCGGCATGCGGGATTAAATGAGGAAGGTGAAACAACACCGGTTCCTGAAAGTCGGGCAGCTTCAGCATTCGAGGGTATACGGTTCCATCCCGGTGCCCTCGATCCGTCTTATTGGATTGTGGCTGGAAGAAGCGGGGTTCACTTTCGGTCGGTCCGTCGAGGTGAATGTGGAAGCAGGTCGCATCATCATCGGATGCCAGCCGGAGGAGCTGACTCCCGCGCTTCAGCCGGAACTCTTCGATCAATCAACCGGCGACAGTCCCTGGCATACCAACTGCTAAATAAACGGGCCTATGAGATGGATGGGTGTGTTACTTTGTTTGGCGGCTTCGGTGTTGGCCTCACAGGATCATGAACAGGAGATTCAGTTGGATCATTGGACCAAGGTTGTCCTAGGCGGCTCGCTGATTGATGTGTGCATTCACGATGGTGGTATCCTGAACTTCTACGCTTCCACTAGCCGCTACGGTCCCTTCTCCAAATTCGAGAAAGCCGATGGCCAGGACAAGAACAAGGACAACATCACTCCTTTCTTCTCCTGGAATGGTTCCATTCTCTTCTACGTGAACACGCCGCGCGGGGCCGCCGGGAACTGTATCCTGCTCATTCGCGATCCGTAGAGGGTTGGCCACTCTCGGTTGAAAACATCTCGTTAGGTCAGCCTGGGCTACGACCTGCGCCATACCGGTGTCCCTTTGCGACCCATCCCCTGGGTCACGACGCCACACCCATTCCCTCTCTTCTTTTTTATTATTCTAATAATGGATGGAACTGATCGAAAGGATCAGGCTGCTTGCATGGCCAGACGTTTGCACAGCTTGTGGGTGTTGAGCAGGTGCCAGCGCCCACCACCAGGCGAAACGATTTCCCGACGGTTCAGCTCATCACGAATCTGACGTACCTGGATAATTCCATTCGCCTTCAGTTCCATGATGAGTGGCGCATACTGTTGAGCAACGTTAGAAGCTTCGGCCTTCAGTTTAACGGCCCTGGATTTACCGGTTTCCCCGATGACCACTCCGCGCCGCTTCGCGGCTGCCATCGCTTCCTTGGTGCGGATGCTGATGCGGCGGGCCTCCTCTTCCGCGAATGCGGCCTGGAGGTGTAGCATGAACTTGTCTTTGGTGGGTTGATCCACGGCAACGAAGTTCACATTGCTTTCCATCAACCCTGAGATGAAGTGGACGTTGCGGGCCAGGCGATCCAGTTTGGCGATGACCAACGTGGCCTTGGTCTTGCGGCAGAGGGCTACCGCGTTCAACAGTTCGGGCCGGTTGTGAGCCTTCTTACCTGACTCGACCTCGGTAAACTCCGCGATCATTTCTCCACCCTTCCAGGCGATGTAACGGGAGATTGAATCTCGTTGGGCATCCAGCCCCAGGCCGCTCTCACCCTGCTTGGTCGTATTGACTCGGTAGTAACACACCCACTGGAATGGAGCTGATGCTGAGGAAGGTAACTCGATCATACGCGGACCCAAAAAATTACAGCTTCCGGTTCCTGTCAATTATTGCTCAGTCGAGTTTGAGCATGGAGCGACCTATCGGAAATGCTTGGAAAAATGGCCGATCTCGATCATGCTGGAAGCACGGTAGGTGCTGGAAATGATCGAAAGGCGAATGATGGAAAAGCTGTTCTTCACAAAACCTGCAGCAATCGCAGTCACTGCTTGTTGCCTCACCCTCTGTGCTGTCGCAGCGGTGGTCTCACAGGTTGGCCGAGGCAACCACGAAGCCACTACATCGCCGGCGACTGCCTAGCCAGCCCGACCCAGACGAGGCCGTGGACATGGCCATGCAAGAGTTGGCTGCACGCCATGACTGGTGGCCTCATTCATTACGATCCGTCGAGCAGTAACCTTTGTCGATCTCGCTACGTCGTCAACGAACGACGGTGTGACCAGGCCGAATGGTTCTTCGTTCCAATCGTTCCGGATCGTGGCGCGTGGCGTCTTCCTCTACCTTGACGGAGAAAGAAGACGGCCTTTGTTGAAGTTCAGGATACAGATCTCGTGCCGAAGCTGATTGTTCAGCAGAAGCGGGCCGCCGCGTTGCTCGCAACCACCTCGGCCACTCCTCGCGCAACTCCACCAGCAGCGACTCTCGCGGTTGTGGCCCAGTCACCGTTACCCAAGGTTACTCCCGGCTCGTCAATCGCTGAAGCCTCATACACCCGTGCCACACAGGCTTATCATCAATTCACCTACTGGGCGGCAGTAACCCCCACTCCGACGCCGACTCCCTACGATGCAAGCTCTGCCTATATTCCGCCATCGTACGGATCGAAGGACGTTCATGTCAGTGGCTACTTCCGGAAGAACGGCACCTACGTTCATTCCTATTATCGACGCTCGCCCCGCCATTGACTCTTGGCCGCTCTCAAGCCTCTTTTCCCGCTCAACGAAGATTGCCGCGCCGCGCCGTCTTAGCAACCACCGAAGCCAAGTAGGACGAGCGAAACACTGCTGGGTTCAGGAGCCGGAATGGTCATTGCCTCCGCGAACGTGGTGGTGACTTCCACATCATCCCAAGCAACCGAATACGGATAGTTATCGGAGGAGGAAAGAGTGATGCGTGAAAAAGAGGCCGTGGGTACGGACTGATACTTGATGTCCATCGTGCCGCCGGTGGTGCTGTAGTAGTCAGAATTGTCGGTGCGCACCTCGGCCCGCGCGCGCGGCATCGGCCGGCGCCATGTGGAAGTGTCACCCACCGCCGAGGAGATATTGGCGATGCGCTCTTGCGGCAAATGCAGCCAGGCCATCCTTCGGCGCGCGTCGCTTCCGAGGAATCGACGGCAGGAGATCGGCATTCTTGAGCGACTGCAGCTTGCCGTGATACCAGTCGCGCATCCGCGCCCGCGAAAGGTAATGGCTGGCGTGCACCAGCGGGATCAGGTCGTAGAGCGTGACGGCGGTCGGCGGGTTTCCGGCAGCGCGCCGATATTGGCCAGCGCATCGTCGGTATAGCCTTCGAACAGGCTGGTGACGTGCACGATGTCAGGCCGCAGCTCGGCCAGCACCTGTTCGCGCACCAGTTCGCCGGCCCGGCGGCGCCAGCTGTTGGCGGCGTCGTGCGCCGCGACCGGGCCGGGCGCATGCCGGACGCGGATGCGCTCGGGCGGCACCAGGCCGGCGAAGGCCGCGCGCAGCGGTTCGATGGTCTCGGGGAACAGGTCGGTCAGCGGAGCCAGATTTCATGGCCGCGCGTTCGCGCGCCATGGCTTGCGCGAGCGCGAGCAAATAGCGGCCGATGCCGCGGGTACGGCTGCCGCTCGACTGGCCTGCCAGGAGGTCGATGACGATGCGCATGCGATTCTTCCCGCTCAGCGCTGCGCGCCCATGGCGCGGCGCAGGTCGGCCGGCACCAGGCGCGCCGGGCCGCTCAGGGCGGCTTCGGCGGCGCTGTCGACGGCGACCTTGTCATGTGAGCGGGCGCGAGCCAGCGTATAGGCGCCGGATTGCGCCATCGCCGCGCGCTTCATGCGCGTATGCAGGCGGTTAAGCGGCGCAGCACACCGAGCCGAGGCGGCGCACGGCTTCGATGCGGCCGAGGCGGCGCGCGATCGCGCCGGGCAGGCGCAGGGGATTCCTGATGATGGTTGAGCAGGCGGCGCGCAAACGCCGTGCCTTCGCGCAGCAGGGCCGTCAGGCGCCAGGATTTACTGGCATACCACAGCCGCCAGCTCGGCGCGCAATTGTGCTTCGTTCATGCGGAAAGCGCAACGCCGGCTGGGGCTGCGCAGGGGTTTTTCGGGACAGGCAGAGTATAAAGGAAAGCCCCTGCCTAGCAATGAACTAAACCCCTTGAAACAAAAAGCCCGCAGCAGGAAGGCTGCGAGCTTTTTTGCGTTGAAGCGCTGGCTCAGGCCGCCTTGCGGCCGTCGATGCTCCAGCCACCCGCGCCGAAGGCGATCAGGTTCAGCATGCCGACCAGGATGGAGACGTTCTTCATGAACATGATGAACTGGATCTGCGCCTGCGCCATCCGGGGCGCTGCCGTGGGAAGATGATCGTGACGGGCACCAGGAAGACGGCGAAGGCGGCGGCGACCCGGCGGGCTTCGGGGCCGAGGACCAGGGCGATGCCGCCGCCCACTTCGAGCAGGATGGTCAGCGGCAGCAGCAGGCCGACGAAAGGCACGCCCATGGCCGTCATGTAGCCGGCTGTGCCGTCGTAGCCGGTGACCTTGGACCAGCCCGAGAGGATGAAGATCAGGGCGAGGAAGATCCGGCCGACGAGGGCCAGGCCATTGGTGAGGTTTTCGTTTTTCATGGTGGTACTTCCTAAAAGGTTAAAAGCTATTTGGGCAGGTCGAAGACGAGGACTTAGGCTTCGCGCCCCTGGCTCAAGGACAGCAGCGTTTCATTGGTGACCCTGAAGCCCGTCACCGGTTTGCAATTCCTTGCCATTCACCGTCAGCGCACCGCGCGCCAGGTGGACATAGACCAGGCCGCCAGGCTGGATTTCCAGCGTGGCTTTCTCGTCGCCATCGAACAGGCCGACATACAGGCTGGCGTCCTGCTGGATCTTCACTGCGCCATCGCGCGCATCACGGCGGCCGGCGATCACGCGCAGGCCGGCCGCGCTTTTCCTCGGCCGGGAAGTTCTTTTCCTCGTAACCCGGCGCGCTGCCGTACACATTCGGCTCGATCCAGATCTGCGGCGATGTTCGTCGCCTCGGATGCCGAACGGGTTGAATTCCGAATGGCGTACGCCCGAACCGGCGCTCATGCGCTGCACATCGCCCGGGCGGATGGTGCTGCCGTTGCCCATGCTGTCCTTGTGGGCGATGGCGCCGTCCAGCACATTGGTGATGATTTCCATGTCGCGGTGGCCGTGGGTGCCGAAACCGGCGCCGGCGGCGATCGTGTCGTCGTTGATGACGCGCAGCGGGCCGAAACCCATGTTGTCAGGATCGTGATAATCGGCGAAAGAGAAGCTGTGCCGGGCGTTCAGCCAGCCGTGGTTCGCATGACCCCGTTCTGCGCTTTTGCGGACTTTCAACATGATCTGCTTATTTCCTGTACAACGATATTGTTGTCGATGGCTGCACTATCGACCGCAATTTTTCCGGGAATAAGGGCATGATCCGGTGCATCTTGTTCAGTTAATTTGAATAATATTCCCCCGCATGAACCTGACCCTCGAAGCGCTGCGCATCATCGACGCCATCGACCGCAAGGGAGCTTTGCCGCCGCCGCCGTCGAGCTCAACCGGGTGCCCTCGGCCATGACCTATTCCGTGCGCAAGCTCGAGGAAGACCTCGACGTGCTGCTGTTCGACCGGCGCGGGCATCGCGCCAAGCTCACGCCGGCGGGACTGGAACTGCTGAGCGAAGGGCGTCACCTGTTGAATGCAGCGACCGAGCTGGAGCAGCGCGTCAAGCGCACCGCCAGCGGCTGGGAGGTCGAGCTCAAGATCGTGTTGGACAACACTCATTCCCTTCGAGCGGATGATCCCGCTGATCGAGGAGAGTTCGACCGCGAAGGCTCGGGCACGGCGCTGCGGTTTTCCTATGAAGTCCTGTCGGGCGTATGGGAAACGCTGCTCAACGGCCGCGCCGACCTGGTTATCGGCGCGGCCTTCACCGGGCCGGACATCATCCACATGAGCAGCGGCTTCCAGACGCGGCCGCTGGGCGGCATGGAATGGGTCTTCGCCGTGGCGCCCTCGCATCCGCTGGCCAAGGTGGAAGGAGCGCTGCCGGCCGACCTGATCCAGCGCTATCGCGCCGTGGCCGTGGGCGATACCAGCCGCACGGTGCAGCCGACCACCACGGGTCTCCTCACAGGCCAGCAGACGCTGGTGGTGCCGACCATGCAAGCCAAGCTGGCGGCGCAGGTCGCGGGCCTGGGCTGCGGCCACCTGCCGCGCCTGATGGCGGCGCCTTACATCGCCGATGGCCGGCTGGTCGAAAAGCAGACCGACCGGCCGCGCCAATCCACCACCGGCAAGATCGCCTGGCGCAGCGGCAGCCGCGGCAAATGCCTGCAGTGGTTCTTGAATCGCCTGGGGCGCGAAGACTTCCAGCGCAGCGTGTTCGAAGTATGAACAGCGCCCCCTACATCGGCCGCTTCGCGCCCTCCCCTACCGGCCCGCTGCATGCGGGTTCGCTGGTGGCCGCGATGGCCAGCTTTCTCGACGCGCGCGCGCATGGCGGCACATGGCTGGTGCGCATGGAAGACGTGGATGAAGCGCGCACCGTGCCGGGCGCGGCGGAGGATGTCCTGCGCACGCTGCAGGCGCTCGGCATGCAATGGGATGGCGAAGTCGCGGTGCAGTCGCAACGCAAGGCGCTCTATGCCGCCGCGCGCACGAAGCTCGGCGCGCACGTCTATCCCTGCGGCTGCTCACGCAAGGAGATCGCCGATTCGCTGTGCATCGTGCACGAGTCACCCGACGCAGCGCGAGCTACCCGGGCACCTGCCGCAATGGCCTCGCGCCCGGCAAGCTACGGCGCGCGCCTTGCGTGTACGCGTGCCCGATGCGGGCCCCGCGATGAGCACATCTCCTTCGATGACCGCTTGCAGGCCGCAAATGGCCAGGATCTCGAAACCGAGCCCGGCGACTTCGTGCTGTTGCGTGCCGATGGTTATGGGCGTACCAGCTGGCGGTCGTAGTCGACGATGCCATACAGGGCATCACGCATATCGTGCGCGGCGTCGACCTGCTCGATTCCACCCCGCGGCAGATTTACTCTGCAGCATTTGCTGGGCACACCCACACCGGCCTATCTGCATGTGCCGGTGGTGGCGAATGCGCTGGGGGAAAAGCTGTGGAAGCAGAGTGGCGCGCTGGCGCTGGATACTGGGCGTCCGCTCGAAACGCTGCGACAAGCGGTGCGCATCTCGGACGTGGATGTGGGAACAGCCGGTTACCTCGTAACTGTCTAGCGCCTACCGACCAATGGAAGCAAACTGGCGCAATAGGCCGCCCTGTCAAATGAAAGACCCACCATACAGACTTCACCAAGCCGTTATCAGTGACTTACGCGGCGCCCCCCAGCAGCGCCGCAACCTGACGTCTTCGGCCTGCTTGGTGTCCACTTGCCGGCGTGACCAGTTGGTCTTCAGCGGTCGCGGCTCGGCGATATCGTTGCCCGCACGGCTCGTACGGGCGTGAGAACAGGGATCGACTTTCTCGACGGACGGATATGCTGTCGGCCGTAGGGCTGCGGTACCGGCGGCGGCTGCTGCGCCCTTCGTCGTCTTCGCCGGTTCGCGGCGGCGTTCGGCTACGCTCGCCGCGCGGTTGCCTTCGCCACGACCGCTCGCCAGTTCCTTCGAGTTGGCCACCGGCACTGAGCTTCTGCTTGATCAGCTTTTCGATTTCGGCCAGGTAGGCGCTCATCCTTGTCCGGCACAGCGAGATCGCCTCGCCCGATGGCGCCGGCGCGGCCGGTGCGGCCGATGCGGTGCACGTAGTCTTCCGGCATTGTACGGCAGGTCGTAGTTGATCACGCAGCGGCAGGTCGTCGATATCGAGGCCGCGCGCGGCAACGTCGGTGGCGACCAGCAGCCTCGATCTCGCCTCTCTTGAAGGCGTCCAGCGCGTGCCATGCGTTCGTTCTGCGTCTTGTCGCCGTGGATGGCCGCGCCGTTGCATGCCCTCGCGCTCGAGCTGGCGCGCGAGACGCGAGGCGCCGATCTTGTGTTCGCACGAAGCACGATGCACCTGCTTTGCGCCCGCGCCAGATGTGCACCACGGCGGCGCGCTTTCGTCTCCTGCCACCTTGTAGACCACCTGGTCGACGGTCTCGGCGGTGGTGTTGCGGCGCGCGACTTCGATGAGTCACCGGGCTGTTGAGGAGCTCGTTGGCGAGCTTCTTGATGTCGTTGCGAGAAGGTGGCCGAGAACAGCAGGTTCTGGCGCTGCTTGCCGGCAGCAGATGCCATGATGCGCTTGATGTCGGGCATGAAGCCCATGTCGAGCATGCGGTCGGCTTCGTCGAGCACGAAGATCTCGACCTGCGACAGGTTCACCGTCTTCTGCTCGATGTGGTCGAGCAGGCGTCCCGGCGTGGCGACCAGGATCTCGACGCCCGCGCGCACGCATCGGTCTGCGGCTTCATGTCCACGCCGCCGAACACGCACGGTGCGAGCGCAGGCCGGTGTGCTGGCGTAATCCTTGACGTTCTCGTCGACCTGGTCGGCGAGCTCGCGCGTGGGCGTGAGGATCAGCGCGCGCACCGGGTGACGCGCCGGCGAGGCGCTGGTGTTGGCCTGCGGCAGCAGGCGCTGGATGATCGGCAGCGAGAAGCCGGCGGTCTTGCCCGTGCCCGTCTGCGCAGCGCCCATGACGTCGCTGCCCTACAGGACCATGGGGATGGCCTGCGCCTGGATCGGCGTGGGCTTGGTATAGCCCTGGTCGGACAAGGCGCGCAGGATATCGGGCGAAAGGCCGAAGTCTTCAAAGCGCACGTTTTGCGGCGCGGCGGCGGGTGCTGCGGTATCGACAGTAGCGGTATCGGAATCTGACATTGTGAGAAGTGGGCCTCCTGCCAGTGCGGCGCGGCGGGGAATCCCGCTGCTCTCGCCTGTGTCAGCCCGATGTACCTAAAAAATGTGAAGCGTTATGAATCGATCAAGACCTGGATCCCTGCCGGAGCTGCCATGGGCGGCGGCCCGGGAAGGCGGCGAGCGCGGCATGGCATGTTCGCCCGGACTCGGAAGGCGCGCCTGAAGGCTGGCCGGGGATCGAAGACCCGACATGATACCAAACATCGGGTGGCGCAGGTGTCATCCGCCCGCCCGGCGTGGCTTATTCGGCCTTCGCAAGGAAAGGCCTGAGCCCGCGCAGGGAAGCGGCCACGGCATCTAGCTGGCCCAGGCCGTCCGGATACTCCTCCTGCTCGACGACGATCCATTCGGTGCCGCCGGCGCTGCGCACGGCGGCGACGAGGCCGGCCCAGTCGGCCCGGTCGCGCCCGATCAGAGGCGTGCCGGCCGCGCCGCGCCGCGGGAGTTTGGCCTTGAAATGGGTGGTGACGGTGCGGCCCGGATAGCGGCGGACCAGTGCGGCGGGATCCTTGCCGGCGAAGCGCGTCCAGCCGACGTCCTGCTGCAGCACGACTTCTTCGGCGTACCTGCCGCGATCGCATCCCAGGGCGTCCAGGCCGTCGGCCCCGGCCATTTCCCCGGCATGATTGTGATAGCCGATGCGCATGCCCAGCGGCGCGAGCCTGGCCGCCAGCGCCGACAGCTCTTGCGCCACATTGGCCGCGCCGGCCAGCGTGAAGGCGCGGCGGTCCATCGCGATCACCAGGGTTTGGCAGCCCAGCGTCTTGTAGAAAACCGTGGTCGCCTCGAATGCGCCCTCCTTCAAGGCCTCGAAATGCATATGGGCGCCGGCGCATTGCAGGCCGGTCTTGTCCAGGAAGCTGCGCAGCCTACCGCGTCATTGGCAAAGCGGCCGAATTCGCCGGCGAATTCCACACCCTCGAAACCCAGCCCGGCCAGCCTGGTGAGCGTACCTTCGAAATCCTTCTTCACCTCATCCTTGACGGACCACAGCTGCACGCCGAGGCGCGGCGCCGCCGGCGCGGCTTCGACAGGACGGGA
>JASGKO010000028.1:0-30398 GCA_049840595.1 Chthoniobacteraceae bacterium
GGCCGCCGGGAACTGTATCCTGCTCATTCGCGATCCGTAGAGGGTTGGCCACTCTCGGTTGAAAACATCTCGTTAGGTCAGCCTGGGCTACGACCTGCGCCATACCGGTGTCCCTTTGCGACCCATCCCCTGGGTCACGACGCCACACCCATTCCCTCTCTTCTTTTTCTATTATTCTAATAATGGATGGAACTGATCGAAAGGATCAGGCTGCTTGCATGGCCAGACGTTTGCACAGCTTGTGGGTGTTGAGCAGGTGCCAGCGCCCACCACCAGGCGAAACGATTTCCCGACGGTTCAGCTCATCACGAATCTGACGTACCTGGATAATTCCATTCGCCTTCAGTTCCATGATGAGTGGCGCATACTGTTGAGCAACGTTAGAAGCTTCGGCCTTCAGTTTAACGGCCCTGGATTTACCGGTTTCCCCGATGACCACTCCGCGCCGCTTCGCGGCTGCCATCGCTTCCTTGGTGCGGATGCTGATGCGGCGGGCCTCCTCTTCCGCGAATGCGGCCTGGAGGTGTAGCATGAACTTGTCTTTGGTGGGTTGATCCACGGCAACGAAGTTCACATTGCTCTCCATCAACCCTGAGATGAAGTGGACGTTGCGGGCCAGGCGATCCAGTTTGGCGATGACCAACGTGGCCTTGGTCTTGCGGCAGAGGGCTACCGCGTTCAACAGTTCGGGCCGGTTGTGAGCCTTCTTACCTGACTCGACCTCGGTAAACTCCGCGATCATTTCTCCACCCTTCCAGGCGATGTAACGGGAGATTGAATCTCGTTGGGCATCCAGCCCCAGGCCGCTCTCACCCTGCTTGGTCGTACCTGACTCGGTAGTAACACACCCACTGGAATGGAGCTGATGCTGAGGAAGGTAACTCGATCATACGCGGACCCAAAAAATTACAGCTTCCGGTTCCTGTCAATTATTGCTCAGTCGAGTTTGAGCATGGAGCGACCTATCGGAAATGCTTGGAAAAATGGCCGATCTCGATCATGCTGGAAGCACGGTAGGTGCTGGAAATGATCGAAAGGCGAATGATGGAAAAGCTGTTCTTCACAAAACCTGCAGCAATCGCAGTCACTGCTTGTTGCCTCACCCTCTGTGCTGTCGCAGCGGTGGTCTCACAGGTTGGCCGAGGCAACCACGAAGCCACTACATCGCAGGCAACTCCTCCGCCCAGCCCAACCCCAGACGAGGCCGTGGACATGGCCATGCAAGAGTTGGCTGCACACCATGACTGGTGGCCTTCATTCATTACGATCCGTCGAGCAGTAACCTTTGTCGATCTCGCTACGTCATCAACGAACGACGGTGTGACCAGGCCGAATGGTTCTTCGTTCCAATCGTTCCGGATCGTGGCGCGTGGCGTCTTCCTCTACCTTGACGGAAAGAAGACGGCCTTTGTTGAAGTTCAGGATACAGATCTCGTGCCGAAGCTGATTGTTCAGCAGAAGCGGGCCGCCGCGTTGCTCGCAACCACCTCGGCCACTCCTCGCGCAACTCCACCAGCAGCGACTCTCGCGGTTGTGGCCCCATCACCGTTACCCAAGGTTACTCCCGGCTCGTCAATCGCTGAAGCCTCATACACCCGTGCCACACAGGCTTATCATCAATTCACCTACTGGGCGGCAGTAACCCCCACTCCGACGCCGACTCCCTACGATGCAAGCTCTGCCTATATTCCGCCATCGGTACGGATCGAAGGACGTTCATGTCAGTGGCTACTTCCGGAAGAACGGCACCTACGTTCATTCCTATTATCGACGCTCGCCCCGCCATTGACTCTTGGCCGCTCTCAAGCCTCTTTTCCCGCTCAACGAAGATTACGCGCCGCGCCGTCTTAGCAACCACCCGAAGCCAAGTAGGACGAGCGAAACACTGCTGGGTTCAGGAGCCGGAATGGTCATTGCCTCCGCGAACGTGGTGGTGACTTCCACATCATCCCAAGCAACCGAATACGGATAGTTATCGGAGGAGGAAAGAGTGATGCGTGAAAAAGAGGCCGTGGGTACGGACTGATACTTGATGTCCATCGTGCCGCCGGTGGTGCTGTAGTAGTCAGAATTGTCGGGATCAACAAATAATCCGCTCCAGCCATTCGCGTAATCAATCACGCCAACGAGGGTATGAGTTGAGTTCGCGAGACTCCCGTAACTTTGATAGGTGCTCGAATAAAAGAACAGGTTGTTGGTGACGCCAAACTGCTTCTGCGTACTGCCATCGAACGACGACAAGGTGAAATCCACATTGTAGGGCACGGTGGCACCAAATGTTAACGTGATGCGGAAAAAGTAGGTGCCGGTGATCGACAGGGCACTCGCCGCTTCATTCCCACCAAATGTTCGCGATGCTGAAACAGGTATTGCCGAGGTGCCATTCGTGGTCAGCGTACCGCTGCTGACCGTGGCGTTTTGGGACCAGCTTGAAACGCCGCCCGACTGGCTCCAGCCAATTCCACCACTCTGGCCGCTGATCGAGCCATTGGCGTAATTGAAGCCGTCGTAGGCGATGACTGCGGCCTGGAGAGTCGCTTGCGAGGCCAACGCCATGACCAGAACTAGAACCCATTTCCTCATGGATTCCTTGTTCCAGAGCGGGCTACCTGCGTCGAGCAATTTCATTGTTCCGCTCTCCCTGCGTTTAACATACATTCCGTCACCATGACTGAAAAGATCGGACATATTAAAAATCCGCTCACAATTATTGCCATCTTTGCTGGCTTGGCGGAGGTAGGTGGGACGATCGTGTTGCCAATTCTACAACCTAACGTGCAAGCTCTGTATGTCTGGTTTCTGATGATATTCCCAACATCCCTCGTTGGTGTTTTTTTCTTCGTGCTTTATCATAAGCACCAAGTGCTTTATGCGCCCTCGGATTATCATAGTGATCATGCCTTCCAACAGGTGCTGCAAACATCACTCACTGTGCAAAACGTCAAAGATTTAGAGCTAACTACTACCCCACTTGTTTCCCAACTCAGGGCCGCCACAGGCTCTGAGATTGCGAACGCACAAGCAGCACTTGGCATGCAGGATTTTGCTGCTCTTCAAGCACAGACCCGCAAGGTCATTAAGACACTTTGGACGTTTCAAAAGAAGCAATTTCCGAATGATCTTTCGAAACGATGGGGTTTCGGAATCGGAATTGGGGCTCCAGACTATATGGAGTTCAGCACTGGGCTTCTGGAAGCAATCAAATATGGATTGGCGGTTGTTGGTCCGAGGGGCTTATGCTTCCTTTCGGAAGTTGGTGTTGCGTATTGCGAGCAGCATAACGAGGCAATTGAAGCTGAACCAGAATTTTACCGCAGCTTCTCAAACTAATAGAGTTTCTCGACGTGCTCACAAATGCACCTGTCTATGGGCAAAGGTCCCTTTGCCGGTAGACAAACGTTAAACAACCGAGCCGATTAAACCGAGATCAGTTTTTCGAGAAAAACGCGGAATTAAATAGGTAAATACCCAAGGCTTGTGAGTCGAATGGCCATGGCCTGACTGCTAACCTTATACGCTCTTGCCAATTGCTCGATGGATTCCTCGTCTAGAATGTCGAGCCCCTTCACTGAACACACATCCTTCTCGATGAAATGTGCAGGCATTAAAATCTCAGCTGCAAATAAGTTTGCTTCCATCTCTTCGACATCCGTACCTTCGCTTGATCGAGCGTCACGGTGCCTGACGGTGAAAGTTTTGTCCACATGAACCCCAGACGTATCATGAAGCAAGTAATGACCCAACTCATGGGCGACAGTGAATCTCTGCCGATTTGGGTGTTGCGTTTTGTTAACTCCAATCAACGCAAATGAACTCGCCGCGTCTCGAAACAAAAAACCTGACACCTCCTCTGCGACAGGTTGCTTATTGATCTTAACTCCCTCTGCTGTGGCGAGGGCTTCGATGTCTACTGGTGGATAATGGATGTCGTGCTGTTCCAACAGTTGAATTGCCGTGCTTCTTACGTGTTTTCGCCGAATTGTCATCGGAGAGAGTCTTTCATTGTCGATGCCGCGATTGATCCTAAAATCCAAGCTTTAACTGGATCAGGAAGATCAGATGGTAAATCGATGGATGTGGGGGATGAATTTAGCCCGAGAAGTTGAGATGCAGGCACCCCTAAGGCGGAAGCAATCTGCACAAACGTGTGAAGGAGAACCTTTTGCCTGCCTTTTTCGATGTTGGTAATCGAAGTCCTAGTCAATCCGATACGATCCGCCAATGCCTCCTGCGTGACGTGCTGCTTTTGCCGCTCGTCACGAATGCAGATACCGATTAACTTGTAAATCTCAGACGGGGAAGAGATTAGGGAACTGGTCATATCAATATCATTCTTTCTTATTTACATCGCAATTTCACTCTTGTCAACAGCCAAAACGGTTTGCAATGCAAACCCACAAAAAAAAGCGTGAATTTTTATTGACGTGTCTTCTGCTGGGTAGTAAATCGTAGCCAGATCGAAAAAAGGCCGCCTCCGTTGGCGCGGAGACGGCCTTGGTCCCAAAAATTACGCTTACCTCACGGGAAACGAAACTTCGGAGCGATAGGTGTCGCGTCGGAGAATGTCGGAAAAATCCGACGTTTCGTCAAGATCTGAAGGTAAGCCATACAACCTCATTACCTATATGGCAACAAATCCACCGTCTGGAGACGGACACCGCAATGGAGCCGTTCGCTCCCGCTCACAGGTATTCAACCCTCGAAACGAGCGTTTCGTGAAGCGCGATACTCACACCGGTCAATTCTTGGATCAAAAGTCAAGCAAAGGCCCCTTTAAAGGCGTGAAGAAAGAACGATAAGCCGCCCGAAAGCATCCACTTTTTGAATTTATGTCGAACGAAATCGAACTTTTCATTCACACTAACGACGAAGAACCGGTAATCGTGAAAATCGACCAAGGGGCTACGTTCGAAGAACTGCTTGTGAGTAGTAACCCCGACGGGCACCAAAATCTGGTCGTGTTCATTGCGGAAGATGACGTGCCAAGGAGCAGAAGTGAAAAGCTTCATGAGTGTGGAGTTCATCACCATCATCATCTCCACCTTCGGAAGCACACGATCCATTACAAGGTAGATAATGAGCCTCAGGAAACGCACGAATCCAGGCTCACTCCCAACGAGGTAATGAAGCATGCTGGCGTGTCTCCAGCGTCTCATTATCTAAAGCGACTGAAAAAGGCAGGTGAAGAATCCTACAAAGATCGAGGTGACGAAAAAATCCACATGCACGATGGAATGCGGTTTATCACAGTTTCCACTGGTCCAACTACAGTTTCCTAAACATGAAAAGGACAGAATTCATTACTCAACTTGGCGAATTGGGATTTGAACCGAAGAAGTGTGTCGTGGATGGCTTCATCGAATTTTCATTCACAATTCCCATTGGTAAATTTGCTGGTCAGAAAATCCAGCTCGCGCTGCAAGTGATGGACTTAAATCCGCCAGGTGGTCCACACATTTCGCCGCATCTACTTCCGATAAACACCCAGTCTTTGCCACACCCTGTAGGTGGGATTCATAACAGTCCGCTGGGTGCCGCCTGGCAGTATTGGAGCCGACCGTTCAGTGGATGGGCTCAGTCCGATAGGTCGGCGAAAACTTATATGGCTCATATAAACAAACTCTTCGACACACAATGAGATGGAGTGTTGCTATACCGACAGATGTGCATGTTCAAGCCATGCGCCATCTGCTTCGCAGTGACAGACAAGAGGATATTTGCTTTGCTCTTTGGAATCCGAGCAGAGGAAAAGGGCGTGAAACTGCGTTGATCGAGCGATTAATTTTGCCTACCGATGGGGATCGAAGAGTACATGGCAACGCCAGCTTTCTTCCTCAATACTTTGAGCGCGCAATTCAAATCGCGAGAAGCAATGACAGCGGGATCGCACTCATGCACAGCCATCTAGGACCTGGTTGGCAGGAGATGAGTGACGATGACATTAATGCTGAAAAAGGTAATGCTCCAGCGGTTTTAGGGGCAACCGATCTTCCACTCGTTGGGCTGACCGCTGGTACCGATGGGGCTTGGAGCGCTCGATTTTGGAATAGGATAGGCCCTAGAGATTACAGACGTCAGTGGTGTGAATCGGTTCGAGTCGTTGGTGATAGATTGCACACAACATTCAATGATTCATTGCTAGCTCGTCCCCAATTTGGGAGACAGTTAACGCGGACCGTTTCCGCCTGGGGCCGCCGAAATCAAGAAGATGTGTCCCGCTTACGAGTTGGCATCATTGGAGCTGGAAGCGTCGGTTCGATCGTCGCCGAAATTCTAGCTAGAATGGGAATCGCAAATCTATACGTCATTGATTTCGACATTGTAAAACACCACAACCTAGATCGGTTACTACATGCCACATTGAAGGATGCACAGAATAAACGGCTGAAGAGTGAGGTATTGACAGAACGCTTGAAAGTCAGTGCTACTGCTCCAGGCTTTTCAGCAATTCCCTTTAATTTAAGCGTTGTGGAGGAAGAAGGATTTCGACAAGCCCTCGACTGCGATGTTCTTTTCAGTTGCGTGGACCGACCGTGGGCGCGGTTTGTGTTAAACTTTATCGCTTATGCGCACCTTATTCCCGTCATCGACGGTGGGGTTATGCTATCGGCAATGTCGAATGAAGCTGGCTTGAAGCGTGGAACATGGAGGGCTCACATTGCCGCTCCCACTCGGAAATGCTTGGAATGCTTGGGGCAATATGATCCCAGTGATGTTTCTTTAGAACGGTCGGGATTTTTAGATGACCCTGCCTACATTGAAGGACTCCCCAAAGATCATCGTTTGCGTAATGGCGAGAACGTTTTCCCATTCTGCACGAGCGTTGCGTCGCTGGAAGTAAATCAGTTCTTACGCATGGTCATCCCCCATCCCGGACGTGCGAACATCGGCGCTCAGATCCAGCATTTTACGACCGGAGAAATCGATCTTGATGCCACCCCCTGTGGCCCAAGTTGCCCATTTTGCGGAATGATTGCGAAGGGAGACCGATCAGGATACGAAGGGATCACCGGGATTGACAGAGCAGCAGACAAGATGAGAAGCGAAGGGCAAAATCACCCAGAGATAGATTCAAGCCGTGGCATTGCGCGTCTGTTCAGGAAGATTCTTTCCAAGTGGTTCTAATCAAAGGCCTTCGCTCCATGTGAGGGCGGCTGAGGAATTGCGTATTCAGTAACATCGCCGCCGACTTCGACCTCAATGATTTTGTCGAGAAGGCAGACGTTTATTTCTGCCGTTTCATTGCCCTTGCACCAATGCAGATGTGGCTTGCCGAGGCCCGCATTTTTTAGAATTCTGATCGACCAAGCTCGCGATTTTTGCCAATCTTTCTTCGATGACTCGTTTGGGTCAGAGCCAGCAAGAATTGGCCGGATTGTGGAAAAAACTTTCGGCGGAATTATCTCTTTCGCTCTGACGATCATCCTTTCGTAGCCATCAAGGTTTTGTTCCGACATGCTATGGTGACCGATCCAGGCCCATTTTCCGTAGGCGATGCAAACACCAATGCAAACGCCTAAGCCAGAGGCGGAAATCAAACCCGCATCTGAAACCATTTCCCCCTCCTCGTCGGTCGTGACCTTCTTTTCATGGTCACGATACTGATCCCATCGAATTGGCATAGGTCAGGATAACTATGAAGTTTGCAACGATTGATAAAGCATTAAGATTTACTCAATTTTCAACACGCTTAATTACCAATGGTCGTTTTCAACCATCTGAAGAGGGCTAGGTCACCATTTCCCGCGCCGCCGGTTCCATGACCTTCCACGCCCAGTTCATGTTCATCGCGCCTTTAACTGCAAAGACTGTAAAATTGGGATTTGACTTTGAAAACTGCGAGTTGAGCGTGGTAGTCTCGATCCAATGGATACGCAACGGGCAACACTTTTCGACACCGATCAGACACCAATAGAAAATACTCAGGTCCTATTGTGGGGTAACAATGCGGCATGGATTTGCCCCAATTGCCAAGTCCTTCTAGGAAACAGGACCGATGAGCCAGAGAACGAATGTCTTTGTGGAGCCACATTCGAGATCGAAAGAGACTTGAATGGGAACGGGGTAGATCACCTTGGTCCGGCCATTCGAGTAACAATGAATACCATTCCAAAGTCATTCGATATGACCTCAAGACAGGATTCTTAGGCCACGATTTGGATCGGCTCCTGCTCGCATTCAGCCTCAGTTGAACCCACACGGCTGCGGCTTCTTCGGCGACGGCCAGCGCGAATGCCGGTGCAGCACCACCCAGGTGCAGAAATACCGCCAGCGCATCTCCGGTCCGTTGCTCGACCGCATCGACCTCCATGTCGAGGCCCCCGCCGTCCGCTTCAAGGAAATGGCCAGCCCCGAGACTTCGGAGCCGTCCGCCGCCATCCTGCAACGCGTCGAAGCCGCCCGCCAGGTGCAAGCGACCCGTTTCACAAATTCCGCCACCGGCTGCAACGCTCGCATGACGCCCAAGCAGATCAAAGCCCATTGCGCCCTCTCCACCGACGCCCAGGAACTTCTCAAAATGGCGATGACTCAGCTTCCAACTCAGCGCCCGCGCCTACGACCGCATCCTCAAAGTCTCCCGCACCATCGCCGACCTCGACCACTCCGAGCCCATCACCACCGTCCACATCAGCGAAGCCATCCAATACCGCACGCTGGATCGAAGTCTGTGGTAGGCTATAAACCAATCGTCAATGCTAGTAAGCTTTTACCTCTTGCGTAAATGATCCCCATTAAAATAAAGGAAGATTCAAAATCTTTAGCAAAGCTAATAGACGCAATCAGAGCAGGGATTGGCCAACTTTATCAACCCATAGATGTTGTGCGGATGGCAAAGGCAGAAGCAAAAGCTAACGAAATCTCAGCGGAGAGCGAAGCCAAAATTACTTCCCTCAAAGAACGTGCATATCAGAGAGAAGAGTTTGTTCGGATTAGGCAGCAAGCGAATATTGAGTCGGTTTTATTGAAAGCAGTGAGCTTCCTGCCAGAGAATCTTGTGGGTTCACCGGTTAACGAAGATTGGATTACACATTTCTTCGAGTGCGTGAAGGGTATTAGTGATGCAGACATGCACTTGTTATGGGCGAGAATCCTTACTGGCGAAGTTTCTCAGCCGGGAGACTATTCGCCGCGCACGCTTAGTTTTCTCAGAACATTTACCAAGAAAGAAGCGGAGTCTTTTACTGACGTCTGCTGCCAAGCGTGGAAAATCGGGGAAAGCATATTCGCTATTCCATTCGGCTCTCTCGTCCACGCTCCATTGCTAAATGGCAAAGCGCTCCAGCATCTGGAAGCGATTGGGCTCGTAAAGCAATTTGGTTCTGATGCAATGTCACCCATCCGTAATGGCGCGGAATTGCATTATTTTGACGAATGTTTTAAGTTTCGGAGAACATCTTACACTGGTCCTCCTGCGTGGGCTGGATTCTCATATGTATTCACTCAGCTTGGTTGCGAGTTGCACAAAGTAGCAGGAGCAGAACCCCTCAGTGGTTTTACTGAAGAGGCTCTCCGAGTGATAATGCAATCTTGGCACGTCGAACTCATTTCTGCTAAAGGAGACATATAGCAAATTTTGGTTCGCTGGGCATCCTGAATCCCAAAAATGCTATTGAGATTGAGAGTTGCTATCAATCGGTTTGCGGAACTCTCTTCGAGACTACTTAATGTAAAATTGAACTCCTCGCATAGGGTTTAACACCCTCCCGTCAGGCAGTGTGGCAGGATTGCAGAGGCGCAGTTCTATTATGTCCCTGTCGTTGATAGCCAAACTCGAAAGCGACCTCTTCAAACTCAACGTGTCGTCCATTAATGAGCCTGTCGATGAATTAACAAAAAAGAAATACTTCATGGGGCCGAAGTCTTCTGGCGTGATTTTCAAATCGTCGAGGGCTTCTTGTGACAACTCTATTAAGCGTCCCAGAGATATATCAAAATCCTCTAGTTCAATTTCTATTCCATTCGGAAGGTGCAGTGTGGCTTTTTTCCCCATAAAGTAATTTGAAGATGGTGGAGGCGATAATCCCGAGCTACCCGAGGCCCGTCTGAGCTAAATTCACCGCTCCCCCTGATCTGTCAACTCCGCCAGATAGATCATATGCGCCTCGCGCTTGGCCCGGTCATGTGCGCGGGCTGGATGTGACGAGACTTTGAAACCGGCGCGCTCCAATTGCGGCATGAATTGTGGCTCCGGCTCGGCGGACCAGAAAGCCACCTGGCCATTTGGCTTCAGCGCGCGGGCGATGTGCTGGAAGCCCTGTTTCTTGTAGATCCGAACATTCTTCTTCTGCACAAACGAGGTGGGGCCGTTGTCCACATCGAGCAGGATCGCATCGTAGTAGCCTTTCTCCGCGCGGCTGAGCACTGCAAACACATCCTCGACCAGCACCTTTACGCGCGGATCATCGAGGAGCGCGCCATTGACGTGGTGTAGAAATTCGCGGTTCCAGGTGACCACCTCGGGGATCAATTCCGCCACCTGGACGAGGGCATGCTTGCCTACCAGTTCCAACGTGCGGCGCAGGCTGAAGCCCAGCCCCAGTCCCCCGATCAGCACCCGCGCATCCCGTCGGCCGTGCAGGCCCTGGCATGGCAGTTCCGCCAGCAACAGTTCCGACGTCGTGGAAGTCGTGCTCATGAGCTGGCGCAGGTTGTATTTCAGGAAAAATTCGCCGTCATGCTCATGGAGCGAAAAGAGCGATCCATCGGGCGTGTGGGTCTGGGCAAGGGTGCGGTAAGGTTTCAAAGCAGTCGGGCAACATGCCCTACCGGCGGGAAATCCAAAAGCTTTAATCTTCGGTTAGAGCCTGTCCCGAAAATCATTGAAAACGGAATTTAACCGCGGATTTCGCGGATGGGCGCGGATAAAAGGCCGGCCGATCTGTGTGATCCGGGGTATCCGCGGTTAAAAAACCGTCGTTTTTACCCTTCTCGCGGTTCTGATTGGATTTCGGTCCAGTCTCCCAGAAAAATGAAAATCTTCGAAAGGGGGCGGTGCCATCCGGAACGGCCTCCTTTTCTCGGCGCTCGTCCCCATTTTCAAAAAATCATTGCTCCCGCGAGCGGGGTGCGCATGATTCACGGCGCTATGCCCGCCAATTTGATCGTTTTTGACTGTGATTCCACGCTGAGCGCCATCGAGGGGGTGGATGAACTGGCCCGGCTGCGCGGGGAGGATGTTTTCAAGGCGGTGAAGGCGTTTACCGACAGGGCGATGAATGGAGAGATTGCGATCAATGAGGTGTTTGGACGGCGGCTGGAGGTGATCCAGCCTACGCGCGCGATGTGCGAGGCGATCGGACAGCTTTACTTGGAGACGATTGAACCGACGGCGCTGGCGACGATCCAAGCCCTGCAGGCGGCGGGGTGGGCGGTGGCGATTCTCAGCGGTGGCTTTGCTCCGGCGATTGAGCCGCTGGCGGCGCACCTGGGGATTGCGCGGATTGAGGCGGTGCCACTCTATTTTGATACGGATGGAACGTATGCCGGGTTTGGCGAGGATTACCCGACGACGCGCAATGGCGGGAAGCCGGAGGTGATCCAGCGGCTGCGCGCGGAACTCGCTCCGGAAAAGATCGTGATGGTGGGCGATGGGGTCTCTGATCTGGAAACCGGGCCGGTGGTGGACCTCTTCGTCGGCTATGGCGGCTATGCGGCTCGCCCAGCGGTGCAAAAGGGTGCGGCACATTTCATTACCCACTTGGACGAGTTGCTGGAGATTCTGCCAGTTAAGCGCTAAACCCGTCTCCGAACGGCTGACCGCTTGCCAGCAAGATTTCTTGTCGCAGAATAAGGACGTCTCCTCCATGGCCTCGACGGGCCTGTCTTTTCCGTCGGTTACGTCCGTTGGTTCGGGGACTACCAACTCTATTTTTCTCATGAAGCTCCTTCCCTTTTCCTTTTCCCGTCATTTCATCCGGTGCGGCTGCACGGCGATGGCATTCGCCTATGGCACGCTGGCCCACGCGGAATCGCCTTTCTATGAAAATCGCCTGAACGACGAGAGCGGTCTCGAATTGAAGAATGGGGCCGCGATTGGCCCAGCAGGCTCGGGGGTCTCCGGCAAGCCGGACGACAAGGCTTATGTTGCCAATGCCTCGTCCGTCCCCGACGGCCAGCCCGGCCCGGTGGCGGTGATCAAAAATGGCGCGCTGACCCCCTTCACCAGCGATGAAGTTACCGTAACGCTCTGGTACAAGCCGAATTCCGAATTCAAGGACGCCACAAGCATCCTTAACGCCTTTTGCGGGCTCCTGATCTGGAGCGCGAAAGAAGACCAATGGAACATGCGCCTCGATGCCGCCAACTCCACCCCGGAATCGAAATTTGCGACGTGGATGCTCGCCGGTAAAAACGACACATGGAAAGCCACGGGCCAGTGGACCTTTGTGGCCTTCGTCTGGAAGGCGGATCACACGTGGGAATATTACCTCGGCACCAGCACCCAACCAGCGACCTCTTTCCACAAGGGAAAGCGCGACTCTGTCGGCCCCATTACAGAGCGGGCGCCCAAGGCCCGGACCCTCGGCAATACCAATAATTCGAAGGCCGACCGCGCCCTGGATGGCAGCCTCGACGACGTGCGCGTTTACTCCAAGGCGCTAAGCGCTTCCGATCTCGAAAAAATCCGCAAAGCGGATCTGGATAACGATGCGCCGAGCCTTTGAGCTGGAGAGACAGGCTGTCGAGTGGAATGGACGATCGCAGGCGTGACGAAAGGCGATTGTGCGACAGAGCAAAATCGGGTGGATGAAACGCAGATTCCGCAAAGCGGCATTCTCCGGCCCGACTAAATTTGCCCCATGAAGAAATCAATCGCCACCGGGGAGCGGAAACACGAGCTGGCCTGGCTGCTCGCGACGATCGCGACGCTGCTGGGAGGTGCGTTGATCGCTTACTTTGTGCCCGCCTGGGTCGTGCTGGCGGGTTATTTATTCCTGCTGGCGTTGGGATATGCTTTCGAGCTTTTCCTGGAATATCGGAACGCTCGATAACGAGCCGCCCGCATTGGGAAATGCTCGCTTTTAAGGCGGCGATGTTCAATTCCTGATCGGGTTTTCACGGTGAGTAGGACAAAAAATGAGGCATTTCAGCCCATTCCGGTGGAGACGAATTCAGGCCGGGCAGACTAATCTTTCGATGCCCTTATGGAACCCACGAATTCACTTGTTTCAAATCAGGGACCCGGCGCCCGGGGACGTGCCGTCTGTGGTATCACCATCATTTACGAAGATCCCGCCACGGCCCTCCGGGCCAAAAAATTCAGCGACCAGCTCATTGAAACCATGGGCGGCGAAATGGATCGCGAGGCGTCCTCCTGGCGGAGTGCGCAGCCTGGAATCCACATGGTGAAGGAGGAGGTCACGCAAAATCCTTCCGCAGGGGAGTTCCTTGTCATCTCCCTGCGCGGGGATACACGCCTCTCGCCAAAGGCCCGGCATCCGATCCGGCAATGGTTGGAAACCTCGGCGGACAGGTCGCTGTGCATGATTGCGCTTTTCGATGGTGAGCACTGCGACCACCCCGCCATGCATCAGACCCGCCAGATGCTGCAATCACTGACGGCCGGAGCTGGGATCGCTCTGTTTATCCACTTCCTTGCCTGCGAGCCTGTGGAGAAAACAGCGCTCCACCAAAAGGAACTGTCCCCCCATCATCATCCATCTCGTTCAAAAAATTCCCTGCGTTGCATTTTTCCCCGCCCGCCGCTCGCGGTGCGACTCTGACGAAACCGGAACGAGCGGGTGGCGCTCACACGGGGGAGAAGGGGAATTGTGCGGTGGAAATATCCTCCATCCGCATCCTGGCCTCCCTTGCTTTATTACTGTTTTGAAATCGGCTTGGCAAAAAAGGGGGGGATCCGCAGTTTCCCCGGTTTGAAGATGTCCTTTAGCAACAATCCCCAAACCCAAGCCGCTGGTTCGAGCACGTCCAGCACTCCCTCGATTCATCGCATCCACTGGCTCGGCCTCGCGCTGACGCTCGTCTTTTTGCTCGTGATCTTTGGTCGTCCGATCACCCTTCCCTGGACGGAGGAGGACAACTACTACGGCGCACTTTACTCGCAGGCCGCGCACAATAATTTGCGGGCCGGGCTTTGGGTCACGGGCAGTGTCCCCTCCACGCTCTACTTTGGGCCGCTGCCGATTCCCCCCGACCAATTTTACGTGCACCACCCTTCGCTGCTGCCGCTATCCGTCACCGCGGCTTTTGCCGTTTTTGGCGAACACGAATGGGCCGCCCGGCTCGTGCCCATCTTTTGCTCGCTCGCCAGTCTCACTTTTCTGTGGTTGATCGTGGCCCATGCGGTCGGAGCGCGTGCGGCCACCTTCACTGGGCTGGTTTTCGCCTTCATGCCGATGGAGCTGCACTACGGCGATGTCGTTAATTTCGAGCCCTGTACGATGACGCCGATGCTGGCCGCGCTCTGGGGCATCCAGCGGTGGCAGGCGACGGCCCGATTGGGTGGCGCGTGGTTTGCCGCCCTCGGCTGCCTGCTCTCCTTGTGGATGGACTGGCCGGGCTACCTCTTTACGCTCAGCCTCGCGGGCTGGCTTTTGTGGCGACCGGGAGCCCGTTGGATGGCTGGCGTGCTCCTGCTCCTCGTCCTGATTTCCGGCACTGGATTCATGCTGCAAATCCGCTGGGTCAATGCCGATGCCTGGTCCAATCTCTGGACCGCCCTGATGGTCCGCGTGGGCAACGGCGTCACCTCCGGTTCCGATGCGGTAACGACGACCGGCCCCCATTTTACCACCGTGGA
Organism: Chthoniobacteraceae bacterium; assembly: GCA_049840595.1. Classification (GTDB taxonomy): domain Bacteria; phylum Verrucomicrobiota; class Verrucomicrobiia; order Chthoniobacterales; family Chthoniobacteraceae; genus JASGKO01. The sequence goes on from JASGKO010000028.1 coordinate 14,762, forward strand.
ATGGCTCGCTACCGTCGGTCGCAATATCTTTGAGAACTTTCACCCGCTGCCGCTCGCACTGGCGCTGGTGGGAACGGTCATCCTTCTCCTGCGTCGGAGGGCCGCAGCCGGCCTGCGTTGGCTGGGCTGGGCTGCACTTTCGACCTTTACGACGGGGGTTGTTTACGTCGTCATCTTCCGCAACGAATCGTTTATCCACGATTTCGCGCCTTTCTACCTCATTGCTGCCATTGCCATGACCTCCGGCCTCGCGCTCGACACCGCGTGGGAAGCCGTAGCCCGGCAATCGCAGGCCATCCGTTTCCTGAGCCGCACCGCTCTGGTCGCCTTGCTCGCCGTGCTGGCCACTCTTGGCTGTCGCAGCTCGCAAGCGATGCGCTCCCAATCCCTGATCCTCGATGGTGACACTCCCGAACCCGCGAACCTGATCCCCGCGCTCGGCCAGCAATTGCACGACACGTTTACCCCCAACACGGTCATTCTCCTCAATATCGATCCCTACGGTAGCACGCTCAATTACTACACCCAGCGCTCCCTGCTCAACAACCTCGACACTGCCGACGACTGGAAGGGCTGGATGGCCGAGGTAAGCCCCGCCGGGGGTGTCATCTGGCTCGACGCCCCCGGTGCGGCGCAGATTCTCGCCGCGTTGCCGGCGAGCGAAATCCAGCGCATCAAAGTGGAAGGCATTCCCTTCGCCTTTTGGGTTCCGGCCAATGCCCGCGCGACTGCGAAGTAATCCGGAGATGCTCTACCGGATCCGGGCTTAGCAGTGATTTTGCTGTTTTTCATCGGCGCTCGTGCGCGGTAAAGTCGGCTTCATGATTTCAAAACTGCCCCGCTGGATTTGGTATTGCGGCTGGGTGCTCGCCTTTATCGCGGGAATGGTCAATGTGGTCGGCATTTATGGAGTGCAGCATCAGGCCATCACGCATCTGACTGGCAACACCTCCCTTCTCGCGATCGCCATTGCAACGGCGGATCCTTTCGGCATTCTCCGCGCGGCGGCGGTCATTGGTTCCTTCGTCCTGGGAACGGCGCTCAGCGGGTTCATCATCCAGGATACCGCGCTTCAACTGGGACGACGCTATGGGGTTGCTCTGGCTTTGGAAGCCGTCTTGCTCGCCGTCGCCGCCCCGCTGCTTGAGCATCATAATCCCGGCGGACTTTATGTCGCGGCCGGTGCCTGCGGTCTGCAAAACGCCATGGTCACCACTTACAGCGGCACCGTGATCCGCACCACGCACCTCTCCGGCATGTTTACCGACCTCGGGATTTTTCTCGGACACGCCCTGCGCGGCCTTCCGGTGGATACCAAGCGGGTCCGAATGTGCCTGCTCGTCATTTCCGGATTTTTCTTCGGCGGCATCATCGGCGTGATCTGCTTCCGAAAGCTGGGGTTCTCGACCCTCTACATTCCCTCGCTGGTAACTGCGGGCGCCTCCTTGGGCTATGCCCTGTATTTGGCTAGGAAGCAGCGCCCGATAGGCAACCCCATTTGAAGGGAAAAGAAAAAGAGGGCCGGCAACAAATCATTGCGAATGGTTATTTTCGTTATCGTTAATCAAAATTTGTTGCCTGAACGGGCCCCATTTTCACAGACAGTGAGCGATTACATCCATTTGAATCCGGCCCGGGCTGGGCTTTTGAGCGGGGTTCCGCCGCGTCTGGAGAGTTACCGCTGGAGTAGCTTATCCGGGCTTTATCCAAAAAGCGGAGTTGCCGGCGTGGTTAACGTGGAGGCGGGTTTTTGGGGCGCTGGATTTAAGGGATGAAAAAAGCCGGGCCCGGAAATGGTATGCCGGGTTAATGGAGGCGCGGGTGCGCGAGGTGCTGGAGCGGGAACCCACGGACGAGGAGCAGGCGACTTGGCGGCAACTGCGTCGTGGCTGGTATGTGGGAGGCGACGACTTCCGGGAACGCTTGATGGGGTGGGCGAAAGGAGTGGTGAGTGGGAAAAAACGGGAGTCGTTTACCCACGAGAGCCTGGATCGGCATGATGAAGAAGAGGCCGGACGCTGGCTGGAATGGGGCTTGGATTGCCTGAAGCTGGCCCATGGCGATCTGGTTTCCCTGCGGCAAAATGACGAGCGCAAACAGGGAATGGCCTGGTTGCTCCGCAGTCGAACGGTAGTGAGCGATGCCTGGATTGTGGAACGCCTGCAGATGGGGCATCGCACCAATGTGAGTCGGGCCGTCGCTGCCTTTCGAGAAAATCAGCCTGCGACGCGACGCGTGAAAGGACTTTTGCACGTATGCACGGACTGCCCCCTTTTCCTTTTCCAGTAATCAGATTTTAGATAATGAGGAATATGAATTAGGCACCTGAAAGTTGAGCCGTTCACTTCTAGCGTCTTGACTCCATCGTATGCATGGCTTTTATCCGAGGAATGGCTTTCCTGATGACATCGCAAAAAGCACAGCTTTATGAGATTTTGGTGCATAATGGATTCGATCCAATGGATTTCGAGATGAGGGATCAGATGGAAAATCGCTCAAGGATGCCTGGTGAAATAGTTGCGCATAAACGCAGTGATTACTACTTTTGGGTGTTTCGTAACAGTAGCGATTATAGTAGTTCTGGACCTTTTATCGCTGAGTATTCACCCGGAAGCCAGATGCTGAAGGAGGCAACTGAATGCTATGATTGGCATCATGTTTGTGTAGTTTTTGCACAAAGTTTTCTTCACTACTTTAATCGAGAAATTAAAACGATCAATCCGTGGGAAACTGCCAAAGCGTTCGCCAACAAAGTCCACTTGCTACCAAAGTATGCAAATGATGACGCGCCGATTTCAAGTGAGGAACGAGAAGCCATATGGAAGGCGTTGGGAGCGATTCAGGCAACATTGCTTGAACACGTAGGGAAGTCAGCCGAGAAAGCAGATTTTATTGTTTCCCAGATTCAGCTTTTGAAAGATGCGTCAGAGAAATTTGGGAAGAAAGACTACTTGATGCTACTTTATAGTGCGCTCATTGGAATCACGACCACTGTGAGCGTTCCACCAGAAACCGGCATGTTGATTTTGGCAACTTTGAATGCTGTTTTTTCAAAAATTGCCCATCTAACGTAGTGAACCGTATAGGATGTTCATCCACGACTGGCGTTTGGTGACGTGGCCTCGCGCGAGAAAGCGGCAGGTTGAATGGAAAATCTCAAGTTAACTGAACTGCAAAACATCTGAAGGTTGTCCTATGCCGAAAACTTGCCATATCTTTCCTTCAAATATTTGAAGTCAATTTGGTGAAACGTGAGTCCAGCGAACGCCTTTGGACAACACAGGAATTGGGCGGGTATGTTCTTAGTGAACGTTCTTAGTCGGCTTTTTTCGACCCAGGAAATAGCGTAAACCCTTCAGAGAGAAGGGTTGGAGCGGGTGACGAGACTCGAACTCGCGACATCTTCCTTGGCAAGGAAGTGCTCTACCAACTGAGCTACACCCGCAGTGTCTGCGGCATTTTTTAGGCGCCGCTCGCTTCAACCGGTTGGGAAGCGGGCCGCAAAACTAGAAGATTGAGCGCAGGTTGCAAGGGAAATTTTTCGGTTTTTGTTTTTTTCGCCACGAAGACCCGAAGGGGGGCCATGACGAATGACGGATCGCGAGCGAGAGCATGAGTAAGATCAAGCGTGTGGGCAAGCGGATGCGAAAAATGCTGGTGCGGGGGGATCGGGGGGGCGATATGTTGCGGGAATGAATCGGCTCCAGCAAATCCTCGATGTAAAACAGACGGAAATCGCGAAGCTGCTGCCCCGGGCGGAAAAGCTGCGAGCAGCGGCACTCTTGCGCGATGATTTCCGGAGCTTTGCCGCAGCGCTGGATCGTGGGCCGGAGGCGCTGGGGTTGATCGCCGAGGTGAAGAAGGCGTCGCCAAGTGCGGGGGTGATCGCGGAGTCGTTTGACCCGGTGCTGGTGGCGAAGGCTTACGAGAGCGCGGGAGCGCACGCGGTGTCGGTGCTAACCGACGAGCAATTTTTCCAGGGCCACCTGAGTTTCATGAGCAAGGTGCGGGAGGCGATTACGCTACCGGTGTTGCGCAAGGATTTCATACTGCACGAGGTGCAGATCTACGAGGCGATCGTGGCGGGGGCGGATGCGATTTTGTTGATCGTGGCGGCGCTGGATCAACCGACGTTGCTGCGCCTGCATGCACTGGCGCTGGAAATGCAGCTCGATGTGCTGGTGGAAGTGCACTCGCTGGAGGAACTGGATCGCGCGCTGGAGATCGAGGGACTGCAACTGCTGGGCGTAAACAATCGCAATCTCGCGACCTTTCATGTGGACCTTGCGACGACCGAAGAGCTGGCCGAAGAAGTGCCGGCGGACGTGATTCTGGTGAGTGAAAGCGGGATCAAGACCGGGGAGGATTCGCGCCGGGTCCATGCAGCGGGCGCGAATGCGATCCTCGTCGGCGAGTCGCTGATGCGCACGGGAGACGTGCACGCGGCGGCGGAGGACTTGCTGGCGGTTTAGGCTTGAGGATTCACCGCCAAGACGCCAGGTCGCCAAGGGGGGAAGAAGTTTTTCACCACGAAGAACACGAAGCATTCAGACAGTCTCGAAAGATGATCTCTTTCCTCGTCTCCTCCGTGCGCTTCGTGGTGAATTAAATCCGCGATTAGCGCGTGGTGCCGCGCTTTTTCTTTTCGGCGGCGCGCTGGAGGTCGTGTTTGCCTTTTTCTTTCAGGCGGGTCTTCCGCTTGCGGAGTTGCTGGGCGATTTTATCGACGACTTTGTCGATCGCGACGTAGAGATCGGGTTCGGCGTCTTCGGCGTGGATGTCCGGGCCGGGGACGGCGAGATGGACTTTGACGTGGTAGGCTTTCTTCGGGTTGCGCTTTTCGTCGTGAAACAAAACGACGTGAGCAGCGAGAATTTCATCAGTTAACTCTTCCAGGTGGCCGACTTTGTCGGCGACGTGGGAATGGATGGCTGCGGTGAGCACGAGATGGCGGGGACTGAGATGAATCTGCATGGCTTTAGTCTAAAACCGCTTTTTCGATGGCGCAAAGGAGAAGATGTCACACGAATGACAAATTTTTGATGATAGCTTGTGCAGTTTTTAGTGGAGGTTCACCACGAAGACACGAAAGCCCGAAGAAAAATCCGAATGACGAATGACCAATGACGAATTTTTCCGCTGGTTCTAGATCGGTTGTTTCGAACCGAGATAGTGCGGAGTGGTCTGGAGGAGGTAGAGGTCGAGGACGGCTTTGACGCGGGCGAACCATTCGCGGATAACGATTTTCATGGCTACGCTCGCGGGCACTTCGTGGGCGTCGAAGCCGATGGCGTCGAGGTGGTAATGGCGCGCGAGGAGCAGGGAGCGCTGGTTGTGGAACTTTTGTGAGATGATCGTGAATTGAGTGAGCCCGAAGACTTCGTGAGCCCGGACGATGGAATCGAGGGTGCGAAAGCCCGCGAAGTCGAGCGTCATTGCATTCCCGGGTACGCCGAGCGCCATGAGCCGGCGCTTCATCGTGGTCGGTTCGTCGTAGGTTTTATCCGGGTTCGCGCCGCTGAGCAGGAGATGCTTCACCTTGCCCGCCTTGTAGAGCTCTGCGGCGGCTTCGATGCGGTAGTCGAAGAAGGGGTTGGCATTGCCATTCGCCTGGTGCTCGTTGGTTCCCAGCACGAGGCCCACGCGGCGGACCGGCGTTTTTTCCACCGACTCGTAGAGCCGTCCCGAGGCGGAGTGAATGACCAGCCACTGGCAGAAAAAGATGAAGCCGACGACGCCCAGCAGGCCCAGCAAGAAAAGTTTCCCAAGACAACGCACGGCGGGAGCGTAGCGGGGAAATTAAAAGTTAAAAATTAAGAATTTAAAAAAATCTCGTGGGTGATGGTTTTTCGATGAGCAGTTTGCGTGATCGGTGGTCGGGGTGAATGGTGGAGGATGCCAAGACTTCGGATGCTCAAGCAGATGATCTTCGATGGACGCGGAAGGCCGCCGCGTCCGGAATTGCGTCCGGAACCGACCCGCTGGAGCGATGGGGCGATTACCGGAAGCTGCCTCGGGCATTCGACGGTGGTGCTCAATTTCCTCGGCGTGCGGGTCATCACCGATCCCGTGTTTTCAGAGCGGGTGGGGCCCGGCGTGCCGCCATTGATCCTGGGGCCTAAGCGTTATCTGGCTCCGGCACTGGAGGCGCGGGAATTGCCGCCGCCCGATCTCATTTTGCTCAGCCACGCCCATTTCGATCATTTCGATGTGTGGAGCCTGCGGAAGTTCGATCGGCAGACGCCGGTGGTGACGGCCCGGGCTACGCGCGATTTGTTGCGGTGTCATCGGTTCAAGACGGTGCATGAACTGGATTGGGGGCAATCGGTCACGGTGGAGACCCGGTCGGGTGCGATCACGATTACCGCACTGGAAGTGGCCCACTGGGGCGCGCGCATGGTGCGGGATGAGCACCGGGGTTACAACGGTTATCTGCTGGAGCGAAGCGGGCGTGCGGTGTGTTTCGCGGGCGATACGGCTTATACACCGGCTTTCGGCCAGTTGAAGGAGCGGGTGGCTTCCCTGGATTTGATGCTGATGCCGATCGGGGCATACGATCCGTGGATTCGCGCCCATTGCACTCCGGAGCAAGCAGCGGCCATGGCCCGGGAGGCGGGAGCGAAGCATTTCGTGCCGATTCATCACTCCACTTTCAAGTTGAGCAACGAGGCGCTGGATGAACCGGCGAGCCGGTTGCAGGCCGCATTTGCGAAGGAATCGGAGCAGATCCTGGCGGTGCAGGTGGGGGAAACGTTTCAGGTGCCGATGTAGGCGGAGTCATGGTGATTGCCCGCCTAACGCGGCGTCATTCATTTCAAGACCCCCCCGGCGCTCTGGAGGGTGGGTGTGTCCAAATACGGATCATCGAGCCGGTTTTTGCGATAATTTTGGACACGTGAAACGCGTAAAAAAGGATTTTTAAGGCAAAAATGCCGATTTTGAGGCAATGATGGGGATGTAAAGGGATTATTTGGGACAAAAAATTTACATGAATGGACAAATTTTTGTCGCCAAATGCAAAAGAATGTCTAAATTCTCGCCCCGCAACGAAACCATGGACATGCTCGACGAACAGGAACAATTGATCATCCGCCATCTGGTGCGCGATCCGAGAGAATCGGATAACGGCATTGGCGAGGCGACGGGCGTGAACGTCCGCACCGTCGGGCGGAAGCGTCGCAAGCTCGAGCAGTCCGGCGTGCTTTCCTATTACACGCAGGTCGATCTTTCGGCCCGCGGCACGGCGGAATTCAACGCGCAACACTTGTATATCGTTCAATTTCGCATCGGGATCACCTTGCAGCAGATCATGGACGACATCCGCAACGAGCCCGCCGTCCGCTCCGTCTTCACGGAATTCATTTTTGAAAGCCACCTTGCCGAGATTGACGGGAAGCTGGCGCTGCTCATGTGCATCGACGGCAAGAGCGATACCGACATCGTGCATACCGTGCAGGAGAAGCTCATCCCCAATCTGCTGAAAAACCACGGGGAAAATTCCATCGAAAGGGTCTCGACGATGCGGCTTTTGCAGCCAATTCGCGTGATGCGCAATTATTTGCCTTTCGTTAATATGCAAAATGGTTATTTGATGAAGAACTGGCCGGACGAAGCCATCTACGTCGGGAAAGTCGGGACACCAACGCCAACAGGGAACACACACAATGAGTAATAACGGACTACCAGAAAAGCAGGGCCTCTATGATCCGCAATTCGAGCATGATGCTTGCGGCGTCGGCTTCGTCGTGTACATGAAGGGCAAAAAATCGCACGAGATCGTCAGTCAGGCGCTGGAGATTCTGTTGAATTTGGACCATCGCGGCGCAGTGGGCGCGGAGACAATACCGGTGACGGCGCGGGTATCCTCATTCAGATGCCCACAAGTTCATGCTCAAGGTCACCGCCCCGCTGGGAATCACCCTGCCTGAGCTGGCTACTACGGCGTGGCAATGGTGTTACTGCTCGCCCGACGAGGCGACCCGCGCCAAGAGCAAGGCGGTTTTCGAGAAGATTGTCGCGACCGAAGGGCAGACGGTCCTCGGCTGGCGTGACGTTCCGGTGGATAACTCGATGATCGGCAAGACCGCGATGAACAGCGAGCCATGGATGTGCCAGGCCTTCATCGGCCGCGGCGAGAATTGTAAGACGGTCCTCGATTTCGAGCGCAAGCTCTATGTCATCCGCAAGTGCGGGCTGAACCAGATCCGCACGCCGAAGGTCGGACGAGTTCTGGTACTACTCCAGCCTCTCCTGCGCGCACCCTGGTTTACAAGGGCATGCTCATGCCGGTGCAGGTGGGTCGAGTATCTATCCCGACCTGCACGACAGCGACATGGAGACCGCGCTGGCCCTCGTGCACTCGCGCTTCTCGACGAATACCTTCCCGAGCTGGGAGCGTTCGCACCCGTATCGCTACATCGCCCACAACGGCGAGATCAACACCCTGCGCGGCAACATCAACTGGATGCACGCCCGCGAGTCGATGTTCGACAGCGAGCTCTTCGGTGCCGACATCCAGAAGATCAAGCCGGTGATCGGTCATCACGGCGGTCGGACTCCGCGATGTTCGACAACTGCCTCGAACTGCTCGTGCTCGGCGGCCGTTCGCTCCCGCATGCGATTATGATGATGATCGCCCGAGCCGTGGACCGACCACGAGACGATGAGCGACGAGAAGAAGGCCTTCTACGAATACCACTCCTGCCTGATGGAGCCATGGGACGGCCCTGCCGTCCGTCGCGTTCACCGATGGCTCGATGATGGGCGCGATCGCTCGATCGCAACGGCCTGCGTCCTTCCCGTTACTATGTGACGAAGGATGATCTCGTGGTCATGGCTTCCGAAGCGGGCGTGCTGCCCGAGATCACGCCGGACGCGCATCGCCTACAAGGGTCGTCTGCAGCCGGGTCACATGTTCCTCGTGGACATGGAGCAAGGCCGCATCATCCCCGACGAAGAGAGTCAAGGAGCAGATCGCCAACGAGAATCCGTATCGTGAGTGGATCAACGAGCACATGGTGGAACTCGCCAGCATCGCCCGACGCGCCAGAACTGCCGGAGCCCGATCATAAGACGGTGCTGCAGCGCCAGCAGGCTTTTGGCTACACCTTCGAAGACCTGCGCATCCTCATGGCGCCGATGGCAACCTGACGGGGTGGAAGCGATCGGCTCGATGGGCACCGACATCCCGATCGCGGTGCTCTCCGACAAGCCGCAGCTCGCTCTACAATTACTTCAAGCAGCTCTTCGCGCAGGTGACGAACCCGCCGATCGACTGTATCCGCGAGGAGATCGTCACTTCGTCCGAGACGACCATCGGCTCCGAGAAAAACCTGCTCAAGCCGAGCTCCGGAAAGCTGCCACCTGATCGAGTTGAAGTCGCCGATCCTCACCAACGAAGAGACTCGCAAAGCTCAAGCACATTGATCAGGGCGAGTTCAAGTCGGTCACGCATCCCGATCCTCTTCAATCCGAAGGACGGGCGCAGCCGGCCTGGAAAAAGCCATGGAGGAAATCTGTGCCCAGGCCAGCCGCTCGATCGCAGCAGGGCGTGAACATCATCATTCTCTCCGACCGCGGCGTGAATGCGGACAACGCTCCGATTCCCGCGCTGCTGGCGGTGGCCGGTGTGCACCATCACCTCATCCGTGAAGAGCACCCGCACCCGCATCGGCCTCGTGCTCGAATCCGGCGAGCCGCGCGAAGTACACCACTTCTGCACGCTCATCGGCTACGGCTGCGGCGCGATCAATCCGTATCTCGCCTTTGAGACACTGGACGACATGATCGGCCAGGGCATGCTCAAGAACGTGGATCACCAGAAGGCCTGCTACAACTTCGTGAAGGCCGCGACCAAGGGCGTGGTGAAGGTCGTCTCCAAGATGGGCATCTCCACCATCCAGAGCTATCGCGGCGCGCAGATCTTCGAGGCCGTCGGCCTCAGCGCAGAGCGTGGTGGACAAGTATTTCACCTGGACCCCGACCCGCATCGAGGGCGTGGATATCAACGTCATCACCAAGGAAGTGCTCGATGCGTCACGAGCACGCCTTCCCGGATCGCCAGACGAACGGCCACACGCTCGACGTGGGCGGCCAGTATCAATGGCGCAAGGATGGTGAGGCTGCACCTCTTCAGCCCGCAGACCATGCATGCGCTGCAAAAGTCGGTCCGCACCGGTAGTTACGACGAGTTCAAGAAATACACCGCATTGGTGGATGAGCAGCACAAGACAGCTCTATACCCTGCGTGGCCTGCTCGACTTCAAGGGTGGCACCCCGATTCCGATCGAGGAAGTGGAGTCCGTCGAGTCGATCATCAAGCGTTTCAAATCCGGCGCGATGAGCTACGGCTCGATCAGCAAGGAAGCGCATGAGGCGCTTGCAATCGCGATGAACCGCATGGGCGGTCGCTCGAACACGGGCGAAGGCGGCGAAGACCCCGAGCGCTACACCTGGACCAACGAGCAGGGCGACTCCAAGAACAGCGCGATCAAGCAGGTGGCGAGCGGACGTTTCGGCGTGACCAGCCTCTACCTGAGCAACGCGAAGGAAATCCAGATCAAGATGGCCCAGGGCGCGAAGCCCGGCGAAGGCGGCCAGCTCCCCGGCGGAAAAGTGTATCCGTGGGTGGCGAAGGTGCGTCACTCGACGCCGGGCGTGGGGCTCATTTCCCCGCCGCCGCACCATGACATTTACTCGATCGAAGATCTCGCTGAGTTGATCCACGATCTCAAGAACGCGAACCGCGCCGCCCGCATCAACGTGAAGCTGGTGTCGGAAGTGGGTGTCGGCACGATTGCCGCCGGTGTGGCGAAAGCGCACGCCGACGTGGTGCTGATCAGCGGCTTCGACGGTGGCACCGGCGCCTCGCCGATGACCTCGCTCAAGCACGCGGGCATCCCGTGGGAGCTCGGCCTCGCCGAGACGCACCAGACCCTGGTGCTGAACAACCTGCGCAGCCGTATCGTGGTGGAAACCGACGGTCAGTTGAAGACCGGTCGCGACGTGATCGTCGCCGCGCTGCTCGGCGCGGAGGAGTTCGGCTTTGCCACCGCTCCGCTCGTCGCGCTCGGCTGCATCATGATGCGCGTTTGCCATCTCAACACCTGCCCGGTCGGCGTTGCGACGCAGGACCCGCAGCTCCGCAAGAACTTCACCGGCGACCCCGCCCACGCGGCGAACTTCATGAAGTTCATCGCCCAGGAAGTGCGCGAGTGGATGGCGAAGCTCGGCTTCCGCACCCTCACCGAGATGGTCGGCCGCACCGACCTGCTTGAAGCGCGCGCCGCCGTCGAGCATTGGAAGGCGAAGGGCCTCGATTTCTCGAAGATCCTCTATCAGCCGAATGTCGGCCCCGAAGTCGGTCGCTACTGCACCGAGGTGCAGGATCACGGCATCCAGCGCTCGCTCGACGTGACCAAGCTGCTCGACCTCTGCCAGCCCGCCATCGATAAGGGCGAGAAAGTCACCGCCAGCGTCCCGATCATCAACCTGAACCGCGTCACCGGCACCATCGTCGGTAACGAGGTGACGAAGAAATACGGCGCCGACGGCCTGCCCGAGGACACCATCCAGTTGAACTTCACCGGCTCGGCCGGCCAGAGCTTCGGCGCGTTCGTGCCGAAGGGCATGACGCTCACCATCGAAGGCGATGCCAACGACTACGTGGGCAAGGGCCTCAGCGGCGGCAAGCTCATCATCCATCCGCCGGAGATCGAAGGTTTCGTGGCCGAGGACAACATCATTATCGGCAACGTCGCCCTCTACGGCGCGACCAAGGGCGAGGCCTTCTTCCGCGGTCGCGCGGGTGAGCGCTTCGCGGTCCGCAACAGCGGCGTGGATACCGTCGTCGAAGGCGTGGGCGACCACGGCTGCGAATACATGACCGGTGGCCGCGTGGTGGTGCTCGGCGAGACCGGGCGCAACTTCGCCGCAGGCATGAGCGGCGGTGTGGCCTACGTGCTGGATGAAGCCGGCACCTTCGCCTCGCACTGCAACGCGCAGATGGTCGGCCTCGAGAAGTTCGAGGACGAAGCGGAGGCCGAAGAAATTCGTCAGCTCATCAAGAAGCACGCCGACTACACCAAGAGCCAGAAAGCTTTCAAAGTGCTTGCACTTTGGGAAGAAATGACGCCGAAGTTTGTCAAAGTGATGCCGAAGGACTACAAGCGAGTGATTGCCGCGCTCAAAAAGGCGCAGCAAGCCGGCTTGAGCGGCGACGAAGCCATGACCGCAGCGTTCGAAGAGAACTCCCGCGACGTGGCCCGCGTTGGCGGCGGCTAGCCTATAAAACCACAGGGAAACTAAAGACTGAAATTAGATCATGGGAAAACCAACTGGATTTATTGAATACCTCCGCGAACTGCCCGCCGACCGTCCGCCGCTCGAACGCGTTCGCGATTGGAAGGAGTTCCACTTGCATATGCCCGACCCCAAGCTCCAGGAGCAGGGCGCGCGGTGCATGGATTGCGGCATTCCGTTCTGCCATAGCGGCACGCTCATCAGCGGCATGGCGAGCGGCTGCCCGATCAACAACCTCATTCCCGAGTGGAACGATCTGATCTATCCGCGGCCTCTGGCGCGAAGCCTTCGAGCGTTTGCACAAGACGAACAACTTCCCGGAGTTCACCGGCCGCGTCTGCCCCGCCCCGTGCGAAGGCTCGTGCGTGCTCGGCATCAACAAGCCGCCGGTCACGATCAAGAACATCGAGGTCTCGATCATCGACCACGGCTGGGAAAACGGCTGGGTCAAGCCCGAGCCGCCCGACCAGGCGCACCGGCAAGAAGGTCGCGGTCATCGGTTCCGGCCCCGCAGGTCTTTCTGCTGCCGCCCAGTTGAACAAGGCAGGTCATCATCGTGACTGTCTTTGAGCGCGCTGACCGTCCGGGCGGCCTGCTTATGTATGGCATTCCCAACATGAAGCTCGATAAGGAAGAGGTCGTCCTCCGCCGCATCAAGCTCATGGAAGACGAGGGGATCACTTTCACCTGCAACACCGAGGTCGGGAAGAACTATCCCGCCGAGGATTTGCTGAAGAACTTTGACGCTGTGGTCCTCGCGACCGGCGCGACCAAGGGCCGCGATCTCCCGATCCCGGGCCGTGAGCTGAAGGGCATCCATTTCGCGATGGAATTCCTGACCGCCAACACCAAGTCGCTGCTCGACAACCATCGCAACGGCAACTTCATTAACGCCGAGGGCAAGAACGTCGTCGTGATCGGCGGTGGCGACACCGGCACCGACTGCGTTGGCACCTCGATCCGCCACGGCTGCACTAGCATGGTCCAGCTCGAAGATCATGGCCAAGCCGCCGATGGACCGCCAGGCGAACAACCCTTGGCCCGAATGGCCGAAGGTTTACAAGATGGACTATGGCCAGGAAGAATCTGCCGCCAAGTTCGGCGATGATCCGCGTGTCTATCTCACGCACTGCCACCCATTTCGAAGGCGACGAGAACGGCCACGTAAAGGCCGTCCACACCGTCGGTGTGAATTGGGAGAAGAACGACAAGGGTCAGTTTGTTCCGAAGAACGTCCCCGGCACCGAGAAGGTGTTGCCTGCCGAGTTGGTGTTGCTGGCGATGGGCTTCCTCGGGCCGGAGCAGCCGCTCCTCGAAGCGCTGGGAATTGAGCGCGACGCGCGTTCAGCAATGTCAAGGCCGAGCACGGCAAGTATAAGACGAGCATCCCCGGCGGTCTTTGCCGCTGGCGATTGCCGCCGTGGGCAGAGCTTGGTCGTGTGGGCTTTCAACGAAGGGCGCGGTGCCGCACGTGAGTGCGATCGCTACCTGATGGGAAGCACGGAACTCCCGTAGTTCACTGAGCGACCTCTTTAAATAGCATTTCAAAAAGCCGGGTTTCGACCCGGCTTTTTTGTAACTGGGGCTTGGATCGCAGGGCCGCCAGGACGACAGATTGCCAGGAGAAGGACGGATTTGGCGGGCGATCTGTCTTGCGAGTCCGGCTCCACCGTTATGCTTGCTGGTTGCTAGAACAATGGGCGCTTTCTCAAAAACGCGATGGGTGTGCATACAACCAGCATCTCGAAGGAGATAAAACGACCTTCGCTGACGATATTTACTCATTCCCGTTTCATTTTAGGAAACAATTTTCCACTATTTGAGAGGTGTTTCTCTGTTTGGGCATCGATATTGCTATGAACTCGTGTCCACAGGGCCATGCATCAGGGACCAACATACCACGAAATCACTACTACCGACCTTGCCGAGCAGCCATTGCTGCGGGAGATTTTCTCGGCATTTAGCAACGGTCTCTCCGCCGTGGAACAACTCGTCGAGCATTGCATCGAATCGGTGATGATTACCGACGTGCAGCTCGATGCTCCCGGTCCCCGCGTTTTGTATGTGAACTCCGCATTCACCAAAATGACCGGATATTCGCTGGAGGACCTGCAACTGCGTCCCGCTAATTTCATGCAAGGCCCGCGCTCGGACCGGACGGTTCTGGAACGAATGTCCCGGCGGTTGAAACAGGGCAAGGGTTTCTTCGGCGAGATCATCAACTACCGCAAGAATGGCTCGGAATTTTACATGGAGTGGAACATCGAGCCCCTCTGCGATGGGGAAGGACGACCGATCTATTTCGTGGCCCTGCAGCGGGACGTCTCGTCGCGCAAGCAGACCGAGCAGGCGCTCAAACTCGCCGAGACGAAGTACCGCAGCATCTTTGAAAACGCGCTGGAGGGCATCTTCCAGTCCACCCCCTCCGGGCATTACCTGAATGTGAACCCGGCCCTCGCGCGCATGTATGGCTACGAGTCGCCGGAGGAGTTGATGCATCATCTCACCCACATCGAGATGCAGCTCTACGTGAAGCCCGAGCGGCGCACGGAGTTCATGCGCATCATGGCGGAGGAGGGGACGGTCAGTAAATTTGAATCGCAAATCTATCGCCGCGACGGCTCGGTGATCTGGATTTCGGAATACGCCCGGGCAGTGCATGACGACGATGGCGTCGTGCTGTATTATAGAGGGCACGGTTGAGGACATCACCGAGCGAAAGCGCGCCGAGGCGCAGATCCAGGTCCAGGCCGCGCTGCTGGACAAGGCGCGCGACGCGATCATGGCCATTGAGCTGGATGGTATCGTGCGTTTCTGGAACCGGGGCGCGGAGGCGATCTACGGGTGGTCCAGGGCGGAGATGGATTCGCCAGCGCGTTTCACGATTTGTTCGAGGTCGCGCAGCGCGCCCGGCATTTCGAAGCGCGAACCACCACTGCCACCAGCGGTGAGTGGGCCGGTGAACTGCGCCAGCTCAGCCGGGAGGGCCGCGAGGTCATTGTGGAAAGCCGCTGGACGCTGGTGCGGGATGACGAGGGGCATCCGGAGTCGTTCCTCGTGATCAATACCAACAAGACCGAGCAGGTGCAGCTCGAAGAAGCAGTTCCTGCAGGTCCAGAAGATGGAGAGCCTCGGCATGCTGGCCGGCGGGATCGCCCACGATTTAAACAATGTGTTGTCGCCTATTCTCATGGCGTCCAACTATCTCAACGGAAAATTGCGCAATCCGGAATTCGCCGGAATGTTAAATATCCTGCAAAAGAGTGCGGAGCGTGGAGCCGCCCTGGTCAAGCAGGTGCTTTCCTTTTCGCGCGACGTGGGGAACGAGCGCGGCGCG
>JASGKO010000029.1:0-185590 GCA_049840595.1 Chthoniobacteraceae bacterium
ACTTATAGAATCCGAACAGCACCTCACCTTGACGATCACTATATGATTTACCGTGATGTCATCCGCCGATACGATGGAACCGGAAACGCCTAACCAAGCGCTGCAGCGAACTGCTCCGACTGTCACGGCTGCCTGCTTCTGGCCTCCGCCTTGCTCCTGCCGCGCAGGACCGCGCCAGCCTCCGCAGTCGCTGAGCTTGGAGTCGTTAGGCACATTCGCGCATGAAGGCCGAGTTCCAAGTGTTGAAAGCCAGACCGAAGATTCAGGTCGTTCTGAACCGCGACTCGGTTTGCGCGGGCGATGACTGCGAATCTCACGAGAAGACGGTCGAGGTTTATTCGTTTGTTGATCCCGAAGCTTTCGCCAGAGCGATTTCTTCCGGTTATCTTCCGTCAGTTACCGGAGTCGGGCATTCTTGGACGTGCGTGTTGAACGGTGTCAGGATGGCAGAGGTTACGACTTCTGGCATTCGAGCGCTTGTTCGCGAGTAGCTCTATTGTCAGATGTAGAATCGCGCACACTTTGTTTATCATTCAGCTACGTATTGAAATGACCCATGAGCCTAACCATGCGCTGCAGCGAACCCGGCGGGGGCGTCGCGGTTGCAATCATTGCCTCCCGAGCGCCGGGTCGCTGAGCTTGGGTCGTTAGGCCACATCGAGCGTTATGTCTTTTGCTTTTGATTTTTACTACCGTTCGCCAGAAGACATGAATCGTGAGGAGCAAGTTATCGCGGAGGTAGCTTCCGGCGGCGGTCGCTTGGATTTTCGAGAGCCAGCAGATAGAGTCGGCGGGCCGATTTGTTTGACTTTCGATTTTGAGAGTCGCACACAAGCAGAAACCATTGCCGCAGCTTTGCAGACTCGCGGCGAGCATGTTGAGGGAGTTTATGATTATTGACGAGTTGTGGCCTAACCCATCACTGGAGCCAACGCCGGTTACGCCAGGCACTTTTCGTTGCGGGTTTCGGGTTGGCGCCAGTCACCGGCGGCGTGGCTCAGTTCTTGGTCGTTAGGCCGCACTAAACCACCGCCATGCAAATCGCCATTCTCCTCATCATCACTGCGACGCTGCCGATTGCGTGGCTCATCGCCGAGTTTCGCGCGAGCGTTGCGGTCAGACGCACGCTCGGCGTCGTCACCATCTTGTGGTCGTTCGGCGTCGCCGCGTTGGTCGGCAGCCTCCAGAACTTCAACGCCAACGTCTATTTCACCACCGCCAGCAAAGAGTTGCTTGAGGCTTCAGTCCAGCAGCTACGCGCTGGCAAGACCGAGGCGGTGCTCCGAGAGTGGTCACACGCCAACGACGAGTTCGGCCCGACCTACGAGAACCGCGCCCGCTACAAGCAGATTGTTCAGCAGGCAGTAGAGGGGATGTCGAGATGATGACCGTGCGGCCTAACCATGCGCTGCAGCGAACCCGGCGGGGGCGTCGCGGTGGCAGTCGTTGCGTCCCGTGCGCCGGGTCGCTGAGCTTGGGTCGTTAGCCGTCTATATGCCTCCCGCCAAGAATCATGAGCCTACCAGCACGGAGCTTGCAGCTGCTCACGACGCATTTGATATCACGGTCCTTGGCTTTAGCCGCGTCCTTGAAACACTAGAGCCCAGCGAAGTTTTGCCGCGTTACAATCGCATCGAGTTTATGATTCGTTGTCGAGCGCCATACGAGCCCCGCCCGCTTTTCCTCACGATTCGGCGGCACGGTTCGGAAATCCAAGCTGACAATTTTTACACCGTCCCTTTCTTTGCCGCCCCGCTTTCCGTCGGGGCTGAGGCCGTGTATGAGCTTCTGTCTTTTGATTCGTTCAATCTGCGTTTCGAGAACATTGCGGTAGAGATGTGTGACCCGGAGGATTATGCGAAGAGACGAGTATCAGTTGCACACGTCGAGAGAGCCAAGAAATTTGCCAGACGAAAGGACGGCTAACCATGCGCTGCCGCGAACAGGCGGAGCCGTTTTGGATCGGGCGTTTTTCCTGTTGTCCGGGCGCTTGCTTTTTCCGCGCCTGTCGCTGAGCTTTTGTCGTTAGGCGATTGCGAGTCTATCCCGTGCAACGAGAGCTTTCATCCTCACTAACCGCATGGTGGAAGTTTATCTTCCCGGCGATCTGGATTTCCGGCTTCGGTGCCGGAACCGCCGCCTTATGGCTCGGAGCGTTTCATGGACGCGACAACCAGCCTCCTCCCGACTGGAGGCGTTGGCAGTTTCTCGCGATGTGGCTTGGTGCATCTGCGTGGCTCATCTGGTTCGCACGTCGGCTCCATCGCGTCTCATTGCAGGACGGCGTGCTCACTGCGTCCAATTTCTTCCGCGAGGTTTCCGTTCCGGTGACTGCTATCTCCCGAGTCACCCAGAGCTACATGAGCCGTCCGCCGACCATCACGATCTATCTCGACCATCAGACCTCATTCGGACATCGGATTGTTTTCATTCCTGCCGGTCGCGCTCACTATCTTTCCGAGCATCCAACGACGACCGAACTCAAAGAGATTCTAGCTCGAACGCACAAAGACCATCATGAAGTCGCCTAACCATGCGCTGCAGCGAACCGCTCCGCACGTCACGGCACCTGCTTCTGGCCTCCGCCTTGCCGCCTACCGTGCAGGTGCCGCGCCGTGCTCCGCGGTCGCTGAGCTTGGGGTCGTTAGGCGCTTCTGCGCGTCATCCATGAACGAGAGCCACAGCGAACCAGCTTATCGCGCGATTTCCATCATCGCGCTGATTCAGGCTGGCGTCGTTGTCGGCGGCACCTTGTTCGTTGCCGCCATGCTCAAGGCACACGGTTACGGCGGCGGCACTGTCCCGGACACTTTCTTCCGTTCCGATGCGTTATTCGTCCGGCACTTCGGCTTCACGCTGCTTCTGCTTCCCGTGGCCTGGGCGGTGGCAGCCGTCATTACGGCGCGTGTAGCCACTCGTCCGTGGCTTCCCCCGCTGCTCCTCGTCGTTGGCATTGCGGTCGTCCTTTGCGCCATCTGGAGCTACGTCATGCTCGGCTTCAACCCAGCCATTCTATGAGCGGACTTTTCTCCCAATCGAACGAAGCGCCTAACCAAGCGCTGCAGCGAACCGCTCCGCACGTCACGGCGGCTGCTTCCGGCCTCCGCCTTTCCGCCACCATGCAGCCGCCGCACCGTGCTCCGCGGTCGCTGAGCTTGGGGGCGTTAGGCGACTCCACGCGCACCCAATAATCTATGCCACTTCCTGAGCGATTCATTCTCTGGGCCGGAGACGGCCCCCTTAATGCCGTAGACGAGGTTGCAGACTTCATCGCGAGTCGAATTGATGAGTCGATCCGAGAATGCGACAAGGCGGACACGTGCTGGCTCAATGAGCTTATCGCCTACATGTGCTGCCTTTCCGCTGTGGCCAACACCTATAGCGGCCTCACTTGCCGATATTCCCAAGTCGAGGCGTGGCGCACAAAGGTTCTCGAAATTTATGAGTGGAGTTGGGCTTCCCAAGAAAAGACGGAAGAGTATGCCACAGACAAGGCATACATCTCAGCGGTCATAAACTCTCTGTTCGAAGCCGTGGATCATTGCACCATTCCAAGCGCTCGCCAACCATGGAAGCGATGCTAAGTTCCTCTTTTGTGCTCCCGACGCCTAACCAAGCGCTGCAGCGAACGGGCCGGGAACTCGCTTCTGTGTTCGACGCGCTCACAGGTCCGTCGCTGAGCTTGAGGTCGTTAGGCGCTTCTGGCCGCACTCCATGAACGGACGCTATTTGATTCTTGCAGCAGCGGTCGCCGTATTCGCGGCGGTCGTCTGGCTTATGGACCCGTTTCTCCTCTTCATTCTCGGCGTTGCACCGCTGCTTTGGATTGGACTTCCAGCTTCGCTTATCGCTGGTGCCCTCTTGCTCGGTGCCATCCGCACCGGACGGTCACGCCGCCCAGCATTGACCATACTTTCGGTAGTTGCTGCGTTCGGCTGTTTTGTCGGGCTGGCCATTCCCACCAACAGTTTCATCCAGCAGCGCGCCGTCGCCGCCGCCAAGCAGTATCCAGCGCGAGTTGCACCATTACTTGAGGCTTATCGTCAGGCTCACGGCTCTTATCCGACTAGCCTCAACGAGCTTCCAGCCAAGCCCGTTGTTCCCCGCCTCCTTCGCAGCTCTTATGGCTATCACTCGCATGGCAGCAGCTACTCGTTTTGCTTTGGACAGCCTGGCGGCCTTATAGACACTTGGAACTACGACAGCGAGACACAGACATGGCATCTCTCAACCTGAACTCCGAATCGAACGAAGCGCCTAACCATGCGCTGCAGCGAACGGCTCCGCGTGTCACGGTAGCTGCTGACTCTGGCTTGGGCATCTTGCGTCCGAGCCACCTTTGTCCTACGTCCGTGGCCGTCTCCTTCGCTCCACCCTCGCAGCTACCGCGCCACGCTCCGCTTAAGTCCGTTAGGCCTCATCGCGTATGAAGCGATTCGTCATCATTACTGTTTGCTTCCTGGTATTGATTCATGCTTTCGCCGCTTGGATTCACATGTCATATCCCGAGCCAGATTCCGGGCCGACTCTTCGTCTTTGGCAGCAGGGATATGTTGAGGCTGGCTTGCCTGACTGGCACTTGCCGACCATCGCGCAGAAGACATTTTTTCTGTGGTTTCCATTTTGGGCCTCCAGTGATCTTGGAGCGTCTCACTTGCCATTGGGCGTGAGGCTTCTCGTTTCGAGTGCTGTATGGTTTGCTTTTGTGCTGGGAGTTTGCAGTCTGGTTCGGTTTATTCGACGGAGACGGTATGACAAAGTTGAGGCCTAACCATGCGCTGCAGCGAACCCGGCGGGGGCGTCGCGGTTGCAATCCTTGCCTCCCGTGCGCCGGGTCGCTGAGCTTTGGGCGTTAGGTGACTGGCACGCGATGACCTACCACGAAGAACTCTGCGACGCGTTGCACTGTGCTGAAAAGCGCTTCGGGGCGAGATTCAGCAACGATGCGATCCCTCCGATCGTCTTTCATGACGGCCCTCCACAGGTCTATTTCCCCACTTGGTCGCGAATCGAAATCCGGCTCCCGCTCCGATGTGAGCATGATGACTTTGAAGCCCGCTACCACCTCCGGCACGAGGCGGTGCATCTTCTCTCGCCTGTCAAACGCCGCGAAATCATAACTTTGGAGGAAGGCCTCGCGGTGCTATTCGCCCGAGATTATCTCCGCGAGAATTTCGACTACGATGATGAGATGCCGCCTCCTTCCGATCACCGCTATGCGGGAGCTTTGATGCTGGTGGAGAGATTTCTTAAGCCTCGCCCGGATGCGATAGTGCGCTTGCGCGCGCAGGAGCCGGTCATCTCCAGAATCACGACAGAGCTTATTCAGCAAACCTATCCCGAAGTTCCAATATCAGTATGCTTGCCATTAGTAACTCCATTTTATGCTCTATCAACCGTCGCTTAGCCAAGTGCTGCAGTGAACCCGGCGGGGGCGTCGTGGTTTGCAAGGGTTGCGTCCCGTGCGCCGGGGCGTTGAGCTCGGGACGTTAGACGTTGCTGCGCGTTCACTGTAACGGAAGTCAACTATGCCTCGCCGCTCAACATGGGAACCCGGCAACATCTTTGAGGTCGCCCTCCCCGGCGGCGGACTGGGCTACGGTATGATCATCGGTTTCCCACTCGTGGCGTTCTTCGACTTCCGCTTTGTCGAGCGTCCGCCGATTACAGACATCCTTTCCCGTCCAGTTGCATTCCGCATTTGGGTCATGCGTTCCTGCCTCAGCAGGAGCGGTTGGCCAGTCATCGGATTCGCTGCCGTGCCAGATGCACTCAGCCAGCAGCCCGACTTCTATAAGTTTGACCGAATTGCACGATGCTTCTCCTTGTATCGTGGCCATTCCGAGGAACCAGCCTCTCGCGAGCAGTGCCTCGGTCTTGAGTGCGCCGCTGTTTGGAGCGCCGTTCATGTCGAGTCTCGCCTTGACGACCACTTCGCGCAGCGGCCCAATCGCTGGGTCCAGATGCTCAGTGCAGCCAGTCAATCATGAGTTTGCGCTCGTGACCAAGTTGCACTTGGTCACGCCCACCGCTGGCGAAGTTGCACTTCGCAGACGGTGAGTGCCCCCAAGTGCCGCAAGCCCCGTCACTTTTCATGGGAACGGATTGGACTTGTGATTTTCGCTTTGGTCGGAAATGATGCTTTCCATGGGTTCAGAATCCAGCGGGTGCTTATCGGAACGCGGCCATTTGAGACGAAACTCCGGCCCAAAAGTTCGTCTTCTAAAGCGAAATTCACTTTCGCCTACTTCTGGTTAGGCACAGAACGCTCATGAGCAATCACGAAGAGCTACCGGCTCATCTCAGCAGTAAAAATTGGGAAGAGGAACTGACGTTCAAACTGTGGACAAGCAAAGGCACAAGGTTCCGCGCTGCTAAACGATGTCGAGTAAAGGGCCGTTACTCACAGACTGCAATCGCAATTCTCACTAGTTACCTGATTATTCTGAGTATTTTGCCCTATTATCTGAAGAAATCTCCACAACCGATTTCCCCGGATGTGCTTGCGTTTTTGACGACAGCTACATCCATAGTCCTATTAGTTTACTCGCTAATCGAATCAGGCAATAACTATAACCTTCAAGCATACAAATTCGATCAATGTGCCAACGAGCTTTCGCGAGTCTACGATAAAGTCCGTGCGGTGAGTGATTTAAATGAACAAGAGAAGAAGATCAATCTGGCTCAGATAGCTCATTCATATGAGGAGATTCTTCGGTCTACCGAAAACCACGAGCCGAACGATTATTATGTCTTTCGCCTATATTATCCGCATGTATTCACGACCTCGTGGTTACAACGCATTCGCTGCTGGTGTCGCTACTATTTCACCACCGTCTTTTTGTATCACGTCTTGATCCTGCTCCCTCCGTCGATTTTTGTTTACCTTTACACACGTTAATCTCAATAGGGCTAACCATGCGCTACAGTGGACCCGGTGGGAGCGGCGCAGTGGCAATCCATGCGTCCCGTGGGCCGGGTCGCCGAGCTTGGGCCGTTAGGCCACATCGAGCATTTATGACAGACCTAAAACAACACACCAAAGCGAAGTCCGAGGAGTTCACTCGCCAAGTAACATCCGACCCGCGTTGGAAGCTCGAAGACGAGTTGATGTGTCAGGTATTCGGCTTCACGCTGTATGGTTATGTGTTTGGGATTGGGCGAGTGCATTGTTTCATGGATGTCGAGGACATTCACACAATCATCGTAGATCAGCTTGCTGGCCTAGGTATTGGCAGGAAGTATGTCGAGGGGTTGGTGCAAGCTGCCCACCAAGAGTTCATGACCAAAGACAATCAATCGTGGCAGAACCGATTGATTGGTGTGGGACACTGGTACACTTTGAAGGAGGACATGAAAGTGCTGGTGGATTCCATCTTCATCAACACAGAAGCGCTCAGGAAGGTGATTGGGCCGCAGACTGGAGCACGGCCTTGGTGGAGGTTTTGGTGATGTGACCCTGTGGCCTAACACAGCGCTGGAGCCAACGCCGATTACGCCGGTCCGTTTCCGCTGCGGGTTTCCGGTTGACGTGAGTCACCGGCAGCGTGGCTCAGCTTTTGGTGGTTAGGCGACTCGCCACGTTTCTCGTAAAACGAAGCCATGAACCTTACCGAATTGAAGTCTGCCCTTGATGCCGCTGGCATCTCAGAGCGCGCTTATTCGTTCACGTCGGATGGCTGCGGCGAGGTTTATCGGATTGCATCTATTCACGACCTGCTTGGCAACGGCTGGGAGGTTTATTACTCCGAACGAGGCAACAAGAATCGGCTGCTCATCTTTCGCTCCGAGGCCGAAGCGTGTGATGAGTTCCTGCGTTGGATTCTCGGTGATTCGACTACCCGCTGTTCCGCATTTCCTCAGTCCGCCGAGCGCAAATAAACCCAATGTCGCCTAGCTAAGTGCTGCAGCGAACCCGGCGGGGGCGTCGTGGGTTCAATCGTTGCGTCCCGTGCGCCGGGGCGTTGAGCTTGGGTCGTTAGGCCGTATCATACGCCATGTCACAGTCCGCATCACAGGCAGCAGTGTTTTACAGAGATGTCGCAGCGGGGCGTCGAGTGTGGACCGTGAAGGATGACGGCGGCTTTCCTGCTCCGAAGACTTCGGGTGGCGAGCGAGTGCAGCCATTTTGGTCGAGTCTTTCGCGAGTCGAGCGCATCATCAAGACCGTTCCCGCTTACGCGGGCTTTCGCCCGGCATTAGCGAGTTGGGAGGAGTTCCGTGACCGATGGATTCCGGGACTCACGAAGGATGGTTTGAAGATTGGCGTGAATTGGAGCGGCGCACGCGCGACAGGTTATGACGTTGAGCCAGCAACGGTTCAGCGGGCAGTTGAGATTCAGATGGAGATTATCGAGAATGCGGTCTAACCCAGCGCTGCCGCAAACCCGGCGGGGGCGTCGCTGTGGCAATCGTGGTGTCCCTTGCTCCGTGTTCTCCGTGCCCTCGGGGGCTTGAATCCTTACTTCCCTTCCTTTTCCTTGTGGCCGCGGAACTGGAAGAGCACGGGCAAGCCACGATACGGGGCGTGTTCGCGGAGCTGGCCTTCCAGATATTTGCGGTAGGCGGGGGGCAGGGCATCGGGGTCGTTGACGAAGAAGAGGAAACGCGGGGTGACGATCGCCCCGGTATGTTTCTGCTCGACCTGGGTGGCATAGAGCACCTTGAAGCGTTTGCCGGAGCGGATGGGCGGGGGATTGGCGCTGAGCACGTCCTGCAGCATGCGGTTGAGCACGCCGGTGCCGATCTTTTGCTGCGCGTCGCGGCGCACGGTATCCATGGCGCGGAAGAGGTGGCCGAGGTTTTCGTTCGTCTTGGCGGAGACGAGAATCATCGGCGCGTAATCGAGGAAGAACAGCTCGGCCTTGAACTCCTCCAGCTTTTCCTCCAGCACTTCGCTGCGGGTCTTTTCGGAATGGGGCGCGGGCTTTGAGAGGTCCCACTTGTTGACGGCGATGAGGCACGGCTTCTTGTTTTCCTGGATGAGGCCCGCGATCTTTTTGTCCTGGGCGGTGATGCCCATGCTGGCGTCGATCACGAGCACGCACAGGTTGGCGCGCTCGATGCTTTTCTCGCTGCGCATGACGCTGAAGACTTCGACCGAATTGTCCACCTTGCCGCGGGGACGAATGCCGGCGGTGTCGATGAGCACATAGTTCTTCTCGCCGCGCGAGTAGGGGATGTCCACCGCGTCGCGGGTGGTGCCGGAGATGGCGCTGACGAGGGTGCGCTTGTCTTCGAGAATGGCGTTGATGAGCGAGGATTTGCCGACATTGGCCGACCCACGAGGGCGACGGAAAGCGGCTTGGCGGCTTCTTCCGCGGCTTCATCCACGTACTCCGGCAGGCGTTCCTCGATGGCATCCACGAGCAGCGCGATGCCGCGCCCATGCTCGGCGCTGATCGAGATCACGTCGGAAAAGCCGAGCCGGGAAAATTCCGCGGCATTGCTGGCGTGGCGGTCGTGGTCAATCTTGTTGGCCACCAGCAGGAGCGGGCGGTCCGAGCGGCGCAACTGGCGCGCGAGTCCTCCTGGTCCACGGGGG
The DNA here is from genome assembly GCA_049840595.1 of Chthoniobacteraceae bacterium. Classification (GTDB taxonomy): domain Bacteria; phylum Verrucomicrobiota; class Verrucomicrobiia; order Chthoniobacterales; family Chthoniobacteraceae; genus JASGKO01. The sequence continues at coordinate 9,545 of JASGKO010000029.1, forward strand.
TGATGCCATCCTGCGCATCGACCACGAAGAGGATGAGATCCGAGGCGTGCATCGCGATATCCGCCTCCGAGCGGACCTGCTCGCTGAAGCTTGGGTCGCCGTGCCGCCGATGCCGCCGGTATCCACGATGGAAAACGGGGCCTGCCCGAGCTTGCAGGTGGCAAAAATACGGTCGCGGGTCACGCCCGGCTGGTCGTGCACGATGGAGATTTTTCGTCCGGCGAGGCGGTTGAAAAGGGCGGATTTGCCGACGTTCGGTCTCCCGACGATGGCGACAGTTCTACTTGGCATGGGCGTGTCCCTTCTTCCTGAAGCTGGCGGATTCCCTGCATCACATAGCCGATGCCGGAAAGCAGTGTAAATAAGCCGGCCAACATTACAGGGATGTCGAGAAATTCCAGTGGGAATTTCCAGCCGGCGAGATTGAGGGTGGTTTGAAAAAAATCGAGCTGCAAGAGGACGAGCGAAATGGCGACCATTTGCAGGGCCGTGGCGGCCTTGCCCAGCCAGGTCGGTTTCACATGCACATTGCCGATGAGGTAGTGCAGGATGAGGAAGCCGATCACCACCACCGCGTCGCGGGTGATGACCAGCACCGGGAACCAGGTGGGCAGTTCGTAGCTCCAGTTGCTTACGCTCAAGGTGATGATGGCGCTGAGGAGCAGGCCCTTGTCGGCAATCGGGTCGAGCACCACGCCCAGCTTGCTGCGCTGGTTGTAGCGGCGGGCGATGTAGCCATCGAGCCCGTCGCTGGCCGAGGCGAGCAGGAAGGCGAGGATCGCCGCAAAGCGCTGCCAGTCCTGCGGATGCCCTTTTTGGACGCCCTTGCCATAATAGATCACCATCATCACGAAAACCGGGATGAGTAAGATGCGTGCGCAGGTGATTTTGTTGGCCGTGGTCATGGCGGGTTGTTCAGTAAGCGGTGAATCGGCCCCGAAAGCAACCCGGCAATTTATGGGGAGCGAAGTCTCAGCAAAGTATCATTTAGGATTTAGCATTTAGGAAGGTGTGGAAATGGCCTTCGGCGTGGCGCTTGTCTCCCGACGATCCTTGCTCGTGAAGGAAGGGGATTAGCGATTGATTGGCAGAAACAACGAACCGCACGGCCACTGGCTGTCTCTGGTGCCGCAGGCCACATTTACACCTTCCTAAATGTTAATTGGATCTCCCCTACATGATCGACTCGCAGGCGGCGAGGGCGCGCAGGTAAACCTGGTGGCGTCCGCCGCGCATCAGCTCTTCATCGAGCAGGGTGGAGACATCGTCCTTCCCGGCCGGGACCAGGTGCACGAAATGACGGCCATCGGGCAGGGTCACCTCGGTGTCCATGAAGATGGAATCCTTCTTGTGCGTGGCGCTGAAACTGAACTGGTCGTGGCCCAGCTTGCAGGAAGACACGGGCGCGCCTTCCGCGGCGGTGAGCTGGACCGCGATGCGACCTTTCTCACTGCCAAATTGATAGCCGTCCACGGTCTTGCCGTGCAGCTTCCACTTCAACTGGGCGGCGAGCCAGCCCAGGAGGAGGATCGCCGTCGAGCGGCTGTCGGGGGCGTGGGTGATCTCCACTTTCTCGATATTCGGCAGCTCGGCGGCGTTGTCGGGATGATCGAACATCTGCGCCAGCGCCCAGCGGAAATGGAGCAGGCGCGTCCAGTTGAGATCGCACATCACGAGGCGGCACTTGATGCGGCTGAGCGAGCTGCGCAGGCGGGCAAACTGCACCTGGGGATCGCTCCAGGCGCGGCTGTCGAAGATGAGCCGGTCCACCCAGGCCCAGAGGCGCTCGTCGAGCACCTGCGGGAAATCCTCGCGCCAGAACAGCACCAGCGGCAGGTCCGAATCGAGGTGCGAGAACACGATGTTGCGCACGATTTGCTGCGAGGGCCCTTCGATGAGAAACGAGATCTGCTCGCAGCACACCTGCTTGCCGCCGGAGCGGCTCACATGGCAGTGCGCGCTGATCCACGCCTGCACGCGGCGCTCTTTCGAGTCCGCGTCGGCGGCGATGAGGATCGCGCGGCAGGCATGGTCTTTGGTGAACTCGGCAATCAAGGCCGTGTTCTCGTCCATCGCCCTGGCGCCCCGGCAGAAGATCGCGAAATTCGTCAACGACGCGCGCGTCTTGGTGCCGCCGTCCGCGTCCCAGAGCTTCTTCAGCTCCTTGTCAATTTTTCCAATCTCCACCGGCATGCCGGCGGAGGTGATCTCAGCCACAGAAGAAGGGGAGTCTGACATAAAACAAAGAGGTTAGAATTTTCTCCAGGCGCGACCGTCGCGTTCCAGCAGGGCATCGGCTTCCGCCGGGCCCCAGGAGCCCGCGGAGTATTCGAAGAGGCCGGGGGGCTGGGCCGATTTGTGCCAGGCGTCTTCGATCGTATCGATAAAGCGCCAGGCCTGCTCCACTTCGTCGCGGCGGGCGAAGAGGGTCGCGTCGCCGCTCATGGCGTCGAGCAACAGGCGTTCGTAGGCTTCCGGGCTGGCCTTGCCGAAGGAGGTGCCGTAGCGGAAGTCCATCTTCACCGGCTCGATGCGCACCGAGGCGCCGGGGATTTTCGACTGCATACGCAACGATACGCCCTCATCGGGCTGAATGCGAATGACGAGCACGTTCTGGCCGACCTTGGTGCCTTCCTTGTTGAAGAGGACCGAGGGCGCGCTCTTGAAGGTGACGGCGATTTCCGTCCCGCCCTTGGGCAGGCGCTTGCCCACGCGCACGTAGAACGGCACGTCGGCCCAACGCCAGTTGTCGATCATGATGCGGAGCGCGACGAAAGTCTCGGTCATCGACTGCGGGCTGACGCGGTCTTCCTGGCGGTACGCGGGACATCCTTGCCATTGATCGCACCGGCGCTGTACTGGCCGCGCACGACATTCGTGCCCACCACATCACCCACGATTGGGCGCAGGGAACGGAGGACCTTCACCTTCTCGTCGCGGATGCTGTCGGCGGTGAGATCGGTTGGCGGTTCCATCGCGGTGAGGCAGAGGAGCTGGAGCAGGTGATTCTGCACCATGTCGCGGAGCGCGCCGGAGCCCTCGTAATACGGTCCACGACCTTCCACGCCGAGCGGCTCGCTGGCGGTGATCTGGACGTGATCGATGTGGTGGGAGTTCCAGAGCGGCTCGAAGATGGCATTGGCAAAGCGCAGCACCATCATGTTCTGCGCGGTTTCCTTGCCGAGGTAGTGATCGATGCGGAAGGTTTCCTTTTCCGAGAAGGTGCGGGCCACCACGCCGTTGAGCTCCTGGGCGCTCGGCAGGTCGGTGCCGAAGGGCTTTTCCACGATCACGCGGGACCAGCTTCCCTCGGTGGTTTTGTTCAAGCCGGCGCCTTTGAGTTTTTCGAGAATGCCCTCGAACTCGGACGGCGCGACCGAGAGATAAAAGAGGCGGTTGCCGGCGGTGCCGCGCTCGGCGTCGATCTGGTTCAGCTTGTCGGCGAGGCGCTTGTAGCCGTCCTCGTCGCCAAATTCGCTGCGATGGTAATAGAGGCCGCTGGCGAAGCCCTGCCACAGCTCGTCCTTCACCGTCTGGCGGGAGAATTTCCTCGTCGCTTCCTCCATCTCCGTGCGGAACACCTCGTCCGTCTTGTCCCGGCGCGCAAAGCCCACGACCGTGGTCGCGGCAGGGAGGTCGCCATCGGCCGTGAGATTGTACAGGGCGGGAATGAGCTTGCGATGAGTGAGGTCGCCCGTGGCGCCGAAAATCACAATCGTGCAAGGCTGCGGCATCGTCCGGCTGGCCAGTCCTTCACGAAGTGGGTTTGAGGTGGTTTGCATGGGCGGTTATTCTGTCGGGGACCGCTCTTTTCGGCAACTCGAATTGTCTCTTTCTTTCACGGTTTTATTGATCGTTTTGATGAAAAATATGAATGGTAGTGCAAAAGGTGATTCGCCGCGTTTCTCAAAATGATGATTTCCCGATTCGCGAAATCCGCGGTTTAAAAAAACGCCACGCGGGACGCGCGGGCTCCCCGGAGTCTGGTGGAACCGTTCAGGGGAGGAGATCGGTGCCGTTTTTTGTCGGCTCGGCGAGTTCCGGGGCGGTGATGGCGCGGGTGATTTGTTCGACGGGGGCGGGGGATTCCAGCGTCTCGCCTTCGGGGGCGGCGTGGAGGGCCTCGAATTTCCGGGCGCTGACCAGGACGCGGGATTCGAGGGAGCCGATGGCTTTGTTGTAGGCGCCGACGGCCTGGTTGAGATTCTTGCCGACGCTGATGAGGTGCCCGCTCATGTCGGAAAGGCGCTTGTAGAGTTCGCGACCGAGGGCGCTGATTTCCTGCGCGTTCTTGGCGAGATGCTGCTGACGCCAGCCGTAGAAAATCGCCTTGAGGAGCGCGATGAGGGTGGTGGGCGTGGCGAGGACCACTTTGCGATCGGCGGCAAATTCGATGAGCGCGGGGTCCTGTTCCAGGGCGGCGCTGAAGAACATCTCGCCGGGGACGAAGAGCACCACGAACTCGGGCGCGGGCTGGAATTGCTCCCAATAAGCCTTGCGTCCCAGCTCTTCCACGCGCTCGCGCACATGGGCCGCATGCCGCTTCAAAAAAGTCTGCCGCGTAAGTTCTTCCTGCGCCTCCAGCGCTTCCAGATAGGCACTGAGCACGGCCTTGGAATCGACGACGATGGTTTTTTCACCGGGCAGTCTTACGACCAGATCGGGACGATAACGCTGGTCTTCCTGGGCGGTGGAAACCTGCTCGGAGAAATCGCAGTGCTCCAGCATACCGGCCAGTTCCACCACGCGGCGGAGCTGCACTTCGCCCCAGCGCCCGCGGACATTGGGCGCGCGCAGGGCCCGGGCAAGGTTGCCGGTTTCGTCGCGCAATTCCTTTTGCGTATCCATCAGCGAACGCACTTGCGTGGTCAGCGATTCGTAAGCGCCCGCGCGGGTCTTTTCGATTTCCTGGATCTTCGCATCCACTTTTTCCAGCGAATCGCGGACGGGCTTGACCAGTTCGCCGATAGCCTGCTGGCGCTTTTCGAGGTCGCCTTTGGCGGCTTCCTGGTATTCCGCGAGCTTCGTTTTGGCGAGGTCGAGGAAGGACTGGTTGTTCGCCCGCAACGCCTCGCTGGAAAGCGTGGTGAAGGCATCGGAGAGCCGGGCGCGAGCTTCTTCCAGCAGGGTCAATTTTTCCGCGGTGGCCTTGCGTTCCTCTTCGAGGCGGACGCTCAGGGCCGAATGCTCCCTGGCCAGCGCGGCGGAGGTTGCCCGCTCGGCCTCCAGCTTTTGTTCCAGGCCGGAAAGCTGGGCGAGCTTCTCCTTGAGCACCGCGATCCCGGCCTGCTGCTCCGCGCGCTCGGCGGCGCTTTTCCCGCGCAGCCAGAGCGCAATCAGTGCGCCGCCCGCCACCGCCCCTGCTGCAAAACCGAAGATCAACGTGAGATCAGCCATGAAGACAGGTGCGGGATGGACGAAACGCAGCGCTGCTTAGTAGGGCAGCGGGAACTTCACCGTGAGCTCGATCACGCGGTGACGCACCGTTTCGAGCGCCTGCTCGTTGCCCACGTTGCGGAGCGCCTCGTTCATGAGGTTGGCGATCTGGAGCATCTCGGCTTCCTTCATGCCGCGGGTCGTGACCGCTGGCGTGCCGACACGGATGCCGCCGCCCTTGCTGATCGGCATGGTGTCGAACGGGATGCCGTTCTTGTTGATCGTGATGCCGGCGCGGTCGAGCGTTTCCTGGGCGGTCTTGCCGTCGAGGCCGTTCGGGCGCAGATCCACCAGCATGAGGTGGTTGTCCGTGCCGCCACTGACGATGCGCCAGCCGAATTTCGCGAGGTTGTCGGCGAGGGCCTGCGCGTTCTTTACAATCTGCGCGGTGTAAGTCTTGAAGCCGGGCTGGAGCGCCTCGTGCAGGCACACGGCCTTGGCCGCGATGACGTGCATGAGCGGGCCGCCCTGGATGCCGGGGAAGGTCTGGCCATCAATGCCCTTGCCATACTTTTCCTTGGCCATGATCAGGCCGCCGCGGGGTCCGCGCAGGCTCTTGTGGGTGGTCGTGGTGACGAAATCGGCATACGGCACCGGGGTGGGGTGCTGGCCACCGGCGACCAGACCGGCGATGTGGGCCATATCGACGAACAGCATGGCGCCCACGCTATCCGCGATCTCGCGCATCTTCTGGAAATCAATGATGCGGGGATAAGCGCTCGCCCCGGCGGTGATCATCTTCGGCTGAAACTCCGCGGCCTGCTTGGCGAGGGCGTCGTAATCGATCCGCTCGTTTTCCTGGCTGACGCCGTAGTGCGAGACGGTGAAGAAGCGGCCCGAGAAATTGGCCTTGTGCCCGTGGGTGAGGTGACCGCCGTGGGCGAGATCCATGGTGAGGATCTTGTCGCCGGGCTGGAGCACGCTGTAATAGACCGCCATGTTCGCCTGGCTGCCGGAGTGCGGCTGCACGTTCACAAATTCCGCGCCGAAAAGCTGCTTGGCGCGGTCGATCGCGAGTTGCTCCACCGTATCGGCATTTTCGCAACCGCCATACCAGCGGCGGCCAGGGTAGCCTTCCGCATACTTGTTGGTGAGGCAGGAGCCCTGGGCTTCCATCACCGCGCGGCTGGTGAAGTTCTCGCTCGCGATGAGCTCGATGTTTTCAAACTGGCGCTTCTCTTCCTCCTTGATGGCCGCGAAGACCTGCGGGTCCACTTCGGAGAGGGACTTCGGAGCGTCGGCACCGCCGAGGTGGCCGAGCTTTTCCACGCGGCGCTCGTGGCGACCGCCTTCAAACGCGGTGTGGAGAAAGGTTTCCACGATCTTCTGGGTGGTCGCTTCGTCGAGTTGCGCGCCAGCGAGGCAGAGCACGTTGGCATTGTTATGACGGCGGGAAAGCGCGGCGTTTTCCGGCGTGGCGACGAGGGCGGCGCGGATTTGCGGATAGCGGTTCGCGGCGATGCTCATGCCGATGCCGCTGGTGCAGACGAGGATGCCGTAATCGGCCTCACCCGCGACCAACTGTTCGCACACAGCCTGGGCGAAATCGGGATAATCCACCGACTGATTGGTGAAGGTGCCCAGATCGGCGATCTTCTGGCCATGGCCTTTCAAGAACGCGTCGATCTTTTGCTTCAACTCAATGCCGCCGTGATCCGAACCAATGGAAATACGCAGGGACTTGGTCGCGGTAACGGGCTCTTCGGTGGTGGATATCATGGATGTGGGTGGTTCGGATTGGCGAATAAAGGAAAGGATACCGGGGAGGGCCTTGCGAATGGTGTCGCGGCAGTCGAGGTAGGCGTCGAGATTCATCCCGATCGGATCGGGCACTTCGCGGACGGGGCGCAGGCCGGACTGCTCGAACTCGCGGATAAGGAAGGTCTTTTCCTCCGCCTCGGGGAAGAGGTAGCGGATGGTTTCCAAGTGCGACTTGGTCATCACAAAGATCATGTCCGCCTTGTTGGCCAGGCCCTGGGTGAGGGGCTGGCTGCGATGCTTGGAGATGTCGATCCCCATCTTTTTCAGCGCGGTCACGGAGTGCTGGCTCGCGGCCTGCCCCGGAATTGCGCCCACTCCTGCCGAACCGATCTTCAGCTCCGGGTCGTTTTTCGTCATTTCACGAAAAAGCCCCTCGGCCATCGGGCTGCGGCAGATATTTCCGGTGCAAACGAACAGGACTAGTTTTTGCGAAGACACGGTGAGTAGATAGGTCGGCTAAAAAAGTGGAGTGCCAACATAGCGGGACACGGGGTGAGTTCAAGTCTCGAACGCGTCATTCATGTTCTATTCAGAGCCAGCGAAATACCCGAAAGGACTGTCGGAACTCTGTTTTCGTAATTTTCGAGTATTTCGCGTGGCTAATCCTCTGCGAGCCTGTGAAAAACAAAACCGGCGATTGCCGCGGAGCCACTGAACTCCGCAAACAATCGCCGGCAATTACAACCACACGGTAAGATTTATGATGCTCCGGCCTGGGAGCGAACTCCGGCTACTCGGCCGGAACGAGCCCGGTTTCGTCCGTCAGCTCGGTCTCGGTCGCGGGAGCCGTCACCTTGGCGCAGATGGCGAGTACGATGCCCACCGCAAAGTAGGCGCAGGAGACATACGGCGTCTGGGCGATGCCGATGTGTTCACCGTGCATCAAACCGAAGAAGGTGAGCACCGAACCGGCCAGGGCAAAACCGGAGGCCATCATGAACTTGCGCTCCACGATATAGACGGTGATCGCGCCGAGGACCACCCCGGCCAGGATCGAGCCACCACCGAGGATGGAGAGGCCGTGATAGAAGACGCCCGTCTGCGCCATGGCGGCGATCATATCGGGAGTGACCTCGTGAATGCCGGAAACGGCGCCCAGCGAGTTATCAATCTGGAGCTTGCCCCAGGCGGCGAGCGACGGGACGATCGCCATGATGACGGCGGGGGCATGTTTATGCGGGCTTTCCTGGAAGGCCTGGGAGCCGATCAACATGCCGATGTAGAGCAGAATCGGAGAGATGGCCACGACTGGAATCAACGCGGTCATGAGGGAGATCACCCCGAACCACGAGAGGAGGATCACCATTACGCCAGTGGCGGCGGAGTAGCCGATGCGCCCGCCCATGGATTTCCAGCCGGGGTGACCGATGTAAACCGCGTTGATGTAAGGATTGCCCATCAAGCACCCGATCAAGCTGATCACGCCGTCGGCGGTGAGCACGCGGGTGGTGGGGTATTCGTCGCCAGCGGCGGAGGCGCTGACCACGTTATCCATGGCCTCGACGAGATCGTAGATGCCGAAAGGAATCGCGGTGACGAGGATCACGCTGAGCAACTGCCAGTTCAACCCGCCAAAGACGAGCCCGAAGACTGGGGTAGGAGCGGAGAAGCCGAAGGTGGAGAAGGAACTCTTGAGCGCGGCCAGATTCATGCCGCCGAAGTTGAGGCCGAACAAATTCGAGCCCCAGGCAATGAGCGAGCCCGCGGCGATGGCGACCAGACCAGCCGGGATGCCACCGTATTTCACTCCGCCAAACCAGCTCACGAGAATAATCGCGAAGCAGACCACGCCGACCAGCGGCGTCATGAACATTTCCAGCGCCGGCTTCATCGAGATAAAGCTGATCGAAACCCCCGCGAGCGCACCGAGGAGCGCCGCTTTGGGAGTAATTTTCCGAATGATCGGAGCGAGGAAGCCGCCGCCCATGAGGACGAAGCTTTGAATGAAGACCCAGGTCAAGCCCGCCTGCCATGCCTTCATCGGATCACCGGTCGCGATCTTGATCGGCAACATAATGACCAGCGTGACGATGAACATGTGCGGCACGCTGATCCCCGAGGGAAGCGCGCAGACATCGGTGCGACCGGTTCTCTTTGCCAGCCGGTAGGCCAGGGTGGCGTAGTAGAAGGTGGACAGGCACATCATCATGCCCGCCGCGGGCAGGATGTGCTTGAACACCATGTCGGGCGGCATTTTCAAGACGAACAGCAGCAGGCCGCTGAGCGTGAGCAGGTTGACAAGAATGTTGGTCCCGAAGCCGAAGAAGGCATTCCAATCTCCCGGAACCCATATTTTTGGTTTGGTGGCAGTCATAGTGTGGTCTCCTCTGTATTATTGGTTGGTTGGCTTAGCTGGCCGCGCCCGAGGAGAGGGCGGCCAAAATTTTCGCGGAATCGGAAACCCAGCCGAAGATGCCCCTTTGGGCGGTGATCATCTTCAGTCCCACTTCGTGAAATTCCGGAAAATACGACCCCACACAGTCCGAGGGGACCAGGCATTCGTAGCCCCGGTCATTCGCCTCGCGCACCGTCGTATTCACACACACCTCGGTCGTCACGCCGGTGACGACCAGTTGCTTGATGCCCGCATGCTGGAGAATCGCATGCAAATCCGTCGCCCAGAAGGCGCCCTTGCCCGGCTTGTCGATCACCGGTTCGCCCGCGAGCGGATACAGCTCGGGGATAATGTCGTGGCCGTCCTCGCCGCGCACCAGAATGCGCCCCTTCGGCCCGTCGTCGCCGATCTTCTTTTCACTGCGCCCGCGAATCTTTTTCGAGGGCGGCAAATCCCGTAAATCCTTCCGATGCCCCTCGCGGGTATGCAGCACCATCATCCCCGCCGCCCGCCACGCCGTGAGCAGGACTTGGTTGGGCGCGATCGTCTTTTGCAGCAGGGTGACGTCGTTCCCCAGCATTTCGCCGAAGCCGCCGGGCTCCAGAAAGTCGCGCTGCATGTCAATGATCAGCAGGGCACACTTGTCCGGGTGCAGTTCATATTCGTAGGGCTCGGCCTCCACGATCAGGGTGCTGCTGGTTCTGGGCAGATGGCTCATAGTTGGAATACTCGGGATTACTGCGGCGATTGATGCAACCGCCTCTAAGCGCATTCCATGCCATGGGGCTTCAAAAAGTTATTTCATGCTGGTAATCAGGGGGTTGTGAAAGAGGTTGGGAATCTCTGAATGGCGTTTAATTGCCGTGTGCTGTTGCAAATGTTGCAGCCTAGTACAGTTGCAACACTGCCCGGTGAAGAGGGCCGGAGGTGCTGGCACTACCGCTATTTCACCTGCAGGGCCTTGGCGACGGCGGCCTGCAGGTCGTCCCCGCGCAGGTCTTTGGCGAGGATTTTTCCGGTCTGATCGAGCAGGAAATTGGAGGGGATCATCATGATCCCATATTTTTGGGCCAGTTTGTTATCGAAGCCCTGCCCGTCGAAGTACTGGGGCCAGGGGATTTTTTCACTCCTGGTGTAGCCCTGCAGGGCGGCCAGTTCCTGATCGAGGCTTACGCCGATGATTTCCAAGCCCTGGCCATGATATTTCTCATAGACGGCTTTGACATTCGGCATCTCCTCTTTGCAAGGGCCGCACCAGGTGGCCCAGAAATCGACCAAGACCACGTGCCCCTTCTGGCCGGAGATGGAGAGTGGTTGGCCAGTGCTGTCCCTTTCTTGAAAATCGGGGAAGGCTTTCCCCGGGATGAGCAAAGCCTGAATCTTCTTCGCGCGCTGGGTGGCGGCGACCTGTTCCTTGAGCGAATCGGCGATTTCCGTGCCGGGAAATTCCTTCACAATCCGCTCCATCAGCGCATCGGCTTGATCCTGATCGCCCAGGGCCTGGGCGTAGAAGGTGGCTTTGGAATACAAAATCTCCGCCACTCCCTCGGTCTTTTGTCCGTGATATTTTTGCAGCAGTTCGTCGAACTTTTTCAAATCGCCGTTGAGATCGTCCTTGGAGGTTTTTCCAGCCTGAAGATCGGCCTGGAGGCTCTCGATCAGCCCCGTCAAATCCGTCTTCGGGTCGCCCTTTTCAGCGGCGGGCGCGGGGGAGGCGGAGATCGTGGAGAGCAGGCAAAGCGCGGCAACAAAATTTTTGAACTTCATAATCATGTGAGGCCGCAAGCCGGTTAATATTCCCCAAACTCCGCTTTTGGCGGGAAAAATCGAAATTCCGCCCCTGAGCGCCGGTGAAAGAATCTCTCTTTTGGCGGTGGGAGGGATTGCATGGGGGGTTGCCACATGCGCCAGAGGGGACAATAATCCTCCCATGAACCAGCGGATGATTTTCGAGATCGGCAAGAGCCAGCGTCTGCAAATCGTCAACCTCCTCAAGCGTTCCCACGGCCTGTCGGTCAACGAGATCGCGGAGCGCTTGCATATGAGCTACATGGGGATCAAGCAGCACTGTATCGAGCTGGAGAAAAATGGCTATCTGGATACGCGCCGCCGCCCGCGCACCAATGGCACCGGCAGGCCCCGAAATCGCCTACCGGCTCACCCAGCGGGCGAACGATCTTTTCCCGGCGGCAAGCAATCCGGTGACCATCGACCTCCTGCGGGTGGCCGAGAAACTTTATGGCCCCACGGCGCCGGACAAGATGCTGATGGTATGGTTCCAGGAGCGCGGGGACCACTATGAGGCGAAGGTGAAAGGGGAGACGCTGCTGGAGCGGGCAAAGTCCCTGGCGCGCCTGCGCAATGCCGAGGGGTGCATGGCCGAGCTGGAGCCGGAGCCGCTGCTGCGCATCGTGGAGTTTCATTCGCCGATTGCGGATTTGCTGCAGGCGTATCCCATTGTCGCGCGGCTGGAGACCGAGCTTTTCCAGCGCGCTCTGCACGCCTCCGTGAATCGCGAGGAGCAGGTCGTCTCGGGACTTTACCAGTGTACGTTTACGATGGATTGAGCCGGGGCGGAGCAGGATTGCCCGAACTGTAATTCACGGCTTCGGGAAATCCTTTGGACAAAGCGCACTTTTTTTCCGAGATTGTAAATATGGCAGAAGTCCAAACCCACACCGAATCCGGCGAGATGACCCAGCGCTTCATCGAATTTGTCATGATGACGGCGCAAAACGCGGCCCATTTTCTCGGCCAGATTCCCAATCCTCAAACTGGCAAGGGCGAGGTCAACCTCGATCTGGCCCGGCTGTTTATTGACCAGCTGGTGATGATCCGCTCGAAAACCCGCGGCAACCTGAGCCAGGACGAAACCGGAGTGCTCAACAACGCGATCAGCAACCTGCAAATGGTCTTCGTCGAGGTCTCCCGCGGAGGAGGGGTGAGTGAGGAAATCGAGGAACCGGCGACCCCGGTGGCTCCCGCGGTGGAGGCTGGTGCTGCCGCCCCCGAGTCCCCGGAGGAAGGGGAGCCGGAGTCGAAGAAGAAGTTCACCAAGAGCTACGGCGCCTAACCCGCCGGCCCGCCATTCTTAAAAGCAGGGAGCGCATCCCGTGCGCTCTCGTGATCCATTCCTTTTTGTGAAAAAACCATCCCGCCCGAAAATTAAAATCGGTTCCGTCACCCTCGGTGGCTCCGAGCCGCTGTTTATTCTGGGGCCCTGTGTCATTGAATCGCCGGCCTTTGTGCGGCGCATGGCGAAGAAAATCGCCAAAACCTGCGCCGATACCGGGTCGCAATTCGTCTTCAAAGCCTCGTACGACAAAGCCAACCGCACCTCCGTGCGTTCGTTCCGTGGTACGGGTGTGCGCGAAGGTTGCGTGCTCCTCGCCGAGATCGGCCAGGAATACGGGGTGCCGGTAACCACCGACGTGCATTCGCCGGAGGACGTGAAAATCGCCTCCGAGTTCATCGACATCCTGCAGATCCCGGCCTTTCTGTGCCGCCAGACCGACCTGATCAAAGCGGCGGCGGAGAGCGGGCGGGTGGTCAATGTGAAGAAGGGGCAATTTCTCGCCCCGTGGGACGTCCGCAACATCGGCGAAAAGCTGCGCGCCTTTGGCTGCAAGGATTTCTTCTTCACCGAGCGCGGGGTGAGCTTTGGCTACAACAACCTCGTGGCCGATATGCGTTCGCTGTACTGGATGCGCGAGGCGGGCTTCCTCACCGTCTTCGACGCCACACACTCCGTGCAACGTCCCGGTGGGGCGGGGGATTCCACTTCCGGCGACGGGGTGCTGGCTCCCGTGCTGGCCCGGGCGGCGGCTGCGACCGGCTGCGACGGCATTTTCATCGAGACCCACGAGAATCCGGCCAAGGCACTTTCCGACGGGCCCAATCAAATTCCGCTGGCGAAGCTCCCGGCTTTGTTGCGACAATTGAAGCAGATCCATGAACTGGTGTGCTAAAACCCTAGCGGTGGTCCTTTGTCTTTCCTGTGCGTTGCCGGCGGCCCAGGCGTGGGATCGCTCGAAGCCTTCGAGCACGCCCGACAAGGACAAAAAAAAGACGCCGACCGAGTCGAAATTCACCGTTCCCATCCCGGTGGGGCACGATGCGAAGGGCATTCGCCTGCCTTCCTTCGACCGGGCGGGCAAGCTGCAGATGATGTTCTCCATCGAACTGGCCCGGCGCGTGGATGAAAACCATCTCAACATGGAAGGGACCTTCCTGGAGACCTACAACGATAAGGACGGCTCGCCCGACCTGAGTGTGCAAATGAAAACATCCGTACTCGACTTGGATACCCGAATCGTGACAAGCAGTGACCCTGCCACGGTTCGCCGCCAGGACTTCGAAGTCACCGGTGACAAAATGGAGTTCAATACCAAAACCCACGCCGGTCATTTTACCGGCAATGTTCGTATGACGATTTACAATTTGAGCCAGTCCGCTGGGGAAGGAGACGCCAAATGATGCGCTTTGCCTCGTCCCTCGTATTCGCCGCCGCGCTTACGGCCGGTGCTTTGGCCCAGGAGGCGGGAACGGCTGCCGCACCTTCGGCCTCGCCGAAACCTGCCAAGGCGAAAAAGGATGCCAACGCCGCGCCCAGCGGGCCGACGATCATTACCACCGATCAGGAAGCGACTTTCGATGAAAAGGCCCACGTCGCCATTTTCACCGGCAAGGTGAAGGTGGTATCGCCGCAATTCACGCTCACCTGCAAAAAGCTCACGGCTTATCTCAACTCCGACAACGGGGACAAGACAGCCTCGGCTTCTCCGACGCCCAAGGCATCCGCCACCCCGGACGCCTCTCCAGCCAAGGGCAAGGCCGCGGCCAATCCCGCGGACGATACGCCCGGCGGCGGGCTCGACCACGCGGTGGCCGAGGGGGACGTGGTGATTGTCGAGCAGAAGCCGGCTACCAATGGCAACCAGCCCGAGGTGGATATCGGCAAGGCGGCCAAAGCCAAGTTCAACAACAAGACCGGGGAAATGGTCCTCTACGGCTGGCCCCAGCTCCAGCAGGGCATCAATACGCACATCGCGCTCGCGGAATCCACCGTCATGACGCTGACGAAGGACGGCCATCTCAAGACCGATGGGCCGAGTCGCACGGTGATTCAGGATCAGCCTGATCAGCCGACCCCTACGCCCACTCCATCCGCGGCAGGAAGCCCGCTGCGCACGCTCGAATAATCCCATGGATGCAAAGCCTTCCCAATCTCTGGAAACGAATAAGTCCGCCGCCGCGACCGGTGCACCGATCCTGCGCACCGAAAAGCTGGTGAAAGTCTATGGCGGCCGTGCGGTGGTCAACGGGGTGGACATCAACCTGCGCCCCGGTGAAATCGTGGGGCTGCTCGGCCCGAACGGCGCGGGGAAGACGACCAGTTTCTACATGATCGTGGGCCTCGTGCGTCCCAATGGGGGGCGGGTGTTTTTCCAGGAGAAGGAAGTGACGGATTACCCGATGTACAAGCGCGCCCGCATGGGCATGGGCTATCTGCCACAGGAGGAATCCATCTTTCGCAAGCTCACGGTGGAGCAGAACATCATGGCGATTCTGGAGACGCAGCCGCTGAACAAGCAGCAGCGCAAGCATCGTTGCCAGGAGTTGCTCACCCAGTTTGGCATCGAGCACGTGGCGAAGCAGCAGGCGCTCACGTTGAGCGGTGGTGAAAAGCGCCGGCTCACGATTGCCCGGTCGCTGGTCACCAATCCGAGCTTGCTCATGCTCGACGAGCCGTTCAGCGGCGTGGACCCGATTGCGGTTTACGACGTGCAACAGCACATCGTCAACCTGCGCAAGCAGGGCCTCGGCGTGCTCATCACCGACCACAATGTCCGTGAAACCCTCTCGATCGTGGATCGCGCTTATCTGATCTATGAGGGGAAGGTGCTCAGCGAAGGCTCCAAGGACTTCCTGATCAACGACCCGATCAGCCGCCAGTTCTACCTCGGCGAGCGTTTCCAAATGTAATCCGCCCCCTCGGAATGAAGCTGCCCCCAAAAAAAGTGAACCGCTCGGGAATGCCGGCCATGAAGCCGAAGATTCCCACGGTCACGGTCGGTGATTTTTACACCCGCCACTCCGAGGCGCTGCAGATCAAGCTGGTCGGGGGCTCGGTGGGATTCGATCGCCGGATCAAGGAGCCCACGATCAACCGGCCCGGCCTCGCGCTTTCGGGGTTCTATGACTACTTTGCGCTGAACCGCATCCAGGTGCTCGGGAGTGCCGAGCTGGCTTACCTGAAAAACCTGGGCGCCATGGAGCAGCGGCTCCGGATTGCCGAACTGTGCACGCGCCCGATTCCCTGCATCGTCGTTTCCCGCGACAAGCGTCCGCCGAAGGTGCTGATCGAGGAGGCGAATAAAGCGGGGATCCCCGTCTTCGCCACCCCGATGGTGACGATGAAATTCACCAACGCGGCCACGATTGCGCTGGAGCTGGATTTTGCCCCCAGCACCTCCGAGCATGGCAGCATGGTGGATATCCTGGGAGTGGGGGTGATGGTTCGCGGCGACAGTGGCGTGGGCAAGAGCGAGTGCGTGCTCGCGCTCATCGAGCGCGGCTACAGCCTGGTCAGCGACGATGCGACCCGTCTCCGCGCCATCGAGGGGCGGGAATTGATCGGTTCCGCGCCCGATTTGACCCGGCACCACATGGAGGTGCGCGGCCTGGGAATCATCAATGTCGCCTCCATGTTCGGCATCGGCAGCATCCGCACCGAAAAGCGGCTTGATCTGGTCGTCACATTAAAAGATTGGCAGGAACTCGAAGAAGTGGATAGAATTGGCATCGAACAGGAATTTTACGAGATACTCGGGATTCTTGTCCCTCATGTGACCATCCCCGTCCGCATGGGCCGCGACCTTGGGCGGCTCGTCGAAGTGGCGGCGATGGATCAGAAACTGAAAAGCATGGGGCAGAACAGTGCCGTTGAATTTAACCAAAGACTCCTCAACTATATGGAAAGGAACCGGAAACACTAATGGGATTGCTCAGCCGAAAAAATGACAACGCCGATGCCGGGAACACGGTTGAAAAGGAACTTACCATCCAGAACCGTCTCGGTATGCACGCCCGCCCCTCGGCCATGTTTGTCAAGGTATGCAACCGGTTCAAATGTGAGATCTGGGTGGAAAAAGATGGGGAGCAGGTGAATGGCAAAAGCATCATGGGACTGATGATGCTGGCCGCCGGGCAGGGCTCGAAGCTGCGCATTTCCTGTGTCGGCGCGGATGCCACCCCGGCCATGGCGGAGATCGAAGACCTGATCAAGCGTCGGTTTGATGAGGAGTAGGACGCGAGGAGTGAAACCCACAGTGTTAAGTTTGGAAAAACGGGCGTTGATCCTTTGTCGGCAGCCCGTGGATGACCTTTTGTTCCACCCCCGAAAGGATGTGCAGTGAGCGAGCAGAATCAAAAGCAAGAGAGGCGTTATCAAGGCCTCGGTGTTTCCCCCGGCATTGCCCGGGGCACCGTCTTTTTGTACCTGTACGGATGAGGAAGAGGTGCCGGTGCGCCGGATTACCGAGGAGGAAATCCCCGGCGAAATCGCCCGCTTCGAATCGGCGCTGATCCAGACCCGGGCGCAGATCCTGGAGATGCAGGCGAAGATTTCCGAAGCGATTGGGGCCAAGGATGCGAGCATCTTCGATGCGCACCTGCTGGTGGTGGAGGACCGCACGCTCATCGACGAGGTGCTCCGCACGCTTTCCCGCGACCAGTTCAACGTCGAGCACATTTTCCACAACGTCGCCAGCCGCTACGCGCAGACGCTGAGCGAGATCGACGATGTCTATCTCCGCGAACGCGCGCTGGACATCAACGACGTCGCGCGCCGCGTGCTGCAAAACCTGCAGGGCAAGGCGCAGCGCTCGCTTTCCAGCGTGACCACCGCGCATGTGCTGGTGGCGCACAATCTCACCCCCTCCGATACCGCGCTGCTCAACCGCTCGCTGGTGCTGGGCTTTGCCACCGATGTGGGCAGCCGCACCTCGCACACGGCGATCATGGCGCGCTCGCTCGGGATTCCCGCCGTGGTTGGCCTGCACAAGGCGAGCGTCGAGCTGGCTTCCGGCGATCACGTGTTGCTCGATGGCTACAACGGCCTGCTGGTGGTCAATCCCAGCGACCAGACGCTGTGGGAGTACGGCGAGCTGGAGATCAAGAAGGAGGCGGTGCAGGAAACGCTGGAGCAGCTTCGCGAAACGGTTTCCAACACGCGCGACGGTCGTCACGTCATCCTCTCGGCGAATATTGAACTGCCCGAGGAGATGGAGAACGTGGTGAGCAGCGGCGCCGAGGGCGTCGGGCTCTATCGCACGGAATTTTTCTACATCAACAAGAGCTCGCTGCCCGACGAGGACGAGCAATACGAGAGCTACCGCAAGGTTGCCGAGGCCGCGAGGCCGAACACGATCATCATTCGCACGCTGGATCTCGGCGGCGACAAGTTCATGAGCGCGCTGGAGCTTCCGAGCGAGATGAATCCCTTCCTGGGCTGGCGTGCGATCCGGTTCTGCCTGGAGAATGTGGAGATCTTCAAGACCCAGCTCCGCGCCATCCTGCGCGCCAGCGCCGTGGGCAATGTGAAGATGATGTATCCCATGATCTCCGGCCTCGGCGAACTGCGCCGTGCCAACGATCTCCTCAATCAATGCCGCCAGGAGCTTCGCGAAAAGGGCATTCCCTTCGACGAAAATATGGAAGTGGGCGCGATGATCGAGGTCCCGAGCGCGGCGATTACGGCCGATGTGCTCGCGCGCGAGGTTTCGTTCTTCAGCATCGGCACGAACGATCTCATCCAGTATTCCATCGCGGTCGATCGCGTCAATGAACGCATCGCGCATCTTTATGAACCGACGCATCCGGCGATCATGCGGCTGATCAAGATGGTGGTGGACGCCGCGCATGCGCACAACCGCTGGGTCGGCGTGTGTGGCGAGATGGCGGGCGAGGTGTTGTTCACCCCGCTGCTGCTCGGTCTCGGGGTGGATGAACTCAGCACCAGCCCGGCCCAGGTTCCCCGCGTCAAGCGCGCGGTGCAATCGCTCGACATCGGCGAATGCCTGCAAATGGTGGAGCAGGCGCGCCGGCTGGAGACCTCCGAGGATATTGCCGCGCTCTGCCTCGCGATGGCGCAGAAGAATTATCCGGAACTGGTCAATTAAAGTAACATTTAGGATTTGGCATTTAGGAAGTTTTGGAAATCGCCTGCGGCGCTGGATTTTGAAAAGGCGTAACTCAAGGACAAAGTCCAAATTTAAAACTTCCTAAATGCCAAATCCTAAATGTTACTTAAGCCCATGATCGACTTCCACCGCACCCTCATCGCCCCCTCCGTGCTCGCCTGTGATTTTGCCCGTCTGGGCGAGGAAGTGCAGCGCGCCACTGCGGGCGGGGCGGACTGGATCCACTGCGATGTGATGGACGGGCATTTCGTGGATAACATTTCCTTCGGCCCCGCCTTTGTGGATGCGGTTTCGCGTTCGACGAAACTCCCGCTGGATGTGCATCTCATGATCTCGCATCCCGATCATTACCTGGCGCGCTTCATCAAAGTGGCGAGCAACATCACCGTGCACGTAGAGGCGCCGCACGATGTCTCCGCCACCCTGCGATCGATCCGTGAGGCGGGTTGCACGGCGGGCCTTGCCCTGAACCCCGCCACGCCGATTGAGGCCATTGAACCCTATCTGGGGCAATTTGACTTACTGCTCGCGATGACCGTAGTGCCCGGCTTCGGCGGCCAGCCTTTCATGCCCGAAATGATGCAAAAAGTCGCTGCCGCCCGCGATCTGCGCGCGAGCCGGGGTCTGGCCTTTCACATTGAAGTGGACGGCGGCATCGGGCTCGATACCGCTAAAGTGAGCATCGAGAGTGGGGCCAACGTCCTGGTGGCGGGCACCTCCGTCTTCCGGGCGCCCGATCTTTCCGCGGCCATTCGCGACCTACGCGGCTAAACAAAAATGAACCGTGGCGGACGCGGCGAGTACGGTGGGGAAGAAATTTTCACCACGAAGACTCGAAGGCACGAAGGAAAGGCCGATGTTCTTAAAAAATCTGCGTAGCTGGGCCGAAGGCGAGACAATGCCGCAAAGATCTTTCCAAAAAACGGCATAATCTGCGGACAGCCTTTTCCCCGCCGCGCTCGCCGCGGTTCATCTCCTGATTAGAGCATGTTCTCGATGAACTGCCGTCCATCGTAGGGGGCGAGTTGATCGATCTTTTCCCCGGTGCCGATGAAGCGGGTGGGGATGTCGAGTTCGTTCTGGATCGCGATGACCACGCCGCCTTTGCCGCTGCCGTCCAGCTTGGTCACGATCAGGCCGGTGAGGCCGACCGCTTGATGAAATTCCTTCGCCTGCGCGAGCGCGTTGCTGCCGGTGGTGGCGTCCACGACGAGGAAGCATTCATGCGGCGCCTCGGGGTCGTGCCTGGCCATGATGCGTTTCACCTTGTTTAACTCCTGCATGAGGTTGCTCTTCGTATGCAGGCGACCGGCGGTGTCGCAGATGAGGAACTCGATGTTTTTCTTGTCCGCCGCCAGGTAGGCATCGTAGCAGAGGGCGGCGGGGTCCGCATTGTACTGGCCGCGGATCATTTCCACGCCGAGGCGCTGGGCCCAGATGTCGAGTTGCTCGATGGCCGCCGCGCGGAAGGTATCCGCCGCCGCGAGCATCACGCTATGTCCCAGCGATTTTAAATGATAGGCGAGCTTGGCCGTCGAGGTCGTTTTGCCGGTGCCGTTCACGCCGACGATCATGATGACCTTCGGCTTGGTCGGGAGCGGACGGATGGGCGGGATTTCCAGCGGCAGCACTTTGGCGATTTCCGCCCGGGTGACTTCCACCACGGTGTCGGCGGTCGGTTTTTCCGGGCCGGTTTGCAGCGCCTTGAGAATGCGCGTGGTCATCGGCACGCCGATGTCGGAGCGAATGAGCGATTCCTCCAACTCGTCCCAGTCCACCGGCTTGCCGGAGAATTTCTGGATGAGCGATTTGAAGAAGCCAAACGCCATGTCAATTCGTTCCCGCTTCGCGGGCCGACCGCGGCAGATCGTGGCGAATCCGGTCCAGCACGCCGTTGACAAAGCGGCCAGGATTCCTCGCTGCCAAAGCGCTTGGCGATTTCGATGGCCTCGTTGATGGAAACCACGGGTGGCACCGCCGTGCAGTAGATCATCTCGTAGAGTGCGACCCGCAGGATGTTGCGATCCACGGCGGCGATGCGCTTGAGCTCGTAGTTGGCGGTGGCGGCCTGGATGCGGTTGTCGATTTCCTCCTGGTGATCCACGACGCCCTGGATCAACTCCACGGCGAAATCACGAATGCCTTTGGCCGCTTCGCGGAGTTCCCAAAAACTGGCGCGCAGCTCCGCCTCCCCGGCAGGATTCAGGTCCCGCTGAAATAAATACTGTACCGCTGCTTCGCGGCCTTCTCGTCGCTTGCCCATACGTGAAAATGATACGTGTAAAATTAGCTCCGGTTCCGCACTTCGCTGAAGGATTGGATCATCTGGGCGGTCGCACGGGCGGCTTCGATGCCGCGATTCAAATCTTTGCCGAGGCAGCGGGCCCGGGCCTGCTCCTCGTCCTTCACCAGCAGCACTTCGTGAATCACCGGGACCCGGTGTTGCAGCGAGGTGGTCATGAGCGCCTGGGTGACCGCACTGCCGATGAGCTCGGCATGCTTGGTCTCGCCCTGGATGATCAGGCCAAAGGCGATGATGGCATCGAACCCACCATAGCTGGCGAGCTCCTGCACCATGAGCGGGATCTCGAACGAGCCCGGCACCTCATACTTGTGAATGTGGGTTCCGGGGGCGACGGCGCCGATCTCCTCCTCGAAGTTGCTGACCAACCCCTGGACGAACTCGTCGTTGTACTGGCTCGACACCACGGCAATGGAGCGGCGGTGCAAAATCTGGCGTGGGCGGTTTGGCAATGCGGTGGACATCGGACGGCCAATAAAACCGCGCTCGCGCTCCAGCGCAAGCGTAGAGATTGATCAGCTTTCACGCGCCGGAGGGGGGGTGTCTCAGTTTTTTATCCGCCGGGGTCATGCGATGTTTGCAATCCGCGGGGGGCTGCGCGTAGATTTTGCGGCATGGCGTCTGGTCCTTGGGATTTGATTTTATTGTCGATTGCGGTGGTCATTGTGCTCGTGCGAACGATCCAGGGGTGGCGGCGTGGGATCGTGCGGCAGTTGGTCAGCATCATTGCGGTGATCGCCGCGAGCGTGGCGGGCATCTGGGGTGGGGGACTGCTCGCCCCGGTGGTGAAGCAAGTGGGCCTGCCGCAATTTGCCAGCGTGGCCGTGGCTTCCACGCTGCTGGCGCTGGTGGTCTATCTCACGATCCGAATCATGGGGATGGTTCTCTTTAAAAAGACCTCGCAGCAGAGTGTTTCGGCGGTGCGCTGGGGATATGGGATCGGGGGAGCGGTGCTGGGGGCGGGCTACGGGTGCTTTACGGTCTTTCTCCTGTTCATTTCGATTCGCCTGCTCGGCACGGTGGCGGAGGCGGATGTGCAGACGGCCCGGGCCCAGCCCCGGCTGATCGGGGTGGATCGTCCCGCGCCGGGGCCGATTCTCACCAGTCTGGCCGAGATCAAGCACACCCTCGATATGAGCATTGTCGGCCCCGTGATCAAGCAGGTGGACCCGATGCCCGCCCAGGTCTATCGCGTGCTTTCCAAAGTGACCCGCGTGCTGGCGGATCCCCAGGCCTCGACCCGCTTTTTCGATTATCCCGGTGCCACCGAGTTGAGCCAGAACCCGAAAATCCTCGCCTTGCGCAACGATCCCGAGATTACGCGGCTGGCGCAGTCTCACAATTTGATCGGGCTCCTGCGTGATCCCAAGATCATGGCGGCGGCCGACGATCCTTCCCTGCGGACCAAGCTGGGCAGTTTTCAACTGGAGAACGCCCTCGACTACGCGTTGCAAAGATGACTTGTCGCGGGGCGCTGTGATTTTCGAGAATCGCGAATCAATTTCTGCTTCCCGCCCGTTGCAAAACCCCTCAAACTTCTCCCTCTTCCATTCGCAATGAAATACCTCGTTACCATCGGCCTCGAAGTTCACGTTCAGCTGCAAGACCCGCAGCAAGATGTTCTGCGGCTGCCCGGTCGAGTACGGCGCCGAGCCCAATACGCATATCTGCCCGGTCTGCCTCGGCCTGCCCGGCGCGTTGCCGGTGATGAATGAGAAGCGCTCCGCATGACCGCGCTCACCGGGCTGATGCTCGATTGCAGTATCGCGCCGGTCTGCAAATTCGACCGCAAGAACTACTTCTACCCGGACATGCCGAAGAACTACCAGATCTCGCAGTTCGATCTGCCCATCTGCCTCGGCGGCGGGGTGCCCCTGCACGATCTGGCCTATCCCAAGGATGCGCAGAAGACGATTGCCGATCCCGACAAGCGCGTGGGGCTCACCCGCATTCACCTGGAGGAAGACGTCGCGAAATCCTTCCACTTCGAGACCAGCACGGCGATTGATTTCAATCGTGCCGGCACTCCGCTGATGGAAATCGTTTCCGAGCCGGAGATCGAGTCGCCCGAGGAGGCCTTTGCCTATCTCACCTCGCTGCAAGCAGGTGCTGATCTACGGCGGAGTCAGCGATGCCGATATGGAAAAGGGCCAGATCCGCTGCGACTGCAACGTGAGCGTGCGCCCCGAGGGGCAGAAGGAATTTGGCGCGAAGATCGAGATCAAGAACATGAACTCGATCAGCGGAGTGCGCCGGGCGCTTGCCTACGAAATCGAGCGCCAGATCGCCGCGGTCGAAGCGGGCCAGACGCTCCGACCAGGAAACGCGCCGTTGGGACGACCTCGCGGGCCAGACCTTTCACATGCGCTACAAGGAGATGTCGCATGACTACCGCTATTTCCCCGATCCCGACCTGCTCCCGGTCAAGAGCGACGCTTTCCTCGAGGAAGTGCGCCAGCGCCTGCCCGAGCTCCCCTCGCAGAAACGCGCCCGCTTCGTCGAGCATATCGGCGTGAGCCCCTACGACGCAGGCGTGCTGGCCAACGATCTCGACCTCGCCGGCTATTTTGAAACGGCGGCCAAAGGCGCGAAGAAACCCAAGAACGTCGCGAACTGGATCCTCAACGATCTGCAGAGCGCGCTCAGCAATGCCGGCAGGGACAATCACCGAGTGCCCGATCTCGCCCGCATTCGCTCGACGAACTCGTCAACCTCATCGACGAGGGCAAGATCAATCGGCAAGCAGGCGAAGGAAGTCTTTGCCGAGATGTTTGCCACCCCCGGCAAAGCGGCGGGCGTGATCGTCGAAGGAAAAGGGGCTTGAAGCAGGAAAGCGATACCGGAGCCATCGACGCCTGTGCGAGCAGGCCATCGAGGCCAATCCCAAGGCCGTCGCCGAATACAAGGCGGGCAAGACGGCCTCCATCAACTTCCTCAAGGGCCAGGTGATGAAAATTTCGCAAGGCAAGGCCAATCCGGGCATTGTCGGCGAATTATTGGCGAAGAAACTCGCCGAATAATCCAACCCGCCATGAATTCCCGCTTTCCCGCCACCATGCTTGCCGTGCCCGCCGCTTGCTGCCTGATCGCAGCGACGGCCAGCGCGGCGCCCGCGACGGCGAAAGCGCTCAACCCGCAGCCGCTCATCACCACCGAGATGAACGGCGCGGATGCGGAGTTCCTTTCCACGGCGGCAAAGACGCAGCAGTTGCAAATGCTGGTGGCGCAGCTTGCCTCCACCAAAGCCGCGGAAAGCCAGCTTCAACTCCTGGGCAAGGCACCTATGCAGACGGGTTGAGCGAGAAAGATGCGCTGGCCCAACTGGCTGCCACCCGACAATTTCCGATCACGGTGATCCAATCGCCCGAGGCCCGCACGCTTTCCAAAGCTCGCCCGTCTGAGCGGGATGAAGCTCGATAAAAGCTGCTCGAAACCATTGTCTCCCTGGAGCAACAGCGCTCGACCGCCTACGAAGCCGCCTCGGCCTCCACCGATCCGAAGATCCGCGACT
The DNA here is from genome assembly GCA_049840595.1 of Chthoniobacteraceae bacterium. Taxonomy (GTDB): domain Bacteria; phylum Verrucomicrobiota; class Verrucomicrobiia; order Chthoniobacterales; family Chthoniobacteraceae; genus JASGKO01. Next base: position 34,093 of record JASGKO010000029.1, read on the forward strand.
TCGCGATGGCCCGCTACGCGGCGGTGCAGGAAAATCTGCTCCTCGCTTCCAAGCTGGTTGGCGTGCCGATGTTCAAAGCACTCGCCCCCGTCGCCGAGCCGCCACCACGGTAAGCGCTGGCTTCTGCCTTGCCATCCGCATTTGCAGAAAAAAAGCGCGGTCCGTTTCCAGACCGCGCTTCGTTTTTGTTCGGGAATGGAGCTTGGGCTACGGCCCGTAAACCAGCGCCTGATTAACGTCCACCTTCTGGGCATTGCCTACCGACTTGGTGGTGAGGAGAAAGCTCTTGGACTTCGACTTCACGCTCGTCTTGACCGTGATGTTGGCTACGATCTTGCAGCGGCCTCCCGCTGAAACCGAGTCGGTATAAAAGGTTCCCGCGACCACTTGCGAAGTGATGTTCTGTCCATTGGCCAAATAGGTGATGGAAAAGAGCGAGTCACCAGCAGTGCCCTTGATGTTGAAGGCGTCCGCCGTGTTGCCCTTGTTCTGGATTACCGGGAGATTTGCTTCGTCTGGTTGGTTGCCTGGTGCGAAGAAACCGTCTGTCCGGCCGCAGTCGTGTTATAGATGTTTGCGCCGACCAGGCTCGTGGTGCTCAAGCCGATCGAAGCATCGGGCTGATAGGTAGCCGTGCCCGAAACATACTGGGCCAGTTCGAAGTCCGAGTCGTAGGCATATTGATAATACGGATTTGTATTTCCAAGCATCAGGAGATTCCCACTCTTGGCCAGCAGCAGCTTGGCGGATAGTCCACGTCATACAGCGGTGTCGGCAGGTAGTAATAGCCGTAGTAATAGTAGCTGGTGAAAAGGAAGCTGTGATCCGCCGTTCCGTTGCTGTTGTAGCGCAGCATCAGCGTTCCATAGCCGACGTAGCCATTCGCCTGGTTGGCGCCCACTACGATCTTGCCATCGGTTTGAATCACCAGGCCGCTGTAAAGCGGGCTGCTGGAATTCGGCTCGATCACTTCGCCCGCGGTTCCAAACGTGGTGTCCAGTGAACCATTCGTATTGTAACGGGCCAGCATCATCTCCTGCGTCGTGTAGTAGCCGCCGATATACTGGTAGCTGGGCCCGACCAGCACGATTTTGCCATTCGTCTGGAGGGCAAGACTGGCCGGGTAGTTGTCCCCACCGTTGAAATCCGTGGTGACCGTGCCGTTGGTGCCAAAGGTGGTATCCAGGCTGCCGTCCACGTTGTATCGCGTTACAAACGCATCGGCTTCCTCGTAGTAATAATAATCGGGATTGAGGGTTTGGATAGACGGTGCCGATCGTCACGAGCTTGCCATCGGTCTGGAGGGCGGCGTCGGTCGTATAGGCCCCGTTCGGCATCGCAAAGGTTTCGACGTCCTCCGCTGCCAAAGGTCGTATCCAGCGTTCCATTGCTGTCGTAGCGAATGATTGCCTCCTCATAATCATAGCCATAAACATTGTCGGGATCATAGGTGCTCGATCCCGCATAGACGATGACTTTGCCGGTTTTGGCGAGCAGCTTGATTGGATAGTCATTTGCCCCCAGATCCGTCACGACCACGCCGTTCGTGCCGAAGGTGGTATCCACGCTTCCGTCGCTGTTGAAGCGAATGACCACGATGTCGTCGTTCCCGTTATCGTAATCACTGTAGGCAGAACCCGCGACGAGGATCTTTCCGTCCGCCTGGAGGGTTTCCAGGGTGGGGTAAAAGACAAAATCCGGGTAATCCGCATATTCCGGACGCAGGACCGTCAGATTCGCCGTGACGATTCCGCCGGTGCCAAAGGTGGTATCCAGGCTCCCATCGGCGTTGTAGCGCACCAGGGTTACTTCATCGAAGTTGCCCAAGTTGTCGCCGTAATCGTCATTTTCCACGCTCTGTCCCAAGACAACAATCTTTCCATCGGCAGGACCTGAACCTGCGCGTCTTCGAAGGTGTCCTGTGAATAGACTCCGTCACCAAGATTAAGGTTGGTCGTGACGGCGGCGCCCTTGTTAAACGCGGATCGAGGCCGCCCAAGGTCGTTGAATATGCCGGATACACACCTGCGATTGCCGCCAGCGCCCCCAGCAAAATGCCTTTGCATTTTCCCATAAGATTTTCCTGCTTTCCGTTGATTGATTGGTTGCTTGCCCGTTCCGAATTTTCCGTTTGGGCAGGCCGGTGTTACACGCCAGCAATACAGGTGACAATAAAGTTTTCGTGAAAACTTAAAATCTTATCAAAGGGGTGCCGTCCAATCGGGGAGCTATTCCCAGCCGAGCTTTTCCTGATAGTGGAGATACATCGAGCCCAGCAGCCGGGCTTTGGCCATGAGGAGATAAAGCAGGATGGCAGCGCTCAGGAACCAGCCGACATAGGGCACGCGGGCTGCAAACTCATCGGCTGCAAATAGCAGCCCGGAAACCAGCAGCATGCCTCCGACAATCGCCAGATATCCGGGCAGGCAACGGAAAATGGCGGGAAAGACGATCTGGGGAAGTGCCGCCCCGATGCCGCCAAAATTCACCACGCCAAGAATCGCCATCGGGAAATAAAGGAACGCATAGCCCAATGCCGCCAGCAGGGCGGGCCAGAAGGCGCTGGAATCTTCGTCGAGGGAAAACAGGCAAATGATGAAGGGCAGGAAAGAGAGGATGGTGACGCCAATGAGCCGGAGGAAAGGCAGCAGGATATCGTCCCAAAAGCTGCTGATACTGGGCCAGTCGGGACACTGATCCGAGCCGGTGATGGTCGAGGAAACGATATCGAAATAGAACGCCGAGAAATAGCCGCCGAAAAAACGGAGGCGGCAATACCAATTCGTGGCAGGGCGGAGGCGAAGGTCAAAACCACGGCAAACACCGCCCCGATCGCAATCATGATCCAGCCACTATTTCGAAACGGATAAGCGAGGGCATCTCTATACATGCCGATAGGAGTTAATGAAGATTACACTCCCGTAAACAAAAATTTGCAGAAGCTCTTCGTGCGGACCTTGCTTAGCGGATGATCCCGCGCTGGCTGCTTTCGATGAACGAAATGAGGTGCTCGATCTCGGGCGACTGCGCTTCCGATTCCTTAGCTGCTCGACCGCCTGGCGGATGTTCAGCTTGGAGCGGTAGAGGGTGCGGTAGGCTTCCTTGATCAGGCGGGTCGTCTCGGGCGTAAAGCCGCGGCGTTCCAGGCCCACCTGGTTGATGCCGCGCACGGCAGCGGGGTTGCCATCGGCGATCATGTAAGGGCGGGACGTCCTGCACGATCTTGGAGCAGCCACCGGTAATGGCATGGCAGCCGACGCGGCAGAATTGATGGATCGCGGTCAGCCCCCCGATGACGGCGTGGTCTTCCACCGTGACGTGGCCGGCCAGGGTGCCGTTGTTCGAGAAAATGACGTGATCGCCGACCGTGCAATCGTGTGCGATGTGCGAGTAGGCGAGGAAATTGCCATGACTGCCCACGCGGGTCATCGCGCCAATCGCGGTGCCACGATGAATGGTGACAAACTCGCGAAAACAGTTGTTTTCCCCCACCACCAGGTGCGTGGGCTCGCCTGCGTATTTCAAATCCTGGGTCTGCTGGCCGATGGAGCAATAGGCGTAGAAACGGTTGCGAGGGCCGATTTGCGAGGGACCGCAGATGGTGACGTGGTGCTGGAGCACGTTGCCATCGCCGAGCACGACGCCGGGGCCGATGATGCAGGACGGACCGATCTGCACATTCGCACCGATTTCGGCGCCCGGGTCCACAATGGCCGTGGGGTGAATCACGGAGCCGCTCATGTGGTGGGAAAGCCAAACATCAGTTCCGCTTCGGAGACGACTTCGTCGTTGACGACGCACTTGCCAAGGGCCTTGGCGAGGTTCCGCTTGGAGCGAGTGACTTCGATGTGGATGAAGAGGGTATCGCCGGGAACCACCGGTTTGCGGAACTTCACGGCATCGGCGCTCATGAAGTAGCCGACGCGGCCCGCGTTGCCACCCTGCTTGCAGAAGACGAAGCTGGCGACCTGCGCCATTGCTTCAAGCTGAAGCACGCCGGGCATCACCGGGTGACCGGGGAAGTGGCCCTGGAAGAAGGGTTCGTTGATGGTGACCGACTTCATGCCCGTGCACTTCGTCTCGCCCTCGAAGGCGACGATGCGATCCACCATCAGGAACGGATAGCGATGGGGCAGGATGCGCATGACTTCGTTCGTATCCACGATCGAGCCGCCCTTGGGGCTGATGCGCGGCGGGACCATGGCGGCGACTTGCGCGATCCGCTTGCCGAGGGCGCGGGCGAGCTCGGTATTCGGCCCATGGCCGGGCTTGACGGCGATGACGTGGCCGCGGATGCGGCGTCCGAAAAGCGAGAGATCGCCGACGATATCGAGGATCTTGTGGCGTACGAACTCATCCTTGAAGCGCAGGCCTTCCTTGCCGAGGACCTGGTCGCCGCGGATCACGACGGCGTTTTCCAGGCTCCCGCCCTGGATGAGGCCCTTGTCCATCAACGGTTTCACGTCCTCGTAGAAAACGAAGGTGCGGGCGGAGCAGATTTCCTTCTCGTAAATGTCCGGCGTGATCTCGGTGCTGTAAAACTGGGTAAAACGTCCGTCCGGGCCGACCTGCGTGCAGGAAATGCGGAAGCGGTCGGAGGGTACGATGGTCATCAGCGAGCCGGTCTTCGTCTCGATGTGAAGCGGGCTGTCCACCTCGAAGTAGCTGCGCAGTTCATCCTGCTTCTCGATGCCGGCTTTCTTGATCAGCTCCACGAAGGGGCGCGAACTGCCGTCACCGATTGGCGGCTCGTTGGCGTCCATCTCGATGAGCGCGTTATCCACCCCCATGCCGGTGAGGGCGGAGAGCACGTGCTCGACCGTGTGCACCTTTACATTGCCCTCGGCAATCGTGGTGGAGCGCTCGACGGTCTTGACGTTTTCGATGCGCGCATCGATGACGGGCTCATCGGGAAGGTCGAGCCGCTTGAACTTGAATCCGTGCCCGACGGGCGCCGGGTGAATGGTGAGGGTGACCTTTTCACCGGTGTGCAAAGAGGTACCGGCAAGGGAGGCACTGTGGGAGAGAGTGTGCTGAAACTGGTTATCCGAGGACATGGAACAGCCCATCTAACAAGACGGACGCGTCATGGGCAAGCGGCTTTGTTACCGATTGTTTGCCTGAATTTAATCTTTCGGCGCGGCGGAAAGGAGCAGGGAATCGATATATTTCTGGTTCGAGGCGCGCATCCGGGCGACCAGCACCCGGCCCACGGCGACCAGCAGCTTGAAGGCAGCGCTGGGGTAAATGCCCGCGAGCGCGCGGATGACGCCCTGGTTCAGTGAGAGTAGCGTGGAGTCCTCCAGCGCCTCGACATCGGCCGAGCGGGGGCCTTCATCCACCAGCGCGAGTTCCCCGAAGAAATTACCCGCCTCCAGCTTCGAAAGCTCGAAATGTTTTCCCTCGTGGCGATGGACGACCCGGGCACTACCTTCGAGCAGGATATACATGGAGTCGCCATGCTCATCCTGCCGCACGATCAGATCGCCCTTTTTCACCTTTACGGGCTCGACCAGCTCGGCAAACGCGACCAGTTCATCCTGGCTGAATTCGTGGCAGAGGATCATGTCCTTCAGATGAGAAATGGTTTCGGCGGTGCTCATGGGAACGGATGTTGAGATTCGAATCCCACAATAAACACGGGCCGCGCCGGAATGAGAAGTACGGAATTTTTTAAGTAACATTTAGGATTTAGCATTGAGGAAGTATTGAAAATGGCCTGCGGCGCCGAGACGTCCCCCAGTAGGCCGAAGGCCACTTCTAAAACTTCCTCAATGTTAAATCCTAAATGGCACTTTCAATCTGCCCATCTTTCATCCGAATCTCCCGCCCTGCCAGCGCGGCCACCTCCGCGCTGTGGGTCACGATCACCAGCGTGGTCAGCTTGCGCCGGGCGATTTCTTGAAACAGCTCCATCACGTGCCCGGCATTTTTGGAATCGAGGTTGCCGGTTGGTTCGTCGGCCAGCAGGTACGGAAGGGCGGTGGACCAAGGCCCGCGCAATCGCGGCCCGCTGCATTTCCCCGCCGCTGAGCTGGCTGGGAAGGTGGTGCAGGCGGGGGGTGAGGCCGACCATCTCCAGGAGTTCGCCCGCGCGCAGATCGGCCTCGGCCTGCGGGACGCCCTGCAAGAGGAGCGGCAGCGCGGCGTTTTCCAGCACCGTCATGGTGGGCAGGAGATTGAAGAACTGGAAGACGATACCGAGCTTGCGGCGGCGGTATTCCGTGAGTTCCTTTTCGCCTGCCCGGTGCAGGGGGAGGCTGTCCACGACGATTTCGCCACTCGTCGGCTGATCCATTCCGCCGATGAGGTGCATCAGCGTGCTTTTTCCGCAGCCGCTGGGGCCGGTGATGGCGACAAATTCCGCCGGGGCGATCTGGAGTGAGACATCGTCGAGGGCCGCGGCGGACTGGCCGTCGTAGCGGCGGGTGACGTGCGAAAGTTCAATCATGTGTTACAGAAAAGGCGCGACGAAGATGCGTCAAAATAGTCTCGCCGCCAAGATTTACGATGAATGCTACGTTTCAGGACCCGTGCAGGATGCCGCGCCCCGACATTATTGCCGAGGGCGACGACTGGCTGGTCGTGAACAAACCGGCGGGCCTGCTGGTGCACCCCAGCAAGCCGGGCGGCCCGGTGACGCTCTGGCATGGGCTGCGCGAATTGCTCGCCTTCGAACTGGCCAATGGCGGCCAGGTCTCGATCATCAACCGGCTCGACCGCGAGACGAGCGGCGTGACCTTGATCGCCAAGCATCCCGACGCCGCCCGCCGCTTCACGGCGCTGATGGAGTCGCGGGTGATTCACAAGGAATACCTCGCCATCGTCCATGGTTGGCCGGAGTGGGAGGAAACGACCGTCGAAGCCCCGCTCGCGCGCAAGGGCGAATATGAGCCCTCGCCGATCTGGCTGAAGCAATGCGTGCATCCCCTGGGCGCGGCTTCGCGGACCCGCTTTATCGTGGAGCGACGGTTTACCGCCCCGCAACATGGCGAGGCCCGGCTGGCCTTGCTCCGCGCTTTTCCCGAGACGGGGCGCATGCACCAGATCCGGGTGCATGCGGCGCATCTGGGGCATCCGCTGGTGGGGGATAAGATTTATGGGCCGGATGAAACATGCTACCTGCGCTTTATCGAAACTGGCTGGACGCCCGAACTGGAGGCCCAACTCTGGCTGCCCCGTCACGCCCTTCATGCGGCAGTGATGGGCATCGAATCCGAGGGTTTTCGCTGGGAAGCTCCGCTGGCGAGCGATTTGCGCGAGTTTTTACATGCATCGGGCATTGATCTTGGGGCCGGGGACTGATATTCCGGGCACATGATTCGCAAGGGCAAATGCGTCAATTTCACCAGTTGTCTCACCGCTTACCGGAGCGAGGAGATCACCGTTTCGCAGGGCGATTTCGTCTGCCCCGAGTGCGGCAAGCCTTTGCAACCGGCGCTGCAATCGAAGGGGGGTAACCTGAAAATCGCCGCCATGATCATCGGCGCGATCATCCTGATTGCCCTGGTGGGAATCCTCGTGCTGGGCAGTATTTTGAGCCGCTGGCAGAAGGCGAGCGAGATTGCGGACCAGCAAGCTGCGGCGGCGGCCACGCCGGTTCCGACCACCGCGCCAGTCGCGGTGACAGACTCCACCCCCGCCCCGTCCGCTGCTCCCGCGGAAACGCCCGCCGCCCAAGCTGCTCCTGCTCCGGAGGCCGTCGTGGCCGAGGCCAAGCCGAATCTCGACAAGGATGACGCGCAGAATCGCGCGGTCAAAACCGAGGTGCTCAAGCGGATCGACCTCATGCCGAATGTCTCCGAGGAGAACAAGGACAAGCTCTACATGAGCGTGGACCGCGCGCGCCAGATGGGCCGCATGCTGGTGATTCCCTTCTCCTCCGGCAGCACCAAGATGGCCCCCGGCGACGTGGCGAAGCTGCGCGACGCCTTGCACGAACCGGCGATCAAGACCCTGCTCGATGATCCGACCGCCGTCTTCGTCGTGCTGGGCTTTGCCGACATGAGCGGCGATCCCAAGGCGAATATCAAAATTTCCGACACCCGGGCGGAGAGCGTTATCACCACCATGCGCGAGGAGTGTGGCGTCGCGAATGTGATGCACGCGGTCGGCATGGGTGGCTCGCAACTCTTCGACGCCAGCGGCAAGGAAAAGAACCGCGTGGTGGAAATCTGGGCCGTTCTCCCCTGATCTTATGGCTTCGGCGGACCAGCAACCATCGGCTGGCGGAGGTTTGGCAGGAGCCGTGGTGCATCTCGCCGTGCTGGGCGGGATGCCGTTTGCCAGCCGGGTGCTGGAACCGGGCGAGCTGATCATCGGGCGCAGCGCGGAGGCTGGTTGGCGGTTGGAGCATCCCAGTATTTCGCGAAAGCATTGCCGCCTTATTTTGGAAGACGGCGGACTGAAGATTGAGGACGCGGGCAGCAGTCTCGGCACGAAAGTCAATTTTGAAACGATCGACGGGCTGGTGGAACTAAAGCCGGGCAATCGCATCCAACTCGGGCCGGTCATCATTGCGGTCGGGCTGGGCGAGCCGCCGACCCAATCCGCGCAAACGGCGACGGTGGACGAATCGCTGCGGGCCGCCGCTTATTTTCAGAGCAAACCGGCCATGGTCATTCCGCTGGCGGATGACCTGCAAATCGGGCGGGACGAAACGCTGGCCCTGCGGCTCGACGATGCGGCGGTCTCGCGCAACCACGCGGTGATCCGTGCCGTGCCGCATGGGTTCATGGTCTGCGATCTGAAGAGTCGCGCGGGCTCGCTGGTGAATGGCCGCCGCTTCGACGAGCATTTGCTGGTCATCGGCGACCGGGTGCAGTTCGGGCCGTTCTGTTTTCGCTTCGATGGCACCAGCCTGGCCCGCGTGCCCAGCGTCGCCGGTTCGACGGTTGAGGGCATGAATTTGCGGCGCAGTTCCGGCAGCAATTTGTTGCTCAAGGATATTTCCCTGCGCATCGCCGCCGGGCGCTTTGCGGGTATTCTCGGGCCGAGCGGCGCGGGAAAATCGACCCTGCTCCATGCCCTGTGCGGGATGCGCCCGGCCGATGGTGGGCGTGCTTTGGTCGATGGTGTGGACGTTGCACTCAACGGTCCGCCCCAGCAACTCGGTTACGTCCCGCAGGAGGATATCGTGCATGGCGAACTCACCGTGGCCCAGGCGCTCGGCTTCAGCGCGCGCCTGCGCCTGCCCGCCGGAACGCCGCCGCTGGAGCGACAGAAACTCATCCTGCAAACCATGCGCCGCCTCGGGCTCGCCGAGCGCGCCGATGCCCCGATCCGCCGCCTTTCCGGGGGCCAGCGCAAGCGCGTGAGCGTCGCCGTGGAATTGCTCGCGTGCCCGTCGGTCCTCTTTCTCGACGAGCCGACCAGCGGCCTCGATCCCGGGACCGAGTTCAAGCTCATGGAAGTGCTCCGCGAGCTGGCGGACGGCGGCTGCACCATCATCTGCACCACGCACGTCGTGGAGAACGTCTATTTGATGGATCAACTGATCGTGCTCTCCGCCGGTGCGCTGGTCTTCGACGGCACGCCGCAGGAAGTGCGCGAGCATTTCGGCGTCACGCGCCTCACCGCCATTTACGACAAGCTCACCCTCACTCCTGCTGGTTCCTTTCGCGAGACGGAGAAAGGGCGCCCGATCATCCGCCGCCGCACCAAGGTGCAGCGCGCCTCCGCGCTCCCGGTGCTGCTCCAGCGCCAATGGGCCATCCTCATGGCCGACCGCCGCAATCTGCTCCTGCTCGCCACGCAACCGCTCTGGATCGCCGCGCTGGTCTGCTGGGTCAGCCGCGACGTTTCGCTCATTCTGTTCTTCGGCATGCTGGCGACGCTGTGGTTCGGCTGCAGCAACGCCGCCCAGGAAATCGTCCGCGAGATTCCCATCTACCGCCGTGAGCGGCTGATCGGCGTCGGGCGCCACGCCTACCTCGGCAGTAAATTTGCTTTCCTCGCCGCGCTCACCTTGGGGCAGGCGGCGATTCTGCTCGCCGCGTTGCAACTGCTCTCCGGCGGCTTGTTTGGCAATACGCTCTGGCAGGCGAGTGCTCTCGTCGGCACTGCCCTGGCCGCCGTCGGGATCGGCTGCGCGATCTCTGCCTGGGCGCGCAACGTCATGCAATCGGTCATCGCCGTGCCGCTCCTGCTCATCCCGCTCATCATCTTCTCCGGCTTCACCGTCCCCGCTCACGAGATGCGTCCGGAAGTCCGCGCCGTCGCCACCGCGCTCCCATCTTTTGCCGCCCAGCGTCTGATGGACGAAAGCCTGCTCTGGCAGCAAAAAATCGAACGCGACTTCCTCGCCGACCACTGGACCGCCGTCCGCAACCTGAAGACCGCCACGCCGATTAAGAATGGGGACGTCTTCAGCGATGCGATGCCGGGAATCGTCGCCACCGGAATTCTGCTTTTGTGGGCGATGGTGGGATACCTCGCCGCCGCCGCTGGTTTGAAGCGGCAGGAGAAAACATAGGAGAGTGATGGCAATTCATGTCCCTAGTTCCGCAAGTGTTTCCGATTTGCTGGCGGAACTTCACCAATTGAGTGATTCGAAGATAGCCGCTGCAATCCATGCACCGAGGCTTTTGACGGGGTTGAATCGTTGGTCTTTGTGGTTGCTTATCGGATTTTCACGCCACGTCGATCGTCAAAAATGGATTGGCTATATTATCGAGTCGCGTCTTCAAGGTGATCTCAGTGAAATCGGTCGGATGGGAGCCTTCGGTCATCCGGAGAAAATTCCCCAATCTGGGCTGGTGCCCGATTTACCCGAATGGAAGTATTACTTCCATGGCCGGGGCTGCTGTCTGACCAACGAAATTGAGGGGATGGAGATCGACGTGGATTTCGATGAGGAAGGTCAAAGCAATCGCATTGATCCCTATTTCTACACAAATTTTCTGGATGCGTTAAAGAAGCCCGAATTCCCCGAATGGGTTCTGAAGAAACCGGAACCACTTCATGATTACTGGCATCAGGACTTGGAAGATTTGGGCGAATTGGGATGCTGGAAAGATCGCCGGGTGACCGAACTCGGAATGGAGATTGGCAATGCCCTGGCACCGGTCGTCGAGCATTGCTGCAAGTTGCAGAATCGCCTTGATCGGGAGTCAGTTGTCCAATTCGTTTGGCTGAGTCTGCATCTGGGGGACTACATTCATGCGGAGTGTCTGGCTACGGAGGAATTCTTTCCACTCAATTTCGTTCGAGAAATCATCGGCAAAGCGCGTGCCGCCAAAATACAAAGAGCTGCCGCCCTGGGGGCGATGCTGTCCCGAAAAACCGGCAGTCGGAGAATCCCTTTGCAGGCTTTGGCCGAACTGGGGCCCGAGTTTTCAAAGTCGCAGGTGGTCGATTGTTTATTTCATACGCCCGTAGATGGAGCGGCCAATGCGGCTTTGGAGATTCTGGCTCTTTGGCAGCAGGAGGATTTTCATTCCATTTTGGAAAAGCTGGTTGAATTCAGAGGTGCGGAAACGAATCGATCGTTTATTTCCAGATTCTTTTTGAAGAAATCGAAACCGGGGCATCAGAACGACGCGATGATTCGGAATTCCCAAATCTGTCGCCTGGCGCAGTTGTTGGTGCTTCGGCAGGGACGGTCGATAAAGCCGAAGATTCGGGCAGCGCTAATCAAAATTCTCCGAAGTGAAAACGGCCAGCTTGGGGCAAGCCGCATTTCTCATCTATTTTCTCAACCAGCGTATGGGCTTGGCGGCACTCGACGAATCTCTTTTTCAGCACCATCCCGCTGGCAAATTATGAAGGCGCAGCCGCCTGTGTTTTGATCGGTTCTGAGTCGGCGCGGCAATTGCTTGTAAAAACCCTGCAAAAAGCGACGCTTCGAGCAACAGCACGCCGCTGCTTGTGCGCTAAGAAGGTTTCCATGGTGATGAAGATCCAGAGTTAAGAAACTGGATGTGGATTCAAGATGGGATCGCCGATCCAGAGGGGAAGGAAGCGCAAATCAATGGTCGCACGATCCAAACCTACTCGATGGGAGATATCGCGCATGTAAATATGCAAAGCTTGATTGACTGGGCGATCGAGAGTTTTGGAGATTTAGTACGCTGCTCGAAAATAAGTCAGCTTAAAGAATATGCCCCATCTTCACCCGCTTGGTTTCGAGGTAGCGGGCATTGTGCGGATTTGGCTCTGACTTGATCGGCACTACTTCCACGATCTCCAGCCCGTAGCCTTCGAGGCCGACGACTTTTTTCGGATTGTTGGTGAGGAGTTATCATCTTGCGGATGCCGAGGTCCACAGAATTTGCGCGCCGATGCCGTAGTCGCGCAGATCCATGGCAGGGAAGCCCAGCGACATTCGCCTCCACCGTGTCGAGGCCCTGCTCCTGGAGCTTGTAGGCGTGGATCTTGGCGGGGAGGCCGATGCCGCGGCCTTCCTGGCGCATGTAGAGGAGCACGCCGTTTTCGCCGGCCTGCGATTTGCGTGATCGCGGCAGTGGAGCTGGTTGCCGCAGTCGCAGCGCGCGGGAGCCGAAGACGTCGCCGGTGAGGCACTCGCTGTGGACGCGCACGAGCACGGTGCTGGTCTTGGAAATCTTCCCCTTCACCAGCGCGAGGTGATGCTCGTCGTCGATCACGGAGCGATACATGTGCAGATCGAAATCGCCGTAGTCGGTCGGCATCTTGATGATCTGCTCGCGCTCGACGAGTTTTTCGCGGGTGCGGCGAAACTCGATGAGATCGCGGATGGTGCACATCTTGAGTTTGTGGCGGCGGCAGAACTTTTTGAGATCGGGCACGCGGGCCATTGTGCCGTCGTCGTGCAAAATTTCGCAGATGACCCCGGCGGGTTCGAGTCCCGCCAGGCGGGCGAGATCGACCGCCGCCTCGGTGTGGCCGGCCCGTCGGAGCACGCCGCCGCTCTTGGCCTGCAATGGGAAGACGTGGCCGGGCTGCACGAGATCGTCGGCCACGGTCTTGGGATCGGCGAGCAGGGCGATCGTGCGGGCGCGGTCGGCGGCGCTGATGCCGGTGGTGATGCCCTTGGTGGCATCGACGCTCACGGTGAAGGCGGTGCGCTGGCTCTCGCGGTTTTGCGCCACCATGCGGGGCAGGCCGAGGAGTCCGGCGCGCTGCTCGGTGATCGGCGCGCAAATGAGGCCGCGACCGAACTTGGCCATGAAGTTCACGGCTTCGGGCGTGATCTTTTCCGCGGCCATTAAAAGGTCGCCTTCGTTCTCGCGGTCGGCGTCGTCGGTGACGACGACCATCTTCCCGGCTTTGATGTCTTTCAGCACTTCCTCGATGGAATCGAATTCAAAGGGCGGCTTGCTCATGGTGAAGGAAATTATGGGCTGGTTTTGGCCGCTTGTCACCTCTGGGGCGCGGCGAATGTGTCATCCAATGGCGACTGCGGCGCGGAAAAGGGGAAGCACGGATTGCAGACTGGCCTCGCTGCGGGCGTGAATGCGCAGCAGGGGCTCGCCTTTGGCGACGGCGGTGCCAGTTCGTTTGATCGCGGAGCAACCGACCGCGAAGTCGATGGAATCGGTGGTCTTCTGGCGGCCCGCGCCGAGGAGCACGCAGGCGTGGCCGATTTTTCCGGCATCCACGGCGAGCAAGTTGCCATCGGCTTCGGCGGGCAGATCGAGCTGCACGGGGGCGGCGTGGACTTCGGTCAGCGATTCCAGTTTGGTGGTATCGCCGTCCTGGGCTTCGACCATCGCGACGAATTTATTCCACGCCGTGCCGTCATCGAGCCAGCGGGCAAGTTGCTCGCGTGAGGCGTTCGATACCTGGGCGGCGAGATCGAGCGTGAGCTCGCGCAGTGCGGACGGGCCGCCGCCGTGGAGCGCCTCGACGGCCTCGGCGACTTCCAGCACGTTGCCCACGGTCGCGCCGAGTGGCTCGCTCATGGGCGTGAGCAGATGCGAAACCTGCACGCTCATTTGCGTGCCGACGGCGGTCAGCCCGGCGGCGAGGGTTTCCGCGTCCGCGCGGGTTTTCATGAACGCGCCGCTGCCGAATTTCACATCGAGCACGAGGCGGTCGAGCGATTCCGCGAGCTTCTTGCTCATGATGCTCGCGATGATGAGCGGCTGCGACGGTACGGTCGCGGTCACATCGCGCAGGGCGTAGAGTTTTTTGTCGGCGGGGCAGATGTCGGCGGTCTGCCCGATCATGAAGACGCCGAGCTTTTCCAACTGCGCGAGGGCGCGCGGCTCATCGAGATTAACGTTGAAACCGGGGATGCTCTCCAGCTTGTCCAGCGTGCCGCCGGTGATGCCGAGTCCGCGCCCGGAGATCATCGGTACCCACAGCTCGTCGCAGGCGAGCAGGGGAGCGAGGACGAGCGAGACCTTGTCGCCGATGCCGCCGGTGGAATGCTTGTCCACGCGCGGCGGCGCATCGGTCGGATAGCTGAGCACCCGGCCGCTGTGCATCATCGCCTTGGTCAGCGAGGCGGTTTCCCCGGGCGTCATGCCCTGGAAGAAGATGGCCATCGCGAGCGCGCTCATCTGGTAATCGGGCATTTCGCCCCGGCTGAAGGCGCCGATGACGAGCTCGATTTCCGCCGCGGACAGCGTGCCGCCATCGCGCTTCTTTTCGATGAGGCTGGGCAGGTGCATCGTTAGTTGCCGGTCTTTACTTCCACGATGTCGTGCGGGCTGCTTTCGCGCTGGCCGGCCGGGGTGACGCGGATGTAGCGGGCCTTGTCGCGGAGCTCGATGAGGTTGCGCGCGCCGAGATAGCCCATGCCGCTCTGGATGCCGCCGACGAGCTGGCCGAGCACGCTGTCGAGCGAGGCGGAGACTTCCTTGAGCGCCTCCACACCTTCCGCCGCGACCTTGCGCGTGGTGTCCTTCGAGTGCCCGTAGCGGGCCGCGCTGCCGGCCTTCATCGCGGCGAGGCTGCCCATGCCGCGGTATTGCTTATAAAGCTTGCCGTTGATCTCCATGATCTGCCCGGGGGCCTCGGGACAACCGGCGAGCAAGCCGCCGCAGATCACCGATCCGGCGAGCGTGAGTGCCTTCACGATGTCGCCGCTCTTGGTGATGCCGCCGTCGGCAATGATCTGCACGCCGAGCTTCTTCGCCGCCTGCGAGGCCGCGTAGAGGGCAGTGAGCTGCGGGATGCCGACGCCCGCGACGATGCGGGTGGTGCAGATCGAGCCGGGGCCCTGGCCGATCTTGATCACATTCGCACCGCACTTGGCGAGATACTCGACGCCCGCCGCGCTGGTGACGTTGCCCGCGATGATCGGGAGCTTTGGAAACTCGTTGCGAATGAGCCGCACCGTGTCGCCTACGCCTGCACTGTGGCCATGCGCGGTGGAGACGGCGACGACGTCGCAACCGCGATCCACCAGCGCGCCGATGTGGGTAAGAATACGGTTCTGGTCGAGCTCGCCGGTAGAATTGCGCGTGGCGGAAACGGCGGCGCCGCAGATGAGGCGGAACTGCGAATCGCGCGCCGGCTTGAGCTGGGCGTTACGCTCCTGGTTGATGCGCTCGATGTCGCTGATCGTGAAGAGGCCGCGCAGCTTGTCCTCATTGTCCACCACCAGCAGCTTGTGAATGCCGATGTGCTCGCTGAAGAACTGGTCGGCGCAGGCGATCGGATCGGGCACGAGTTCCTTCTCGTTAATGGTATGGACTTCCTCGCGTGGCGTCATCGCTTCGCTCACCAGCTTGGTTGCATAGCGGGGCTTCACCACGTGGCCGGGGAGCAGGCCGAGCAGCTTGCCCGCCTCGTCCACGACCGGGAAGGTGCTGAAGCTGAAATGGCGTTCGTCGATCAAATTCAGCACATCGCCGATGTGCATTTGCGGGCTCACCTTGATCGGCTCCTGAATGAGACCCTGGATGTGATATTTCACCCGGCTGACCTCGCTGAGCTGCTGCCGCTCGGTCATGTTGTAATGGATGAGCCCGAGGCCACCGGCGAGCGCCATGGCGGTGGCCATGCGCGATTCGGTGACGGTGTCCATATCCGCCGAGATGATGGGGATGTGAAGCTGCAGCCCGTCGGCGAGGGAAGTGTCGAGCTGCGCGTCGCGGGGAAGGATGTCGGAGTAGAGCGTGGCGAGAGTGACGTCGTCGTAGGTCAGCGCCGTGCCGTTTTGCGACAGGAAAAAGGTGTCCGCGGGCTGATAGAGCAGGTCATCAATCGCGGTGGGTGTGGTGTTTTCTGCCATGTCGGAACATGCCAGAACTCCGCGGGAGGACGCAAGTGGGTTGTAGAATTTCGGATTTTTGAATTTGGATTTTGGAATGCACCAACCAATCGATGACCATCCAAAATCTAAAATCGTAATTCCAAAATTCCCTTACAGCGTACTGTAATGGAAACGCTCGTTGAGCGCGCCGCAATGCGGGCAGCGGGCCAGCAGGTCGTCGCTGCGATCTTCAAATTCCAGCGCGCAAATATGACACTGAAGCCGGTGCCGGATGGACAGCGCTTCATAGCGGCGGCGGCGCCACGTGTCGCGGAGCCAGATCATAAAAATAAACCCGAGAAATGCACTCATGTAGATGCAAATCAACGCGGTGAGGGAGACACGAATCATTGTTCTGGTAGGTGGGGTGGTTGCTCTTTCGACGTGGACTTCATGGAGTCCACTCCCCAATGAAACGTGACGAAGCCCCATCTCGGATGTCCGCCGGAAGGTTTACACCTGAGAGTGGACAGATAGGCTTCGGCGACTTCATCTGCGGAGGGGTTACCAGAAGAGACCTCGACGAAAGAGTAGAGGATATCACCCGTTTCGGAGATTCCAATAAAAAAAATAGCGGGCTGGAGGGTTTCAACACTCAACCGTTTAAACGGCAGGTCGGGGAAGTTCCCCGGCGCGAGATTGCTGATTTCCGCCGAGAAGGTGATTTGCGTGTGCAAAGGTTTTTGCGGCAGGGAATCCGCTGCCGTCGGCTGGCGGGCCTGCATTTCCTCATGCAGCGAGAGCCCGCGGGGAAAGGGAACGTAGCGATTGCCGTTGCTTACTTGCTGCGGTTCCGCGCGAACGGTATTGTAAAACGGCTGGTAGCTCAGATCGAAGCTCTGGGGTGGGGTGGCGGCCTGGGGCCAGGTCATGAGCGTGGGGTCTTCCGCCGCCAGCCAGAGGCCGATCGGGCTGTCCACGCTCGTTTTTTGCCAGAAGCTGGCTTCCACCGGGGGATTCGGCGAGGTGGCGCTGGGCGGATAAACGATTTGAAACAGATAGAAGGTCGCCGCGTGCGCGAGCAGCGAGACAATCAGGAAGAGCGGGAGAGCCAGCGAGATTTCCTTGCGGTCCGGCCAGTGAAAAGTGAGTGGAGATTCCTCAGCGGGCGTCATCCGAGCCGTGATTGGGTTGTTCCGCAGTGGCGAGCACCACCGAGCAATCGTTTTTGAAGCCGGTGTTCATGACCTCCATCAAGGTATCGTAAGGGATCCCTTTGTCCGCGCGAATGATGAGGGTGCGGTTCTTGCCCTTGATGGCGGTCAGCCGTTCGGCGAACTGGTCGAGGGTGAGCCGCTCGTCATGAAAATAAATGACCGGAGTGGGACCAGCGACGATGGTGACGACCTGGGGATCCCGCTGTGGATGGACCGTGAAGGGCGAGGTGGGCAGATGAATCGCGATGCCCGGTTGCAGCACATAAGTGGAACTGAGCGCAAAAAACAGCAGCACCAGAAACACCACGTTGACCAAAGGAACCACGCCGAGCCAGGCGGGGTTGAAGCTGACGTTGCGCTCCAGTTTCATCGAGGGCCTGCGTGCGGAAGGCTAATCCGCCTTGATCTTGCGCTGCGTGGTCCCGAATTCGATGATGTCGGCCTGCGCCCTTGCGGCTGTCGGTGATCAAATTCACGATCTCAATGCCACCGCGCTCGATGTCGTGCAGCAGGGTATTTACTCGCGATGAGAGGTAGCTGCTGGCGACGGCGGCGGGAATGGCGACCGCCAGGCCGGCGGCAGTCATCAGCAGGCTCTGGTAAAGGCCGTGCGAAATATCGGTGGAACTGGTGAAGCCGCTCTGGCTGGAGATGGTGACAAACGCCTCGATCAATCCCAGCACCGTGCCGAGCAGGCCGATCAGCGGGGCGATGAAAGCGATGGTGTTGAGCACGGTCAGGTTGCGCTCCAGGCGGGGCACTTCCAACTGGCCGGCTTCCTGCACGATATCCTTCAATTCCGCGCGCGGCGCGTCGTGGCGGATGATCGCGGCGTGGATGACACGGGCCACCGGACCGGGAGTCACGGCACATTCCTGTCGAGCTTCCGGCGAAGTCGCGGCGCTGGATCAGATTGGCGATGCCGCGGAGCAAATCTCCGACGACAATGGTGGCGCGGTGGAAATAGAAAAGCCGTTCGAGAAACACGGCAAACGCGATCACCGAGCAGAGGATGAGCAGCCACATCAAAGGGCCGCCTCTTTGCACAAACTCAATCATCCCCGGTTTATAGTTCACGACGTTAAGTAATGCAAGAACCGATGCTCGACCGGAGGGGGAAAAGTTTGATTAACAAATTGGAGGGGAATGAACTTTGGTGAAGCGGAGGATTGTTCGACCACCGAGTGGCGAGACATCAGGACAAAGCTGCGATTGGCCTCCTGCAGTTTGACGACGCAGCGTTCGATCCCGTGGTGGGCGGCGGCTTCTGCGGACGCGGCACCGATGCAACCCTGATCGAGGAAGGCGAGTCGGACGTTTTCACCCGAGGCCCGCTGGTCATGGGCGATGACCACTAATTACTCATGGCCAATCTCTACCCGGAACAGATTCTGTTCCCCATTACCCGCCAAATGAGTTACCGCAGCCGTCTTCTTGTGGAATTTTAAGCTCGGGCAGGAAAGAAGACATTTCGTGGGTTGAACCTCTTTCTCAACTTCCGAAAGGCTCCCGGAATCCAGTCGTGGATTCGGCGTTTCCACTAGCATGAGGAAAGAGTAGGATCTTTCTATACAGACAATTTCTCCACTGAGCGATTTCTCTTCAAGACGGAACGCATGGTCCTGGTCGTACTTTCTCACCTCTGCCTGTTCAATTAAAGCCACCATAAGTCACACTAGGGTTAGGTTATCCGCATGCCTGGAAATTATCCCAAGCACTGTTTGGATAGAATTTAGCGATTGGCGCGCTAATTCATATGGGGGTTTTTACGTACTTCGCTCCGCCCTACTGCTCGACAAATACCGCCAGCGAGCGGGCTCGGGAGGAATAAGTGGCGGCGGTTTGCAGGATATCCGATCCCGGGGCGAGGAAGTAAGCTCCGGAAGCAGGGGCGACGGCGGTGTCGCCAGCCAGATACCAGCGCCGACCGGGGAGATTCGTGGGGAAGGTGGCGGGGAGGTCCTGATCGTAAGCGTTGTACATCACCAGCACGGAGGCGCTCACGTCGCCAAACTCGGTGCCATCGATGCGGAAGGCGAGGAAGTGATTGGCGGGGTTGGCGAAATAGGATGGGGAGACTTCGCTGCCGTTATCCTGATACCAGGTGAGGTCCTTCAGGCCGTTGCCATTGTGGTCCTGTCCGGTGAAGAAGGCGGCCGGTCGCAGGCACTCATGCGCCCGGCGAAAGGCGATGAGCCGCTGGAGATAGAGGAACTGGTCGGGGAAAGCCGCACCAGCGGCGGGGTCGAGCCAGTTCTTGTCTGTATCCACGTTGAACATGTTGTTGTTGCCGGTACTGGGTGCGATACAGCTCGTCGCCCCCGCAGAACATGGGGACGCCAGCGGAGAGGAGGGCGAGCGCCAGGCCATTGCGGGCGGCCTGCTGTTGCAGGACCAGATTGCCGCCCTGGTCCCAGCAAAGCTCGTCGCCAGCGCTCCGGCCACCGCTTGAGGGGCCGAAAGGAAAAGGCTGGTCATTCTTCGTCGCAACGAAGGAGTAGAGGTCACGGAGGGAAAAACCATCGTGACAGGTGAGGAAATTGACGGAGGCCGAGGGGCTCCGGCTGGCGAAGAGATCCTGTGAACCGGCAAAGCGGGTCGCGAGCTGGCCGGGGGTGACGTTCTGGACTCCCAGTTTGTTCTGGGAAGTGCGGAAGGTGTCGCGAAAGTTCGTATTCCATTCCGACCAGCCCCGGGGGAAGCCGCCCAGGCTGAAGTCCGTCCCCGCGGTGTAAGGCTCGGCGATGAGGTCCACGCCGGGACCGCCGGCTGCGGGACGGGCGGGCAGCTCGGCGACCGCGCGGTTCGAGCGGGTTGTTGGGATCGGTCGCGGAGAAGGTGAAGCCGTTGCGGGTCTGCGTGTTTCCCAGCACGGCCGCCAGGTCGAAGCGAAAGCCGTCCACGCCGAGTTCCTGGTGCCAGTATTGGAGGGCGTCGATGATGAGGTTGCGCACGGTGGGATTGGCGCAGTTGAGGTTTCCGCTCACGCCGTTGTCGTTCCGGTAGAAATGACCGGGGGAGGATACGGGCGGAACCTGATTGGGGACACCGGCGTAGCGATCGTTGCTATCCTGGACCTCGTAATAGGTGGCGTTGTCGAGGCCACGGCAGGAAAAGATTTTGCCGATGGTGCCGGTGAGGGCATCCACGTCGCCCTCGCCGCCGTGGTTGAAGACGAAGTCGCAGTAAACCTTGATCCCCTGGGCATGAAAGGCATCGACCATGGCGCAAAATTCGCGGGTGCGGACCGCCGGGCGTCTGGTCGAGCGCGTAGCGGCGGTCCGGCGCAAAGAAGCCAAAGGGTTCGTAGCCCCAGTAGTTCATGTTGGCGGTGGAAAGCGGCAGGGCGTCGTTCGTTTCGTTTTGCATCTCCGGCACGGGCAGGAGCTCGACGGCGGTGATGCCGAGCGCTTGCAGGGCCGGGGCCTTGGCGGCGGCTCCGGCATAGGTGCCACGCAGGTTTTGGGGAATGGCCGGGTCGTTCATGGTGAGGCCCCGGACATGGACCTCGTAGATGATGTCGTCCTTGAATGGACGCTGCGGAGCGGATGGACGCGGGCTCGCCGTCGCGGGTGTGGGCGGGAGCACGACTGCGCGGGGGGCGAAGGGGCCGGAATCGAGGTAACGATTGCCATTGCCACTGAGGTAGCCGACCGCGCCGGGGTGCGTGAGGGTGAGGGGATCGTGCGCGACCTCCCGGGCGTAGGGGTCCAGCAACAGTTTGTTGGGATTGAACCGGTTGCCGAGGGCATCGGCATCGTCCTGGAACCCCAGTGCCGAGCCGGGGATCCAGGCGGGATCGTAAGCCCAGTTTGGCCCCCAGGCCCGGTAGCCGTAATAGACCGCGCCCGTGATGCCCGCCGCGGCGAGGGTCGGCTGGTCGATCGTGATCTCGAAGATCATCGAGTTGGCCGCGTTGGGTGAGAGGGATAGGCGCAGATTCTCGGTGGGGCGGCTGCCATCGGCATAGAGCCAGAGCTCGATGCGGGTGGCCTGGGCGGAAAAGACGCGGAAGACGAGGTCCGTGCCGTTCTGGAGGTAGGAAGCGCCAAGTGGGTTCATGATGAGGGCGGTGGTTATCGATTCACTCATGCCTCGTGGGCCCCTCTGGGGGGAGCCTCACCGATATCCGGGCGATATCTAGGCCGTAAGGGTAACGTCGGCACTCGTGTCGAAGATCTTCACGAAGGTCGTTTGCAGGCTGGCGTTGTAATAGTAGGCATCCACCGTGGAGGCGGCAAGGGCATTGGCCGAGGCTTGGTCGTTCCCCTGGTTGATGAACGGCAGGGCGGTTCCGTTTACCTGGACCCCACCGGATTGCGTCGCCAGCAGGGCGACGAAGTAATACGGCTCCACCGGGGTGAACTGGTCATAGAGGCGCTGGATGCGGACCGAGTTCACTCCCGCAGTGCCGGTGGTTTGTGAAATCGCAGTCAGGCGATACTTGCCCTTTTTGTAGAGGCTGGAGACCTTGTCGTCCAAGTACAGCGTGTGGGTGCTGGAGGGGCCGGGATAAATCTCGAAGGTGAGCGGGCAGTAGCCGCCATTGGCGACGCTCTCGCCGACGTATTGCTCCAACTGGCGCCGCGGGATGATCGCGCCGGCGCGCACATACATTGGCACGATATCCCATGGGACGTTCCAGTTGATCGTGCTGCCGCCGGTGTTGGGCCCAATGAGCGGTGCTTGCAGATCCTGATAGGCAAACCAATTGCTCCCGGCGGGGAGGTAGACGTTGCGCGAGTAGGTGGATTGCTGGACCACCGGCGCAATGAGCAAGTCGTGACCGACCATAAACTGGGTGGTGGCGTTCTGCTCGTTGTAAACATTTGCGTCGCCGCGATCGGTGAGGAACAGCGGGCGGCAAATGGGGAGGCCCGTCTGCGTGCACTCGTACATGGCGTCGTAGAAATACTGGAGCAGCTTGTAGCGGATCTCGATGTATTTTTTGCAAGCGGGCAAGACGCCGGAATTCAGCCCGCCGTAGGCATACGGTTCCTGGAATTGCTTGTTGTAGCCGTCGTAGTGGTTGCGGAACCAGCCGATGAAGGCGCTGAGCGTGGTCCAGCGGGTGAGCAGCTCGGGGTCGGCCACGCCGGCTGGCCGGTTGCCGTTGCCCCCGGTGACGGCGGCGAAGCCACCCACGTCGGCACCGGCCATGGGCTGTCCCGACAGCCCGAAGTTGAGGATCTCCGGGATGAGAATCGCGAGGAAATCCCAGTCCGAGGCGGAGTCGCCGGTCCAGCTCGCCGCGTAACGCTGGACGCCGGCGTAGCTGCCGCGCGCAATGATGAAGGGGCGCTCGGCATCACCCATGATCTCGGTGAGTCCCTCGTAGGTGGCGCTGATGAGATTGAGCGCAAAGACATTGTGCACCTGCGCGTGCGGGACCATGGAGTTGGTCGTGGCATCATAGACGGAGAGATTCAGCGGCAGCGTCTTCCACTTCATGGTGTCGTCGCTGCTCTGCTGGGTGGCGGGGTCCGTCATGTCCTGCCACACCATTTTCAGGCCGGCTTTGATGAGCGGTTCGTAGAGGGTGCCCCACCAGGCCCGGGCGTCGGGCCGGCCGAGGTCGGCATAATGGCCGTAGGTGCCGAGCGGCGAACTGCAACTCGGGCTGTAGGGAGCGCCGGGGGCCGGATAGGGGTTGAAGTGGTTGTAATTACACCCGTAGCTTTCGTTGACGACCAGGGGCTGCGGATTGGTGGGCGGATTCGGATCATCGACCCGGACGTTTTCGTAGAAATAGCCTTTGGCGAGCCCTTCCTGCAGCACTGCGTAGGGCGGTTGCGTGTTGTTCGACTCGTCCACCGGGACCATGGAGACGATGCCGGTAATATTCGTGCTGGCCTTTACGCCCAGTGCGGCCAATTGGTCGAAGACGTCCTTCCCGCCATTTGGGAACTTCATCGGGCTCGCGGTGAAGGTGCGGTAGTTATTCTGAAAATCCACGTCGATGTGCAGCCCGTCGAGTGGAATGCCGGCATTCCGATAGCTGGTCACCGCCTGGAGC
This sequence comes from Chthoniobacteraceae bacterium, assembly GCA_049840595.1. Lineage (GTDB taxonomy): Bacteria > Verrucomicrobiota > Verrucomicrobiia > Chthoniobacterales > Chthoniobacteraceae > JASGKO01. Next base: position 57,452 of record JASGKO010000029.1, read on the forward strand.
ACCAGGGCCTGATTATAATAGCCGTAGCAGCCTTGATGATAGCCCAGCGTGTACATCGGCGGCAATGCGGCGCGACCGGTGAGCGTCGTATAAAGGTTCAGCACATCCACCGTGCTGTCTCCCGCCATGAAGTAGTAGTCGAGGTCGCCGAAGAGCGCGCCGAAGTAATATTTGCCGAACATGTTGCCCGCATAGGACGAACTCTGGCCGACGTTGAAATAGGTCTGCGCCTCGTTGTCAAAGAACAGGCCGTAGCTGTATGGCGGGCCGCTCATCGGATTGGGGTTGTCCTCGATGAGCAGGGGAATGGAGTTGTAGAGCGGCTCGGCGTAGTTCTTCGGCCCCGGGCTGCTGAAGTCGGGCACGACCCCGCCATAGCTGGATTCCGGCCCGCCGCTATACTTGTAGTTGTCGTAATTGAAGAACGTCATCGACGAGTTCAGCATGTTGAGCTGGGTGCCGCCCTTCTCGCCGAAGCCGTAGTAGTGGGCATTGGCGGGAATGCTCTTGAAGTTGGCGACCGCCGCCTTGGTCGGATCGGTCCCGGCGACATACTCAAGCCCCTGCGCCGTGTCCGTGCTGATCAACACGTCGTTGCGATAGACCTGGACCGTGAAGGGCGTCTTCAACACGTCGAGCCGGATCTCGCCCAAGTCCACGGAGAGCTTCACGTTGTCGTTTTGCAGGATATTGACCGCCGCCGGGCCAGTGCTCCAGTTCACCACGGCATACGAATTGAAATTGCGGACGTAGTTGCCCTGGCGATTGAACCAGACGCGGAAGACCGATGGCCCGAGAATCTGGATCGTGAGCGTGGGGGCCTTACCGCCAGCTTGCGCCATCCCCGTAATGAGGAAGGACTGATTGCTCGCGGTGTAGGTGACGTTGGTCACGTTGCCGAAGGAGGTCCAGCCGATGCTGCTGTTCGGGGTGAACTGGTCCACCGGGACGAATTGGTACGCAGAGGTGGAGGAGTCGTAAGAATTGTTGCTCATGATGAAAGAGACCTTGATTGAAGGCCGTGATCAGTTGGCGGTTGGCGCGTCGGGAGTGGGCGTGTGGCTCGGGCGCGGGACCGGCTGCGCTTCCAATTGCAGCATCCAGCTAAAGTTGGCGCCGCCTGTTTTTCCAAAGTGGTTGTTCTCGCCGAAGACCGCGGTGGGGTAGCCGTCGTTCAGCATCTCGGAGCCGTCCGGATTCTTTTTGAACCCGATGGAAATGCCAGAAGAGTAGTGGCAGCCCACGCAGCTCTCGGTGGCGAACACCCGGGTTACATCTGTAAACGCATTGCCGCCGAACTCATTCTGCAATGCCTTGCCCTTGTCCGAGAGCAATTCCTCGGGAATGTTCAGCCGGTTGTCCTGCTCCGAGCCGCCCGCGGGCTGGTCGCCGCGCTGGAAGTAGGTCTCCATCGTGGTGTTGATGAGGAAGGTCGGAATCATCTCCCCCGGCGTCTTGAAGCGAAGACTTTCGGGGGCGCTGCCCGCCCCGCCAGAATAGGCTTGGGCATTGGGGTGCAGCGGCCATTGCGTGTCGATCAATTCATAATACTGGAAGACCGAGTTCTGGCTCTTCAACGCGGCCTGAACCTCGGCGTTGAGCGCCTTGGCCACGTCGTCCAGCTTCGCATCGAGCGGGTTGAGCAGCGGTTTGGTCGGGACGTCGATCCGCTTCACCTGCACCGGCGTGGTGGTGAGACTTTCGATCCAGGTCGTGGCGTCCGTTCCGGTGGCTGGGACCAGCTTGCCGCTGGAATCAATCTTCGCATTCTTCGGCGGCTCCACATTGAAGTCGGTGCCGGTGTAGGCTGGATCGACGAAGCTCGGCTTGGACATCTTGCCGTTGCCCTCGGGATTCGAGCGCACATTGTCGATCTGCTCGAAGGTGGACCAGATCCACTCCGGCGAGGATTTCGTGCGCATGGAGATGTGCATGCCCACCAGCCCTACCTTGATGGTCTTCTGCTTCGAGTCCGGTTCGGAAGGCGTGACCGTGAGGTCCGTGGTATAGAAGCGGCTGGCGTCGTCCTGCGCATTCAATTCCTTCCAGGCGAGCTTGATCTCGATCGAGCCATGCTTCCCGCCCCCGTTGATCGGGAGATCCACGTCGTTGTTCTTGCTCCGCTGGCTGAACGCGACCTGCCCGTCCTGGTTGTAGAGTTCGTTCTTATAGATGTAGTCGAACTCCGGCTGGTTCACGCGGATTTCAAACCGCGCCCACTTGCCATATTGATCGACCAGCGGACCGGTAAAGGCCTCGAAATTGTCGCGCGCCGCCGTGTTGCCGCCGGAGTGGGGCATGTTGGCAAAGTTGCGCAGCTTCTCCGAGGCGTAGCGCTTGTCCTTCCATGGTTCGGGCCGCGCGCCGTCCTTCAAAAAAATGCTGCCCGCCGAGCGCCAGTAATCCCACACGCGCCAGGTGGTATTGTCCGCCATGGTCAGCTTTCGATCAGGTTGGCCATTGGGTTTTGCGGGCCAGTTGAGCGCGATAAAAGCCTGCCACGAGAGGGTGGTGAAAAGGCGGTGCGCCTTCAGGATGTCCGCCTCGCTGACCTCTTTTTTGCCCAGGATTTCACCCAGTTCATGGGTGTTTACGTCCAGAGGCAGTTCCGGTTTCAGGACGAAGGGATATTCCTTCGTTTCTTCCGCAGTCGGAGAGGGATCGCCTTGTGCCCACAGGGCCTGCGAATTTCCGAGTCCGAGGCAAAGTGCCATCACGCCGATTCCATATTTGAGTGTCTTCATAGCCGTTCGTTAATTCCCGATGTTTTCAAACCTTCAAGCGCGGCGACTGTGCGCTTTTTGGAACGGCTCTCTCAACCGAGGAGACTACTCATTTTTTGCCCGGGAAAACGCCCATGTTCACCGGGGATTTCTTCCCATGATCAAATGTGCCGCATTGTGGCTGAATGGTTACGGCATGCGGAAACAAAGCCTTGCTTCCAAGGCGGTTGCGGCGTCATCCCGAGTGGACCCGAGGTATGGGAAAAGCGCAGGCGGGTTGTGAACGAATCGAGACGCGCAGAGCGTTCGCTGCCTACTCCGGGGTCTTGATCACGATCTCCACTCGGCGATTGGGAGCCTGCAGATCGATCTGCTGTTGCAGGGAGAGTGGGTTTCCATTCGCATCCGTGGTCGTCGGCTGCACTTTGAATTTGGTGCTGCCGTAGCCGATTGCTTCCACCTTGGCGGGATCGATGCCCATGTTCGAGACCAGCCAGAGCTTGATCGCCTCCGCACGACGCTGGCTCAAATCCTGGTTGTGCGGCGCATCGCCGATCGAGTCGGTGTAGCCTTCCACGGTGAAAGTGGCCCCGGGGTTTTTCTGAATCAGGCGGCCCAGCTTTTGCATGGTGAGAATGGCGTCGGAGCGCAGGTCGTATTTGTCGAACTCAAACAACGCGCCTCCCGGGACCTTCAGCGGAGCGACCTTGCCCTTGAGTTGTCCCTGCCCGAGCAGGTTGTCGAGATCGCTGTAGCCTTGCGTGCCCTCGGAGCCGGGGAGGGCCTCGCCCCGGTGGCTGCTGCTCTCGGCGGCCTTGGCGAGTTGATCGAGGCTCAGTGACGGTTGCAGCGGTCGCTTGGTGGAATCCTGCAGCAGTTGCTGGCTGGCGACCGCGAGCTCCTTGTCGGCCTGCTCGGCCGCGGCCTTTTGTTGAATGGCGAGCGATTGGAGATTGGTCGCCTCCACGTGCGGCTTCTCCGTCATCATCGGCTTGATCGGATCGGGCGCCGAGGGCACGGCGTGCACTTCGGAGAGCAGTTTGTCGAAGGACTCGTTATCCGAGGGCAGGTCCACCAGCGGCTTCGCGGTAGCGGCCTTATGGGCGGGTTTCGCCGGTTCCTCGTCGCTGGAGTTCAGCTTTGAAGCGTCGATCACGACCCGGTTGACCTTGAACGTGGGCGGGACCAGGCGCTGCACCGGGGCGTCGAAGTGATCGAGGGGCACAAAATAAAACGAAAGCCCGAGCGCGAGATGCAGCAGTAGCGAAAAAACCAGCGCCCCCAACAGCCAGCGGCGAAAGAGGGCGGTGTCGGATTGCGGGGCTTCAGGATATTGGGTGGCGTTCATCGATGACACTTGGACGGATAAAATATGGTGGTATTCTATTCCATATTCAATCAACGATTGGGCGATGAGTCTCCTTGGGAAGTTTTTCCGTGAACATTACCATCGGTTGATGCAAATCCGCGATACGCCGCATGCGATCGCGGGAGGGCTGGCCATCGGGGTATTTTTTGGGATGACGCCGCTGATCGGGCTCAAAACGGCGCTCGCGCTGGTCTTCGCCTGGTTTACGCGCTGCAGCAAGATCTCCGCCGTGATCGCGGTGACGCTGCACGACGTGCTCATCCCGATCGCGCCGATCATCTTCCGCTGGCAGTCACAATATCGGCTACTGGCTGCTTTCCCATCCCCATAACTTGCCCAAGCGATTCCGCTTCGAGGAGTTTCACATCGACGCCTTCCTGCACTGGCGCACACTGAAAATCCTGTGGCCGACGCTGATCGGCTCGCTCGTCCTCGCTGTGCCGCTCGGCTTCATTACTTATTTCATCGCGCTGCGCATCATCCAGCAAGCCCACGCGCGCCGCGATGCCCGGGAGCGCGAGCAGGCGGCCAATGAGGCTGCGAAAGCCCAGCTTGCGATCCGCGCCGCGGAAGAGGAAGTGGAGTGACCGGCTAGCGAGTGCAATCAATTACCACCTTGCCCCGCCCATGCGAACGGGGGGCCTGGCTGAGATACGCCGCCGGAGCTTCGGCCAGCGGCAACACGGCATCCACCAAGGTTTTCAACGTCCCCGCATCCAGCATCGCTGCGATTTCCTGAAGCTGTTGCTGGTGCGGCTCCACGATAAAGAAGGCCGCCTTGGTTCGTTCATCCGGCGTGCCCTCACTATCCGCGGCAATGGTTACGAGGCGCCCGCTGGCACCCAGTAATCCCCACGAGCGTTGAAGTGTCTCTCCACCGACCCCGTCGAAAATCACCTCCACCGGCCCGGCCGCGTCTTCAAAGCGTTCGGTATGGTAGTCGATGACCTTCTGCGCGCCCAGTTCATGCAGGAACTCCGCATTGCGGGCGGAAGCGGTGGTAATGACCTGCGCTCCCGCCTGTCGCGCCAGTTGGATCGCGTAAACCCCGACTGCGCCTGCGCCGCCATGGATGAGCACGCGCTCGCCCGCTTTCAGCTTCGCCTTGGAGAAAAGCCCCTGCCACGCGGTGAGCGCGCCGATCGGCACGCTCGCGGCCTCGGGATGCGAAAGATTCGCCGGTTTCGGCGCGACCTGGGCGGGAACCGTGAGGCAATATTCCGCAGTCGCGCCATCGGCAAACCAGTCATTCATTCCATACACCGCCTGCCCGACCGTGAAGGTGGTGACGCCTTCTCCCACCGCTGCGATTTCGCCGGAAAACTCGTGCCCCGGCACCGCGTGCAGGCGCGGCGTACCGGCCTTGGTGTGCGTGGTGGGATACCAGACCAATTCCGTGGGCGTGACCCCGGCGGCGTGCACGCGGATCAATAGCTCGCCCGCACCGGGCTGTGGAACCGGAAGGTCGCGTCCGACCAGCACGGGCGAGGGGGGTGATTGCTCCAGGCAAATGGCTTTCATGGCAAAATCAGGCCGTAAAGCCGCCATCGATCGTAAAGCTCGCCCCGGTGGTGTAAGCAGCCTCCGGACTGGCCAGATGCGCGACGAGCGCGGCGATCTCCTCCACCGTGCCGTAGCGGGGCAATGCCATCAGGCCCTTGAGCATTTCCGCGGCGGGACCATCGGCGGGGTTCATATCGGTATTGACCGGCCCGGGCTGGATGTTGTTGACCGTGATCCCGCGCGGGCCAAGATCGCGGGCCAGCCCTTTGGTAAAGCCGACCAGCGCCGCCTTGCTCATGGAGTAAATCGAGCCGCCTTGAAATGGCATGCGGTCGGCATTGCAACTGCCGATATTGATGATGCGCCCGCCTTCTTTCAGGTGCCTGGCTGCCGCCTGGCAGGCGACAAATACCGAGCGCACATTCACCGCCATCGTGCGGTCGAAATCTTCAAGCTTGAGCTGATCGATCGGAGCGACGGCCAGCACCCCGGCGTTGTTGACGAGAATGTCCAGCCCGCCCAGTTCCGCGACCGTGCGTTCCACGGCGGTCGTAACCGCTGTCGCCTCGGAGGCATCCGCTTGAATGGCCAGTGCCTTGACGCCAAAGGACTCCGCCAGCGTGACGACTTCCTGCGCTTTTTCCGGAGAGCTGGCGTAGGTGAGGGCGACATGCGCGCCTTCCTGGGCCAGTCGTTTCACAATCCCGGCGCCAATGCCGCGGCTGGCTCCGGTGACCAATGCGATTTTGCCTTTGAGGGTTCCGTTCATGAGCGCTGTTGGTAGCAAAACATGACCAACTAGCAAAGTTGATACTGCGGCGCGCTCATCATCAGGTTGTAGAGGCTGCGCAACGTGTAGTCATCCATGCGCGGGCGCTTCTCCAGGAAGTTGGTGAGCGTTTTCATTTCGTCCGTGGATAACGGGCGTTGGTAGAGGCGGAAGGCAGCCGAGGCGATGATCGCCGTGCGGTCGCTCCGCATGCCGGCTGGCACGATCTTCTGGAAATTCGCAAAGAACGGCGAGTTGGCCGGGCCGTTGCGCAGGAAGTAGGAGGCGAAATTGTAGCGCCGGAGCAGGGTGTTGGTATTGATCCACGCCTTGCCGCCGTCCCAGCCCTTCACGTTGGGCGGATCGAAGAGCGATTGTCCCATCGCGGCCAGTTCACCGACCGCCCGCGCATCCTGCGGAAGCTGCACCTCCATGGACTTTGCCGTCTGGATGAGCCATTGCACCGGGCTCTTGATGAGATGCCCGCGCACTTCCGCGCTGAAAAACTCCTGGCTGCTGAAAATCGTCCGCAGCAACGGCGCAATCTCGTAGTGACCATCGCGGAAAGTCGCCGCCAGGTCTTTCACCGTTTCCGGTGAAGGCTCCGGCCCCGCGAAAAAGCGCCAGAGCTTGCGCACGATGAACTCCGCGCAGGCCGGCTGGTGCAGGATGATGTTTACGATGTCGTCGCCTTTGAAATTGCCCATCCACCCCAAGAACTTCTTGGGCGTGTTGTCGAACTGCTGGGGAACGAATTGGAAACTGATCTTGTCCACGCTGCTCACGCGGTAGCCGGTGAAGGCCCGCGCGGATTGCTTGATGTCGTCCTCGGTGTAATGGCCGATTCCGAGGGTGAAGAGCTCCATCAGCTCCCGGGCGAAATTTTCATTGGGATGCGCCTTCTGGCTGTTGCGTAGATCAAGGTAAGCCATCATCGCCGGGTCGCGCGACACGGCCTTCGTCAGCTCGCCAAAATTTCCCAGCGCATGGTTGCGCAGCATTTCGTTCTGCTGCCACATGAAGAAACTGTCGCCCACCTTGCTATTGCCGGTGGCAAAGTGGCCGTGCCAGAAGAGCGTCATCTTTTCGCGGAGCGGGTTCTCGGTCCGCACCATGCGATCCAGCCACCATTGGCGGAGCTGGACGATCTCCATGTAATTATTCGGCTTCGGGTCCAGCAGCCGTTGCACCTGCGGGGTCACGCCGAGAAACGGCTCACCCTCCGTCATCTGAAAAAGCGTCTGCGGCTCGTGATACTCCGGGAGCGGAAAGCTCTGCTTTTCGGCCTGGTAGCTGAGCAGGCGATCGAGCGCTTGTGGAAAGCCGAGCCGGTAAAAAGCTTCGATCTGGGCGGGGGAGCCGCCAAAGCCGGCGCGGTTCAGCAAATGCGCCGCTTGAAAAACATCCCATTGCGATACGTCGTAGGGCTGCATGGCACTGATTTAATCGCACAAAACGCGCCAGGTTGCGCGCAGGATTTTTCAGTCCCGGCCAAATGGTTAAAATTTACCTTGCCGCGGGCTCAGGGGGTCCTAGTATTTGCCAACGTCTCGTCACGCATTTAGAGCGTGACCAGACGTTTTTTTCGTCGAAAGACCCCTTTCCGAAAACCGCACGCAATAGCAGCAACCGACCGCACTCAACTTTTTTATGTCGAACACGATTCTCGTAGGCGCCCAGTGGGGCGATGAAGGCAAAGGCAAGATCATTGATTTTCTCACCGAGAAGGCGGATCTGGTCGTGCGCAGCCAGGGCGGCAACAATGCCGGTCATACCGTGCTGATCGGCGAGAGCAAGTTTACCCTCCACCTCATTCCCTCGGGTATCCTTCGTTCCAACAAGGTCTGCGTGATCGGCAACGGCGTGGTGATCGACCCCGTTTCGCTCGTCGGCGAAATCGAAGGACTTAAGACGAAGAAGATCAAGGTCTCGGCCAAAAATCTCCTCATCAGCGACTGCGCCCATGTTGTGATGCCCTATCACCGCCTGCTCGACGAGGCCCGCGAACTGGCCAAGGGCAAGAACAAGATTGGCACCACCAAGCGCGGCATCGGCCCGGCCTATGGCGACAAGGCGGCCCGTGTGGGCCTGCGCATCAGCGATTTGATGGAGCCGGATCTCCTCACCGCGAAGATCACCAAGAATGTGAAGGAAAACAACAAGGTGCTCAAGGCGATGGGGGGCAAGACCGTGAGCCTCGCCAAGGTGCTCGCCGATTACCGCGAAGCCGCCGCCAAGCTGAAGCCCTTTGTGATCAACACCGTGGTTTACCTCCACGAGGCGATCAAGGCCGGGAAGGAAATCCTTTTTGAAGGCGCCCAGGGCACGTTCCTCGATATCGACCATGGCACCTATCCTTACGTAACCTCTTCCAATACGACCGCCGGCGGCGCTTGCACCGGCTCGGGCGTGCCGCCGCATCGCATGGATCGCGTGATGGGCGTGATGAAGGCCTACACCACCCGCGTGGGGGAGGGGCCGTTCCCGACCGAGAACCAGGAGATCAGCGACATGCTCCACGGCATGGGCCGCGAATTTGGCTCCACCACGGGTCGCGCCCGCCGTTGTGGGTGGTTCGACGCCGTCGCCACCCGCTACGCTGCGATGCTGAACGGCATCGACGATCTCGCCATCACCAATCTCGACGGCCTCGATGGTCTCGACACGATCAAGGTCTGCACCCACTACAAGCTCGGTCGCAAGCTGCTGGAAGTCCCCCCCTCCGACGTGCGGCTGCTCGAGCAGTGCCAGCCGGTCTATGTTGAACTCCCGGGCTGGAAGACTTCCACCGAGGACGCGCAAAAATTCTCCGATCTTCCCGAGAAGGCCCGATCCTATGTGCAAAAGCTGGCGGAACTGACCGGTGCGAAGCTGGCGATCGCCAGTGTGGGCCCCCGTCGCGACCAAACCATCGTGCTGTGAGCAACGTCCCCCGGCATATTGCGATCATCATGGATGGCAATGGCCGCTGGGCCAAACAGCAGGGCTTTGCCCGGATTCGGGGGCATGAACGGGGGGCGGATGCGGTCCGCTCCGCCATCGAGGCCTGTGCCGACTCGAAGGTGGAGTTCCTGACCCTCTACGCCTTCTCGACCGAGAACTGGAAGCGCCCCAAGACTGAAGTTGCCGCTCTGATGCTCCTTTTGGAACGCTTTCTTAAGAAGGAAACGCCCGAGCTGATCGAGAAAAACGTCCGCCTCCAAGCGATTGGACGTCTTACCGACCTCCCGGCCAGTTGCCAGCGAGAACTGCATCGCGCCATTGAGGCGACGGCGAACAATACCGGGCTCACCTTGATCCTCGCCCTGAGCTACAGCGGTCGCTCGGAAATCGTGGACGGCATCAAAAGCCTGCTCCACGAAGTGCAGCAGGGGCATCTCGATCCGGCGATGATCGATGCCGAAATCTTTAGTAAACATCTCTATACCCGCTACTATCCGGACCCCGATTTGCTGATTCGCACCTCTGGAGAATTAAGACTGTCTAATTTTCTCCTCTGGCAATTAAGCTACACAGAGATTTACGTAACTCCTAAATTGTGGCCAGATTTTTCCAAACAAGATTTGCTTGAGGCCATCAAAGATTACGGTAAACGTCATCGACGCTACGGAGCAGTATAAAAAAAGACATGAACAAGTGTCAGACTATCATCATCGTTGATCCCGAAACCGACTTTTTGGAGTGGGCTCAGCACCAATTGCAGACCCCCACCACCCGGGTGCTCACCGCCACCTCGGCTGATGATGCCTACAAACTTTATTGCTGCGAATCGCCCGATTTGCTCATTACCGAGACGCATCTGGTGCCTTACAGCGGTCTTCGAGCTGCCGCCAAGGCCCGCCAGCGCGATCCCAATGCCTGTGTGATCCTTATCAGCGCCTTCGGCACGACGCAGAACGTGATCGAGTCGATGAAGCTGGGGGCTTTTGACTTTCTCCGCAAGGAAGCGCTGCCGTTTAACCTGAAGCCGGTGGTGGACGCCGCGCTCACCCAGCAGGCCGAGAAACGCGCCGCGACCACTTTCAAGCCGCAGATGACGGTGGAGCAGCATCAGGACAGCATTGTCGGCCAATCCGATGCGATGCAGCAGGTTTTCAAGATGGTGGGGCGCGTTTCCCACAGTGATGCCCCGGTAATGATCACTGGCGAGAGCGGCACTGGTAAGGAACTGGTGGCCCGGGCGATCCACAATTACAGCCAGCGCAACGAGAAGAATTTTGTCGCCATCAACTGCGCGGCCATTCCTGAGCAACTCCTCGAAAGCGAGCTTTTCGGTCACGAAAAAGGGGCCTTTACCGGCGCGGTTGTCCAGCGGGTGGGCCGTTTCGAGCAAAGCGATGGGGGGACCCTGTTCCTCGACGAAATCGGGGATATGCCGATGTCTCTCCAGGGGAAAATCCTCCGCGTGCTTCAAGAGGGGGAGTTCTCCCGCGTCGGCGGAACTGCCACGCTCAAGAGCGACGTCCGGATCATTGCGGCCACGAATAAGAACCTGGAACAGGAAGTGCAGAAGAAGCTTTTCCGGGAGGATCTTTTCTATCGGTTGAACGTGGTGCGCATCCAGTTGCCGCCCTTGCGCCAGCGGATCGAAGATGTTCGACTTTTGGCGGAATATTTTCTGCATAAGGTTGCGGTTCAGAAACATCTGCCGCGCCTGCGCCTTTCCGAGGATGCGGTCCGTGCCTTGGAGAACTATCCATGGCCGGGCAATGTGCGGGAGCTGGAGAATACCATCCAGCGTGCCTCCGTGCTCGCGACCTCCGACCTTCTGCTGCCCAAGGATATTCCCCTGGGGACGGCGGATGCCACGGCCAATGTGCATACCGAGGAAGTGTCCTCGGGCAATGTGGGAACCGAGGCGGCGATCGAGGCTTTGTTGAAAGCGGCCCAGAGTGATCCTTCGGTGGAATTGCTCCCATGGCTGGAGCGTGAATTTACCCTGCATGCGATGAAGGCGACCAAGGGAAACCAAGTTCGCGCGGCCAAGCTGCTGGGGATTACCCGTGCCACCTTGCGCAAGCGGATCGAGCGCTTCGGCATTACCCGCGAGTTGAGTATTCAATAATCCATCCCATGATCCGTGAAGGATGGCGCGCCTGGGCTTGGAGTGAGGGGGGGTATCTTCCCTGTGAGAGCGTGCCGGTGACCGATGTGGGGTTTCGCCTGGGCTACTCTGCCTTTGAAACCATGGCCGTTCGAGAGGGGGTGCCCCTCTTTCTGCAGGAGCATCTTTCGCGGTTGGTTTCGACGGCTGGTTTCCTGGGGCTTTCCTGCGATGCCGCCGCTTTGGAGGCCGGAAAAATCCGTTCGTTGCTGGCTGGTCTTAGTGGGATGGCTCGCCTTTATATTACCGGTGGGGATGAGCTGAGTCTAAAGATTAGCCGGGTCTATCTGCTGCTGGAAAATCGTCCGTTTCCCATTGAGGAAAGCTATCGGAAGGGCTGGAAATTACGGACGCAGGAAGGCCTGCATTGGTCTCTCTTTGGGGGACGGAAAACCGGCTCATACGCGGCTCAAGTGAAAGTTAACTTGGAGTCGCATCTAAAATATCATGTGGATGAAGCGCTTCTTTTTAATGAAAAAGAGGAATTAGTATCCGCCGCTTTTTCGAATGTGTTTTTTATTCGAGGCGACATTATTTCTACTCCCCCGATTGCTTCCGGGGCTCGTGATGGGGTGATTCGGGAGTGGTTAATGAATCGCTTCACGGTTCGCGAGGAAGTGATTCATCGTTATTCCATGAATCAGGTGGATGAGCTATTCCTGACTAATAGTCGGATTGGAATCATGGGAGCCTGTGAATTGGATGGACGTTCCCTGGCGATGGACCGTTCCCTGGCGATTTATCGCGAATACGTTTCAAGCATCTCCTGATGCGGGGGTGGCTCAACTTGCCACCCGGTCCGGCAGGCTTGTTCCATCCACCCAGCGCCCGGAGATGAGCACCTGACGAAAGACATCCGGAATGCCTCTCGACGCATCGTGGATGAGCGAAATGACCACCAGAACTGCGACGCGCCCGATCTCCTCGGGATTTTGGTGGATGCCGGTATCGGCATTGCCATCCAGCACACTGAGTGCTGCCAGCCCAATGTCTTCCGGCACGCGATAGTTCAATTCCTGGAGCAATTGCCTCATTTCCGGGGCAAAGGTAAGAATGGCGTCCGGTTTGTATTTCTTCAGCCATTTCAGAAGCTGCCCCCGGTTTTCCTCATTTTGGCCCTGTTCAAAGACGATCGGAGGAATGCGAAACTTTTCCTCAAGCTCCGACTGGGCCGAAAGAAAGCCCGCCTTGAACATTAGTAGGCGTCCAGCCCCCCCCGTACCTGGCAAAACCGATCCGTTGGTAGCCCTTTTCGCGCATTTTATGGAAGGCCAGGATGGCATTCGCCGCCTGGTCGCTGGTGACTGAATGCACGAGGGGAGCGGTAATCGAGTTGCCGAAGCGAACCACCGAAAACCGGTCCCAATTAAAATTGCCCCATTCGGGAAGGCGGGGGTGAGGGGGGATCAATATGCCATTGATGCTCCGGTTCCAGAGCACCTTTTCCACCCGCTGCAATGGCATCTCCGTATTCACGACGAACTCTTCCAGCCGGTAGCCGAATTTGTTGGCCGCCCGTTCCGCGCCCTGCCAATAGCCGTTGAACTCCTGGTGATTCCGCAAGCGTTTTGGCTCCGGCCACAAGTTCAGCCAGGCGATTACTGCTCCCGTGTCCTTGCGAGCCATGTCCCATTTGCGGGAGGCAAGGGCGGCTGCCATCGCATTGGGTCGGTAGCCCATCTCCTGTGCCACTCGCTGCACTTCCTCGCAGCGCGCCTTGGAGATGCGGGGATGATTGCGGAGCGCCAGCGACACCGTGACATAGGAGACCCCGACTTTTTCGGCAATATCGTAAAGGGTGATCGGTGGCTTGGACGAATCATTGGAGGGCAGGGAGGACATCGGAGCGGGGGTAAACTTCTCGCTCTAATATTACCTCAAAGTGATGCGTTTAAAACATAAGTTAAGCGCATCAATTGATTTTTATCGGGAGCGCTTTATTCTTTCCGGGATTGCGCATTTTGACCTATCATGGTGCAAAATGAGTCGTTCATGCATTTCCTTTTGCATTCGCTCCCATGCCCCCCATTATCAATTCCCTGCTCCATGAGTTATCCCAATATTTTTGACCTTCAAGATCGCGTTATCATCGTTACCGGCGCCACGGGCGCCCTGGCCGGCTCGGCCGCCGACTACCTGGCGGCCCAAGGGGCGCGCCTCGTCTATCTGGGGCGCAGTGAGGACAAGGTTTCCGCCGCCGTGGCCCAGTGTCTCGCCCAAACACCCGAGGCCCAATGCCTTGGCCTGATCGCTGATGTGCTCGACCGCCCCGCGCTGGAGCGCGTGCGCGACACGGTGCTCGAAAAGTGGGGCCGCCTCGATGCGCTCATCAACGCCGCTGGCGGCAACCAGCCCGGCGCGACCATCCCGCCGGACAAGAGCTTTGCCGATCTCGATTTCGATTCGTTCCAGCAGGTCGTCGATCTGAACCTCCACGGCACCGTCCTGCCCACGCTCGTTTTTTCCCCGGTGATGGTGGAAAAGGGCACCGGCTCGATCGTCAATTTCTCCTCCGTCTCCGCCCCGCAGGCCCTCACCCGCGTGGTCGGCTACTCCGCCGCCAAGGCCGGGGTGGATAATTTCACCCGCTGGCTCGCAGTGGATCTCGCCCGTCGCACCAGCGGCAAGGTGCGCGTGAACGCGGTGATGCCCGGTTTCTTCCCCGGTGAACAAAACCGCCGCCTGCTCTCCAACGAAGACGGCACTCTCACCCCCCGCGGCCACACGATTATCAGCAATACCCCCTTCGGCCGCTTCGGCGATGCTGCCGAGTTGCACGGGGCGATTCATTACCTGCTCTCCGACGCCTCGGCCTTCGTCACCGGCACGATCATGGTGGTGGATGGCGGCTTCAGCGCTTTCTCCGGCGTATGAGCGACGCGCCTTCCAGCGCTTCATTTCTGGAAGAGGGATTCCGATGGTTTGGCCCCGGCGATCCCGTGCCGCTCGTGTACATCCGGCAGGCCGGTGCGACCGCCGTCTTCACCTCGCTGCATCAGATTCCCTACGGGGAAATGTGGTCGCGGCAATCGATCCAGCATCGCAAGGAAATGCTCGCCGCCGCCGGGCTGCGCTGGGCCGTAGTCGAATCCGTCCCGGTCCACGAATCGATCAAGACCGGGCGCGGCGACCTCAAACACCTGTTAAACAACTATCAGCAGACCCTGCGCCATCTCGCGGAGGAGGGGATCGAGACCGTCGTTTACAACTTCATGCCCGTGCTCGACTGGGTGCGCACCGACATGCACTACCGCCTGCCCGATGGCGCGGAGGCCCTCCGTTTCGACCCCGTCCATTTCGCCGCCTTCGATCTCTTTGCCCTCCAGCGCCGGGGCGCGGAAAATGACCACTCGCCGGAACATCGCGAACTGGCCGCCGCCTGGTGGAAGGGCCTTGCCGAGCCGCAGCGCGAGACGTTCATCAAGAGCATTATCGACGTCTTCCCCGGCTGCAAATGGGGCCTCTCGCTGCACGACATCTGCGAGATGCTCGCCCGCTACCACGGCATTGACCGCGCGGCGTTGACCGCCAATCTGGCGCGCTTCCTGGAGGCCGTGGTGCCCGTGGCCGAGCAGGTGGGCGTGCGCCTTGCCATTCATCCCGACGATCCGCCGTTCCCCGTGCTCGGGCTGCCGCGCATCGTTTCCACCGCCGCGGATGTGGAGCAAATTTTCAACCTCGCGCCGAGTCCCGCGAATGGCCTCTGCTACTGCACCGGCTCCTTCAGCGCCCGCGCCGACAACGATCTGCCCGCGATGGTGCGGCAATTCGCCCCGCGCATTCACGCCGCGCACCTGCGCAGCACCCACCGGCTGCCCGATGGCTCTTTCTACGAGGCCGCGCATCTCGGCGGCTCGGTGGATATGCCCGCCGTCCTGCGCGCGCTGCTCGCGGAGCAGGATCGCCGCCAGCAGGAAGGCCGCGCCGACTGGCAGATTACCTTGCGTCCCGACCACGGGCACGTCATGATGGATGACCTTGCAAAACCTGATGGTATCACCCCGGGCTACTCCGCCATCGGTCGCATGCGAGGTCTGGCCGAACTCCGCGGGCTCATGATGGGCCTGCGTTACGCTGGCCATTGAGATAACTCCACCCCACCCGAACCCTGTACCCAACCCATTGCCTCAAACAATGAATGCCACGCCCGCTGCCCGGACCAATTACCGCTGGATCATCTGCTCGCTGCTCTTTTTCTCGACCACGTGCAACTACCTCGACCGCCAGGTCATCAGCTACTTGAAGGAGTTTTTCTGCACGCCCGCCGCGCAGGGCGGCTTCGGCTGGTCGAACTCGGACTTCGCCTTTCTCACCTCCGCCTTCACCGCCTTCTATGCGGGCATGACGATCGTCGCCGGGTGGGTGATCGACAAGATCGGCACCAAGGTGGGCCTCGCGCTCTCGCTCATCATCTGGTCGGTCTTCGGCATTGCCAATGCGTTCGTCGGCTCGTTGCTCACCGCGCACATCCTCGTCCGCAGCGCCTTCGGCATCGGCGAGGCGGGCAATTTCCCGGCCTCGATCAAGACGGTCGCCGAGTGGTTCCCCAAGCGTGAACGCGCTTTGGCGACCGGTATTTTCAACAGCGGCTCCAACTTCGGCGCCATGATCGCCGCCCTGCTTGTGCCGTGGTGCATGATCCACTACGGCGATCAGCAGGGCTGGAAGATGGCCTACATTCTCACCGGCAGCGTCGGCTTCGCCTGGCTCATCTTCTGGTTCTGGCTCTACGAGACGCCCTCGAAGCATCGGCAACTCTCCAAGGCCGAGTACGACTACATTCACATCGACGACGAATCCGCCGCCGACCAGCCCACTGGCGACAAGGCGAAAGTCTCCTGGGGCCGTCTCCTCGGCTATCGGCAGACGTGGTCGTTCTTCTTCGGCAAGTTCCTCACCGATGGCATCTGGTGGTTCTACCTCTTCTGGCTGCCGGATTATCTGAAGAAACAATTCGGCATGTCGAAGCACGATGTCATGCTGCCCACCTTCATTGTGTATGGCATCGCCATCATCGGCAGCATCGGCGGCGGCAGTATCCCGATGGCGCTCATCAAGCGCGGCATGCCGGTCTATCAAGCGCGCATGACCGCCATGTTTTTGATCGCCGTGCTCCCGCTCTCGGTGCTCAGCACGCAATTCTTCGCCAGCGTGGATCGCTTCGGTCAGCTCGCCTCCACGCTTGCCGTGGCCGTGATCTGCCTCGGCGCCGGCCGCCCATCAGGCCTGGTCGGCCAATCTTTTCACCACCGTCTCCGATATGTTCCCGAAGAAAGCCGTCGGCTCCGTTACTGGCATCGGGACCATGGCGGGTGGCATCGGCGGCGTGGTCATGCAGTTGCTTGCCGGCTCCCTTACCGACACCTTCAAGGCCAATCCCCAGCACGCCTACCTCATCATGTTCATCATCTGTGCCCTGAGCTACCTCATCGCCTGGAGCCTGATGAAAGCCCTCGTGCCGAGCCACAAGCCGATTACCGACCTGTAAGTCGTTCTCGCTCGCCATTCCAAACCGATGCGCCTCGTGACCAAGCTCCAGCTTGGTCACGCAATGTTCTCCGCAGCTCCAGCCGCCCTGGGGAAACTTTGCACACCCGCTCCGCCCCAAATCCTTTGGTGCGTAATGAGCCCCCTCTTCGTGCCTTCGTGTCTTCGTGGTAAAAATCTCCCCGGGGAGAAATGGAATATTCCGTCGAGAAAATTGCTGCACTCCTCAGCGAGAGGGTGGCTGCCTTGCATAGATTCGAACTATGACAAAGTGATCCAGAATCACTTGTGCTACCATTACACCACAAGGCATTTAGACTTCCTCACCAGCGGCTTTTTCAGCGCGAGCGGGGAGGGAATAATATGCGGCTGGAACGCGAGTGCAACGGGAAATTTGCGTTCCGGCGCAGATTATTTCATTTCCCCAGCGGGGTGGTCACGCGGGTGCCGGTGGGCGGATTGAAGGTAAAGGTATTTACCGGCAGGGCGACGCGCTCCGTGCCCGTGTAATCGGTCACCGATTTGTCCCCGCTGGGCATGATGATCTCCGTCTTCTTCAGGAGATAATCCTTGTCGAGCCAGATCGTGAGCTGCTGGAGCAGCCGCTTCAGATTGCTCTTCTTCGGCACCAGCACGAAGCGATACCCGCCGTCTTCCTGGTAAACGTTCAGCTTATAAAAATCCTCGATGTGCGTGAAGTTCATCCCCGCCGTCAGCGCCGAGAGCGAGTCGTCGAAAAACGCCCGCTGGCCGATCGTGTATTTCTCGGCCTCCTGGAAATTCGGGTAGTAGATCCATAGCGTCTTGCCATCGCTCACCGTCAGGCTCGCGCTCTCGCCCGTGATCTCGCGGCGGAACTTGTCGGGCGAGCTGAACGCCACCGTGCCTTCGCTGATCAGCGGCTGCTTCATCAGGTGGCTCTGCTTCTGCTCGCGGAAATGCGCGCGCGCGCCGGGTTGCTTGTCGCGGATCGCCTGCATCTCGGTCAGCAACGCGGCGCGCTGGTCGGGCGTAAGCTCGGTGGCGTGAGTCGGGAGGATGCTTCCAGTGAGGCAGGCCGCCGCCAGGGCCAGGGTGCAAAGACCTCGCATGGAGGCCCGGGGCTGAACAGCGTGACGGAACAAGGGAAATGCTTTCATGGAATCAAAAAAACTCACCGGTAAAAGGGCAGGTAAAAGAATTGGGCGAGCCCATTTCTCGACGAGACGCCGCACCTTTGCAAGTCGGGCGTTTGCCCGCCACGATTCGCCTCGGTGCCGTGGGGTAATCTTCACGGAGATTTCATCGTCCCATCACACCCGGTTCATCACCGCCCGCCAGTATCGGGGCATGACTGAATCCTCAATTCCCATCGTCCCGCCGCCCACTTCAAAATCCGAGCTCCGCGCCCTCGGGCTGGCCTTGCTGCTGCTCGTCCTCGGCGATTTTCTGTTCTGGCCTGCCGCGCCGGGCGTTTCGCTCGCCTGCTTTGCCGCCGCGTCGTTGCTGGCGCTCGCCCTGCAGCATCGCACGGCGCTTTTTCGCGGGAAGACCTGGCTGGCCTTGCCGCTCTTTGCTGCCTCGCTGGTGGCCACCGTCTGGCAGATTTCTTTCAGCAACGTCCTCGTCCTGCTCCTCCTGCTTTGCATCCTCGTCGGCGAGACTTCCTATCCCGCGCTCGCCACCGGCTGGGCCCGCTGGTCCGAGGCGGCTTTCGCGTTTTTCAAGGCCCCCCTTCGCTGGCTGTGGCTGCGGCGCGCGCTGGCGAATCTCCCGCTCAACCCCGAATCGTGGGGGCAGGATGCCAGCCGCCTCGTTCGCATTATCTTCCTGCCCTTCCTGGTCGGCGGCGCATTCTTCCTGCTCTTCATTTCGGGCAATGCGATCCTGCACCAGTGGAGCGCGCAATGGCTGGATGCGATCACCCGCTGGCTGTCCTCGTTCGACCTCACCGTTGGCCGCTTCTTCTTTTGGGGCATGCTCGGCAGCTTCTCCCTCGCGTTGCTGCGCCCCGCCTTTGCCTCCACCCGCGGGCGCTTCTGGGTCCGCCAGCTCCCCCGCGCCACCACCGCCGCCGAGCCGCACGTCGCCTGGTGGCGCAGCCTGTTGCTGCTCGCGCTGCTCAACGCCCTCTTCTTCGTCGAAAACACCACCGATGCCCTCTACCTGTGGAATCACTTCGCGCTTCCGCAGGGAGTCAGCTTCAGCAGCTATGTGCATGAGGGGGTGAACAGCCTGATCGTCGCCGTCCTCCTCTCCGCCCTCGTGCTGGCCCTGGTCTTTCAGCAGGCTTCCGAAGTCAGCGCCACCCGCTGGCTCAAGGGGCTCGGTCTGCTCTGGATCGTGCAAAACGGAATCCTCATCGCCAGTGTCATCCTGCGGCTCAAGCGTTACGTGGATGCTTATCAACTCACCGAGGAACGCCTGGGCGTCGTGATCTTCCTTGCCCTGGTGCTGGCCGGCTTCGGCCTCCTCGCCACCTACATCCTTCGCGAGAAATCATTCACCTGGCTGCTCTTTGGCAATGCCACCGCCGTCTTCCTGCTCTTCTTCATCCTCCAGTTCATGGATACCGCGCGCTGGGTTGCCGAATACAACGTGACCTGCTGGCAGCGCGATCCGAGGCACGCGCTCGATCTCAATTACCTGGAGTCGCTCGGCTCCTCCGCCTGGCCCTCCCTCATCACCGTCGCCCAGCTCCGCAACCGCCCCGAGTCCGACGATGCCGCCCGGCGGCTCACCAAAATTGAAGGCGATGAAAATACGGTCGAAGCCAGCCGCAACTGGCGTTCCTGGCAATGGCACGAAGCGGCCAACCTGGGCGAACTTTTCGGCGACTGGGAAAAGACGATCTATTGAACCCAGCCCCGCGACCACCGGGCGCGGGCGGGGAGGAGAGGTCCAAAAGATTCGCGAATTTTTGCCTTGCCGCAGCCGGTTTCCCCTCCATATTGGCTGTCTCGCTTTCGCGGGGGTATAGCTCAGTTGGTAGAGCGTCTCGTTCGCAATGAGAAGGCCAGGGGTTCGAATCCCCTTACCTCCACCACCTTATTCAAAACGGATCCGGAAATTAGGTGATTTAACTCCTCTTGGCTTGCGCGTCGCTGGCGGGCAGATGGGCCAGGGTGGTCTGGATCAGCACCACGAGCAGGAAGAGGATGCCCCAGGAAGGTCCGCCGATCCATTTCCAGGCGTCGGAGGCGATTTGGCACCAACTGGCGGAGGGCGGGAGCCGGAGCGCCAGTTGCGAGACGATGAGCGCGATCAAGAGCCGCTTTTTGCCCGGACGGCTCAACCCGGGGAGCAGCAGCAGGGAGGCGATTGCCAGATGGAAAAACAACAGCAGAAAAAGATGCCGGCGGGTCGTTTGTGGGCCGAAGGTGAGCAGGGTTACGAGGATGATGCACCATTCGATGATCAGCAGCCGGGCCGATTGATGAGGCGGGGGTGAAAGCTGGCCGATCAAAGGCAAGCGGGCCGCGCGGTAGGCTTCGTTCAACAGGATGATTCCCGCAGCCACGATCACGGCTCCTAACGTGAAAGCGAGGGAAGGGGAGAGCTGGAAATATGACAACCCGCGCCCGAAAGCACTGGTGACCGAAATACTGTGGTCCCAGGTGAGATCGTGAATTTCGGCGGAGCCGGGAACCCGGAGGCCGATGAATTTGCCCATGCCGCCGAGTGCTCCGGCCCAGGCCTCTTTGGTGGCGGCCCAGCCGAGCCCGAGCATGGGCAGTAGTCCCCAGAGCACGGTGCCTGAAATCGCGGCGCCCGCCACCTTGAAGTGGCGTCTCCACAGCAGGTAGGGAAGCAAGAGCAGCGTCTGGTATTTGATGTTGATCCCGAAAGCAATGATGAGCCCGGCGAGCACCGGTTGCGAATGGAGCAGGGCAAGGGAGAAGCAAAAAGCATCGAGCACGAGGCTGTCGCATTGGGCCGAGGACCATTCGGTTTTCGCCTCGCCAGCGGAGAGGATGAGCGCGGCGAGCATCACCGTGAGAGTGGTGCGCCAGTCGTGCGGCCACGCAAAGTAGCGGGCGATGGTGCGATACCCCACCCACATGGAACTGGTGGTGAGCAGGAAGGTGAAGGCCTGCCAGCAGCGGTGCGCGATGGCGATGGGGAGAAGCGTCAGCGGCTGCAGCAGCCAGGCCATCAAGGGCGGGTAGATGTAGCCCTTGACCGTGGACAACGCCTCGTGATGCCGGATGGCGAGGGCGGCGTTGTAAAAGTCGCCGAAAGTATTGCTCCCCGGGTGATAGGGATTGCGAAATGCCAGGATGAGATACCAAAGGAGAAGCGCTCCGCCGAGAAACCAAATCGGATGCCGAAGCCGGGCCGGAATGGGGGATTCAAGCGCCCGCCGGCCATTTGGAATGGAAACGGGTAGCTCGCAACAAGGGGTGGTTTTTAAGTTGAGATGAGCGATGCGCAGACATCGCCTCGATCCGCCCGCGCGCCATGCGATTTACATGACAGTCGTTTCATTGCCCGTTTGCAATGGAGCCCGGGGGTGAGCACAGGGGCAGCGCCACTTCGAACTTCGTCCAATGCGGATCGCTGGAAAGCAGGCGCAGCGTTCCGCCATGGGCATTGGCAATTTCCCGACTGATCGCCAGCCCCAGCCCCAGCCCATCCACCGCGCGGTTTCGCGAAGAGTCCGCGCGGTAGAAGCGGTCAAACAAGCGGGCGATCTGCTGCGGAGCGATGCCGGGGCCGGTATTGGAAATTTCCAGGACGGCAAGGTGGTCGCGTGAGAGGGCCCGGATGTTTAACGACCCGTTGGGCAGATTGTATTTGGTGGCGTTGTCGAAGAGGTTGAGCACCAGTTGCCGCAGATAGGCTCCATTGCCGGAAATCCAAAGCCCGGGAGCCACCTCCGCCTTCACCTGGAGCTCCTTTGGCGAGCCGAGGATCTCGGCATCCTCGATCAGGTCTTCCACGAACCGGCTGAAATCGAGCGCCTGTAAATCCAGTCGAAACTGGCCCGCATCCGAGCGGGAAAGAAGGAGCAGCCCGTCCACGATCCGCGTCAGGCGGTCCACCTCGCCGAGGGCGGTCATCAAAGCCTCCGCGCGGGATTTTTCGGAATCCACGGTATAGATCGCCTCCTCCAGATGGCAGCGCAGGATGGTCAGCGGGGTGCGCAGTTCGTGCGAGGCGTCAGCGGAAAAGCGACGGGTCTGCTCGAAGCTGATTTGCAGGCGCTCCAGCATCGCGTTCAAGACGCGCACCAGCCGCCCGATTTCGTCGTCCGGTCGCGCGGCCGACAGGCGGTCGTTCAGTTTTTCGGCGGTGATGGTTTCCGCTTCCGCGGCCAGTTCGGAGATCGGTCGCAAGGCCCGGCCCGCCAGCCAGAATCCGCCGGTCAGAATGGTCACGAGCAGTAAGGGCAGCACGATGGAATAGACGGGGACCAGATCGGCAATCGTATCGTTGATCCGGCAGAGGTCGGCCCCGATCTGCAGTTGCCACCGGCCTTCTTCGAAGGCGCCGATCCGCACGGCCTGGCGGCCTTCTTTCCATGAGTAGTAGCCGGGAAATTTTTCCGCGCGGGGAATGGTCAGGAGACCGTTGGGCAGCTTGGTTTTATTGAGGACGAGCTGGCCCTTCTGGTCCCATATCTGGACGGTGCGGGCGTCCGGTTCCTCCGTGAGGGCAAGCGCGATGACTTGTTTCGCGTCTTCCAGCCGGGCGGAGTGGTTGAGCAGATGGGCGACGATTTTCGCCTGGCGGCGCAGGGACGCATCCAGCATATCCATCTGTTCCTCGCGGGTGTGCCAGGCGATCCCGATTGCCGAAATGGCCGAGGCCAGAAAAATGATCAGCGCCGAGTTGAGCGTCAGCCGCGTGCGGAGGGAGTTCCAATTCATCGGTGCACTTTTAAGGAGTAGCCCAGGTTTCGCTCGGTGGACAGCAGCTTGAGCTCCTGCCCGCTGTCGATCTTGTTGCGCAGGCGCTTGATGTAAACATCCACGATATTGGTTCCAGGCTCGAAGTTGTAGCCCCACGCTCCTTGTAAAATCGCGGCCCGCCCGACGATGCGGCCCTCGGCCCGGAGCAGGAACTCGAGCAGGGCAAATTCGCGCGGGGTCAGGTCGATCGGAGTCCCGGCCCGGGTCACGGTGCGGTTCAGCAAGTCCATCGCGAGGTCCGCGCATTGCAGTTTCATATGGTCGCCGGATCTGCGCCTCGCCAGCGCCTGGATGCGGGCAATGAGCCTCTTCCATGATGAACGGCTTGGCCATGTAGTCATCCGCGCCGCCGTTGAGTCCCTGGATGCGGTCGGGCGCGGAGCCTTTGGCGCTGAGAATCAAGACGGGGACGCTGAGCCCGTCGCGCCGCAGCGATTCCAGAATACTCATGCCGTCGCGGCCAGGGCAGCATCAGATCGAGCACCACCACATCGTAGAAGAATTGCTTGATCTGCAACAGGGCGGCGGGGCCGCTGGAAATCCAGTCGGTCTCGATCTGTCGCGAGCGCAGGCTTTTGACAATCGAATCGGCGATTTTCTTTTCATCTTCGACCAGGAGGACGCGCATGAGGAATATTTTGCTGGGCCTGCGGCTGCGCGCAAATAGAATGAATAGATTGTCATTGGATAACTCCGTTGCGCTATTTCGAAGGTGCTAGCCTCTTCCACCCCAAAGATGAAGTTGTTGTCTCTCATGTCATTCGGTTTTCTGGCGACAGGGTGCGCGGTGTACCATTCCAAGCCGCTGGACCATGCCGCCGTGGACCGGGCTTTGCGCCCGCCACCGCTTCCTGAATTGCGGGTGGAGGCGGCGAAGATCAGCCATCCCTTGTTGTCTCCCGTGCGGCTGGACCCGGCCCGCGGGCTGGATGGCGACCAGGCGGCGTTGTTGGCGGTATTGATGAATCCGGCGCTGCGGGCTGATCGCGACCGGCGCGGGCTGGCGGTGGCCCAGCTCGTGCAGGCGGGCATTTTGCCGAATCCGCAGGTTTCCTTTACCCGGGATTTTGTGACCGGGGGCAACACGGCGGGCACGCTCAACGCTTTCGGTTTTGGGGCGACGTGGGATCTCACCGCGCTCATCACCTTGCCGTCGAATCTCTCCGCCGCGCGGGCCAACCTGCGCTCGATCGACCTGGATATCGCCTGGAACGAATGGGTGGCCGCCCAGGCCGCGCGCACCGCGCTTTACCACTTGGTGGGGCTGAACTCGGAGCTCGCTGCCGCCGAGGATGCGGCCCGGGCCTTGCGGGAAAGCAGCGATAATTTGCGCCAGGCCGAGGCCGCCGGGAATGCCACCATCCTTGATCTCTCCGCCGCCGAGGCCAGCCGCCAGGATGCCGAGGCCACCGTGCTGGGGCTGCGGCAGGAGCGCGACCAGCAGCGGCTGGCCTTGAACAAGGCGCTCGGGCTCCCGCCCGGGGAGCAGGTCCGGCTGGCGAAGCCGCTCGAATTACCGGCCCGGGTGAAAGTCCCGTCCGAGCAGGAGTTGAACGCCGGGCTCGAAGATCGCCGGCTGGATTTGCTGGCCCTGCGCCAGGGGTATGAGAGCGAGCAGGCCAAAGTGCGGGCCGCCATTCTCGCGCAGTTCCCCAGGATCGGGCTGGGCTTCCAGCGGGCCAACGACACCTCCAACGTTCACACCACCGGCTTCGGCATCACGCTCGATGTGCCGCTCTTCGATCGCAACCAGGGGGCGATTGCCACCGAGGAGGCCACGCGCCAGAGCTTGTTCGACGAATTTACCAACCGCGTTTTCACCGCGCGCTCCGATATCGCCAGTGCGCTGGTGGATGTGCGTTCGCTCAACG
Organism: Chthoniobacteraceae bacterium; assembly: GCA_049840595.1. Taxonomy (GTDB): domain Bacteria; phylum Verrucomicrobiota; class Verrucomicrobiia; order Chthoniobacterales; family Chthoniobacteraceae; genus JASGKO01. Next base: position 82,172 of record JASGKO010000029.1, read on the forward strand.
AGCAAATCGCGGCCACGCAGTTGGACGTGGCTTCGCTGCAGCGGCTGGTCGAGGTCTCCCAGGCCGCTTTGAAGCAGGGGAATACGGATGTGATCTCAGCCTACCAGAGCCGGAATAACCTGCTCCAAAAGCGGATTCAGCTCACCAAATTGAAGCTGCAACTCAGCGATGCCTGGATCGCGCTGGAAATCGCCGCGGGTCGTTACCTCGCCCTTCCTTCTCATTGATGAAAAGACTACTTCCCATTCTATTGGTTGTGGGGTTGCTCCTCGCTGGTGGCGCCCTCTGGCATCACTTTTCCACGGGGGCAAAAGGTGGCGACGAGGAGGGTGGGGATGAAGCGGCGAAAAATGCCGTGGTGCATGTGGAGACTGCAAAACTCGTGCGCAAGGACTTGACCGAGACGGCGACGGCCTACGGCCTGGTCGTGGCCCAACCGGGACGGGCGCGGACGGTTTCCGTGGCCTTCGAGGCGCAAATCCGCCGGGTGCTCATCGCCCCGGGCCAGGCGGTGCAGACTGGAGACGCGCTGTTTGAAATCCAGCCGAGCCCGGCTTCCGAAACCACTTTTGAACAGGCCGAGACGGCGGCGAACAATGCGGAGAAAGACCTCGCGCAAACGAGCGAGCGTCATCGCTTGAAGCTGGCGACCAACCAGGAACTGGGCGCGGCGCAAAAAGCCGCCAGCGACGCGCAAGCGCAGCTCCAGAGCCTGAAGCAGCAGGGCCTGGGCGGGGATCGCATGGTGCGCGCGGAAGTTTCCGGATTGATCACCCGCGTCGATGCCCAGGATGGCCAGACGCTGGCCGGGGGCGCATCGATGGCGGAGGTGACGCCGCAGGACGAGATCGAGGTGAAACTGGGCATCGAACCCGCCGCTGCCGCTGTCTTGAAAGCTGGACAGGCGGTGGATTTGTTCCCTTTGAACGGGGCGGAAACGAATTCAGTAAAAGGGACGGTTCGCCTGGTTACGCAAACGCTGGATGCCACCACCCGGCTGGTGATGGCGTATGTGACGGTGCCCAAGGAGGCCCACCTGCTCCTGGGCGGCTATGTGCGGGCGGAAATCGCCACGCAGGCCAGCCAGGTGCTCACGGCGCCGCGTTCCGCGCTGCTGCCGGTGGATGGAGGATTTTCGCTCTTCACGGTGAAGGATGGGCATGCGGTCGCGCATACGGTGCGGACTGGATTGGAAAATGAGCAGGAGATCGAGGTGATCGCTCCGGATTTGGCGGAGGGGACGGAAATCGTGGTGACTGGGAATTACGAACTGGAAGACGGCCTGGCGGTGGAAACCCCGAGTGCGAAATGAATTTTACCCTCTGGGCGCAACGCCATTCCCGCTCGATTGTCTTCCTGCTCGTCCTGCTCGCGGTCGCCGGGGCGATCAGCAGTCTGCAACTGCCGGTGGGGCTGTTCCCGCAGGTCAGCTTTCCCACGGTGCGCATCTCGCTGGATGCCGGGGACCGGCCTGCGGAGCGGATGTCGGTGGAGGTGACGAGTCCGGTGGAGGAATCGGTGCGGGCGATTCCGGGCGTGCGCAACGTGCGTTCCACCACCAGCCGCGGGAGCGCGGAAGTGCAGGTCTCTTTCGACTGGTCCGACGACATGGTTTCCGCGCTGTTGCAGGTGCAATCCGATGTTAATAAAATCCTGCCGACGCTGCCTGCGGGGACCACCTTTGACGTGGAGCGTCTGGACCCCACGGTTTTCCCGGTGATCTGCTACAGCCTCACCTCGGACAAGCTTCCGCTTGCGACGTTGCGCGATCTCACGCTCTACACGTTGCGCCCGGCGTTGCTTACGGTGAATGGCGTGGCGCGGATCGAAGCCCAGGGGGGCGATACGAAGGAATACCAGATCATCGTGGACCCCGCGAAACTTCAGGCCCACGATCTCGCGCTCAGCGATGTTGCAACCGCCCTCTCCGCCTCCAATGTTCTCACCGCGGTGGGCAAGCAGGAGCAATACGACAAGCTCTACCTCATTATCTCGGACACGCGGTTGCAGAAATTCGCTGAGATCAAGAACACCGTGCTGCGCAGCACGCCCGGGGCCGTCGTCCTGTTGCGCGATGTCGCCAGCGTGGTCGATGCGGTCGAGCCGCGCTGGACGCGGGTGACGGCGGATGGTCACGACGCGGTCAATTTTCTCGTCTATCAACAGCCCGGTGGAAACACCGTGGAAATCGCCCAGGGAATCAAGGACAAGCTCCAGGAGATCAGCAAACAAATCCCCGCCGGAGTGAAGATTGCCAACTGGTATGACCAGAGCGGCCTGATCGTTGCCTCGGCGGCGACAACGCGCGACGCGGTGATCATCGGCATCATCCTCGCGGCGCTCGTCCTGCTCGTTTTTCTCCGCAACGGCAAGGCCACGCTCATCGCGGTATTGACCGTTCCCACCGCGCTGTCGGCCACCATGCTGCTCCTCTCCGTGCTGGGAATGAGCCTGAACATCATGACCCTCGGCGGCATGGCGGCGGCGGTGGGGTTGATCATCGATGACGCGATTGTGATGGTGGAGCACATCATGCGACGGGTTCGGGGAGAGGACGAGGGCAGTTCGCGCGCCCGGGTCCTGCGGGCGGCTGGGGAATTCACCTTCCCACTGGCTGGCTCCTCCATGGCGACGATCATTATTTTCGCCCCCCTGGCCTTTCTCTCCGGCGTGGCGGGCGCTTTCTTCAAGGCCCTCTCGCTAACCATGGCGGCGAGCCTGTTGATTTCCTTCGTCATCGCCTGGCTGGCTGTGCCGGTGCTGTCCGCCAAATTGTTGTCCGAAAAAGATGCCGAAGGCGAAGAGCGTGGCCCGATCATGCTCCGCTTTCATGCCGGTTACCGGTGGTTGATGACGCGGCTGATGGCGAGCCCGCGCTGGGTCCTCCTCTTCATCCTGCCGCTGCTGCTTGTCGGCTGGCTGGCCTACAGCCAGGTCGCCTCGGGCTTCATGCCCACGATGGATGAGGGCAGCTTCATTCTCGACTACGTATCGCCGCCCGGAACGTCGCTGACGGAGACCGACCGGCTGCTCAAGCAGGTCGAGGGCATCCTGCAAGCGACCCCCGAGGTCGATACCTATTCGCGGCGCACGGGCCTCCAGCTCGGGGGCAGTATTACCGAGCCGAATGTGGGCGATTTTCTCATCAAGCTGAAGCCGTTCCCGCGCCGCTCGATTGAGGAGGTCATGGACGATGTGCGCTCCCGCGTAGAGGGCAATGTCCCCGGCCTGGAGATCGAAACCGCGCAGCTCATGGAGGACTTGATCGGCGACCTCACCAGCGTGCCGGAGCCGATCGAGATCAAACTCTTCTCGGACGACGAAGCCACGCTCGCCCAGGTGGCGCCCAAAGTGGCCGAGGCGATTGGCAAGGTGAATGGCGTGGTGGAGGTGAAAGACGGCATCGTGCCGGCCGGCGACGCCTTGAACATCGAGGTGGACCGCGTCAAGGCCGCGCTCGAGGGAATGGACCCCGATGCCATCACCAAGTTTCTCTCCGACGCGCTCGAGGGCAATGTTGCGACCTCGATCCAGGAAGGCCCGAAGCTGATCAATCTGCGAGTGGTGCTGCCGCCGTCCGTCCGCAAGACGCAGCGCGATCTTGGCAATCTCCTGATTCGCGCGCCGGATGGCCACCTGTTCCCGCTCAAGCGCGTGGCCACGCTGCAATCCGTGATCGGCCAGCCCGAAATCAATCGCGATGATTTGAAGCGCATGGTCGCCGTCACCGGTCGCATCTCCGGGCGCGATCTGGGTTCCACGGTGGCGGAGATCAAAAAGCTGCTCGATGGCGGGACCCTGCTGCCCCCGAGGTGCCGTCCTCCATGGGCGGCCTCTACGAGCAGCAGCAGATCGCTTTCCGCGGCCTCACCATCGTGCTGCTGGCGGCGACAGCGCTGGTGTTCCTGCTCCTGCTTTTCCTCTACGAAAGCTTTCGCGTGACCCTGGCCATGTTGCTTACGACACTTTTGGCCGTCGCCGGAGTTTATATCGGACTGTGGATCACCGGCACGGAATTCAACATCACCTCCCGCATGGGGATGACGATGATCATCGGCATCGTCACCGAGGTCACCATTTTCTATTACTCGGAGTTCCGCGACCTTCCGCCGAACCGCCGACCGGTTCATCCTGGCGGGGCTCAATCGCATGCGCCCCATTACCATGACGACCTTCGCCGCCATCCTGGCCCTGCTGCCGCTGGCGCTGGGAATCGGCCAGGGCTCCGCAATGCAGCAGCCGCTTGCCATTGCCATCATCTCCGGGCTGTGCATCCAGTTGCCGCTGGTGCTGATCGTCCTGCCCGCGCTCCTTTCCACCTTCGGCATTAACCCCCAACTCAAAAGCGAAACCCCATGAAAACACCCCCGGCCCTCATCCTTGGCCTTCTCACCGCGAGTCTGCTCACCCCGCTTGGTCACGCGGCCGATGCGCCGCCCTACCACCTGCTCAAGGAAATTCACATCGGTGGCGATGGCGGGTGGGATTACCTTTCCGCGGACCCCGCCGCCAGGCGCCTCTACGTCAGCCACGGCACGAAGGTCGTGGTCATCGATACCGAAAAGGACGCCGTGGCCGGTGAAATCGCGGATACCCCGGGCGTGCATGGCATCGCGATCGGCGGCGATCTCGGCAAGCTTTTCGTGAGCGATGGCAAAGAGAATAAAGTGAGCATCGTCGATGCGAAGGACTTGAAGACCACGGCGAAAATCGACGTTGGGCAAAATCCCGACTCCATCCTTTTCGAACCCGGCACGAAGGAAGTTTACGCCTTCAACGGACGTGGCAGCTCCGCCTCGGTCTTGAATGCGGAAACCGGCCAGGTGGTCGCCACCATCCCGCTCAATGGAAAGCCCGAAACCGGTCAGGCCGATCCCGACGCCGGTCGCGTGTACGATACGCTGGAAGACAAGAGCGAAGTCGTGGCGATCGATGCCAGGACCCATGTCATCACCAATCGCTGGCCCATCGCTCCGGGCGAAGCGGGCTCCGGCATGGCCATCGATCCCGCGCATCACCGGCTCTTTATCGGCTGCGACAATCATCTGCTCGTCATGCTCGATACCGCGAGCGGCAAAGTCACCGGCTCCGTCCCGATCGGGCAGGGCGTCGATGCGGTGTCCTTCGATCCCGGCACCCAGTTGGTTTTTGCCTCCTGCGGCGACGGCCACACCACGATCGCCCACGAAGACGCCCCGGATAAACTGACCGTCGTGCAAACTCTCGACACCGCCCGGGGCGCCCGCACGATGACCATCGATCCCACCACCCATCGCATTTATCTCTCCACCGCCGAGTTCCAAACCCCGGCCCAGCCACTCGCCCCGCACCAGCGCCCGCCGCTGGTCGCCGGGAGCTTCAAGGTCCTGGTCTTCGGCAACGAGCCTCCAGCCAAGTCGCCGAAAAGCTAGTGCGCGACAGCCGTTTGCTTGGCCGTAACGATTCCCTCTGCATCGCTACGGCTTAGCTCTTCCACTCATTTGGGCCCGACCGTAAAATGCTTGGACCGAAGGGATGGAAAGCTTAGGAATGACTCCTGATGAAGGGGAGCAGCTCTTATCGTCGCGGACCGTATCGAAGCCTTTCCAAAGGGGCCTTGGGGCTATTGGTTGTTTTGCTGATCCTGCCTCTGCTGGCAGGTATTCAACTGGCGAAGTCGTTTGATGGGCGGGGCGTTCTCGGCTACTTCGTCGTGATCTCCGGGGTTACCTACTGGCTCTACTGGCACGACAAGCGCCGGGCTCAGGCAGAGGGGTGGCGTACGCCGGAATCTACGCTTCATTTTCTGGAGTTTATCGGAGGCTGGCCGACTGCCTTTTTAGCCCAGCGTTCGTTTCGGCACAAGATTGCGAAGACCCGATATCAAATCACTTTCTGGACCATTGTTAGCGCGCATGAAGTGACCTGCTTCGATTTTTTGAATCACTGGCATTACCTTCACTCGGCCTTTGCTCTGCTCGGCGCATGATTACGAGCCTTGCTGGCAAGGTTTTTCCCATCCAATCGCGCGCAGCGGCGCGATGAGACGGGTGTGATCGTTTCGCCAGAAAAGGAAGCTTCCGTCATTCCTCCGGCCCGTGACCCCGCTGGATCGCAGTCGCGCCCCAGCCTTGCGGCACTGCTCCGGGGGCCGTTTGTCGTGCAATCGTTTGCCCTTACGATCATTATGCTTTTCGGCGTTTTCGGGGCACTTTATTTCGCCCGTCCCGTCCTGATGCCGCTCGTTTTCGCCCTGCTGCTCAGCTATCTGCTCGCCCCAGTAATTCGCACCGGTCTTCGCTTCCGCATTCCACCGTCCGTCACGGCTGCCCTCACCATTTTGGGTGGCGCATCGGCGATCGCCATCACCGCGACGCAACTGGCCGAGCCCGCCGCCGGCTGGCTGCAAAAGGCGCCTTACAGCCTGCACCAGATTCAAGACCGGTTGTACCCCATCAAGGATTCCTTGGGAAAAGTGCAGGCCGCCACCGCCGAAGTGGAAAAAATGACGGCGGACCCCAAAAACCCGCCACCTCCCACGGTGGAGCTCAACTCGCACCCGATCTCCAATGTGCTGATGTCGCAGACGCCGGAGATGATGGCGACCCTGCTCAGCACCGTGATTCTCCTCTATTTCCTTCTCGCCTCGAATGGCCTGTTTTTGCGGAAGCTCATCAAAGTCACCCCGCGCTTTAGCGATAAGAAGCGTGCCGTGGAAATTGCCCATGAAGTCGAGGCCTGTATTTCGCGCTACCTCGGCACGGTCACGCTGGTCAATCTGGGGCTCGGCACCTGTGTCGCCATTTCCATGGCCTTGCTGCATCTCCCCAATCCCATTTTCTGGGGCGTGCTGGTGGCGGTGCTGCACTTCGTCCCATTCCTCGGTGCCATCGTGGGGCTTACCGCCATGACGCTTGCCTCCATCCTTTGCTTCAGTGATCTCGGCCAGGCCCTGCTTTGTCCCGGCGTCTATCTCGTTTACGCCGTGCTGGAGGCGCAGGTGATCACCCCGATGGTGCTCGGGCGATCCCTCACGCTCAACCCGGTTTCCATTCTCGTCTCGCTCATTTTCTGGAGCTGGATCTGGGGCATCCCCGGCGCGCTGCTGGCGGTGCCGATCCTCGCCGCGTTCAAGATCTTCTGCGACCACGTGGAACCGCTCGCGGCAATCGGCGAGTTTTTGAGCGAGTGAGCGGAGGGATTTGGCGCGGTTCACGCATTCATCGCAACTTTCGGAAACCCGGCCTGGGCCACGAAGCGCCCCCAGAGGGGACCGCTTTTTCACTCCCGCCTTATTCCCCGATGTCCTCGTTCCAGAGCGTGGGGTTTTTCGCAATGAAGTCTTCCATGAGCGCGATGCACTCGGCGTTTTGCACGATCTCCACCTGGATGCCCTGGCTGCGCACATATTCCGTGGGCCCCTGGAAAGTCTTGTCCTCGCCGACGATCACTTTCGGGATGCCGTAAAGCACGATCGCGCCGCTGCACATGGGGCAGGGGGAAAGCGTGGAGTAGATCGTGCATTCGCGGTAAACCCGGGCGGGCAGGCGTCCGGCGTTTTCCAGGCAGTTCATTTCGCCGTGATGGATGACGCTGCCGTGTTGCACGCGCTGGTTGTGGCCGCGCCCAATGATCTGGCCGTTATGCACCAGCACCGACCCGATGGGGATGCCGCCCTCCGCCAGCCCTTTCCGGGCTTCTTCGATTGCCGCCTGCATGAATGGATCGGATTCGGATGGATGACTCATGCCCGCGCAGTGAAGCAGAGTGGACGGTGGCTGGCCAGTCGGAAAATGGGGGGCGACCTTTGCCAAAGCGTTGTGCTGGCTTGGCCGCCACTCCCGGCGGGCCGGATTCCGCCGCCGCGCCAGTGGGCGCGGAACCGCCCGGCTCATTGTGCGCTTGAAATGTGATTCAAGCTCTGGTTGCCTCCCGGCAAATGTTTTCGACGAAGCGGTATGAAGGGATCGGGATCGCAGCAGAGACGGTTTCGAAGCTAGATGATTTGTTGGAACGCGGTCTGTATATGACCGCCTATCCGCTCATGAACGAAGCCGGGCCGGTGAGCGAGTGGCTGGGGACGGAGGCCCGGATTATCGGAGGCCGCCTGGCGGCAAATCTTGGCTCCACGCGCTTGAGTCGCTGGCTGGAAGCCCGGGCCTGGCTGGCCGATCGCCAAAGTATGCGTGCCGCCTGTTTCCACGCGATCAATCTTCAGCATTCGCGTGGTCCGCTGGCTGCGTGGCGTTTCCTCGGGCGGCTGCCCAAATTCGAGCATGCGACCGATCAGGACCGGGGAAACCTGCTTTTGACCAAGGCCGAATTGCTGGGCTCCTTCCGCGATTTCGAGCGGGCGGATCAGTTGCTCGACGAATCGGAAAAGCTGGGGGCGATTCCCTCCTGGCTCCTGTGTGCACGCGCCCGTTTGCTGGCAATGCGGGACGACCTCGACGGGGCGTTGACGGTGGCGCAGGAAGCGTTGCAGATGCGGCCCTGGTATCGGGTCGCCGTGCAGCAGGCGGCCAGTTACCTGCAATCCCTCAACCGGGACGCCGAAGCGCGGGCGTTGCTCTCGGCATCGTTGTCACATGTGGAAAGCGGGGCGGTGGCCGGGCAACTGGCCGGGGTGGAGTTTGAGCTGGGGTTGCACCGGGAATCGCTGGACTCCTGGCAGCGAATGCTGGCCTGGTCTCCACTGGCGGACCAGTGGTTTTCCAAGTGGATCGCCTCCCGGCTGGCGGATGCCCATTACCACTGCGGGGAATATGACGAGGCGCACGATCACGCGCGCCAGGCCGGAGAAGGGTTCTACCAGGAATTTGCCGATCGGCTGGCCGGGCGACCGGGCATGGTGCGCAAGGTGAAGCTGCCGGTGACGTTTGTGCGCCAGCATCATTTCACTTGTGCGCCGGCCACTTTGAGCGCCTTGAGCCATTACTGGAACCTCCCGGTGGATCACGCGGCCCTGGCGGCGGAAATTTGTTATGACGGGACGCCCGATCATGTCGAGCGGCACTGGGCTCTGCAAAACGGCTATGTGGTGCGGGAATTTTCGGTGACCTGGGACACGACGGTGGCGTTGCTCGATCGCGGCGTCCCGTTTACGCTTACGACGACCGAGGCGACCAGCGGGCACTTGCAGGCGGTGATCGGCTATGACGAGTTGCGGCGCACGCTGTTGATTCGCGATCCGTATCAGCGGATTCATCGCGAGGTCGGAGCGGATGAGTTTCTCGAGCCTTATCTGGCGCATGGACCGCGCGGGATGATCCTGCTGCCACCGGGGGAAGCGCCCCGCCTCGATGGGGTCGAACTGCCGGAAGCGGAATTCTATGATGAGTATTACGCGCTCCGGCGCGCGTTGCATACGCATGATCGGGCCGCCGCGCAGGCGGCGTTGGAGCGGATGTTGCAGCGCGATGCCGTGGGCCGGATGACCTCGCTGGCCCGCCGCCAGCTCGCGGCTTACGATGGCGATTACGTGGAGCAACTGGCGGCGGTGAACGCTTTGCTGGAGCGCTTTCCCGAGACCAGGGCCTTTCTGCTGGAGAAGCTCTGGTTGCTGCGCCAGATCACGAACTATGCGGAGTGTCAGGCCTTTCTCCGCCCCCTGGCGGCGGGAAAAAAGGCGGATGTGGTGTTCTGGTATGAATGGTCGCGGGAATTGGCCCGGGATACGCGGGATCTGGCCGCAGCCATGCAGTATGCGCTTTGCGCGGTGCGGGTCGCGCCAATGGAGGCAACGCACTTGCATCAACTGGCCAACCTTTTATGGGAGGAGGGGCGGTTTGAAGCGGCCACCGAGCTTTATCGGTTTGCCACCTGTTTGCGGGACAAGTTGGAGGGGTTTTCGCAATCCTACTTCCTGGCCTGCCGCCATGTGCGCCAGACCGAGGAGTCCCTCGCCTGGTTGCAAGAGCGCCAGCAGCGGTATGGCCGTCAGTCGGGCTATCCCGCCCGTTCGCTTTTCTGGGCTTTGTCGGCCCTGCATCGGTCTCCCGAAGCCTTTGCCATGCTGGAGCAGGCGATCGCCGGGCGACCGGAGGACGGTGAGTTGCTGCTTTACGCGGCCGATGCCTTTGCCCGCTCCGGCAACTGGTCGCGGGCCGGGGAACTTCTGGTCGCGGCGGAGAGTTGCAGCGCCCGGCAAGCCTGGTTGCGGGCGGCGGCGGCGGTCGCCAACTATCGCGGCGATGCCCCGCGGGCGTTGGCCTGGTGGCGCGAAGTCCTGGCGGTCGAGCCGCTGGCCGTGGATGCCCAGCAGAACGTGGCTCGCCTGGTGGCCGAGGTGGAGGGGCGCGCCCAGGCGCTCGCGGTCTTGCAGGCGCTGAGCGTGCGTTTTCCCTACCACCTGCCGTTGCGCCGCCAGTGGATTTACCTGCTGCGAAGCGAGGGGGCTTCGGCACAGTTGCCGGTCATCCAGCAGATGCTGGAGATCGCTGGAAACGATGCCTGGACGCGCCGGGAGTTGGCGAATTGTCTTGCGAATCTCCAGCAATGGGAGCCGGCGAAGACCGAGGCGGCTCTCGCGGCGCAGATCGAGCCGGGAAATCCCATCTCGGCCTGCACCCAGGCCGAGGTCTGCCTGGCCGCCGGTGAACTGGAGACGGCGCGCCACTATGCCCGGGAATCCTTGCGCCTTTCGATCGATCACGCGCCGGCCATGTCGATCCTGCTCCAGGCCTGCCCGGCTTTCGAGCAAAAGCTGGAGGCGCTCACTTTCATCCACGCGGAGCTGATCCGGCAAATCGTGTTTGGGGAGGGGCTGCTCTCCTATCGCGAACTGGCGTTCCCGGTTCTGCCGCCGCCCGATTTGCTGCAAAACCTGCAGCATGCGCTCCGGGTGCGACCGGATCTCTGGCACTCGTGGTCGGTGGTGGTGCGGCAATTGATGGACAGCGGGCAACTGGAGGAGGCGCTGAAGCTGGCCGATCAAGCCGTGGAGCGATTCCCGCTGGTGCCGCGAGGATGGTTTGATCTTGCCCTGGTGCGCCAGACCCTGCGCGATCCGGTGGGGCAAATCGCCGCGTTGCGGCGCGCATTGGAAATCAATCCCACTTGGGTCGGAGCGAGCGAGGCGCTGGCGGCGGCCTATGGGCAGACTGGCGACCGGGGCCAGCAACGTCGGGTGCTCGAGGAGGCGGTGACGGCCTCCCCATTGGAAATTGCCCCCCTCGGCCAGCTCGCCGGGTGGCACTGGCGCCATGGCGACAAAAAAGTGGCGGTCGAAAGCATGGAGCGCGTTCTCCAGCTCGATCCCACGAGCGGGATGGCCTGGAATCTTTTGCGGGACTGGTCCAAAGAACTGGGCGATGAAGGCCGGACGGTGGAGCTCGCGCGGGAATTGACCGGGCGGCGTCCGGGGGAGGCTAATTCCTGGCTCTGCCTCGCGCAAAGCATGGATGCGTCGCGCTTGGACGAGCGGCTGGCCGCTCTGGACCGGGCGATTGAAATGGATCCCCGCTTTCTCGCCGCCCACGATTTGCGTGCAGTCCTGCTGGTGGGGGCAAAGCGTTACGAAGAGGCCCTGGTGGCCTGCAATCCGGCGGCGTATGCGGATTCGCCCTCCATGAATCTGGTCGGTCGGGCCGCCTGGGTGATGAGCCAGAAAGGCGATGTCCCGGTGGCGATTGCAAAAATCCAGGAGGCTGTTGCCCGGTGGCCCAATTATTCCTGGGGCTGGGAGCTGCTGGCGGAGTTGCTGGTGCGGGAACAGCGCTTCCGCGAGGCGCTGGAGGCGGTGCAAAATCTCATCCGCTTGAATCCCCGCTCCGCGATTCCTCAAGGCTGGATGGCCGATATCCTTTTGCGGCTCGACGAAAAGGGCGAGGCGGTGCGCTGCCTGCGCCGGGCTTTTGAAATCGACCATTCCTACGGCTATGCGGGCTATAAGATTTTTGAACTGGAGCTCCAGGGCCGCGAGCTGACCGGCGCCGCCAGGACGCTGGCGCTGCTGGAGAGCCATCTGCCGGGGGCGGCGACGACCTCGTGCCGGATTCGCCTGCATTGCGCCCAAAAAAACCGGACCCAGGCCCTCGACGAAATGCAGGCCTTTTGCACGGAGCCCGGAGAGAACGAAACCGCGCTCCGGCAGGCGGCCCAGGCTTTCGGAAATATGGGCTGGCAGCGGGAGCTGGAGCGACTCTGTTTCGAACTGCTTGACCATGCGAAAGTCAATCCAGTCGTCGGCGCGATCTGGGTGGAATTGTTTACCGCGCGCAAGGCCTGGGGCTATCGGCGCCGGCTTTATGCGTTGAATGGGGCGATGCCGTTGGGAAGACGGGCCCGGCTCGCCTATCTCACCGCGACGGCGAAAATGAAGCAGCCGCAATTTGCCAAAAAGCTCGCCTCCCGCGAGGAAAAGCTGTTGCGGGCCGATACCGAGGACCGGGGGCAGGTGGGATACGCGTACGTGACGGGCGAGGCTTATAACGAGGCCATCCACTGGCTGGGCGACTGGCGTCGGTACCCCGCGGCGGAGCCGTGGATGCTTTACAATGCGTCAATTGGCTATCGCGTAAAAGGACGCGAAGCCGAGGCGCGGGAAGTCAACCTGCATGCGATTACGCTCCCGGACGACCGGACGACTGGCTGGCATCATTTGTGGCTCGCGTGTGAAGATGCTGCCATGGACAACGTGCCTGCGGCCCGGGAACGGCTGCGTCACGTCCAGGAGGATACGCTTGGACCGCTGAGCAAGGCCGCCTATTCGCTGACCTGCGCCATCGTGGCCGTTGAAGAGGCTCCGGCGGCCGAACGCCGCGCGGTGTTTCAGCAGCGGCGTCTGATTTTGAAGCAGGCGATTTTCCAGGGCGCGTTTAGCAGTCGCTCCCTGCGCCGCCTGGCCTCGAGGGGGATTCGGAAGATGGCTCGCGATGCGGGCGCCCGCCCTTTTACCGTCGGCTCGGTCTTTGATCTGACCTTCACGAAAAACCGGCGGCCACTCAGCGTCCGGTCCATCCTTGTGTTTGCCTGGCTCGGCTGTGTGCTGCTGGGGACGCTGGTTCGCAGTTGCTCGCCGGACGACGGGTCGCAAAGCTCTACCGCGTCCACCCTTTCGCCGCCGGTCAATGCTTCCGCACCTCTCCGGCCTTTTCCGCCCGCGAATGGCGACCAGCCGCATTCCTCGCTGGACCTGGACCGGAGCTGGCAATTTGCCCAGCCGGGAATCGACCATCTGAATCTGAAGCTGGATGATTCGCCGACTCCCGCCTCGCGAATCTTTTTGAAATAACCCTCCCAGGCGGCAACGCGGGAATCGAACCCGCAGACGGGCTATCATCCGTCAAAGAGCACCAGCTCCGATTGCCATGGAAAGGGCGCACAAGATCGCACAACCCGGTCGTTCAGAAAGTGAAATCGGGATGACGCCCTCTATCGGCGGATCGGGGCAGGGGATTGAGCGCTTTTTTTAACTGCGATGCGCCGGCCATTTTCCCGCTATTGCGGAGGAATGAGCCCGAAAGGCTTGTCGCTCACATAGATGCGGTAATCCTTGATCCGACCGGGATCGGAAGGACGCCCGCCGCGCGGCATGTAGCGCAGCCCGTAGATCGTCTGGCGCTCTCCCAGATCGATCACGATGCGGTGCGGGAAGCCGGGGCGTGCTCCCGAGTATTCCGTATGCCAGAACGAGGCGGGCTGGCCATCGAGTACGTTTTCCGCCTGGCCGGATTCGGCTTTCAGTTCTTCGCTGTCCACCCACAGGATCTGCCAGTCGGCTTTGGACAGGGAATCGCCTTTGGCATTAAGCGCGTCGAGCTCGGCAATCGCGGCGACGTCTTTGCCATCCTGCGAATTCAGCGCCTCGAAGCAAAGGTAGCGGCGGTGGCTGCTTGGTTGAACTTCGTTTCCTGCCACTGGATATCCGCGGTAAAGCTGCCGGTGGCGGTGGGTTGAACTCCGGTAGCATCAAAAGTGCCGGTGGCGCGGCTAAGGCGCCCGAAATCGCGCTCCGTGTGCAAGTCGTCGAGAATCGGCTGGCTGAGCCCCGCGATTTTGGGTGATTGCGGACCGAGTAGATCGAGGACGACGATTTCATTTTGTCCCGCCTTCAGCCATGGGCCGGGGCAATAGAGCGTCTGCAGCGGGCCGATATTCCAGAAGCGGCCCAGGCAGTGACCGTTCACCCACACATCGCCCTTGCCCCAGGAGCGCAGGTCGAGAAAGGTGTCGCCGGGCTTGGTGAGCTCAAAGGTGCCATGCCAGAAAGCGGGCATGGTCGTAGGCCCGCTCTCGTATTTCAGCGAGGCGAGTTCCTGATCGTCCAGCTCCATGGGAAAGACCTGCCAGCCTTTGAGTTCCGCGGCGGGGCCACCCTTTGGCGTGAGGAGCACCGGGGCATGGATGCCTTTGCGATCGAAGACTTCCTTGCCGAAGTTCACGCGCCCCATGGTTTCCACCAGGATGTCCAATGATGCAGGTGCGGTTCTCGCCGGGAGGTTGACCGAGTAACGCTTGCTCCGGCGATCCATCACCCCTACTCGCTTCCCATTCACATAGATCCAGGCAAAGTCGTGGATTTCCTTGGCCGAAAGTTTTCCGGCTGGTCCCGCCGGGATTGTCGTGCGGTAAACAGTGCAGCCGCGGCTCTGGTTGTAAGCCTCGATATGGTGCGGAGTCTCGTCGGTAATCGGCGAGGGGAGATTGTGGAAAACCGGTGCCGTTTCCTTCAATTCAAAAGCTGGAATGCTAATGACGGGGGGGGCTGCTGGTGGTTCGGGCAGTGTTTCTCCCGGGGCAAGATGCTTGGAGATCACCTCACGGATCGCCGTGAATTTCGGCGTCACCCAGCCCGCTTCACTGATCGGAGCATCGTAGTCGTAGCTCGTGGTATCCGGGCTGAAAGGCCGGTCCGCTCCAGCCCAGAAGCCGAAAGAGGTGCCCCCGTGGGCCATGTAAATGCTGAAAGAGGCGTCGTGCCCGAGCATGTAGTCAAGATCGTGGACCACCGGTGCGATGGCTCCAGTATGGTGTTTCCGCCCCCACATATCGAACCACGCGGGGTAATATTCCCCATTCATCAATGGCCCGGTTTTTTGGAATTTGCGCAGGGTTTCAAAGGCCTTTGGCGCGGCATTGGCGCCGAAATTGACCACTTGGAAAAGATCGTCGCGACAGCCGTTGCCGATCGCTCCGGGCGGGTTGCACGCAAAGAGGGGGACATCAAATCCGCCATCCAGCAGAGCCTGTTTCAATTCCCCCATATAGGTGGCGTCCTTTCCAAACGAGCCGTATTCGTTTTCCACCTGTGCCATGAGCAGCGGTCCGCCGTGGGTGATCTGCATCGGAGCGAGCACGCGGCCAACTTCCTTCAGATAACGTTTGGCCGGCTCCAGAAAAGCGGGATCGCTGGTGCGCAGATGAAGATTGTCATTCTTGAGCAGCCACCAAGGCAGGCCCCCCATTTCCCACTCGGCGCAGGAATAGGGGCCTGGGCGCAGCAACACCCACAAACCTTCTGCTTGTGCCAGACGGCAGAATTCCACGACATCGGCCTGACCGCTCCAGTTGAATTTGCCTTCCTGCCATTCGTGAAAATTCCAGAATAGATACACGCAGACTGTATTCAGGCCCATGGCCTTGCACATCTGGAGGCGCTGCCGCCAGTATTCACGGGGCACGCGAGCGAAGTGAATCTCCCCACAGCGGATCACGAAGGGCTTGCCATCGAGGAGGAATGCGTCCGAACCGATCGAGAAAGTATGCATGGGGGCTGGGGCGGTCCCGGCCTTCGAAGCTTGTCCTCCGGCGCATAAAAGAGCGGTCAGCATAGTGGCAATAAGGTGCTTAGAGAGAGGAAGACGCATCGGGGTGGTGGTTTAGGGTATCAAAGAGGAAAATAAAGGCGGGTTTCATACAGGGGGACGAGCTTATTTTCATCAAGGCTGGGAACACGGTTTCAGAAGAGGATCTGGTGAGGGGGACCATACCCGACTGATATTGCTAAGACGGTTGTCTGGGGGCTATATGAAAAGGACTTAACCGTTAAAGCTGGCAAGATGGCTTTTTGAGACAATTCGGCTCTTTCTGCTATCTTTACTGGTACCGACTTTCACCATGAAACGTTTTGTCAAAACTCCGTATCCCGCTGGTCCGTATGCTGACCAATATGGCACCCGCTATCAGGTGCAGGAAGTGGAAGCGGATGAAGCCGTCCGCAGTCCCTACCAGCCCCAAGTGGCAGCGAACCTGCAGGAATTCCTTGCCGCCAATGGGCTCAGTGGATGGAACCACCGCATTTGACGATGTTATTTCGGCTTCTTTGAAGCTTCGACGAGACGGATGCCGTCCTTTTCCATCTGAATAAGCCGCTCGCGGAAAAGTGCCCCCAGGGCCTGCTTGTAGGCTTTTTTGCTGGTGTTGAAGGCGCTCCGTATTTCCTCGGGTGTGCTGTGGTCTCCCAGCGGGAGCGATCCGCCACTCGTCTTCAATGCCTCCAGAATCTGGTCTCTCAACGGGCGAATGCGGCCATAGCCACTGGCATCGAGACTGAGGTCGATCTTGCCATCGGGGCGCACCATCTTGATGTATCCGGTCAGCTTCTGGCCAATGGCGAGGGTTGGCGGAACTTCATTGCGATAAAGCAGCCCCCAATGAGCGTTTTCAATGATCGCTTTGAAGCCCAGCTCGGACTGTTCTGCCACCAGTAATTCCACCGCCTGCCCTTTTTCGTAAGGGGGAGGGGTATGGTTCAAATGCGGATCAAGCCGGGTGGTGGCGACGATGCGATGACTTTTGGCATCGAGATAAATGTAAACGACCACTTCCTGGCCCGCCTCTTCGCGGTAAAGCCGGTGTTTTTGTTCCCGGAGGGGTAATAGGAGGTCCTTGGCCAGTCCCCAATCGAGGAAGGCCCCCAACTGTGCATCTACGCTCACAATTTTCAGGCAGGCAAACTCGCCAACCCCGGCATGGGGAATCTCCGTGGTTGCCACGAGCCGATCTTCGGAATCCCGATAAACGAAAACGAGCAAATAGTCCCCGGGAACCGTCCCGGCTGGGACATAGCGACGCGGCAACAGAATTTCGCCCAGTTCCTCTCCGTCAAGGTAGAGGCCGTGAGGAGATTCCTGGGTGACGCGGAGTGCGGATCGTTCGCCAATGTTTGCCATGTGAATCCATCAATACTGGGACTGGATGGATTTGTGGAGAATTTCCTTAACCCGCCTCTTCAGAGACGGCGAGTGTGAGACCGCTAGAAGCAGAACGGCTCCCTGAAGAGTTTTTCGATCGTCTTCAGGGAGCCTTTCAATTTGGGGTTGTGGGGTATTTAGGGGGCCACGGTTAGCGAGATAAGCATCGAATATTTATTCAGTTGCGCGAGTCGTTTTGTGTAATATTTTGCGAAACGTTTGTGACTTCTAGCGATACCCCTGATTATGCGCTCAAAACCCCTCCCGTTTGGTAAGTCGTTGAAACACCGCCGCGTTCTCCTCGCCCAGTATTGGTGGGAGGATCTTGTGCTGCATGGAGTGGCCAATTACGCACGGGAGGCGAACTGGGTGCTCGATTGCCGTATGCGCTGGGCCCACGATCTCCCCACCGATTACAGTGATTACGATGGTATTATTGCCTACCTCGGGGTGACGCATCCACGCCAGGACATCGTTGACTTCATTCAGAAGGCGAAAGTGCCGGTAGTTTACACGCAGGCAGACGAGAACCCGCTCAATACGCCCAAGGTGATTGTCCCGCATGAAGAAATCGCCCACGCCGCCGCGAAGCATCTACTTTCCCTCGGGTTTCAAAATGTCGGGTTCGTGCAGTTCGAGCGTAACCTCTTTGAAGACCGCCGGGCGCAAAGTTTTCAAGAAATGGTGACCCAGGCTGGTGCTCAATTTCATCTCCTGCGGCGGAAAAACCTGACTGAAGCGCTAGCCTTGCTTCCAAAACCGATTGGGTTGATGGCGGCGAATGATCTGAACGCCCTGGAGGTAATCCGGGTGTGCCATGACGAAGGCTTTCGGGTGCCGGAAGATGTTGCCGTCGTGGGAGTTGACGATACGGCGATCGTCTGTGATCTAGCCACGGTTCCGCTCAGCAGCGTGAACTGCAATTACGAGGTACAGGGATACCAAGCTGCCGCGCTGCTGGACCGCATGATAAGCGGTGAAGCGGCCCCGAATGAGCCAATGATCGTTCATCCCAAGGGCACTACTGTGCGCCGCTCTACTGATACCATCGCAATCTCCGACTCCGATGCCGCGATGGCACTTCGATTTTTGCGCGATCACTACCGGGAACCCATTTGCATCAAGCATCTTACGGCGGAATTGAAAGGATCGCTGAGACGGGTGCAGAAAGCGTTTCGCAATCAAGTTGGGCATACCATGACAGAAGAATTGGCGCGACTGAGAATCGATTACGCCAAACAATTACTCCGCGATACCAAAGTGAAAATCGAGACGGTGGCTCACGACGCCGGTTTTTCAAGCCGCTTCCATTTTGTTCGCTCTTTCCGGCGACTGACCAACGAGTCTCCCATGGCTTGGCGGCGCGCGGTCCGCAGTTAGCCGTGAGCGGAAAAAGCGGGATCAATTGTGAATTTCTCACACGGCCTATTCGTCTGCACCTGCGAATAGATCGTGTTCATGAAGTTTTCCAATTCAGATGGAAAAGGCCCCATTTTGGGCTTTATTATCGAAGTGTTTGCCAAGGTGTTTGATTTTCAACTGACCCCGCTGAGGGGACGGGCGGCTGCAGGATGGGCGATTTTTTGGTTTACCACTGCGTGTCTCATTACTGCGATTCTCTGGAAGCCGGTAATGTATCTGGTTCCGTTTTTCCCGCTATTCGCTGCGATTACGATTACTGCGGCGCGTTCCGGGCCATGGTATGGGATGGCATGCGTTTTGTTGGGGGTATCTGGCTTTTGGCTGGTTGGGGCGATTCCGAGTAGCGAGATTTTCATTCGCGGTCTTAGCCTGATCATCAACTCGGCACTGGTTATCTGGCTGGGAGCGAGGCTGCGAAAAGGTCGTGCGGATAGCGATGCCGATCGGGCCGGTATCAGCGAAGCGGTACCAGATTTTATCTGGTCTTGTGATGAACTGGGGCAGCTCACCTACGCGAACCAACGCTGTCTCGATTTTCATCGAACCACTCCCGAAGAGGTTCGAATTAACGGCTGGCAGAAGCTGGTGGCAGAGAGTGATATCCCACTGCTGGCCCAGGTATTTGCCGATGCCACGCAGGAGGCTCGGGCCTTTGAGGTTGAGGCTCGCTCAGTGGCGCACGATGGTGAGGTGCGCTGGTTTCTGCACCGCGGGGTGCCGATCAAAAAAAGCAACGGTGAGATTCTTCGCTGGATTGGGACGAGCACCGATATTCACCAACGCAAACTGGTGGAAATGGAGCGTGAAAAACTGCTGCTTGCTGAGCGTCTGGCCCGCAGCCAGGCGGAGGCCGCCGGGCGGATCAAAGATGAATTCCTCGGAACACTTTCCCACGAACTTCGGACTCCGCTTACGGCGATTGTGGGCTGGGTGCACATTTTTCAAAACGAGACGGTATCTACCGATGATTTCAAGGAAGGCGTCAGCGTTATCGATCGAAACTGCCGCGCGCAGATTCATCTGATCGAGGATCTATTGGACATGAGCCGCATTATCACCGGGAAAATCCGGCTGGATGTGCAACTGGTGGATTTACCGCCCGTCGTGCGGGCGGCGATGGAGTCGGTGCAACCTTCGGCGGATGCTCGAGGAGTGGAATTGGTCAGCGTTATCGACACGGAGAATACTACTGTGCGAGGTGATCCTGGCCGCATCCAGCAGATTGTCTGGAACCTGCTCAGCAACGCGGTGAAATTTACCCCGCGTGGTGGGCGTGTAGAGATCTTAGTTCATCGTGTGCGGTCGAATATCGAGATTTCTGTCAGCGATACCGGTATTGGGATTTCCAATGAGTTTCTGCCCTATATTTTTGAGCGTTTTCGGCAGGCCGATTCCTCCACTACCCGCGAGTATGAAGGCCTGGGGCTCGGACTTTCGATTGTGAAACAGCTCGTGGAATTGCAGGGAGGCAGCGTCACTGCCCGCAGCGAAGGCAAAGGGAAGGGGAGCAATTTCCTCGTTTCATTCCCCATGCCAGCCGTTTTGCTCAAGGAAGTCACGTATGCGACGAATCCGCCTCAAAATGGTGCGGTCGATGGAACGCATGCCCCCCGGGCGACGGAACTACAGGGCATCCGGGTATTGGTGGTGGATGATGAACCCGATTCCCGCGATGTGGTGCGACGAATTCTCAGTCGCAGCGGTGCGACGGTGGCCATGGCCAGTTCCGCAGCAGAGGCCTTGGATGAGCTCCAGCATACTCGCTACCACACGATTATTAGCGATATTGGCATGCCCGAGATGGATGGCTATGAATTGATCCGGAAAATTCGCGCCCTCACCCCTGATCAAGGCAGCCAGACTCCTGCAATTGCCCTTACAGCCTTTGCCCATGCGGACGATCGACGCCGGGCGATCCAGGCTGGCTACGATGTCTTTGTCTCCAAACCCGTGGACCCGGCGGAATTGACGGTGGTCGTGGATCGCTGTGCCAGCCGGGCCAATCTGGACCGCGAAATCGTGACCTAATAAATTAGCTTCTTCAAGAAGCTTGTCTTTTTTATCAACCCTTGTTACTAATTGGTGAATGGTTTCACGCGGTCGGCTGGCCGCTTATTTTTCATTGCCATGAAACAATCATACTCTCGTCTCTCGACGATCTTTCGCGCTTTGCGATTTGTTCCGGTGTTGAGCTTCTTCTTAATGGTCGTTCCCAGTTCAACTCATGCCCTCACCATCTCTCTCGATGGCAAGGCTTTCAAAAACGGTCAGCAAGTTACCGGCTCCAGTTCTCCTCTGGCGGCGGCGACTTTATACAATGCCGATCTTACGTTGACCATGACCGGCACCGGGGTCTTTGCCAATTTCCTCGGAAACTCTGCCGTGGATATCTCCACGGTCCTGCCCTCCTACATCGGCAACGTGGCTGCCGCGGATACGCTCAACCACACGTTCTACAATCCTGGTGGCGCCCTTCCGGCGACCCTCGCCAAAGGCCCTGCCTATCAGTATTTCTACCACCTTCTTTCCAGTAATCCGACTACTGGGACATACATCTACCTGCGGGTTTTGCTCAAAGGGATTTTTGATTTGAGTGTGGACGCCAGTGGCAAGTTCACCGTGCAGGTGAAAAATGTCACGCTCAAGGCGGTAAAGCTGAAATATGTGAAAACCGTCTTGAAGAGCACGGTCTTCCTGCCGATCACGGCGAAAGATGCGCAGCGGCACGCTCACCGTAGCGCCCTCCATCGCCCCCTCAAGCAGCGCGCAGCCCGATATTATGCTGCTGTTTAATAAGTACCTCGTCTTTGGCAACGATCAGTATTCGACCACCTCTCCGGGGGCCTATCCTCCCAATTATGTGCCCCTGAAAAAGGGCCATAGCCGCGTCTTCCAGTTCATCCTGCAAAACGATGGCCCCAGCACAGATGACTTCACGGTGGCTCCTGGGACGCCACCCACCGGCTTCACTTTCAGCGTCACCGATCCTACCAACAGCAACGCGGACGCTACCACGGAGACCTTTACCCTTGACCCTGGCGCGACGCATCTTGTCCAGATGAAGGTGTCGGTCACCAACAGCGCCGGCGGTGGCTACCTGCAAATGCCGCTTTCCATGAAACGAAAGTCGGATTCGTCCGTAGTGGACTGGGCGGCCGCTCGGTGTTTGTTCATTAGCCAGCATGCAAGAAATCGGAAAACTCATTTGCCTCGGCGGTCTGGGGCTTGCCTTCATCGGCTTCGTGCTTTGGAAGCTGGGCGACAAACTGCCGCTGGGGCGCCTCCCCGGCGACCTCGCCATTCAGAAGCCGGGTTACGGAGTCTATTTTCCCATTACGACCTGCATCGTCATCAGCCTCGTGCTCACGCTCATCTCGTGGCTGATGCGGCGGTAGGCACCCTTGATTAAGCGATTCCGTAAACGCGCACCGGCTGGCGCTTGCCTTTCAGCTCGTGCTCGCCCAGATCGACGAGAGACGGCGACTCCGGGAGATTGTCGCGGAAGTCCTGCGAGAAAATGAGCGAGTGCCCCACCGCCTTGCTGGTGGCTTCGAGGCGAAAGACCGTATTCACCGCATCGCCAATGATCGTCGCATCGCGCTGCGCCACCACGCCGATATTGCCACAGGTGACCCGGCCATGATGCAAGGCGACGGTGATCCGAAAGGGGGTGTCGAACCCCACCCACGTGAGCCCATTCGCAAGATCGAGCAGGCGGCGTCCCACATCCAGCGCGATCTCCGATTCGGTCGGCCGCCCCTCGCGCTCGGGCCAGTAGGCCAGCATCGCGTCGCCGATGAACTTGTCGATCGTGCCATTGGTTTGATGCACCAGATTGCTCGCCTCGCGAAACCAGCTGCCCAAAAACTGCGCCAGCGCGGGCGGGGTGATTTTTTCCGACATCGTGCTGAAGCCGCGGATGTCGCACACCAGCAGCGAGACCTTCCGCACATCCGGCACCGCATCCACATTCGTCGCGGCCAGCGTCATTTCCGCATGGCCATCGTCGGCCAGGTCGTCATCTTGAACGAAAGTGATTTCCGCATTCGCAATCCGAATGACCGTGCCGTTTTCCAGCGTAAAGGGCAGCACCACGCGCTCGTCATTCACATACGTTCCGTTGCGGCTCCCGAGGTCCATGATCTGATATTGAAACCCGTTGTGGCACCGGATCACCGCATGCTGTCGCGAGGCATGCTGGCTGGTCGCGAGCGCAATGGTATTGTCGCTGGTCCGACCAATCGAGGCCGTATTGCCAATCGGCACTTCATACGGCGGCTGACCAGGAAGATTAACGAGAAGTTTCGCAGGCATGAGACGTTGAAAATGAAGCAAGTTGCGGGCGCAAAGTCAGCAAAAACTACGATCGATCAGGCAGTCGTCGCCGGTGAAATTTTCGAGCGGCTGGAATGCCAGCCAGCCAGGTGAAAGCGGCAGCCAGCAGCATGGTGGTGGAAGGCTCCGGAACCGACCGGACGAACTGAATATCCAGCGGATTGCTCAGGGATAAACCTCCCACCAATTGCGCCGTTCCGTCCTGGAGGTTAATGGTATAAAGGCCCTTGGCGAGGCCGCCCGTGCTGACCGTGCCTCCGTTCGACACCCCGTAGAGGGTAGCGGTTACGGGGTCGAAACTTAGCCCGTTGAATCCAAGGGTTGAAACTTGGGAAATTACACTTCCGGTCGCAGGGTTGAGGGCGTAGATGCCCCCGTTCTGCGCATTGGAACCATAAAGAACATGGGTAACCGGATTGAATGAAAGACCGCTAATGGTGTATCCGGGGGAACCAATGGCAGTCGCAGCCCCCGTTGTTGGGTTGATTTGGTAAAGCATCGGGTTCGCGGTAGTCCCGTAGGCTCCATACAGTTTGTTCGTCATCGAGTCGAATGCGAGAGCTTGGAAGTAAGCCGGGGTAAGACCAAAGGAGCCGAAAGAGCCCACCAAGGTCGCGGCACCAGTCGCTCGATTAATCTGGTAGAGACTGTTGGTCGTGGTGTCGCTGCCAAACAAAACATCGTGGTTTGGATCGTAAGCCAGTCCCCCCATCGTGCCATCCACTCCATAGTTGCCTACCAGGGTTGATCCGGCGGTCGTCTTGTCGAGTGTGAAAAGTTGCTTTGTAATAGTGTCCGAGGCGTAGAGAGTCCATTGCGCCTTTGCCGTGATGGAGCTGACTAAAAGCGCAGCCGCGAATATCAGTCCGGTGGCATCATTGGTAAAGAACGCTGAGAGACGTTTTTTCGACGCTGTATTCATGTGAGTTACGGACCCTTTATTCAAAGATGATCAAACCGCCAAAGCTGCGCCACTGACGACGCCAGCGCTGAGTTAAGCGCGAATGAAATCAAGCAAGTTGCGGACGTAAAGTCAGCAAAAACCCGCTCCGGCCAAGATCGAGGAAGCCTGTCATCGAGCCATGATGAGAAAACGGTGAACGTTCCGGAAAGATCAGGATTGGTCGGGGCCGTATTCGCCGTGACCGTGACGGTCCGGGATGACGGCGGTGCCTTCGAGATAGAGGCCGGCAGCTTTGCCCGCCTGGTTTCCACCTCGTAACCAAGCTCCAGCTTGGTGATGCCGATCTCCGCGAGGCTCCAGCCTCGTCCCGCGCTCACCCGCGCGAGGCCGGAGCCTCGGCAGACCTTGGTGCGCGCCCAAGCTGGAGCTTGGGTGCGAGGGAAAGAAAATATCTTTTCCAGGCCATCTGCGCCGGGCATCATGCGCGACCATGGCGAATGGCTATGATTCCGCGCAGCAGATTGCAGACTGGTTGAAGGGGCAGTGGCAGAATCATCCAACGCTTTCTCTGTCCACCCCGGTGATCGTAATTGCCGCCGTGGCACTATTCACGGAACTGGGAAAGCAGCTTATCGCCATCGGGCTTCAAATTCCCAAAGCCATTTGGACCAGGCTTTTTCCGGGGAAGGAAAAGAAGTCCGACGAAATGACGTTCGCGGAGAAATTGCTGATTGATCGGGACAAAGAACGCGAGTTTACGAAGGAGTTGCTGCAAAAGCTGTTGCCTTCCCAGGGCAGTCCCCAGGTCGGATCAGCGCAGCCTGCGCTTGAAGACGCGGAAGCCAATCGTCAGCGGCTCATTCGGGAAATCGCGCCGCATTATCAGCTCACGGCGGAGCAGGTCAATGAACGCCTGGCCGCAAACGCGGACGCGGCGATTGCCGATCCCCATCTCGATGTCGAGGAAAAGGCCGGGAGCCTGCTCGCGGCCGGTCGTTTTGAGGAAGCCATTCAGCGCTACGACCAGGCCATTTATGAATCCGCCTCCCAATCCCGTGCCTTACTGAAGGCCAAGGGCGACGCCTGCTACGCCGCGTTTCGCTTTGAGGAAGCCATCGCCGCCTATCGCAGCGCCCTTGCGCTCTGTGATGAAAAGGCCGCCCCTTTGGAATGGACTAAATCTGCCAATACGCTAGCCAAGGTTCTCTTCGAGAGCGCCCGGTTTGCCGAGGTTGAGCCACTCTGGTGTAGGATGCTGGCCATTCGGGAGAAAGAATGCGGCGCTCATGCCCCGGAAACCGCAGTGGCTCTCAACAACCTCGCTTTGTTGCTGCAAGATACGAACCGGCATGAAGAAGCGGAGCCGCTGATGAGGCGAGCGCTTGGGATTGATGAGAAAAGCTACGGGCCCGAGCACCCGGCTGTGGGGCGTGATCTCAACAACCTTGCTTCGTTGCTGCAGGCGACGAACCGGCTTGGAGAAGCGGAGCCGCTGATGAGGCGAGCGCTTGGAATTGATGAAAAAAGCTACGGGCCTGAGCACCCGAGGGTGGCAACGCAACTCAACAACCTCGCTTCGTTGCTAAAAGAGACGAACCGGCTTGGAGAAGCGGGGCCGCTGATGAGGCGGGCGTTGGCGATTGATGAGAAAAGCTACGGGGCTGAGCACCCGAGGGTGGCGATTGATCTCAACAACCTTGCGCAGTTGCTGCAAGATACGAACCGGTATGAAGAAGCGGAGCTGCTGATGAGGCGTGCGCTTGGGATTGATGAGAAAAGCTACGGGCTCGAGCACCCGGCTGTGGCGACTAAACTCAACAACCTTGCGCAGTTGCTGCAAGCGACGAACCGGCTTGGAGAAGCGGAGCCGCTGATGAGGCGAGCGCTTGGGATTGATGAGAAAAGCTACGGGCCCGAGCACCCGGCTGTGGCGATTCGTCTCAACAACCTCGCTTTGTTGCTGAAAGAGACGAGCCGACCTAGAGAAGCGGAGCCGCTGATGAGGCGGGCGCTGAAAATTTTCACCCTTTTCAAAATTCGCACCGGCCATGAGCATCCGTATTTCCGCACAGTCTTGGGAAATTACGTCGGACTGCTCAAAGCGATGGGCTGGGAGGAGGGAAGGATCAAGGAAGAACTCAAAAAGATAGTCGAAGAGGCGTCGCTGCAGAGTGAATCTCCTGGAAAGTAGATCGAGCAGGGGGCGCGGTGGATGCGGCCCTCGGGGACTCGCCGGGGGCATCGGAGAAAAAATCCTTTTCTCTGCTGCTCGCGAGAACCGAAGAGGAGGTCTCCATCGAACCAGGTGAAGGTTAAAAAAGACGGATTTTCACCACGGATTAGGCCATTGGGGGATGGAATCATCGGGGGCATGATCTCGCCTTCCGCTCGGTTTCACGGAGGGATGCGGAGCAACGGCCAGTTCATCCGAGTGATCCGTGTCATCCGCGGTTAAAGCAATTCTCGAAATCAACTTCCGAAACTAGGAGCTGGGAACGGATGTTCAGGGAATTTTCAACGCAGGTCAGGCGTTGTCGGGCGGTCATCCTGGCCGCCACCGTGGAGGATGACAAACAGAGGAGGGAACGTTTTTGGACTGGCGGCCAAGATGGCCGCCCTCCAGATCGCAATCATCCGTTCCGGAACTGGAAAGCTTTCTTCGCGGGAAAGCGCATTCGGAAATTTCGTACGAGAGATGCTCTAAATTCCCGGTGCAGGTGAACTTTCGGCACCTTCTCTTTGCGAGCGGGCTAGCTGGCAAAGCGTCGATTCATGGCCTGCAACGCGGTGAGGGCGGCGATGGCGATTACCAGCACGAAGGCGGCGAGAAACCACGCTTGGGGCGTTTCGCCGGATTCGACGGCGGCGTAGATGGCGAGGGGGACGGTTTGCGTGCGGCCGGGGATGTTGCCGGCGAGCATGAGGGTGGCGCCAAACTCGCCGAGGGCGCGGAGGAAGCCGAGGCCCACGCCGGCGGCGAGGCCGGGCCAGGCGAGGGGAATCATGAGCTGGCAGAGGATGCGCGTCTCGCCGTAGCCGAGGAGACGGGCGGCATCCAGCAGGTCGGGATCGATCTGCACGAAGGCTGCGCGGATGGATTGGTAGAGGATGGGAAAAGACATCACGGTCGCGGCGAGCACCACGGCGGGCCAGGTGAAGAGGATGAAGATGCCGAGCTGCTCCATGGCCGCCCCGATGGGGGAATGGCGTCCAAACACGACCAGCAGCGCCAAGCCCACCACGGTCGGCGGGAGGGCGATGGGGAGCAGAATCAAGGTATCCAGCCAGGCGGCCCAGCTTTCACGCCGCCGCGCACTCCACCGCGCCAGCGGCAGCGCGATCACGAGACAGATCAGCGTGGCCGCGAACGCAGCTTCGAGTGAAATCCAGATGGGCGTCCAATCCATGCGCTTCCAGCATAGCAAGGAACAACCAATGTCCAATCCAGGAAAGCGGTCGGCGAAAAAACGAAGAGCCTGTCCCGAAGGTCATTCCAAAACGGGAATTGAACCGCGGATTATGCCATTGGGGGATGGAATCATAGGGTGGCATGATCTCGCCTTCCGCTTGGTTTCGTGGATGGTCGCGGATAAAAGGGCCGCCCATCCGGGTGATCCGTGGTGGTTCCGGCGTGCCCGCGGAACGAACTTTCGTTGGCTTGCCGAGGGGCGGTTGCACACCGATGAGGCTCTTGGTTCCGGGTGGAGCACTCCGCTGGAGTGCGGTCCTCGGCGGCCCGCCGAGGACACCGGGGTGCGGGCTCCTTGCTCAAGAAGGCTTTTTGTGAAAATCACCCGCTCGCTCTTTCGGTCCGGCGAGCCGCCGGATCGCGCACTCCAGCGGAGTGCTCCAGTGGAGCGGCGGTCTAGGACCGCCGCCCGAGCGATTACATAAAAGTGCGACGGTCATCGACCGACGCACCAGCAGGTTTAGGTTGTGTTCACGAATTGCAAAACAGAAGGCGAAAACCACGCCTTTCCGCGCGGAGCTTCCCTGTCGCGCTGTAGCCACGGCCCTGTGGGCCGTTGGGGAAGCACGGGCCGTGGAATCGCAGCGCTCTGCCGAAAATCGCGGCGCAATGATCACTCCCTTTGGAACTGGATTTTTGCCAGAGCATCGTTTTTCCCCAACGGCCCACAGGGCCGTGGCTACAGCGATATCAGACCATGGATCGCTTTCATGACCGGAAGGACCTGCTTGGAAATTCGTGAACACAGCCTAGGCCACGGCCACGGCCTTGGAGTGGGTGAGGCAGTTCAGCAGGTAAGGCAGCAGTTGCTTCTTGCGCGAGACGACGCCGGCGAGTTCCCAGGCATTGGGGCCGTGGACCGGGTAGTCGATCTGCGCGAGGAACTCGGGCTCGCCTGCGACCAGCAGTACGGAGGTCTGCGTGTTGATGTCGGTCACCAACAGGGCCGCGAAATAGAGCTTCTGCGCCGCGCACTGCGTGAGCAGGGCCTGGCGGAGCGCTTCCTCCTTCTCCGCAAAGTGGGCGAAGGTGAGCTCCTCGATCTGGGCGACGCTGAAGCGTTCGCCCTGCTCCTCGTATTCCTTGCAATCGGCATTGATTGCCTGCTCGGGCGTCATCGTGAGCAAGGGCGAGCCGACCGAGAAAATCTGCTGCGCGAGATCGGCGGGCTCGATGCCGACGGTCTTCGAGAGAAGCTTCAGGATATTGGCATCGGTCGGAGTGGTGGTTGGCGAGGTGAGGTTGAGCGTATCGGAAATGAGCCCGGCCATGAGCAGGCCGGCTACGTCCTTCGGAATCTCAACGCCGAGGCTCTGGTAGCAGAGCGCGACGATCGTGCTGGTGGAGCCCACGGGGTTGTTCCAGAAGAGGATCGGGTGATCGGTGGCGAAACCGCCGAGCCGGTGGTGATCGAGCACTTCGATGATCGGGGTGCGATCCGCGCCGTTCACGGCCTGCGACATTTCGTTGTGATCCACGAGAATCAACTGCCGCTGCGCGCCCTTGATGAAGTCGCTCTTGGAGAACATGCCGAGGAGCTCCCGCTTGTCATTGAGCACGGGGAAGAGGAAGGAGGGCGAGTTCATCGCCACATCGCGGGCAATCTGCAGCGGAGTCTCCGGCGCGAAGCTCTCGAAATCGGTGTCGAGCATTTCATTCACCTTCACCGCGCCGCGGGTGAGCAGCACGGTGGTCGCGGTGTCGTAATGCGATTTGATGATCGTCACGCCCGCCGCCTCGGCCCGGGCGCGCAGTTCCCCGGAAACCGGGTTGCCACCGCTGATCACGATGGCGCAGACCTTGATCTCGACGGCGTAGTTCTGAATGTCCTCGCGATCGCCGACGATCAGCACGGTGCTGGCGGCTTCGTAGTTTTTCATCCGGTCCTGGAGCGTTTCCAGGCTCATCGCCGCGACCATCAGCATGAGATCGCGGGCCTCGCTGTTGACCGGCTTGCCGATCACCTGGCCGTCGAAGGTCTCGGCAATCGACTTGATCGAGCCCTGCATCCAGCGGGTGGAGTTGATGTCGTTGCGGCGCGGGAAAAGGTAGCGGCTGATCTTGAAGGCCGAGAGCAGGCCCAGGCAGTGGTTGTGCTCGTCCACCACGGGCAGGCGCTTCTGCTCGAGGAAGGGCATGGCGTCATAGACCGCCGAGTCCGCCTTGATGGTGATGATATCGCGTTCCATCACGTCCGCCACGGTGGGCGAGACGTCGGAAATGAAGACCGGGGCTTCCACCCCGAATTTGCGCAACACGAAGTCGATTCGTTCGTTGGTGCTGCCGCAGCGCGCGGCGGTCACATTTTCCATTCCCGTGAGCTGCTTCAAACGCGCATAAGCGAGCGCGGAGCAGATAGAATCCATATCCGGATTTTTGTGGCCGATTACAATTGTTTGCATGACGATGAACACTTTCAGCAATGTCCAAACCAAATCGAAAGAAAATTGACGTAAATTCTTCGCCGGAGGGTCTGGCCCAGCCGTTCGCCGGGCTCGAAATCGGGGGACTTCCCGAGGCACCGGAAACCCCGCCAACCCCGATGAAACCTACGAAGAAGGGCCGGGTCCTCCTGCGAAAAGAGACGGCGCACCGGGGCGGAAAAGCGGTGGTGGTGGTGTACGATCTTCCTACGCATTTCCACCCAGTCGAAATTGAGAATCTGGCCAAACGGCTTCGCAAAGCCTGCGGTTGTGGCGGGACGGTGCGGGGGCGGGAGATCGAAATTCAAGGGGATCAACCCGCGAAAATTCGAGCCGAACTGGAGGCCGAAGGCTTTCAAGTGGGCGGGATTCGTTGAAAAATCCCGCTCATTTTTCTCGCTTTTCTGGCGTGAAACTGGCTAGTTCTATCCGCGTGCGATCCCTTTATGTAGTTCTCCTCGCGGCGCCGCTGCTCCTGCTTTCCGCCTGCGCCACCCGTAAGCTGCCCACCTACGAGAAGCCCATTGCGCATACGCCGATCCAGCATGTGCGCACGACGGCCTACTCGGATTGCGAGTCCGACCACCGATGCTACAAAAATCTCTCCGCGAGTGGCTCCCGGCTCCAGATGGGGGTGGTGAACAGCGCGGCGGCCGATTGGGCGCGCTGGCCGCAGGGCACCATGTTCCGGGTGCTGCCGAATGGTCCCGTTTACCGGGTGGATGACTACGGCTGGGCGCTGGCGGGCCGGAATACGATCGATCTTTATGTGCCCACCATGCGGGCCATCGACCAGTGGGGCGTGCGGACGGTGGATATCGAGATTCTCCAGTGGGGAGATCCCCAGCGCAGCTACGACATTCTCAAGCCGCGCGATAAATATGCCCACGTCCGCCGCATGCTGGGCGAGATCAAGTCGTTTTACGACTAGGATTTAAGCCACCGAGGACACCGAGATCACGGAGGAAGGGGTCCGCAACTCTATTTCGTCACGGGCATCACGAAGTCACCCGCCGCCAGGAGGGGATCCCTCGACTTCGCTCGGGAGGACGCCGGGTTGAAGCTTACTCTCCGCTCAAAAAGCGGTAGCCGATCCCCGGCTCGGTCTTGATGAAGCGCGGTTCCGTGGGGGTTTCCTCGATCTTCTGGCGCAGGTGTGTGAGGTAAACCCGCAGGTATTGCCGGTGCTCTTCGCTCTTGGGCCCCCATACTTCGCGCAGGATCTGCCGATGGGTGAGCACCCGCCCGGCATGTTTCACAAAGAGCCGCAGGAGCGCATACTCGGTGGCGGATACTTTGACGGGCTTGCCGTGCAACGTCACCGTGCGGCTGACCAGATCAATCACCAGCCCGTGACTGGAAAAGACCGCCTCGCTCTCGGCGGGTTTTTTGCGGCGCTGGGCGGCACGCAGGCGGGCCAGCAGTTCCGCGGTGCCGAAGGGCTTGGTCACGTAATCATCCGCCCCGGCATCGAGCGCCGCGACTTTTTGCTCCTCGGCATCGCGCACCGAGAGAATCAGCACCGGGGTTTCGCTCCATTCGCGCAAGCGGCGCAAGACTTCCACGCCATCCAGGTCCGGCAACCCGAGGTCGAGCAGGATCACATCGGGGCGCTTGAGCGCGGTTTCCGTGAGCCCCTGCTGGCCGGTCTCCGCTTCGGACACGCTGTAGCCATCCGCCTC
The DNA here is from genome assembly GCA_049840595.1 of Chthoniobacteraceae bacterium. Taxonomy (GTDB): domain Bacteria; phylum Verrucomicrobiota; class Verrucomicrobiia; order Chthoniobacterales; family Chthoniobacteraceae; genus JASGKO01. The sequence continues at coordinate 113,521 of JASGKO010000029.1, forward strand.
CAGCGCCACGCGGAGCAGGCGGCGGATTTGCACTTCATCATCGATGATCAGGGCGACCGGTTTCATTTTTCGTCGGGCAATTTCATGGCTTCCGTCGCCGGAAGTCGAATCAGGAAACATGCGCCGCGCAAATTTCCGCCCCGGTTGGCGGCGGAGATCGAGCCGCCCTGGGCTTCCACCAGCCGCTGGGCAATGGAAAGGCCGAGGCCAATCCCTCCGGTGGGGACGCCTTCGCCGCGGTAGAATTTCTCAAACACCCGCGCTTCCTCGCCTGGTTTCAATCCCGCCCCATGGTCGGACACGGAGATTACGACCACGCCATCGCCTTTCGCGGCCGTGACTTCAATCGGGGAACCGGCGGGGCTGTAATTGGCGGCATTGGCGAGGAGCAGGGCGATGGCTTGCTCGAGCAGCCCGGCATCGACCCGGAGCGGAGGGCAATCTTCCAGCACGCGGATCTTTACCTCGTGTCCCCGGGTCTGGACTGCTGCGCGCTGGACGGCCTCGTGGACCAGCTCCGGCACTTCGCACCATTCCAGATTGGGCTTGAGCAGCCCGGATTCCAGGCGCGTCATATCGAGCAGATTGTTGACCACGGAATTGAGCCGCAGCACGGCCTGGCGGATTTCGCCGCTGGTCTGGTCTTCCGGCGCTTGCTCCAGCGCGGCGGAAATGGCGGCGAGGGGCGTTTTCAATTCATGGGAGATCGTATCGAAAAGCGTCTTTTGCAGTTGCTCCGATTGCGCGGCAATCTGCGCCTGGTGCCCGGCGCGCCGCAGCCGTTCCTTCTCCACGGCCAGTGCGATCTGGGCGGCAAAGGCCTCCATCAAAGCGCGCTGATGGGGGCTCGGCGGGAGCGGGGACTCCAGCTTGAGCGCCAGCACGCCCTCGACCTTCTCCCCCGCCTGCAGGGGCAGATACAGGGCATCGGTATCGGGCAGGGTATCGGTGAAGCGGCCGGCGGGTTGTTTTTTTTGAAAGGCCCAGCTGGCCACGCTTTCCTCCTTGGGCGTCAATGTGAAGGCACTTCCCGGATGGGCCAGGGAGGAGAATTCGCCGGTCTCCTCGCGCAACATCAGCGCGGCCTCGAAGCCAAAAGTTTCCTTCACCTGCCGGACGGCGATGGCGACGATTTCCCCGAGCTCGCGCCCGCTCATCAAGGCGCGGGTGAGCTGGAAAAGCGCATTGGCCCGGGCCTCGCCCCGGCGTTCCGCCTGCTCGCGCTCGCGCAGCCGGGCGGTCAGATGTCCCACAATGATCGCCACGATGAAATACATCGCGAACATCATCAAATCGCGCACTTCGCGGATGTAGAAGGTGAACTGCGGCGGGATAAACAGGAAGTCCCACAAGAGCGCGCTCAAGGTCGCGAGCAGGAGGGTGGCGCGCCGGCCGATGTAACGTGCGGCAACGATCACGGCCAGGAGATAAAGCAGCGCGATGGCCCAGTAGCCGGTCCACGGCAGCAGGAAGAGGCCGACCATGGTTACGATCGAGGCGATGAGGGCGCCGAAGCCAAATTCCCGCCACGGCAACTGGCCTGGGAGCAGGGAAGCCTGGCGCCGGGCGGCGGCAGGAGCTTCGGCACGGACCATGTGGACATCGATGTCGCCGCTGTTTTTCACCAGCCACGAGACCGGTGAAGGCCGCCACCAATTCGCCCAGTTCCGGGCCCCGGGTTTGCCCACGATAATCTGGGAGACGTTGTTTTGCTGGGCCACTCGCAGGAGGGCTTCGCCGACCTCGATGGCCTCGACCGTTATCACTTCCGCCCCCAGTTGACGCGCCAGCGCGAGGTTCAAGCCCAGCTTCACCTCGTCCAGCGAGGAAAGCTGGCGGGGCGTCTCCACATGCAGCGCGATCCAGCTCGCCTCCATCGAGGCCGCCGCCCGTCGGGTCCAGCGGATCAGTTTTTCCGAGGAAGGGCTGAAGCTCACCGCCACCAGCAGCCGGTCGCCTGCTTTCCAGGGTTCGCTGGTCGTCTGCGCATTGCGCAAGACGCGCAGATCACGGTCCACATGCTCGGCGGTCAGGCGGAGGGACATCTCGCGCAGCGCGATCAGATTTGCCTCGCGAAAAAAGTGATCCGAGGCGGCGAGCCGCCCGTTCACCCTGATAGACCCGGCCCTCCGCAAGGCGTTCCCGCAATTGATCGGGAGTGAGATCGATCAGCACGATTTCATCCGCCGCATCGAGGATGGAATCGGGCACGGTCTCCTTGACCAGGATGCCGGTGATCTGGGCGATGGCATCCTTGCGGCTCTCCACGTGCTGGACGTTTAACGTTGTGTAAACATCAATGCCCGCTTCCAGTAATTCCAGCACGTCCTGATATCGCTTGAGGTGACGGCTGGCCGGGGCGTTTGTGTGCGCCAGCTCATCGACCAGCACGATCTTTGGATGCCAGACCAGCAGTGCATCCAGATCCATCTCCTGCAACGTGATGCCACGGTAGGAAAGTTGTGCGGGCTCCAGGAGCGGGATTCCCTCGAGCAAGGCCCGGGTCTCGGCGCGGCCATGGGTTTCCACCACCCCGGCCACGACCTCGACGCCTTCCTGATGCTTCCGCCACGGCCTGCAGCATGGCGTAGGTCTTGCCCACGCCGGGGCACATGCCGAAGAAAATCTTCAGCCGGCCCCGCTGCTGCTTTTCTTCCTGCCTCTTCAAAGCCCCCAGCAATGCGTCGGGGTCTGGGCGTTGGTGTTCGATCACGAGGTTACTTTAGACCATCCAGCGCCAGATTGAGAGCAAGAACATTCACCCGCTCCTCACCGAGAAAACCAAGCTGCCGTCCCTCGATGGCTTGATCGACCAGCGCATTCACTTTGGTCTCCTCCAAATGGCGGGCGAGGGCGACGCGCGGCACCTGCAGGCGAGCGGCGAGCGGGCTGATGTGCGGGTCGAGCCCGCTGGCGGAGGCGGTGAGCATTTCCACCGGGGCGTCGTTGCCGAATTGCTGGCGGTTGGCCGCAATCGCTTTTACCAGCGCCGCGCTGGTGGGGCCGAGATTACTGGCTCCGCTGGCCACGGTGGCATAGCTCGCCGCCGAAGGGCGCGGCCAGAAATACTTCGGGTCGCTGAACGGTTGCGCCAGCAGGGTGGAGCCGGTGACCTGTCCCTTGGCATCGGTGACGAGGCTTCCATTGGCCTGGGCATGGAAGAGCAGTTGCGACGCCCCGGTGATCGCCAGCGGGTAAACAAACCCGGTGAGCACGGTCATCACGAGGGTAATGAGAATGGCCTGGAGAATGGTTTTCATAGACTTTTGGATGTGAGTTTTTGGTTAGGCGAGGTGCGAGGCGACGAGCAGCACGTCGATCAACTTGATGCCGATGAATGGGGCAATCACGCCGCCCACGCCATAGAGCAGGACGTTCCGACGCAGGACCGAGGCCGCGCCGATCGCCCGGTATTTCACCCCGGCCAGGGCGAGCGGGATCAGGGCAATGATGATGAGCGCATTGAAGATGACTGCGCTCAAGATGGCGCTTTGCGGGCTGTGCAGGCCCATGATGTTCAAGGCGGAGAGCGGGCCGTTAGTGCCGCCATTCACGGCATAGAGCGCGGCAAACATCGCGGGGATGATTGCAAAATACTTTGCGATATCGTTGGCAATGCTGAAGGTGGTGAGCGCGCCGCGGGTCATGAGCAACTGTTTGCCGATCTCCACGATTTCGATGAGTTTGGTGGGGTTGCTATCCAGGTCCACCATGTTGCCGGCCTCGCGGGCGGCTTGCGTGCCGGTATTCATGGCGACGCCGACATCGGATTGCGCCAGCGCGGGCGCGTCGTTGGTGCCGTCGCCGGTCATCGCGACCAGGCGGCCGCTGGCCCTGTTCCTCGCGGATGCGGGCCAGTTTATCCTCGGGCGTGGCTTGAGCCATAAAGTCATCCACGCCCGCCTCGGCGGCAATCGCGGCCGCGGTGAGGGGATTGTCGCCGGTGATCATCACGGTGCGGATGCCCATCTGGCGGAGCTGGGCGAAGCGCTCCTTGATGCCGCCCTTTACGATGTCCTTCAATTCGATGACGCCCAGCGTCTGCCAGCCTTCCACCACCACGAGCGGGGTGCCGCCGCGCTTCGAGATGTCGTCCACGATCTTGGCCACGGCGGCTGGGTAGGTGCCGCCTTGCATTTCCACATGCTTCTTGACGGATTCCGCCGCGCCTTTGCGGATGCTGATCGCGGGCTGGTCCTCCCGGGCCGGCAGGTCCACGCCGCTCATGCGGGTCTGGGCGGTGAAGGGGACGAACTCCGCCTGCAGTTCGTGCATCTCGCGGGCACGCAGATTGTATTTTTCCTTCGCCAGCACGACTACGCTGCGGCCTTCCGGGGTTTCATCGGCGAGAGAGCTGAGCTGCGCGGAAGCCGCCAGGTAACCCTCTTCGACTCCCGGCGCGGCATGAAAGGCCACGGCCATGCGGTTGCCCATCGTAATGGTACCGGTTTTATCGAGCAGCAGCACGTCGATGTCGCCGGCGGCTTCCACCGCGCGGCCGGAGGTGGCGAGCACATTGCGCCGCACCAACCGATCAATGCCACTGATGCCAATCGCGCTCAACAACGCGCCAATCGTGGTGGGAATGAGGCACACCAAGAGCGCGATCAAGACCGGCATGGAAACGTCCACACCGCTCGTCTGGTTCGCCGCCTTGAGGCTGTAGCTGGCAAAGGCCGGCAGCGTGAAGACCGCGAGCAAAAATACCACGGTGAGGCTCACGAGCAGGATGCCGAGCGCGATCTCATTCGGCGTCTTCTGGCGGCGCGCGCCTTCTACCAGCGAGATCATGCGGTCGATAAAAGTGCTGCCGGGCTCGCTGGTGATTTTTACGAGGACACGGTCGCTGATGACGCGCGTGCCGCCAGTCACCGCGCTGCGGTCGCCACCGCTCTCGCGAATCACGGGCGCGCTCTCGCCGGTGATCGCCGATTCGTCCACGCTGGCGATGCCTTCGACGATTTCGCCATCGCCGGGAATCACGTCGCCCGCTTCACAGACCACGGTATCGCCCTTGTGCAGTTCACTGGCGGCGACGCGCATTTCCAGGCCGTCCTTGATACGGCGCGCCATCGTCGTGGTGCGCATCTTGCGCAACGTGGCAGCCTGGGCTTTGCCGCGTCCCTCGGCCATCGCTTCGGCGAAGTTGGCAAAGAGCACGGTGAACCACAGCCAGAGCGTGAGTTGCAGGTGGAAGCTGCTGAACTCGCGGAGGGTGATCCAGGTGGTGATGATCGAGCCGAGGAAGACGACGAACATGACCGGGTTTTTCCACTGCACGCGCGGATCGAGTTTCTTGAAAGAATCCGCGATCGCCGGAGTCAACAGCTTGGGATCAAAGATGGACGATTGAGTTTTCATGAAATGAAGAAATGGATGGTTGACGGCACGGAGTTAGAACGAGCGGCTGGCGAGCATCAGGAAATGCTCGACCACCGGTCCCAGCGAGAGCACCGGGAAGAAGGTGAGACCGGCCACGATGAGAATGACGCCGACCAGCAGCCCGCTGAAGGTCGCGCCCGTCGTCGGAAAAGTGCCGGCACTGGGCGGCGAGATTTTCTTCTTCACCATGCTTCCGGCGACCGCGAGCACGGGGAGGATGATGAGGAAGCGGCCAAGCAGCATGTTGATCGACAGTCCGTAGTTGTAGAAATTTGTATTCGCGTTCAATCCGGCGAAAGGCGCTGCCGTTGTTCGCCGCGGCCGAGGTGAAGGCATAGAGGATTTCACCCAGCCCATGCGGGCCTTGATTGTTCAGGCTGGAAAGGCCCGCGCTGGCGGTGACGCCAATCGCCGTGCCCACGAGAATCAAGGCACAGGGCACCAGGATCGCCACGACCGCGCAGCAGATTTCATACGCCTCGATCTTCTTGCCCAGATATTCCGGGGTGCGACCGACCATGAGACCGGCGATGAAAACGGTGAGGAAAACGAACATCAACATGCCGTAAAGCCCGCAGCCGATGCCGCCGAAAATGATTTCACCGAGGTGCATGTTCAGGATCGCCACCAGGCCGGCGAGTGGGGAGAGCGAATCGTGCATCGCGTTCACAGAGCCGTTCGAGGTATCCGTGGTCGCGGTGGACCAGAGCACGCTATTCATCACGCCAAAGCGGGTTTCTTTGCCCTCCATGGAGCCAGCCAGATGCGTGACCGGGTTATACTGTGCCTCGGCCATCCACGAGACGGCAAATCCGGCCAGGAAAAGCACCAGCATCGCGGCCCAGATCGTCCAGGCCTGCCGCTTGTCCCCAACCATGCAGCCGAAGGTATAGACGAGCGCGCTGGGGAGGAGGAAGATCGAGAGCATTTCCAGAAAGTTGGTCAGCGGCGTCGGATTCTCGAACGGATGCGCACTGTTCTGGCCGAAGAAGCCGCCGCCATTGGTGCCGAGTTGCTTGATCGCGATTTGCGAGGCGGCAGGGCCTTGCGGGATGGTCTGGTCGGTCACCGGCTGGTCCACCATGACGGGGTTGCCCTGGGCGTCCTTGACTGGATTACCGCTGGCATCGGTCTTTTGCACCGGGGTGGAGTAGGGCTGCACGATCTTCGCCGTATCGTAGGCGCGGAAGTTTTGAATTACGCCCTGCGCGGAAAGGACCAGCGCGAGGGCAATCGAGAGCGGCAGCAGCACGTAGAGGGTCGAGCGCGTCATATCCACCCAGAAGTTGCCCACCGTTCCGGCCTGCTTGCGCACCAGCCCGCGGATCAGCGCCAGGAGCACGGCGATACCGGTCGCGGCGCTGGTGAAGTTATGCACCGTCAGGCCCGCCATCTGCGTGAGATAACTCATCGTTGCCTCGCCGCTGTAGGCCTGCCAGTTCGTATTCGTCATGAACGAAATCGCCGTATTCAGCGCGAGGGCGAAGGGCACGTTGGGCAGATGCTGGGGATTCAGCGGCAGCCACTGCTGGGTCATGAGCTGCACCAGCGTCAGCAGTCCTCCGAAAATGTTGAATGCCACCACCGCGCCGAAATATCCCAGCCAGGTCATCTCCCGCTGCGGATTGATTCCGCTCATCCGGTAGGTCAATTTTTCCACGGGCCCAAAGATGGGCGAGAGCAGCGTTCGCCGCCCTTCAAATACCTTGGCCATAAATTTTCCCAGAGGTGGCGTCAGCGCCAAAAGCACCAGTACGTAAAACCCGGCTTGCACGAATTCGAATCCATTCATGTCTTCATCATCCGGCTTTCCCGGGCGCACCGTTAATTAAACGCCGGGCCAAACCCATTAAAAAAAGATTAAAACCAGCAGGGGTTTGCTTTCCTTCCGGCGGGTCTCTAGAACGTCGTCATGCCCACCACACCGCACGTCGAGCATCACTTCACCGCTGGCGAAACCGTTCGCGATATCGTCATTGGCATGTCCGATGGGCTTACGGTTCCCTTTGCGCTTGCGGCCGGTTTGACCGGGGCGATTTCGCAGACGCATTTGATTGTCACCGCCGGTTTTGCGGAAATCGCGGCCGGTTCCATCGCGATGGGGTTGGGGGGCTATCTCGCGGCGCGCGGGGATGCCGAGCACTATGCCAGTGAACTGGCCCGGGAGGAGGACGAAATCATCACCAAGCCCGAAGCCGAGGCCGAGGAGGTGCGGGAGATTTTTGAAAGCTACGGCCTGACCCGGGAGGAAAGCGCCACCGTTGTCGAATCCTTGCGCCAGCGTCCGAAAGACTGGGTGGCTTTCATGATGCGGTTCGAGCTGGGCCTTGAAGAGCCTGATCCGGGGCGGGCGTGGAAGAGTGCCCTGACTATTGCGCTCGCCTACATCGTGGGCGGGTTTATCCCGCTCAGTGCCTACCTGGTGCTCTCCGATGTCCATGTCGCGCTCAAGGTCTCAGTCGTCATTACCCTGCTTGCCCTGGCCGTCTTCGGTGGGGTGAAAGGCCGTTTCACGGGCGCGCCCATCCTGCGCAGTGCCCTTCAGACCGCCATCATCGGCGGCCTTGCCGCTGCCGCGGCCTTTGGGATCGCGCGCTGGATCAGTTGAGAGTTACCTCTCTGTATCCTCCCTGCGCTCCGTGGTTTAATTTCCCCTTTGCTTTTCTGCGGTGTCCGGTGGAAAACTCCCGCCATGTCGCAACTGGATTCCTTGCGTGCCGCCGTGGCGGTGTCACCGCAAAACGTGCCTCTGCTGCTGCTCTTCGGTCAGGCCTGCCTGGACGAATGGAGCCCCGATGAGGGCCGTCAGGCCTTTGAGCGGGTGCTGGCCATCGAACCAGCCAACCCTGCGGCCCGGATTGGCATCGCCAAGATCCTGCACCTCGAAGGCAAGACCTCCGAGGCGATTGTTCGCATCGAAGCGCTCTTGCATGAACAGCCGGCCCATGCCGCCGCGCTGGTCTTTCTCAGCCGCTTGCAAATGGGCGAGGGGAGTGTCGGCGAAGCCCGTGCCAATTATCAGCAGGCCCTGCGCCTCGATCCGGCGGCCCGGGATACCGCGCTGGAAAAGGAACTTTATGCCGGTGGCCAAAAGCCCGCCCCTGCTCCAGAGCCGGAAAAGGTGCTGGCCAACGAAGAGCCGTGGCAGGACTCCGGCAGCGAGAAAAAACCACCCATGGACGTGGACCGTCCGACCATCAAGTTCGACGACGTCGGCGGTATGGATGCGGTGAAGGAAGAGATTCGGATGAAGATCATTTATCCGCTCAAGAATCCCGACCTCTTCCGTGCCTACGGCAAGAAGATCGGCGGCGGCGTGCTGCTCTACGGCCCGCCGGGCTGCGGCAAGACCCTGCTGAGCCGTGCGACCGCGGGCGAGATCCAGGCCAATTTTATTTCGATCGGCATTCATCAGATTCTCGATCTCTACCTCGGCAACAGCGAGAAGAACCTGCACCAGCTCTTCGAGCTCGCCCGCGACAACGCCCCGGCCATCCTGTTCTTCGACGAAGTGGATGCGCTGGCCGCCGACCGGAACGACCTGCGCAAGAGCGCCGGGCGCACGCTCATCAATCAATTCCTCGCCGAGATGGACGGCACCGCGGGCAACAACGACGGCCTGCTCATCCTCGGCGCGACCAATGCGCCGTGGCATATCGACCCGGCTTTTCGTCGCCCTGGCCGCTTCGACCGCATCCTCTTCGTCCCGCCGCCCGACGAGCCGGCGCGCGCCTCGGTGATCGAAATCATGGCCCGCAACAAACCGGTCTCGAAGCTGGATATCGACAAGATTGCCCGCAAGACGAAGGACTTCTCCGGCGCCGATTTGAAGGCGATGTTCGATCTCACCATCGAGCGCGCGCTCGCCCGCGCCATGCGCGAGGGCAAGGTGGTGCCCATTGAGACGTCCGATCTGCTCAACACCGCCGCCAGCCTCAAGCCGAGCACCAAGGCTTGGTTCGAGAGCGCAAAGAACTACGCGATCTACAGCAACCAGGGCGGCTTCTACGACGACGTGCTCACCTTCCTCGGAATCAAAAAATAATGGACGGCACCGGGGCAGAGCAGGCGCAGATGCAGCGCGGCATTCTCCTGATGGAGCAGGGCCGCTATGCCGATGCCGCGAACTTCTTCCGCGAAGCCCTGGCGCAGAATCCGCTCAACGCGATGGCCTTCAACCGGCTGGCCGTGTGCGAGCTGCAGCTTCCCGACCGCAAGAAACAGGCGCTGGAAGCGATCAACTGCGCGATTGAGCGCGAGCCGAATGAGTCTTTTCACCATGCGGTGAAATCGTTTGTGCTCAGCGCACTGGACCGGGATCGCGAGGCGCTGACCGCGGCCCGCGAGGCGATTGCGCTCGATCCCTTCGACGTCTCCGCGCTCCATGCCGAGGCGCAAGCGCTACTGGCTCTGGCGCGTTGGGCCGAGGCCGAGCAGACCGCCCGGCGGGCCTTGGAAATGGATGCCGACGACTCCACGGCGGCCAACCAACTTGCGGTCGCCCTGCGCCTGCAAAACAAGATGGCCGAAAACGCCGCCCAGATCAGCGGCATGCTGGCCCGCGATCCCGAGGATGCTTCCACCCATGCCAATGCGGGCTGGGCCGCTCTCCAGCGCGGCGACCGCGTCACGGCGGAAAAGCATTTTCTGGAAGCGCTTCGCCTCGACTCGCAGATGATCTCGGCGCGCGAAGGGTTGCTCCACTCCTTTCGCGCCCGCTCGCCGCTGTATCGCGGGTATTTGAACTACTGCTTTTTCATGCAGCGGTTCAAAAAAGGCAGCCAGTTTCTGATCATCTTTGGCCTGATGTTCGGTTTCCGGCTGATCACAAACCTCGCCACCCAGGTCTCCATGCCGCTGGGCATCGGCCTGAGCGCGCTTTACCTGCTCTTCGTCTTTTGGGTCTGGATCGCTCGCGGGGTGGGGAATTTCATTCTGCTCTTCGATCGCTTTGCGAAGCACGCGCTCTGGCCCGGTGAGAAGCGTGAGGCCTGGTTTGTGGGCGGTGGAGCCGTCTTTGGCTTGTTGGGCGTGATTACCGGCTATGCCATCGGCTCCTATGCGCTCATGTTCATGGCGGGAGGCGTTCTTTGCTCCATCATTCCGCTCTCACTCACTTTCACCAACCCTTCGAAACCGGGCAGTATCTTCTTCGGCCTGATCGGATCGCTGGGCTATCTCGAAGCTCTTTGCGTGGTCTCGGAGGTCGCCTTTCCCAATTTCGTTCCCGCAGGCCTCGCGCTCAGTCTCCTTTACGCGGCTGCGATTGGTGCGATTGCCACGACGTGGCTGGGGAATGTGCCATTCTTACGGCGGTGATTAGTTCATCACGATCAGTCGATTTCAGGATATGCCACGTAACTTTGATGAATTGCTAAATGATTTCTCCGCTTTAAAGGCGAGTGATTTTGACAACGAAGCCGAAGGCTTGGAAAAGCTTCGTCACCTTACGGAAGAATTGATGACTCATTCACATCCGGAAATGGGAATTTTAGCACTGTTTTTGGTGATGGAACGAATGCCGGACACCGAGATGGGAACGCCGGGTCCGCTAGTTCATACGCTGGAGAAAATGAGAGGGTATTACGAACCCGAGCTGATTGAATCCATCAAACGTCAGCCCTCTAATTTGAGCGTTTGGATGGTAAACCGGATCATGAACGGAACAAATGATGTCAAACAACTTCAGGCTTATTTGGCTGTGCTTCAGATAGCTGCGAATCATCTAAATGCACCGGAATCCGTAAGATCTGTGGCAGAACATTTCATTGAGCGTCAAAGCCGACGAGTAAAAATCGTTTGAGTTTTCCGAGGTAGGATACCCTCTGGTTGCTCCTCACTTAATCGGCAGCAACCGATCCAATTCCCGCTCGAAGCACTCCGCAAATTCTGCGGCAATCGTCTCCACGCTGACCGGCTGGCCTGCTTCCCGTTCGATATTTGTCATCTCCACGCCTGCGATGCCGCAGGGGGTGATTTGCTGAAAGGCCGAGAGGTCGCCGCACACGTTCAAGGCAAAGCCGTGCATGCTGATCCAGTGCCGCACGCCGACGCCGATGCTGGCCAGCTTGCGTGGCCCCACCCACACGCCGGTGAGCCCTTCCCGACGGGTCGCGTCCACGCCGTGGTTTTTGCAGACCAGGATGATGATTTCCTCCAGCGCCCGCAGATACGCGTGCAGATCGCGACCGCGCTTCGACAGGTTGAGAATGGGATAACCAACCAACTGGCCGGGGCCGTGATAAGTGGCCTGTCCACCGCGATTGATCTGCACCACGGGGTGGGGGAGATGGGCGGCATCGCGCAGGCTCGATTGATCCGGCGTGCGGCCAATCGTGTAAACCGGCTCGTGCTCCAGCAGTAATAGCGTTCCCGCCGGATCGGCATTTCCCTCCCGGACCGCTGCGGCCTGCGCGGCGACGATGCGTTCCTGCAGGGCGAGCGCTTCTTCGTAGCCGAGGCGGCCCAGCCATTGGCTGGTCAGCGGAGAATGGATGATGGATGTTTCCGGCACGGCAAAAAAATCGGTGATTAGATACGCTCGGGCGGGTTGATGCCCTGCGAAGCTCCATTGTGCCCCTGAAGGTGGGTAAGCGCAATCGCAATGGCATCCGCCGCGTCCGGCGGCGGGGTCTCGGTGAGGCCCAGCATCACCCGCACCATGAAGCCGACCTGGTTTTTGCCCGCGGCACCGCGACCCGTCACCGCCTGCTTCACGCGGCGGGGGGCATATTCATAAACGGGCAGTCCACGCTCGGCAAAAGCGATGATCGCAGCGGCACGGGCGGCTCCCATGGTAATCGCAATGCGATGGCTCTGGACGAAGATGATGCCCTCCACCACGGCGGCCTCGGGCTGGTATTGCTTGATCAAATCCGCCAGCCGTTCCCGAATCGCCACCAGACAGCCGGAGGGGAGCAGTGCGGGCTTGTTTTTGATCACGCCGAATTCCACCGCGCGAAAGCCCCGGCCCGCTGCTTCCACCACGGCATAACCAGAGGAACGCAGGGAAGGATCGACAGCCAGAACACGCATGGGCGGCACGGTAGCCATTCACGAGGCCCATGCAAAAGGGAATCCATCCTTCGATGGAAAATTTATCAATCGGAAGCGTCCGTCCCTGGTGCTTTTAGTCAATTTTCGGCCTTCTGAGTTAAGCGCATGTAGCGGATGTTGTTTAGAGTAGGTTAACTGTGTAACAACCTATTAGGCCAAATCCCATTGAAGACCATTTTTCGGGCGGTTTAGTTGAGGCTCTCCTCAATGAGTTTTCAGCGCACAAAGTTAAACGGCATTTTTATCCTCGATGGTCATTCAACCGATCTCATCTACGGTCCCGAGGAACGTCGGGCCATCGCCGAGTTGGTCAATATCGTAGCCCCCCCGCAGACGCGTGAATCCATTCGCGAAAACCCGGAACTGCTCGCGGAGGTGGATCTGGTTTTTGCCGGGTGGGGGGCAGCGGTTTGGGACTCGGAACTGCTTTCCTATGCGCCACATTTAAAGGCGGTTTTTCATGGGGCCGGTTCGATCAAGCCCTTTACGACCGAGGCCTTTTGGGATCGCGACATCGTGATCACCAGCGCTTACGCGGCGAATGCCGTCCCGGTGGCCGAATACACGCTGGCGACCATCCTGCTTAGTCTCAAGCAATTCTGGCGCTACAGTGCCGAGGCCAAAAAGGGCCTTTCCTGGGGGGACCACACCCGGCCCATGATCGGGGCCTTCCGCAGCACGGTGGGTTTCATTTCCTGCGGGGTGATTGCCCGGAAGGCGCTCGAATTGCTGAAGCCGTTCGATCTAAAGCGCGTGATCTACTGCCCGTTTCTTTCCGAACAAGATGCGGCGGAAATGAATGTGGAGCTGGTCACCCTGCCGGAAGTCTTTCGTCGCTCGCATGTGGTCTCGGTGCACACGCCATTGCTTCCCGAGACCAAGGGGCTAATTACGGGCAAGCTCCTGTCCCTGATGCGGCGGGATGCCACTTTCATCAATACCGCCCGGGGCGGCGTGGTGCGGCAGCCGGAGCTGATCGAAGTCTTGCGCCAGCGGCCTGATCTCACCGCGGTATTGGATGTGACCGATCCCGAGCCGCCCCAACCCGACGATCCGCTCCTGCAGCTTCCCAACGTGGTCATTTCCCCGCATATCGCCGGTTCCATGGGGGAGGAAATCCGGCGGCTGGGGCACCACATGGTCGAAGAGTTGCGCTGCTACCTTGCTGGGAAGCCGTTGCGCTGGCAGATCACGCACGAGGCTTCACTCAAGATGGCCTAGATGCGTGACTGGACGGAAAACCGACAAAGCGCTTTACACCCCGGAGCTGCTTGCGTAATTGAATCCAACCCCAAGTTAGACCCAATATACCGCGCCATCTTGAAGCTACCTTTCGCGTCGCCGTTCCCCCGGCCTGTGCATGGGCTGGTGCCCCTAATTCCATGATCACAGGATACGACTATTTCATTATTGCCGTTTATTTGCTCTTCGTGCTGGCCATCGGGCTTGCCTTCCGGCGCATGAGCAAGAATACGTCCGACTACTTTCGAGCCGGTGGCGCGATGCCGTGGTGGATCACCGGCACCTCGGCCTGGATCGCCAGCTTCACGGCGTGGACGTTTACCGGAGCGGCGGGGAAGGTTTACGAAACGGGCACCCTCGTTCTGGTGGTCTTTTACGCGGCTTCGCTGGCCATGGTCATGGTGATGGCCTTCACCTGCCTGCGCTTCCGCCGCATGCGCGTCGTCACGTGGATGGAGGCCGTGCGGTTGCGTTACGGTCCGTTTACCGAGCAATTTTACACCTGGATCAAGCTTCCGCTGCTGGTCTTCGTCTCCGGCGTTTCCCTGAATGCGATCGGGGTTTTCATGGCCTCGGTCTTCCATGTGGAGATGAATCATGTGCTCATCGTGCTGGGGATCGTGGTCACAATCGTGGCCTTTGCCGGCGGGGCCTGGGCGGTGCTGGCGAGTGATTTCGTGCAGATGTTCCTGGTGATGACGATCACCATTTCCACCGCCGTGCTCGTGCTGGTGCGGCCCGATATCGGCGGGTTCACCGGCCTGCTGGCCAAGGTGCCCTCCTATCACTTCCACTGGACGGAACTGGCGCGCACGCCGTTGATCGCCATGTGGGTAGTGGTGATGATCTGGTTCAAGTTCTCCGATATGAACAACATGGAGAACTCCACCATGTATCTCATGGCCGGGAGTGATCGCGATGCCCGCCGGATGGTGCTCATTCCCATGATCGGTTCGCTGCTGGGGCCAGTCATCTGGTTCATCCCATCCATGGCGGCGACGATTCTGCACCCCGACTCCGATCCTCATCAGAGCCTCAAGGCGCTCTTCCCGCAGCTTTCCAATCCCCACGAGGCGGCGTTCGTTTCGGTGGCGTTGCAGGTGATGCCGCAGGGGCTCCTCGGACTCCTGCTGTGCGGCATGCTCGGGGCTACCGTCACCAGCATGGATGCGGGGTTGAACAAGTCCGTCGGTATCTTCGTCCGCAGCTTCTATCTGCCAGTGGGCAATGCTTTTGATCGCTGGGGAATTAAGCTTTCTACGATTTCCAAGTGGCAGTTGTTCGGTAAAATTTTACGACGGATTAGCTTATGTATGATGGAGTCCAGTCGTTCAGAAGAGAGGGTTCGTAATGCGTTCCATCGCTGGGGGACCACGCTTTCCTCGACTTCTTTTTGGAGGTTCTTTGGCGAGCTCCTCCAGCGTATCAGCGCATGGATGTTTGAGATCAGTCATTTGGAGAAGCGGCTCCTATTAGTCGGAAAAATTACCACGCTCGCCTTTGGTGTCATCATCGTCTCGCTGGCCTTGCTGGTGAATAAATACCGCACGATCGGCCTCTTCGATTTAAGCAACCAGATCGCCAGCTATTTCCTGATGCCGCTGGCGCTGCCGCTCATTTTCGGCCTCTTCTACAAGCGCACCCCGCTCTGGTCGGCCTGGACGACGGCCGTGGTCGGGGGCATTGCCTCATGGGCCTTCGGCAATTGGATCAAGCCCACGGTTTATCAACACTTCATGGGCTGGCAACAACCGCTGAATGGCGACGAGGTAATTTATCTCCGCCTGTGCTCCACGACGCTGGGTGCGGTCGGGGTCGGCTCCCTCTGGTATTTTGCGACCAGTCTTTTTTACCGTTCCAGCCCGGCGGCGCACAAAGCGCACGTCGAAGAATTCTTCACCCGGCTCCGCACGCCGGTGGAGAATACGGCTACGGAAGCAGTGCAGGAATCGCTTTACCGGCTGCTGGGCGTATTGTGCCTGGTCTATGGTGCCTTTGTGCTGCTGCTGACGCTGATCCCGAACTCCATCATCGGCCGCCTGTGCTTTGTCTTCTGCGGCGGCTCGATCTTTATTGCCGGGCTCATCCTTTATCTCATCTCGCGCCGCTACGAGGCAGCCAGGGCAAAGTCGGCGCCGCCCGCCGAAACCGAGAACCAGCCTTCGCTGACGGAATCCCAGCAATAAACGAGGAAATTGCGTGTTTCTGATTGCCGTTGCATGAGTGGTCTTCAAAACACCGTTATCCCCGGTGCATCGCATCCACATCGCACCCATTGCTAAAAATCCACTGGAAAATCCATTTCGGCCCGCCCATCTTGTGCGCATGAAGCTTGTCCGATTGATTTTAGCCCTTTCATTTGCGCCCTTGATTGCGCAGGCGTCCGACTCTGCCTATCAGGCACTGCGGATCGTAGGCTCCGATCGCGGACAGGATGCGCTCAATCACGTCCTTTCCCTGCAAGCTGCGGGCGGAACTCCCGCGCCGACTGCCTGGACCGTCCTGCTGGAAGACCCGCAGGCCCGGGCCGGCATTCGCCAGATCGAGATTCGCAGTGGTCGCATCACCAGCGAGCGCACCCCGGTGGCCAAGGGCGGAGATTCCGCCGCGCCGATGGATTTTCACCAGCTCAATCTGGACTCCGATGGGGCTTTTACGGTCGCCAATAAGGAGGCTTCGAAAGCTCAAGTCGGCTTTGATAGCGCCGATTATTCGCTCAACCCTGGTTCCAGCGGCACGCCGGTCTGGCTCCTGACGCTCCGCGATCCCAGCGGGAGCCCGGTCGGGGAAATCAAGGTTTCCGCGGCCGATGGCACGGTCATTAGCCGCAATTGGAACGGGGCCGATCTCGCCCACAGCAGCGACCGCGCTTATGTGGATGGCCAGGAACATGATTACCAGCCGCCGGATGAAAATGGCGGCAGCCAGAGCTCCAGCTCCAGCAGCAGCGGGGGAGTCATCGGGCATATCAGTAATTTTGGCGACAAAGTGAAAAATCACTTCATGAAGGACGGTGCGGCCCTGGAACACTTCTTCACCGGCGGCCATTCTTTGGATCGCAAGATCCAGCGCGACCGCGAACAGTCCGCGGACGAGACGGGGAACTGATTTTTACCACGAAGACACAAAGGATTCAGCGAGGAGTCTAATGCGATTGAAGCGTGCATGGCCTTTCGTGGTTTTGTGGTAAAAACTCCCTTGGCAAACGCCCTTTTTACGGACGTTTGCCACTAGACTAGCGCCCGGCCCTCGCTAGAGTAAGGGCATGGATCAGCCACCCGCGCTCCCTTCGCCCGTGATCATGGTTTTTTACGGGGCCATCATCGTTGCCATCCTCGTGGTCGGCTACGTTATCTTCAATTTCTTCGGCATCTGGCTGCGCGCCACGATCGCCGGTGCCCCGGTGGGGATTGGCAAATTGATCGGAATGCGGCTGCGTCGTGTGCCGGTGGCCTTGATCGTGGACAGCCGAATCACTGCAGTGAAAGCGGGGCTTGAGATTCCACCCGACTTGCTGGAAGCGCACTACCTCGCGGGTGGCGACGTCGATAAAGTCGTCCTCGCCCTGATCGCCGCCGACAAAGCCGGGATCGCGCTCGATTACAACCGCGCCTGCGCCATCGATCTGGCGACCAAAGGCACTGGCAAGACCGTCCTCGAAGCCGTCCGCACCAGCATTAATCCCAAGGTCATCGACGCCCCGAATCCCGCCACCGGCCGCACCACCATTGATGGCCAGGCCAAGGATGGCATCGGAGTGAAAGTGAAGGCCCGCGTGACCGTGCGCTCTCACCTCGACCGTTTCGTGGGTGGTGCGACCGAGGAGACGATCATCGCTCGCGTCGGCGAAGGGATTGTCTCCGCCATCGGATCGGCCAATTCCTATAAGGAGGTGCTGGAAAAGCCCGACCTGATTTCCAAGACGGTGCTCGGCAAGGGGCTCGACAGCAACACCGCCTTTGAAATCCTCTCGATTGACATCGCCGACGTGGAAGTCGGCGACAATATCGGGGCCAAGCTACAGGCCGAGCAGGCTGATGCCGACAAGCGGGTCGCCCAGGCCAAGGCCGAAGTACGTCGCGCCGCCGCCGTGGCCGTCGAACAGGAAATGCGCGCCAAGACTCAGGAAATGCGGGCCAATGTCGTCGAAGCCGAAGCCCAGGTGCCGCTCGCCATGGCGGAGGCCTTTCGCAATGGCAATCTCGGCATCATGGATTACCTGCGCATGAAAAACATCGAGTCCGATACCAAGATGCGCGGCAGCATTGCCGGTTCCGACCAGCCGCCGCAAACCACCTGATTTGTTCCGCCTAATTTTCCATGGAGCACCTTTTCGTTTTCCTGATCATTGCGATCATCGTCTATTTCAAGGCGATGAAGGCAAAGGGGGGGGCTGCGCAAAATGCTCCCCGGGAACAACGACCGGAGACCGCTCGCCCCAACCCCACGGCTGCGCAATCCAGCCAGGCCGAGCAGGAGCGGCTGCGGAAATTTCTGCAAGCCCTGGGAGTTCCCGCGGATCAGCTTCCACCGGCTCCGTTTAGCCCGCCGCCAGGCCAGGTGAAATCCGTTCGCCCGCCTCCGATCGTCATGCGCGAGGCGGCCGCTCCGCAGCCGCCGTCGAAGAAGAAATACTATCCGCAGACGCCTCCTATCTCCGGCCCGGTAGGTGTCCCAGGCCGCAAGATTCCTCCTTTCCTGCGCCAGGAGCCGCCTCCGCTTGCTCCGCCCCCGGCTCCGGTTACTCCACCTCCTTTTGAGCCAGTCTCCCAGCCGGTTCCTGTCGCGGCGGTTCCAGCTTTTACCGAACCGTCCGATGCCGTGGGAGCGACTGATGGATTGGTGACGGCCAGTGACCTCGTTTCGCCGGGCAATGAATCCGTTCGCGCACGCGCGCGGATTCAGGATTTTCTCCGCAATTCCGACGATCTCCGCCGGGCCATGATCCTGCGCGAGATTTTTAATCCACCAAAGGGCTTGCAACTTCCCGGCGACGCAATACATTCGCGGCTCGTTTGATTTGCCGGCATGGCGGAATTGGCAGACGCGCTGGACTCAAAATCCAGGTACTCGCAAGAGTGTGTGGGTTCGACCCCCTCTGCCGGCACTTCTTTCTTTTCTCCCGCTCGCCGCTGTTAAAAACCCTGCTCCTCAAGCTGGACGTCGCGCGGGTGGCTCCGTAGATTGGCCGCGCTCATGGAGTTTGCGCGCCCCTGGTTTCTCTTGCTATTACTGGTTCTGCCGTTGCTGGCTCTGCCTCTGCGCAGATCCCTCGCGGGAATGACCGGGCGCCAGCGGGTGATTTGTCTTGGATTGCGAGCCTCCATCCTTGCCCTCCTGGCGATTGCTCTGGCGGGACCGCGCATGCCGCGCGAGGTGCGTGATCTCGGCGTCGTTTTCATGGTGGATGGCTCGGCCAGTATTTCCGGCCAGGCCGCGGCTTCGGCCCGCACTTTTCTCGAAAGCAGCCTTAAGCAGCGCCCCTCTTCGGCGGCTGGTTCCATCGCCGGTTTCGCCGGGCAAAGCGCTCTCTGGCGCAAGACACTCGCCGAAGAGGATGCCACGCCTTTCCCCAAATTCGCCGACCGCGCCGCCACCGATCTCGGGAGCGCGCTTACTTTTGCCGGAGCCATTCTGCCATCCGACAAAGCGGGACGCATCGTCCTGCTAACGGACGGGAATGACACCGCGGGCACCGCCATGGAGGCGGCGGAAAAACTGCGCCGCGCGGGCATCCAGGTCTTCACCGTTCCCTTGCGAAATCCGGCCAGCCCGGAGGTGATGGTGACCCGCCTGGAAGCCCCCCGCGTGGTGAAAAGCGGGGAGCCCTTCGATGTCACGGCTGAAATCCAGAGCAACCTCGCCACCCACGCCACCGTAAAGCTCTATCGCGACCAATATTTGCTCAACAGCGTGGAGCGCGATCTTCCGCCAGGGCGGACGCAGGTGCGCTTTCAAAACGTGACAGGCGAGAGGAGTTCCGCCGCTTTGGAGGCCGAGGTCATCCCGCAAAAGGACACGATGCAGGAGAACAACCGTGCGCAAGCAGTGGTCACGGTTAATGGCCAGCCGAAGGTGCTCATCATCGATCCCGATCCGGCCAAAATGCAGGCCCTGCGCAGCCTCCTCCTCGCGGCGAATATTTCGGTGGATATCGAGAAGCCCGCCGCGTTGCCCCGTTCCCTGGAAGACCTGCAACCCTACGATCTCTTCATCCTCAGCGACATTCCCTCCCTCAGCCTCACCGCCGAGCAGATGCAGCTTTATCAATCGTGGGTGAAAAATGATGGCGGCAGCTTCGCCATGCTGGGGGGTGAAAACAGCTTTGGCGTCGGGGGGTATTACCAGACCCCGGTCGAGCAGATGCTCCCCGTGCGCATGGATCACGATGACCGCCAGGACCTGCCGAATGTCGCGCTCATGGTCGAACTGGACCGCTCCGGCTCCATGGCGGCCGAGGCCGCGGGCACGACCAAGATCGCGCTGGCGGATCAGGGGGCTGTCTTCGCCATGTCCGTCCTGCAGGCCCGTGATCTCTTCGGTGTTTCCGCCGTGGATACTCGCGCCCACCAGGTAGCCCCGCTCGCTCCGCTGGTGGATCGCGGGAGCGTGCAATCCCATGTTCTCGACGTCACCGCCGGAGGGGGCGGCATCTATATTTATACCTCGTTGCTTGATGCCTGGCAGCAGCTTCGCGATGCCCCGGCTAAAATCCGGCACGTTATCCTCTTCTCCGACGCGGCCGATGCCGAGGAGAAGAGCGCCGGGGAAATGCCCGATGGAGCGCAGGGCGGCGCAAGTTCCTTCGATCTCGTCAGTTCCATGCTGGGCAACCGCATCACCACCTCCGTGGTGGGGCTGGGCACGGAAGCGGACCGCGACACAAACTTCCTGCGGGAACTTGCCGCGCGCGGCAATGGCCGCTTTTACCTGACCAACGACGCCACCACCCTGCCGCAAATCTTCAGCACCGAGACGATGAAGGTTTCCCAAAGCAGTCTGGATGAAGACCCTTTCCAGGCCGTGCCTTCCAGTGTCAGCGCCCTGCAGCATGGCGCGATCATTGGTGGTATCGATTGGGCGCAATCCCCCCTCTTGCTTGGCTGCAATACCACCAAGCCCAAGCCCGGCGCGGATATCCTGCTCGCCACCGAGCGAGGCGAACCCCTCCTGGCCGTCTGGCGCTATGGCCTGGGACAGGCGGCTGCCTTTACCAGCGATGCCAAGCCCCGCTGGGCCTCGGAATGGATGGGCTGGCCCGGCTTCGGCAAGCTCTGGGCGCAGTTCATTCGCGGCCTTGTGCGAAAGGCTGGGGCCTCCACGTTTCAAGTCATCACCAGCGAGCAGGGGAATACCCTCACGCTTTCCATTGATGCGCTTACCCCCGGCGGGGAATTTCTCGATGGCATCCCGGTCTCCGTTCACAGCCTCGGGGCGGGCAGCCAGGGGGAGACTCACTCCGCCGTCCAGACCGCTCCGGGGCATTACACCACCAGCTTCTCACTCCCGGTCAAGGGAACGCTTTCCTTCGATATCACTTCCTCGAGTGTTCCCAATGGCGACTACCGCTTTTCTTACACCCGGAGTTACCCCTCGGAATACCTCACCACGTCCACCAATGAGCCCCTGCTGAGGCAGATTGCCACAGATACCGGTGGGGTCTTTGATCCCACCCCCACGCAGGTTTTTACCCCTCCCACCCAGCCCTTCATTCGCCGGGTGGATCTCGACCCCTGGTTCTTGATGCTTGCGCTTTCCCTCTTCCCTGTGGATATCTGGCTGCGACGGCGCGAATGGCGGGTGTAACATCGAGGTGGCTGAAATGATTCCCTGTTGTGTCCCCGCCGATTAGTGCTAACCCTTTCTGCTTCTTTGTCATGGCTATTAAAGCAACCCTCTCCCGCACTTGGATTCGACGGCAGATCATCATCGGCTCGGTCGCCTTTGCTCTCGGTCTCTGGTTTTTCTTCGATGGAGCGGTCACCTATCCGGCGCGGAATATTCAGTATCACGCCTACCGCCAACTGGTGGAGCAGGGGAACGAAGCTGCCTGGCCGGCCTACGCCCACGACCATCACTGGCCTCAGACCCCGCCGGAAAAAGAGTATCGCATCCTCGATCAATGGGTGCTGGGCTCGCTTTCGATGGTGGGCAGCATCGCAGCTTTCGCTCTGCTTGCGGGAAGCTGGCGCCGCTGTGTTTCCAGTGATGGAGACACAGTCACCGCCACCAATGGCACCCGCGTGCCCATCGCGGCCATCCGGTCCACCGACCGCCGCAAATGGCAGAGCAAAGGCATTGCCTACGCCATTTATGAACAGGGAGGCAAAAGTGATCGCCTGACCCTCGACGACTTCAAATACGAGGGTGTGGAAAAAATTCTCCTGCAAGTCGAGGAAAGCATCGCCGCACGCCCCCCTCAGGGCTAAATCTTAGGCTCGCCCGTAAGACTCATTTTCCGTACGAATGCCCCCCCGCATTCGTTGACAAACGTCCAATCGCTTTCGATACTGGTTCTCATAGGATGAACCAGGATTTGGACAACATTTTAAAAGATTGGCCGCATGAGCCCGGAGAGATCCAGGTGCGTAAAATCATCGGCAACGATGGACGCGAGAAAATCCAGCTTCGCATTGATCTCGGAGTCATTCAGATGGAGGCCAGCGGTCGTCCCGATGGTCAGCGTCCGAACGGTTGCGAATCCCTCCTCACCTGGCATAAGGAAATCGCCGCCGAACGCGAGCAGCGCGGTGAAAAATACGATCTCACCGCCGAGCAATGCGCCGACATGCAGCACGAGGGGATTCAATACTACCACCGCTACGTCAGTCTCTTTCAGTTGGGCGATTACCAGGGCGTGATCCGCGACACCCAGCGCAATCTCGACATGATCAACTTCATGACCGAGCACGCCGAGAACGACGAGGCCGTGGGCAATATGGATCAGTTCAAGCCCTACATTCTCATGATGAACACCCGCGCCCGGGCTTCGCTGGAGTTGGATCACAACGACTACGAAGCCGCCTTGCGGCAGATCGAGGCGCCGGCCGCGCCAAAATCGTCGAGCTTTATCCCGATGAGGACAGCGTCAACAAGAGCCCCGAGCTCGCGTTTCTCGATGAATGGTCCCAGGAAGTGAAGGATCGCAAGCCCCTGACCAAGCTGGAGCAGCTTGAACGGGACATGGCGCGGGCCATTGCCAACGAAGCCTACGAGCAGGCGGCGGAACTGCGCGATAAAATCCGCGCTTACCAACACCAAAAGGAAGGATGAGCGAACCATCCGGGGAATTCTTGGGATGACCGGGCTTTCTCCCATCGCTCGCTTCATCTGGCTGCTGTTCGCGGTGCCATTCCTTCTTGGCCTCGCGGGCTGCGACAACAATCCCAACGCCAAGCCCTGGCAGGCGAAGCGTCCCGACGGTTCCCCGTGGGTCGTCAGCTACCGCGCCTTCCCCGAGGACCCGCGCACGCTCGATCCCCAGGTCGCCTATGATGAGCTCAGTCACGCCATCATCTACCTCGTTTACGATACCTCCTCACCTACGATCCGCTCAAGGCCGATTACGTGCTCCAGCCTTCGCTGGCCTCCGAACTGCCGGTGATGGAGACCCAGCCCGATGGCAGTCTCGACTACCTCTGCAAGATTAAGCCAGGCAACTACTTCATCGACGATCCGTGCTTCCCGGGCGGGAAGGGAAGGGAACTCACCAGCGCCGATTTTTATTATACCTGGCAGCGCATGGCCGATCCGAAGACGGAATGCCCGATTGTCTCGAATTTCTCCGACTTCGTCAAAGGCCTCGATGAATCCATGGCCGCCGCCGCGAAGACCGGTCACTTCGATTACACCGCCCCCTTCGGCGCGATCACCGTGGTTGATCGCTACACCTTCCGACATCGATCTCAAGAAGCCCTATCCGCAGCTCAAATACTGGCTCGCGTTTCCGTTCACCACCCCGGTCGCCCGCGAGGCGGTGGAATACTACGACGGCAAGGAGCACGATGGCGTGGTGCGCGACCGCTTCCGCATGCACCCGGTGGGCACCGGCGCGTTCAAGCTGGCGGAATTCCAGTCGCAGCACTTCATCCGGCTGGTGCGTAATGATCACTACATCTCGTTGAAGTTCCCGACCGGCGGCTGGACTCCCGACCGGGAGCAGATCCTGCGCCCCTATGCCGGCCATGCGCTCCCGATCGTGGACGAGATTCAATACAACATCATCCGCGAGATCATTCCCTCGTGGGTGCTCTTCAAGCAGGGCTGGCTCGATGCGACCACGCTCACCAAGGATACCTTTAGTTCCGCGATCGATGCCAATCATCAACTCTATCCCGAATACCAGAAACGCGGGATGAAGACGGTGAAAAACGTGGAGCTGATGACGTGGTAGCTTCATGTTTAACATGCGGGACCCCGTGCTCGGGAAGAACGTGAAGCTCCGCCAGGCGATGTCCACCGTCTTCGACGCGAGCAAGGAGAACGACATTTCTACAACGGCCTCTACGCTACTGGCCCAGCAATTCCTGCCGCCGGGCCTCTTCGGCTACGATGCGAATTTCGTGAATCCCTACCGCCAGACCAGCGTGGAAAAGGCGAAAAAACTGCTCGCCGAGGCCGGCTATGCCAATGGCATCAACCCAAAGACCGGGCAGCCGCTCCAGATCACCATGGACGTGCAGGCCAGCAGTGGCACCGAGCGGCAGGTCGCCGAGTATGAGCAGGGCCAGTTCGAGCAGCTCGGGATTCGCGTGAAGATTCAGGGAAAATCTGTTCTCCGCGATGCTGGAGAAGCAACTCCGCGGGCAATTCCAACTCGTTCTCGCTCGGCTGGAGCGCCGATTATCCCGATCCCGAGAACTACTTCAACCTGCTCTACAGCAAGAGCATCCCGCCCGATGGCTACAACGAGTCGTTCTACGCCAACCCTGATTACGACAAGCTTTTCGAGCAGATGTCCACCATGGAAAATGGCCCGCAACGCCTTGCCCTCATCAAACAAATGAACTAGATGATCACCGACCAGTGCGTGCTCGCCCCGCTCTTCAATCAGGTGACGATGGGCCTGCTCCAGCCGTGGTCGCAGCGGGTGGTAATCAACGGCTACATCGCCCTCTTCGGCGGCCCGCGCTATTCGGTGATCGACGACGCGCTGCGTAATCAGGAGCGCGCGAAGCTGAATACGAAAAACTGGTGGCCGCTCATCATCGGCGGCCTCGGTGCTCGCGGCCATCATCGGCGTGGGCATTCAAATCGGGAGGAAACGCGATGTTTAGTTACGTCATCCGGCGGTTGCTCTACATGGTGCCGATCACCTTTTGCGTGATGGTGATCACCTTCATCCTTTTCTTCGGTCTCGTGAACGTGGAGACGATGGCCCGTACCCAGCTCCCGCCGCGTGCGCCCAAAGCCGCGATTGAAAACTGGCTGCATCAGCATCAGTTCGACAAGCCGCTCTACCTGAACGTGCCGGGAGTGGAGCGTTACCACGCCGGCCAGCCGTTTTACGACAGTCTGTTTTTCAAAAACATCCACGACCTCGCGACCTTCAACTTCGGCGACTCGCTGGCGACCAACCGCCGACATCGTCTCCATGTTCAAGGAAGGCGCCGGACCGTCGCTGATGGTTACGCTGCCCGCCTTTGTCCTCGCGCTTATTCTTGCGGTGAGTTTCTCGCTTTTCCTCGTCTATGTGCGCGCGTCGAAGCTCGACGCCGTGGGCACCATCTTTTGTGTGATGCTCATGAGTATCCCGGTGATCGTCTATGTGATTATTTGTCAGTGGCTGCTCGGCAATGTCCTTCGCTACTTCCCGGCTTACGGCTTCAGCACGCACGGGCTGGATGCTCTGCGCTTCCTTGCGCTACCGATCGCGGTCCTCATCCTCAACGAGCTTGGCTCCGATACCCGGCTTTATCGCGCGATCTTTCTGGAGGAAGTGCGTGCCGATTACGTGCGCACCGCCGCCGCGAAGGGGCTCAGCCCGCAGGTTGCCTTATTTAAACACGTGTTGAAAAACGGGATGATCGAACATCATCACCCTCACTGTGGCCGCCCTGCCGACGTTGATTCTCGGCACCCTGGTGCTGGAGGACTTCTTCGGCATTCCCGGCCTCGGCAGCCTCTCGATCACCTCGATTCGCACCAGCGACTACCTCGTCGTCCGGGCCGTTACCTATGCGGGTTCGCTCCTTTACCTGCTCGGTCTGCTCCTCACCGACATCTGCTACGCGCTGGTCGATCCCCGGATCAAACTCAAATGAACCTGCCCTACTTGCTTCAGGATTTTTTGGTCGTCTCCGCACTCGGGGTCGCCCTACTCCTGCTCTGGCTGGCCGGGAAATCGGATCGTTACGAGCGCCAGCGCCGCCGGTTCCTGCGCGACAAGGTGGGCCTCGTCTCGCTCGTGGTCGTCACGCTTTTCCTCGCCATTTGCGTCGCCGATCTCCTCCTGCTCCCGTCGTATAACAACGATGGCTTTCACCGGAGCGTGCTCGAGTGGTGCTTCCAAAAAGTTCCCACCGAGACCAGCTACAGCACCCCGCTCGCCTGGGTGGACAACAAGGGCGCGCCGCTCAATGGCCGTCATCTCCTCGGCACCGATGCCCTCGGCGGCGATGTGCTGCTGGAGACGCTCAAGGCCTGCCGCACCGCGCTGTTGATCGGCGCCCTCACCAGTCTCATTTACATCCCGATCGGCGTTTTCCTCGGCATCATCGCCGGCTACTTCCGGGGCTGGGTGGATGATGCGATTCAATTCGTTTACAGCGTCGTCGCCAGTATCCCCACCATCCTGCTCCTCGTCTCGATTCTCGTCGTCATCGGCAAGGGCATCCCGCAGATCACCCTCGCGCTCGGCCTCACCTCGTGGATCGGCCTCTGCCGGCTCCTGCGCGGCGAGAGCATGCGCCAGGCCGGTCGCCAGTATTGCGAGGCCGCCCGTGCGCTCGGGCAGGGGAGCTGGAAAATCATCACCCGCCATCTGCTGCCGAACATGATGCACCTCGTTGTGATCAATTTCGTCCTCGGCTTCAGCGGCATCGTGCTCACGGAATCCATTCTCAGCTACCTCGGCGTTGGCGTGCCGATCGGCACCGCCTCCTGGGGCGTGATGATTGATTCCGCCCGCACCGAGCTCAACCGCGAGCCCAGCGTGTGGTGGGATCTCGCTGCCGCCTCCGGCGCCCTTTTCCTGCTCGTGCTCGCCTTGAATCTGCTCGGCGATGCCCTCCGTAAAGCCTTCGATCCCAAAGCCGCATGAACTCACACCCGCTGCTCTCCATCCGCGATCTTTCCATCCGCTTCCAGACCGAGGGCGGCGTGGTCGAGGCCGTGCAAAATGTCTCGCTCGATCTCGCGGCCGGGGAAACCCTCGCCATCGTCGGCGAGAGCGGCAGCGGCAAGAGCGTCACCGCCCTTTCCCTCACCCGCCTGCTCCCGCAGCCACCCGCTGAGTTTGCCAGCGGTGAAATCCTCTGGAAAGGCCGCGACGTCCTCCAGATGAAGGACCGCGAGCTGCGCGCGATTCGCGGCGGGCAGATCGCCTACATCTTCCAGGAGCCCTCCACCTCGCTCAATCCCGTCTTCACCATCCGCAATCAGATCGCCGAGGCCATCCGCCTTCATCGCCCCGAGGTGAAGGACGTCGATGCCGAGGTGGTCAAATGGCTCGATCTCGTGGGCATCGTGAATCCGGAAAAACGTCTCCACGACTACCCGCACCAGCTTAGCGGCGGCATGCAGCAGCGCGTGATGATCGCCATGGCCCTCAGTTGCCAGCCCGACCTGCTCGTCGCCGACGAGCCCACCACCGCCCTCGACGTCACCATTCAGGCCCAGATCATCGCCCAGTTGCAGGATCTCAAGCAGCGCCTTGGCATGGCCATCATCCTCATCACCCACAACTTCGGCATCATTGGCGGCCTCGCCGACAAAGTCGCCGTCATGTTCCGTGGCCAAGTCGTCGAATACGGCCCCACCGCCCAAGTCCTTAAGAACCCCCAGCACCCCTACACCAAAGCTCTCATCGAGTGCATCCCCCAGCTCGGCGCCCGCAAGCGGCGGCTCACGACCATCGATCACGCCACTTTGTAGAGCGCCATAGGTAAAAGCTTGGGGGACTAAAGGGTCCCATCCAGAAGTATGTGTTAAAAGCGGGGCCTTGTGCGGAACGCGGCCTGGCACTTATTGGCGCTCCTCTCCATTTCGGCTTGCGCTTCACGCGGGGGTTGGAAACCATCGACCACATGGTAATGGCTCCTTCGAATCGACGGGCTTCGATTTTTCCACTCGCGGTCATTCTTTACTTCTTCGCGTTGTTCCTCACGGCCTTTGCCTCCAAGCCTTCGCCGAGCATGGTTCCCCCGGCTGCCACGGCGACGGTGCTTGATTGGGGGATTTACGATGCGACGGTGCTCACCTCCGGCAATTGGAAGCTCGGCATCCCGGTCTGGATTGTTTCGGATGACGATCTCAAGCTGCGAAAGGCAGTCGCACGCGTTCCAGCCGAGGATGGCAGTTACTTTGGTTTCCGAGCGACCTTTAACAACCCGTCGAAAACCGAGGTGGTGAGCGTTCGCAGCCAGCTCGAGCACCCGATGTTCACCAATCCTGATGGTACGAGTTCCAGCCGGGACATTCAATATTTCCAAGTAATGCCCGGCGGGACGATCACGCAGGAGTTCCTCTGGTTCTTCCTCAAGAGCTGCCCGCACGAGTTCGTTCCCGGAGCCTGGACCTGGCACATTTCCATCGACCACCACGAAGTAATCAAGAAGGAGTTCCAGGTTTACAAGCCATGAGCCTTCCCAGTGCTGACCCGATGGTTCCTCTGAGCGGGATACCATTCGATGAAAAATCCAATAGGTATTATCAACGGAATCAATCGATGCTTTTACGATTTTGGGGACAAAGAGTTTACCAAAAGATTTCTTCTGGAAATAGCAGATAACGATTTCGAGTTTCTTGCTATCTGCGCAACTGCAGTTGCTGTAAAAGATTCGTAATAGCCAACAGCCGCCATGCTGTTTAAGGACCGTCTCAGCTACAGGTTTTTCCGGATGATCTTATAAATGATCGTGTTATCGAGGAACCCACGTAAATCTTGCGAACCCGGGCCGGTGCCGATGGCGATCATGTCGTCCGCAGTGTTGATGGCGTTGGGGGCGTAAACGGCGGCGGGTTCGGTCTTGGTCGGGGCAGGGGATCCCCCAGGGGAAGGTGAGGCTTGTGGACCATTGGGACCAGAGGCCCAGCTAATGGCGGGATAGCCGAA
Organism: Chthoniobacteraceae bacterium; assembly: GCA_049840595.1. Lineage (GTDB taxonomy): Bacteria > Verrucomicrobiota > Verrucomicrobiia > Chthoniobacterales > Chthoniobacteraceae > JASGKO01. The sequence goes on from JASGKO010000029.1 coordinate 142,475, forward strand.
AGGATTGGTGCCGAGCAGGGCGACGCCACGGTCGTCGCGGAGCGGGTAGCCGTTCAGGCTCATGCCGCCGGTGGAGTGCTTGCCGGTGGCGAGCACGAGCGCCTTGTCGCCGGCGTATTGCAGGGCGGTGCTCAGGGCGTGGTCGAACTCGATGGTCTCGGTAATCGCTTTTTCGCTCTGATTTTGCTCGGCGGCGCGGGTCGGGAGTTCCACATCCACCACCAGCAGGTAGCCGCTCTGGTTGAACTGCATCATCTGAATGGCGCGGCGCACCATGTCGGAGAGCGAAGGCTGGCCCGTGGTGGCATTCGGCTCGCTGCTGAAGGCCAGGTTGTCGTCACTGAAGAGGCCCACCAGCGGGGAGGTGCGGAAGGCGGCGGAATTTTCCAGCTCGGCCTTGGAGCGGATCACGGTCACCTTGTGCTGCTTCAGTTCCGTCAATAAATCGCGGCCATCGGTGCGGCGTCCGCCCTTGGACTCGGGCAGGAAAAGCCCGCACCCACCGCCGAGGGCGACATCGATCTGGGCTTGATCGACGAACTGGATGGCGATGTTGTCGGAGTCATTGCCATCCGCCGCATGAGCATAGAAGGCGGAGGCCCCGGCATCGGTGAGGTTGCCATTGGTCACGAGGCCCACGGCACGCCCCTGGGCCTTGGCGGTTTCCAGAATGGAGGTCAGGCGCTTGCCCTGGGAATCGATGTTCAGGCTGTGGTTGTTCACCTTCTGGCCGGAAGCCAGCGCCGTGGCGGCCGCGGAGGAATCGGGCACGGCAAAGTCATTGGAATAGTTCGTCAGCAGGGCCATCTGCGGGAACCGCTCCAGCCCCAGGCGATGGGTGGCGCCACCTTCATAGATGCGGGCGGCGGTCAGGGAATTGGCCGTCATGCCATCGCAGACGAAGAGAATGATGCCGAAGGGCTTTTGCACGACCCAACTCCGGAAGAAGAGGACTCCGGCAAAAATGAAAACCAGAAGGCAAAAGAGGGCAAGGAGGTGGTTGCGAAGCTTCATCTAAAGAGAATTACAATCAATCGGACTGGCAGGATGATTCAAGACTGACTGGCAGGCAAAGCCATTTTATCGGGTTTTTCACAGGGGGCGGATGAAGGTGGGATCAGAGCAGGGATTCTCACGGCAATTCAGGAATGACGGATATCCGTTATGGAAATTCACAAAAATGATGGTTTTTGCAAAAATGAGATGAGAATTCACGCTGTGGATTTAGAGGGCGCCATTCGGATCGAAATTTCAGATTTATTTTATAAATAACATAATGTGAGCTGGTTGTGATTTGTGAAGGGCGGTTTTTCAAGGGGAGGGGGCAGTCGTCGAGGAGTTCGTTTTTAAACTGCGGCACGGATTTCGCTCTTAGTGATTATAGAAATTATAGTGAATATGAAATCTATAACACTTTCATTCCTGGTTGTGATCTCCGCTTTCTTCTCGTCGGTTGCATTTGGTAACACGGTCGATCTCGGACTTAAAGCCGCGGCTACTCCCTACGATCTCTTTCTTTCCCCGGTAAAGTCGGTGCTCCAGCACATCGATCGCCCCGCTGGCTCGGCCAACCTCAACGACGTGAAGCGCCTCATGCGCATCGGTCGCGATTTCCGCTACTCCTACTCTTCGGCCAATCCTTATACGCCTAAAGCCCCGGAAGCGACCGCCGCCCAGCGCGCCGGTGATTGCAAGGACAAGGCCCTCTGGCTTGCCAACGCCCTCGATGACTCCTCGATCCGCTTCGTGATCGGCAAGGCGAGCCGCGGCTCCCGCCTCAGCCATGCCTGGCTCTACTGGCAGGATTCCAGCAGCCGCTGGTGGATCCTCGACTGCACGATGAACAGCGCGCCGATCCCGGCCGACAAAGTTTCCGCCAACCGCTATATCCCGCTTTACTCCTACTCCAAGACTGGCGAGTTCCGCCACGGCCTGGGGGCGACGGTCGCCTCGGTGGCCAGCCACCGCGAGGCTGGGGTGGCGACCAACCGCTAAGCTGATTTCTTAAAAACTGTCTGGTTGCTCGACCGCCCGGCTTCGCAAGAGGCCGGGCGGTTAAACTTTTGGGAGCAGCTCTCAAAAGAAACTTCCGAATGGGAAAAGGGGGCGGGGAAGTTGGGAGGGAACGCCATTGGCGTTCTTACCTCATCATTGCGGAAACGATTTCCAGGAATCGCTATAATGGAGCGACCTGCGACTGGGATCGCCGCCGGGACGTTCAGAAGAATCCGGCCCTGCGATTTACGGCGGTCCCGGGTCCATGAACGAGACCGCAGACGATCTGCAGAACTTCTTAAATGCTAATTCTTCAATGGACCTTTCCCCTCACTCGGTGACGGCCATCGCGTCGTCGCTTTGCGTGACGCGGACGATTTCCTCCACGGTGGTGCGACCCTCGTGGACGCGGCGCCAGCCGTCGATGCGCAGGGTGCCCATGCCGTCGTGGATGGCGCGTTGCTTGAGCTCGGAGCCGGTCGCTTTTCCAATAATGAGGCGGCGCAACGGTTCATTGATGACGCACATCTCGTAAATGGCCATTCGACCGCGGTAGCCAGTGTGGCGGCAGATGTTCGCAGCCAGCGCCTTTGTAGAACTTCTCGCCGGGCACGATGAGGGCGCCGATTTCGTTGCAGGTATTCGACCGGATATCCGGTCTCTTGCTTGCAGTCGGGGCAGATGGTGCGGACGAGACGTTGGGCGATGAAGGCGCGGACGACGCTGGCGAGCAGGAAGGGCTCGATTCCCATGTCTAGCAAGCGCGTAATGCCGCTCACGGCGTCGTTCGTATGCAGTGTGGAGAATACCAGGTGCCCGGTCATCGCGGCGCGGATGGCGATTTCCGCCGTCTCGAAGTCGCGAATTTCACCGACCATCACGATATTCGGATCCTGACGCAGGATGGCGCGCAGCCAGTTGGCGAAGGTGAGGCCGATTTCCGGCTTCACGTCGATCTGCGAAACGCCGGGCAGGCGGTATTCCACCGGCTCCTCGATCGTGATGATGCGGCGCGTGACCGCGTTGATGCGAGGTGAGGAACGAGTAGAGCGTGGTCGATTTGCCGGAACCGGTGGGGCCGGTGACGAGGATGATGCCGTTGGGCTGCGCGAGCAGCCCTTGCGCCACTCGGCCTGCTTTTCGCTCATATCGAGGCGCTCCAGGCCGAAGGTCAGCGTCTCGGTGCGGGAGAGCAGACGCAGCGAGATGCTCTCGCCATTCACGGTGGGAATGGTGGAAACGCGCACGTCGATGCCCTGGCCGTGGCGTTTCAGGTTGATGCGGCCGTCCTGCGGCAGACGGCGCTCGGCGATGTCCATGTGCGCCATGACCTTGAGACGCGAGATGATGGCGCTCTGCAGCACGCGGAGCTGCGGCGGCACGGCGACTTCGTGGAGAATGCCGTCGATGCGGTAGCGGATGCGCAGGTCGTTCTCCAGCGGCTCCACGTGGATATCCGTCGCGCGTTCCACGATGGCCTCGCGGATGATCTGGTTGACGAATTTCACGACGCTGACGCCTCGGGGTCGTCCGCATAGTGAGACTCTTGTTCTGCTCGTCGACTGCGTCGTAGGTGCGGGTGGCTGGAGGATTTCCTCGAAGGTTTCCGCGCCGACGCCATAGAGCGTCTTGATGGAGCGGATGAGATGGCGAGCGAGGCACCAGACCCACTCGATCTTTTTGCCTGACCAGCTGCTGGGCCGAGCTTGCGCGCGACGGCGTTGAAGACGTCGTAGGTCGCCAGCTTGACGGTTTCGTCGCGAGCGCGATGGGCAGGATCTGGTGCTTGAAGACGAAGCGGCTCGGCAGGATGGAGAGCGCGGTACGTTCCACCCGGTTGGGATTCAGGATCTCGAACGGCGTTTTGAAGACGCGGCCGAGTTCATTGGTAAATTGCTCTTCGTCGACCTTGCCGGAGTTCAGCACTTCGATGGTCCACGAGTCGCCGTTGTTTTCGCTTGCTCGCAAGCTCGGTCGCCACTTCGCGGCTTTCGCAGCCGCTGGCGAGCAACAGGTCGATCAGCGATTGGCGCAGGGCGTTGTTCATCGCAGGGACGGGTCGGTTGCGGGCGTGATTCTCACCTTCTTGGCCGGATGGGCGACAGCATCGATGGTCGCTTCCACATCGGGCTCGATGTGCAGGCGCTGCTGCTCTTTCTGTGCGATGTCGATTTCCTCGGCATCACTTTTCACCACCTGCGGGCGCATGAGGATGATCAATTCCGAGCGGTCTTTGCTATTGGTGGTGGTGCGGAAGAGCGCGCCGAGGCCGGGGATTCGGCTCAGGTAGGGAATGCCATTCGTGGTCTTCTCGTTGTCCTGCTTGATCAGGCCGCCAAGGCAGATGGTCGCCCCATTGGGCACCGAGACGTTGGTGCGCACGTAGCGGGTTGAAATCGTCGGCACGCTGTTGCCACCGATGACGGTGTTGGAACCGGTGAGGGAGTCGAGCTTCTGCAAAATATCCAACGAGACCTGGCCGTCGGAGTTGATGAGCGGCACGACTTCGAGCTGCAGCACGACATCCTTATACTCGATGCTGGTGGAGACGTTCGCCGTATCGACCGCGGTGCTGCTGACGTTGGAGAGCGAGGTGGTGGGCACCGCGATCTGTTGACCGGAGGCGATAATCGCCTTCTTGTTATTGCTGGTGAAGACCATCGGGCGCTGGACGATGCGGAAGTGCTGGGTCGTTTCCAGCGCATTCACGATCGCGCCGAGCGTGTCGCCCGCTGCCAGGTAGCCGGAGAGGCCGGAGGCACTGCTGGTGAAGAAGGGGGCGAGATTGCTGATGTTCTTCTGGGTGAAGATGGTCGGGAAATCGATGCTCGGGGTGCCGGCGCTGCTAATCGCGATCCCGCCCTTGGTGCTCCCGGTCGTCGTGGCGGTGGTGGTGCTGCTGCCACCGTCGCCGTTGCCGAGGAAGTAGTTGAGCCCGAGGCTGGAGTCGTTGTTGATCGTGAGTTCGCCGATGATGGTGTTGAGCAACACCTGCGGGGCGGGAACGTCGAGCTCGTCGATGAGCGCGGAAACGTGGCGCTGCACATCGCCGGTGCCGATGATGATGATCGCATTCGTGCGCGGATCGGCGATGAGCTTCGTGTTGTTATTCACCGTGGCCGATTCCGGAACGATGCTCTTTTCCGGGGTGTTCAACTCTTCCGTAATGCTCACGCCGCTGCTGCTGCTCGAAGAGGTGCCGGAGCTCGTCCCCTGGCTGGAGCTGGGCGTCGCCGCCTGGCGTGGAGTGGGTTGAGCCGAGCCGCTCTGGTTGCTGCTGGGCTCGGTCAACGCGTCCTGCAAGACACTGAACACGTTGCTCACATCCACATACTTCAAGATGCGCATGTAGGGCCGCTGGAAGGTGACATCGGAATCGAAGCCCTCAATCAGGCCGCGGATGATCGGCATGTTGATCGGGCGGGTGATGACCTGGATGCGATTCGTGCGCACATCGGCGGTGAGATGGACCTTGCCGACAATGATGGAATCTTCACTGAGCGTGCTGGTGCCCTGGCTGGTAATGGAAACCGAGCCGCCGCCATTCGCGCCACCGGCGCCGGGCGGCAACACGCCGCCGCCGGGCTGGCGGACGGGCTGGCGAACCTGCTGCCCGGTCCCGGAGGTATCGGGCGAAAGAATCGTTTGCAGTTTTTCCACAACATCCGACGCATCTGCGCGTTCCAATGGAATAAACTCACTGACAACTTGAGCAGGCGGCACATCCAAATCCTTGACCACGGCGACGAGACTCCGAAGCACCGGAGTACTCTCGGTAATCAACAGTGCCTGCGACTTGGGCAGGGCCACCACGGTCGTGTAGAGCGACTGCACCACATACTGGGAGAGCATCTGCTGCACGTCGGTGGCGTCCGCGTAGTGCAGCTTCATCATGAAGGTGACCACCTTGTCGCTATCGGGCAGGTCGCTGAGATCGGAAACGATCGGAATGCCAGCGGAGCGCGGGTTCTTGGTGAGGCCGAGGACCTTTACGATATCGCCATCGCCGGGAACGATGGAGAACTGGTTGAGGAGCAGGGTCGTCTCGATGATCTTGATCGCCTCGCTGCGGGTGACCGGTTCGTTGACCACGATGTTTACGGGGCCCTGCACCGTGGCATCGTAAACCATCTTCCGATTGGTCAGACGACCGTAAAGCGCGATCACGTCCTTCACGTCGCTGTTCGGAAATTCCAGACGCACGTTGCGCGGCTCGGAATCATCCTGCGTCGCGCTGTTACCAACATTGGCGGGCTGGTCCAGGGGAGGGACTACTTGGCGGGGTTGTGCGGGCAGGGTCGTTTGCGCCGGGGCGGCAAGCGCACTGGCGAGGAAAATCAGGAGGGCAGTAGTTCGATGCACAGTGGTGGTTCTAAACAGATGGTATCGGTTGGTCAATGGAACGTGGAGACTCAGTTGATGCGGCAATGGGCCATGTTACCTTCAACACAGCAAATGAAATCTTGTTGCGCATTTACCCTCATCGAAATCATGCTCGCCGTCTGCATCGGCCTCTTGGTGGTGACCATCGCCGTCCCAAGTATTACCGGGGTTTTTGCCGAACAGCAACTGCATCAATCCTACGATCAGTTCATCGATCTTGCGCAAACGGCGCAGACCCGGGCCATGGATGAACACCAGGCTTATGTGATCAAGTGGGACGATCAGACGCTCACGCTGGAGCCCGCCGCCGCGATCTCCGAGGTGGAGGCCACGCAGGGCGGCAGTGTCGCCGGGACTCCGACCCCGACTCCCACGCCCACCAGTTCGCCAACCGGGATTACCTCAATCTCCATTCAGAGTGGCGAATTGTACGACGTCACGTTTCCCGCCGCTTTGGAGAGTGTGGATCAGAAACAATGGACCTTCTGGCCGACTGGAACTTGTGAACCGGCGAGCATTACTTATAAAGGGGCGCACGGCACGTGGCAGGCGGACTTCGATGCGCTGACCTGCGCACCCACCATGAAGAAGGATTTACCTCAATAAGGCATGCTTTCTCCCATCTCCTCACGTTTCTCCCGGTGCAGAGACGAGCTTCATCCTGCTCAAGATCATGCTCGCGGTCATGATTTTTGCCATCGGCGCCATTGCGCTGGCCTACGCGGTCAACAATTGCCTGAATGCGGAAATCATGCGCACCCAGGACCAACGGGCTCAACTGGCGTTGCAAAATGAAATGGCCTCGATCGAGCAAAACGAGACCAACTCCGACCAGACTCGCACCGAGCACTCACCGGAATTTTTCAGGGGCTGACGCTGGATGTTACAAAGACCCCATTGAACTGGCAGAATGAAAACGGACAGGATTTGACCGGGTTATATGAGATAGACCTGAAAATCAGCTGGCAGGATGGCTCCCATAACAATTCGAAATCCCTTCAATTTTATGTTTTGCGCTCGCAATAGTCGCAGTCGGAAAGGCTTTACCCTCATCGAGGTCGTGCTCGGCGTGGCCATCATCGGCATGTTCGTAATTTCGATCTATCCGCTTTTTGCAGACGGATTTGCAGGGCATCACCCTGGCCCAGCAGAACAATGCGAAAGAAACCTCGGTGGAGGCACTGATGACCGTGATGAAGGGGCAATTGCAAAATCTCTCGGTGGGCGATAACGGTGCGATTTCTCGGGCAACCGCACGTTTTCTGCGGGCAGGAAGCCGATGAAATGTCGTGGATCACCGCCCCGGGGAATGGCAACGGCCTGTTTACCAATTACTACAGCGGGACCTACACGGCAAAAATCACCCTTAATCCCAATTCCACGACAAAGCAGAATGATCTGGGCGTCTGGCGTTCGCTGCCAGATGACACGACGCCGCAGAACTGGCTGGCGCTCATTCCCAATGTCACCGCGCTGGAAATCCGCTATTACGATCCCAATCTGAATGCCTGGGTGGATACGTGGAGCGACCAGAATAACCAGCCCACCATGGTACGCTTCCGGATTTGGCGTCAGGGGGATGTGAATCCCTATGAGTCGGTCGTTTCCATGCCGTTGAAGGGGCAGGTGGTGCTGAACCTTTCGACTAATGATGGGGAACCCACCCCCGCGTCGGGAGCCAGTCGCACTCCAAGACCGGGGGCGTCAGGCTCTCCGCGACCTGGTCCATCGGGTGCACCTGGCCCAGGCCCGGGGCCCGGGCCTAATCCCATTCCAGGTCCTCCGCCCGGTAATTAGGATGATGCGATTCCATTCAATCGAGATATGACAGTCATGCAAAATATCCGTAATCGAGAAGGCTCGGCCCTCCTCCTTTCCCTCTGGGCCCTTTTGGTCCTCAGCATGGCCGTGTTCGCCTGGATCAAGTTCATCCGGGTGGAGATGGAAACCGCCTATCAGGCCGACGCGGGGCTCGATGCGCTCGCGCTCGCCCATTCCGGGGCCGAGGTGGGGCTGCACCTACAGCACGACCCTCACTACGCAGTTGGACGAAACCTTCAGCCCACCCGCAGTTACGACGTGACGATTGTCGGCGAAGGGGGGAAGCTGAATCTGAACTGGGTGCTCCAGGGGGAAAACCCCGACCGGCTCTCCATTCTGAAGCAGTATCTCGCGCTCAAAGGGCTCAATTTCCAGCAAACCGCCGTGCTGGTCGATTCGCTGCTCGACTGGGTGGATGCGGACAGCGTGAAGCGCCCCAACGGCATGGAAGATGGCCCGAACTATCATCCGCCAAACCGTCCGATGCGCAGCCTCGACGAGTTGACCCAGGTTAACGGGGCTGGTCCCCTGGTCAGCCAAAAAGGGTGGCAGAACGAGCTTACCATTTATTCCACGGGCCGCGTGGATTTGCTGGCCGCCCCCCTCATTATTCTGGAATCCCTGCCCGGGGTAAACCAGGCGAGCGCGGAGCGTTTCGTGCAATTGCGGCAGGGGCCCGATAAAAAGGATGGCACCCAGGACGACTACGTATTTCCCAAGGATCTGAACAGCATCCTCAGCTACCTCGGCGTGTCCGGACAATTTGCGGCAAACTTAAGAAGGCTCGTAACTTTTAACGATAATGTGTTTTATATCACCAGTACCGGCCATTCCGGGAATCTCACTCGACAAACCACGGTAATCGCCCGAAAAGGAAACAACAATCCGAACATCCTCCTGTGGAAAGACCTGTAAAAACCAATCTCCCCTTCCGGCTCCTCCCGGTCTCCGAAGGATGGGCGCTGCTCTCTGCTGAATCGCTCGGCCAAACCTTTGTCACGCTGGCTGAGGCCGTGACCGCCATCCCGCCGGAGTCGGTGCTGCAGCTTGAGCTCCCGTGCCGTGCGGTGGTTTTTGAGCAAATGAGCCTGCCCTCGACCGATCCTGCCGAGTTGCTCGACATGGCGCGGCTGCAGTTGGAAAAAACGCTCCCTTTCACCCGGAGGAAATCAGCAGCGGTATTCAGATCATTGAAAAGCAGGAGACCGAGAGTCGTCTGCTCGCAGTGGCGGTCAACCACGATTTGCTGGATGAACTCTGCCTGCCCCTGCGGGAGCGAAAGCTTTACCCCAAGGCCGTAACCGTCCGGGCCTTGCAAGAGGCCAAAACCTGCCCGCCGCATGAAACCGTGCTGCTCGTTTACCGCGAGGGGGAGAGCACCGTCGTCGCCTTTGTCGAACGCGCGCATCTCATCCACACCACCACCATGGAGGGCACCGCCGATGCCGCCTCGGTCATGGCGGAGTTGCCGCAGGTCTTGATGAGCGCCGAAATGGATGGCGTGCCCTCGAATTTACCCGCATCGTCGTGGGCTCCGAATGCGGCGAACTGCGCGAGTCGCTGGGCGAGTTTTTCAAGCTGCCGGTGGATATCCTCACCACTCCCCAGCCGGTGGCCGAGCCGGTGGTCAATCTCGTGCCCGAGCCCTGGCTGGAGGAAATGCGCCAGCAGGATCGCAAGTCGCAGTTCAAGCAGCGGCTGGCGATGGCAGGCATGATCTACATCGCGCTGGTGGTGGGAGCCTGCGCCTACCTCATCTCGCTCGATGTCCGGGCGCGCTCGCTGGCCCGGAAAGTCGCCCTTTCCCAGCCGCTGGTCATGGAGCTGCAGGCCGAGCAATCGCGCTGGCAGGCCCTGGCTCCGGCCAGTCGAGCCCAAGCTCTACACCGTCGAGTTGCTCAACCAGGTCACGCAAAGCATTCCCTCGGAGGATTTGAAAATCACCGAGTTCACCCAGGACCCCAAACAACTCGCCTTGAAGGCGGAAGCTTCCTCCGCCAATTCAGCGATCGATTTCGGCGAACGATTGAAAGCCAACGCCGCCTTGAATCAATTCCATTTCAACATGGCGCCTCCCACCATCCTCGCCAACAATCGCGCCCAGGTGAATATCTTCGGAAAGCTATGAGCTCCCCCTTTGCAAACTTATCGGCTCGCGAACGCGTGCTGGCCATTATCGTCGGTTCGGTTTTCCTGCTGATTCTCAATGTGGTGGGGATCAAAATTTTCCTCCGCCAGGTGACCGCTTATCGCCAGCAGCTTTCCACCCAGGCCTCCGCCTGGCAGGCGCAGCAAATCCTGCTCGAGAAGAAGGATTTCTGGCAAAAACGCGCCGCCTGGCTGCAAACCACTCAACCCAAGCTCAACAGCCCCGAGCGCGCGGGCAGCGAACTGCTCGATGCCATCCAGGCCCTGGCCGCCAAAAATCACCTGACGGTGCAGAATCCGGCCATCAATCCGGCGTTGAAGGCGTCCTACTACCAGTCGGTCTCCGTCAATCTCGAAGCCACCGGCTTGTGGGCGGACACCATCGCCTTCCTGCAACAATTGCAGAAACCGAGCGATTTCGTGGTCGTGGAGAGTGCAGGGGTAAGAATCGGCTCCCAACGATAACACCAAGATCCAGTCGGAATTGAAAATCGCCAAATGGTACGCCCTATGAAATCGTCCAATGGCAATTTTGACACCGGGGCCCAATCCGCTTTAATTATGGGAGGAAAGAAAATGAAGATCGCTTTTACCAGTGCTGGACTGGCCCTGCTTACCCTGTGGGCGGCAAGCGGCGTAATGGTTGCGCAAGGAACCACAGGCACCGACGAACCGGCCATCCCGGAAATGTTTCCCTCTTCCCATTACACGAAGTTGATCCAGCGCTCTCCCTTTTCCCCCGCCTCGGTCGATGTAGCCGTGGCGGATGTCACCCCGGATTTTGCGGCGAATCTTTATGTCACCGGGCTGGCCAAGATCGGCGGGCAGGATTGCGTCTTCATCCGCTCCCGCGATCAGCAAAAGAACTACATGCTGATGGGCAAGGACCCAGGCCCGGATGGAGTGACTTTGGTGGGCGTAAACTGGGCGAGCGATGTCGGAAAAAGCGAAGTCCGGATCAAGCAGGGCGCCCAGGAAGCCACGGTGAAATTCGATGAGGCGCTCATCCACACCGCGCTGCCTGCGAATGTCGCCCAGGCGAATCCTGACGATGGCGGCCAGCCGCAACGCGTATTTCCCAACCGGATGCCCGGGGCGAACCGCTTTAATGGGGGCCAGCAAGGCCAGCCGGGCGGCTTTAACCGTTTCCGTAATTTCCAGGGCGGCGGCGGCAACGGGGCCACGGATGCCAACGGTGGCGGCAACCGTCGTCGCGTGCGCATCATCAACAACGAATAGCGGCGGCGGTCAGGTTCTCCTTGTTCCTTCGGATTATCGAGGCTATCGATCCCTGGCCACGGCCTAGGACCCCGCGCTCACCACATTCACCGGCTTCCCTTTGGCGTAAGCGCGGATGTTCTCCACGGTGCAAAGGTTGATGCGCTCGATCGCTTCCACGCTGTTGAAGGCAATGTGCGGGGTAAAGATGACATTGGGGCGCGAGAGCAACTGCTGATTGCGCATGAGGCCATGGAGTTCATCCACGCGTCGTGAGCTATGTTCCCGCGCCTCGTTGGCGCTGATGCCGGATTGCAGGCGGCTCACGATCTGCTCGCCGATGCGGTGCATCGTCTCCGTCTGCATGGAGCGTTCATCTTCCAGGACGTCGATCCCGGCCCCTCCGACCTGGCCATTGTCGAGCATCTCGATGAGCGTGTTGGTATCGATCAACGCACCGCGCGCGGTATTGATAATGAGGACCCCGCGCTTGCAAATGGAGAGCGTCTTCTGGTTGAGCAGATGGTGGGTGCGCGGATTGAGCGGGATGTGCAGGGAAATGATGTCCGACTCGCGCAACAACCGCCGCAGCGTGCAATAAGTGAAGCCGATTACCTCCGCGATATGGGGCAGGGGACGGGCGTCGTAAGCGATGCTGCGCATGCCGAAGGCATTGCCCAGCTTGATCGTATGCAAGCCCACCCGGCCCGCACCCACGACGCCCAGCGTCTTGCCCTTCAGCTCGAAGCCCCGCAGCGATTCAAAGGAGAACTGCTTTTTCTGGTTCGAGGAAAGCGCTTCCCGAAGCCGGCGGCTGAGGGCAAGGAGCAAGGCAAAGGTGTGCTCGGCCACCGTGTTGTCGCCATAGCTGGGCACATAGGAAACCGTGATGCCGCGCCGCGCGCACTCCGCATGGTCGATGTGGTCGTAGCCCGTGGACCGCGTGGCCACCAGCTTGAGCTGGGAATGCGCATTCAAAAAAGCCGCATCGATCCTGGAGTAGATGAAAGTCGAAACCACCTCGGCATCCGCCGCCACTTTTTCGGGAGCGCCTGGAAATTGCAGCGTATGCTCCCCGAGCCGCTGCTTGAAGAGCTCGCGGTCTCCGGACTCCGTTTCCAGGATGCTGATTTTCATCGCGGGGCAGATAACTGGCGGTTGATCGTCGCCGCAGCATACGCCGCCCCGAAGCCGTTGTCGATGTTCACCACGGTGACTCCACTGCCACAACTGTTTAACATCCCGAGCAGCGCGGCAATCCCGCCAAAGCTGGCTCCGTAGCCCACGCTGGTCGGCACGGCGATCAGTGGCTTGCTGGTCATCCCGGCTACCGCGCTCGGGAGCGCGCCTTCCATCCCGGCTACCACGATCAAGACGCTGCAGGCTTCCAGGCGGTCCGTGGCTTCAATCAGGCGATGGATGCCCGCGACGCCCACATCGGCAATCCGGTCCACCCGATTGCCGAAAATTTCGAGAGTCACTGCCGCTTCCTCCGCCACTGGCAAATCGGAAGTCCCGGCGCAGATCACGCCGACCATCCCCGCCAGTCGCGGCATCGGCGTCCGCTCGACGGTAATACAACGCGCCTGCTCGTGAAAACGGGCATCGGGCATTTCCGCCACCACTGCTTCAAATTGCTCGCGCCGGGCGCGCGTGCCCAGCACGACGCCATGGTTTTCCACCAGCGTTTTGCTGATCGCCGCCACCTGGGGTGCCGTCTTGCCTTCGCAATAAATGACCTCCGGAAAACCGCGCCGCCGTTCGCGATCCACATCCACCCGGGCAAAGCCTAGATCGATCGCTTTCACAGGGTGTCGATTTTCAGGCGCATGGGAATCATGCTTGAATCCACAAAGCCGTGCTTGCGGAAAAATTGTTGTTCGCTCTCCTCGGTCACACGATCGGTGAGCAGGGTGATGCGGAGGAACTTTTTCTCCCGGGCATAGGCGATGCCGTGCTCCAGCAGGCGGGCACCGAGCCCCTGCTTGCGAAATTCCTGGTGCACGATCAAATCTTCCAGCAGGAGCACGAAGCCGCCCTCCGCGGTGCTGATCGTAAAGAGCAGGTTGATCATGCCGAGGATGCGGCCTCCATGGCGGGCGACAAAAATGCGACCGCGATTGGGTTGTTCCAAAATCAACCGCAGGCCGCGCATTTGCTTCGTCGAATCGGGATTGAAGTCCGATTCGTGGGAAAACAAATCCAGCAGCAGATCGGTCAGTTGAGGCAGATCTTCCAGCGTCGCTTGTTCAATAACGGGCACATCCATGAGAAAAACCTCTATCGCATACAAGTGCCTCACGGGGAAGTAAAACCCGATGGATTTTTCATGGAATTAACAGAAGTTTTTCCGGCGCAGAAAAAATTGAGTTCGCCTCGGTTTCGCTCGCGGCGACATGGTCTTTTGGCAGGGCCCAAAAGTGAAATGGAACCCGCCGCCGCGTCCTACACCATCGGCTCGCCGCAGGGCCACGGCGGCAGGGAGAAAAACCTGGCCAGCGTAGCGGCCACATCGGCAAAGGTCTGGCGGGTGCCAAGACTCCGCGGAAACCGGTATTTCAGCAGCACCGGGACTTCTTCGCGGGTATGATCCGTGCCCGGCCAGGTGGGATCGTTGCCATGATCGGCGGTGATGATAAGCAGGTCTTCGGGCCCGATCTGCGGGAGAAATTCCCCCAGCCACCGGTCGAACTCTTCCAACGCGGCGGCATATCCATCCACGTCGCGGCGATGGCCGAAGTGCATGTCGAAATCCACCAGGTTGGCAAAAAAGAAGCCGTCTTCCCGGCGGGCCCAGCCCTCGGCAATTCGCTTCATGCCTTCCGCATTGGATTTCGTGGGCAGGGATTCGGCAATACCGCTTTGGGCAAAAATATCGCCGATCTTGCCAATGCCGGTCACTTTGATGCCCGCCTCACTGAGGGCATTGAGAATGGTGCGCGGGGGCTGGATGGAGTAGTCGTGCCGGTTGGCCGTGCGCTGGAAATTTCCCGGCGTGCCGAGAAAGGGGCGGGCGATGACACGACCGATTTGCCACGTATCGCAGTGGCGGCGGGCGATCTCACAAAGCGCGTAAAGCTTCTCCAGCGGGAGAATTTCCTCATGGGCCGCAATTTGCAGCACCGAATCCGCCGAGGTGTAAAGAATCGGGCACCCGGTTTCCAAATGGCGGGGGCCAAGTTCGTCGAGGATGACGGTTCCGCTGCTCGGATAATTGCCGATGAACTGCACGCCGCCTTCGGCCTCGATCGCCTGAACCAGAGCCTCGGGAAAGCGCTCGTAGGTGGCAAAGGGCTTTTCCAAAATCGCTCCCGCAATTTCCCAGTGGCCGGTAGTGGTATCCTTGCCCGCCGAGCGCTCCCGCATCCGCCCCTGGGAGGCGGAGGGACGGGCCGTCTGCGGAAGGGGGGAGTCCTGGCCGAGCACCTGCCCGAGACCCATCGCGAAGCAATAGGGCAGTTGAAGCCTGGAGTGTTTCGCCAGGATATGCCCCAGCGTATTCGCCCCTTCATCCCCATAAGCTGCCGCATCGGGCGCATGGCCGCAGCCCACGCTGTCGAGCACGATCAAAAGCGCGCGCATGGCGGAAATCAGAGGCCGATCGGATGCCAGACCGTCTTCATTTCGACCGTATCGAGAATCCAAAGCGGATCAGCCGCCCGGGCCGAATCCCAATCCGCCCCGGAAAGCGCCCGCGCCGCATAGCGTTTCAGATTCACTGCCGAGCCGGCCTGCGCGATGGTGGAAGCGGTGGCATCGACGATGGCGTTCACATCCAGGTGATCGGCGGCATGCGAGACGATCTCAGCATGGGGACCGGTAAGAATATTGATGACGCCGCCGGGGAGATCGCTGGTGGCGAGAATTTCCGCAAACGTGATCGCGGGGAGGGGAGTCGTTTCCGAAGCGAGGACAATCACGGTATTGCCCGTGAGAATCGCCGGGATGACCAGCGAGACCAGTCCCAACAACGAAGGGGATGCCGGGGCCAGCACCGTAACCACGCCGGTCGGCTCGGGCGTCGTGAAATTGAAATGCGACGAGGAAACCGGGTTCACGCTGCCGAAGAGCTGGGTGAACTTGTCCGTCCAGCCCGCGTAATAGACCAGCCGGTCCACCGCCGCCTGCACTTCGCGCTCTGCGACCGCTGGTTTAACTCCCGTGGAACGGACGATTTCCGCCACCATTTCGGGGGCGCGGTGCTCCAGCATTTCCGCCGTGCGGTAGAGAATCTGGCCACGTAGATAGGCGGTGGCTTTTTGCCAGCCGGGCTGGGCCTTGCGGGCGGCGACGACTGCGTCCCGGAAATCCTTGCGCGAGGCGTGGCAGTAATTGTCGAGCAACTGCCCGCCGTGCGTGGCGGGGAGAGCGCGACCGCTTTCGCTGCGGGGAAACTTGCCGCCGATGTAGAGTTTATACGTCTTTTTAACGCCTAGTCGGGTGGACATCTGCGCACTTTAACTGCCCTGCGAGCCAGCGTCGAGGGCAGTTTTCGATTGAAGCGGCAAATTAGGCCGCCGGCTTGGCGACCGGAGTCGCCGGCGGAATCTCCCGGGTGGAGGAGGTAATGATGCGGGCGCTGCGCGAGAAGTTCACATAGGCCCAGGCCCAGTGGAACATCACCGAGACGCGATTGCGCAAATCCACGAGGAAAATGAGGTGGACGAAGAGCCACGCCAGCCACGCAAAGTAGCCGTCGAAGCGGGCAAAATGCACGTCGGCCACCGCGGCGTGATGGCCGATGGTGGCCATGCTGCCTTTGTCGAAGTATTCGAAGCGCTCGGGGTAAGCCTTGCCCTTGAGCATGGCCACGATCTTCTTGCCCACCCAGGCGCCCTGCTGGAGCGCGACGGGAGAGACCCCCGGGAGCGGCTTGCCATCCTTCGTCTGCGCGAAGTTGGCCATGTCGCCCAGCACGAAAATGTCGGGATGCTTCGGCACGCTGCAATCGGCATTCACCACGACGCGACCGGCGCGATCGAGCTCGGTGCCCAGCGTCTTGCCCAGCGGCGAAGCGGCATTGCCGGCGGCCCAGATGATGGTGTCGGCGTGGATCACTTCGTTTTCCAGGGTCACGGCGCGGTTGGCGACGTTCAGCACCTTGACGCCGCAGCGGACATCGACCTTCATGTGCTCCAGGGTCTTCTTCGCTTTTTCCGAGAGGACCTCGGCAAAGACCGGGAGGACGCGCGGCGCGGCATCGAGCAGGATGACGCGGGCATCGGTGGGGTTGATGTGGCGAAAATCGCGGCGGAGCGTGAAGCGGGCCATTTCCGTAATGGCGCCCGCCATTTCCACGCCGGTCGGGCCGGCCCCGATCACGACGAAGGTGAGTGCTTCCTCGCGCTCTTCCTTCAGGGTGGCCTTCTCGGCATGCTCAAAGGCCATCAGAATACGGCGGCGGAGTTCCACCGCGTCGTCGAGGCTCTTCAAACCGGGTGCGAAATTTTCCCACGAATCGTTGCCAAAATAAGAGTGCCGCGCGCCGGCGGCCAGCACCAGGTAATCGTAGGGATAGGAGCTGTCTTTGCTGTAAACGACCTTCGCTTCCTTGTCGATGCGCGTGACCTCGTCCATGATGACCGTCGCATTTCGGGCATCGCTGAGAATACCGCGAATCGGCTGGGCGATGTGAGCCGGAGAGAGGACAGCCGTGGCAACTTGATAGAGAAGCGGTTGAAAGAGGTGATGGTTCGTCCGGTCAAGCAACGTGACTTCGGTATCCTGGTTTGCGAGCTCTCTCGCGACTGCCAGACCCGCAAATCCGCCACCGACAATGACAACCTTCGGTTTTTTACCCTGATTTTGCATGTGGCGCGACGGTATGAAAACCGCAGAAGTTTACAAGAACGGCCTGCAAAAAAAATCAAAAACCGGGCTTTTCAGCCTGAAAATGGCACTGATGCGGGGTTGAGCCATGGAGGCTGGGGGTGGTTTCGCGAGGGAGTAGCAGAAGGATCAGGCCAAGCGCATGGATCTCCTCGGGCAGAGACTAAACCGTATAACTATTCACGTAGCTGGCGGAGGGGTGGGACTTCTCTTAGCAATCTGGTGATTGCACGACAGTGCGATTACTGCGTCCTGTCTTCGCAGCTTCAAAGTGCCACTCCTCGGGCGTTCACCATTTGAAGCTGGTTTCTAGACGCAGTGGAAGATCACTTATATGCCATCCCCTAGAATCGCAAGCATGGTCGTTGCACTGCTGTGTGCAACCACATCATCGTGGGCGCACCCGATTACCTTCAACTCCACGATTACTTACTCCTCCAGCCAGCCCTCGGGGGCCGCGGCCAGTATTTCAAACTGGACCGGCGCTGCCTTCGACGCGGCGAACATCGGCGGTTCGGGGGTGAATGCCGATGGTGGGGCGAACAATGGGACGGCGAACGATGCGAGCACCTATGCGGTAAATGGCCAGCCCATGCCGGGGCAGACTTTTACGACGGGGAGCAATGCGAATGGTTATGACATCTCGGGGATTACGGTGCGAATTGCTGGCTATACGAACAACGTGGCCACCGGCAGTAACGTGACGAAGTGGAACTTGGGGGCGACCAATGGGCCGATCATCGTGACGGTCGGCAAGATCAATGGAACCACGCTCTCGGTGCTTTCGATGCAAAACTTTATGGCGGGAGGCGTGGGAAATCCCGGGAGTGGCAGCAGCGCGAATGGGCCAGGGACGTATCTCACCTTCAACCTGCCGTTCCCAGTGCACGTGGATCCGAATACGGTGTGCAGCTTTGATTTCACGATCGGCGGAAGCAGCACCAATACATTCGAGTTATTGGGGACAAGCAGCGCTCCTTACACGGGCGGCACAGCCTATACCCGAAGCGGGACGACGATCACGGCGCTGACGGGGGACCGGGTTTTCATGGTGAACATGACGGCCTCCACGGTAGCCTATGCGCCTTTTGTGCACCCGGGAGCGTTGCATACGCAGGCGGATTTCGACCGGATGACGGCGAAGATCGCCGCTGGCACCGAGCCGTGGAAGACCTCTTATGGCATGCTCACGGCCAACGGCTTTGCGCAGACCACCTGGGGGGCATATGACGTGGACTACATCAACCGGGGCGGCACCGCTGCCAACAATTATACGCGAAGCCAGGAGGATGCGCAGGCGATTTACGAACTGGCCTTGCGCTGGAAGCTGAGCGGCAACACGGCATATGCGGACCACGCGGTGCAGATCGCGAATGTGTGGTCGGGGTTGCTCGGGTGACAGGCGATACGAATCAGGCGCTGGCGTCGGGGATCTGCGGGTATCTTTTCGCGGTTGGCGGTGAAATCCTGAGCACCTACTCCGGGTGGCCGGCGACGCAAAAGCAGGCCTACAAGGATATGATGATGCGCGTCTTTTATCCCGCGAACGTCACGTTTCTCTGGCAGCACTTCGGCACGCCGGACTCCAAGGGTGGCAATACGCACTACCGCTTGAATTGGGACGCGGATGCGATGGCCTCG
This sequence comes from Chthoniobacteraceae bacterium, assembly GCA_049840595.1. Lineage (GTDB taxonomy): Bacteria > Verrucomicrobiota > Verrucomicrobiia > Chthoniobacterales > Chthoniobacteraceae > JASGKO01. The sequence continues at coordinate 161,510 of JASGKO010000029.1, forward strand.
ATGGCGGCGATTGGCGTGCTCTGCGATAACAAGGCGGTCTATCAACAGGCGCTCGATTATTTCAAGAACGGCACGGGTAACGGACGGGTTGAGCGGGCGGCGTGGTATATTCACCCCGATGGCACGTCGCAGACGGAGGAGAGCTGGCGGCGATCAGGCGCATAACCAGGGCGGCTGGTATTCGCTGGCGTTGCTTTGCCAGATTGCCTGGAACCAGGGGGATGATCTTTTTTCCTACGATAATTGCCGGGTGCTGCGCGCCTACGAGTACAATGCCAAGTTCAACTACAGCGGCGCGGCTTCCTGGGTTTACCATCGCAATACCGATCTCGCCTACACGGAGACGCTGGCGACGCCGACCGGACTGGGGTCCTACCCATCCTACGAGCTGGTTTACAACCATTATGCCAATGTGGCGGGGATCGCGGCTCCGTGGTGCAAGCTCATCATGAATGCGCTCCGGCCGGAGTGGGTTCCCGGGCCGGGCAGCACGCCATCGGCACAGGATTGCCTGGGGCTTGGCAGCCTTACTTACGCGCGGGATGCCACGACCACGGGGGTCGCACCCAGCGGCCTGCTGGCGCAGTGGAGTAGCAATCAGGTGATTCTGAATTGGTGGGGCACCGCGACGGCCACCAGCTATCAAGTCCAGCGCGCGCCGAGCGTCACCGGGACCTACACGACCCTCGGCACAGTCGCGGAGCCCAGCCTGAATTATACTGATACGACCGTCACGAATGGCGGCAGCTACTATTACCGGATCGTCGCCGTGACCCCGAACGGTAATCTGACGAGCACGCCGTTGCTGGTAAACCAGGCGCTGGTGGACCGCTATACCTTCGAGGGGACGACCAACGACATCGTCGGCACCCGCAACGCGACCGCGCAGGGCGGGACCACCGTTCCCGGCTATGCGACAGGCTACGGCGGCGGCCAGGCCATCTCGCTCAATGGGACGGATCAATATGTGCAATTACCGGTGAATTCCGGACTCACCCGCGACGTCACCCTCTCGGCGTGGGTGTATTGGAACGGAGGCAATGCCTGGCAGCGCGTCTTCGATTTCGGGACGGAGATCGAGAAGTTCATGATGCTCACCGTCAAGGACGGCAACGGGAAGCTGTGTTTCCAGATGACGACCTCACGGACGACCGATGGAACGATCACGATCGAGGGGCCGACGATGCCGACGGCGACCTGGACGCATGTGGCGGTGACTTTCAATGGCACAACTGCGACGCTGTATGTGAATGGGGTGCCGGTGGCGGCTGCTGCTTCCTCGAAGTTATCGCCCATGTTCAGCAAGACTTTTTGTTACCTCGGCCGGAGCATGTGGAACGCCGATCCTTATTTCAGCGGGCGGATTGATGACTTCCGCATCTACAACTACTCGCTCACTGGGGCGGCGGTTTATAATCTCTGGGGTGGCAGCTCGAATCATCCGCCGGCTTTCTCCAGCAACCCGCTCAACCTGCCTTCCGCTACGCAGAGCACGAACTACAGCACACTCTCTCAGACTCTCGCCGGGAGCGCGACCGATGCGGATGGGGGAACGCTCACTTACAGCAAGGTCACCGGCCCGGCCTGGCTCACCATCGCGAGTAATGGTGCGCTTTCCGGCACCCCCACCAATGCCGATGTGGGCATGGATACCTTTGTCGTGCGAGTGACCGACTCCTCGGGGGCGACGGATGACGCGACGATGTATATCAACGTGATCAACGTCAACGATCCGCCCTACTGGCTCGTCAACCCGATCACCGGGAATGTGGTCACGCAGAACCAGCCCTATCTGGGGGTGACGCTCTCGGGCGATGCCACCGATCCCGACCTGCCCTACGGCGACAGCATCACCTACAGCAAGGTGAGCGGTCCGGCCTGGCTCACGGTCGGCTCGGATGGAACGCTCTCCGGTACGCCCAGCGCGACCGATGCGGGGGCGAATGCCTTCACCGTACGGGTCACGGACGCAGCCGGCCTCACTGCGGACGCGACACTCAACCTCACCGTCCTGCCCTACACGCTGCGGTCGCAATACGCCTTCGAGGGCAATCTCACCGACAGCCTGGGGAACTTCTCCGGCACGGGGACCGGGACGCCAGTCTATGCCTCGGGCCGGATCGGGCAGGCGCTCAATCTTGATGGCAGCACCACTTACGTGAACCTGCCGACGGGCGCGGCAAGTTATCTGGACCTCACCGTCGCCGCCTTCGTTTACTGGAATGGGGGCAATGCGTGGCAGCGCATTTTCGATTTCGGCAACGATACGTCGAACTACCTGTTCCTCACGCCCTACAGCGGCAGCGGCATCCGCTTTGCCATGACGGAGGGCGGCGCGACCGAGCAGGCGCTGACGACCACCACGGCCTTAACCAGCGGTCAGTGGGTGCATGTGGCGGTCACGATCAGCGGCAGCACCGGCACGCTTTACGTCAACGGCATCGCGGTCGCGACCAACACCAGCATGACGTTCAACCCGAGCGATTTCTCGCCGACGCTGAATTATCTCGGTAAATCGCAGTTCTCCGCCAACCCGCTCTTTAACGGGTTGATCGACGATTTCCGGATCTACAACTACGCCCTCACCGCCGCGCAGGTCGCCAGTCTGGCCAGCCCGACGCCGATCGCGCCAACCGGTCTCGCGGGCGTGGGGAAATACGGGCAGAACGTGCTGACATGGACAGCCGCCCAATCTGCGACCAGCTACACCGTGAAGCGCAGCCTCACCACCGGCGGCCCGTACACGAATGTGGCCACCGGTCTCACGACCACGACCTACACGGATAGCGGCCTCACCAACGGCGTTACCTATTACTATGTGGTGAGCGCGACCAACGCGAGCGGGGAAAGCCCGAACTCCACCGAGATCAGCGCCACGCCGTCCGATTTGTTGCTCTACTTGAAGTTCGATGAAACCAGCGGCACGACTGCTTACGACTCCACCAGCAACGGCTTCAACGGAGCGACGGTGAACAGCCCGACGTGGGTGACCGGCAAGTTTAACAACGCGCTCAGTCTGGCGATCGCCTCGTCCCAATACGTCAGCCTGCCGGCGGGCCTTGTCAGTTCGCTGAGCACGTGTACCGTGAGTGCACGTGGGTGAATCTCACCACGGTGAGCAGCGGCTGCCGGATCTTCGATTTCGGCAGCGGGACGACCAAGACGATGTATCTCACGGCGCAGGCGTCCACCGGCAAGGTCCGCTTCGGCATCGTGAGCACGGGGACGACGGAGCAGGACATCGACGGGACCGCTGCGATACCCACGGCGGGCTGGCATCACGTCGCGGTCACGCTCAACGGCGCGACCGGGACCCTGTATGTCGATGGCACCCAAGTGGGGCAGAACACGGCGATGACGCTCAACCCCTCCAGCCTCGGCAGTACCGACGCAGAACTATCTCGGTAAATCGCAATCGTCGTCCGATCCCTATTTGAATGGGCTGGAGGACGACTTTCGCATCTACGCCCGCGTGCTGACCGCCCGGGAAATCGGCAGCTTGGCGGCAGGAGCGCCGACGGCCCCGACGAATGTGGTCGCGACGCCCGGCCCGCTCCAGCTCACGGTGACGTGGAACACGGTGGCCAACGCCTCGAGCTACACCCTGCAATACTCCACCACCAGCGGAGGCCCTTACACGACGCTCGCCACGGGCCTGGCCTCGTCCACCTATTTGCAGACCGGTCTCACCTACGGGACGACCTATTACTATGTGGTCTCCGCGTCGAGCCTCGGGGGGACCAGCGCCAATTCCACGGAGATCAGCGGCACGCCCGCCTCGCCGCTGGTCACCGATTCCGAGCGGAACGGCATCAGCACCGTTTTCGGTTTGGACGATGGGGGAAGTCCGATCGCCACCGTGACGGTGCCCAACTCGGCGGTGGGACACACGTATCAACTCTTCACCGCCACCGATCTGGTGAACGGCCCATGGACGGCGGTCGGCAGCGCGCAAGCGGGCTCCGGTGCGACACTCACCTTCATCGCCGATGTGGATGCCACCGCGCCCACCGCTTATTTCAAGATCGTGATCCAGCGCTAGAAATGGAGGCGCATCATGGGATGTCCGGTTTTGACGTGAAAAAACGTCCTTAATCAAACAGGTGAATCGCCGTTCTCCAAAAGGGAGCGCCTTGTCACCCGGACCATAGCACCATATTTTTCACCTCGACCCCAGCCCATCCTCCTCTTTTCCAACATGCGTCGCCTCACCATCGCCTACGTCAGCCTCTGTTCACTTTTCTCCTCCGTCGGCCAGGCTGATCCTGTAACCGTTGCCGTGGATACGAAGGCGGCGAAAGCCATCAGTCCCGATTTGGTCGGCATTTTCTTCGAGGACTTGAGCTACGCGGCGGATGGCGGGCTGTATGCCGAGCTGGTGCAGAACCGCTCGTTCGAATACCAGCCCACCGAACAGCCGACCTGGGGGCCGCTCACGGGGTGGGAGTTTGTAAAACGCGGCGGTGGGGCTGGCGAGTTGTGGGTGGATTCCTCCGGCCCGATTTGCGCGAATAATCCACACTCCGTATTGATCCGAATCGTGAACGCCGGGGACGGGGTGGGTCTCTCGAATGCCGGGTTCGACGGCATCCCGGTGCGGGCCGGTGAGCAATACAACTTTTCGATCTTTGCCCGGATGCTCAATGTGGGCAGCGGGCGCGACAACAAACCCGACGGCCAGCTCCCGTTGGATGTTCGTTTGGAAACCAAGGACGGCCTGGTGCTCGGCGAGGCGAATGTCAAAGCTTCGTCCCCGGCGGATTGGAAGCAACTCACCGCGACGATCACTGCCAGCCAGACCGTGCCCGATGCGCGGTTGGTCGTGCTCGCCAGGGCCCCGGGACTGATTGCCCTGGATGAGGTCTCCCTCTTCCCGCAGAAAACTTTCAAAAACCGCAAAAACGGCCTGCGCGCCGATCTCGCCCAGGCTATCGCCGATCTGCACCCGAAGTTCATGCGCTTCCCGGGCGGTTGCCTCACTCATGGCGACGGCATCGGCAACCTCTATCGCTGGAAGGACACGATCGGCCCGGTCGAGCAGCGCAAGGGCCAGCCGAATATCTGGCGTTATCACCAGAGCATGGGGCTCGGCTATTTCGAGTATTTCCAATTCTGCGAAGACATCGGTGCGCAACCGCTGCCCGTTCTCGCCGCCGGGGTCTCGTGTCAGAATTCCTCGCACACCCGCGGCACCGGCCAGCAGTGCCTTCCGCTGGCGGATATGCCCGGGTATATCCAGGACGTGCTGGACCTCATCGAATGGGCAAATGGCCCGGCGGACTCCACCTGGGGCGCCAAGCGGGCGGCGGCAGGCCATCCCGCGCCCTTCGGCTTGAAGTATGTTGGCATCGGCAATGAGGACAAGCAGACCGATGGTTTCCGCGAACGCTTCCGCATGATCTACGAGGCCGTGAAAGCGAAGCACCCCGAGATCACCGTCGTGGGGACGGTCGGCCCGGCGCCGGGCGGCGAGGACTACGACCTGGGCTGGAAGTTTGCGGGCGAACTCCACGTGCCGATCGTGGACGAGCACTACTACAGTTCCCCGCAATGGTTCTGGAATAATCTGCAACGCTACGACCGCTACAACCGCGCCAGATCGAAGGTCTATGTCGGCGAATACGCCGCCCGCGATGCGAAGAGCCGCAGCACCCTGCGCGCCGCGATTGCGGAGGCCGCCTATCTCACCAGCCTGGAGAAAAATGGCGACGTCGTTCACTTTGCCTCCTACGCGCCGCTGCTGGCCCGGCGCGGCCATACCAGTTGGAGCCCCGACCTCATTTTCTTCAACGGCACGGATATTTTTCCGACGATCAGCTGGTACAGCAGCTCTACGGCCTGAACGGCGGAGACACCTATCTCACCACGACGATCGGGAATTCCGCCGGGCAATTCGCCGCTTCCACAGTGCGGGATGGCAAGACCGGGGATCTGATCATCAAGCTGGTGAACGGCGACGCGAGCGCGAAGCCGCTGCATCTTGAATTCAACGGCGCGGCGAAGCTTTCCTCGCACGCGGTGAAAACCGTCCTGGCCGGTGCCGACGCGGATGTCGTCAATCCGGATGGGGGTCCGGCGGAGCCAAGCCCGAGGTGTCATCCATCGAGGTCGGCCCGGCCTTCGACTACGAAGCCCCGGCCAATTCCTTCACCGTGATCCGGGTGAAAACCAATTAACCGAAACGCTTTCAAATGATGAAGAACACCCAAACCACGTTGCTCGCCGGTTCGTTAGGGCTGGCTGCGATCCTTTGCAATTTGCTCTCCGGAATTTCCCGGGCTGAAGATGCACGCCCCTTTTCCGCGCCCCAGCGCATTCGCTACGATGCACAATGCCTCACCATTGATGGCAAGGACACCTTCATCTACAGCGGCGCGTTTCACTATTTCCGCTGCCCGAAAGAGCTGTGGCCCGATCGGTTTGCAAAGATCAAGGCGGCTGGGTTCAATGCGGTCGAGACCTACACACCGTGGAACTGGCACGAGCGCGAAATGCCGAAATCGACCGATGATTTTTCCAAAGTCACCGGGCTGCAGGATTTCGACGACTGGCTGACCATGGCCGAGGATTGCGGCTTGTATGTGATCGTCCGGCCCGGTCCCTACATTTGCGCGGAGTGGGACAACGGCGGCTTCCCGCTGTGGCTCAGCGCGCTGAAGACGCCCGCCCAGCCCTTGCACAAGGAAGGCTGGATGCGCTCGGATGACCCGACGTTCCTCGCCTGGACGAAGCACTGGTTCGATGCCGTGTGCCCGATCATTGCGAAGCACCAGATCACCCGCAAGGCACCGGGCCAGCCGGGCGTTATTCTGGTGCAGGTGGAAAACGAATACGATTCGGCGAAATTTTCCGACGAGATCAAAGTGAACCAGGTGAAGGCGCTCGCGCAATTCGTGCGAGCCGATGGGATCGACGTCCCGTTGATTTCCTGCTGGACCAAGCAGGTGCGCGGCTCCACCGATCCGGTGCTGCGACAGATCTTCGATTGCTGCAACTTCTATCCCCGCTGGAGCGTGGTGGGACAACTGGGCAAGGAAATTTCCAAGCTGCGTCGTGAGCAGCCCGACGCGCCGCTGGCTACGACTGAATTGCAGGGCGGCTGGCTTTCCACGGTCGGTGGAAAGTTGAGCGAGCGCCAGGACGGCCTCACGGCGGCGCAGATTCAAAACATCACGCTTTACGCCTGGCAGTTGGGCGAGACGATCACCAACTATTACATGCTGTTTGGCGGCACGAATTTTGATGATTGGGGCGGTCGCAACATCACCACCACCTACGATTACGACGCGCCGATCCGTGAGCATGGCGGGGTGGGGGATCGCTATCAACGCGTGTGGGCGCTGGGGCAGATGCTCCGCGAGCACGGCCCCAGGCTGGTGCGCGCCCAGGCCGTGGAAATTCAGGCCAACGCGAGCGATGCCGACGTGAGCGTGGCCGAGCGGCGCGCCGGCGATGGCAGCCGCTATTTCTTCGTCCGCACCGATAATCACGCGGCTCCCCGGACCGGCACCGCCGAGGTGACGGAAAAGGACGGCACGAAGTTTTCCCTCGCTTACCAGTTGGAGCCCTTCGGTTCGCAGGTGCTTTATTTGCCGCCGGGCGAAACCGATGCCCGCAAGGGCGAGTGGCTGCCGAAGCCCGCGCCTGCGATCAAGCGTCCAGGCGATCTGCCCGCGCCCGTGGTAATCAGCGAGGCAAAACAACTGGCTGATCCTGTGCCCACCACCTGGACCCCGCTTCCTGGTCACGATTCGGCGGAAGCTCATGGGGTCATGGATAGCCACTTCCTTTACTACCAGATCGCCGCTCAACCGGGCGCGACGGTGACGCTCGACGTCCACCCCGGCGATGCCGTTATTGGAAGGGTGGGCGGGGAGCTGATTCCCGCCGTGGTGAGCAAAGATAAAAAGCATTTTGCTTTTACGCTGCCTGCGGGTGCGAAGGAACTGGTCGCGCTTTATGATAACCTCGGGCATCGCAACGGACCCCGGGATATGGAATTTGGCGGCCCTTACGGAGTCCTGTCCGTTGCCGGGGCCGATGAGAAAGCGACCCTGCAATTTGCCGACGGTGGTGCGAATGGGACCGAACGTGCGTTTGGGGAAAAGCTGTCCCGGGACGAAAAGGCGGCGGGTAATGACTGGACGTCCGTTTCCGTTGGCCCGGATGCACCAGCCGCTCCGGGAGCACTGCTCACGTGGTATCGCATGCAAAGCGCCTTGCCCGCGCCGAAAGCCGGGGTGTGGGTGCCGTGGCATCTGCATCTCGAAGCAAAGGGCAACGGCTTCATTTATGTTAACGGGCACTGCCTCGGGCGTTACTGGCAGGTCGGGCCGCAGCACGATTTCTACCTCCCCGAGAGCTGGCTTCATTTCGGTCCCGGCCAGACGAATACGGTCGTCTTGAATCTGCGCCCGTTGGAGAAAGGCGTCAGCGTGCAGGCGGTCCAATTCGTGCCCGATGCCGCCTTTGCGGAATATCGGTGATCGGTCAGGTGGCTGGGATGGAAAGGGCTTGGACGGGGCCGTGGAAAGATGGATGGCGGCTCCGTCGGAGAAGGGAAATCGCTCGATCAGCGGCACCGGCAAAAGTTTCGAAAAAATCGGGGCAACGCTGTCCCATTTTTCCCGCAAACATCGTTCCTGATGATGAAACGGTTCATGCGCTTCTGCCTGGATTGTTTCGCCCCCCCATCATGAAACGAACATTCCTCTTGCTCCTGCCTGGGAGCTTTTGGCCCAGCCCGATCGGGCTGGGTTTTTTTGCCCGGGATTTAGAAAGCGACGGCAACTCCCGTCTGCGGCCTGTGGCAAACAGTCGGTTTAATTCCAATCTGGCTTTGGCTTCCCGATCCTATCTGAAGTTAAACCATTGAAAGAAGCCGGTCGGTTGACGGCGGGTTGATGGCCTGGGCCATCCGCTTCGCCGACCAGGAGGCATTCATTATGACGGTCCGCTCCGACCGCTGAAATACTCGCCAGCTCATCGCGCCTGCCGTTCGGCAGGGCTTCATCTTCCATCCCACCACCCTACTACCCACCCATGAATAAACTGGTATCTACTACCATTCGGAGCAGCTTGCTTGCCGCAATCTGCCTGTCGGTCGGCGCCTTGTCCGCCGCGACGTTAACCTTCTCGACCACCGCTCCCACCGGAGGTGCGGCCTCGATCAGCAACTGGACCGGGGCCACGTTCGACGCCGACAACGTCGGCGGCAGTGGCGTCAATTCCAACGGCAGCCCGAACAATGGCACGGCCAATGATGGCGTGACCTACGTCGCGAGCAATCGCCCGGCGCAGGGTGAAACCTTCACCACGGGCTCCAACACCGGGGGATATTTGCTTTCCTCGATTACCGTCCGGATCGTCGGCTATACGAACAACACGGCGAGTGGGACGAACAACACGTACTACACGCTGACGCATACGACCTCGACCTTTCGGTTGCGGGTGGGCGAAATCAGCGGGACCACCTTCATTCCCATTTCCATTGAGACCGCCGCCTCGGGCGGGAGTGGTAACCCCGGTTCCAGCAGCAGCGCGAATGGTCCGGGCACGTACCTTACGTTTACTTTCACCGCCCCGATCGTGTTGAGGCCGAATACCGCCTACGGCTTCGATCTTGGGACCAGCTCGGATTATTTCGAGATGCTCGGCATTCGCGACGGGGCGAGCGGAGGCAATCCCTATACTGCGGGCACCGCCTACACCACTGGGACCAACGGGGTGGCGGCAGGTACGATTACCACGCAGACGGGGGACCGCGTCTTCCAACTCAGCATGGCCACTTATACCCCGGCCACTTCCACCTTCGTCCACCCGGGCTTGATCAACACTGAAGCTGATTTTGAACGGATGCGGACCAAGGTGGCTTATGGACTTTCGCCCTGGATTGATGGGTACAACGCGCTGACTGGGAATTGGACGGGGTCGCAAACGGCCTGGGTTCCCAATCCTCAAACGGTGGTATATCGGGGCACCGATGGAACCCATGCGCAAAATTTTAGCATCTTGGCCAACGATATCGCGGTGGCCTACGGTTCCGCCCTGCGCTGGAAAGTCTCCGGCGATACCGCCTATGCCCAGCAGGCGATTACCATCCTTAATGCCTGGAGTAATACCCTCACCGGATTGGGAGGCGATACGAATGCCGCGCTGATCAGCATCAACGCCTATCAAATGGCCAATGCGGGCGAAATTATGCGCACCTATACCGGCTGGTCTTCCACGGACTTCGCGAATTTCCAGACCATGATGATGAACGTGTTTTATCCCATGGCAAATTCCTTCCTGCTCAATCACTTTGGGACTTCCTACAGTCACTATTGGGCGAACTGGGACCTCTGCTCGATGGATGCGATTTATGCCATCGGCGTGCTCTGCGATAATACGACGCTCACCAACCAGGCGCTCACCTACTTCTACAGCGGGAGCGGGACCGGGAATATCAACCGCACGGTTTTCTTCCTGCATCCCGGCTACCTCGGGCAGGTGCAGGAGACTGGGCGCGATCAGGGACATTGCACGCTGGATATTGCCTTGATCGGACCGCTGTGTCAGATGGCTTGGAATCAAGGCACCGATCTCTACAGCTACGAAAACAACCGGGTTCTCGCCGGCTGCGAATATGTCGCCAAGTATAACCTTGGATACGATGTTCCCTTTGCCACCTACGCCAATAGCGAAGGCGCAATCATGACGCAGCCCTCCGACGCCAGCCGTGGCCTGGAGCGCTCGGGCTGGGATTTGATCTACAACCACTATGTCAATGTTGCGGGACTGGCCGCTCCTTACACGAAGGCTTTTGCGGACATGATTCGGCCCACGGGTTACTTCGGCCAGGACCAGCCGGGCTTCGATACCCTCACGTCGATGCTGGACTCCATCAGCGCGGGCGTCACTCCCAGTGGATTGAGCGCCACCGTGACCGCTGGACAGCCGGTGCTCTCCTGGTGGGGTTCGGCTTATGCCACCAGCTACAACGTCAAGCGCTCCACGACGAGTGGCGGCTCTTACACCACCATTGCCACGGGCGTGACGACCAATAGTTATACCGACACCACGACGGTGGCCGGGAACACTTATTACTACGTGGTCTCCGCCGTCACCTCATCGGGTGAAACGGCCAACTCCAATCAGGGCAGCGCCATGGTCGGCAACTCCATCTATGCGCGGTTGAAATTTGACGAGACCAGCGGCACCACGGCCTCCGACTCCACCGGCAACGGCTGGGCGGGCACGCTGGTCAATTCCCCCACCTGGACGACCGGGCTGTATGGAAATGCCGTTTCCCTCGCCAGCGCCTCCAGTCAGTATGTGAGCCTGCCCAGCGGCGTGGTCTCCAGCCTTTCCGACTTTACGGTTTCCACCTGGGTCTATCTCAACTCGGTGAGCACCTGGGCGCGGGTTTTTGATTTCGGAACGGGCACGGAAAAATACATGTATCTCTCCGCCAAGGCGGGTAGCGGTCATGTCCATTTTGCGATCACCGGCTCGGGGAATTACGGCGAGGAGGGCATCGATGGCTCGGCCGCGCTGCCCACCGGGCAGTGGGTGCATGTCGCCGTGACGATGAACGGCCCCACCGGCTCGCTGTATGTGAATGGCATCCTCGTCGGCCAGAATACGAATATGCACTTCACGCCTTCCGTGCTCGGCACGACGACGCTGAACTACATCGGCAAATCGCAATACTCCGATCCCTACCTCAACGGCTTGGTGGACGACTTCCGCATCTATCGCGGCGCGTTGACCAGTGCGGATATCCAGACCCTGGCCAACTCCGGCGTGGCGTATCTCAAGTTCGACGAATCCAGCGGCACCACGGCCTCGGATTCGCTGGGCAATGGCTGGGCGGGGACGCTGGTCAATTCACCCACCTGGACCACCGGCAAGGTGAACAATGCCGTCTCGCTCGCCAGTGCCTCGAGCCAGTATGTAACCGTGCCCTCGGGCGTGGTGGCCGGGCAGACGGGAACGACGCTGACCGCCTGGGTCTATTTCAATACGGTGAGCCCGTGGATGCGCATCTTCGACTTCGGCACCGGGACGACGAAATATATGTTCCTCACGCCAACCTACGGCACGAGCGGCAAGATTCGCTTTGCGATCACCACCAGCGGTGGCAGTGGTGAGCAGCAGATTAATGGCACGGCGGCGCTGCCCGCATCCGGCTGGCACCATGTGGCGGTGACGCTCAATGGGAGCACGGGCACCTTGTATGTGGACGGTGCCCAGGTGGGACAAAACACCGCGATGACGCTCTCCCCCTCCAGCCTCGGCACGACCACGCTCAACTATCTCGGGAAGTCCCAATTCTCGGGCGACCCCTATATGAACGGGCTGGTGGATGACTTCCATATCTACGGCACCGCGCTGACGGCGGGGCAGGTCGCCACGTTGTATGGCGGGCTTTCGGTCCCGACCGTGACGGTGACGGCGGGCAATACGCAGAATACCGTTTCGTGGACCGCGGTCACCAATGCGACGGCGTATGTCATCCTGCGCTCCACCACCTCGGGCGGCCCCTACACCGTGATCGCTGGTGGCGTGACTGGCACAAGCTACGTGGACACCGGCCTCACCAATGGCACGACTTATTACTATACGGTGATGGCGCAGAGTTCGCTGGCCCAGAGCTCCGGCTCCACGCAGACGAGCGCGATGCCGGTGCCGCCAGTGCCATCGGCCCCCACCGGGCTCTCGGCAATTGGCTGGAATGGGGAGGATGATCTCTCGTGGACCGCCGCCTCGACGGCGACCAGCTACAACGTGAAGCGCGCCACCGTTTCGGGCGGGCCTTACACCACGCTCTCCACGGGAGTGAGCACCACGACGTATGCGGATACGACCGCCGTGAATGGCACGACCTATTACTATGTGGTCTCCGGCGTGAACCTGGGCGGCGAGGGCGCCAATTCCTCGGAAGCCTCGACGACCTTCACCCAGCCGTATGCCTACCTGAAATTCGACGACGCCTCGGGCACGACCGCGGCGGATGCCTCCGGCAACGGCTGGGCGGGCACGCTGGTGAACTCGCCGACCTGGGGCACGGGCCGCAGCAATGGCGCGGTTTACCTGAGCGGCTCCAGCCAGTATGTGACCCTGCCGACCAGCGTCGTGAGCACGCTCACCAACTGCACCCTCTGCACCTGGGTGAACTTCGATTCGGTCTCGCCCTGGATGCGCATCTTCGACTTCGGTACCGGCACGACGAGCTACATGTTCCTCACGCCGACGTATGGCACGAGCGGTAAGATCCGCTTTGCGATTACGACTTCGGGAACATCGGGCGAGCAGCAGATCAATGGCACGGCGGCACTCCCGGCAACCGGCTGGCATCATGTGGCGGTGACGCTCGCGGGCGCGACCGGCACCCTCTATGTGGATGGCGTCCAAGTCGGCCAGAACACGGCCATGACGCTGACTCCCTCCAGCCTTGGCGCGACAGGCAATAACTATCTCGGCAAGTCGCAATTCAGTGGTGATCCGTATCTGGCCGCGGCGTGGATGATTTCCGCATCTACAGCCGCGCCTTGAGCGCCACGGAAGTCGCCTCGCTGATGGCGACCAGCCCGGCGGGCCTCCTGGCGGCTCCGGCCACGGTCACTGCCACGGCGGGCACCACCCAGGTCGCGCTGACCTGGAGCACGGTGACCAATGCCACCAGCTATAGCGTGCTGCGGGCCACCACCAGCGGCGGCCCCTACACGACCGTGACCACCGGCCTCACCTCGGCCAGCTACACGGATACCGGGCTGACGACCGGCACCACGTATTATTACGTGATTGTCGCCAGCAGTTCGACGAGCCAAAGCGTGGATTCCACGCAGGCCAGCGCCACGGCGCAGTAAATCGACGAATCTCCGCTAACTCCTGAACCCGACAGGCAGGGATGTCATCCGGCATCCCTGCCTTCGGCATTTTTTCACAGGCTCTTAAGCCAAAGCGTTAAAATATTTTTTTCTAAGTGGTGTTTTTTTGTCCGGTTTTCCGAGGGGCCGACGTTCTTGGAGATGACGGCATGGGATCAATCCTTCCGGCCTTCAGAACCAATCCACCTATCCCTCATCTCTAATGAAGAACACGATCGGAACCTTCCGCAGACCTTGCACCCTGGGCCTCCTGTCCCTTGGGCTCGGTCTTTCGGTGATACCATTAAACTCCGCCTTTGCCACCAGCGACACCTGGACCGGCTCGAGCAGTGCCACTTGGGCAACGAATGCAAACTGGTCCACCACCCCGGCCACCGTTCCCGGCAGTGGCGATACCGCGACCTTTAGCGGCGCGAGCGCCAATACGACGATTGACCTTGGCTCCGGGGTCACGATTGGCGCCCTGCTGTTCGATACTTCCAGCGCGGCTGCCTACACCATTGGCACCGGCAGTTCCCAGACGCTCACCCTCGGAACGGTGGGCAATGCCATCACGATGAACTCCACGGTGGCGAACAATCAAATCATCGCCGCCAGTCTGGCCCTGGCCACGACCTCCACGGCGGGGACGACGAGCACTTACTATACGGTCACCAACAACAGCACCACCAATTCGCTTACGCTTTCGGGTGGCATGCATTCCTCACCACAGCAAGGACCTACCTGAAACTTTTGCATGTTTATTCACCTCCTTTCTCAAATAGATAATTGTCTATTTATTTGGGTAAAAAAAGAGATTTATAGCGTCTCTTTTGAAACGAAATTGGTGTTTGGTTGTTCATCGGGTGCAAATTTCACCATCAAATGTCCACAGCAAGCCACAATGCGTTGCTGATTTAGAGTGTAGAAGGTTTGCTTGCCTTCGTGGCGCACATTCACCAATTCATTCTCACGCAGAATCGCAAGATGTGTGAAACCGTCGGCTGGGTTACGTTGAGTTGCTCCACCAGTTCGGTGACAGAATACCACTGGCAACAGCACAACTTCATAATCTTTTGGCGGGTTTCATCGGCAAGGGCTTTAGCAAATTCGACTGCATCAAACATTGTCATATTGATAACCTTCTATATGTTTATTGTATCGATATTTATCTATATGTCAAGAGCGAAGTTGATAATTACAAAATATGGAAACTCATGCTTAATAGAAATATGCAACGCTGATGACGGGGATTTAACGGATTTACACGGATCTTTATAAAAATCCGCGAAAATCCGTTAATTCCGTGTTGGCGATGAACAAATATCAGGCGATGCGCTGGCCTACCCGGTGATGTGTGTCAAAAACGGAGACAATCTCGATCTGACGGTGCTATACAAAGGCCCCGGCGACTTGCGCATGGCCTTACAAATGCTCACACCTTTCAAATCTGGCAAATCGTCGGTTGCAGATGTTGATAAAGTTTAATCTATCGTTTGGGCATAGCAACCTAAGCATGCTTGAAATGTTTGGCAGTACCGATTTGCCGCCCGCCACTGCACAAGCTCAATCTACGGCGCAGGTGACAGTCACAACCCTGGAGCCGTTTGCAGGCGAGTTCGCATTTTCGGGTTGGCAAACGGATGATGGGAAGACCGTCAACATTCGGGCGGGTTTTACCTGCAATCAGGTTTCAACGTGGAAATCTGACACGGCGGCTGAGATCGATCCGCCACCACGGTGGCCCTCCCCGATAATTTGCCGCTACCGCCCAATACACAGGTGAAATCGGGCATCAAGCAAATATACGTGCTTGAAAGCACTGACACATCCACCGGGCTCGCCGATTTTTACAAAGAAAAAATTGCCCACGCTGGGCTGGGCGCTCGAAAAGGATGAGCGCAAACTGGCTGGCTTGGTGTTTATGAATTTTACGCAAGCAGGTCAGACAGCTAAGATCACAATCACCGATCACAAAGATAAACCCGGTAGCACGGTTTTGCTTGAGACGAATTAAGAAATCACTTGTAGCTCAATTGAATATACGGATTTACTTAAAAAGAAGTAAAATAAAGGGCAATTAGGAGCAACTATGTCTGAGATGGTAGAAGTCGCAATTGATAGTGTACGTGTCAGCCTGATGTCGGCCCAGCGTTTGGTGGTTTTGCGCGATATGAACGCAGATCGTTACCTGCCCATTTGGGTTGGGCCGTATGAAGCCGAAGCCATTACGGTGGCTTTGCAAGAAATTGAAATTGCTCGCCCGTTAACACATGACCTGCTTAAGAACGTTTTTACCGCCTTCAACGCGCACATTCGCCGTGTGGAGATTGTGGCACTGCGCGACGATATTTTCTATGGCAACATCGTCGTCGATGCAGATGGGCAGACCATCAACGTCGATTCCCGTCCATCCGATGCGATTGCCTTGGCGGTGCGGGCACACGTTCCGATCTTGGTAGACCCATCCGTGATGACGCAGGCCGGCATCACCCCTGAGCAAGATATCCGCTCACAGGCACAGACGGCGGCCTCAGCTTCGGAAGGCAGTCAGTTGCCTAGCACACCCGCCGCCCCTGCAACATCTCCCGCGCCAACCAAACCGGCAACCGGTGAAGACACATCTCGTCTTTCGATCTTTGAAGATTTCTTGAACAAGCTCGATGTCAAGAAACCACCCAGCGAAGACGACAAGCCCGATGGGCCAGCGACAAGTTAATTACGTAATTCTTGAGAAGTAAAGGGATATTTAGGACACCTCGGTGTAAAATCAATCGAGCGTGTCCTTTTTTTTCTCATAACATCAAGGTAAACCAGAGAATAGATAAAATAAAAAGCTCTTGTCTTTCTCTGTGATCTCTGTGGCTAGAAGATTTTGAGTATCCATGAGCGAATTCAGCCTTTCAGACTCCCCATACGATGACGCAAAACCCACCAGCACATCTGGTGGGTTGCCGCACAGCCGCGAGGCCGAAGAAGCCGTCATTGGCGCTGTGTTGATTAACCAAGAAATTTATTACGATCTGGCGCAATTTTTGCAGGCAGATGATTTTTACATTCACCGACTACGTTTTATCTGGGAAGCGTACATTCGCCTGCATGAGCGCCGCACGCCTGTGGACATTCTAACTGTCAGCGAAGAACTCGACGATATGGGCCGGCTCGATGAAATTGGCGGGCAAGCCTATCTGACAGCCCTGCTCAACCAAGTTCCCACCACCCTCCACGCTGAAGCGTATGGCAAAATGGTCGAAGCCACCGCCATCCGCCGCAAACTGCTGACAGCGGCTAACAACATCGCCACGCTGGCATACGATGCCAACGAGTTGATTGATGTGGTCATGGGCGAATTGGAAAAGGCCATTTTCAATGTGGGCGAGCGACGCATGCGTCACGATGTGCGCCCCATCCGTGAGGTGCTTTCAGATTATTATGATCATGTGGATGAGTTGGCCCGTCGTAGCGATGAAATTGTCGGCGTGCCCAGTGGGTTTACTGACCTAGACAAAATGCTCGGCGGTTTACAGCCTTCTGACTTGCTGATTATGGCGGGTCGCCCTGGTATGGGGAAGACCGCGCTCATGCTGACGATTGCCAACAATGCGGCACTAATCCACAAAAAGCGCGTGGCGGTTTTCTCGCTCGAAATGTCGAACGAGCAAGTGGTGCAACGTCTCATTGCCCAGCAAACCGGCATCGATTCGCAACGTCTGCGCTCTGGCAAGCTGACCGATGACGACTGGCCCATCTTCAATCACGCCATCGAAGTGCTGGGCGATACGCGCATTTATCTGGACGATACGCCCGCGCTTTCCCCGTTGCAACTGCGCACCAAGTGTCGCCGTCTGCACCTTGAGTATGGTCTTGACTTGGTCATTATCGATTACCTGCAATTGATGACATCTGAAACGCGCAACGACAATCGCGTGCAAGAAGTGTCGTATATCTCTCGTTCGCTCAAACAACTGGCGCGTGAACTCAATGTGCCCATGATCGCCGCCGCACAGCTTTCCCGCGCCGTTGAACAACGGGCCGATAAAGAGCCACAACTCTCCGATTTGAGAGAATCGGGCTGTCTAACGGGTGAAACGCTGGTGACATTGGCTGATACTGGGCGTGAAGTGCCTATCCGTGAGTTAGAAGGTAAATCGGATTTTAATATTCTAGCGGTCAACCCACAAACCTTACGGCTTGAACCAACCCCCGTTAGTCGCGCTTTTACTACCGGGTTGAAGCCCGTTTACAAAATCGTTACCCGCCTTGGGCGCAGTATCCGTGCCACTGTCAATCATCGCTTTCTCACCGTCTCTGGTTGGAAGCGTTTAGACGAATTAATGGCAGATGATTACATCGCCTTGCCGCGCGTTATTAAACCAGCGATTGAGCAAAGTATGACAGATTCAGAGCTTGCTTTGCTTGGACATCTAATTGGCGATGGCTGCACGCTTCCACGCCATGCGATTCAATACACTACACGTGAAGCTGACTTGGCTGAGACAGTTGCCGAATTAGGCCGTAATGTTTTTGGCGCAGAGATTGAGCCGCGTATCAAGCAAGAACGCGACTGGTTCCAAGTCTATCTTGCGTCTACAAGGCATCATCCGCATGGTGTGCGCAGCGCTGTTACAGAGTGGCTAGATTATTGTGTGTTTTTGGTTTGCGCTCGCATGAGAAATTTATTCCAACAAAAGTATTCGAGCAGCCAGAAAAAGCCATTGCACTTTTCTTGCGTCATTTGTGGGCTACCGATGGCAGTATTCAACTCGTTAAAGGTAAACAAACTCGCCCAATTGCTTACTATGCTTCTAGCAGTTTGAGATTGGCGCAAGATGTTCAATCTCTTTTGTTGCGCTTGGGTATCAATGCGTTATTGAAACCTGTTTCACAGGGCACAAAAGGTCGAATGCAATATCATGTGACTGTGACAGGTAAACCTGAGCTTGAAGCTTTTGCCGAAAAAATTGGCGCAGTTGGCGCTTATAAGCAAAGGCGATTAGCCGAAGTGGTTGAACACTTGCAGTCACATCCAGCAAATACCAACCGCGATGTGATTCCGCATCAAGTTTGGCGGATGTATGCTGTACCGGCCATGCAAAAAATTGGTATGACAGGTCGTTCGATGCAAGCTGCGTTGGGTAACGCCTATTGCGGAACTGCGCTTTATCGTCAGAACGTGAGCCGTGAACGTGCTGATCGGTTGGCGCAAGCTGTTCAGTCTGAAGACTTACGTATTTTTGCAAATAGCGAAATTTATTGGGATAGTATCGCGTCGATTTTGCCTGATGGAGAAGAAGCCGTCTTCGATTTGACGGTTCCGGGACATCATAATTTCGTTGCGAACAACATTATTGTGCACAACAGCCTTGAACAAGATGCCGACATCGTCATGTTTATTTACCGTGACGATAAAGACCCCGCCATGCAAAACGTCTCCCATCTCAAAGTTGCCAAGCACCGCAATGGCCCCGTGGGCACCGTAGATTTGATCTTCCGCAACAACTTGACGAAGTTTGAAAATGCGGCCACGCGGCGAGTGGATTTGAGCGGCGCGTAAAAATTTAGTGATTGGGCGATTGAACATCACCAGTCACTAAATCACCCAATCACCCAATGAACACTTTCCCCGGTTTCACTTCATCTGAAACATTCACGCAACTTCCTGATAGTCTCTTTCATCTATTGGGTGAGATGGATGATTTGGATGAGTTGAAAGTGACGCTGTATGTTTTGTGGCGCTTTGAGCATCTTGAAGCGCGAATGAGAAGTCATCTCACCGGGGCAGATTGCATCCGATGACGGGTTCGCCGCCGGGATGAATTTGGCGCAAATCACCCTAGGTTTGGACAAAGCCGTGGGGCGGGGGATGTTGCTACGGGTAGAGAATGACTCCGGCGGCCTTTATTTGCTCAATTCGCCGCTCGGTAGGGCCATCGCCGCATCGTTAGAGAAAGACCCGGGGCGCACCGCCGCTTCGCTGACCATTCCACCCCGTGATGTGCCCAACATCTTTAAGCTTCTACGAAGAAAATATCGGCCCGCTCACGCCGCTTATGGCAGACGCATTACGCACCGCCGAAAACGAATACCCAGCGGCGTGGTTTAAAGAAGCGTTTGAAATTGCAGTCACGCGCAGTAAGCGCAATTGGAAATATATCGAAGCGATTTTGAAGCGCTGGAAAGAAGAAGGCAAATCAGATGAAAGAAAAGATCAGCCAAACGGCGGCAAAGCTTCAGAACGGTACACAAAAAACCAGTTCTCCGAGTACCTTGACGGAGATTAAGCTCAAATCGTGGGGCAAACCCGATTGCCCCGAATGTGGCGGTGTAGGTTTCGTCCGTTGGGATGTGCCCGTGGGCGACCCGCGCTTTGGCAAAGTGGAATTGTGCGTCTGCCGCACCAGCGAAGTGGCTGAGAAGGCGCGGACGCGTCTTTATGCGTTGAGCAGTCTGCATACGCTCGGTCACCTGAGCTTTGGTAATTACTTCATCACAGGCAACCCGAAAGCCAAAAACGCCATTACTCAGATGGAAAAAGACAGCCGCGAAGATGCAAAAAAAATCTGCATGGATTTTGCCCAAACCCTAAGCGGCTGGATTTTGCTAGAAGGTTCGTACGGCTCCGGGAAGACGCATCTGGCGGCGGCAATTGCGAACCAAGCTGTGGAGCGCGGTGTGCCAACCTTGTTTATCACTGTGCCTGATTTGTTGGATAGTTTGCGTTTTTCGTACAACAGCCCTGAAACCACCTTTGAAACGCGCTTTGAAGATATTCGCAGTGCCAACCTGCTGGTGATGGACGATTTTGGGACGCAAAATGCCACGGGTTGGGCACAAGAGAAGCTTTTTCAAATTGTCAATTATCGCTATATCAACAAGCTACCCACCGTCATCACCACCAACCTGATCTTAGACGAGATCGAGGGGCGCATCCGCTCACGGTTGCAGGATGATGAACTGGTGCGGCACATTCGCATTTTGGCGCTGGACTATCGCCACCCTGATGAAACGAGTAATCCTGGTCTTTCGATGCTTTCGTTGCACGACATCAAAGAAATGACCTTCAAAAATTGGAAAGATCGCAACAACGAACTGGGCGAAGAAGCAGTCACCGTCACCACTACCGAGCGCAAAAACGCGGGCGGATATACCGTCAAAGATAAAGAAATTGTCCGCGAGAAGGTGACGGCGGCGCAGTTGAAAGTGCTTGAAGAAGCACACAATTCAGCTGCGCAATTTGGCGACGAGCCGCGTGGCTGGCTGGTCTTTTTGGGCCCGTCACATTGTGGTAAGACGCATTTGGCAGCGGCGATTGGGAATTATCGGATGGGCATGGGCGGCCAAGCCATCATGGCGGATATTTCTGTGTTGCTCGATTATTTTAAAGAGACTTTTCGCCCTAACGCAGATGTCTCTTTTGACCGTCGTTTTTACGAAATTCGTACCGCGCCCCTGCTTATTTTGGATGGGTTTAAAGAAAGTAGCATGAATTCAAACTGGGCCGAAGACAAGCTTTACCAGATTTTGAATTTTCGCTACTACGAAGACCTGCCCACGGTGATTACATCGAATCTAGACCCAGAAGCCTTCTCAAAAAATCATCCCAGCTTGTGGAATAAACTGCTTGACCAAACCAAGTGCAAAGTCCACTCGATTTATATGCCGCCGTTTCGGCGGGCCAAGGCCAAACCTAGCCGGGCAGGGGCAAAGAAGGCAGGCTAAGTTTTTTTCATCAGATAAATGTTTTTGCCACAGAGAACACGTAGAAGAGCCTTGAACGGTTTTTCTCTGTGTTCTCTGTGGCAATTTTTTTATAACTTAAGCTGTTACCTTGCGCCTAAAGATGTTCGTTGCGCGCAGGGTTGCAATCCTACACTTCATTCGAAAGCAATTCATTGATCGGCTGGGGCCGAGGGGTCAGAAGCACCTTTCTCACCAAGAGCGCAATTGCGACAATGACCAAGCCACCGATGCTGGTAACAAGGAGAATAGTGACATTTTGCGCCCCTGAAGTGGTGTAAAGGGATGAGATTTGTTCTTGCGCGGTGCTTTCAACGGGGCCGCTATTGGTCAGATGAGGAATATTCACGACAGTAATCAAGACCAATGTGAGCGCATGGGCAATTGTGCTTCCAACTGCCACGGCGGAAAGTACAATTCCTTGGGTTAAAGCCGAAGCCAGCATATCTAGTACGTTGTAGGGTTGGGTATCGCCCATTTCTTGATCTGCTACGGCAGGTTGAATGCGTTGACGAACCCAAAGAACCAATCCGATCACAATCAGCATTGCGAGGATCAGCCAGGCAAGTGGATAGGATGTCCAAACGAAAAGAGCGAGCATTGCTAAGCCAGAAATCACGAGCGATATTTTCACCCGAAAGCGTTTTTCAGGATATCTCCAGCTTTGAAACGCCCACTGCACGATAAAAATCAGGCAAACGGCGAGAAAAATTGTTGCAGTGATGAGCGGCAAGGTAAGTACCGCCCATGGGGGGAGCAGTAGCCCATCCACTGGCCCGACATTATTTGTCATTGTTCTGGTGATGATGTCGGGCATGATTTGCATTGTTGCAACAGTAAGCATGAGATTGACAGCGGCAAAAAAACCAATGGCGTAAACCGTTAAACGTGGCACGAAGGGCGCTTTCGGCGTAGGTGCTTTGCCCCATCCGTTGGAGCCTTCAAGGCGTGAAAGCAAGCCACCGAGGCCGCCAAGCGTTATCGAAGAAAGCATAAATACCCAGAAAATACCCTGCACCCAAACCACGGTGTTGACGATCCCCTGAACGAGCAGTTTGAGTCCTTCCTGCTCGTTGATGATGGGATGGGGGATACTGAGCAGAATTTCTTTTTGGCCCATCAGACCAGATGCTACAGGCGCATAAGAAAGTAGATAGGCCAAGCATCCCGCTAGCAAGCCAGCGCCAACCCCCGTTTGCAATGCATCTTTCCAATTGTGCGACCATTCTAGCCGCGCTGATGCATATCCGCAGGCGAAGATCAACAAGGCGGCTACTGCATAGCCCACCCAAGCAAGGCTGGCATAAATCCCAGCCGTGTTGTAGTCTGGCGCAATATACCCCGGCCAGACATCCTTAAAAATAATGGACAAAATCTGGCTGGCGAGCAAACCCGTCAGCAAAGCAACAAAAACGAGACGTGGTTTCATCGTATCCTCCTGTTACTACTTCCAGTGTAATCCGATTTTTATATGCAGGTATGTGCTTAAAGATATTATAGCATTTTCAGCGAGCGCTTGTAAATTACTTATTCTCTTATGGACAAAATAAAAATGACACGAATTTCAACCTTGGTCTTCACTGCCAGCAGGCAAGGGTGAAATTCGTGTCAAGATCTTTGTTCTTTGTGTGGGCGAAAATATTTTAAATGTGCGACTTTCGCACATCCATCAACATTCCAGAATCTGTGAGTTTTTCAGCCGCCGCCAGCAGACGGGTAGCGGTGGCTTCATCAGCGTAAGCTTCGCCGCAGTTTGGGCAGACCTGTGCCGGGGCGTTTTTCACCGTCAGCCTGAAACCGTCTCTTTCGAGAATCAGATCCCGTTGTGCCGGGGGTGGTTTCAGCTTTTTTGCAGAGAATACAGATCATCGCCTCCTCCGCTGAAAGCCCGGTTCCCAATAATCCGCATCGGGTTCGTAGGTGGTGACGACGATGGTCTTGGTCATTTGCCACATTATCCGCAACGACCACATGCAACGGTCTTTTGCCGCGCCCGCCCAAAAGCAATCGACCCGGGATAATGTGCATCTTCATATTCTTCGATGGTTTTGCCGCGCTGGAGCACAAAGCGCATATCTTCAGGGCTGACGTTGCGCTCAAACATGCGTTGAATGGCGTGAATGCGATAAACAATTTCCATCATTGCACCAGTGGGCGGTGCAAAATATCTTTGTTGGCCTGCTCTCGGCTTCAGAGGTAGATCTCTGCGCACGTCTTCTTTCATGTCGGCGGTGGCGGTGGGGCTTTGCGGAATAAATTTGACCAGATCGCGGGCTTGTTGCAGTAGGTCTTTCACTTTGGCGATGTACGAAAAATTATGTCGTCCACCTTCTTCGGTGGGCACGGGGTAGTCACGCGCTTTTTGGATCAAGTCACGCGCGCGCAAAATTCGTTCAGCAGCGGGGATCAGTTTTGCCATAGTTCCTTATTTCTTTGTGAGCTTGTGCCATAACTCGCGGCCCAATGGTTGGAGCGGTAGCAAGTTGGCGCG